>NZ_JBIBCP010000003.1:778369-1287317 GCF_042901205.1 Streptomyces sp. NPDC012769 | reverse complement strand
GCCACCCCGTCGGTCGGCTACCAGTCCGGCTGGACGGACTCGTCCACGGGCGAAGTCAACATGGCGGCGCGCTGGTACCAGCCGGGCACCGGCGGCTTCACCAGCCGCGACACCTGGCAGCTGGACCCGAACCCCTCGGTCCAGGCCAACCGCTACACGTACGGCAACGCGAGCCCGATGAACGGGATCGACCCGTCGGGCCACAGCGTCCTGGACTGCTTCAACCCGAGCTTCTCGAGGTCGAAGCTGGGCATCTTCGGCTTCGCCGGCAAGATCACCTTGAGCCCGTTCTGTGTCGGCTGGGAAACATGGATCTCCGGCCACGACAGCGGCGGCGCACACGGCAGCGGGCACGGTTGCAACGGCTCCGCGATGGAGCGACAGCGATGTGCCGACGTGCGCAGGCAACTGAACCCGGACGTGACCCCGTACAAGCCGCGGAACGACTGCATGCTCATGCCGTGGCAGGCCAAGTGCAAGGGCGGCGGTGGCTCCACGTCGTCGCCGACTTCACCCCGCGGCAACAACAACTACTCCGGAGGCGGGCGAAACCGTGGCGGCACCTCCACGCTGACCCGCCCGAAGCGCCCGACCGCACCCCCGAAGCCGAAGGTCCCGCAGAACCCCTACAACGGCAAGAACCCGCCGCCGGCTCCGAAGCACATCCCCAAGCCGGACTGGAACCCCAGCACGGCCATCTGGACGGCCACCAAGGGCGTCGACATGGTCGTCAGCGGCGCCAACCTCCTCGCGATGCTGGCAGGCGGCGCCAGCGAGGTCTTCAGCCCGGACCAGGCCCCGGACACCCACGACGCGCCTGGCGCGGACCCGGGCCCGGGCACGGGCCAGGACGACGAGCCTCGAGACTGCAAGGCGGGCAGCGAGGGCTGGCGCGAATACGGTGATGTGGACACCGCCAACGGCTCGCGTGCCACGGGAGTCGAGGCCTGCCTCACCAAGAAGTGGATCGAGGAAAATCCGGGCACGAAGACGGACCCCAGTGTGAGGCCGCCCGGCTACAAGTGGGCCTATCGGTATGCCAAGTTCCTCGGCAATCACGAGGCCACTCACATGTGGCGCAACGCGTGTCACCTTCAGGCGAAGAGCCTGGGCGGCAGCGGAACGGATCTTCGGAACCTGTCCACGTGCTCGCGCGCAGCCAACGCAGATGCCAACGCCCCCGGCGACCCTGGTAAGCCCGTCCACATGGCTACCTATGAGGACATGGTGGCGAAGGCCGTCAACGAACAAGGCCAAGTGGTGCACTACCGCGTCACGCCCCACTACGAGGGGCCTCGCACCGTCCCGACCTCGTACCGGATGCAGGCCACCGGCTACAAGCCTGACGGCAGCCCGGGCGTGACGTTTGACGTGACCATTCAGAACGAGATGTACAGCCTGAACGACGGTAAGTGGAGGAACATCGGTAGAGTCACTGATCCACGAGTTCGGGGTCCCGTTCCGTTCGGACCGGGCGACTAGTGGCTGATTGGCGAACTGGGGAAGAGATGAGTGAGTTGAGCGAGCAGTTGGTGTCGGTCATGCCGCCCGGGCGTGATGCAGGCGATGTCGTCGAATGGGGTGATGTTGAGACGCTGTACGGCACCCGATTCCCGCGTGATTACATGGACTTCGTGGCGCGCTATGGATCGGGAACCATCCAGGAGACGATCTCAGTGAGATTGCCCATGGTGGAAGGCCCGGTACGGCCGTACCTCGCTGTCACCAAGCTCGATCCGGCGCGGCTCGAGCGAATGTCGCACGCGGCTGAGGGCCTGGGCGGGCACCGCCTGGAAGACGTCCTGATCTGGGGTGACACTGTGGCCGCCGATACGCTTTCGTGGATTTCGGCGGGTGATGATCCGGACGACTGGCCCATCGCCGTCTACAACTCGGACGACGGGTGGTGCGTGTTCGAATGCGGCATGGTGGAATTCCTCTTGAAGATCATCCGCGCCGAGTTCGATGTCTGCCCCATCGGCGATCTGGCCGTCTGGGGTAAGGCGGGGGTGAAATTCCTGCATCACCGGGAAGAGCGGCGTCTTTATGAAAGCGGCGTGGACCCCTGGACCGGTGAAGTGAATCCGTTCCACGGGAACGAATTCGCCTAAGCAGCGCTCCTGACCCCGGGGCACGCAGGGATCGGCGGCGTGTCGCGCTTCTTCGAGGCGCGGCGCGCCGCCTTCGTCTTGCCGTGAACCGGGTGCATCCGCCGGCGCGTGGCCGGTGCAAAGCGGTCGGCGTTGATTGTCGTGGGTATCGGCGATTGTGTATCGCGCCACCCCTCTGGGGGAATCTTGCAGCGCTGAATGGGCGGCAGGCCGTGCTCGCGGCCCACGCTCCTCCCAGCGCTGATGTCGCGCGTAGCACGGCGTATTCGACAGCCGGATGCCCTTGTGCAGATCCACCGCATGCGGGGGGTTAATCACCGAAAGTTGCCGATCGGCTGCGGAGGATCCCCATGCGTACGGTTCGTGAGTCGGTCCTTGATGTGCTGCGGGAACGCGGGATCACCACGGTCTTGGGGAATCCCGGGTCGACCGAGCTGCCCATGCTCAAGGAGTTCCCCAAGGACTTCCGATCGGGCTGCAGGAGGCCGTCGTCGTCGGTCTGGCCGACGGGTTCGCGCTCGCCCTCCCGGAGCCCCGCGCTCGTCAACCTGCACACCGTGCCCGGGACCGGCGACGCCATGGGAGCCGTCCTCAACGCCCGCGCCAACCGCACCCCCATTGTCGTCACCGCCGGGCAGCAGGTGCGGGCCATGATGTCCGCCGAGGCGCTGCTCGCGCTCGGACGGGCGGTTCCGCTGCTCGCCGACGCGCTGTCGTTCATGCTCTCGGCACTGCTCGTACGGTCGCTTCCTGCCGTGCCCCGGCCCGTGCCGGAGGTTCGCGAGTCGCTCCTGCGGCAGGCGCGGGCCGGCGCCTCGTACGTCTTCCGGGACCGGTTGCTGCTCGGGCTCGCGCTCCGCCCGGCGGTCGGGAACGTCGCCTTCCTCGCCGTGGAGACCGTACTCGCCCTCTTCGCGCACGACCGCCTCGGCATCGACACCTACGGCTTCGGCCTGCTCCCCACGGCGGAGGCCACCGGCGACCTGCTCCGGTCGAACGAGGCCTGAACCGCCGCCGGAAAGCGCCCGCCGGACTGGAGACGGTCATCGCCGGTGCCACGGGAGTGGTCTCCACCGGCCGGATCAGCGACGCCCGCCATGGCACGCTCAACCCCCTCGGCGCCAACTGCCTGCGCAGTTTCCCGGCATCGGCACCGTCGTGTTCGCGGCGCGGACGCTGGTGACCGCCAATCCCGCCTTCCAGCACCACCGCTACGTGCCGGTGCGGCGGAGGTCGCTGTTTCTGGAGCAGTCGCTCGCGTCCTCCCTCACCTGGGTGACCTTCGAGCCGAACGACGAGCCGATCTGGCTGGCGATCCGCACCACTATCGAGGATTTCATGCTCGGCCTCTTCAACCAGGGAGCCTTCCAGGGCAAGACGCCCAGCGAGGGTTCCGGGTCAGCTGCGACGCCTCCACCACGACCCCGGTCGACCAGGCGAACGGCGTGGTGAACATCGTCGTCGCCTACGCGCCTGTCAAACCCGCCGAGTTCGTGATCCTCAAGCTGGCCCAGCTGGCCGGCCAGTCCCGGTCCTAGGAGGAGGCAAGGTGCCCAAGCCGTTCAGCTTCAACACCAACCGCTCCGACCCGTACAAGAGGGACCGGTTCCTCGTGTACTTCGGTACCAGCACCGAGCCGGTCGCGGGCGTCAGCAAGGTCAGCGCCCTGAAGCGGTCGGCCGATGTGATCGAGAACAAGGAGGGCGGGTACCCGATCATCCGCAAGGGGCTGGGGCGCTACAAGTACGAACCGATCACCACTGAGCACGGCATTCATCTTCAACAGCGAGCTGGAGGACTGGGCCAGCGCCGGTCAGCGGCTCGACAAAGGTGTCGCGTCACCTCCTTGAAGAACCTGCGCAAGCAGGTGCGCATCGACCTGCTCAACACTCCCCCCGGGACACACCGACGTCAGGGACGTGAAGTCCGCCCTGACGAGCCGGCCCGCCGTCCCTCCAGCTGGTCCTCAGTCTCGTGGCGTAGAAGGCTGAACATCGACGTCCCTCGGTCGCCTCCCCCTTTCCGACTCCGCACCGCGCTCACAGCCGGCCTGAGCCTTGCCCGCGGAACCCTCGAACTGCGCCGCGGGCTGCGTCGGCACACCCTCTACCTGGTTGCACCAGGATCGGATCCTCAACGAAGCGTTCGTCACCGCCGACCCGCTCAAGCTCATGAGGCTCTTCGGCATCACCGAACAGACCGCCATGCGCTACGGCGGCATCCCCTACCCGGAACAAACCGCGAAACTGCCCAGGTAGCGGGCTGCCCGCCGAGCCGGATGCCGCAGCGAAAGCCCGTGGCGGTGGGGCATCAGGTCCGGCATCATCCCTGTGTGATGGTGATGCAACCCGTTCTGGAGATCGTTGCCGCAGACGACTTCGCGCTCTGGCCGGTTGGTGAGTGCGAGTCGTACGGCTACCTCGTACTGGACGGGGAGCTGACTCCGACGGAGGTCGGCACGGCGGTTATGCGGATCGCCGACTGCAACAACTTCGAGCCGGAGGAGGAGCACGGGCCGTGCCCGACCGACCCGCTCGGCGCATTCCTGCACGGGCTGCTGACCATGCCCGACCTGTTCGCCGCCGGCGGGTTCCGGGTGACTGACATAGCCACCGACATCGTCTTCGTCGAGCCGGGCTGCTGCAACGGTCTGGAGACTTGGCGGGACTGGCGTCAGGTGCTAGACGGCGCCGGCTGCCTCTACTTCGGCCACGACCCGTCCTCGGCGGCCGAACGTGTCGGCGACAACGTCCGGCTGACTCTCGAAGCCGACGCGAAGGACGGAAGATCGGTGATCGAACTTCCGGTGGACCAAGTGCGCGCGTTGGTCGCCGGTGCCGAGGCGGACTTGCGGGACTTCCACAGCCTTGCCGGAACCTGGGCCGAACAACACCTGCCGACACACGCAGCCGCCGTCACGGCCGCCTTGGCCCGGGCACTGGACCTAGAGCTCACAGAATGACGAGCTTCCCGACCCTCCGAGCGCGTGTGCACGACGCCCAGCTCCCCCTCCACCGGCGGCACAGCGCGCTGCGCACATGTCTCACCGTTTTCGCTCCTTACGGCCTGCGGGCGACATATCACCACCTCACGCTCAGCGCAGCGATCCCCCGACGGCTGGAGGCGGACCCGGACGCGCTGGCGCGGGCGGTGGAGGAACTGCACGAGGCACGGGTGCTGTGGCTCGTGCGGGCAGCGGAGTACGCCGTGCAGCGTCGGGCGGAGAAGCAGGCAGGGCGGCGGGCTGTACCGAACCCTCGGCTGTGGTGGCTGCGGAGCTGGTGGGAGAGCCCGGCGCGTGCATGGTTCGAAGACCCGTTTCGCCATCCGCCGCTGCGACTAGGGTCTGTTTCAGAAGTGGATCAAGGTCTGTCATGATCCACTCGTGGGACGTGGAGATCTGACGGGCCAGCAATGGGCCAAGCTGGAGCCGTTGTTGCCGGTGGGCAAGAAGCCTGGGCGGCCTCCGGTGTGGTCGAAGCGGCAGCTGATCAACGGCATACGGTGGCGGACGCGGACCGGTGCGCCCTGGCGCGACGTCCCTGCCCGCTACGGCGAGTGGGAGACCGTTTACGGACTTTTTCGGCGCTGGCAGCGCAACGGCACATGGAGTCGGATTCTCACCCAGCTGCAGGTCGAGGCCGACGCGAAAGGCCTGATCACCTGGGATGTGAGCGTCGACTCGACGGTCGCGCGAGCACCTCGCGGTCGAGCACAGACAGAAGCCGGTGCCCTTCCTGGTCACCGCCGGTCAGCGGCATGACAGCCCCCGGTTCCAGGCCGTCCTGGAGCGCATCAGAGTGCCCCGCACAGGCGTCGGCAGGCCGCGCTGCCGACCGGACCGGGTGCGGGCCGACAGAGCCCACGGGTCTCGAGCCAACCGCGAGTACCTGAGCAAACGTGGGATCCGTTGCACGATCCCAGAGAAGTCCGACCAGATCCGCAACCGCAAGAAACTGGGCACCCGCGGTGGCCGTCCGCCGAAGTTCGACACGTCCGACTACCGCGAGCGCCACGCGGTGGAGTGCGGATCAACCGCCTCAAGCGCCACCGTGCCGTGGCCGCGAGATATGACAAGCTCACCGTCCGCTACGAGGCCACCGTCACGATCGCCGTTATCAACGAATGGCTCTGACCTTGCTCGTCAGGCTCGATCAGTGAAACCCGGTATCGCTGCAGGCAGCCACGGATTTAGCCTGAGGCGCATGCATCAGCCTCGAAGGCGCGACCGACGCCTGGCTCGCCGCGTGCCGTCGGAGCCGGCCCAGCGCCGGTCGTTCAGGCTCACGGCCGTGGGCGCTGATGTAGTCCTGGTCGGCTACTTCTCTGCGAAGCAAAAGGACTTCGAAACGCTCATGGCGTCGGCAGCCACAGAGCTGGGAGCGCGCGGCGCACGGGTCGTCGCGCAGATTGTGCAACGGCGAGGCGTCTCGGACGGAGGGGTCCAGAAGATGGGTCTGCCCTTCTCCTCGCGGACTCTGCTGAGCTACGGGAAAGTCCGTGAGGTATCTCGGACCTGTGACCAGGCCGACGCTGACGCAGTGATCTTCGTTGCCTCCTTGACCGAGCGCCAGCAGCGCACGTTGACAGACATCCTTGGCCGCCCCGCTGTGAGTCTCTCCGACATCCTCGCGACCGACTGACAGTTCACTCGAAGCGGGCTTTTGAAACACGCCCTAAGCGAGTACGTACGGCGACAGAACGCGCTTCTGGACGGCGCCGATCTGCCCGGCTGCCCGGCTTGCGGGGACGAGGGACCGGGAGTGATGAGCTCGACCGGGCATGGCTGGGTCGAGCTGTGCCGTGGGTGCGCGTGGGTGCTGGCGCCATGTCCGTGCGGCAAGCGGCACCGGTTCGTACCGGAGACCCCATTCAACTGGAACGGGATCTGGCGGCGGGCGCACATGAGCGATGACGGCATGCCGAACCCGCACTGGCCTGCGAGATAGCCACTCGGATGCGGAACGGCGAACGCTCGGGAAGTCAAAGCCGGCCTACTTTTCCACGGGAGGTTCGGCCCGCCCAGAACGGTCCACGTCGTAGTCGGGGGTGAGGATCCTTCGCAGCGCCGCAATGTCGGCCTCCGCATTGCGGCGCAAACGACCGCGCTTGTCCGCGTCAAGGTCGGCGGGTCGGACGACGAGCAGCCGTAGTCCGTGTGCGGGGATCTCTTCGTCACGCCGGGCGTCATACAGTGCTCGTTGCTCGCCCCGGTGGACTCCGCTCACAGTCATCCGGTGCGGCTTGTCGAAATGAGCCATTGGTTGGTCATGCTGGAGTTCCCGGTACTCGACGACGAGCTGGTGGCCGGGCCAGTAGGCATCGACTGGCAGCTTGGCCCTCCGCCCGTTCGCTGCGGGATCACCCAGCAGCCAGTCGAACTTGTGCTGTGTCAGCGCTGATTCGCCCAGGACTTGATTGCACAGGCCGACGACGTACGCCTCGTCACTGTCATCTCTCGCTCCCATGACCGGGCATCTTCCCAGGGGCTACTGACAGCCGCCAGGCGTCGGCGAGCAGCACCACTCAGGTCGGACAGCGCACCACCAGTAGTCGTGCACGCAGCCGTTGGCGTCAGCGGGATCCGAACCTTGGCCGCCTGGCGGATCGGAGCCACCACGCTGCTGAGGACGGTGACCGCAGGCACAGCCGCCCCGGCGCCCGCCTTCTCTTCGGGCTGGCCCCCCGTTACCGTCTTCGTGACTCCACAATCGCCGGCCACCTCGCCGCCTACGCAGGTCTCGCCCCGGCGACCCGCAGCTCAGGATCGTCCATCCGCGCGAACAACCCTCCCGGAAAGGCAACAAGCAGCTCAGACGGGCTTCCTTCCTCTCCGCGTTCGCGGCCCTGGGCGACCCGGCCTCTCGGGCCTACTACGACAAGAAGACCAGCCAGGGCAAGCACCACACCCAGGCCCTGCTCTGCCTCGCCCGACGCCGGGCCTGCGTCCTCTTCGCGATGCTCCGCGACGGAAGCCTTCTACGAACCTCAGCCCGTCCGGGCCGCCGCCCAGACCTAGACCATGGTCAGGAGGTGATCCGTGGGGCCGTAGTCGATCTTCCAGTCGGCATACACCCCGCAGAATCCGTCCTTGGCGCATCGTAGGCCCACGGTCACCCAGCGAACCGACTCGTCGTCGCCGAGCGAGAACGCGACCGCGGCCTCGAACTCGTCGCTCCCGCACAGGCAGCCTGCCGCACCGGGCTCGTCGTCCTCCCAGGACTCCTCGTTCCAACACCGATGCCGCGGTGACCCACTTGCCTGGCGCTGCCTTCTTGGTGACACATGTCCCGGACGAGGACCCGGATCTGCAACCGACCGTCCGCTTCTGGAGCCCTGACGAGCGCGTCGTCCCCTACGAGGTCATGCGTTGGTACAGGGAGCAGGTGGCCGATCAGGTGGAACGCTGTCGCCTCGCCTTCGAGCAGGGGGGTACCTGAAGCAGTGGAATGATCACGCATTGCCTGTGGTGATCACGGCGTCGGAGCCTTCCTGGATAGCCCCGTTCTCCGGGCTGAGCCCGCGTGCTTTCGGGAAGCTGATGACGGTGCTACGTCGCGCAGGTGCGGACGCAGCCCGCAGGGGCCGGCCGTGGAGCCTTCCACTGGAGGACAAGGCCCGGGCCAGCCGAGGCCGAGCACTCTGACCTGAGGGTCCGCTGGGCGAAACCCCCTCCCGCCAGCGTCGGGCAGCCAGGGCGTCTAGCGGCGCGCCACCACCGGAGGGACAGCAGGCAGAGCAGGTACAGCACCGCGAGGACGACCCACAAGAGGCTGCACATTCGCTCCACCTCGTTGCGGCGCCGGTAGATCTCCCGGTCGAACCCGGTCGGACGGCCGCCCTTGCTGCCTCGCCGCAGGCGGTCGGCCCGGTGGTCCTTGGGCTCCGGGATCGTGCGCTTGATCTGGCGCCGCCGCAGATAGCGACGGCTGCCGCGCGCGATGAATAGGCCTTGTCGGCGCCAAGGCAACGTGCCCGTCCAGGTCAGCGGCCTCACCGGCGTGACCGCCGACGCCCCCGGCTTGGGGCACAGCCTGGCGGCATTGACCGACTGCACCGCCCGCAGCTGGGGGCGCAACGACACTGGCCAGCTGGGCAACGGCACCACCACCGCCAGCAGCGTGCTCGTCCAGGTCTACGCGCCGGAGGGAGCGCACCCTGCAGCCGGTTCCTGGACGACGTTGGCGCCATCGCCGCCGGCGAGCTCCACAGCCTGGCCATCGTCGCTCAGCCGCTGGCCGATGTGGCCGTCGACGTCAGCGCCAGCCCAGACACCGTAAGGAGCGGGAGCAATCTGACCTACGCGGTCAGCGTGCGCAACAACGGGCCGCGTCTCGCCGAGAACGTCGTGATCAACGACACCCTCCCGCCCGGGGCGAGGTTCGTCAGCGCGACCCTGTCACAGGGGAGCTGCACCCACTCCATCACGGGGATCCACGGACACCGTAACGTGCCGCGTGGGCGTCTTACGGAGCGGTGAGCGGGCACCACCCAGATCGTGGTCAGAAAGGTGACCGCCACCGGCAGCCCGGTCACGTAGCCCGGGGGCAGGGGCTGACACCGCCGATCTCCTCGCCCCGGTTCCGGCCGTACGGACCGGCGGACTCGTGGGATACGCCCGCGTGACCACCAAGGGACAGTTGCTCGACCGGTAGATCCACGCGGACGTGCATCCCCCTGATCAGGGCGTCCAGACGCCACACCCATTCCGTTATCGAACTCTCGCCCGCTTCTTTCTCTGGGGCTTCCTACCCGTCAATCTCGCGGTCGTGGTGCGCAGTCCATCCCACCCGTGTGGGGTTGCTGACGCTTTGCCAGAACTCTGCCGTAACAGCCGCGGGTCCGGTAAGACAGACCCAGTGCGCAGAAGGGGGATGCAGCGCGTCATGGGTCTTGGGTTGATCATTTGCGCCGGCGTGCTGGCCGGCGTGGCGTGGCAGTGGTACCGCTACCCGGGAAGGTGGGAGCACGCCTTCAGTCCGAGGCATGCCGATGCCCGGAAGACGTTGTCGGATGCTCGCGGTGCAGTCCGTGCCTGGGAACGCTCGAAGGACCAGACCGAGTCGAAGGCACGCAAGGATGCCGACGCGGCTGAGAAGGCGCGGGAGGAACGCTTGCGCCGGCTGGATCAGCGCATCGCGTCGCTGAGTAGCCCTGGCCGCGGAGAGCGGGTCGAGGCACTCGGGGAGCTGGTTCTGTTCCAGCATGTTCTCGTTGTGCAGTCCCCCTCGAGGACGCGCGCCATCTCCTTGGCTGGCATGAAGGTCCGCTTCGAGCCCGGGCAGAGGAACCACTCCGTCTACTGCACTGATGCTGACGGGCACGTGTATCGGGCCAAGTACCCGCACCTTCCGTCCCCGTCCGAAAGTGATGAGGAGCTTTTCGATGAGGACCGGGTGCGTGACTTCGCCGTGACTATCGAGAACACGGTCGCGCAGGAGAACATCTTCCGTGCTCGCCTGCCGCGTCAGCTGAAGGATGCGAAGCGCAAGTGGGAGGAGGCCCAGGCTGACTCGAGCGAACTGGACGCCGCCCGGGAGCGTCTGCAGAAGCTTCGTCAGCGCAACGGCTCCGACCCCCGGGGCGAGGCTGCGGAGGCCCGGCTGGCAGAGGCTTCCCGGGACTGGGAAAGACTCACGGGGCGGGTTCCCCCCAGGTAGGGCCGGCCGAAGAGCAGTCCGTAAAGCCCTCGTAAGCCGAAGGCAGCGGCGGCCGTCCACGGGTTCACCGCCTGCGAGCGGTGTGCGAGAAGGTTTCGTTGTTTCGCGGCCTGAGCGTCGTATGCTCGCCGGGTCCGAGTGGCCGTGGCAACCGTCGATCGGGTTCACTGGGCCAGACCGTCCTTGCGCTCGCCGGGGCGGTGATCATCCTCGGCACGGCACAGTTGTATACCAGGACCGAGGTTGATCGGAATCAAGGGGGCTCGGTGGGCTTTGTCGCCAGTGACCGTGTTATCTGGAACCGCTGGTGGGGGCCTGCAGAGATCGAGGACAAGCTGTTCAGTGGCGTGCTACCGGATCCGTGTGATGAATAGACGAGGTTCCTCAACCAGCATGTCCGACAGCTGAAGGACTTCGCGGCGTGCCGTGCCCCGGTACCGCCGGGTGAGGCGGGGATGGGCAAGTCGTCCGAGCTAGAAGCTGAGACCCCAGGCGCTGGAGCGGGCTGCCGCGCACGACGAGAACGCCACCCTCGACTTCCCGACCCGCACGATGCTCCAGGACGCCCTCGACGTCGCCTTCCATCAGCGGCACATCAAGAACCTGGAGCTCAGCTCCCGAGCCCTGTATGCCTGAGCGAAGGGGCTACCTGGCGAACGCGCTCACCGGCCTTCTCGAGATTGCCACTACGACGCTGCCTGCGCCCACCGCCGAACTGGCCCACACCCTCCTTCAACGAAACGCGCCCGCGTCCCTTGAACGAGCCGCCGACGCGCCCGCCCGCCGGGACACCGTGGTGGCATCCGGCGGCCGCCTGGCTGAATGCCCCATGACGTCGGAACAACTCGATGGCCCGCTGACCGCCTCCGAAAGGGACCACTCTCTCGCGCGGGCCATCTACCAAGCCCCTCAGAATGCCTCCGGAGCGTGGTCGGCCCTGACCGCGCCCCAGCGCAAACAGCTGTACCTGTGGGCGGAGTGAGGCTCCTGTGCCGGGACTTCACCGGAACTTCCGTGGCGCCAACTGTTCCGATGTCCGAGACCGTACTGGCGACCGCTCGGCCGTACCTACGGCGAGGTTGTCGTGCGACGCAAGCGGTGATGCATGACGACGGCCGTGCACACCACGATGGCCACTGAGACGGCGGGCACGCTCCACTACGGGATGCCGATCCACACCGCCGACAGGCCCACCGCGAAGCAGACCGCAGCGCTGATGATGATCAGCCGCCGGCCGTACGGCTTCCAGGTGAAGGGCTCATGATCACGTGGCCTGACCAGGCGTACCGCGCCGAAGACGACCAGTTGTGCCGCGACGAGCGCGGCGATCATGCCGAGAGCGGCGTTCATCTGGACCTCGTCACGGGGCGCCTCGGAGGTGTTCTGCCGTACCCCGTCCTGGCTGAGCACCACGATGTCGCGCCGCCAGATGGTGGCCGTGACCTGGTCGCCGGACTTGAGCCGCTCCAGGAGCGGCCCAGGGTCGCCGAAGGACACATTGCCCCGCCAGGAGTCCTGGTCCGTCAGAGTCGCCTCGTAGGAGGAGGCCTTCCCGCCAGTCTTGTTCACCGTCTTCTCCACAGTGAGGCGCCAGGTACTCAGGCAGTCAGTCTGCTCCTTCTCGATAGCGGGGGCAGAGCACGGCTCGGCCGCCCGGTAGTCCTGGTAGCGGTTCTGATCGGAGGGCAGCCACCGCCTGAACACCGCGTAGGAGGCTGCCGCCGGTATCAGGGACAGCAGGATCAGCAGCGCGCCCATGAGCCGTACTCGGCCCAGCGACCGCCGGCCGGCACCTCGCGCATTGCGCGCCGTCACCCATGCATGTGCTGTCATCGCCCACCTCCTGCGCCCCATCATTCATCAGGCCCAAAACGGCATACAACGAGGTGGAACGGCAGCGGACAGGAGGCTCCGGCTTCCGTGTCCCGGCAAAACCAGCCGCGACGAGGCGCAATCGAAGGGCGTACAAGGGCTTTTCGTCATCCCGGACCTCGACGCGCACATGGCCGGGCCGCATCGACCCGCGCTACCGGACGCACGGGTTGCGCATGGATCCCACCGAGGAGTTCTCCTCTCAGATTCTCCGTCCGCTAACCGCCCAGCCCTCAAGCGAGCACGCCGCGATCCTGGTGGAACTCGCTGACCAGACCGGGAGTGTGTGCTGCGGACCGAAGCCGTACACATGCAAAACACTTGCGCGACCAGGAATGGCGACCACCGTCCGTGGCAGAGGTGTCCGAGGTGCTCACCACGCCGTCGCACCGGATCATCACCTCCCGAGAACAGCTCGCCAGGGTCACAGCCGAAGTCCTGCAAGACATCGGAAAAACCCGCGAACCGACCGCGCCCTGCGCGCCCAGCTGTGGCACCGCCAGCGCGGGAACAACAAATGGGTCGGATACGTGCCGGCGGAGGAGACGGAGGTGTCGACCTGGCTCGCCCGACAGAGGCAACTCAGGCTGCAGGAGCGGGCTGCCGTGCTGCGTGAGGTCGAGATCAATTCGCGCCTGGGCGACACGCCGGGTGACATTCCTGATCTCTTGGTGGAGACTCGCGCCACCGGCGACCAGTGGCTGTCGGTACCTGGCGAGGTGAGGTGCAGCTGGCACGACGAGGTCGTCACCGCCATCCGGGACCAGCTCGGCCGGCGCTACCAAAGGCCCGCTGGAGTCATCAGGCGTGTATGTGGCTGTCCACTTTGGTGGCAACGCCTGGCTCGACGGCGACCGCCGTCGTACCAAGTCCGCCCGCCACACGCTCGAGCAGCTCCGTGAACACTGCCACCACCATGTGGCAACGCTGGCCACCCACGGGATCACCGCCCACGTGTGCGTGCTCGACGCCTCGCTGGACGAGGAGGCCCAGACAGCCAGCGCATGACAGGGGGCACAGCGTTGCCGCTGCTGTCAGCAGGAGCACAATCCGATTCCGCACTGCAGGCACTCACCGGTCGGCGAAGGCAGCGAGGGCTTCGCACCTGCTGCCCGAGCAAACGCGTCTGGGCTCCTTCCCTTGAGTGAGGAGGCATTGGCCTCGGTGCACCCCTGCGACCGCACGACCCAACAGCGGGTAGCGGACGCCTCCCCCCGACAACGTGCGGACCTCCCGACCTGGGGAGATGAGCAAGGCCCTGTTATCGTGCGCCGATGTCAACGATCAAACAGTTCCAAGTGACCTTCGACTGCGCGGAGCCCGCGCGCCTCGCCGCCTTCTGGTGCGAGGTGCTGGGGTACGTCGTGCCGACGGTCCCGGAGGGCTTCGCCACGTGGGAGGAGTACCACCGCTCGCTGCCGCCCGAGGATGAGATCTACTTCGCGTGCACTGATCCCTCGGGTGTGGCCCCGCGCTTGCTCTTCCAGCGAGTTCCCGAAGGCAAGGTCGTCAAGAACCGGGTGCATCTCGATGTGCGGGTCGGCACAGGGCTCGTGGGTGAAGAGCGCCTGGCCACACTCGAGGCAGAGTGCGCACGGCTGATGGCGCTCGGCGCGAAACACGTGCTGACGCAGCGCGCCGATGGCGTCAACGAGTCGTGCATCACGATGCAGGACATCGAGGGCAACGAGTTCTGCCTCGCCTGATCCTCCTCCGAGACTGCGAGGTGGGAAGCCGTCTCCGGTCTTGGGGAATATCGGGGCAGCAGATATCGGCTGCCCCGATATTCCCCAAGACCGGTCTCCCGCGGACCTCTCAGGTTCCGCATGCGGTGGGAGTCATCCCTGTGAGACGAGGTTGTGTTGTCGCGCGCCAAGAGCTTCAGGAGGAGGGCAGGCCACCGAAGGACGCCTTCGCCGACAACGCGAGGAGGACCATGGTTGCGAACTGCACGACGTAAAAGGCCCAATTGTGCCCCAGCGACGCGTCCCCCAGCTGAGCGAGAACGGTCACTCCCTCCACTGGCTGGAGCCCGAAGCGGGAGATCAGAACCGACAGGCCGATCAACATCACGCCGAGCAGGGCACCGAGCGCCGCCTCCGCCCGCATCGCCCGCCGGGCGGCCGGATTCCGGAAGGACGGCACGGCGTTCGTGATCGCCTCCACACCGGTGAGCGCCGAACAGCCGGAGGCGAACGCCTTCAGGAGTAGCAGAGCACCCACGGTGGTGGCTTTGCCGGCGAGCACCGAGGCGCGGCCGGCGGACGCGGCCGAGGAGACAGGGGCGTCACGGAGCAGACCGACGACTATCAGCACCAGGATCGTGCCGACGAAGACGGCGGTGGGGACGATGAAGGCTCGGGCCGAGTCGAGGATCCCCCGCAGGTTCACGGATGTGATGAGCACGAGGACTGCCAGGCAGATCCACAGTCGGTCGCCGTACGGGCCGGGAAAAGGCGGAGGTCACCTGTCGGTACGAGGCGACCAGCACGGCCGGCAGTCCCTCGACGGCCAGAGTGACCGGAAGGGTGAAGCCGAGCCCGTGAGCGCCGGCCGCGGCGAGCACCGGGACGATGGCCTCGGGCCCGTACGCCACCGACGCCATCGCGTCCAGCGACGGCGCGGCGAGACCGGTCAGGGCCGTCAGCTTGTGACGGGCTCCGGTATCCGGGGGCTCCTCGGCACCGGGTACGGCGTCCTTTCCGTGGTCGGGCTGGTCATGCGGGCGAACTCCTTCGGACTCGTGTCCGCTCAGCGTGAGCCTGACCGGGACGGCTTTGCCGTTCATAGCAGGTTCTTTGCGCCCGAGTGCCTTCTCTTCACGCATTCCTGACGCCGGTCGGTGGCGAAGGCGCAGGTCGGTTGAAGAGCCCGATCCGCACCGAGCACGCACCGGCGGGAGCAAGGGAGGGCGATCACCGCCTTCGTGTCAGGAGGGTGCGCCAGCGGTCGGCGGATTCCTTCATGTCCTCGACGACCCGCTCCAGGAAGGTGCCTGCCCGGAGAAGCCGTTGCCCCACCGTTGAGTCGGTGCCGAGCGTCTCGGCCGCCGCCAGCGCGGCCTGCGCCGATTCGAGTGTCTGCCGCGCGCTGATGGTGATCGAGTGGTACCAGGCTTCGTCGTCGACGATGTAGATGTCACGCCGCCGCTGCGGATCGCGCTCGCGCCGGACGTATCCGTGCTGGACCAGGGAGCTGACGGCCACGGAGACGGAGGCAGGACTGACCTTCAGCCTGCGGACCAGTTCGGCAGCGGTACGCCTGCCGTCCTCGGACAGCAACAGGTCGACGTGGACACGCGCCATCGTCCTCGGCATCCCCGACCTCACCGCCAGCTCGATGATCTCCTCCTCCGTGGTGCTGCGCGACGGCCGGTCCTCGCGGGGTGTGCTGGGGCGCCGCGCCGTGCCCGCTCAACCGTCGCCTGGTGTGCCTGTTGGGGCCGGTATCGGCCGGGGCCGCCGTTGCGTGACACCTCCCGGCTGATGGTCGAGGTCGGACGCTCGAGCCGGCGGGCGATCTCGGCGTAGGAGAAGCCGTCGGCGAGTCCCGTCGCGATCCGCTGGCGTTCCTGCCATTGCAACGCCCCATTGCATTCGGCCGCATGCCATTGCATCAATTTGGCGCCCTCTACCTGCCTTTACGACTTTCAGAGATTGACGACATTCTGAATGCAACGTAGCTTTCGAGCATCGCTGAACACGTCATATCGCGAGATGAGGAATGCCATGAGCGAGTCCGTCCACACCGTCACGACGCTGCCGACGGAGCGCCGCAGCGGCTGCCCCTTCGACCCGTCGGCCGAGCTGCTCGAAGCGCGTCGGCACGGTCCCATCAGCCGCTACACCCACCCCGGCGGAAAACCCGGCTGGCTGATCACCGGATACGACATGGTGCGCTCGGTGCTGGCAGACCCGCGGTTCAGCTCGCGCAAGGACCTCATGAACGTCGTCGACTTCGCGCTTCCGCCGGCGCCGCCAGGCGAGTTCCTCCTCATGGACGACCCGGAGCACAGCCGCTACCGAAAGCCCCTCGTCGGCAAGTTCACCGTGCGGCGGATGCGGATGCTCACCGAGCGGATCGAGCAGATCACCGCCGACTGCCTGGACGCCATGGAGAAGACGGGGCCGCCGACGGACCTGGTGACCTCGTTCGCCAAGCCCATCCCCACCATCGTGATCTGCGAAATCCTGGGCGTGCCCTACGAGGACCGGGCGTCCTTCCAGGAGCAGATCGACGCCTTCATGGGCGGGGAGGTCAGCGACGAGGAACTGATCGCGGCCTACACCGCGACCCAGGAATACCTCGCACAGCTCGTGGCCGCCAAACGCGCCAAGCCCACCGACGACATTCTCAGCGAACTCACCGACAGCGATCTGACCGACGAGGAGCTGACGGGGATCAGCCTCATCCTCCTGGCGGCCGGGTTCGACACCACCGCGAACATGCTGTCCCTCGGCACCTTCGCTCTCCTCCAGCATCCGGAGCAACTCGCCGAGCTGCGCGCCGATCCCGCCCTCACCGACGGGGCCGTGGAGGAACTGCTGCGGTATCTGAGCGTCGCCAAGACGTTCCATCGGACGGCCCTGGAAGACGTCGAGCTGGGCGGCCAGACCATCAAGGCCGGCACGACCGTCGTCCTGTCGTACAACACCGCCAATCGCGACCCCGAGCGCTTCACCGACCCCCACAAGCTCGACATCCGCCGACAGACCGCTGGGCACCTGGCCTTCAGCCACGGCATCCACCAGTGCCTCGGGCAGCAGCTGGCCCGCGTCGAGATGCGGGTCGCGTTCCGCGCGTTGATCGACCGCTTCCCCACCCTGCGCCTGGCCGTGCCGACCGCCGAGGTCGCCCTGCGCCCCGAGACGGCGGACATCTTCGGCGTCAAAAGCCTCCCGGTCACCTGGGACGCGAAGTGAGCGCGCCCCTGCTGACCGCCGACAGGAACGCTGCATCGGCGCCGGCATGTGCGCGATGACCGCGCCCGAGGTGTTCGACCAGGACCCGGACGACGGCCTCGTGCTCCTGCTGCACGCCGAGCCGCCCGCCACCCACCGCCCGGCCGCGCGGATGGCCGTCGGCCTGTGCCCCTCCGCAGCCCTCGCCGTCCACGAGCCGGAACCCGACGGCTCCAAGCCACCAGGGCGACCGCAGCCGGCCCCCGAGCCGCCGGCCGCGCGGCGCGCGCCGCGCGTCAGCGAGGGCCCCCGCCCGCCCAGCGGCAACCAGGCCGGTTCCGAAGCACGCCGGCACGATGCTGGCAAGGCTCGGGAAACCTATCGAGACCCAAGGGGAGGGGCTGAGTTCACACCGTCGTCGGGGAAGTCCCCCCGATACCTACTTCCTGGCTCCGCCATGGGGCCTCCGGTCTTGGTCGGCCATGGGTGGTGTCACCGGGTCCGGAGGCATCGACGGCCCGCCGATGAGGGGCTTGAGCACCGGCTTCACCCGAGCCGGAAGAGCTCTCCGTGAAGTGGATGAGGCACCTCGGCGCCGTGCCAAGGCCGGACGAATGCGTGATGGAGGGGCCTGCACGTGATCGACACCGGCGTCGTCGACGTCTTCCTCGGCCTGGACGTCGGCAAGGGCGAACACCACGCCGAGCGGCTGACAGAGGAAGGCGGCTCAACAGGCAGGCATCGTGCCGGCGCCGGTTGAGTCGGGCTGGTCCGTCATGGGCTTCAGCCTGTGATCGAGAAGACCACCCTGCTGCCGGTGGTCGTGTTGATGCGTTCGTTGAGGCCCCAGATCCGTTTCGTTTGCGGGGCATAGCCCAGGTTCTGGGTGTAGACCGGGGACGTGGTGTAAACGTTCGGCGCGTTGTTGGGCAGGGCACGGTGGATGCAGGAGTACGAGGCGACCGGGTCGCCGGAGCCGCCGCCCACTCCTGTCGGGCAGGTGCCGCTCATGTACCAGGTCGTGCCGTTGGTGGTGGCGCCCTGCATGTCCCACACCGGTGAGGTGAATCCGCGCGTGGCGTGGCTGACACCGCGTCCCGAAGGGTCGGTGGTGCTGGGGAGAGCGGTGAGGTAGTTGAGCGGCCAGCGGATGACGCGCCCGCCCGCCCCGCCCCGTACGTATTCGGCGGAGACCAGACCGTCCTGGCCCGTACGGTCGAGGCTGAGGGAGTTCAGACAGGGCGTCGCGCCGGTGCGTACGACGCAGGCCTCGGTGTCGGCGCCGGTCGTCCGGTACTTGCCGATCATGGGCAGGGCGTACGCGCTCCAGCGCGCCGAGGACACGCCGTCGGTGATGCCGACGGCTTCCCGTCCGGTGTCGGCCACCTGCCAGATGTGCTGGAGGTCGTAGACCTGCAGCCAGCGCCCGCTGGCCACGAACACCTTGTTCCCGTACCACACGACACCGTCGGCGTGGATGCCCTTGACCGCACGGAAGTTGCCGTTTCCGTCTGCGACGGAGCCGGTGGGCTCCACCAGAAGCAGGTTGTCGTAGGTGATCTTGCCGTTGTCGGCGTTGACCAGGCTCAGGCGGGCGAATTCGTTCGGCTTCGGCGTGGAGGTGTGCATGTCCCGGCTGAAGTGCCAGGAAGCGAGGAAGGCGGTGTGCCCGTCCACGAGTCCGCCTGGCTGGGCGTCGTAGGAGCCGGTGACGCCCTGAGGGGTCCAGCCACCCTCCGAGTTGTACGAGCTGGAGAGGTCGTCGCCCTTCTTCCAGCAGAATCCGCTGGGGGACAGGCTCGCGGACAGGCCTGTGTCGTGGCACAGGCCAGGTGTTCCGGTGGACCAGCCGCCGGATGCGAGCAGCGCGTTGGAGTCCTTCCTGGTGATCGCGCCGCCGGCCTCGACGGCCTTGATCGCCTCGCCGTAGACGTCGAAGGAGTTCTTGGGCTGCCCGTCGAAGGACGACACCGGATCCAAGGTGAACTGCTGTGCCGTCGCCGGGTCGATCTCCGCGAAGGGTGTCGCTGCGTGTGCGGGTGCGGCGGACACGGTGGAGCCTGCGGCCAGGGTGAGGGTCGCCGCGATTCCGGTGAACAGACGCTTCCATGATCTTGTCATGTCGCGAACCCTAGCTCGGCACCCTCGAGGCCGAGCCGGTCGCACCGTGGCGGACTTCGCCCGCGAGGCGTCACCTGCTCGTGGCCGGGAGGGATCCTGCGGGTGCCGGAGGTCAGGGGGGCCGGGTGCCGGCGATCCGGGAGCGGTGGAACCTGTCGGTTACCCGCGCTGTCGAAGAACCGCACGTACTCGTTCCACCACCCCTTCTCGCCGGGATTCGTCTGGTCGATCGCCCGGTCCCACCACTCCCCCGCGCCCGCGGTGGCCTCGTCCGGTGGCTGGGCGGCAAGGTGAGCGGCCAGCACCCGGTCGTGCAGTGCTCGTCCTAGGCGGCGATCCGCGGGCCCGCGTCCGCTCGGCGAGCGGGACGCCGGCCGCGGCCTCCGCCGCGGCGAGGTCGAGGACCGCGCTGGCCAGGAGCAGGCCCATGTCGAGGACCGGGCCCATGAAGACTCTCGCGTCCAGGATGCGGAGCTCGTCCAGGTCGACGTACCCGGAACCACGGCATCCGTGCAGACGCGGCGATGTCGCAGCGCAGCAGCCCCGCCGGCTCACCCGCGCGCCGCGCGGACCCGACGGAACAGACCGCCGACAGAAGCGGGGACAGTGAGCACCAGCTCCCGCAGCAGGCCCGTGACGTCGTGGTCGGGCAGGGGACGACCCACCCTGCCGAGGACTTCGGTCAGCTCGGGAAGCGGCTCGTGGCTGGCGCGCGCCTGCCGGAGCGCGGAGGGCGTAGGCCAGGAAGCCGGCGTGCCCGAAGACCACCTTGCGACGCCAGCACAGTCCAGCGGTCTGGACGGGACGTCCGCATGGACCGGCGTGGCCGGGGCACTCGCCCGGCTCGTCTCGTCCGGCTGGTCGCAGACGATGCAGCGCCTACCGTAGGCAACGACCCGGCGACCGCAGCTGTTGGCGACGGCCTGCAGGACGCCACGCAGGCATCGTCCGCCTCACCTGGTGAACGAACGACACCCCCTTTCACCAGCACAACGCCACCCCTGACACCGGTACCAGCCCAGCCCGGCCCCAGTGAAGACCAACGACGCACACCCAACGCGCAAACACATGACACCCATCACCCAGGCGGGAAGAACGGCCTGCAGGGCGCCACAGGGGCGCGGGGACGGGGCTGCGGGAAGCGGCCCCGGGAGGCACCCAGCAAGTCGCCCGGCCTCGGACCTAGGCTGGCCGGCGGACAACCCGGCACCGGCCGGGAGTGAGAGGAGCAGGCAGGCATGAACGGCCCCGAGCGGGAGCTGGCCGAAGCCCAGCGCGCACATTGGCAGCAGACCTACGGCTCCCACCCCGGCATGTACGGGCAGGAGCCCAGCGCACCCGCACGCCACGCCGCCACTGTCTTCCGGGCGTCCGGGAGCCGCAACGTGCTGGAACTCGGCGCCGGCCATGGCCGCGACACCCTGTTCCTCGCCCGGGAAGGGTTTTCCGTCCAGGCCACCGACTTCTCCGCCACCGGCTTGGAGCAGCTCAGGCAAGCCGCCCGCGATCAGAACGTCGCGGACCGGGTGAGCACCATGGAGCACGACGTGCGCACCCCCCTGCCCCTCGCGGACGCATCGGTCGGCGGCGTCTTCGCGCACATGCTGCTGTGCATGGCCTTGTCCACCGAGGAAATCCAGGCGGTGGTCGAGGAGGTCCGCCGCGTACTGCGGCCGGGAGGCTCCTTCGTCTACACCGTCCGGCACACCGGCGACGCGCATTACGGCCAGGGCACGGCGCACGGCGACGACATCTACGAGCACGGAGGCTTCGCCGTGCACTTCTTCCCCCGCCACCTGGTCGACACGCTCGCCGACGGCTGGACCCTCGACGAGGTCCACGCCTTCGAGGAAGGCGAGCTGCCCCGACGCCTGTGGCGCGTCACCCAGACCCTGCCGCGTCGACCACCGCCCCGGCCCATGACCGTGGACGGCACCGGCTTGCTGTGCGTCACGCTCCGCCGGTCCTCAGTGGTCGTACGACATGGAAACCAGGTTGCCGACGGCCTGGCGCAGCCGCACCGGGTCCGCGTCGAGCCACAGGTCGTCGTCCGCGTCGACGACGATCGCGACCCGGTCGGCTTCCGCGCGGGCCTGATGACCTGCCGCGACGTGTTCCAGGAGGAGGCGTACGGGGGTCGGCTCGGGGTGCAGGACCAGTCGGCCGTCGTCGAGGGCGGCGAGGTCGCGGAGGTCGTCGATGACGTGCTGGAGCAGGACGGCTTCGTTGTGGAGGGAGTCGATGTACTCGGCGTCCACCGTCGCGACGCCGTCCTGGGCAGCCTCCAGCCAGCCACGGATGTTGCTGAGCGGGGTCCGTAGTTCGTGGGCGATGTCGCTGATCATGGCCTTGCGTTCACTCTCCAGCCGCGCTCGGTGTTCGGCGAGTTCGTTGAAGGCGGCGGTGAGTCGTCCGATCTCGTCCTTGCTCCGTACGGGAACAGGTGTGGTGTCACCGGCGTCCCTCATGTGGTGGGCCGCGTGGGTCAGGTGGCGCAGGGGTCGGACGACCCGAGCCGCCACGAGGACGGCGGCACCCACGGAGAGGACGAACACGAGGGCCGCCAGAGCGACGATCTCGGTCGTGCTCCGGGGCGAGACGCCGAAGGCGGTGCGGCCGGCCGGACCGGCAGGTCCCAGGGTCAGGTTGGCCGGCGGGGCGACGTGGCTCTTGAGGTGTTCGCGGCGGCTCTGTGCGACGCAGGACGTGATGTCGTCGTCGCTGTTGGCCGTCCACGCGCCGTCCGTCGTCCTGGACCAGGAGAAGTCGATGCCGACCCGGATGCCGGAGATGCCCGTACCGCCGAGGCAACGGGCCACGAGTGCGTCGAGCTCGTCGAGGGCTGTGCGCTCGGTCTTGGTGATGGTCCGTTGCAGGACCCGGTCGCACAGGGGCGCCGGAGCGGGCGCGTCCGAGCGGCCGAGGTGGCGGACGGTGGGGCGGCCGCTCGGGGCGGTGTCGATGACGGACTTCATCCCGCTCCTCGCGAAGCACTCCGCCTCTCGTCGGGCGTAGCGGTGAAGGAGAGCGCGTTCGGTCGCCGCATCCTGAAGCGATCAGCTGGCTACGCTGAACCATCCCGGCCGCACCTCGGTCAGAAGCGGCTGCAGGGACCGTACTGCGGCCCGCAGGTCCTGATCTGTGACGTCAAGAGACTCCGGCAGGCTCAGCCCGTAGCAGCGCAGCCGCCAGAGGTCGAAGATTCGCTCCCGTCGGCTGCGAAGTCGACATCGACCTCGGTGCCGTTGTCGCTGACGAAAAGGCACCCTGCCCCATGCACTGTGTAGGAGTAGGTGCCGAACTGCCCACTCCGGCTGATGATTCGACGCGAACGGACCAGGCCAACGACATCTGCGAGTCGCTCAAGGGAGGGGATCGCCGCCCTCATGGCCTTATCAATCGCGTTCAGAGCGTGGACGTAACCAAGCACGACGTCCCGTGCAGCCCCAACCCGTTCCATACGGCGTCATCCCCCCAGAGCCCGTAGCTGAAGGGATTGTTCCATGGGCTGCCAGTATCTCCGCAGAACGGCCTTCTGAAAGATTCAGTCAGTGCTGTATCCACCACGTGAGCACTGCCCCGCCGGCGGTGGTGACCAGGGCGGCGAGCCATCCGGGGATGCGCTGAATAGTCAAGTACAAACCATCCACGCGCAGTGCGAAATGTGGGGGCTCGACCATGTCACTCGTTTGCTTCATACGCCCAGGACAGCACGGGTTTTCTGTATCGCCAACCTTGTTCCACGCACCTTACGCCGAATGGTGGGGATTGGCTTCCGAGCCTGTGGAGAACAGGGCACGGACCGGGCACGGACCCCCTCCGGCCCTGCGGCGCAGCGAGCGGTCGTCAGGCAGCCGCACAGGCGGCGTGGGTCCGGTGGTCACCCGGCGGAAGGTGCGCGTCGTGGGTCCGGCATGTCGCTTCGCCATCTGCTCCCGCCGCCTGCTGGCTATGTCGGGCTGGAACCGTGCGAGCCCTGTGCCGGAGAGCCCGAGGTCCTGCCTCAGGTGGCGGCGCGGGGCGCTCACTGAAGCGGTCCAGGACGCCATGAGCTCCCTCGCCCCGGGGACGAAACCGAGCTCAACCTCGGCGGCCGCGAGGGTGGCCGTGACGGTTTGAGCCCGCCCCGGTCGGGCGGTCTGTAGCGGCCTCGGTGAGGGGCGGATCCAGTCGTTGTGGCGGCCTGAAAACGGACTCGGGTGTGGGCGTGACGCGGCCCCGCCCGGCAGACCGTTTTCCTTACTGCGAGAATCAGCCGGTTCGAGTGCGGCCCGCGAGACGACCGGAGGAGCGAGTGACTGCTCGGCAGCCCCGTGACGAGGTTCCCTCGACGGTCGCAACGGACGCCGGAATGCTCGTCTTGTGGGACCCGCAGAGCTTCGAGGACGTCGTCGACTACGACACCTGGGAGGAGGAGCTCCTGGAGGACGAAGACATCGTCCGTCATATCCAGGCAGGTTCTCTGGTGGCGCTCAATGTCGGCGGAGACGGCGCGTTCGCTGTTCTGGTTCGCTCGGGCACTGTGGCCGCGCCGGCTGCGTTGACCGAGCGGGAGGCAGCGCATCAGCTGGTCGCTTCGAGGCCGTACCTCTTCGTCTCCCGCGGTCGCGCGCTCGTGGGCGGCATCGAGCACGTCAGCCCGGACGTCTCCGAGGGCGTCATCGAGCACCGCATGCCCGACGGCCGCTATGCCGTGGTCGTCCACTTGATCGACTGGCAGGCCGAAGCCGGCAGCCAGGACACGGCAGGGCGCCCCGTTCCGGGAGCCCTGCCCGACTTCGTGGTGCTGATCAACCCTGCCCAGCCCGGTCAGCGGGCCTTCCGAACCGCGGTGAACACGTTCGAAGCCCCGAACGGCTGACATCAGCGGACCTGGTCCACCGCCCTTGAGCTCCTGCTGGGCCTTGATAGGGGCGAGACGGTACGACTCGGTGCCGGTCTCGACGATCCCGCCGTTGAAAATGAGATGGTCGACGACGGCGATGTTCACCGAACGGCCGGCTGGCGGCGGTCGGCGGCGAGCTGCGCGCAGCGGATGCCGTGGGCGGGGTGCCCCACTCCATGGCCGGTTCGGCGGCCCGCCCGTGCTGCGGGCCCAATTGGGCGGGGACAGATGCCCCGCGGCCTGCCGCGTGCACGGGCAGGCGTCTTCGGGGCGGTGTGCGGCACTGCGTGGCGGGTCACTCCGCCCACCGGGCCCTGCGCGGCGGCGCCCTGGAGGCGGGCGGGCCGGGCCAGGGTGATGTGCAGGCCCCCGGATCCGGCGCGGAACCAGTCGGTCACGCGGACCTCACCCGTCACTGCCACGGGTGGCGTGCCGGGCGCGGTCAGCCGGCGGCCGAGGCGACCGCGCCGCGCTCCGTCGCCATCGTGCGACGGAAGCGGCGCTACCGTCGTCGGGCGATGACCGGTCCTGCGCCCGGCGGGAAAGCCGTTCCCGATCACGTCGGGCCCGGTCGGCCGGACGGCACCCTTACGGCACCGGTGTCCTGGAGACCGCGCGCGCCTCCTCCACGGCCGCCTGCGCCCCGAGCTCTTCGCCCCGGGTCCGGGCGGCCCGAAATGCCCCGTCCCCCAGCTCCGCCCGTACCGCCGCCTCCACCCGCTCCACGTCGCCCCGCTCCGCGGCCGGCAACGGCGCCCCGGTCGAGGTGCGCATCGCACCCGCGGCCCCCAGGAGGAGGGCCGCCTGCGTGGGCCGCCCGGACAGGGCCTCCGCTCCCGCAAGGCCCTCGAGTGCCAGGGCCACCGCCCGCGGGTCGCCGGTCGTCAGTGCCGTCGCGTAGCCCTCTTCGTGCAGCGCCAGTGCTTCCTGCGCGTCGCCGCGCAGTTCGGCGAGGAAGCCCAGTTCGGCGAGGATCAGGGCGTTGGCGCCGTCGAGTCCGACCAGTCGGTGCCAGTCGAGGACCTCACGGAAGTGCTCCTCGGCCTCCTCCAGGAGTCCCTCGCGGCGGGCGCCGAGGCCGAGGCCGAGGATCGCGTTGATCTCGCCCGCCCGGAAGCCGACCTCGACGGCCTTCTCCCGTGCTGCCTGGTGGTACGTGCGTGCCTGCGCCATGTCCCTCATGAGCAGAGCGGTCCGGCCGAGCCCCGACAGCAGGTCGGGCACCTCGGTGGTCAGTCCGAAGCTCTCGGCGGTGTCCAGGGCGGCGTGCTTGAGCCGGGCGGCCCGCTCGTACTCGCCACGGATCTCCGCGACGGTCGCCTGGGGGTACACGGACCACAAGCCCCCGCACGCGTCACCGAGTGCGTCGAACAGTGCGGCGCTGCGGGCGGCGTCTTCCTCGGCCCCGCTCAGATCCCCCCGCAGCAGCCGCTGCACGGACCGGTCCGCCAGCGCCGCTGCCTCCCCCCACGGCTCGCCGGCCGCCGCGAACCCGACGAGCGCCGCGTTCGTCAGTTCCTCGCCCTCGCTCTGGCTCCCGGTCCCGCACAGTGCGTGGGCGAGGAACCAGCGGGCCCAGGCGCGGGCGGCGGGATCGGCTCCGTGCGCCGCGTCGAACGACGCGAGCGCGGCCGTGATGCGGTGTCGGCGGTCGGTGCCGTCGCCGCTCATGACGGTGAGGCCGGTGTGCCAGACGGCGACGCGGGAACGCAGCCGGTCGGTGGGGGCGGTGGTCGGGGCGGGGGCCGGGGCCGGCGGGGTGTCCAGGGCCGCCGCCGTCCAGCGGACCGCCTCGCCCAGGCGGCCGCGCAGCACCCAGTACCAGGCCAGCGCGTCGACGAGCGGGAGCGCGTGTGCGGCGTCACCCGACTGCACCGCGCGGTCCAGCGCCGCACGGAGGTTCGGGGACTCCGCGTCGAGGCGGGACAGCCACTCGCGCTGGGCGCGGCCGCGGAGTTCCGCGGCCTGCGCCAGGCGCGTGTAGTACGCCAGGTGCCGGCCGCGTACGTCCTCGGTCTCGCCCGCGTCGGCCATGCGTTCCACGCAGTACGCGGCCACGGATTCGAGCAGCCGATAGCGCGGCCCGTCCTTCCCGTCGACGGCGACGACCAGCGAGCGGTCCACCAGCCGGGCCAGCAGGTCGAGGACGTCCTCGGGCGCGACCTGGCCGCCCGAGCAGACCTGTTCCGCCGCGTCCAGGGTGCAGCCTTCCGCGTGCACGGCGAGCCGGCGCAGCACCCGGCGCTCCGGTTCGGGCAGCAGTTCCCAGCTCCAGTCGATGACCGCGCGGAGTGTCTGCTGTCGGGCCGGTGCGCCCCGCTGGCCGGCGTTGAGCAGCCGGAAGCGGTCGTCGAGCCGTTCGAGCAGCCGGTGCACGCCAAGGGCCCGCACCCGGGTGGCGGCCAGTTCGAGGGCGAGCGGGACGCCGTCGAGGCTGCGGCAGATGCCCTCGACGGCGGCCCTCTGGGAAGGGTCCGGTGCGAAACCGGGCGCCGAGGCGGCCGCCCGCGCGACGAACAGCTCGACCGCCCCCGACAGGTCGAGCGGGGGCACCGCCCACAGCGTCTCCCCGGCGAGGGCCAAGGGCTCCTGGCTGGTCGCGAGGACCACGAGGTCCGGAACGGTGCGCAGGAGCAGCTCCGTCAGTGCGGCGGCCTCGTCGATCACGTGCTCGCAGTTGTCGAGCACGAGCAGCATCCGCCTGCCGCGCAGGACGGCGGCGAGCCGCTCCGCCCCGCTCGGTGTACGCCCAGCCTCGGGCCGTACGCCCCAGGCTCCGTCGTCGCGCAGCTCCATGGTCGCGGCGACGACCTCGGCCAGTTCGCCTCCGGAACCGGCGAGTTCTATCAGCCACACGCCGTCGGGGAACAGCTCCCGCACCTTCCCTGCCACCTCCACGGCCAGCCGCGTCTTGCCGACGCCGCCGGGGCCGGTGAGCGTGACGAGCCGCCGTCCGGCGAGCAGTCCCCCGATCTCCTCGACGGCCGCGGTGCGCCCGACGAGTCCGCTGATGGGCGTGGGCAGATTGCCGCGCGGCTCACCGGTCCCTGTTCCAGGCCCTGTTCCGGGCCCCGTTCCCTGCCCTGTCCCGGGTCCGTGCGCAGGGGCCTCGGTGCCAGGGCTCGACTGCGCGGCTCCCGGTGGCGCCGGAGGTGAGGTCGCGTCTCCCGGTGGCGCCGGAGGTGAGGTCGAGGCACCGCGGGGCGCCGAGGGGGAGGGCGAGGCACCGCGGGGCGCCGCCGGCGCCGTGGCTCGTACCGCGTCGAGCGCCGGGTCCTGGCGGAGCATCGCCCGGTGCAGTTCGACCAGTTCCGGACTCGGGTCGAGGCCCAGGTCCTCCGCGAGACGGACCCGCAGCTCCTCGTACCCCGCGAGCGCCTCGCTCTGCCGGCCCGAACGGTACAGCGCCTTCAGGCGGATGGCACGCAGTCGCTCGCGCAGCGGATGCCGTTCGACGAGCTCGGCCAACTCGCCGACCAGCAAGGAGTGTTCTCCGGCATCGAGCCGTGCCTCGGCCGCCTCCTCGCGGACGACGAGACGCTCCTCCTCCAGACGGTTCGCGGCGGCCCGGGTGAACGGCTCGTCCGCGAAGTCCGCGAACGCGGGCCCCCGCCACACCGCCAGCGCCTCGGCGAACAGCGCGGCCCGCCGCCCCGGGTCGGCCGCGGCGCGGGCGCGGGCGGCGAGCGCGGCAAACCGGTCGGCGTCCAAGGAGCCTGTCGACAATACGAGTTGGTAGCCGGGTGAGCGGGAGACCAGCAGGTCCCGGGCGCCCGGCTCGGCCTCGTCCAGGACGCGCCGCAACTGGGAGACCCTGGCCTGAAGGGCGCGCAGCGGTTTGCCGGGCGGTTCCTCGCCCCACAGGTCGTCGACGAGGCGGTGCGCGGCGACCGGCCGGCCCGTGTCGACGAGCAGCGACGCGAGCAGGGCGCGCACCTTGAGCTCGGGGACCCGGACAGGCCGCCCGTCCTCGGTCCAGACGGCCGTCTCCCCCAGCACCCCGAATCGCATGCCGTCACCGTAACTCCCCGCCCTCACCAGGCCGAACCCGACCCGGACCCAATCCGAACCCGACCCGAACGGAACCCGAACCGAACCCGAACCGCCGACCCGCAGAGTCTTCCTCGTCAGCAGGACACACCCCCACCGAGGAGACTTTCGATGAACCGCACCGCTCCCCTCACCGGCAGGACTGCGCTCGTCACCGGCGGCAGCCGCGGCATCGGCCGGGCCATCGCCCTGCGCCTGGCCGCCGACGGCGCCCGTGTCGCCGTCCACTACGCGAACAACGAGGCCGCCGCGAAGGAGGCGGTCGCCGCGATCGAGGCGGCCGGTGGCTCCGCCTTCGCGATCCGTACCGAACTCGGTGTCCCCGGCGACGCCGAGGCTCTGTGGGAGGCGTTCGACGCACACGCCGACGGCGTCGACATCCTGGTCAACAACGCCGGGATCGCCGGGCCCGGCACGATCGACGAGGTCGAGGAGGCCGACTACGACCGGGTCTTCGCGGTCAACGCCAAGGCGCCGTTCTTCATCGTCAAGCACGGCCTCGGCCGACTGCGCGACGGCGGCCGGATCATCAACATCTCCTCCGGGGTCACGAAGGTCGCCTTCCCCGGCATGACGTCGTACGCCGCCTCCAAGGGCGCGGTCGAGGTGCTGACCCTGACGCTCGCCCAGACCCTCGGCGCCCGGGGCATCACCGTCAACGCGGTGTCCCCCGGCACGATCGAGACCGACATCCACCCGTGGATGGCCGACGCCGCCGCCAAGGCACACGCGGCCGGCTTCTCCGTCTTCAACCGGGTCGGGCAGCCGGGGGACGTGGCCGACGTCGTCGGCTTCCTCGCCTCGGACGACGCCCGCTGGGTCACCGGCCAGAACATCGACGCGAGCGGTGGCTCCGGCCTCGGCCTCTGACCCCCACCGTGCCCGCCCCCCTTCCCGAAGGACACCGTCATGCCCCGCCACACCCTGCTCGTGCACGCCCACCCCCGCACCGACTCCCTGACCGCCCAGGTCGCCGGCCTCGTCCACGCCCGGCTGAAGGAAGGGGGCGGGACCGTCGACGTACTCGATCTGTACGGCGAGGGTTTCGACCCGGTCCTCCGGCCGGCCGACGAACCCGACTGGGAGAACCGGGAGAAGGTCTACTCCCCGGTGGTCCTGGCCCACATGGACCGCATCCTGGCCGCAGACGACATCGTGGTCGTCTTCCCCGTCTGGTGGATGGCGCCGCCCGCCGTCCTCAAGGGGTGGATCGACCGGGTGTGGAACTACGGCTTCGCCTACGGGCGCAGCAAGCCGAGGCTGGCCGGCAAGCGGATGCTGTGGCTGGCCCTGATGGGCAGCCCCGAGGCGGAGATCGAGCGCCTTGGCCTGTCCACTGCCCTGGACGTCCAGCTGCGGCTCGCGGTCTCCCGTTACTGCGGGATCGAGGACGCGTCCGTGGAGATCGTATACGGCACCGAACTGTCGGGGGTGCCGCGCGCCCTGCGCCCGGAACGGGTGCGGGAACTGCTCGAATCCGCCGAGGAATCCCTGAACGGAGTGCTGCCGCGATGACCACCACCCATGCGCCCGCGTCCCCCGCCGAGGCGGCTCCCGGGAAGGCGGGCGCCCGTCAGTGGCTCGGCCTCGCCGTCCTGCTCCTCCCCGTGACCCTGATGACGGCCGACCTCGGCGTGCTGTGGCTGGCCACTCCGTACCTGGCGGCCGATCTGCGGCCGAGCAGCGCCCAGTTGCTGTGGATCACCGACATCTACGGCTTCCTCACCGCCGGCACCCTGGTCATCATGGGGACGCTCGGCGACCGCCTGGGCCGCCGCCGGCTGCTGATGGCGGGCTCGGCGGGCTTCCTGGCGGCCTCGCTTCTGGCCGCGTACGCCCCGAACGCCGGGACCCTGATCGCGGCCCGCGCCCTGCTGGGCGTGGCGGGCGCCGCCGTGCTGCCCTCCACGCTCGCCCTGATCAGCCACATGTTCGCTGACGCACGGCAGCGGGCGACCGCGATCGCGATGTGGGTGACCGCGCTCTCGGTGGGTCTGGCCGTCGGACCGATCGTCGGCGGTGTGCTCCTGGCGTCCTGGTGGTGGGGTTCGGTCTTCCTGATCGGTCTGCCGATCATGCTGATCGCCCTGGTCACGGCGCCGGTGCTGCTGCCGGAGTACCGAGATCCGGGGGCGGGCCGGACCGATGTGCCGAGCGTGGCGCTCTTCCTCCTGGCGGTGCTGCCGCTGGTGTACGGGGTGAAGTCGGTGGCCTCGCACGGGCCGACGGCGGAGGCGGGCGCGGCCTTCGCCGGTGGCATCGCCTTCACGCTGCTCTTCGTCCGCCGCCAGAACCGGCTGGCCACTCCCCTGCTCGACCTGCGGCTCTTTCGCGACCGCGCCTTCATGGGGGCGCTGCTCACCCTGCTGCTCGGTATGGCCGCGCTGAACGGGGTGGAGTATCTGGTCCCGCAGTACCTCCAGGCGGTGGCGGGCCAGTCGCCGCTGGAGGCGGGTCTCTGGCTGCTGCCGGGGGCGGCGGGGCTGGTCGCCGGATCGCAGCTGACGCCGCCGCTCGCCCGCCGCGTCCGCCCGGCGTTCGTCCTGATCGGGGGCCTGTCGGTGTCCCTGGCCGGGTATGCGCTGATCGCCCTGGCCGAGGGAGTCGGCGTGGCGTCCCTGGGGCTCGCGGTGATCATGTTCGGGGCGGCCCCGATCAGTGTCCTCGGCACGGCCCTCGCGGTCGCTGCGGCTCCGCCGGAGAAGGCGGGCGCGGCGGCGGCGACCGGCCAGACCGCGTACGACCTGGGCCTGGCGCTCGGGATCGCGGTGACCGGAAGCGTGGCGGTCGCGGTCTACCGCAGCGGCATCCCGGGCGATGCCCCGGCCGCGGCACGTGAGTCCCTGGGCGCGGCGAGCACCGTGGCGGACGAGGCGCTCCTCGCGACGGCGCGTGAGTCGTTCACCACGGCCCTGCAGTCGGCGTCGGCCCTGAGCGCGGGCTTCGCACTGCTGACGGCGGTGCTGGTGGCCGTGCTCCTGCGGAAGGTACCGAGGATCGCCTCGGGCGGCTAGGGCCGTGTCCTTCGGGCCGTGCCGGGCTCGCTACTCCCCTCGGGCTTCGCCTGGGGGGAGTAGCCATGCGCACGCCCGCCGCGGTGTCGTCCTGACTGGCCGGCTGCCGAAGCCTCCACCGCCGTTACGAACGGGAGGCCCGGCACTTCCTGGCCTTCGTCGGCATAGCCAAAAGCCGCATTGGCACCACCGAGGCCCGGACGCTCTCCGAATCCGCCCACATGCGTTCCTCGTTCTCACCTTTGCAGCCATCGGGACTTCGCTCTTCCACAGGAGCCGGTCGTGGGGGTGGCTTCGCTGATGAAATCGGACAGCGATTGTCGATGGCTTTGCACGGCAGTCGGTGATCACTGCGGCTCGACATGTCGACGCGTTTGGGCACTGGAGGGATTCCGTGGCTGCCGCTTGCGTCCCAGAAGCTCGCTGGGTCAGACGACGGATGGACGCCGTGGATCGGTCGGGACGATCGCGTGCTCGTCGAAAAGCTGCTCAAGGGCTTCGTGACCGTGCTCGCGGCGGTATGCCATCTCGGCTGCGGTGACCGGCAGAACCCAGAGGATGCGGGCATTGCCGTCCGGCAGTGTGGACTGACAGAGGTCAGGTCTGTGGAGGTAGGGAAGGCTGACCAGCAGGTGGTCGCGGTGGGACCCGGGCAGCCACGGTTCCCCGATGGGCAGGCTGTGCTCGAGACCGAGGTGGTGATCGGAGTGGTAGTAGGCGGTCATGGCCAGGAGATCAGCGAAGCGTTCGTCGCGGACAGGAGCGGTGAGGACGAATTCGAGGCCGTGGCCGTCCGTCTCGACCGTGGACCAACAACCGGCGGTGATGTAGGCCCAGCTGTCGGCGCGCGGTCCCGGGCTGACGGTGAGGATCCGCAGGTCGGGAACAGCTTCCCTTCGTCCAGATCCCAGATCGTAGTCGCTGACCGTGATCATGTGGCCGGTGAAGAACTCGCGAACGTGGGCCTCGACGCCTGCTATCGCCCGCTGGTTGCGCTGGTTCCGGTGCCGCCTGCCCCCGCTGCACTGGAGGACTGTGGGCCGCTAGGAGCTGTCAGGCCGTCATGCGCCGCGTCCTTGAAGGAGATGTACGAGGCGGAACGGTCGTGATGATCGGCTTCAGCCTTTCGCAGTGGGGACGGCCCCGCGATGATGCGGGGTATGAATGCTGCTGAAGACCCTGTAGCTGCGGTGACGCGCCTGCGGGACGAGCCGTGGGACCGCGGGTGGAACGGCCTCGAGGTCGCGGGCGTCGATCTGGTGTCGCTCGACACCAGGCTGGGAGGCTGCACGTCCACGTGGGTCGCCAACGGCGGTTCCCTCCACGAGCGGGGAATGACTACCGTCAGGGTCATCCTCGGCCAGCTGGAGGAGGTCATTCCCAAGCTCACTGAGGACGACAGCCCGCATGTCTGGCATCGGCTGCGCGAGATGGCTCAGCTCATCGTGACGCACAACGTCCCCCAGGTGAGGTGATCTCCTAGCGGCTTCGGTCCGTCATGTGCGAAGCCAGATGACGAGGCTCGCTGCCGTGGCGGTGCCGAGGCAGGCGTCGCCGCGCTTGCTGTAGCAGGGGCGGCTTGGGGCTGCTTCAGGCGGTTGATCGCTCGTTCAACGTGTTGCCTTCCTCGTAGCGGTCCTCGTCGAAGCCGGGTGGCCGCCGCCGTGTGACCCCTTGCGGCGCCGGGCGGCCTGGCTGTTGGTCTTCTCCGGGATGGTGTACCCGATGTCGCGTCGTCGCAGGTGCTCGCGGCAGGGTCGGCTGCCGTATGCCTTGTTGGCGGCGACGCTGTCGGGCTTCTTGCGTGGCCTGCCTGCGCCAGGTCTGGGCGCGCGGATCTTCTCAAGAACCGGCTTGAAGTGGGTGCAGCCAGCCCGCTGCCCTGGCGTGACGATCAGGGGCAGTGAGCGGCAGCGGGCATCTGCGCTCGGATGGAGCTTGGTGGTGAACCCGCCGCGCGAGCGGCCCACCCGGTACAGGAATCCCCTCACCTGCCGGTGATCTCACCACCGGCCCCAACGCCGGTTGCGTCATCCACGAATGCTCTCGCGCAACGGACGCCACACCGCGCTCAAGACGCGATCGCCCACCACGGGCGGATCGCCAAGACCCTGCACATCCTGCGCCTGGCCGACGAGCCCGGCTACCGTCGCCGGATCAAGGTGCAGGCCGATCTCCAGGAAGGCCGCCACGCGCTGGCACGGCAGAACATCCACGGCCGGGCCGGGTAGCTCTACCAGCGCTACCAGGACGGCATGGAGGATCAGATCGGCGCCTCGGCCTGGTCCTCCACGCTGTGGGCCTCTTCAGCACCCGGGAGATGGACGCCGCCGTCAGCCAGCATCGCTGTCACCGTTCGTGCGCCACCACATCAACGTGCTGGGCCGTTACTCCTTTTCCCTGCTGGCACCTGCCCGGTGGTCTGCGGCCACTGCGTGGTCCTGACGACGCCGACGAGGGGTGACGCCGCCCGTCGTGTGCGCCGCACATCTTGACGGACCAGGCCCCGGTCTTCCCGCCTGCGGACCCTGGCGGAGCGAGCCTGTCGCTCACGCGTCACGATCAGCTCCGCTGAAGCCTGGCAAGCACGGATACCCACTCGCTCCTATGGAACCTTGTTCGCCGCCCGGGTCCTCTGTTCAGGGTGAAGGACCCGGATGGCGGGCCAGCAAGGAGTGGAACGGATGCGCAACGAAAGGGACGAGGCGTTCACGGCGTTCATGGACGCGCGCTACCCCTCACTCCTGCGGACGGCCAGGCTGCTGGCGGGCGGCGGCCCACGGGCCGAGGATCTCGTGCAGGAGACGCTGATGCGTACCTATCGGGCATGGCACAGGATCGGGCGGCTGGAAGCCGCGGAGGCGTACGCGCGCACCACGATGGTCCGGTTGCTCGTCAAGGACCGCCGACGGAGGTGGCATTCCGAGGTGCCGGCCGAGCAGCTGCCAGAGGTCGCTCTTCCGGGCCACGAGGACCAGACAGCAACAGGCGTGGCGGTGCGCAACGTGTTACAGACTCTCCCGCCGGCTCAGCGGGCTGTGCTTGTGCTGCGCTACTACCACCAGCTCAGCGAGGGAGAGATCGCCGATGCCTTGGGCTGTTCCCCCGGCACGGTGAAGAGTCGCGCAGCTCGTGCCCTCGCGGCCCTTCGTAACGGGGGTCTTCTGACCACCGTCTCTTACGACCTCGACAGGAGTGTGGACCGTGACTGACCAGCGGCATGTCGAGGAGGAACAGGTGCAGCGGCTGCTCGCCGCCGCGGCAGAACTGCCGGGCACCCCCACCACACCCGGCGCCGACTTCACCGCGCACGCCCGGCGCCGGCTGGTACGCAGGCGGCTGGGGGTAGCAGCGGGCGTCACTGCGGTACTCCTCGCGACTGCAGTGGGCGCCCCCACCATGTTCAGGGGCATTGCAGGGCAGGGGGAACAGTATCCGGCTGCCTCAGCGCACTGCCTGCAGAGCACCGTTCAAAACCTCCAAGACGGCAGGCAGTCGGGCTTCCGGGTCGTGTACGGGGAGTTGCGGGAGGGCAGCATCGCCATGGACGACGGCATCACTCAGGGTTCGGTCTTCCGCTTCGATATCGAAGGCACCCTTACAGAGAGTGACAGCGTCCCCTCCTCCGGCCCTGCCCTCACGTGGTATCCGGTATCCGAGGCACAGCTTCCTCAGCCCGGCCGCTATGTGCTGCTCCTCGCCCAGGCGGAGCGTCCCGCAAAGGACGGCCGGCGTCTCTTCGAGTTCAGGCCTGAAGAGGTGCTGCCCTTCGGTACCGACGGCCGTGTGCAATTGAAGTGTGAGGACGACACTGCAGGCAGCGTGAAGATGGGCCGCCTGCGTGCCGAAGTGGCCCGGCCGAAGTCCGCTGCGAAGAACGGCCATGCATACTGACGCCGGCGCTTCAGGGTGATGGTGGTGGAGGGCCGAGGGAAAGGTCGGTCCGCGCGAGGAATCCGTCGAGGACGTAGCGGCCCACGCGGGCCTCGGCGCGGCCGTCTCCCTGCGCCAGCACCTCTCGGCGACGATCGGCGTCTCCCCCGACGGCCTACCGGCAGGCCTTGACGGGCGCCCTGCCGCTGGCCTGACCGCCGCGGGTCTCATGCTCGGTCATTTACATACCGACATCACTTACCTGCGCTACGCGTATGACCGGTTGAGGTACAGCGACGCGGGCCTCCCCTCGGACCCGTTGCAGATCCAGTTCATCACCGCCACGCCCGACCATCTGAAGCTGCGCTTGCCCTGGAAGACCGCCATCAAGGCGAGCGTTGTGGAGAAGATCGAGGAAGGGGCCCAGTTCGAGCTCGTGTTGAAGCTCGGTCTCGCCAAACTGCTGAACGGCCTGTCCGAACTGCACCGCCGGCTGACCGCGGAGTCTTGGGACCCGCACCTGCGGTCTCCCTCAATCATGCCTTGAGGAGAGTGGGCTGACGAGCCGTCATTGATCTTCGTCCGCCGCCGGGGCACGATGCAGGGATGACCGACCAGCGCTGCGACCATGGACTGATAGTCGGCCAGTGCGGGCACTGCAAGCCGGTGCCGCACGGGCTTACCTCCAACGTATGGACCACCCGCGGCGGCTCCGTCTTCCACCGGACCGTCGCCTGCCAAGCTCTCGCCGACGGCCAGGCCCGGGCCGCACGCTTCGGTCGGGAGGTTCACGAGCCCACCCGAATCTCACTCGCCGACGCCATGGCACAGGGCCGTGGCGCCTGCATTCCCTGCTTCCCCGCCTACCGGCCGTCCCGCACCGCCAAGCCCTGCCTGGTCCGTGCGGACGGCCGGTGGCTGCCCGGCCTGCTCACCGAGTGGCGGCGCGGCGGGGACGGCCGGTGGAGCGGCGTGGTCTCCTACGCCGCCGACGGCGACCAGGTCACCGTCCTCAAGGACCAGGACGACTTACGCCCCGCCCCTTGAACCGCCCGCCGCCAGTTCCTCCGCCGACCGCCCCCGAAGCCGGTCCGGTGCAGCGCCCTGCTGCCACTTGGGTCGCGGAACCGTTTCCCTGCCGTCTCGCGGCTCACCGATCACGGACGTGAGCGGCGTGCGGCGTCGGGCACCAGCGGCCCCGGCCAGGGCCAGCGCCTCCTCCGGTACCAGCCACCCGACCGACTCAGCCACACGTTGCGACTCGTGGGGGCCTGACAACCGACCTGTGGTGACGCCTTCGCGGCAAGCCTCACACCACGTCGGCTGCACTCTCCTGGGCGGGATGCTTGAGTGCCGGGTGATCTGGACCGCCGGGCGGGGCGGCGGCACGCAGCGCCGCTTCGACTCGGCGGTTGCTGGTCATGGATGCCGTGACGGCCGTCATCGCCAGGAGGAGGCCTCCGGCGGCGTAGAGCGGGGTGCGGATGTCGTGGGTGGCGGCCAGCCAGCCGCCGAGGAAGGCCCCGAGGGGGGCGGCGCACATGGCCAGCATGCGGGAGGTGGAGGCGACCCGGCCCATGAGGCGGGCCGGGACGATCGCCTGCCGGAGGGACGGGCCGAGCACCATCGTGGCGCCCATGCCGGCCCCGCAGACGGCGAGCGCGAGGCCGGCGACGTACGGGGTCGGGGCGGCGGCCAGGCCCAGGATGGCGAGCCCTTCGACGGCGGCCGTGCAGGTCAGTGCGGTGCCGGTGCCGAGCCGCCGGCCGAGGTGGGAGGCGATGCCCGCCCCGAACAGGCCGCCGACGGCCTCCGCCGTGAGGAGCAGGCCGAAGCCGTAGGTGTCGATGCCGAGGCGGTCGTGCGCGAAGAGGGCGAGTACGGTCTCCACGGCGAGGAAGGCGACGTTCCCGACCGCCGGGCGGAGCGCGAGCCCGAGCAGCAACCGGTCCCGGAAGACGTACGAGGCGCCGGCCCGCGCCTGCCGAAGGAGCGACTCGCGGACCTCCGGCACGGGCCGGGGCACGGCAGGAAGCGACCGTACGAGCAGTGCCGAGAGCATGAACGACAGCGCGTCGACGAGCAGCGGAACCGCCCGTCCGAGCGCGAGCAACGCACTGCCGGCGGGCGGACCCGCGAAGCCGGACATGGCGGTCTGGGCGCCCCGCAAGCGGGAGTTGGCGCGCTCCAGGAGTGCGGGGTCGCGGCCGAGCAGATCCGGCAGATAGGCCGTGGCGGCCGTGTCGAAGAAGAGTCCGCCGAGGCCGAGCAGGAAGGCGACGGCCGCGAGCAGCGGAATGCTCAAGCCGTCGAGCGCGGCCGCTGCCGCCGGTATCGCGAGCAGCACCGCACGCGCCGCGTCCATGACCCACATCGTGCGTCGGCGGTCCCAGCGGTCCACCAGCGCACCGCCGAGCACCCCGAAGAGCAGCCACGGCAGCGTCCCGGCGGCCGTGACGACGGCGAGCGCCATCGGATCCCGCGTCAGCGTCAGCGCGAGCAGGGGCAGCGCGGCATGCGACACCCCGTCACCGAGCGAGGACACCGTCTGCGCGGTCCACAGCCGTCCGAACCCGGTCGGCAACTTCCGCATGGCTGAGGTCACTTGGCGTCTCCCCCGGCCTGCTGGCGCGGTGCCGGGTGGAACAGCGCGAAGACGAGTGACGCGTCCGGCAGCGACGGATCGGACAGCTCCCGGTACTCGTCGGCCAGTGCCTGCAGCCGCGCCCCCAGCTGCGCGAACTGCTCGCCGGTGAGCCGCAGATGCGCCATACCCACGTGCCGCTCGCCACCCACCGGCGACGCCTCCAGGTCCGCCACCGCATGCCGCATCAGCACATCCGGCCCTCCCTCACCCGGATCCGGCAGCACGATCGCCCGCGCGGCCATCGCGTAGTACCGCTCGGTGACACCCCGGACCTTCCGCGTCCGTACCACCTTCACCAGGCCGGCCCGCTCCAGCAGCCGCACGTGATAGCTGGAACTCCCCTTCGCGAGACCCACCCGCTCGGCGATCTGTGTGATCGTCGCCGGCTCGAAGCGGAGCACGGCCATGATCCGGTGGCGCGTGAGGTTGGAGACGGCGCGCAGCTGCTCGTCGGTGGTGACGTGAAACGTCTCGGGAAGATCATCGGTCGGCATGCGAGCAATGGTCAACGTTTCTTGACCATTGAGCAAGGGGATTTCGCGCGGACCCCCAGAGCCCGCTCTCCGGCGCGAACCTGGGCGCCGGACAACGTCGTTCGCCGCCGCCTGTTCCTGTTCCTCGCCGTCGCGTCAGCGCCGGTGAAGGAACCGGCTGCCTAGAAGCCGTCCAGGGCGGTGACCTCGGGACCGGCGTGGCTGGTCTTCGCGGCCGTGGTCACCAAGCGGCGGGCGCCGTGCGACGACGCAGGCGTGATGAGCCTGAGCAGCGCAGGACTCCGTGCCCATGTCCTGAGCTGCTGTACGAAACCTCGGCGGTTCTGGTGCCCGCCTTCTGGCCGCTCGCCGCGTTCGGCCTGTGAGTTGGGAGAAAGCCGACGCGAACCCTCGAAAGGGAGGACGCAGTCGTCAGATGTCCGTGCGGACTCTGAGCGTCCACCTGCGTGCGCCGCCAGACGAAGGTGCCTTCCCGGAGGGCTTCACCAGGGACGCCGGACACGCGGGCGCCCCGGGAGCGGGCTGCTCTTGGGGGGGGGGCGGGGTGGTGATCAGGACGAGTCGCTGCCAGTTGAGGTCACCCAGGAGCGGGCAAGGTGCCGCAGCGTGTCGTCGGAACGGTCGATGATGCCCACCAGCTGCGGCACCCCGTTGAGGTCGTTGCGGCACTTGCGCTCGGAGCCGATGCCGATGCCGACCAGGGCGTCGTGGATGCCGCTGACGTTGCCTTGATGCGTGACCGTCAGCAGGTCCTTGGCTCACAGGTGGGAGATGCGGGCCTCAATTGTCGAGCACGGCGGCGACGGCCTCGATCTCGACGAGCTGATCCTTGTAGCCGAGCACGGTGACGCCCATCAAGGTGCTGGGGACGTCATGGTCAGCGAATGAGTCCCGGACTACCTCCCAGGCAGACACCAGATCCTCGCGCCGGGCCGATGCGACGAGAACCCTGGTACTGATGACGTCCTGGAGAGACGCGCCGGAGGCAGCGAGAGCAGCCTGCATGTTCTCGACTGCTTTCAATGCCTGACCCGCGTAGTCCCCGATCGCTGCGGTCGAGCCGTCGTCGTTGAGGGGACACGCCCCTGCGAGGAAGATCAGGCGGGAGTCGGCGGGCGCCGTGGCCGCATAGGCGTACTCGGCGACGTCGGACAGGGAGGCGGAGCGGATCAGTGTGATGGCACGAGCCACGATCGTCGGGTCCTTTCCCAGGGAGTTGAGCGGGACATCCTGTCAACAACCCGTAGGCACCCGCCTTCCATTTTTCTCGCCACCTCCTGGGCGATGCCGTGCAACTTCTGTGGAGCGGTGAGGTCCGTGTGGGTGAACAGGCCGCGACTGTGATGTGCCACTACGACCGACCGGGTGTCGGTGGGGCAGTCGATAATGCTGGTCATGGCAGATCGCAGTCCGGTGCTCCGGATCATCACCTCAGCCGCGCGGGAGTCTTTGAAGCCGCTCGGCCTGGCCCAGCGTGGGCGGTCGCGGTTGTGGATTGATGATCACGGGTGGTGGCTCGGGGTTGTGGAGTTCACCCCGCCACGGATTGCCGGCAGCGGCCTGTACGTGGGTGCGATGTGGCTGTGGCATGACGTGGACCACCTGGCCTTCCACGTGGACGCGGTCCGGGTCAGCCCCGAGTCGTTCCGCACCGAGGAACAGTTCGCGCCGCTGGCGCTCGAACTCAGTCGGCAAGCAGCCGTGAACGTGACGGCGCTGAGGGAGAAGTTCTCGGCTCTGCCGGACGTTGCCCAGTATCTGACGTCCAGGCCGGTGCGGCGGGGATTCCTCTGGGACAGCTTCGACTCTGGGATCGCAGCCGCTCTGGTTGGGGACCCGGACACGGCCCGCGATCACTTCGAACAAGTCCTTCGGGAGGACGCGCTGGCCCCGTGGGTGGTCGAAGCCCAGGAGAAGGCGCGTACTCTTCACGCGATCGCGGCAGATCGCGACGCCGTGACCGCCTGGGTCACTCAGGCCGTCGACTCCTGCCGGAGCAAGCTGGGCCTGGCTCCAGTGCCGTCTGCGATCGGCTGAACGGACCCGCTCGTCGGACGACAGAGCGGTGGTCAGCTTCCACAGCAGGTCGAAGCCAGCCCGCCTGTACAACTGGCGCTTGATCATTCTGACCCGGCTGACGTGGCCTTCGACGATGCCGGAGTGCCAGGGCAGCGTGAGGCAATGCGGACTTGCCCGCTGAGGGCATCCAGTTCAGGGACGCGCCGCGCAAGCAGCGGCACACCGTCCGGGTCTCCCTGTCGGTCGACCAGGGCAGCACGTACGGAGACGTCTCCGCCCTCGATCCCTGTGCGATCTACGCGCCGGGCGGCAAGGGGCTGGTTTCGTGGGGCTCCACCGAATGGGCCGACGAGCACTGCTGGCTGATCGATGCCGAGCGGCCGGGCGAGTACTCCGTCCTCGCGCGGTCCCATGACGGCGGCCCATGGGATCGGTACGACAGGTCCACCTCTGAGTTCCTCTACCGCGTCCTTGCCGATGTCGATTTCCAGCCGTTCGGGATTGCGCAGTACGACCTCGGCACGATGTTCAAGCCCGGCTCCGGACACCCCTTCGACGGCCAGCCGCTCTGAGGAGAGGCTGGCCGCACAGGGGGTGTCAGGTCCGTTCGGCACCTGACCGGCGCACGCCGGGCAGGTGCACCACGAGGAGGGTGAAGGCGGCCAGCGCGACGTTGCGGGCCGCGGCGTCCAGACCGTTCCAGTCGGACGACTGCCACATGGCGAACCACTCGCCCCCGATCGCGAGGAAGCCCATCCCGAAGAGCAGCAGCACCATCACAAGACCCACCGTGCTCGCGGCGCGGGCGCGGTCGTACACGCCGCGGCGCAGCCCTGTGCACCACCACCAGCCGGCGGCAAGGAGGACCAGTGCGGCCAGGGTCTCCCAGACGATGATGGCGACGTACGCGGCGTTCTGCAGGGCGGGCGATTCGACCGCTCGCCACATCAGGTCAGGGTCCTTGAACGTGGTGTCCATGCTGAGGACGTGCTGGACGAACTGCTGGTTGGTTCCAAAGTCCGTGATGTTCCCGAAGGCGACCAGCGTCATGTAGAGCGCGACGGTCAGCGTCAGCGCGGTCGCCGCGACGGGCGGCGCGCCCAGCCGGAGGAGCCGGTTCGGCCGCCCGGCCGGGGATGTTTCCGGGAAAGGGGCGCCGGAGTCGGTGCCGGCGGGCCGGTGGGACTGTGTCATGGAAGTGCCCTCCCTATGTCTCCCGCGGAGCTGGACCGCGGGTCGTACCATCCCTTCCCCACGTGCGCGCAGGAGACGTGTCGGTTCTGGCACCACGCTGGCGGCGGGAACGGCCGTCTCACCCCGGTCAACGCAGGGGGCAGGCAAGGTACATGGACTGTGCGTGTGCGGCGCCGCCTGCGGCGAGGCCCCGGCGGACGCCGCGGGTGTGAAGCAAGCCACAGGCATGGCGTACTACCTCGAGCCAGGCGTCTGCCGGCCCTCACGGTCGAACCCCGGGCGCGTGACCGGGCCCGCCGCACACGCCTGCTTGGGTAGCTCCCGGACGGACGGCCGCGCGGCTTCGGGTTGCGGGGGCGGCACCTCAAAGGCGTAACACCCGGCCACCGACCGCTCGTACACGAAGATGAAGGTCCGCGGCGGTCCCAGGCCCAGCACTTCCCCGACCACGGTGACCGCCTCGCCCTGCCGCGTCACGCCTACCAAGCCCTTGGCGGGCTTCGCCGGAGGGAGGATTCCGGCGATCTCCTTATCAGTGAGACTGCCGTCGGCCGCCGCCTCGCCCAGCCGGTCGCGGAGCACTTCGACGTTCTCCCTCAGATCCCTGCGCGCCTGAGCCTCGTCACGCGCCGGCTGTGTCTCCAACCAGATCCACCCAGTGATCAGGACGACGAGCAGCACCCCCACAAGGGTCAGACACCCGTTGAGAAGACAGCCACCCGGCGTCCCCGTCCGCACCCCTGCCCGTCTCGCCATGAACCCAGCGTGCACCGCAGGTACACGACAGGACATCCACTCTCCCAAGTCGTGACCTACGCACATCGTCACTACAGCCGGGCGGGCGCTGGGGTGCCGTGCTCAGGACAGGGCACGCGCGTCGGGGCACGCGGCCGCATTGGCGATCCGGTTCCGCCGGGAGCGAGCCCGCCGTGGCGGTAAGCCGGTCGGCGGCTTCAGCGTCGGTCATCAGCACCGCCTGAGCCGGTGGGCGCGTCGCGTCCCGGACGATGTGGACGCGGCCCGGAGCGGGCTGCGAACAGAATGCGGCGTGCCCTACCGTCTCGGGCGCGAAGCTCCCAGGCCTCCCGGAAACGATCTAGGGTGAGGTGCGTGCCCGATTCCGTACACGCTCTCGCCCACCGGCCGTTGACCGTTCCCGCCGTCGCCGAACTCGTCGGTCTGCCGACCGAGCCCCCGGTCCCCGAAGAGGTGGTCGAGGAGGTGGTGCGCCGGCGTGGATGGGGCTGGGAGCACTCCCTGGTCTGCGACTCCCTGGTCACCGGGCACGGCCATGTCCTGTGCAGCGAGAGCTACATCCCCTTCGGGCACCCCGACGCCCGGCATTTCCTGGTCTTCGGCGAGATCTACCCCGTCGATCCGGAGGACGAGGACATGAGCAACGGACGGTGGCTCTTCGACCTCATGGACGACTGGCAGAAGCAGCCCGGCTGGACCGGGACGCGGCCGGCCACGGCCGAGGACTGCGAGGACGTGCTGGCCCGGGCGGCGCAGGCGGTGATCGGACATCTGGGCTCCGACCCCGAGCGGACGATCACCTGCGAGGCGGCTTTCGTCGCCGGCCCCGCCATGACCCACCGCGTCTGGCGCACCCCCACCCACGCCCTGATCCTCGGACCGTCACCCGACAACGGCCCTTACGGCTACCTCACCCACCTCCAGCTCTCCTACACACCGCTCGCCTGCGGCCCCGACCTGCCGCCCGAGCAGGACGAGAACGCCCTGCAGAAGTGGATCACCACTCACGTCGACTGGTGACCACACCGCCGGGCAGACCGCACGGCAGGGGTCAGGCAACCGCAGGACGTTCGACGCCTGGATGGCCGGCCATATCCGCGGTGAGGACGGCTGCACAGGCTGCCGGGGCAAGCGGCCCACCAGCACCACCTGGCAGGCCCGGATGCACACCACCACTACTGTTTCCGCAGGTCAGAGCACGCCGGTGTTCGAGAAAGCAAGGGTGCTTCCGGCGTTCGCGGAAACGGGCCCGGTTCGTTTCCTCGGGTCGGCACGTCTTCCCGCAAATACCGAACCACTCGCTCCCTCCGTTCGCGGGTGTCGCTCCGCCGATCTGATCGGCACAGCGTCGCGGGGTTTCTCGGTACTCCACGGCGCGGCCGATGAGTTTGTGCCTCCCTGCCGGTCCAAGCTCGTGACACCCCAGGAAAGGACATCGCCATGTCGGAGCTTCTCGTCGACTTCATCACCTCCCTCGACGGCTACGCCTCGGGAGAGGGATGGCCCGGGTTCTGGGGCCTCGAGGGCCCGGAGTACCTCGCGTGGCTCGGCAAGCAGCCCGAGGCCACGTACCTGATGGGAGCGAACACCTATCGCCTGATGTCGGGCTTCGCCGCAGGCGGGGTCCCGGACGGCCAGGACGAGTTCAGGCCCGAAGAAGAGGCGTCCGTCGACGAGCTCACGCGAGCGTCCAAGGTGGTGTTCTCCTCCTCGCTCGAGGAGCCACTGACGTGGGCCAACTCCACGCTCGTACGAGACGACGCCGTCGAGGCGGTGCGGGCCATGAAGTCGAGTGGCTCGGGGCTCCTCAGCACGATCGGCAGCCTCAGCCTGTGCCGGTCCCTGCTGCGAGCCGGACTCGTCGACCGCTTCCGGGTCGTGATGTTCCCGGTGATCACCGGGGCCACGGGCGAAGAACGCATCTACGACGGATATCCGGACGTTGCCCTGGAAATGATCGATCACCGCACCTTCGACGGCCGCATCCAACTGGTCGAATACAAGCCCCGTGTACTCGAGCACCCGCCGCTCGGCGCCCCTGCGTGATGCCGCCCCGTCCGCTGCCGTACGGCTGAGCGCGCTACTCGGCCAGGCGGGCCAGATAGCGCGCCCTGTCACACCGGGGGCCCGCGCGCGGATCCCTCCGTACGAGGGCAAGCCCGTGGACCCCACTGACCTCGCCGCGTACCGGTGTCCTGTCAGGCGGCCGTCCCACCAGCGTTCCGGATCAGCTGGTGGGGCATTTTTCAGTGTGGTGACGTAGTAGCACCTCGGCCTCCGCTGCGAGATCGTCCTCGGGGCGGAGGTAGGAGGCAGACCGGGACGCCCCGGGCACAGGCATGGACGGGACTGTTGCGGACAGGATGGGCTGGGTGATCCTCTCCGACACCGTCTACCTGGCAATGGGCCTGGGTGCGCTCGGCGCGGCCGTCGTCCCGAGGCTCGTGTTCAAGCGGCCCCTCTCCACGCCGATGGTCTTCCTGGCCGTGGGCGCGGCCGTGGCGGCGCTGCCGCTGCCCGTGCCGACGGTGGACCCGGTGGCCGACCGGCTCTGGGTCGAGCACGTCACCGAACTGTGCGTGATCGTGTCGCTCATGGGGGCCGGTCTCGCGCTGAACCGGCCCTTCGGCCGGCGCGCGTGGGGCGGGCCCTGGCGCCTCCTCGGCATCAGCCTGCCCCTGACCATCGCCGGGACGGCGCTCGTCGCCGCGCTGCTGCTCGACTGGCCGCCCGCGCCGGCGCTGCTCGTCGCCGCGGTGCTCGCACCGACCGATCCCGTACTGGCGGCGGAAGTGCGGGTGGGTGAGCCCACCGACGCGGAGAACGACGAGGACGAGGTCCGGTTCACCCTCACCGCCGAAGCCGGGATGAACGACGGACTGGCCTTTCCGTTCGTCCTGGCCGCCCTCGCGCTCGCCGCGGCGGCCGGCGACGGATGGTCGGCGGACTGGATCGGACGGTGGCTGCTCGTCGACGTCCTGGTCAAGATCGCGGCCGGGGTGGCGGTGGGGCTCGTGGCCGGACGCCTACTGGGCTGGATGTTCTTCCGCGTGCGGAGGGACGCGCTGCGGCTGTCGGAGCACATGGAGGGGTTCGTCGCCCTGGGTGCCACGTTCGTGGCGTACGGAACGGCCGAACTCCTCCACGGTTACGGTTTCCTCGCCGTGTTCGTGACGGCCTGCACCATCCGGGCGGCCGAGCGCAGCCACGGCTACCACCGTGTGCTGCACGAGTTCACCGAGCAGATCGAACGGCTGCTGACGGTGTGCCTGCTCTTCCTGCTCGGGGGCTACCTCGTGGCCGCCGGTCTGGGGGACCTCACCTGGCAGGGAGCCCTCGTCGCCGTCCTGCTCGTCCTCGTTGTCAGGCCGGCGGCGGGATGGATCGGCCTGCTCGGTTCCCCCCAGGGTCCGAAGGAGAAGACGGTCACCGCCTTCTTCGGCATCCGTGGCATCGGTTCGCTGTTCTACCTCGCGTACGCGCTGGGCCACACCGACGCCTTCGAAACCCACGCGCGGCAGCTCTGGGCGGTGGTCGCCTTCACCGTCCTGCTCTCCGTGATCGTCCACGGTGCCGCCGCGACACCCGTCATCCGTCGCCTCGACCGGCTGCGCCGCTCCTCACCCGCACCCCCGTGAACTTGCCGTCGCCCAGTGAATCCGATGCCCGGGTGCAGGAACGCGGGCAGCTCTTTGGAGGCGGCCTCGACCCTTCCGGTCCAGTCGCCGATGGACGACTGCAGGTCGGGCCACTTGGCCGCCTTCTGCGGGTGGCGTGCTCACGGCCCTTCCTGTTGGTGGTGGAGGGTGCGCAGCCGTTCGCGGGTGGCGGCGGGCAGGCCGGCCACCACGCAGTCCCACGCGTGGTGGAGCATGTCGGTGAGGTCTTCGTCGGGGATCGTGTCGTTGCCCAGGTGCACGGTGAGCCAGTGCCAGCGGCGGCCCTGGTACCAGGGGCGTACGGCCGTGTGCTGTTCGCACAGGTGCAGGGCGAGCTGGGGCTCGCACTTGACGGTGACCTGGTCGGGGTGGGTGGTGGTGGCCGCCGCGAGCATGGCGAAGATGCTGCCTCCGACCTTGTAGACGGGCCTGTTGGGGCCGTACGGCTCTTCCTCCGTCACCTCGGGCAACGCGAGGGCGAGCTCTGCGACCTCTTCGGGGGTCATCGTGATGTCCTTCGTGCGGCGCGGGTTCCCAGGGGCCGCGTTCAGCGGTAGAGGTCGGGGGCGGGCGCCTGGCCGGTGCGCATGTAGTCCTGGAAGTAGCGGACGGAGTCGGGGGCCGATCCGTCGGCGTCGGTGAAGCCGTACTGCCGGGCCAGCGTGCCGACGGACAGGGAGGTGCCGGTGAAGCGGGCCACGTCCGGGTCGGTGGCGAGCGCGGCGACGGCCCGGGCGGTGAAGAGCGGGGTCTCGGAGATCGCGAACGTGGGGTCCACCCCGCAGCCGTCGCGCCAGTTGTCCTCGGTGATGTGGAACGCGTCGAGCATCGCCTCGGTACGCATCCAGCCCGGAGCCAGACCCAGGGCCGTGCAGCCGTACTCCTTCACCTCCTCGGACAGTGCCCACGTCATCCGGAACGGGGCGAACTTGGCGAGGTCGAAGGCGAAGGGGGCACGGTAGTGGCCGCTGTTGAACTCCGCGGTGCCGTCGGTGAGCTCCACCACCAGTCCGCCGGGCCGGCGGATCAGCAGGGGGAGGAGGCAGTGGCTGGTGATGTAGTACGTCTCGATGCCGAGCCGCAGCATGCGCAGCCCGTTGTCGAGGTCGCAGTCCCACATCTTCCTGCCGCGCTCGACGAGGTGCTCCGCGCCCCAGACGGCGTTGACGAGGATGTCCAACCGGCCCTGTTCGCGGTCGATGCGCTCGGCCGGCGCCCGCACCTGCTGCGTCTGGAGGTGATCGACCACGACGGGGATGCCCTCGCCGCCGGCGGCGGTGACCAGCTCGGCGGTCTCCTCCACGGTCCCGGCCGGGCGGCCCGACTTGCCCGCCTTGGCGCGGGTGGAGCGGCCGGTCACGTAGACGGTGGCCCCGGCCCGGCCGAGCTCGACGGCGATCGCCCGGGCCCCGCCGCGGCTCGCCCCCGTGACCAGCGCCACCCTTCCCGCAAGCGCCCTGACTTCGTCGTGGTTCATACGGGTCATTCCTTGTTCGCTCCACGATGGTGATCGGAGTGCGGCACGCGCCCCGGCATGTCGGCCCCGTCCGGATCGGCTGCTGCGGCCTCCCGCGGACCGAGGGGGTGTCACCCGTTCTTGCCTGCGGCGCTGACGCAGAAGGGCTGGCCGGAGGGGTCGAGCAGGACGGTCCAGTGCGTGCCGCCGGGCTGGTGGGCGGGCTTGGTGGCGCCGAGACCGATCGGACGCCGCTCGGCGGCCTCCACGTCGGCGAAGGTCAGATCGAGGTGGAAGACGAGCTCGTCGGCGGGCCAGTCCGGCGCTTTGAAGGACTCGGCGGTGTAGAAGACGTACGTGGTGGTGCCATCGCTGATCATGGCCGCGGTGTCACCGAAGGTCTGGATGACCTGCCAGCCCAGGGCGGCGGCGTAGAAGTCGGCGAGCGCCTTGCCGTCGTGCCCCCAGAAGGCCGCGCACTTCACCGAGCCCGTGGCGGTGCTGCTGTCGTTCTGCGTCACGGTGGTCACCAGGTCTGCTTCTGGGTGACGGCGATGACGTAGCCGTTGGGGTCGGTGAAGTAGAAGAGCTTCTGGCCCTGGTGCTCCATGACGTCCTTCTGGACGGTGACCAGGGGGCGGATGCGCTCGACGTAGGCGTCGAAGTCGTCGACGGCCAGGTAGAACATGCCGAACGCGCCGACCGGGGTGTCCTTCAGAACGGGGAGCCAGCCACGCAGGTGCTCGTCCCGGTAGACCATCAGCGCGAACTCGCCGTCGAAGAGCAGGATGCGCATGTCGTCGTCCGGGTCATTGCCGGCAGGCAGGGCGGTGAAGCCGAGCTTCTCGTAGAAGTCGACGGCCGCCTGAGTGTCGACGACTCCCAGGCACGGAGAGATGGCAGGGGGCTTCATCAGGGATCGCTCCTGACGGGGAAGGTGAGGGGAAGGGGCGGAGCTCCTCGGGGGGCACAAGACCCGCTTCGAGAAGCCCTAGCGGAAGCATGACCTCCATATAGGACAGTGCGCGTCCTATATGGAGCGACCTGCGGAGTTTCACACGAGTGACGGGCGGATTTGATCGCGTGGCGCTGGCACCCGGCAGCTCGGGACGCGGCATGTACAAGATCGGAGCAGGCGTGCCCGATCGGAGCCGCGCTGGTGCGAGAAGCCGACGACGGCGACAAGCCCGTACCGCCGCCCCTGCGCCTTGAGCAGGACATGGGCATCGGCGCCCTCATGCCGGTCGATGCTCGACGGGGCCGGACGTCCCCGGCTTCCGTCCGGCTGCAGCCACGCGCAGTCGACGACCAGCACCGGAGTACTGGTGGTGGCGGCCGGGGGCAGGGAGGGTTCCGCGCAGTACGGCAGCCGCGTCTTCCTGATCCTGCCGGCCCGTCATGGTCCGGGCCTGCGGCATGCCGCTGTCGTGGTGCCGGTGGCCCGGTCGGCCTGGTCGGGGAGTGCGGCCGGGCAGGTGGCGGTGGTGAGCACGGCCTGTTCCTGCATCGTCAGGGGTGGCTCTGCGGTCAGTGGCTGCCTGCTGCCCTGGAGGGTGGCGAGGGCGATGCGGGGGGTCATGATGCGGCTGATCGGGCTGCTGGAGGACAGGACGTCGAAGACCGCCCGGGTGACGGCGGGGCGGGTGGTGGCGGTGTTCATGAGCCGTTCGTGGTTGTGTCTGATGAACCGCAGACCGGCCTCGGGAAGTGTCGTGTTGTGGTAGAGCAGGCCGATGATCTCGCCGACGGTCCACGCCTGGCGGGTCAGGCGGTTGATGGAGCGCTGGACCGCGGGGGTGCTGCCGGGCCGGGAGTCTGCGGCGAGCCCGCGGGCCAGGGCGAGGGCGCTGCGGGCGGCGATGGACATGCCCTGGGCCAGGACCGGATTGTAGGTGGCCGCGGCGTCGCCGAGGACGAGGAACCCGTCGGGCCAGCGGTGGACGGGACCGAAGTGGCGGCGCCGCCAGCGAAGACCACGTACCGCGTGAACGGGACCAGCAGGCTGGGCGGCGGAGAGAAGGTCGCCGAGGAGAGGGTGGCGCAGTCGGTGGGCGAAGGACGTGAACCGGTCCTCGCCCATGTCGTGACGGTCCTCGCCGCCGCCGAGGAGGACCACATGCCACAGCCCGTCCTCGACGGGGGCGAGGATGCCGGCGCGCGGCGGGCCGGGGGTACAGAAGTCCGGCAGCAGCGAGACCAGCGGGAAGGCGGCGGCGCCTGGCGGGGCGTGGAATGCGCGGGTGGCGTAGGTGACCTTCCATCGTCGGGTGGTTTCCCGAACCTTCGGCAGTCCCAGTGATGCGAGCCAGTGCGGGGCGCGGGAGCCGCGGCCGGTGGCGTCGACGACCAGGTCCGCGTGCAGGGTGCTCGTCCGGCCGGTCCGGCGATCGCGCAGCACAGCTCCGGTGACACGGCGCCGATCGCCGAGGAGCCCCTCCACGTGTGTACCGGTCCGCAGGGTGATGCTCGGCTCGGTCAGCACCCGTCTGCGTACGACGTGGTCCAGCAGGTCCCGGCTGCAGGAGAGCGTGTACTGCCCGGCGGGCGCCCTGCTGAGCCATACGTGTCCGGCCAGCCACAGCTGTTCACCGAGGCCATCGGAACGCTGGACACCGTGGGCGAGCCACTGCTCGGTGATGCCGGGAAGCAGTTCCTCCGCCGCCCGCACGCCGCCCGAGCACAGGATGTGAGCGCTTTTGGCCTGGGGCAGGCCGGGGCGGGGCGCAGGCGTGTCCGGAAGGACGTCTCGTTCGACGATGGTGACCCGGTCCATGTGACGGGCGGCCGCCGCCGCTGCCAGGGTGCCGGCCAGACTGCCTCCCAGGACGACGGCGTGGGTGAGTGTCGTCACGGGTGCCTCCTGTCAGGGAATGCCGGGACACCTGCTCGGCGAGTTCGCCGTGGCCATGGGAGGTCTGCTCGTCCCGGCGGGGTACGGGCCTCCGCGCCGCGGTTGCTCATGGCCCGGGCTGCGTGGGGCGTATGGCGCAAGCGGCAGGGCAGGGCGTTCCAGGACCATGCCGCTGCTCGGGCGGTCAGGCGGTACACGGGGTGGACTCCCGCCAGGCCCGGCGCGGTGGCGGCCGGGGAGGGAAGCAGCGTGACCGTCGAGATGAGGCGCTGGAGTCGGTCGAGGGTGCGGTACACCCGCATCCACGGGTCTTCCCGGTGGGCGGAGTGCTGCTCGATGCCGGCGGCCACGGCGGAGTGGGCCACCTGCAGGAGCAAGGCCCGCGGCCACACCAAGAGGAACGAGCAGAGTCCGGACCAGCGACCCCACGCCGTCGCGGCCTCCTGGCCGTGGGGGACGGTCATGGCCGCGTGGCGGGCGTCACGGCGTCCTCGGCTGCGGTGACGCGCGAGGTCGGTGCGGCGATGGCCGTGCCGTCGTCCGTCTTCTCGCAGGGCCCGTCGGCGGGACGGCTTTCGGTGGTGTCGGGCCGCTGGAGGGGGACCGCGCCGTGGCGGCGGTTTCGTCCCGTGTAGTGCTCCAGGGCGGCCCACAGGTCGCGCCGGTCGAAGTCGGGCCACAGGGTGTCGGTGAAGAGCAGTTCGGCGTAGGCGGCCTGCCAGGGAAGGAAGTTGGAGGTGCGCTGTTCGCCACCGGTGCGGATCAGCAGGTCCACGTCCGGCAGGTCGGGCTGGTGGAGGTAGCGGGCGAACGTACGCTCGGAGACGCGGGAGGGGTCGACGTGGCCGGCGACCGCGTCGAGGGCGAGCGTGGCGGCGGCTTCGGTGAGCTCGGCCCGGCCGCCGTAGTTGAGGCACACCGTGAGGTTCAGCCCGGTCCGGGTGTGCGTGTCGCGTTCCAGAGCGGTCAGGGCCGCGGCGAGCTCCGGCGGGACACCCGCCGAGATCCCGGCCCAGCGGATCCGCACGTCCATCGCGGCGATCGCATCGGCGCTGTCCTCCGGGGCGGCGAAGGAGCCGGTGAACAGCTCCATCAGCACGTTGAGTTCGTCTACGGAACGCTTCCAGTTCTCGGTGGAGAGCATGTACACGGTCAGGTGGCTCAGGCCGATCTCGAGGGCGCCGCAGACCACGTCGGTCAGTGACGTCACCAGCCCGGTGCGGTGTCCTTCGGTGCGGGACAGGCCGCGGTCGGTGGCCCACCGGCCGTTGCCGTCCATGATGATCGCCACGTGCCGGGGCAGGCTGTCCGCCGGCAACTTGGGCGGGCGGGCCCCGGAGGGATGCGGCCTGGGCGGCCGGAGAGGCGACGACTGCAGCCCGGCGGCGGTTGACGGCTCCGCCGGCGGGGCCGCGGCGGGCGAGGGGGCCGGCAGGGCCGGCTCGTGCCGGCCGACGGACACCGGGCACAGACTCCACGCCACCGCGGCCCGCAGACGGGCAGAGCTCATGATGCGTACCCGAGCGGTACGGGACAGCGCGGGCCGGCTGCGCCGCAGGGGATTGTCGGCCCGCCGGATGCCGGCCAGCCGGGCCCTGCACAGAGCGGTGACCGTCTGGATGCCGATGCTGAGGGCCGGGTGCAGTCCGCCGGACAGCGGTGCCGCTGTGGTGAACCAGCGCTCGGCCCGTACGGCCAGCTCGTCCACCATGGTCCGTACGGCGGGTGTGCAGCGGCCCGCGAGCAGGTCCTCGGCGCGCACGCCGAACTCCTCGAGGGCCTCGTCGGGCAGCATGACGCGCCCTTGTACGGCGTCCTGGCCGAGGTCTTCGAGGGTGTCGGTGAGGCTGAACGCGTCGAGCCACAACTGCCAGGTGCGCAGTCCCACGCCTCCCAGGTGGTAGGGCACGGGGGCGCCCGGTCCCTCCACCGCCACCAGGTTGCGCAAGGTGCCCATCCAGCCGTTCAGGTCGATGTGCCCGAGACGGACCGGGACGGACATGCCGGCCCCGTTGAGGACCAGGGCGCCCTGCATGACGTACAGGGCGTTGACGGCCTGTGAGTAGCCGCTCCACTCGTCCCAGGTGGTGAAGCGGCGCCCGTCGATGTCCTGGTGGTGGGCGGCCAGTACCCGGTGCCAGCCGGCGGCGGGAAGGTTCCACTGGTGGAGGGTGTGGACGACTGCACGCCGCACGAGGTCGCTGCTGGTTCCCTGACGGAGGTCGTCCTCCAGGTCGGCCACCCACCGCTTGAGCCGGGCCGCGCGGCCTTCCGGGTCGTCCGGGCCGGTGTCGGCGAGGTCGTCGGTGACCCGTCCGCACGCGTACAGCGCCCACATCGCCGGGCGCAACGCGGGCAGCATCAGCTGCGAGACGGCGTACTCCACACCCCCCGCCCGCTGGGTGATCACGCGACAGGCCTCATAGGCCCGGATCAACTCGGGGTCGCGGATGGCGGCCTTGCGGTAGACCGAGGACAACACGAGGGCTCCTTACGGCTCGGCCACAACGGCTCCCGGCGGACGTCGGGAGCCGCTGGGCGGGGGCACTCCGAAACGGCGATGTCGTTCTACGGCGATGTCGTTCCGGCTGCGGACGAAGTGAGTGGGGGAAGAGAGGAGCGGTGGATGAGTTCGGGTGGCGAAGCGGCCGGGAACGGGGTGAGGTGCCTGCGCTTGGCGCGGCGGGCCCATGGCACGTTCCTCGGCCGCTGCGTGTCTTCAACTGCGCAGATCAGCGGCGCGCAACGGCTGGGTCCGTGCCGTCACCCGAATGCGGTCCGCGAGGGTTGCCGGCAGCACGTCGACAGCTCGCCTGGCGTGGCCCGTGCCGTCGGGTGGCGGGTGGCGAGTGGCGAGTGGCGGGTGTCGGCCGGCGAGTCGCTTCACTTCGCGGGCCGCCGAGGGCTGCCGGCCACCGGAGGGAAAGGGGGCGGGCGCGGGTCAGCGCAGGAACTTGAGCTTTCCGGCGGCCCGCAGGCTGTGCAGTCCCCTGCCGGTGCAGCTGCTGACGTCGCTGGTGGGCGTGGCGGTGCCGGACAGGGTCGTGCCTTGGAGCGCTCCGGCGGTGACCTTCCCGCCCAGGAGGGCGTCGCCCGGGTTGTAGCTGCTGACGGCGCGTCGCGCTCCCTGGATGGTGGAGGTGTCCGTCTTACGGCCGGCCGCGTCGTACCACGTGATGGTGGCGGATCCCTTGATGTCGCGGGCGCTGGTGCAGCCGGCCTGCGCGGTGCCCTGCGTGGTGAGGGTGCCGCTGTGCAGGCGCGCGACGCGCTTGCCGTGGGCATCGGTGCAGCCGGTCAGCCGGAGGGTGGCGGTGATGCGCGTGGAACGCTGCCGGAGCGTGAGCGGAGGTGTGAACGTGATGGGCCGGTCCGCGGAGGTCGACACCCTGCACGTCAGAGCGGCGGAGCGCGCATTGGCCGGGGCGGCGGTCAGGGGTACGTGTGCGGAGGCCGGGGTGGGGGCGGCGAGGGCGGCGGCCATGACGAACGCGGCGGCCATCGAGTGGCGGCGCGGAGTGTTGCTGGTGCCCATGAGGCTGGTCATGCGGTGGTGTTCCCTTCACGTGGGGAGGACGGTTCGGGCGCGGCGGTGTCGATCGCGGAGCTGCCGGGGCGGGGAGCGGGAAGTGCGCGGGCATGAGCCGGCGGGTTCGGCCAGAGGTGGGCGAGGGGACGGGGCAGCCACCAGTTGCGGTGTCCGAGCAGCTGCATCAGGGCGGGCACGACCACGAGCCGGATGAGAGTGGCGTCCAGCAGGACCGCGACCGCGACGAGGAAGCCGAGCTGCTGGATCTCCTGGCGGTGGGTGGTGACCAGTCCCGCGAAGACGAGGGCCATGACGGCGGCCGCGAGGGTGATGGGCCGGGCTGTCGAGCTCACGCCCTGGGCGACCGCCTCACGGCAGATGTGCCCCTTGCGATAGAGCTCGGTGATGCGGTGGACGAGGAACACCTCGTAGTCCAAGGACAGACCGAAGACGACCGTCAGGGCCAGCAGCGGCACGCCGTAGTGCACCTGGTGCCCCATGACCTCGACGAGCAGGCCCAAGGCGGCAGCGGTGGACAGCAGGTTCATGGCGATCGCCTTCAAAGGCAGGAGCAGACTGCGGAAGACGACGAGCATGAGCACGAAGGCGCCGATCAGGACCAGCACGGCGACTTGCCACATGGCACGGTCGGTGGCGTGCCGCAGATCGACGATGACGGCCGACTGACCACCACGCAGAACTGTCTGACCGGGCGGCAGCGTACGGACCGCCATCTGGTGAACGTCATCGATGAGCGCGCCGGCCGCGGGGTGGTCCACCGGGATTCCGTCGGCCACGGCGACCACGGTCAGGTCCCTGCCGTTGTCCAGCGCGATCGCCGCCGTCACCCGCGGATCGGCATGGAGCGCCTCCGTCAGCTCCAGCGTGTCGACCGGGCCGTGGCCGGGTGGGTGCGGCAGGGCCAGGAGCGTCACGTTCGCCAGATGGTCCTTCTCCATCTGCACCAGCGCGACGCCTGCCTCCGTATGCGCAAGCGAGGCCCGGTCCAGATCCACGCCCAGCCGCAGCCCCGTCGCCGGCACGGCCACGGCGCCGAGCAGAACCACCGCACCGATCAGGTACGGCCACGGCCGGCGCATCAGATGACGAGCCCACCGCACCCAGGGAGCGGAACCGGCACCGGCCCGCCGGACGCGGCCGCGCGACAGCAGCGGGTCGAGACGAGGCAGCAACAGGGGCAACAAGGTCGTCGCGACCGCGGCCGTGACGACAGTGGCCAGGACGGCCGCCAGGGCGAGCGTCCGGATGAACGCCAGCGGTGCCGTCAGCAGCGCCGCATTGGTGACGACGACCGCTCCGGCACACCACAGCACCGCCCGTCCGGCCGTGCTCACCGCCCGGGCGGCGGCCTCGTCCGGGGCGCAGCCCTCGTCACGACTCTGGCGGTAACGGGTCATCAGCAACAACGAGTAGTCGAGCCCCAGACCGAGACTGACGGTCGTGGCCACGACCAGCGTCATCGTGTCCACGGGTACGACCCAGCTCAGCGCGGCCAGCGCCCCCGCACTGACCACAACACCGACCCCGGCCGCGACGAGGACCAGCACGGCGGCCCCGGCGTACCCCAGCCCGAACACCACGAGCGCCAACGCGGCCGGAACCGTCACCGCTTCGACGAACCGCAGATCGCGTAGATCCGTGGCGATGAGTTCGCTCAGCACGGGTGTCGGGCCGGTGACCGCCACCGTGACGCGGCCCCCGGAGCCGGCCGCCACCGCGCGCCGGGCCGCTTCGCCGACCACAGGAATCGTCGTCAGCCGCTCCTCCGCCGGACCTCGCAGACCCACCAAGAGATAAGCGTGCCGGGCGTCCTGCCGCGGGTGGTGGGGCACGGCGAGGACGTGGCCCGCCCCGGGCACGGCCGTCACAGCCTGCGCCGCGGAGGACATCGCCTGCTGGTACGCCGCGTCGTCATGCGTCAGCGTCCGTGAGGAGAAGGCGAGAACGATCTGCTCGCCGCCCAGCTCCGGCATGCGCTCCTCGATGACTTCGGCGGCACGCTCCGACGAACTGCCGTCCGCGATAAGGGGCGCCCCACTCCTGAGCTGCCCGACGTTCACGGGCACGACCAGCGCAGCGGCCACGACCGTGACGACCCACGCGAGCAGAAGCCACCGCGTCGACAGCGCGCGGAGCCGGGAGCCGGCCCCTCGCTCGGACCGGGCCGCGACATCCTCGTTGGCAGGCACGACTCGATCAACGATCGCCACCTCACAACGTCCCGCACCGTCCCCGAAACGTGTCTGGTTCACACATGCGGGGGTGCCTCCCTTGACCTCGGCCTGCTCCTGCGCCCCACCAGTCGCGCAAGGCGGTGCGGCGGCCGGAACGACCACGGAGAAGGCCACCTCGTTCGTGCCGCGCACCGGCATCGCCTGGGACATCTGCCGCAGGACTCGGGCGCCGGTCCTCGTAGCGGGCATCAACGAGTGGCCGTGGCCGGACATTGGAGCCCGCAGCGTCCTCGGCCACCAGCTCGTCCACCGCCACCGCCACCGCCCCCAAGGGATCACGGAAGGCCCGGCCCTCCAGCACGGCATAGCCCGCAATTGCGTCGCAGTTCCGCAGCACCAGGATCCGCGACCCCGGCTTCCACGTGGCCTGGGGAACAAGCCGGTTCCAGCTGACGTGCCGCCCATGAGTCGAGGGGCGTTGAGCGCGGGCACTGATGTACGGACGCACCATCGCCGGCAGATCCGCCATTGGGCCACTGCCCACACCCGCGAGGCAGGAGCCGTACCTGCCCGACGCCGCTGAAACCTGCTCGACGCCGGCTCTGCCGAGCTGGCCCGTATCACAGCGCACAGAACAGACATCGAGATCCACTTCCGATGCACGCCTTGGAGAAGCGCTTGCGGGGCCACGCCGTCGCCGAGCACGAGGGGCGGAATGGCTCAGCGGAGAGGGAGGCCGGCGAGCGCGGTCGGCGCCATCCCCGTGGTCCGTGGAGGCTGCGCACCCGTCCGGCCGCGTCGCGGTGGGGAATGGGTTCGGCGGGCGGTTCGCTGGTAGGGCGCACACCCCGGTCCGCGAGGAGGTGGAGCAGGCGCAAGGTGCGCGGGCAGTTCCTGATGTGGGCCGGCACCGGGATGCTGATGCGGTCGGACCCGAAGCGGTCGGCGATCGAGTCCGGCCAGCCGACGGCGTCGCGTTCGGTCAGGCGGGGAAGGTGAGCATCCGGGCGATCGCCCGGGCCAGGCGGTCGTCCTCCAGCTGGTCCCAGACGTGGTCGGTGGGCGCCGTCGGGCGCGCGGCGGCGAGGTTCAGCATCCGCACCGGCGCCACCTCAGGGTGGCGGCCGAAGCCGGCATGCAGGCCCGCGCCGTGCGCCACGGCGCGAAGCCAGCCGAGCATCCCGTCGTAGCCACACGGATCCCGCTCCCCCGGATACCAGCGCTCGAGCGCGTCCCCCAGTCGGGCTTGAAATCCCCCGCGGCCACCAGCATGTCCAGCACAAGAGGCGCGAACGTGCGGGCCTCGACCTGCGGGTCGGTGAAACGGGCCGCCATCTCGTCCCCCAGCTCCAGCCGCCGGGACACCTCGATGGCCCCGCGAGCTATCCAGGTCGCGAGGACGGTGTACGGCGCACCGTCGGACCAGCGGATCGGGGTCGGCCAGGGCGCGGGACAGCTCGCGGGTGAGGACGTCGATGGGCTGGCCCACGGGGCTCGGCTCAGTCAGCGGCCTCGACGCTCTTCCCATCGATCAGGACGGGCAGAGTAGATCCTCACCAGCCGAGATGCCGACAGAGATGGGCAGACCCGTCCGCTCAGTGATCAAGTGAATCTTTGAGTCGTACTCGCCTCGGTCCATAGGTTTCGGACCGGTCAGGCCTCCCAGAGGTCGGGCAGTCATGGGTCCGGCAGCGCAACTGGCTCCGGCGGCTTCTGAGGACCTCTGAACCGGCCCTGGTCACCGACAGATCCCGACGTGAGGTCGACCCGGTGGCGGTGACTGACTTTCGGCCGTCAGGCCCCGCTCGCCCTCGCCCAGCTGCGGTGTGGGGACGCCTACGCGCGGCTCGCCGCTGGCTTTGGCATCGGTACCGGCGTCGCGACCCACCGATCCGTACGGCCGACTGTTGTGGGCCAAGGCCGTTACCGAAAGGAGCGGGCCGTCTCCTCGCTTCCCGTGATCCTCGGCGTTCCGCGGGCACCGCCTCCAGCAGGGATGGAATGGCGATGGACGGCGACGGAAGGAACCCGCCTATAAACCGGGCGAATGAGGGAATCTGGGGGATCTCGGAGCAGTACCGCTCCGGCTCGCGCTCCGTGTGCCGGTGGTCTGCCCCTGTTGACGGCTCGCGGGAAGCGCGCCGGGAGGGCGTTGCAATCCGAGGGCGTGTCAGCATCGATGCAAACCCGACTCCAGCCCATGTGGGAATTCTGGTTCGCGCCCATTCACAGGAGCGTTGGGGCAGGGACGAATCGACTTTCGGAGGTTGCTCCGTGACGGAACAGCAGCAGACAGGCACTGTGCGCGCGACCGACCGCATCGCCATCTATCTGAACAGGCGGACGGTGAAGCGTCTGGACATCCCCGTGCCGCACACCATGGGGACGCACAACGACGGCTGGCGGCTCGACTTCACCGGTACGGGAAAGCTGAAGCTCATCGCGCTCGAAGGCCACAACGACTTCATCGACGTCAAGGTCGGTGACTTTCTGCTCGCCAGCGGAGAGGACCTTTTCGTCTCACTGCAGGGAAGCGCGTGAGCATGAGTACCGCAGGCTGCCACAAGGAAATGGAGACGCTCTGATGGCCGACACCGTCCAGGTCCTCAAGTCCATCGCCGCGACGATGAAGGCGGTGGTCACACCGCAGCCCGGCGGCTGTGCCTTCAACGGCACCATCACGCCTGCTCCGGGAAACGTCGACATCGTGGAGATCCTCAAGGGTCAGCTCGATCTGACTTTCCTCACGAAGGATGTGCGGTACGCCGATGCCAAGCCGGCGGAGGCGGTCACACCTGCCGGGCTGGAAGGGGCCATCCTCGGCGGGCAGCCGCTGTCCGGCGTCACCCCGCCGGCGGGTGTCGGGGGCCTTCTCGGGCAGCTCAGCGGTACGGTACCGATGCTCAGCGAGACCGAGGTGCCTGTTCAGCTGGACGTCGAATGGTCCGTGCAGGACGAAAACGGCCAACCCCTCGACCGGGAGAAATGGAACGTCACGCAGGGCGAGTTGTCCGACACCGGTCCCACTCCCACGATCAAGGGTACCGATATCGCCGTCGCCCTGAAGCCGGAGGTTCAGGAACTGACCACGACCAATCTCGCTCCACCGCCCGTCAAGCGTCAGCTCAAAGCTCGAGTCATGCTCAAGGTCCTCGACAAGAGCACCGAATGGATCGACCTTCCGGCTGTCCCCGTCCTGGTCCCCACGCTCGCGCTTCCGAAGCTCCTCGCGGCATTCCGCCACGGAAACTTCCAGGCCAAGTCCGACGACGAGGACGGCTTCGTCTTCATTCTTGTTCCCGGCAACTCTCCTCTGAGGAGCATCGAGCAGCTCAACGCGACGCTCTCGACGCTTCAGACAGCCGTGAGTTCCCTGAAGTCCTTCGCCAGTTTCGCGACGTTTCTGCTCCGACTGGACGCACTGGTCGGCAGCCTGGCCGCGAGCCCGTACTTCGCCTTCGCCGCCGCCGATGCCATCCCTGACCTGAACGAGACTACAGTGATCCAGAACGACTGGTTCACGAACGACATCGAACTCGAAGACGAATTCAGCTCGATGATCTTCATCGGCCCCGCAGGCAAGGTGCTCGACTGCTTCTGTGAAGTCAACTTCAATAACGAAAACGGTCACTTCAAGTTGACGATCGGGCCGGACTTCTTCACAGTCATCAGAGATCTGACCCACCAGCACACGAATCCCGTCTCCGATCCGGGCGGCATGGTGCAGGTGGTCAAGGCTCCGTCGAACCCGACGGGCACGAACTCCTTCAACGACTTCCTGACATCTCTCAGGTTCCTGTGAAGTCTCGGGCCCCTGCGGAGCAATCGCTCCGGGTGACGGTCCCCGGCCCGGCCCACTGGACACTCACCGTCGACGGGTCGTCGTACCCTCTCGACGCGAGAATCCCCGTGGCCGCGGGCCGGCGGCACGTCGAACTCCGCTGCGCGGCCGGCTGGCCCACCGGCCGCGCCGAAGGAACCCTGACCTGCACGCCATACGTTCCGACAGGGGCCACTGTCCACCTCGTTCTCCCCTGCGCCGGCCGCGGCAGGCAGAGCAGCCCCCAGTGAAACTCGACCACGCTCAGCTCGGGCGACGACCTGAGCTGCCCGTGAGCGACACAGCAGAGGCTCTGGCCGTGTGGGGTCCGGTCTTCGCCGACGCCGACGACCGCCTGCTCTCGCCGGAACAGGCGGAGGTCTCCCTTCCGGTCGCAACTGATCCGGGTCATGCTGCGCGACCGAGGCGCTCGGCGCCGGCTCGTGAGGGGGAACTCGCTCAGCGTGTACGTGGGGTGGAACCGGTATGTGTACGGGGGCAGCGAGGGCCCCGTGATGACGCCGTCGCCCGTACACGGGAACTCGGCCTGATCCCAGAACCGCTGCCGGCCGACGCCGAACCGGTTCCGACGCGACTGCGCCCGGCTCAGCCCAGGTCGAGCGCGTTGCGCAGGCCGAGTCGGTGGCGCAGCCGGTCGTGGCGCTTGAGTCCTTCCATCTCGGGGGCGCGGAAGAGCGGTCGTACCGTGCAGCGCGTGGCGGTCGAGGCCGTTCGGTCGAGCAGGGCGTTGACGGCCTGGCGGGCGGAGGCGTTGGCGCCTTCCATGGTCGCCAGGTCGATGTCGACGGCCACGTAGTCGCCGGCCAGGTACAGGTTGGGGATCCGGGTGGCGGCCTGCGGCCGGTTGTGGAACGTGCCGACCGGATGGATGAGGAGCTGGTCCTCGTTGGTCGGGTGGGGTGTGCCGAGGCCGTCGACGCCCGGGTCGAGGAACCAGGAGTGCAGCGCGGAGTCCTTCAGCACCGTACGGCCCGCGTCGTTGAACGCCGCCTTCAGCTGCGCCCACACCTCGCGGGCGACCTCGGTGCGGGTGCACTGCTTGGCCGTCCTGCCGTAGAGGATGCCGGGTCGGTCCCACTCCGAGATGTCCACGGAGAGGCAGTCGACGGCGGCACCGTCGCCGTAGTCGGCGGGGAAGTCGCGGGACGGCCAGTGGCCTGCCTGCTGGATCGCCGTCAGGGACCAGGGCGAGTCGATGAGGTTGGCGTGTCCGGCGAGCAGCGGTGCGCGCTCGGTCAGGTAGAACTGGATGCCCGTCATCCAGTCCGTCTCCAGCCTGTCGCACCGCGCCAGCTGCGGATCGGCCGCCCGCAGCGCCGCGCCCCAGGTCCGCCGGGCGTGCTCCACGGGGATGGCGCAGATGTAGTGGTCGGCGGTCACCGAGCGGCGAAGGCCCTGCGGATCCTCGACGACGGCTGCCCCGACCCGGCCGGTTCCCGCGTCGTAGGCCAGCTCGCGCAGGGTCCAGCCGATACGGAACTCCACGCCCATCCCCGAGAGATGAGCCACCCAGGGGTCGATCCAGGCCTCGTTCGTGGGCAGGTTCAGGATCCGGTCGAGGGGCCCGTCGGCGCCGCGCCCCAGGGCGTTGAAGACGAAGGCCTCCAGGAGTGTGGCGACCGTACGCGTACTGGCCTCCTCGGCCTTCGTCGCGACGATGTTGCGGGTCAGTCCGACAGCCAGGATGCGCTGGTAGTCGTAGCTCATCCGCTCGGCCGCCAGGAAGTCCCACCAGGGCGTCCGCTCCCATTCCTCGTCGCGCCGCTCGTCACAGCTGGTCAGGAAGACGAGGAAGCGGTTGACGAAGTACGCGGTCTCGCGGAGCGGGATGGAGTGGGCGGTGTCCAGGGCGGCGGTCATGGCGCGGCGGATCTCGTCGAGGGTGAGCTCGGCGGGACGGTGGCCCGGCCACGGGAGCGGGATGCGCAGATCTTCGCGGCCCGTGCGGGCGAAGGACATCTCCGCCGGGGCGACGAGGTTGTCCCAGACGCCGTTGGCGTTTCCGGGGAACGGGATGCGCCGCAGGGTGTCGGGAAGGTTGTGGTAGATGCCGGGGATGAACCGGAAGCCGTGTTCGGCGGGGAGCGCGCGCCGGCCGCCGCGCGCGCTGTCCGGCACGTCCATGGAGCGGGCCTTGCCGCCCAGCGCCCGGCGTTCGTAGACGGTGACGCGGAAGCCGCGTTCGGCCAGTTCGTGGGCGGCGGTCAGGCCGGCGACCCCGCCGCCGAACACCGCCACGGACTGCGGTGCGGACTGCGGTGCGGACGGCCCGGCCGCGACGGCCGGTACGGCGCCGAGGCCGAGGCCCCCCGTGGCGGCCGCTCCGGTCACGGCGGCCGCGCCCGCCACGAAGGTGCGTCGTGAGTTGCCCATACGGTCCATCCCCAGCCCCTTTACCGGCGGTAACCCGACGTCCGGCGCAGGAGCATAGGGCGGTCCCGCGAGTCCCGGAAGGCACACGCGCGCGCGATTCACACATGGCGCGATTCCGCCCCCTTCAGCCGCCCACACCCGCAGACGCCGCGTGTCGGCCGCCTGGCGTTGATCGATCACACTGCGGTCCGGACAGGTCGGCGTGATGATGGGGTGTATGGACGGGATGGCTTTTTCCGCTGCCCCCGGGCCGGGCGAGGCAGACGAAGGCGGCCCCTTCAGCCCGCCCCCGGCCGCCATCGCCCTGCTCGACGCAGACGGCGTGCTCGTCGGGTGGAGTCCCGGGGCCGAGAATCTCCTGGGATATCCGGCTTCGCAGGTGCTGGGACGCCGGGCAGTGGAACTGATCGCAGGCACCCACGGTGATCGCGACCGATCGGGAGAGCCGCGACCGGCGCGGCGACCGCGGCTCAGCGGGGCACGCAGTTCCATCGTCGACGCGCGGCACCGTTCCGGAGGCACCGTGCGCCTCGTGGTGACTCTGCATTCCCTGACCTCCGCGCCCGGCGGGGTGGCCGCCTCCGCCGTGCTCATGGCGGCTGAGCTGGAGGCGATGCGCTGGTGGGAGACCCGGCAGGCGATGCTGCAGGGACTTGTCGCCCAGTCCCCGGTGACGCTGACCATCTACGACTCCGACGCGCGCCTCTTGTGGGCGAACGCGGCCAGCATCCGGGAGCTCGGCGGCGACCTCACCTCCCTGTTGGGCCGTTCCATGAGCGAGCTCTTTCCCGGCGACGTCCTCACCGCCCAGCACCAGGTGCCGCCGGAGGAGTTCATCCAGCAGATCCTGGAGAGCGGTGAACCGGTCATCGACGTGGAGTTCCGAGGGCGCGCTCCGGCCGACCCCCGGCGTGAATACGTCTGGTCCTCGTCCTATTTCCGGCTGGTGGACGGCCGGGGAGAGGCCGTGGGCGTGTGCGAACAGTCCATAGACATCACCGAGCACTACCGCGCGCAGCAGCGCCTGGCCCTCCTCGCGGAGGCGGGCGCACGGATCGGGTCGACGCTCGATCCGGTCGGTACGGCAGAGGAGCTCGCCAAGATCGTGGTGCCGCAGTTCGCCGACGCCGTCGCCATCGACGTAGCGGCGGAAGTGCTCGAGGGCGGGGAACTGAAGCCCGTAGCGGCATGGAACCTCGCACGCGTGGCGGACTCCGGCGGGCACCTGTCCCGGGTGGGGGAACGGGTCGTGTACGCCGAGGGATCGCCTCAGGCCGAGTGCCTGGCCTCGGGTCGGCCGACGACGGATGCCACCCCGGCCCCGCCCCGGCTGTACGTCCCGCTGCGCGTGCGGGAGACACCTCTGGGACTGGTCACCTTCGTGCGCGGCGACGACTCCGAACCCTTCGACGAGGGCGACCGGGCAGTGGCCGAGGAACTGGTGTCGCGGACCGCCGTCTGCGTCGACAACGCCCGGCGGTACCGCCGCGAGCGCACCGCCGCGCTCATGCTGCAGCGTAGTCTGCTGCCCCGCTCGCTCCCCGAGCTGAGCGCGGTCGAGGCGGCGAGCCGCTACCTGCCGGCCGACGACCACCTCGGCACCGGCGGCGACTGGTTCGACATCATTCCGCTCTCCGGCGCACGCGTCGGCCTCGTCGTCGGCGATGTCACCGGCCACGGCCTGGACGCCGCCGCCGCCATGGGGCGGTTGCGCGCGATGGTGCGGACCCTGGCGGAGCTGGACCTGGCGCCCGACGAACTCCTGGCCCGGCTGAACGACCAGGTCGGCAAGGAGACGCTGGGCCAGAACGGGAACAGCCCGGACGGCAGCGACCTCACCGGGGCGACGTGCGTCTACGGGATCTACGACCCTGTCTCCCGTAAGAGCACATGGGCGCAGGCGGGGCACCTGGCACCGGCCGTCGTGAAGCCGCACGAAGGCACGGCCACCTTCCTCCGTCTGCCACCAGGGGCTCCGCTGGGCGTGGGGTGGCTGCCTTTCGAGACCGCGGAGGTGGAACTCGAGGAGGGAAGCCTGGTCGTCCTGTTCACCGACGGCCTGGTGGAGGCCCTCGGGCAGGGCAGGGACGTGGGACTGGAACGGTTGGCGGCCGTCCTCGGGGAGCAGGGGGGCCTGTCGCCCGACCGGCTGTCCGCCCGAATCGTCGCGGAGCTGTCCTCCGACCGCGTGCAGGACGACGCGACGCTCCTCGTCGTGCGCACGCGGGCGCTCGGGGCGCACCATGTGGCCGCCTGGGAGCTGCCGGCGGACCCAGCCCTGGTCGCAGACGCCCGCTCGATGGCCACGGAACAGCTCGCCCGGTGGGGGTTGGACGATCTGGCCTTCACCACCGAGCTGGTGGTCAGCGAACTGGTCACCAACGCCATCCGGTACGCCTCCGGGCCGATCGGTCTGCGGTTGATCCGGGACCGGTCCCTCATCTGCGAGGTCTCGGACTCGCAGCACACCTCCCCGCACGCCCGCTACGCGGGCAGCGACGAAGAGGGCGGACGCGGACTGTTCATGGTCGCCCAGCTCACCGAGCACTGGGGTACGCGCTACATGCCCGCCGGAAAGACGATCTGGGCGGAACAGGCCTTGCCGGCGACCTGACGGCCACGCGCGGCCCGATCCCGGTCGCTGCCCCACGACACCGGTCCTGTCGCCCCGGTGCCGCCTCGCCGCGGACTATCCCGCCGAGGCCGCGAGGTCGGCCAGGACTCGGGCGGCCGGCGCCGGGTCGACCAGCCACTTCAGGTGGCTGCCTTCGAGGGTGCGGACGTCGTACGGGTTGTCCGGCGTCAGCTCGTTGCCTTCGCGGATCAGCCGGTCCTGCAGGGCTAGGGGCAGGCTCGCGTCGTCGGCCAGGCGTATGTAGGTCTTCGGGATGCGGCCCCAGGTGGCGGCCTGCGCCCGGTCGGCGGAGCCACCCACGTCCAGGTTCTCATCGGGCTGGAAGGTGTTCAGGAAGGTGAGGAACTGCTCGTCCGTGCCGTCGGCGAGGAAGGCCGCCTTGAACGCAGCCAGTACCTCCGGGTCCGCCGTACGGAAGTTGACGCGCAGCAGGCCGAGCTCGGCGGGGTTTCCGGCCAGCGCCGAAGCGAAGGCGGCGGGATCGACCGCGGCCATCTCCGGTTCGGCGTAGTAGTCGTTGACGTCGAGGTCGACCGGGCACCAGGCCGAGACATAGACGACGCGGTCGATCAGATCCGGACGCGCGTTGGCCACGGCCGTGACGGTGACACCGCCGCGACTGTGGGCGACGAGGATCACCGGGCCGTTCCGCTTGGCCCGTTCGAGGATCCCGATCAGGTGCGCGGCGTTGTCGGCGAGGGTGACACCCTTGATCGAGCCGGGCACGGTGGCGAGCGCCTCGGGGTCCTGCGGCGACTGGTAGGCGCGGGTGAAGGTCGCCTGGAAGCCGTGGCCGGGCAGGTCGACGGCGACCGAGCGGTACCCGAGGAGGCCGAGTTCGGCCTGGAGGGGCGCGAAGGAGAAGGAGTTCGCGAAGGCTCCGTGAACCAGTACGAAGGTCGGGTGCATCTGTCTGCTCCATTTCTGATGTCCTGAGGCGTCGGCGGCACGCGCGTCGCCGGCGTCAGCCGGCGGTCACCGGCAACAAACGTGGCTCTCGGCAGGATTGGAGAGGGCGTCCCATCGGATGACATCAACCTCATGATCGACAAAGCCAGTGACAATGATCAAGGTCGGCGGCGTGCGCAGGCCGGACGAGCGGACGAGGTGGAGCGAAGGGCGCCTCACGCGAGCTGCGAGGCTGCGGATAACGTGCGGGCATGGCGATGACGGGCGAGCGACGGGTCCTGTACCGGCAGGGCAGCGGATTCTGGCGAATGACGGCGAAGTGGGTTCTGGTCTTCGGGGCCCTGTACCTGCTGGACGGCGGGCTCATTCGGTCGTGGGGCGACGCCGTGGCCTGGCCGTTGATCGGAGTCGTGCTGTGGGGGCCGTTCGGCGTCGGTGTCGTCTGGTACTCGAAGAAGGATCAGCGCGTCGAACTGACGACGCGTGAATTCCGGTTGCGGCGCAAGCGGCTGCCGATGGAAAAGGTGAACCTTCTGCACGTGGCGCGGCTGTGGCTGGAGGGGCGATCGACTGCGGACGACCAGCCGGTGTCGACATGGCCCCGGGTCGTCAGGGTGGTGTGGGTGCCGCTGCTGGACGGACAAGCGTACGGCGTGGAGTTCCGCGATCCGGCCGCCTTCGCCAAGGTTTTCGGCGACTTCGCGGTCGCGGCGTGCGGCGGGCCCGACATCGTCCGCGCGAGGGCCGCGGCGGAGACCTACCCGGACCCGCGCCCCATGCTGTCCCGCACCGCCCGCGACGCGGGCTCCCGTGTGGACTTCCTGGACATTCTCGACTGACAGCCGGCGATACCGGGAGGAGTCAGCGCTCCTCGGGGCCCGGGAACCTCTCAGAGCCGGCGCTGTCGACCGGCCCCGGCCTGGCAGCCGCCTCGCCGGGGATGGGCAGCCGCAGGGCGGTCGGGCCCTCGAGGGCGAGGCTCGCCGCCAGCAGCATCGGTACGGATAGGGCGGCGGAATACGCGGCGACCCTCAGGCGGCCGATTCTCGGAAGCAGCGGGACGGTGATCAGGGAGAACGCCACCTCGCAGGCGAGCGCGCCGAGGGACAGCAGGAGCCGGGCACACTGCCCGAGCCGAAGCCGGCGGCGACGGCCGCGCCGAGTGCGGCGCCGGCGGTGCGGGGCGGGGCACCGGTGTTCCGTCAGCTGCCCGGCGAGGACGAGGGGTACGGCTCCGATCACGGTGCCGACAACGGCGGGGGCGGCATGCCGGGTGGCTTCGACGAGGAAGAGGTTCAAGCCGACCAGGCCGGTGGCGGCGAGCGCGAGCAGGAGTAGGTGCTCGTGTGCGTGGGTCATCAACCGCGGCGGCGCCTGCGGTTCCTCGTCAGCGGTCGCGGGTCTCGCCCTCCGGAGCGGGGGCGGTGCGGCTCAGCGATGCCTCCTCGATGCGGCCGCCGTGACCGAGCAGTCCGGTCTGGTCGAACGCGTGCTCCCGCATGAGGCGCGGCAGCTCCCGCCGGGACAGGAGGTCCACGGCGAGCGGGAAGAAGGGGCGTCCGGCCTGGGCGATCCTGAGCCATGGCGGTGCGTAGATCGAGCAGGAGCGGCGGTCGACGCCGCGGGCGATCCAGGCCGCGACCCGGTCCACGGGATACACGCGGCGGGCCGGGGCGGGCATGTGTCCGCGCAGCTCCCGCAGGACGGTGTGACGGTCGACGTCGCGGATCATGTCGGTGTCGGTCCAGTGCAGGTAGGCCACGCCCACGGCGACGCCGGCATGGGCCACCTCGGCGCGCAGGGAACGCGCGAAGGCCTCGGCTCCGGCCTTGGATGCGCAGTAGGCGCTCATCATGGGCGCCGCGCCGAAGGCCGCGGTCGAGGCGATCTGGAGGAAGTAGCCGCGCGTGGCCCGCAGCCCGGGAAGGAAGGAACGCGCGGTGGCGGCGCTTCCGACGAGGTTGACCTCGACGACCCGGCGCCAGGTGGCGGGGTCGGACGTCTCGAAGGGTCCGCCCTCGGCGACGCCGGCGTTGGCGATGACGACCGACGGGGCCCCCAGATGACGGGTCACGTCCTCCGAGGCCCGGCGCATGGCCTCGTCGTCGGTGACGTCGACCTCGACGACATGGCTCTGCGTGGGCAGCGTCGCGGCGACGGACTCCAGTGTGGCGGTTTCTCTGCCGAGCAGGGCCACCCTCATCCCCCGGTCGGCGAGGCAGCGGGCCAGTCCGGCCCCCAGGCCTCGGGCGGCTCCCGTGACGACGGCGGTTCGTCCGCGCGTATCCCATGAACGGGTCACAACGGCCTCCGTGCGGTGGTGATCAGCGACAAGGCGGCGGACGGGAGCCCGGCGGGCGCCGGGCCCCGGGGTCTGTCACTCCTTACCTGGGCATGAGAACGGTGTCGATGACGTGCACGGTCGCGTTGGCGGTGCGGACATCGCCGCACACGACGGAGGCGGTGTCGTTCACCTTGTACGAGTCGCCGGACCCGGCGGTGGTGAGCGTGCCGCCCTGCAGGGTCTTGAAGGAACCGTCGGCGAGGTCCGCCTTCTTCACCGGCTCGTCGACGACGTGGTAGGTGAGGATCTTGGTGAGCGTGGCCTTGTCCGCGAGGACCTTGTCCAGGTCCGCCTTCGGGATCTTGGCGAAGGCGTCGTTCGTCGGCGCGAACACCGTGATGCCCTTCGCGTTGTTCAGCGTGTCGACCAGGCCTGCCTTCTGGACAGCGGTCACCAGTGTCGACAGGGCCGGGTTCTTCGACGCGGCGGTCGCCACCGGGTCGTCGGCCAGGTCGGCGAGCGAGCCGGTCCCCTGCTTCGGTACCGAGGCGCAGCCCGGGCCGAACGGGGCACCGCCGTCCTCGGCGGACGCCTGGGGGGCGAGGGCTCCGAGCGAGACCGCGAGGGCCACGGCGGCCAGGGCGGCCGGGACGCGGCGTCGGGTGAACGGGGTGTTCATGACGTGCTCCTTACACCGGCCGGACGCCGAGGGGCCGCGGCCGTGGATCGGTTGTCCTCTCACCCAGTCCTTCCGTCCCGAGCGGCCGTTCGGATGGCATCGGCGGCGATTTTTTTCCGTTCCTCCCGACCATCCTCCCTGAGGACGGGCCCATCGCATCCGGAGTGCCTCCCTGCGCCGCACACACGGTTATGAGGAGGTCCACTCCGCGGCGGCGGCGACCAGCCGTGGCCACAGGGCGGTGAACAGCTCGGCCACGTCGGTCGCGTCCGGGAAGCCGCGGTCCTTGGCCATGGCGGCGGTGAGGGGTGCTTCGACGCTCATATGCCGCACGGTCGGCCCGTCCGCCCCGCCCGCCGCCACCTCACTGCGCAGGAACAGCGCGGTGGCGGCGGCCTGCCATACGGGTCCGGCGCACCTGCGAGCCCGCTCGGATGCGGACGGGCGGCCGGTGCTCAGCGCCCAGGGGTCGGCGGCGAGGAAGCGAACGGTGCCGATGCCGGTGAAGTCGGCCGCGGCGGCGCACATGGCGCACGGCTCCTGAGTGGACCAGAGCGTGTGCGTGGCGAGGTCCCACCCGGTCCTGGCTCCGGCCAGCGCGTTCAGCTCGGCGTGCGCCAGCGGGGTGCCGACCAGTGCCGCCGCGCCGTCCCCGACACCCGCGGCCTCGGGGTCGTACGCCCGGTTCCGCCCTTCGGCGACCAGCGCCCCGCTCTCGTCCGTGAGTACGGCGCCGACGGCGAGCCCACCGGTGCGCAAGGCGAGGTGGGCGAGCTCGAGGGCGCGTCGTGGCGCGGGGCCGAGGTCGGACCACGCGGCGGCGAAGGCGGGGTTCGTACCGGGGAGGGCGGGAGACGTGTCGGGCATCCCGGCACCGTAGCCACAGCCTGCCGTCCGCCCATGATGTCCGAACGCACGGAGTCGCCGTTCGGCCGCGGGAGATCCGCACCAACCACCGCACCGACCTTCCGGACGACGAGGCGTCGGCACTTGCCGACGAGCCGCATCTGGGTGCACGAGTCTGCGTCGTCGGTCTTGCCGCAGGCAGGCGACGGAGGGGCCGGGGGCCAGGGATGGGCGCCCGCCGGGATGGTGGGTCAGACCACGGCGAGCCGGTCCACCAGCAGCTCTGCCCTCTGCGCGGTGTCCTGTGGCGGCAGCCGTCCGGCCCGGGTCAGGGTCGCGAGGCCGTGCAGAGACGCCCAGAACACCTCGGTGAACAGCCCCGGGTGGACGCCGTCCCCGGCGACCTCGCCGAGGCTCTCCAGCAGGGCGGCGAAGGCGTCCTTGAGAGGCTCAGGGGTGTCCTCCCGCGCGAACGCCAGGCCGCCGTCGAGCTGGAACATGGCGTCGTAGACCGCCGGATTGCGTTCGGCGAAGTCGAGGTAGGCGCGGGCGAGGGCGGCGACCCGCGCGCGCGGGCTTTCTGCGGTGGAGGCTGCGGCGCGCACCGCCGCGGCCATCTCGGCGGCGCCTTCGAGGGCGACGGCGCCGATGATCTCGCGTTTGCCGCGGAAGTGGCTGTAGAGGACGGGCTGGCTGTATTCGATGCGCTCGGCGAGCCGGCGGGTGGTGACCGCGTCCCAGCCCTGCTGCTCGGCGAGTTCGCGGGCCGTCGCCACGATGAGGCGCTCACGCTCCGCCCGTTCGCGCTGCTTGCGTTCCTGTACTGACATGATTCGATCCTAGCACCGCTAGACAATCGAGCAGGAGCAGTACTAGCGTTGCCTCATCATCTAGCGCTGCTAGACCCCAGGAGGAGTCGTCATGCTCAACGCACTTCAGGTCATCACCACCGTGCTCGTCGGCCTGATGGTGGGGGTGGAGTTCTCCGTCGCCTTCGTCATCAATCCGATCCTCAACGCCCTCCCTGAGGACAGCGGACAGCTCGGCCGCTCTCACGGAGGCCGGATGCTCGGCGCCCTGATGCCGGTCTGGTACATCACCTCGCTCGCCCTCGCCGCCGCCTGGGCTGTCGCCGGGTGGGACAACCCCGGCACCGGACTCGTCGTCATCGCCGCCGCTCTGCTGATCATCAGCGTGATCATGTCGATCCTGCTGCTCGTCCCGATCAACAACCGGGGCAAGACGTGGACGCCCGAGAACCGGCCCGAGGACTGGAAGGAGCAGATGAACCGCTGGGACCGCTTCCACTACGTCCGCGTCGCCGTCATCATCGCCGCCTTCACCCTGCTGGTCGCCGCCCTTGCCTCCTGAGCCCGGAGACGACGGCGTCGGGCTTCGGCCTGCCGAGCCGGCCGTCCGGCGACGGCGACGACGGCGGCTTCCTGGTCGTCAAGGGAGTTCGCGACGTCGTCCTGGCCCTCGTCCTGGGCGTTCCGCTGGTGACGGGCCACCGCCGGGCGCTGGCCTGGGTGCTGCTCGTGGAGGCCCTCGTCGCGTACGGAGACATGACCGCCGTGCTGGCCCACCACGGCTCCACGGCCACGCGCTCGGCGTCCACGGCCTGACCGCGACGGTGATGGTGGTCAACGGCCTGCTGATGGTGCGCGAGACCCGCAAGGTCGCGGCCGCTCCCGCGACGCCTGCCCTGCGGCCCGCCTGATCCGATCGATCCAGGTGGCCCGGTCCTCGGCCGGGCCACCTCGGCGCGTGCCGGCATCCGTGAGTGCCCGTCAGGAAGCCCTTCTGCCGGAGCTCTGGTCGCGTACGACGATGGTTACGGTCCTCCTTCGGCGTCCGCGCCGGTGGCGAAGCGGCGGGCCATGCGTCGGCATGCCTGTGCGAGTTCGGGCGGGTGGAGGTCGGTCAGCTCGGTGTCGAAGGTGGCGAGGATTCCGGCGACGCCGGCCCAGGACCAGGCGCCGAGGGTGAGCCGACAGTGCTCGGTGTCGAGGTGCTCGACGACCGAGCCGCCTGGTGCCCAGCGGGCGACGACGTCGGCCGGCAGGTCGAGTCGCGCGGTGCCGGTGCACGGCCAGGCGGCGAGGGTGTCGCCGCGGTCGTGGCTGCTCATGACGAAGCGGGCGAGGTCGCCGTGGGGAAGCTCGCGGGCGCTGAAGGGATGTGCCGTGGGTCGAGGACGCAGCCGGTCGACGCGGTGCACTCGCCACTGGTCGTCCTCGAGGTCGTAGGCGACCAGGTACCACCGGCCGGCCCAGACGACCAGGTGGTGGGGCTCGATGCGGCGGGCGGGCAGGAAGTCGTCGTCGCCGGCTTCGGGGCGTGAGCCATCGGCGCGGAGGTTCTCCGTGACGAGGACGTGGCGGTGACGCACCGCGGCTCCCACGGCGGTGAGCACGGTCGGGTCGATGGGAGGTGCCAGGAACTCCCAGTAGTTCTGCAGCCTGGTCAGGCGTAGCGATTCCATGGAGGCCCGCAGCGGCGCGGGCATGGCCTGTTCCAGGGCGACCAGCGTCCGCGCCGCGTCGTCTCCCAGACCGAACACCGTGCTGGGCGCGGTCTGCAGGGCCACCGCGACCGCGAGGGCCTGATCGTGGTCGAACACGAGTGGTGGGAGGGTGTGCCCCGCGCCGAGCCGGTATCCGCCATCGGGTCCGTGGACGGTGGTGATCGGGTATCCGAGCCGGCGCAGCGTCTCGATGTCCCGGCGGGCAGTGCGCTCACTGACGTCAAGCCTGTCGGCGAGCTCGCGCAGGGGCCACAGTCGGCGCGATCCGAACAGGGACAGGAGCCGCAGTGCGCGTCGTGAGGTGCTCGCCATCGTCCCATCAGACCGGTAGTGGCCACTGGGTGTCCACTACCGGTGCCACGGTGGGGTCCGTTGAAGCCAGCAGCGGCGGAAGAGGACGGTTCGGTATGCGTGTTGTCGTGGTCGGTGGCGGGATCGGCGGGCTCGCGCTGGGGGCGGGATTGCGACGCCGGGGGTACGAGGTGACGGTGCTCGAGCGCGACACCGACGTGGCGGCGACGGGCGGTTACCACATCACCCTCGACGAGCGGGCCCTGTCAGCGCTCCGGGAGTCGGTGGCTCCGCAGATCATGCGGCGGTTGCTGGCGTCGGCCTCGGCGCTGCGGCTGCGCGACCGCGACGCGTTCTGGGACCGTCGCGGTCGGCTGCTGGGCCGCGGGCCGGTTCTCGGCGGCGCTGCCGGCGTCGACATCGACCGGATCACCCTGCGCATGCTGTTGGCCGAGGCGGTCGGCGAGGACCTGCATCTGGGGCGGACCGTGTCCGGTGTCGGCCAGGGCGACGACGGCGCGCCCCGAGTGCTGTTCACCGACGCCACGGCTGTGTCGGCGGATCTGGTGGTGGGCGCGGACGGTACCCACTCCCTGGTCGCCCGGCACCTGGCGGGAGGCCCCACGAACAGCCCGGCCGGCATCATCGGGTTCTCCGGCCGCACACTCCGCGCGGACCTGAGCCCCGGTGAACGGCGACGGCTCGGAACACGGTCGGGGCTGGCGATCGGACCGCGGGGCGCGGCGCTCTACGTCGGCTTCCTCGACCCGGTCGGCAACGCTGCGCTCGACGCCCCCGAACTGCGGATGTCCCTCACCACCGGCCCCACCTACATCTGGGGCGCCATGTTCCCCGAGTCCGCCGCGACCGATTCCCTGCGCGAGCTGCGCGACGGCGCGTTGCAGGCCGCCCTGGTGAGACGGTTCCGCGACTACGGCTGGGCCGAGCCCACGCTCGAGGTCATCGCCCGCGCCGACGCGCGCAGCCTGGCCGCGTACCGTTTCAACGCCGCCTCGACCCGGGCCACCGATCTCGCGCCTTGGGCCGCAGGTCCGATCACGGCGCTCGGCGATGCCGTGCACGCCACTCCGCCCACCGCCGGAATGGGGGCGGGCGCGGCAATTCGCGATGCCGCAGCACTGATTCAGCACCTGGGCGACGTCACTGACCGCGGTGTCACACTGACCGAGGCCGTGCACCGGTTCGAGGCGGGCATGCGGCGGCGTGGCAGCGAGATCCTCACCATGGCCATGAGAACAGTGCGCCTGATCCTGGCCACCGATACCACCCTCGGCGCCGCCACTACGTCCGTGACCACCTCGATCCTGGCCGCGGCCGCGCGGCTGCGCCAGTGACGCTCAGTGTCGGTGCGAGCCGTACGGCTCGGATCTCGCGGCCGTCGTGCTGGCCGCCGCCGTCATTGCCGCCCCCGTCATTGCCCTCGGCGCTCAGCGGCCGAGCTCGGCGAGGCCCTTGCGCAGATCCTCCGCGTTCATGACCGGCGTGTAGTCGATCTTCGCGCCGAGTCGCATGAAGAAGGGTTCCGAGATCTTCGGCATCAGTGACGGGTCGGCCAGGTCGAAGAACAGGAAGGCGGTCCGGCAGCCGTTGTCGACCGTGAAGTAGGCGGCCTCGGCGCCGAGCTGTTCCAGCGTGCCCTCGATCAGCTTCTGCAGCTCCCCCTGCTTGATGGCCTCGTTCGAGGCTGCGGTGTCCATCTGGATCTTGAGCAGCATGCGCATGGTGCGGCCTCTCCCGACCGGGCAGGCACGCCGTGCGGCACGCCTCGGCGCCCGGCCGCGCTCACTTCCAGCTTCCCCCTTCACGCCCGCTCGCTCCACCTGGCAGGCGCGGGCGGCCCCCGCCGGCGGCGCCGCTCGGGGCAGAGCGGATGGCCTCCTCGGCCGCGAGGGCGGCCACCGGTCGGGCAAGATCGCCTGGCACGATGGCGCCATGGTCATCGGCTCGTTCCCCTCCCCTCCCGGTCCCGCAGGTGCTGCCGCCTGCGCTCGCGCCCTGCACGACCGCCCCGACGCACACCTGGGCGCGCCTGCCGTGCTCGTCGCCCCCTACCCGCCCGGTTCCGGCCGCGCGGCCCGGCGGGAGGCGCTGCGACCGGTGTACGAAGCGGTGGTGGCCGAGCTCGGCGAGCCCACCCTGTACGGCGGTTCGGCCGCCGGCCCCAGCGTGCGCTGGCACGTCGGGCCGCACGTCGTGCTGCTGGCGGGCGGCCCGCAGGGGGCCACGCTCTCGGTGCACACGGCATCGGATCTGCACGGACGCGAGTACACCGCCGTGGAGTCGGGTTCGGTCGGCTGGCGCCCCGAGCAGCCGCACGGCTTCGACACGCTTCCCTACCTCTGGCTGCTGCACCGGGGGCCGGAGGGCCACTGGCCGGCCTTCCGCTGGGACGGTCACCACACGGCCGCGTCCTGGGAACACCTGGAGTCCTCGCTCGCACTGCTCCTGGACTCGTGGATGGAGCAGCTTCCGGTGCAGGTGCCGGGCGACTGGGCGTCGTTCGTCGTGGGCTGCTCGCGGGACTGGCCGCGGCACCTGCGCGTGGGCTACAGCCAGGACCGCGCGCAACTGTCACTGATGGTGGACCACCGGACCACGGCCGAGGAGCCGGGCTTTGAGCAGGCCATGCGGGGACGGGGCTGGCAGGTGCGCGACGGCGGCTGGTGGCGGGCGGTGTTCGCGGACGAGGACCCCACGGCGGCGAGGTCCGCGGCCCGGCTGCTCGTCGCCGACGTCCGCGGCCGTGGTTCGGCCTGTCCGGACGAGCTGGTGGCGTGGGAGCTGACGGTCAACGACCGCGGGCGGTTGTGGCTGCCGGGCATCGGCATGCCGGTGAACTGACCCCCGCCCGACCTCCGGTTCGGGCGGACCCCCGAACCGGCGCCCAACCGATCCAGCGGCCCTCGATGCCCGTCATCCGAGGCAGACGGGGCGAAGGCGTGCCGTTCCGCTCCCGCAGTGGCGAGCTCACCGCTGACCCGCTCCCCGCGCAGTCCCACTGCACGCGGGCGGTCAGCGCGTCGCGCAGGTTCCCCGCCGGTGGGTCTTGACGCCACGGGGTGGCGAGGAGAAGCGTCGGAAGCGAACGACAGATCCGGTCGAGTCGGTGATGAGCCATGGAAGCCACCCTTCGCAAGCGCACGGCACTGGCCGCGTGTGGATTCGCGCTCTGCGGTGCGCTCGCCGCACCAGCGGTCATGGAAGCGGCTTCGGTCGTAGCCGACAGCGGGCAGACCCAGGTCGAGGCGGAGAAGAAGGCGAAGAAGGGCAAGGAAGGCAAGAAGGCCAAGTAGAGCCACCAGCCCGGGCCGCTCCCCCTCCGGCCGTCGCCATCTCCACGACCACGCGCTCACGGCTTCCCCGCAGCCGACGCGCGGCAGCCACCTCCGTACCGCGGCCGCAGACGGACCAGGCACGGCGGGGATCACTGCGCCGCCCGGCGCATCCGTTCGACGGGCGTCGGGTCCCTCGTTCAGCAGACCGTCAGAGGGACCCGGCGTGCTGGGGGCGAGACGCCCGTCTCTAGTCCTCGTTGATGCAGGTGACTCCGGCGGCGAAGTTGAGCAGGCCGATGACGTCGATGGTGTTGCCGCAGACATTCGCGTCCAGGTCGACGGGCACCTGGATCACATTGCCGCTCAGGACGCCCGGGATGTTGACCGCGACGCCGACCGCGTCCGCGTCGGCGGCGGCCGTTCCGGCGCCACCGAGTGCCAGGCCGGCGGCCAGAGCGGCGGTGCTGATGATGCTGCGCATACGCATACGTGCCTCCTGTGAGAACGGGGGTGTTCCTCACCGTGGACTCTCACGCCCCCCGCGGGCGGCGGCAACGCGGGTGGTTCAGGCGGAGCAACCCGCTCATCCCCCGCCCCCGGCTCGCGTCGCGCGGTCGGGTGGACGTTCTCACCCCCCGTCCAGGGGTTGGGAAATGCGACAGGCACCGGACGAGCGGCTGGTCGGCCGCAGGCCGGGCCCGCGCCGCGAGCGGCCGGGGCGGGTCTCTCGCCCGACCGGCAGGTCGCATCCAGGCCGACGGCTTGCGCCGCTCCGCCGAGCGACGTGCCGGCCGGCTTCCCTGAAGCCCGCCGGCATGTCGCTCACTGGGTCACACGGTCTTCGTCAGGGGCCGGGTCACTTGCCGAACCACGCGTTGTGGATCGTCAGCGTCGACCTGTTGCCCTGCTTGTCGGTGATCCTGGCGGTGAGGGAGATCCCCTTGCCCCTCGCCGGAGTCCTCACGGACATCCTGCCGTTCTCGACCTTCGCGAGCTGCCAGGTCTTCCCGTCGTCGTAACTCACGGAAATCGCGAGCGACTTCAGGTTTCCCCCGGCCGCCGATCCCTGGACGGTCACCGGGACCGGGAGCGAGGTGCGCTCCGGGGCGCGTGAGGTGAGGTCGAGCGGGGGTGTGAAGCGGACCGTGGACACCGGGAGCGGTGTGGTGGCCGTGACCTGGCGGGACCGGAAGGTGAAGTCGGTATCGACGCGGGTGGAGGCGGTGGCGACCTCCGCGGGGCGCGTCACCGAGGTGACCAGCCGGTACTCGGCGTCGGTGGCGTCGACCGTGAAGGGCGTCCCGCCGGTCAGCGGGTCGTCGTTCTCGGCGAGTTTCACCCCGTCGCGGTACAGCGTCGTCGTGGCCGAGGTGATCTCCGTGAGGCCCGTGTGCCCCTGGCCGTCGGCGAACAACGGTACGGCGCCGACGATCTGCTGCTCCTTCGTGGCCGGGTCGGGAGCGGTGCGGAAGACGCCCGTGTTCTCGTCGAGGAGCGGTCCGACGACGCCGGTGTTGAAGGTCTCCCGATAGGTCCTGCCGGCCTCGTAGCGCTTGGGCCGGGTCATCTCGTAGGCGCCCTCGAAGGCCGGGTAGCCCCACTCGTCGGGCTCTCCGAGCTGGTTGAACTTGGTGAGCCACCTGACGCCGTCGGCGGTGGAGACGTGGAAGGTGCGGGTGCCGGGCGCGGTCTGCGGTGCCGAGAAGCCGTTGCCCTCGGGCGCGCCCGGCAGGTGGGGGAAGGGCGAGGCGAGAGCGGACTTCCCGGGGGCGGAGGCGCCGAGTCCGACCTTGAGCGTGGCCAGCTCGTCCGCCTTCACGTGCTTGGTGTAACCGGTCGCGACCGTGTGCGCCGGACCGCCGTAAGCCACGGAGTACTGGCTGGTGGCGTCCTTGAGGAAGTGCGCGTCCCAGGTCTGCAGGAGGGAGCCGTCGGTGACGGCGGGACCCATGTGGGCGGTACGGAAGCCGGTGAAGCCCCGCAGGACCCAGCCGTTGCCGACGCGGCCGATGTCGGTGGCGCGCTCGTAGTACGTCCCGCCGTAGTCCGCCCTGTCGATGCCGGGCACGGTGAGGTCCACGGGCTTGGCCGTGCGCGCGTCGGAGGTGACCGTGGTGTTCCCGGACACGTCCAGCTTCGGCTGCGCGATCCAGTCGGTTCCCCGGGTGAAGTCCGACGGGTCCTGGTAGACGGCCGTGTTGAGCGTGTACGAGCCCTTGGGCACGCGGATCGTCCGGGCGCCCGGCTCGTTGTCGATGCGGGCCTGGAAGCCCGCGGCGGGCCCGGCGACGCCGGTCAGGGTGCTGGAGAAGTGCTCGGCGTCGGTGCCGTCGCGGTCGACGGTCCGCAGGGTGAGGTCGTACGACTCGGCCTCCCGGACGGCCACCGCTGCCGTACGGACGGTCTGGCCGGGCGCGGTGGCGGTGACGTACGCGGAGTAGGTGCCGTCGGCGTCGCCGAGCCGGGTGTCGGCGACGAGCTCGACCTCGGCCGTGCCGCCGGCGGGCACGGTCACCTTCGGGGTCCCGAGGGCGAAGAATCCGGCCGGGGCGGGCCTGCCCGCCGGATCCAGGGCGGACACCGACAGGTCGAGGGTGATGTCGCCGGTTCCGAGGTTGCGGTAGGCGATCTTCCGGGTGAGGGGCTGGTCGTCGGTGTGGGGCCAGGAGGCGGTGCCGAAGGTGAGGGCGACCGGGTCGGCGATCACGCTCTGGGTCAGCGCCCTGTCGATCTGGACGCGGCCCGATCCCTGCTGGTGGGCGGTGTATCCGCCGTCCTCGGCGGACGCGGTCAGCGCGCCCTTGAGCTCGGTGGCCTTCCAGTGCGGGTGTCGCTGCTTGAGGATCGCGGCCGCGCCGGCGACGTGCGGCGTGGCCATGGAGGTGCCGTCGATCTGCAGGTAACCGGCTGCCGGGTGCGGTGTGCCGGGACGCGTGTCGATGGAGCTGCCGGGGGCGGCGGCCGCGGTGATGGCGACGCCGGGTGCGGTGAGGTCCGGCTTGACGGCGCCGTCGCCGACGCGCGGGCCGGTGCTGGAGAAGGGCGCCAGGCGGTCGTCGTGGTCGACGGCCCCGACGGTCAGCGCGGCGTCCGCGCTGCCGGGTGAGCCGACCGTCGATGCCCCGGCCTCGCCCTCGTTGCCCGCCGCGACGACGAAGAGGGTCCCCTTCTCGGCGGACAGCCGGTCGACCGTCGCCTCCAGCGGGTCGACGCCGGGGCTGTCGGGCCCGCCGAGGCTGACGTTGACCACGTCCGCGCCTTCGGCGACGGCCCATTCCATGCCCGCGATGACGGCGGAGTCGTCCCCGTGTCCTTCGTCGTCCAGGACCTTGCCGCTGATCACCTCGGCGCCGGGTGCGACGCCCTTGTGCCGGCCGCCGGACTTCGCGCCGGTTCCGGCGGCGATCGACGCGACGTGCGTCCCGTGCCCGACGCGGTCCACGGTGTCGGGAGAGGCGGAGAAGTTCTTCTCGCCGACGACCTGCGTCCTTAGGTCGTCGTGGGTCTTGTCGACACCGGTGTCGAGCACCGCGATCCTGACGCCCGTGCCGGTGTACCCGGACTCCCAGGCCCGATCGGCGCCGATCCGACGGACGCTGCGGTCCAGACTCGCTGTGCGCACTCCGTCCAGCCACACCCGGCCGATGCCCGGTGCGGCGGCGCGCGCACCGGTCCGCTGCGGGTCGGTCAGCGCTTCCCACACCCGGGCCACGTCGCCCGGGGGCGTACGGACGGCTTCCGCGTCGATGGTCGGGAACGTGCGCCGCGGTTCGGTGTCACCGGCCGCGCGGACCTGGGCCCGGGCGGCGCCGGCGCCCCCTTCGTACTGGACGATCAGCTTGAGGCCGGCACCGTGGCTCTTGCGCAGGCGCGGGTCGGTGAGCACGTCGAGGTCGAAGAGGCGCTGGTCGAGCCTGCCGGTGGCGATCAGCCGCTGGGCGTCGGCGGGCACGACCAGGGTGCGGTCTCCGGTGCGCTGTACCTGTACGGGTATGTGTTCGCGGCCCTTGGCGGGCTCGAAGCCCACCATCCGGCCCGCGGCGTCCGCGATCACGCTGTCGCCGGTGACGAGCGGGATCCGCTGGTCGATGCCGACGCGGGTGGTGGCTGCTGCGGCCGTCGCGTGGTGCCCGATGGGTGCGTCGGACCCGGTCGTCGCCGTCGCGGGGCCGGTCATGCCTGCTGTCAGGGCGACCGATGTGGCCGCTGCGACGGTGAAGGCGCGTGCTCTCTTCACGTGTGCGCGCAAAACTCCCCCAGGAGCTCGGGATGAGGTCGAGTGATGGTTTCCGGTCATGGGCGCGAAGGCGCGCCTCGACCGGTGAGCGCAGTATGTGAGGTCGGCAACGGTCTTCTGAGCGGCGGGAGTTGTGGATGAGTACTTTCAGGCCATCCGGCGGCCGGTGACTTCGATGAGGCCATGACGGCGATGTGACGGCTCTGCGACACGACGGCGATGCTTCCGCTACGGCGGCACTCGACGGCCTCTCCCCCGCGCGTCCCGATGCAGGCGGCACGGGCTTTTCGAGGCGCGGCACCGGCTCGACCGGAGCGCTCCGCTCCAATTGGCCGTTTCCGTACCCGTCGGGAACTGCCGTCGATCGGGCAGGGTTGCACCGACGGTGGCGGGGGCGATCCCCCTCCCCGGCCTCGTCGACGGCCGCCGACCTCGTGTCGCGCGGTGACGGGCCCGCGTCCCGGTTGTCGTCCGGGGCCGGCTTCGTCTCGGTCCTGTCCGAGGCGTCAGCCGGATGGAGCAGCGGCAAGGCGACCGTCGGCGGGGCGGACCGCCCGGGGTGATCGCCCTCATGCGGGTGGGCGACCGGACGACGGTCCACCGCGCCGGTGTGGCCGATACGACGACGGGCCGGCCGCCGCGGGCGACCGATCACATGCGGATCGCGGGCGTCGCCAAGGCGTTCAGCGGCGCGGCGCCCTGCGCCTGGTGGACCGGCACCGGCTGAGCCTCGACGACACGATCGGCGCCGAGTCCTGCCCTCACTGCCCAGCGCGGGGCACGAGGTGACCCTCCGCCGGCTTCTGAGGCACACGAGCGGGCTGCCGGACTTCTCGAGCGCCCCCGAGTTCGTCGAGATCGTGGTCGCGGTCCCGAGGCATCACTTCGACTCGCGCGGGCTGCTCGACTTCGTCGCCGACGACGGGCTGGAGTTCCCGCCGGGTTCCCGGTACGCGTACGCGAACTCCGACGACATCGCCGTCGCGCTGATGGCGGAGGCGGTGACCGGCCTGCCGTACGAACGGCTCCTGGAGCAGCTCGTGTACCGGCCCCTCGCCCTGCGGCAGACCACCCTGCCGCAGGGCTTCCGGATGCCGAGGCCGTACCTGCACGGCTACGACGTCACACCGCCCGCCCCGCCCGAGGACGTCATCGACGCCCTCAGCGCCTCGGGCGTCTGGGACTCCGGCGGCATCGTGTCCACGCCGAAGGACCTCAACGCCTTCATGCGGGCCTGGGCGGGCGGGCGCGGCTGCCTCTTCAAGCCGGCCCCGTTGACCAAGGTGCGGGCCGTGCAGGAGAACTTCGACCGCGCCCTGCCACGGCGCTGACGGGCAGGCCCTCACGGCGGTGGGACGCCTCTCCGGCCGCGTTCGCGCACGGACGAGTCTCCTTGTCGGCGACTGCGTCTTGCCGCGCTGCCGGTCAGAGACCGAGCTCGTCCGCGGCCATGCGCGTGCCGAGCACCCGGGCCTCGATCTTGGCGAAGGCGACGTCGCGGGAGGTGGAGGTGTCGTCGGCCCATGTGGCGAAGCCGGCGTCGTCGCAGGTGCCGAGGCGCTCGACGGGGATGTACCGGGCTGCTGTCAGCACGCGGTCACGCACTTCCTCCGCGCTCTCGATGCGGGGATCGAGCGGGTCGGTCACACCGACGAAGATCCGCTGGTCGTGGGTCGAGTGGTCCCGGGCGGCGCTCAGGGCGCGCTCCCGGTCCGGCTCGCTCGCCATCTGGAGGTAGAAGGTTCCGGCCTTCAGCTTGAACAGGTCGGGAAGCAGCTCGGTGTAGTCCACGTCGAGGCTGTGGGTGGAGCCCTGGTCGGCGCCCGGGCAGGTGTGGACGCCGATGCGGGACCGGTCGCTCGCGCTGAACCGGCCGAGGACCTCGTTGTCGATCGCGACGAAGTCCCTGAGCACACTCTTGCTCGGGTCCAGCTTCAAGGCCAGGCGCATCAGCGAGCAGTCCAGCTGCACGCCGGCCGCGCCCGCTTCCAGGCAGCCGCGGATCTCGGCCTCGGCCTCGTCGGCGAGGTCGCTGAGGAAGGTCTCGCGGGAGTAGCCGGAGATGCCGTCGCTCGGGTACAGCAGACTCAGCGCGGACGGCGCGACCACGGTCTGCTTCACCGGGCGGCTCGTGTGCTGCTTGGCCTCGCGCAGATACGACTCCGCGCGCACCTTGTACCGGAAGGGCCCGGAGGTCAGCCTGGGCAGCTGCCGGGTGTGACCGTCGGCGAAGGGGATGACCACGCCGTCCGGGGCGAGGCCCGGCAGGCCGCCCACGGGGTAGGTGAAGGAGTCGGGCTTGGCCTGTTCGCCGTCGACCAGGACCGGGCTTCCGGTCTCCTCCAGCCTTCGGATCGTCTCTTGGACGGCCCGCTGCGGGGCTTCGTGCGCGTGGGGAGGCCGGGGGATGCTGCCGATGGGTTCGGTGGGGATGCTCATGCCCGTGAACCTAGAGAGCCCGGCCCGCTCCCCGGCCGTGGCGCGCGGGCCGGGTCACCGGAATCGGGGGCGGCCAATTGCCGCAGACCGGATCCGGCGAGCTCACGGACGGGATTCGTGGAGCACCGCGTGGAAGCGGCCCCTGTCCTCCCTTCCCACCGGGTCGATTCCCCGCCGGCGGAGGGTGTCGATCGCGTACCGTCGCTCGCGGTCGTCGGTGAACAGCCGTTGCGGCCAGGTCCGGGTGAGATCGCTGGTCGTGCGCAGGCCGTGCGCGGTCAGGGAGCCGGCGATCGGTGCGTAGGAGACCGTCCGCAGGACGAACGCGCTCACCCAGAGCGGACGTCGGACACCGGCCAGGAGCGCGGTGAACGTGCGGTCGGTGACGTAACTTCCTCCGCCGCTGAGGGTGACGAGTCCGACCCGCTCCAGTGCGTCGGTCAGTTCCGGCCCTGGCTCGGAGTTCTCGAGGTCGTCGCTGAACCCCGCGTCGAGGAGGCCCACCCTGCGGGCGTAGGCGATCGCGCGAGGTGCGACGTCCAGCCCGTACACGGGGTACGCCTCGCTCCTTCGCCGTGCGGCGTAGAACTCACGGTCCCAGGCGGCGAGCTCGTCCGTCGACATCGCCCCGGCCCGCCGGCTGGTGTATCGCGTGTAGAGCTCGGCCAGCGTCACGTCGTGGTTCAGCAGGGCCGCGTTGATTCCGTACGAGCAGCACACGTCCAGCACCGCCGGCCTTCCGGCGCCGCCGTCCGCCAGGGCCGCGCGTTCGGCGGCCGTACGCCGGAACACGGCCTGGGCGTGGTGCGGGATCACGTACTCCAGAGGAGCCAGCTGAGCGAAGTACGCCCGGGGATCGGCCTGGTCGTAGATGTCGTCGAACCGCGTCTTGCCCACGGCCTCGGAGGCGTCACCACTCACTTTCGAGGTGGTCATGCACCTGGCCCTTCTGTCGTCCGCGTCCGGAACCGCCACGGTGCACGGCCACCGAACGGAGTCGGCGTGCTTGCTGCGATCATGGTGAGCGGGCGGTCGCGTCCCGTCCAGACCGCCCCTGCTGTTTTCGGCCTGACGGCGGAGGGGCCTCGCACCGGTCATCACTTCCCCGGCGTCGTTGACAGGTGTCGGCGCGGGTCGTTCTAATGCGGACGCGTAGCACTCGGGCCCCTTCGGTCCGGTCGCAAGGAGACGCGAGAAAAAAAAGGGGGGCCGAGTCGTGGGGGTGCGCAGCGGTGTGCCGGAGGGCGCGCCGGGTGGGATCGCGGAGTTGTACGAGCGGGACCGCGCGTGTCGGATGTTGGGGATCGATCTGGTGGAGGTCACGCCGGGCCGGGCGCTGATGCGCATGCGGGTGGGCGAGGACATGGTGAACGGCCACGGCATGGCCCATGGCGGGTTCCTGTTCCTCTTCGCCGACGCGGCGTTCGCCTACGCGTGCAACGGGTACGGTCCGGTCACCGTGGCGCAGTCCGCGCAGGTCACCTTCCTGCTGCCGGCCGCGGTGGGCGACGAGCTGCTCGCCGAGGCCGTGGAGCGGACGCGGTCGGGCCGCAACGGGATCTATGACGTGACGGTCCGCCGCGCGGACGGCAGCGTGGTCGCGGAGTTCCGCGGACAGAGCGTGATGCTCGCCGGCCGGGCGCAGGGCCCGCGCGACTGACCAAAGGGACCCCAGGGCCACAGGGACCACAGGGCCACAGGGACCACAGGGACCACAGGGACCACAGGGACCACAGGGGAAAGTAACGCCCGGCGCCGACCGAGGAAGCCGGTCGGGTGCCGGGCGTCGCCGCCCGCGCGGTCAGGTGGCCGGGCGCTCGTCCACGACCTGCTGGAGTTTGCCCGTCCGGGGGTTGGTGAGCAGTTCGGATCGCGGGACCCACTCGATGCCCAGCTCGTGGATGGCGCCGTCCGCGACTTCGGCCGGGAAGAGGGGGCGGGCCGCGTAGACCGCCTCGACGAGCCGGGCAGTCAGGTCGGCCGGGGGCTCCTCGACGTAGCCCAGGCGCAGGATGAGGCCGTCCTTTCCGTCCCAGCGGCGCTGGACCATCTGCATGCCGGCGATGTGCCGGTCGGGGTCGGCCTCCACGAGGACGGCGCGGACGTCCTCGATCGGCATCGAGACCGTGCCGACGCGTCCGCCCTCCATGGACCGGCCGAGGAGTCGGAAGCGCCGGCACTCCGGGTCGACCCACTCGGCGCGGTCGCCGGTCGGGAATCTGAGGACCGGCATCAGGGTGCGGAACAGGTTGGTGACCAGGACGCGGCCCGGCACCCCGGGCGTGGTGATCGGCTCGCCGGTGGCGTCGTCCACCAGCTCCACGACCGTGCGGTGCGGGAACGCCTCGTGCACCCGTACGTCGTCGCCGGGGACGGGCCGGCCGACGAGACCCGCGTCGATGGAGGCGTAACCGACCGAGGCGATCGCCGCCTTGGGGAAGGCCCGCAGGAGGATCGGCCTCAGGTCGGTGAAGAGCAGGTCACCGCCGAAGAGGAGGAGTTCCACCGAGTCGGCGGTCCGGCCGCCTCGGACGAGGCATTCCGCGACGGCGGCCAGCTTCATCGGGACTCCGGCGAGGACGTTCACGCCGAAGTCGCCGATCAGGTCGGCGACGAATTCGTTGGGGGCGCCCGCGCCGACCGGCAGCCGGACGTTCTCCACGGGCGCGGCGTGCAGGGCGTGCTCGATGTAGAGCATCCCGCCGTAGAGTTCGCCGGCCCAGAAGAGGTTGGCGACCCGGTGTCCGGGCTTGAGTCCGGCCTGCACGATGCCGGCGCCGAACGCGGTGACCGAGTCGGCGTGTTCCGACCGGGACCAGACCGACAGCTTCGGTACGCCGGTGGTGCCGCCGGTCTTGTAGACGCCGGCGTCGGTCAGCGGCCCCGTCAGCACGCGGTTGTCGGGCCAGGTGTTCGCCGCCCAGAACTCCGTGTGGTCGATGACGGGGAGCTGGGTGAGGTGCGAGACCGTCTCCGGCACGTCCCGGTACGCCTCCGCGTAGAAGGGCGAGTGGGTGCGGACGAAGTCGACGAGGTCCTGAAGGGATTTGGCGGGCACTACCTCTCCTGCTCTGTGTCGTCGGGTTCCTGCCGGAGGCCGATCCAGGTGCGTGCGAGGTCCTGCACGACGGAGCCGTCGCGGTCGGTGAGTTTGTTCGCCAGGTAGGCCGCCGCCCAGGGGTTGGTGGGAACGCGGAAGCCGGGCCGTTCGGCCCGCAGTGTCCGCACCACGACGTCCGCCACCTCGGCCGCGGTCTGTCCGGCGCCCTCCCAGCCCTGGTGGGTCACCCAGTGGATGTAGTCGGCGAAGGTGCCGGCGTACGGGCCGGAGGCGGCCTCGATGGTCTTGCGGTTGATGTCGGGGAAGATCCCGAACGAGGTGTCCCTGACGAAGCCGGGGACCACCACGGAGACCTTCACGCCGTGTGCCTCCGCCACCGGGGCCAGGCTCTCCATGAACCCTTCGACGGCGAACTTGGCCGCGCAGTAGGCCTCGTTGAAGGGCTGGCCGACGTTCCCGTGGACGCTGCCGAGGGTGACGAGGCGGCCCCGGGCGGCGCGGAGCAGCGGCATCGCGGCCCGGCTCACCTCGACCACGCCGAAGAAGTTGACCTCCAGGTTGGCCCGCAGCGCTTCCGTGGTGGACATCTCCAGGGTCGGGTCGAAGTTGGAGACGCCGGCGTTGTTGACGACGGCGTCCAGTCGTCCGTACGTCTCCCGCACGCCGTCGACGCAGCGGGCGACGGAGTCGGGTTCGGTGACGTCCAGGCGGCGGATGTCCAGCCGTACTGCGGCCCGGTCCGCGGCCTCCCGGAGCTTTTCGGCGCGGGCGGGATCGCGCAGGGTGGCGACCGTGGCGAAACCGGCCCGTGCGGTGGCGATCGCCGTGGCCAGTCCGATGCCGGAGGAGGTTCCGGTGATCAGTACGACCCGGGGCTCTCGCGGGGCCGCGGTCATGAGGCGCCCTCGGCCAGGGCCGGTTCGGCACCCCCGCCGTCCGCCTCGGCCTCCGCCGCCTTCCGCCGCTCCGCCGCGTCCAGCAGGGGCTGGATCCGCAGCGCGGGCAGGAAGGAGCAGGCCGCGAGCAGCGTGCCGCCGACCATGGTGATCCGGGCCGCGTCCAGCACGCCGAGCGGTCCGGTGAGCAGGCTGACGGCCACGCCTCCGGCCAGCGCGGCCAGCGGGATGACACCCCAGGTGGCCGTCCGGAAGGCCGCGTGCATCACGCCCTGGTTCCGCGCGGTCATCCGCGACTGCCGGATGGGCGCGCTGCACACGTTGATGCAGGACATGAAGAAGCCGTAACAGCCCATGGTCACGGCGATCACGACACCGGCCGGGAGGGCGGGCGCGGCCAGCACGCCGAGGCCCACCAGACAGTGCAGCAGCAGCGCCCAGGCCAGCATCCGGCCGGTCCCCAGCCGTTCGCCGGCCTTCGGCGCGACGGCCGCGCCGGCCAGGGCACCGACGGCCGCCACGGACATGGCGGCGCCGAAGACCCCGACGGAGACGCCGAGTCCCTGGTAGGCGAGGATCGGGAGGACGGTGACGAAGACGGGGCCGCCGCAGTTGAGCGTCACGGCCGCCACGACCACCCGGCGCAGCACCGGGTCGGACCAGTTCAGCCGGAAACCCGCCGTCAGTCGCTGCCACACCGAGCCTTCGGCGACGGTCCTCTCTCCCCAGGGCCGCATGGACCGGATGGACAGGGCCGAGACCAGATAGCTGGCGGCGTCGACGAGCAGGGCGGCCACGCCGAGCGCGCTGTAGAGGCCGGCGGCCAGGGAGGGGCCGGAGACCTCGGAGACCGAGCGGGTGCCTTCCAGCCGGGAGTAGGCGCGTACGAGGTGGTCCTTGGGCACGACGGCGGGCACGGCGACCAGGTAGCCGATGGTGAAGAAGATCGTGGCGCCGCTGATCACCGCCACGCAGGCGAACAGCAGCGGTGTGGAGAGCCAGCCCTGCCAGTACGCCAGGGGGATGACGGCCACCGCGGCGAGGCGGGCGAGGTCGCAGACGAGGAGGGTGCGGCGGTTGTCCCACCGGTCGACCAGCACGCCGGCGAGCGGGCCGAGGAGCGGAATGCCCAGGTACTGGGCCATGGCCACGATGCCCACCTGGAAGGCCGAGGCGTCCAGGAGGAAGATCATGACGGTCGGCACCACGAAGACGGTGATGCGGTCACCGATCGTGCTCACCGACTGGCCGATCCAGAACCGGTTGAACTCGGGGCCCAGCGACACCGGCAGCCGGGGTGTCACCGTTCCTCCCGCATCACGAGCCCGGCGGTCTTGCCGGTCCGGTCGTTGCTGATGAGGTCGGCGACGGGCATGACGCGGAAGTTCTCCGGATCGTGCTGGAAGGCGGTGCTCAGGGTGAAGGTCTCGGCGAGGAGCTCCTTGCGGAGCCGCTCGGCGTCCACCGTCGCACCCGGATCGGTCAGCAGCAGCACCTCGACTGCGCCGGCCCGCCCGCCGGTCTCGGTGATCACCACCTGGGCGCGCGAGACGCCCGGCTCCCGTTCGACGCGTGTGATCACCTCGTCGACGTGCAGACCGAGGCCCCGGACCTGGACGACGCTGTCGCGGCGGCCGAGGACGCGCATGGCCGGGCCTGGCCGGCCGCAGGGGCAGGCCTCCAGTCGTCCGGCGTCACCGGTGCGGTAGCGCAGCACCGGGTTGAGCGTCTCCGGGTCGAGGGTGGTGAAGTCCAGGAGCTGGTCCTCGCCCACGTGGACCAGTTGGTGGGGCAGGGTGTGGAAGGAGTCGGCGGGGCAGTGGGGGGTGTTGGTCCCGACCACCCAGGTCTCGGTGCTGCCGAACATGCCCCAGCGCCGGGCCGCCGGCGCGACCGCGGCCATGTCCTCCTCCAGCTGCGGCTGCCAGGCCTCGCCGAGCCAGAGCACCTTGCGCAGCGCGGGCAGTTGCACGCCGGCGGCGCGGGCGTGGGCGAACCAGAGCCTCAGCACGCTCGGCGTGCCGCCGATCGCCGTCACCTCGCGCGCCGCGAAGAAGGTCAGCCACTCGGCGTACTCGTCCTTGGTGACCGAGCCCAGTGCGATCACCTGGCAGCCGGACAGGTCGGCCAGGGCGGCGGCCAGGAAGTGCGCGCCCCACATGCGGCCGGCGCCCCAGGCGTTGACGAAGACGTCGTCCCGGTCCAGCGGCTGCCAGTGGGCGTGCACCCCGGCCATGTAGAAGCCGGTGGGCGCGTGGCCCAGTTTGGGGGCGCCGGTGCTGCCGCCGCTCTGGAAGAGCCAGGTGGCGCCGTGCTCGGCGCGCGGCCGGAAGTGGGCCAGGGCGACGTTGAGGTCGTCCTTGTGCAGCGGCGGGAGCGCGGCGATGTCGTCGAGGGTGCGGACGTCTTCGTGGTCGCGGTAGCGGGTTGCCAGTTCGGGCACCTGCCGCAGGCGCTCCAGTGTTCCGCGGGCGACCGACAGGTGCGGCTCGGCCGCCTCCGGGGTGAGGGAGAACATCGTGGTCAGCTCCTTTCCGTCGGTGAGGTGGGCTGGGCCGCTCGGCCGGCGGCGTCGGCGATGTGTCGGGCGTGGGCGTCCCGGTAGGCCGCGAACCGGGCCCTGGTCACGTCCCGTTGGACCGTCCGGTGCGGATCGCCGGGGACGGCGGGGATGACGCCGTCGGGCTCCAGCTCGGAGAACCAGAACCGCCGACCGTCGTGGAGGAAGTCGACGCAGAAGAAGGGGATGGGCAGCCGTTCGGCGAAGTAGGCGGTGGCCTTGGCGAGTTCCTCGGGCACCGGTTCGTATTCCAGTCGGCCGCCGTGGGTCGCGTTGGAGACCGCCGAGCCGGGTTCCGGGGTCCGCTTCAGGACCGTGTGGGGCATGCCGTCGATCACGTACACCCGGTAGTCGACCGTGCCGTCGCCGAGGTACGGCTGCACCACGAGCGTGGTGTCCCCGCCCTGGGCGAGACTCGCCAGGCCCCGGATGTCGCCCGCGCCGCGGGCCAGGTTGATGCCACCGCCGCCGCACCAGCCGGCCGGCTTGACGACGGCCGGATAGGTCATGTTCCCGAGGGCCACCTCGTACAGGTGCCTGCTCACGTCGCGCCCGGTGCCGATGCGGACGGTCGGGATCGGCGGGATCGGCGAGCCGCCGAGGTGGAGCAGGGTGGCGAGCTTGTCGTTGCCGATCAGCGAGGTCTCGGGAGGGAAGGGCAGGTAGAAGCCGGCCTGTTGCAGCACCGCGCACAGGGCGTACTGGTTGAAGATGTCCATCTGCTGGTACGGCAGCGAGTAGAGGGCCGTGATGAACAGGGTGTCCTCGGGCGTGACCGGCTCGTCGTCCACGTAGACCCGGGGGCGGCCGGGTGCCGTGCAGTCCACCGTCACCGCGTCGGGTGAGTGGCGGGTCCAGCTCATGCCGAGGTCCTCGGCGACCTCCGCGTAGAGGTCCCAGAACATGGCGTGCCAGCCCCCGGTCGCCCGGGTCGACTCCCGGTCGGGGAAGATCCAGCACATCCGGCGCAGGGGGCCGGTGGCGGGGTGGGTCGGGGAGGGATTCACGGAGAGTCCTCGGACGGAGGGGTTCACGGGATGTCCTCGGGTGCGGTGGGCCGGGGAGCCGGGGCGGCGGACGGGGCGACGGGCGGGGCGGCGGGCGGGCCGTCCGGGTCGGGGGCCCGGTCCGCCCACCAGCGGCGGCCGGATGCGGGGAGGGTGTCCAGCGGGTCGTAGTACGGGTGACGCCGGGACAGGGCGCTCTCGGGGTCCTCGTCGGGCGACTGCCGGACCTCGAACTCGGTGCGGTAGTTCTTCGTCCAGTACGAGATGCCGCGCTCGCGGTCGTAGGCGACGGCCTGGTGCACCCAGCGTTTGCCGACGTGCGGGACGTCGCACACGATCCGGGGGGTGGCGTAGCCGGGGAGGTACCCCATGATCGCCTCCTGGAGCTCCTGGGCCTGGTGGAGGGGGGTCCGCCAGTGTTCGGCGTGGGGTATCAGGTCGCAGAGGTAGAAGTAGTACGGGAGGATGCTCGCCTCGCCCTGGAGCGCGAAGCACAGGTCGAGCAGGTCCTCGGGGGTGGCGTTGACCCCGCGCATCAGCACGCCCTGGTTGCGGACGTCCCGGACGCCCGCGTCGAGCAGGACCCGGGCGGCCTCGGCGACCAGGGGGGTGACGGACTGGGCGTGGTTGGCGTGGGTGTGCACCGCGAGGTTGACCGCACGCCGCGCGGCGACCGCGGCGACCCTGCGCACGCCTTCGACCACCTCGGGCTGGAGCCAGTGCTGGGGCAGGCCCACCACGGCCTTGCTCGCCAGGCGGATGTCACGTACCGAGCCCAGGTCCAGCAGCCGCAGGAGGAAGGCCTCCAGTTGGGGCCAGGGCACGTTGGCGACGTCTCCTCCGGACACCACCACGTCGCGCACGGTCGGCGTGCGCTTGAGGTAGTCGAGCATCTGCTCCTGCCGGTCCCGGGGGCGGAGCGTGAGCCTGGCCTTGGTGATCAGGGGGGTGGAGGTGCCGACCAGGTCCATCCGGGTGCAGTGGCCGCAGTACTGCGGACAGGTGGCGACCAGTTCGGCGAGGACCTTGTTCGGATAGCGATGGGTGAGCCCCTCCACCACCCACATGTCGGCCTCGTGCAGCGAGTCCCGTCCCGCCTTCGGATGGCTCGGCCACCGCGGGTGCCGGTCCGAGCGCACCGGCAGCATGTACCGGCGGATCGGGTCGGCGAGGAACGCCGCCGTGAACGCCTCCGGCTCCAGGGCGGCCCGGGGCGCCATGGTGTTGAGCATCTGCGGGGTGACGAGCATCGCCATCGTGGCGAACCGGTCCCGGTCGGCGGCGAGATCGCTCAGGAACCGGTCGGTGAGCAGGTCGCCGTAGACGGCCTTGAGCTGGCGCGGGTTCTTCACGCAGTGGGCCCGCTGCCACTGGGCGTCGCGCCATTCGCGTTCCGTGACATGACGCCAGCCCGGCAGCCGTCGCCAGTCCGGCTCGGTCAACAGGGTCCGCGCGTACTGGTACGGCTGCCGGATCATCGTCTGGCGTCCCTGGCCTAGCGGCTGGTCAGGAGGGTGGCGAACCGGGTCCGGAGCTCTCGCTTGAGCACCTTCCCGGTGGGGCCGAGCGGGAAGTCCTCCGGCGTGCGCGCGATGCTCACCGCGGCCAGCGGGGTCAGCCCGGCGGCGACCAGGGCCTTGTTGGCGGCCTCCTGGACCTCGTCCGCGGTGCTCGCGGCGGCCTCGGCCTGCAACCGGACGACGGCTATGGGCAGTTGCGCCTGCCCCGGTCCTGCGGGGACGCCGACCACCGAGCAGTCCTGCACCAGCGCGGCGCAGTCGGCGAGGAGCACCTCCTCGATCGGCAGGCTGTACGCCGGACCGTTCGCGGTGTCGATGACGTCCACCGTACGGTCGAGGTGGTAGAAGCGTCCCTCGGCGTCACGGCGGGCCACGTCGCCGGTGAGCCAGTAGCCGTTCAGTTCGAACGTGCGGGTGAGCCGGTCGTCGTTCCAGTATCCGGGGGTCCGGGACGGCGTGATCACGCCGAGCATCCCCACCGTGCCGTCGGGGACCTCGTCGCCGTCGGCGTCGAGCACCGCGGCCTTCTCCACCACCTCCAGCGGCCTGCCGACACAGCGGTCGTCGCGCTCGGTCTCCGGCGTGGTCATCTGCCCGAACAGGGCCATGCCCATCTCGGACGAGCCCAGGCCGTCGACGAACTGCGAGCCCGGCAGGGCGGGCTGCTCCTCCTTCTCCCGGGGCAGCAGCCAGGGACGGATCAGGCCGGCGGGCCGCTCACCGAGCTGCACCAGCCGGCGGATGTGCCCGTAGTGGGCGCTGTCGCCGGTGTTGAACCAGGAGTGCACCTTCGCCGCGCCCTTGACGGGGAGTTCGCCGGTGGCCAGTTCCACGAAGGTGCGCGGGAAGGAGGCCACCATGGTGGGCTGGAAGGCTTCCATCACCGGCTCGACGACCGTGCGCCGCCAGTCGGACATGACCACGGTCGGCAGACCGAGCAGGGTGGCGGTGAGGAAGTAGCTGAGGCCGCCCGCGTGGGTGTGCGGCATGAGCGACATCAGCCGGTCGTACGGCTCGGCGGGGAAGCGCACCATGCGCGGCTGCTTGCCCTCCCAGAACTGGCGGTGCGCCAGCTTGGTGGACTTCGGTGTGCCGGTGGTGCCGGAGGAGTGGATGAGCGCGACCACGTCGTCGGCGGCGTGCCGGTACGGGTAGACCTCGGGGAGCTCCGCGCCTTCGGCGTCGAAGGCGTGGATCTCGGCGGCCATGGCGATGAAGCGGGGGCGGCGGTGAGGCGTCTCGCGGTACGCGGCGGCCAGCCGTGTCGGGTCGTCGGCGACCACGCCGACGACGCCCACGTGGTTCAGGTAGCGCACCATCACCTCGTGGCGCATGGCGTCGTTGATCAGGGCCGGGACGGCTCCCAGCGCGGCGAGCGCGAGGAAGTGGAGCAGGGGCTCCATGCCTTCCCCGACCACCACGCCGACCGGGTCGCCGGGCCGCACGCCGTTGGCCCGGTACCAGCGGGCGTAGCGGTCGCGCAGGGCGGCGATGTCCAGCAGGCTGTGGCCGCGCAGTTCGACGGCGCCGCGGTGGTCGACGCGGTGGGTGTAGGCGTACGGGACCGCGCGGTTCGGGTTGACGGCGATGGCGTGGTCGAGGAAGTTGCCGGCTCCGAGCGTGGGCTCGGTCATCAGCTGTTCTCTGGCCGCGAGAGGGGCGATGGAGGTGTGGTCGCTCATGAGGGTCTCCCGTTGGGTGTCGCCGGGTCGGGTTCCTGGTGGGGCCGGACCCTGGCGACTGGTCGAAGGCTTCGCTGTACTCGGACGAACGTGTGGTTCGGCTGCCGACGGGGTGCGGTCCGCGGCGACTTGGAGCAGGCGTGCGTTCGGGGCCCGAGGGCCGTGGGGGGCGGGTGGGCGCGTACGGGGAGGGCGGTACGGATGGAGGCGGGTCGGGCGGTACGGGTCGGGGTGGGGCGGTGCGGGTCCGTGCCCCGGCTCTACAGGCGGGCGAGGACCTCGGCCGCCGCCCGACGGCCGGAGCGGATCGCCCCCTCCAGCAGCCCGAAGAACTCGGTGCTGGTCTCCGTGCCGGCCCAGTGCACCCGCAGGTGCGGTGCCGTCAGGGTCGGGCCGTGCCGCACCCAGTCGCCGGGGCCGAAGAGGGAGGCGTAACACCCCTTGCTGTACGGCTCGTTGACCCAGTCCGTCACGTGGAAGCCCACGGGTTCGGGAAGCATCGGGAACAACCGGGCCGCCTGTGCGACCGCCGACGCGCGCTGCTCGGCCGGATCGAGCGCCGCGAAGCGAGGGGCCTCGCCGCCCGTGACGAAGCCGGTGAGCACGCCGACTCCGGCCTCGGCGGGCGAGTCGTCCACGGTGGACAGCAGCGGGCCCTCGGCGTTCACCGACCATCCCGACAGGCCGTGGTCCCGCCAGACCGGTGCCGGGTACACCAGGTGCACCTTGACCGCGCAGCCCCGCGCGGTGCGGTCGCTCGCCCGGCGCGCCGGGAGCCCGGGCACGTACTCGACGGCGTCGGCCAGCAGGGGCGGCAGGGCCATCACCGCGACATCGGCGCGGTACTCCCCGCTCACGCCGCGGACCGTGACCCCGTCGTCGTCCTGGTGCACGGCGCGGACCGGCTCGCCGGGTCGCACCCTGGCTCCCAGCCGGGCGGCGAGTCGCTCGCACACCTGGTGGGCGCCTCCGTCGATCCGGTCCTGCTGGGCACCGCCCTCGAAGGCGTTCAGATAGCGCAGACCACCGCCCGACCGCAGGTAGAAGGCGACGTGCAGGATGGACACCCTGGCCGGATCGGCCGCCATCATCTCGCCCAGGAAGAGCGGGAAGAAGAGCCGGGCGTCGGGGTGGGTGAGGTGCTGCTCGGCCCACGCCTCGGCGGTCAGCGCGTCCAGCTCCTCGGCGTCCGGGGTGAGCCACGGCGCGTCGGGACGTACGGTCGCGGTGAGTTCGTCGAGCCTCTCGAAGAGGTCGCCCAGGGCCACCGCGTTGAGCGGCGGGAACCGGCCGTCCCGGGTGGTCGCGTCGTCGCCGTGGAGGGCGAAGCGGCTGGCGCCCCGCATGGTGGTGGGCGTCGCCTTCAGGTCCAGCTCGGCCATGAGCGCGTGGAGTCCGGTGTGCCGATCCCCCAGGTAGGCGGCCCCCGCGTCCACCCACGCCTCGGGAGCGACCTGGAGTCCGCGGGCCCGGCCACCGACGTGGTCGCGTGCCTCCAGTACGGTCACGTCGACCCCGGCGGCGGCCAGTTCGGCCGCGGCCGTCAGTCCGGCGAGCCCGGCGCCGACCACGACGGCGCTGGTGACGCCCCGGGAACGACGGGAGGCGTCGGCGACGGCGGATCCGTCGGGGGCGGCGGATGTGTCCGGGGCGGCGGATGTGTCGGGGGCGGCGGATGTGTCGGGGGCGGTCACCGGGCGGCAGCGATCTTCTCGGCGAGCCGTTCGGGGGTCGGTGCGCCGATGAAGTCCTCGAAGGTCAGCTCCACTCCGTGGGAGCGGGCGACGGCGCTGAGCACCCGGGTGGCGACCAGGGAGTCGCCGCCGAGGAGGAAGAAGTCGGAATCCGCCGAGACGTCCTCGACCTCCAGGACGCGCCGGAACATCGCCACCACGCTTTCGGTGTCGGCACCGGGTGGGGAGCCGGCGGGGGCGCCCGGGCCGGCGGGCGAACTCCCGGCGGCTGCGGCTGTGGTGTCAACGCTCATCAACGGTCTCCTTTGACCTGTTCACGGTGCGTGTCCGGGGCGTATCGCTGGTGGGAGGCTCTTCTGTCGACCTTGCCGCTGGTGGTCAGCACGAGGTGCGGGACGACGGTGATCCGGCTCGGCACGAGGTGGGCGGGCACCCGCTCGCGCAGGTGGTTCCGCAGCTCGACGTCGAGGTTTCGTGTCTCGGTGTGCGGCCGGGGCACCACGTAGGCGACCAGGGCGGCACGGCCGAGGGCGGTGACACCGGTGACGGCCGCGGCGCTCACGGCGGGGTGGACGGCGAGGTGCGCCTCCACCTCGGCCGGATCGACCCGGATGCCACGGATCTTGATCTCGTCGTTCAGCCGCCCCTCGTGGACGAGGAGGCCGTCCGGTGTCCTGCTGACCCGGTCGCCGGTGCGGAACCGGCGCTCGCCGCCGACGACCACGTAGGCCGCCTCGGTGGCGGCGGGCATCCCCAGGTACGCGAGAGACACCGCCGGGCCGCCGATCAGCAGCTCGTCCTGGTCGGCGATGTCCTCGACGACGTGGGGCAGGGCCCGGCCGATCGGGGCTTTCACGCCCCGGTCCCAGTCCCAGGCCGGGGTCCGGGTCGGTGCGCCGGGGCCGTGCAGATCCACGGCGTGGGTGATCATGGTGGTCTCGGTGCACCCGTAGGTGTTGACCAGACGGATCCGAGAGGTGTCGAGACGCGTCCAGTCGGCCATCCGGGCAGGGCTGACGGCCTCTCCGCCGATGACCACCAACCGTACGGAGTCGGGAAGGGGTGCCTGCTCCTCGGTGAGGTGGAGCACGAGTTCGTGCCAGAAGGCCGTGGGGAGGTCGAGGACGCTGACGCGTTCGCGCTCGATCATCCGCAGGAACCGCGGGAAGGACCCGGAGAAGGCCTCGCGGTCGAGGACCAGGGTGGCTCCGGCGGTCAGCGTCGGGAGGATCTCTTCCAGCGAGGTGTCCCAGTTGAGCGAGGCGAACTGGAGCACCCGGTCCTCTTCGGTGAGGGTGAAGAGATCACGGAGCGCGCGCACGGAGGCCGATATGGCCCGGCGCGGGGTGACCACCGGCTTCGGCCGGCCGGTGGAGCCCGAGGTGAAGAGGATGTACGCCGCGGCTTCGGGACTCACGTCCTGGGCGCGGTCACCGGTGCTCGTCCCAGCGGCTCCCGCGGTCTTCGTCGTCCCCGCGGTCTCGGCCCGCCCCGCGTTCTCGGCCTCGTCCCCGCCGAAGTGTATGACGGGTAAGCCGAGAGGGGGGTCGGGCGCGGCATCGGTGGCGAGGGCCGCGCGGCACCCGGCCGCGGACGCCATGTCCTTCTGTCGCGCCGGCGGGAAGGCCGGGTCGACGGGACAGTAGGCTCCGCCGGCCGCCAGCACCCCGAGCAGCGCGACCACGGTTTCCGGGGTGTGCGTCGCCGGCACGGCGATCGCTCCGGGCCTGGGCCCGAGGCGCCCCGCGAGGCCGTGCACGAGCTCGTACAGCCGGCCGTACGTCGTGACCCGCCCTTCATGGACGAGGGCCGCGCGCTCCGGGTCGCGAAGCGCGGCTTCCGTGAAGGCCTGGATGAGGTCCGGGGTCGTTCGGTATGTCTCGCACTGCATCGACTTGTTCGCCCCAAATAAGCTTGAAAGCGCCTGTCCGTGCCCGACGAACGGGGACTCTACCCCCCGAACATCCGTTGCCACAACGGAAGTTGAGGAGAAACGGGCGATCTTTGCGAGCCCGCCGTGTGGTGTCACGCTTCAGCAGGTCAGAGCCCCTGCGGGGGTTCCGCTTCCGCTTCGGCGGAGCCTTCGCTTCCGAGCCTCCGGCGCCGCGGAAGGCGCCGGAGGCGGCCGGCCTCCCGGAGGGGGCGGCTCCGCGGTCCCCGCCCCGATGGCGGCCGAAAGGAACGGGTGGGCGAGGCCCGGAGGGGGTCGAGACCCGGAAGGGGCGAGGCGCCCGGGCCCTCGGTCGTCTCGCCGCCAGGGGTCAGTCCTGCCAGTAGAAGAGCAGCGTGTCGACGTCCCTAGGGCCGCGACCGCCGAAGTAGTAGACGTACAGGTCGGTGACCTCCGTGTCCGCGGTCTCCCGCTCGATCCAGCGGAAGCCGGCCTCCTCCAGGGGGATTCGGGCCGCGTGGTCCTCGTCGTGGCTCATGACGAAGCGGCCGAGGGTGCTCACGAGGACGTCCTCGCCGTCGCACTCGATCACGTGGTACGTGCCGTCGCCCTGCTGGTGGTGCTCCCCGCAGGAGACCGGCGGCTTCGGCTCGAGTCCGGCCGCGGCGAGGACGGCCGCCGCTTGGGCCGGCTGCCCGACCGGGTCGGGGCGGGCCGGCGGCTCGGTGCAGAGGGCCTCCAGACGCCAGCGGGGGTCGCTCGGCCGCCCGCAGCCGGGCGCGTACTCGTGGACGATCGCGCGGCGCAGTTCCTCGTCCAGTCCGTCGACCTCCACTCGGGGGCGGCCGAGGCGCTCGTCGAGTCGGCGGGTCTCCTCGGGGTCCTCGGTGATCCGGTGCAGGGCGCAGACCGCCCAGACCGCCGCTTCGGTCGTCGGTGCCCGGTCGAGGTAGGCGAGGAGCCGGTTCCGGTCCATGGCGAGTTCGTGGGCCACGTAGGCGACCCTCCGGTCGGGGTCCGCGAGGTAGGGGGTGACGTCCCCCTCCGCCCGGTAGCGCATCCACACCGCGAACGCCCGGTCCTCGGGCCGGTCCTCGCCGAGGTCGGCCACGATCGCCTCGGCCCCGTACCGCTCGACCAGTTCTTCGAGTCCGGCCTCGCCGAGCCGCTGCCGGTGCCACCAGGGTGAGAAGGCGAGCGTGGCCAGCTCCCGCGCGGCGGTCCGGTCACCGAGCAGGCCCCTTGCCTTCAGCACCGCCTCGGGCAGGCCGTACGACTCGGCGCTCCGGTCCTCGTGGCGCAGCCAGGGAAGGAGCTCGGTCCGGTCGGAGAGGAGGTCGAGGAGCGCGATGCGCACTTCGCCGGTCTCCTCGTCGTCCCGGATCCGGTCGAGCAGGGCGGGGACCCGTGCTTCGGGGACCCGGCCGGCGAGCGCCCGCACACAGATCCGGCGGCGCCACCAGGCGTTGCGGTCGTCCAGTACGTAGCCGGCCAGGGCGTCGGGGTCGTGGGCCTGGAGGGCGGCGGTGTCGTGCGGGCCGCGCTCCGGTATGAGGGTGTCGATCGTCGGCATCGCCCGATGCTAGCGATCCGGGCCCGGAACCGATCACCGGTTTTCGACGCGGAGAGGCGCCCGTGGTTCCGGGGCGCCGGTGGCGCCGTTCACGTCGTCCCGCTCCCCGCCTCTCGCACGCTCACTTCCCCGTGCCACACGAGACGGCCGGCGGACCGTCCCACCATGATCCGATAGGTCCCGGGCTCGACGCACCAGGTCTGCTCGTCGTCGGACCAGTGCCGCAGCGCGCGGGCGGGCACGTCCACCACGGCGGTCGCCGGCGCACCGGCGTCCGCGTGGACCGCGGCGTAGCCCACGAACCAGAGGACCGGTCGCTCGACGGCGGAGTGCGGGCGGGCCAGGTACACCTGCACCACCTCGCGACCGGACCGCGGGCCCGTGTTGCGCAGCCGGACGCCGACGGTGAACGGGGTTCCTGCCGTCACGCGTGCCGGGGCGCGCACCGCTTCGTACTCCCAGGTCGCGTATCCCTCGCCGTGCCCGAACCAGTAGGCGGGTTCGCTCCCGGCGCGCGCCCACGCGCGGTGGCCGATGTGCAGGCCTTCCTCGTAGGGGAGCCGGCCTTCGACCGGCTGTGTGCGGGTGACGGGTGCGTCCGTGAGGGAGGCCGGCCAGGTGGTGGGCAGCCGGCCGCCGGGCTCGGCCAGTCCGAACAGCATGTCGGCGATGCCGTGGCCGGCCTCCTGCCCGGGAAACCAGGTCAGCAGGACCGCGCCGACCTCCTCTCGCCAGGGAAGCTCCACCGGGCCGCCGCTGTTGACGACGGCGACCGTGCACGGATTGGCCGCCGCCACGGCGTGGACGACCGCGTCCTGGTGTCCGCCGAGGGAGAGATCCGTGCGGTCGTGTCCTTCGCTCTCGGTGTGCTCGGTGGTGCCGACCACCACGATCACGGCGTCCGCGTTCCGGGCCGCTTCCACCGCCTCGGCGAGCGCGGCCGCCGTCTCGCGTTCCGGGGGCGCTGCCGCGACGATCGTCGCCCGGCCGGCTCCGGGGATCAGTTCGCGCCGGGCCACGAGAAGGGCCGGCCGTGGCGAGCTGATCGTCGCCCGCACGGTGTGGAGGGGCGGGGTCACGTGGACGACGGCCGGGTCGTCGGTGGTGCACGGGTAGGCACCGTCGAGAACGGTCCGGCCGTCGAGTGTGAGGGACATGCGGCCGAAGCCGGCGATGCCGAAGGTCCACTCCCCCGTTGTCTCCGCTCGGATCAAGGCGCTGATCTCGACGGTGTGGGCGCCGGGGACGATCGGGGGTTCCAGCTGTCGCCCTGACAGCCGGTGTCCCGCGTACAGCTCGTGGCCGGCGGCGTCCAGGAGCCGCAGGAGCACTCCGGGCTTCTTCGATCTGGGATCGCTGCTTCGGCCGGGATCGAGCGGGGCCGGTGGCCCGCCCGGTGCGGGCCCGGGCGCGTGCACGACACGGGCGTGGCCGCGGAGTCGGGCCCGTATCCCGTCGAGGGGCGTCACCGAGCCCGAGTCGAAGACGCCCGCGCTGCCGCCGCCCTGCAGCCGCGGGGACGTGGCGTGCGCACCGATGACCGCGACGGTCGACAGGTCGGAGGCGTCCAGTGGGAGCACGCCCCGGTTGTGCAGGAGTACGGATCCGGCGGCCACCGCGCGGCGCAGCAGCCGCCGCGTGTCGGCGGAGCCGTACGCCGGTACGCGTGGGGGTTGGCGCGGTCCGAGCGCCTGGAGGCGGCCGGCGAGTCGCAGCAGGCGTCGTACCTTGTCGTCGACGACCTCCTCGGGGACGAGGCCGTCCTTCACGGCTCGGAGCAGTTCCGCCTGCCAGGGTCCCTGCGGCCCGGGCATCGCGAGGTCGAGTGCGGCCTGCGCGGGGCCCGTCGTCGAACGCAGCGCGCCCCAGTCGGAGACGACCACCCCGTCGAAGCCCCATGCGTTCTTGAGTGGTTCGGCGAGGAGGCCGCTGGCGGTCATGGTGGAGCCGTTCACGCTGTTGTATCCGGCCATGACCAGCCACACCCCCGCGTCGACGGCCGCCTCGAACGGAGCGAGGTACACCTCCCTGAGCACCCGCTCCGAGACCCGGACGTCCACGTGCATGCGCTGGGTCTCGGAGTCGTTGGCGACGTAGTGCTTGGCGGTGGCCCCCGCACCGGCCGCCTGGATCCCCCGGATCAGCGCCGCACCGGTGCGGCCCGTCAGCTCGGGATCCTCCGAGAAGCACTCGAAGTGCCGTCCCCCCAGGGGAGTTCGGTGCAGGTTGAGCGTGGGGGCGAGGACGACGTCCACGCCTTTGCGGGCCGCTTCCGAGGCGAGCAGACCGCCGAGCCGCTCGGTCAGCTCCTCGTCCCACAGCGCTCCGATCGCGGACGCGGAGGGCAGCAGCGCGGAGGTGCGCCGCTCGTCCCACGCCTCTCCCCGCACGCCGGCGGGGCCGTCGGACATGACCATCTGACGCAGCTCGACGGCCGGCTCGTCGGCGGTCCGCCAGGTGGTGGCACCGCTCAACAGCCGTACTTTCTGGGCCAGGTCGAGCTTTTCCAGCACCACGTCGATCTTGTCGTCGGTCATTTCCGCCTCGGTCACGTCCGTCGCCCCCTCGCCCGTGCGCGTGTCTGGCCCGGTCAGGGCAGACGGTGGTCCGCGTTCAGCACCGTGCCGCGTTCGGGGCGGTACAGGTCGAAGCCCCGGGTGTCGCACTGCAGGCCGCCCACGATGCAGTGGTCGACCAGGGCCTTGAGGGTGCGCTCCTCCCACGCGTTGAAGAAGTCGTAGTGGAAGGAGTAGCCGCGGCCGCTGGCCAGGCGGACCTGGGACATGTCGCCGTTGACCGGCCATGCCATCTTGAACTCGATCATCGGCAGGGCGACCGGGTGGGAGGCCGGGCACATGTTGTCGTTCGTGCCGGGCTTGACCACCGGGTAGGCCATGTGGCTCTGGTGGTCGGGGGTGTCGAGATGCAGGCCGTTCCAGCAGCTGGGCGCCTGCATGCGCAGGTTGAGCTGGACGTCGGGCCGACTCGGACAGGTCGCCGGGATGTCGGTGTTGAAGAAGCTGTCACCGCATTCCCAGCCCTCGACGAACCCCTTGTGGGCCCGGAACTCCTGGGCGTCTGCATCGGGTTGCCGACGACGAACCGCAGCCCCTTGGGGAAGGGCCGGACGCTCCGGTAGTCGGTCACGCCCGCCTTGTAGTAGATGACCTGCGGACCGACGGGCAAGATCTTCTGGTCACCCTTGTACAGCGAGGGCATCCAGTACGCGGAGGCATCCGCGGGTGCCTTGCAGGTGGTGCTTCCTCCGTAGAGCGAGCCGGTGGTGCTGGCGGCGTCGGTGGAGGTGTTGCCCATGAAGGTGTGGTCGTGGGACTTGCCGAACTGGCCCGGGTAGACGATCGGGTCGTCCGGCGCGGTGTGGGTGACGGCGCAGCCGGCCTGGAACTCGTGGTGGTAGGCCGGCGGCGGGGTGGCCGTGGACGGAGTGACACCGGTGACCGGCGGGTTCGCCGGGATGTATCCGTCTCCGTCGGCGTCGTCGCCCGAGGCCTGGGTGGACACGGCCATGACGTGTCCGCTGTGGGCGCCGGCCGCGACGGCGGGCGGGGCGCTGTCGTCCGTGTCCGCGGCGGAGGCCATGGTGCCGATGCCGAGGACGCCGGCGATCAGGGCCGTACCGAGGAGGAGTGCGGGGAGCCGCTGAGGACTCGATCTCATGGGGATCTCCTGCCCATGGGGGGGGGTTCGCGTGGGCGCGAACACGCCACGCGACGGGTGTGCCGGGTTCCTGTGCGGTGGTGCCGGGGTGGCGGGGCCGAACGGCGGGCCCCGCCGCCCGTCATGGGGGTCCGGCGTCGTCAGCCGTAGACGCCGAACTCGTGGAGCGAGTAGCCCCAGCCCGTGCCGCGGGCGGTGAGCTGGAGCTTGACGTACCGGGCGGTGGTGGCGGGCTCGATGGTGTCGATGTCGCCGTTGCCCGTGGTCGTGGTGTGGACGGTCCGCCAGGTCGTGCCGTTGTCGGAGACCTGCACCTCGTAGGCGCGGGCGTAGGCCGGGTCCCAGACGAGCTGCACGGTGCGGATGGGCCTGGCCGATCCGAGGTCGACCTGGATCCACTGCGGATCGCTCCAGTCGCTGGCCCAGCGCGTGGAGGTGTTGCCGTCGGTGGCGTTCGAGGCGGGGCAGGGACAGTCGCCGTAGGAGGCCTGGGCGGAGGAGGCGGTCGTGGGCCTGTTCAGGGCGATGTTCGTGCCGGTGACGGGCGGGGCGACGACCTTGACCGACTTCGTCTCGATGCCGGCGTTGCCGCGGCCGTCCTCGGCCTGGATGTACACCTTCCACACGCCGAGCTTCTCGGGCGCCGTGACCGCGAAGGTGTTGTTGCCCAGGGAGCGCCACTGCGCGTCGACGAGACGCTTGTCGCCGTTGGCGTAGTTGCCGCTCAGGTAGATCTTGGGTGTGATCGGGTCGCCGTCGGGGTCACGGATGTCGGCGCGAACGGTGAACTCACGCCCGGCCGGGGCCGCCGTGGGCGTGCTGACGGTCATGTCGGTGATGACGGGCGGGGTGTTGTCACCCGTGGTGGAGCCTGCGTACGCCTTCTTCACCGCGTAGTACGACAGGCGCTTCAAGCCGTCGGGGAGGAGGTTGAACCAGACGCCGCCGAAGTCGTGCTCCAGGCCGTAGTGGAACATCGTCGCGCCGAGGGCCACGCCCCGGTGCCCGGTGACGCAGTCCCAGGCCTTGGTGTAGCCCTCGGCCTTCTGGACGTCGGTCGGCTCGTCGGGGATGCCGTTGACGTCGTCGGGCACCTCCCACTCACCGGCGTTGCCCGTCTCGGTGATGAGGTACGGCTTGGTGTACCCGCCGTCGATCCAGTCCTGCCGCACACCGCAGATGTCGCCGTACGCGTTCATCGAGTACAGGTCGAGGTCCGGGGCGTTGCGCTTGTAGTACGGCCAGGCGCCGGTCCACGCGTCCGTGGAGGTCACGGGGTGGTCGGGGTCGATGGAGTGGATCTTCTTGGCGACGTCGTTGACGAAGGTCGTGTACGCGTTGCGCTGGGCCTCCAGCTCGGTGCCGCCGTAGCAGTTCTGCAGGCCGAGGACGGACTCGTTGCCGACGTTCCACATCAGCGTCGCCGGGTGGGACTTGTAGGTGTCGACCCACTTCGCGAACTCGGTGAGCATGGCGTTCTTGTACGTCGTGTCGGTGACGTAGTTGACGCAGCCGCCGGAGCCGGGGCCGCCGCCGGGCTGGAGCCAGAAGCCGTTGACGACCTTGAGCCCCTGGGCGGCCGCGGCGTCGAGCAGCGGCTTGCTGGAGGCGTCCGTGCCCCAGGTCCGGACGGTGTTGACGCCCATGGACCTCAGGTCGGGCATGTGGCGGGGCGCGTCGGCCATGGCCGGGCCCCAGGTGAGGCCCTTGACGGTGTACGGCTGTCCGCCGACGGTCAGCTGCCAGTTCCCCTGGGAGCCCGTCACGCGCACGGCGCCCTGGGGCGGGTGGGTGGTGCCGCTCTCGCCGTACACCTGGAACTCCCACAGGGAGTAGCCGTAGCCGCTGGAGCGGACGAGGCCGTTCATGCGCACGTACCGGCCGGAACCGGTGATCGTGAGGTCGTCGGTGCCGCCGTCGCCGCCGATGACGGTCCTGGCCGTGCGCCAGTCGGTTCCGTTGTCCGAGACCTGGATCTCGTAGTTCTTGCCGTACGCGCCCTCCCATGTCAGGACGACACGGCTCAGGTTCCTGCTCGCGCCGAGGTCGACCTGGAGCCACTGGGTGTCGCTCCACTGGCTGGCCCACCGGGTGCCGGTGAGGTTGCCGTCGACGGCGGCGGAGGCGGAGAAGGCCGGGCCTTCGATGGAGGAGGCGGTGGCCGGCCTGCCCTGGGAGAGCAGGGTTTCTGCCGCGCTCGCGGCGGGTGCGGTGGCGAGGGTGAGGGAGGAGGCGAGGAGCGCTCCGAGGGTGAGGGCTGCCGTCGCGCCGCGCGTGCGGTGGGGCGGTGCGGCGAGGGGGGAGGGAGGGGACATTGCGGCTCCTGGGGTCGAGGGCGGTGATGTCCGGCCGGTTCGGGGAGTGTCGTTCGGCTCCGTCGCGCTGTCGGAGACCGGCGAAGGGGCGGTGGGGCGTCAGGGGAAGGAGACGACCGTGGACGGCACGGTGGAGGTGCCCGCGGGGACCGTCGACGCCCCGGTGTCGTTGATGACGTGGTTGTAGTGGCCCATGCCGCCGAGGGAGACCACCAGGAGGCTGTGGAACCTCACCCCCGGCTTGACGGGTGCCTTGAAGCCGTGGTCCTGGCGGATGCTCGGGTCGACGTTGTAGTTGCAGTAGCTGCCGAGGCCCCACGCCTCGTGGGTGTTCACGGAGTCGTCGACCCGGTAGGCGGCGTAGCCCTTGGTCGTGCCGTTCTGGATGGCGGCCTGGTTCGGCGCGTCGTAGGCCTTCTCGTTCTGGTAGAAGATCGTGCGGCCGCGCTCGCCGTACCACTCGACGTCGTACTTGTTGAAGTGTTCGACGAACAGGCCGGTGGCGAGCACGTCGTCGCCGTTGACGCGGACGCCGTAGTCGGCCCGGTTGGTCTCCCAGCCGACGCCCTCGCCGTGGTCGGCGCGCCAGACCCAGGTGTGGTCGATGATCGTGTCGTCGCTGTTGACGACGACGCTGGTGGTGGCCTTGCCGGCGCCCGCGCCGCCGACGCGGATGTAGACGTCCTGCACGGTGGTGGGGTTGGCCGCGTGGTCCGCGGCGGCGCCCTGCGGGCCGATCTCCAGCAGCGTCGGGGAGTTGACCGGTCCGGCGTCGATCAGGAAGCCGGCGAGCCGGACGCCGTCGACGTCGGCCACCCTCATCGCGGTGACGCCGTTGTCCGGGATGATCGTGGCGAGGCCGAGGCCGAGCACGATGGTGTTGGCGCGGTTCACGTTGATCGTCTGATCCACGTGGTAGACGCCCGGGGTGAACAGCAGGTGCAGGCCCTGGTCCAGTGCCTGGTTGATCGTGGCGGCGGTGGCGCCGGGCTTGACCACGTAGAACTGGTGCAGCGGGATGGACTGCCCCTGCGGGCTGCCGTTGGCCCAGGTGGTGCCGCGGGCGTTGACGCGCCTGGCGGGCGCGAACACCTTGTACTCGTTGCCGTCGAGGTAGAGGTACGGCTTCTCGCGGGAGATCGGGGTGGTGTCGAGCGTGGTGTAACGGGGTTCGGGGAACGACGTGGCGGGGGCGCCCTCGACGCCCGAGAAGGTCTGGTTCCACACGCTGTTGGACCAGCCGCCGATGGAGCTGTCCCGCGTGTACCACTGCTGCTGCGAGTAGTTGCCGATCTGACCGTCGACCTTGGAGTCGGCGATGTAGCCGCCGCTGGCCCAGCCGTAGCCGTTCGGGGCGAGGTTGAGGCCGCCCTTGACGTGCATCCGGCGGAAGGAGGAGGCCTGGGAGACGGCCCAGCGGTCGGTGCCGTTGACCGGGTTGAGGGTCAGGCCCTCGGCACCGCGCCAGAAGTTCTGGGTGGCGTTGCCGTTGAACCAGCCCGCGTCGACGGTCACGTCTCCGTTGATCGTGGTGTCGCCGGGACGCAGTCCGAGACCGGCGATCTGGGTGTAGAAACCGATCTGCGCGTTGAGGCCGTTGTACGTCCCCGGCTTGAACAGGAAGGCGTGCCGGCCGCTGCCGAACTGGGCCGACTCCTGCTGCCGGAACACCTCGTCCAGTCTGGCCTGGATGCCGGGCGTGGACGGGTCGAAGACGTGCACGTTGGGGCCGAGGTCGCCGCCGCCGGGGAGGGTGGGGCCGGTGCCGTCGGTGGAGCCGTACACCTGGAACTCCCACAGGGAGAAGCCGTATCCGGTGGCGCGGGTGAGGCCGTTCATCCGGATGTAGCGGCCGGTGCCGGACAGGGTGACGTCGTCGGTGCCGCCGTCGCCGGCGGTGACGGAGGTGACGGTCCGCCAGTCGGTGCCGTTCTCGGAGGCCTGGATCTGGTAGCTCCTGCCGTAGGCGGCTTCCCAGGTCAGGACGGCGTGGCTGAGGGTGGCGCTCCGGCCGAGGTCGACCTGGAGCCACTGGGCGTCCTGCCAGGCACTGGCCCAGCGGGTGCCGGTGAGGTTGCCGTCGACCGCGGCGCTCGCGGTGAAGGCGGGTCCCTCGACGGACGAGGCCGTGGCCGTCTTCCCCTGCGAGAGCAGGGTGGGCGCGGCGTGCGCCGTCGTGGCGGGGGCCAGTGCGAGCAGGCCGCCGGCCAGGGTTGCGGCCAGGGCCCCGGCGACCGTCCTACGGGCCGGGAGGGGACGTCGTCTGCGGAAGGGGGCTGCGTCCGGTATGCCGAATGGCATGAGGGGCTCCTTAGGGAAACCTGAAACGGGAGAGCGCTCTCCAGACCTTGGCCCGCCACCTGATGCGCGGTCAAGAACCGGGAACGGCTTTTCTTTAGCCTTCCATTAAGCCGATGACTGTCGATCTTCGGCGAGCTCGCGCCGGCCCGTCGGCGGTGCCGGTTCGGCGCACGGGACCGCGCGTTAGGGTTCCGGGTATGAGCAGAAGGGGCCCGACGCTGGAGGATGTCGCCCGGCACGCGGGGGTGTCACGGGCGACGGTGTCGCGGGTCGTCAACGGGATCCGCAACGTGGACCCCGACATCCAGGAGCTCGTGCGCCACGCGATCGAACAGACCGGTTACCGGCCCAACCGGGCCGCCAGGTCGTTGGTCACCCAGCGGACGGAGACCGTCGCGCTGATCATCTCCGGCGCGGGAGACACCTTCGCCTCACGGGTCTTCGCCGACCCGTTCTTCGGGCGGGTGGTCAGCGGCGTCGTCGGCTATCTGCGGACGCACGCGATGCACCCGGTGCTCCTGGTCGCCGAGTCGGACGCCGCCAGGGAACAGGTCGTCGACTACCTGAGCCAGGGCACCGCGGACGGCGCCCTGGTGGTGTCCATACAGGCCGCCGACCCCCTTCCGGGGATGCTGACCGCGGCCAGGATTCCCGTGGTGCTCTTCGCCCGCCCGGGCGAGGAGACAGAGGGCCCGCAGGCCGTCAGTTACGTCGACGTCGCGCACGCCGAAGGAGCTCGGCTGGCCGCCGAACACCTTCTGGCCAGGGGCTGCCGCCGGATCGCGACGATCTCGGCTCCCCAGTCGATCCCCGCCGCTCGTGACCGCCTCGACGGCTTCCGCGCGGCGCTGGCGTCCGCCGGCGTCGCCGACGTGCCCGTCGCCGAGGGCAACTTCACGGTGGAGAGCGGTGCCGCGGCCATGGCCGAGCTCCTGCGTGATCACCCGGACGTGGACGGCGTGTTCGCCGCGAACGACCTCATGGCCCAGGGGGCCTGTCAGCTCCTCCGCGAGCAGGGCAGGCGGATCCCCCGGGACGTGGCCGTCATCGGCTTCGACGACTCCAGTGTGGCGATGACGTGCCGCCCTCCTCTGACCACGGTGCGCCAGCCGGTGGAGAAGATGGCCGGGGCCATGGCCCGCCTCTTGTCGGAACAGATCCAAGGGATGCACCCCCAGCCCGTATCGGTGCTCTTCGACGCGGAGCTGGTGGTGCGCGAGTCGGCTTAGGGGGTGTCTTTTCGGATCAGGCCGGGTCGCTTGGGTGCGACGCGGTGTTACGCGTGGCTCTGGCGGTGGCTACGGATGATCTCCGCATAGCGCCGACCGCTCGTCTTCACGGTCCGCTTCTGCGTGGCGTAGTCGACATGGACGAGCCCGAAGCGCTTGTCGTAGCCGTAGGCCCATTCGAAGTTGTCGAGGAGCGACCAGGCGTAGTAGCCGGCGAGGGGGACGCCCTTGCGGAGGGCTCGGGCGCAGGCCTCCAGGTGCTGTTCGAGGTAGGAGGTCCGCTGGGGGTCGTGAACGGCGCCGTCGGGGTCGACGGTGTCGGGGAAGGCCGAGCCGTTCTCGGTGACGTACAGCCTGCGTATGCCGTAGTCCTCGGTGAGACGCAGCAGGAGGGCCTCCAGGCCGCCGGCGTCGACCTGCCAGTCCATGCCGGTGCGGGGCACGTCGGGGAGGCGTACCTCACGGGCGTACGGGACGGGTCCCGTCGGGTCGCCGGTGACGGTGACGGGGAAGTAGTAGTTGAGGCCGTGCCAGTCGAGCGGCGTGGCGATGGTCTCCGCGTCCCCGGCGCGCTCGGGCAGTTCGACCCCGTACAGCTCGCGCATGTCGGTGGGGAAGCCGCGGCCGTACACCGGGTCGAGCCACCAGCGGTTGGTGTGGCCGTCCATGCGAAGCGCCGCGGCGAGGTCCTCGGGGTCGTCCGAGGCCGCCGTCACGGTGCTGTGGTTGGTGACGATGCCGATCTGTGCGCCGGGGCAGGCGGCGCGGACGGCCCGGGTGGCCAGGCCGTGTCCGAGCAGCAGGTGGTAGGAGGCCTGGACGGCGGCGGTCAGATCGGTGAGCCCGGGGGCCATCCGGCCCTCCAGGTGACCGATCCAGCCCGAGCAGAGCGGCTCGTTGAGGGTGGCCCATCGAGTGACCCGGTCGCCGAGGCGCTCCGCGACGACGGAGGCGTACGCGGCGAAGTGCTCGGCCGTCTCGCGTACGGTCCAGCCGCCGCGGTCCTGCAGGGCCTGCGGCAGGTCCCAGTGGTAGAGCGTGACCGACGGGGTGATCCCGGCGTCGAGCAGGGCGTCCGTCAGCCGGTCGTAGAAGGCGAGGCCGGCGGGGTTGACCGTGCCGCGGCCGTCGGGGACGACGCGCGGCCAGGCGATGGACAGGCGGTAGGCGTCGACGCCCAGCCGTCGCATGAGCGAGACGTCCTCGGGCCAGCGGTGGTAATGGTCGCAGGCCACGTCGCCGTGGTCGTCGTTGTCGATCCTGCCCGGGGTGTGGGAGAACGTGTCCCAGATGGAGGGGCCTCGGCCGTCCTCGGCGACGGCTCCCTCGATCTGGTAGGCGGAGGTGGCGGTGCCCCAGGCGAAGTCACGGGGGAACGCGCCGAGATCTATGGAGTCGGAGACGGAGTCGGACACGGAGGACCTCTCGAAGATCGGCTTCAGGAAGGGACGACAGGAAGGAACTACTTGACGGCGCCGGCGGTGAGCCCGGCGACGAGATAGCGCTGCAGGAGCAGGAATCCGGCGACGACGGGCACGCTCACGACGAGGGAGGCGGCCATCACCTGGTTCCAGTACACGTCGTTCTGCGTGGAGTAGCCCTGGAGCCCCACGGCGAGGGTGCGGGTGGTGTCGTTGGTCATGACGGAGGCGAAGAGGACTTCGCCCCAGGCGGTCATGAACGCGTACACGGCGACGGCGACGATGCCGGGCACGGCAGCCGGGACGACGACCCGGAACAGAGCGCCGAGCGGGCCGCAGCCGTCGACCTTGGCGGCCTCGTCGAGCTCCCGGGGCACCGAGTCGAAGTACCCGATGAGCATCCAGATGGAGAAGGGCAGGGAGAAGGTGAGATACGTGATGATCAGCCCGATGCGGGAGCCGAAGAGGGCGATGCCCGTCGCGTTGCCGATGTTGACGTAGATGAGGAACAGCGGCAGTAGGAAGAGGATGCCGGGGAACATCTGCGTCGACAGCACGGTCACCGTGAAGACCCGCTTGCCGCGGAAGGAGTAGCGGCTCACCGCGTAGGCGGCGAAGACCGCGATCACCACCGAGCAGACCGTCGCGGCACCCGCCACGATCAGCGAGTTGACGAAGTAGTCCGCGAGCGGGACCGTCTCCCAGATGTCGAAGTACGGCCGGATCGTGAGCCCGGAGGGGATCCACTGGAACTTCCCCGACACGTCCTCGAGCGGCTTCAGCGAGCTGGAGACCATGACGTACACCGGCAGCAGGACGAAGGCGGTGAGCAGGGTCAGGAAGATCCGCCGGCTCCAGAGGAAGGAACGCGGCGCCGCCATGGGAGACCTCGCCGCGGGAGTTCTGGGGTGCGCACGCTGAGAGTGGTCAGACATCGCTCGTCTTCCTTCCCCGGGAGGTGACCGCGAGGTAGACAGCCGTCACGGCGAGCAGGAACAGCAGCAGCAGGACCGACATGGCCGAGCCGGTGCCGAAGTTCCAGGTCTGGAACGAGGACTGGTAGATGTGCAGGGAGATCAGGTCGGCGGATTCGGGCGCCGCCTTGCCGAACAGCACGAACGGCGTGTTGAAGTCGTTGAACGACCACAGGAAGAGCACGAGCACCAGCACCTGGTTGACCGGGCGCAGCGACGGCAGGGTGATGCGGCGGATCTGCTGCCACACTCCGGCGCCGTCGAGGGCCGCGGCCTCGTACATCTCGCGGGGGATGTTCTGCAGGCCGGCCATCATGATGAGGAAGGCGAAGGGCCAGCCCTTCCAGACCGAGACGACGAGCAGGGTGACGAAGCTGTTCTCGCCGATCAGCCAGAACGGCGGGCTGTCGGTGAGGCCGAGCTGGTCGTGGATGACGTGGTTCACCAGGCCGTTGTCCCGCTGGAACATGAACGCCCAGGTGATGACGGCGGCGTAGACGGGCAGCGCGTACGGAATGAGGAAGAGCGTGCGCAGGAAGCCCCGGCCCCTGAACGTCTCCTGCAGGAAGATCGCGGCGGTCGTCCCGAGCAGCCAGCACAGCCCGACGGAGAGCAGCGTGAACAGGCACGTGGTGACGAACGAACTCAGCAGCGCCTGGCCCACGGGCGCGTCGAAGTCGACGCTGACCGCGTAGTTGTCCAGTCCGGCCCAGGGCGCCGCGCTCCAGTCGCGCAGATAGAACTGGGTGAGCTCCTTGAAGCTGACGACGATGCCGATGAGCATCGGCGCCAGGTGGACCAGGAGCTCCAGGACGAGGGCGGGAAGCAGCAGGACGTACGGAAGGGAGATGCGGCGCAGCCGCCCGGAGCGGCGGGTACGCGGCGCCGCTCCGGGAGGGGTCCCGCCTGCCGTCCGCCTGCCCGCTTCGGGAGTGACGGTGGTGGTCATGGAGGTGTCCGTGCTCACTTCTTCGGCATCTGCTGCTGGGCCTTCTCGAGCTTGGCCCGGACCGACTCGGTGGTCACCGGCCGGCCGGCGGCCGCCTCGGCGAAGAGCTCCTTGACGGCGGTGCCCACGACGGTCTCGAACTGCGACTCCTCGGGGACCTGCGGCAGGGCGGCGGCACTGGAGGCGAGGGTCTCGCGCAGGACGGCGAGGGCCGGGGAGCCGAAGGCCGGGTCCTGCTGGGCGGACTTGACCGGGGGGATGGAGCCGTAGGCCTTGTTGAGGATCTTCTGCTCCTCGTCGCCGGTCATGAACTTCACGAACTTCATCGCGCCGTCGATGTTCTTGGTGTTCTTGAACACGCCCATGTTGATGCCGGCGACCATGGAGTTGGTGTTCTTGCCCTGGCCGGGGGCGCCGGACTGCACGGGGGCGGGGGCCACGCCCCACTCGTCCTCCTTCATGCCGTGCGCGGCGAAGGTGGCCGAGGCGGTCTGCCACAGCACCATGGCGGTCTTGTCCTTGGCGAAGTCGCTCAGGGACTGGTTCTGCGCGTACTCGGCGTTGCCCTTGGCGACGATTCCGTGCTCCGCCATCAGGTCGACGTACTGCTTGACGGCGGCGACGGCTCCGTCGGAGGTGAAGTCGGCCTTGCCGTCGGGTGTGAAGAAGTCGGCGCCGTGCTGCTTGCCGAGCACGAAGACCTGGTGGATGTTGTTCGAGAGGTTGGAGCCCTCGACGCCGATGGCGGACGTGCCGTCCTTGGTCAGCTTCTTCCCGGTGGCGACCAGCTCGTCCCACGTGGCGGGCGGCTTCGCTATGCCGGCTTCGGCGAACAGCTTCTTGTTGTAGTAGAGGGCGTACGCCATGGAGTAGAGCGGCACGGCCGCCGGGTCCTGGCCCTGGGCACCGGTGGAACCGAGCGCCGACTCCACGAAGCGGTCCTTGCCGCCGATCTTCTGGAAGTTCGCCTCGTCCCAGGGCAACAGCGCACCGCTGGCCTGCAGTGAGGCGCTCCAGGTGTTGCCGATGTTGAGCACGTCGGGGCCCTGGCCGGAGGTGGTGGCGGTGAGGATCCGGTTGAGCAGGTCGCTCCAGGGGACGACCTCCAGCTTGACCTTGATGCCCGTCTGCTTCTCGAACTTGTCGAGCTCGGGCTGGAGGACCTTCTTGTCGACCTCGATGCTGGCGCCCTGGTTGGACGCCCAGTAAGTGAGCGTCCTGGGCTGCTCGTTGGAGCCGCCGTCGTCGGACCCGCCGCCGCACGCGGCGGCCGAGAGGACGAGAGAGAGGGTGACGGCGCCGACGGCTGCGGCTCTGACTCTGCGCATGGCTCCGGGGGCCTTTCGGGAAGGGAAGGGAGGGGAGGGGAGGGGAGGGGAACGGCGGAGGGGACGGGAAGGGGCAGGGAGGAACGGAAGCCGACCGCAGGGGTTGAGGGCGGCGTTCCGCAGCCGCCCCGAGCAACCCCACGGCTTAATTTAGGATGTGAGTTAAACCCCAAGTGAAGGGCCCGTCAAGAGCGTTCACCGAGGTACGTTGCGACCGGAGAGCTCAAGGACTGGGGCGCGATCCGAGCGCGCGGCGGCCGGACGGTACGTGACCTGCGGCGCGAGGGCCGCAGGGCCGTACGGCAACGGTTTTATTTCGAGGGGCCCTTGAGCCGCTTCTCGCTGGGCCCGTCACGGGACTGAGCTCGGGATCCCTCAGCGACGTGGTGGCGGAGCTGATCGCCGAAGCTCAGGTGGAGGAGGCGTCAGCGTCGGCGTCCGCGGGGTGCGGGTGCGGGTGCGGGTGCGGTGGCATCGAAGCGGCGGTGCTCGATCGGGTCGCCGCGGACGGCCTGCTCATGATTCTCCGGCCGCCTCGGCCGACCGCGTGCACAGGTGCGCGCTCGGGCACGCCTCGCAGCCCTTGTCGTCGACGAAACCCGAGGCCCAGGCGGCATCCCACAGGCTCCGCGCTTCGTCGGTGGTCAGATCCCGGAAGCGCTCGGCGAAGTCTCCGAAGGTGGGCTCCTGCAGAAGGGCACGGCAACCGCGGAGGTAGGTCACCGCTCCGACGACGTCGAGGGGAAGCCCGTTCAGCATGGCGTCCGGCAGGCACGTGCCGGCCGCGGCAGCATTGCCCTCGCCGACGAACGCCCACGGCTCCGCGCCCACCGCGGGCGGCCGGTGTGTGGACAGCCTGACGTCCTCCGAGTCCTCGTCCGCCACGAGAGGGACCGGTCCCACGCCCTGCGCCGGGATGAACCACTCCTCGTGCGCGGCGCCCTGCGGTGTCGGCTCCCTCAGGCCGGACTCCTTCCGGTCCTTCCCCGGCCGGCGCTGCTTCCTGGGCTTGTGTCGCCCCATCGGTCTCCCTCATCTCCTCGTCGCCGCAAGGGGCGGCAGCCGCCTTGCACAACGAGGCCGAGGGGGCCGGGTTTCCCACCCTCCGAGGCGCGTCACCGGGCGCTGTCCACGAGACCTGCCAGCGCATGGGCAGAATCGGAGGTGAGGCGGTAGAAGCCCTGGAGGCTGATCGAGCGCTCCAGCCGGCCGTCCACGACGTACTTGAGGTGGCGGGTTCTGCCTTTGGCGTTGCGCCAGGTCAGTGTCGGCAGAAGGTCACCGGGTATCGGGGTGTCGAACCGTACGGGTGTCGCGTCCACGTGGACCGCGGTGGCGCCGCAGCCGCCGGCGCCGAGCATCGACCAGTCGTCGTGGCCGGGGAACGACGGGTCACGCCACGTCGCGGGGGCCGTCCCGCAACAGTCGCCGCGCTCCAGGTCGACCACCCGCATCCGACTCACCACGAACACCTCGCACCGATTCACGTGCAGCGCGTACACCTCGTCCCCGGCGCGGGCGCCCGTCCAGGCGGGCAAGGACTGATGGACGCCGGAGTACGCGACCGGCGGCCGCTCCCCCACACGGCCCGCCTTGCGCAGAGCGCGGCATACGTCATGGGTCCACAGGACGGTGAAAGCATCAGACATGGCGTGATCGTAAGAACGAGCACTGACACTCCCCCGGCTGCCAGAGGGTGGCCGGGGTATGACCACCGACGGATCCTGCGCCGACTCCCCCGGACGTTTCACCAACGCCCTGGACGTCGGACCAGGTAGCGGTGACCTGGCCAGGCTCCCGGCTTCCGAGAGCACCTGGCGCCGGCGGAACCCTGGTCGTCGTCGGGGTCTTCCCCTCGCAGTCCTGCTTCTGGCACTACACGCTGGTCTGGCACCAGCCCTGAAAGGGTGTCTCACGTGGCAGGTTTCGCGTGCCGCACGACCATCGCGTCGCGTGCGCGTCACGGGGGGGGACTACCTCGAGGCCTCGATCGGTGCGGCCGACCTGGCGGCCTGCTCGATCTTCGCGCAGTGGGCCGCACGGGCTTCCTCATCGATCGGCTTCTCGAGTTCGGGCCGCAGCCCGGCCCGGCCGTCGAGGCCCTCGCGCAGGATATCGGCGTGCCCGGCATGCCGTACGGACTCGCCGAGGACATGGACCATGATGGCGAACAGGTTGGTGTCGGCATGAGGCTCCGGCCACCACGGCACGTGGCCGGGGGCGTCGAGGGGAAGCTCGTCGATCGTCGCGTCCGCGTGTTCCCACGTGCGCCGGTAGAACCCGATGATCTGGTCGCGGGTCTCGTCCCCGGCCGCCCACAGATCGCTGCCGTCGGAGTCCTGCCACCGGGGCAGCGGTTCCGGGGACGGGCGGCCGAAGACCTCTCCGAAGTACCTGGCCTCGACGGTGGCCACGTGTTTGACCAGACCGAGGAGGTTGGTCCCGGTCGCGGTCAAGGGTCGACGTGCGTCGTATTCGGACAAGCCGTCGAGTTTCCACAGCAGCGCCTTGCGGTCCCGCCGCAGTCGCCCGTGCAGGTTGGCCTTCGCGAATTCATCGATCATGCGGCATGAGCCTGCCATGGGCTGCGAGCGGTCTCAAGATCCCGTACGTGGTCCCCCACGCCAGGCGTGGCCGCGGCCTCCTGATGGCCGCCGCCCTCAGCCCCGGCCCCGTCGGAGTACCGTCCCGGGCCCGGACCGGGCCTGGAGCCGGGCCTGGACCCGGGCCCGGGCCTGTTCAGGCAGAGCGGCCGACCGCCCCGCCGACCCGGTGCAGAGAGTGCTCCGGGGCGCCCGTGGCGGCGCGGGGGCCGGTGTCGTTCGTCGGGTCCTGTCCCGGGCGCATCGGCCACCACATCCCCCGGCCCAGCAGCGCGGCGGCCGACGGAACCAGGAGGAGGGACAGGAGGAAGGCGGACAGGAGGATGCCCAGTGCCGTGGCGAAGCCGATCTGGCGGGTCGAGGGGTCGGCGTTCACCGCGAGGCTGCCGAAGGAGGCCGCCAGGACCACGCCGGCGGTGGCGATGGCCGGTGCGGTGTGGCGTACCGCGCGGGTGACTGCGGCGCGGGCCGAGCCGGTGCGGGCCATCTCCTCGCGCAGGCGGTCGCTGATGAGGATGTTGTAGTCGGTACCCAGCGCCACCACGAACAGGAACAGCACGAGCGGCAGGACGAAGTTGACTCCCGGTTCGCCGCCCAGGTGCTGGAAGAGGAGTGTGGAGGCGCCGAGGGTCGCCGCGAAGCACAGCCCGACCGCCAGCATCAGCACCACCGGCGCCAGCAGGCTGCGCAGCAGGACCAGCAGGATGAGCGCGATCAGTGCCGCGGCCACCGGGAACACCGTCCGCAGGTCCCGGTCGACGGCTGTCGCGACGTCGGCGAACACGGCTGCCGTGCCGCCCACATGGGCCGTCAGTCCGGCGGGGGCCGCTGCTCGTGCGGCGTGGCGCACGGGACCGGTCACGAGGTCGCGAGCCTGCTGGGTCTGCGAGGCCGCCGTCAGGTACACGTCCAGGCGGGCGGCGGTGCGGTCGGCGTTGAAGACGGGCGCGGCCACCTTGCCGACGCCGTCCGCGTCGGCCAGCGCGCGAGGGAGATCGCCCAGCGCGGCTGCGTGCAGGGGACGGCCGTCGTCGCTGGTGACGTACACCGTCGTCGGGTCGGACACCCCGGGCGGCAGCGCGCCGGCGATCTCCCGTGCCGTCGCCGCGGCCGCCGTCTCGCGCGGGGTGCCGCCGGTGGCGAAGTCCATGCGGATGCCCGTCGCGCCGATCGACAGCGCGCCGAGGCAGGCGACCGACGCCACGAGGACTACCAGCGGGCGGCGTGCCACCAGCCGTGCCGTACGGTCGGCGAGGCCGGGGCGGCGGGCCTTCGTCAGGCTCCGCGACGGCCAGAACATCCGTCGCCCGGTGACCGCGAGCAGCGCCGGCATCAGGGTCAGGCTCGCCAGCAGCATCACCAGCACGGACACGGCCACCGAGGGGCCGAGGACGCGGAACTGACCGAACGTCGCCAGGCCCAGTGTGGCGAAGGCCGCGACGATCGTCAGCGCCGCGGAGGTCACCGCCGTGCCCACGCGTCCGGCGACGTCGGCGGCGACCGGACGGTGGTCGGCCTCGGGCCGGCGCCGCAGCTCCTCGCGGAAGCGGAACAGCAGGAAGAGGAAGTAGTCGACGCCGATGCCGACCAGTACGGTGCCGATCATGCCGGGGGTGCCGGGGTCCAGACGGAAGCCGGTCAGCAGGGCTGCCCCCACGACCGTGCCGGCGGCGGCGCCGCCCACCACGGACACCGCGACCAGCGGAAGGAACGCGGCCAGGACGCTACGGAACACCAGGACGTTGATCAGGACGATCAGTCCGACCATCACCAGGCCGACCACCGTCTGAGTGCTCTCCTCCGCGTCGGCGCGGTCCACCGTGTCCGCCAGTCCGCCGGTGAACCCGGTGCGCATCCCGGCCTCGGCGAACTCCTGCTGGGCACGGTCGTGGAAGACGCGGTACACGGAGTGCATTCCGGGGTCCGTGGCGTTGCCCCGCAACCGTGCGACGAGCAGCGTGAACGAGCCGTCGGGTGCGGTCATGGCGGGCTCCACCCGGGGCACCTGGGAGTAGTCCGTGGACACCCCCGGTATCTGTTCCTCCGTCCACGGCATCGTCAGACGGGTGCCGCTCAGCTCGCGCGCCACCTCGGCCACGCGCCTTCTGTCCGCGTCCTCCAGCGGCTTGCCGTCGCGCCGGGCCACCAGCACCGTCACCGCGTCGGTGTCGGGCTCGGCGCCGAACTTCTCGCGGGCGACCCGGAGCGCCGCGGCCGCGTCGTATTCGGCGGGCAGGAATCGGGCGCTGTCGGTCTGCGTCACGCGGAAGACGAGCGCCTGGCCCGCGATGGCGACGAAGACGCCGAGCACCGCCCATACGACGATGACCCGCCAGGGTCTGCGGGTCGAGAATCCGGTCAGGGCGCGAATCACGGGAAGGCCTCCAAAGGCGCGTACGAGGGTCGAGGGGACCGCGGCGGTACGAGGGCCGGGCGGCGATCCGTACCGGGCCGCGGTGCTCGCGGACGGCGGTCCGTACCGGGCGGCTCCCGGCACCTGTCCAGCACATCAGCGCGGCCCGGCCCGCACCTCGGAGCGGGGAAGGAGATGGCGCCTGGGAGTACGGCCCCCACCCACCTCGGCTCTAGGAGCCTGCTCCTGGTCCGTGACGGGTCCTGGTGCCGAGGCGGTGTCTCGTCGAGCGCTGACACAATGGGGTGCACAGCGCAATGGGGTGCACAGCAGACAAGTCGCAGGTCATCGGCGTCACGGCGGCTTGGGGGGACAGGTGGATGCGTACAAGGGGAGCGGCGTGGGACGGCGTGAGGACGAGGGCGCGGGCGGGGCGCGCCCGGACCGGGCAGGGGACGCGGTGGGAAGGGTGAGGGGCGGCTCGGACACCGGGCGCGGTGCCAGGAGCCGGAACGGCAGGGCCGCGGTGTGGAGTCAGCACGACGGGCTCGTCGCCGCCGGTGCCGCGGCCGTCGATCTCGTCGGCTTCACCGTCACGAGTCAGATGGACCAGGGGCGGGTCTCGGCCGCCGGCTGCCTGATCGTGGTGACCGCCTCGCTGCTCCTGGCAGCGCGCCGCCGGGCACCACTGAGTGTCCTCGCGGGCGTCCTGGCCGTGAACGTCTCGCTCTCCTGGTTCAGCGCTGTGGGCCAGCACTACGGCGCCGCCACCATCGTCGCGCTGTTCACCGTCGTACGGCACCACCGTGCGGCCGTCGGCGCGGCAGCCGTCGTCGGCTGCGTCGCGGTCCTCCAGTTCGTCCACCCCGGCGCGTCCGCGCCGGCCCTGCTCGAGCTCGCGGCCAACGTCACGTCCGCGCTGTTCGTGGCCGGTGCCGCGGTCGCCGTAGGCCGCTGGCAGCGCAACGCCGAGACGCACCGGCGGCTTCTCGCCGACCGGGCCGTCGCCGACGAACGGCGCCGCATCGCCCGCGAGCTGCACGACATCGTCGCCCACCACCTCACGACGATGCAGCTGCTCGCCGGCGGCGCCCGCGCCAACCTCGACCGGTCACCGGCCGCGGCCCGCGAGGCGCTCGTCGAGCTGGAGGGCTCGGGCCGCACCGCCCTGCACGAGATGCGGCATCTGCTCGACGTGTTGCGCGCCGGCGACGAGAGCGAGGAGGGCGAGGCGACCGCGCCGCAGCCCGGCATCGGTGACCTCGACCGCGTCGTCGAGGACAGTCGCCGCGCCGGCCTGCCCACCACCCTCACCACCGACGGCGACCCGCGGGTGCTGCCGCCCAGCGTCGCGCTCGCTGTCTTCCGTATCGTCCAGGAGGCCCTCACCAACGCCCGCAAGCACGCGGGCCGCGGCGCGAAGGTCGACGTACGGCTCGGCTACGCCGCCGACGAGGTGCGGGTGGACGTCACCGACGACGGCCCGCGTCGTGACCGTCCGGCGGCCGTCGGCTCCGGTCACGGCCTCATGGGAATGCGCGAACGGGTCGGCCTCCACGGCGGGACCCTGCACGCCGGACCGGAGGGGACGGGCTTCACCGTGCGCGCCCGCCTCCCCCTGCACCAGCGTCCTCCTCTGTCCTTCGACCCTCTGGAGGCGTGGGGATGACCGCGACCGTGAAGGTGCTCATCGCCGACGACCAGCCTCTCGTCCGCCGCGGGCTCGCCCTGATGCTCGGCCCCGAACCCGATTTCGACGTCGTGGCAGAGGCCTCCGACGGCGCCGAGGCGGTGCGCCTGGCCCATGAACGGCGGCCTGACGTGGTCATCATGGACATCCGCATGCCGGTCCTCGACGGGATCGCCGCCACGGAACGTCTCACCGCCGAACTGCCGGGCTGCCGTGTGCTGGCCCTGAGCACCTTCGACATGGACGAGCACGTCGTGGCCGCCCTGCGTGCCGGCGCCTGTGGCTTCCTTCCCAAGGACATCTCGCCCGAGGACCTCGTCGCCGCCCTGCGCGTGGTCCGCGACGGCGAGGCCATCCTCGCCCCCAGGCTCCTGACCCGCCTCATCTCGACCCACGTGACCGGCCCCGACCGTGGCACGACCCGGGCGGCCCGCACGGCGTCCGCCGACGCCGAGGGGCTCACCCCGCGCGAGCGGGACGTGTGGCAGCTGATCGCCGGCGGCCTGGACAACACGGAGATAGCCGATCGGCTCGGCGTGAGCGCCTCCACCGTGAAGAACCACATCACCGGCCTCTTCGCCAAGCTGGGCGTCCGCGACCGGGCCCAGGCGGTCATCGCCGCGTACGAGACGGGCCTGGTGACGGCACGGCACGGGAAGTGAGCGGCCGGGGCGGGGCGTGAGGCACCGGGGGCGGGGCTCGGCGGCGGGCCGGGCGGCCTGAGCCATGGGGCGGGCCGCAGTCTGATGGCCGCCCGGTACCAGCCCCTGCGCCGCCATGGGGCGGGCCGGTCGCGCGTCGCCGCGTGCGGCGTGACGGAAGCCGCAGTCGGCGGCTCGACGCACCCGCCGTGGGCGGCAGGGGCAGCGGCCACCCGGCGCACGCTTCGCGCCATATCCGCTCGACGCCTCCTCAGGTGGCCCAGCGTCGACGACAATCGCCATGCTCACGCCAATCCTGCTCCACACGCTCGGTTCCGCACGGATCCGGGCCCCCCATGTGAAAGGACAGCGATGGTGCACTACGTACGGCTGGGTATAGCCGGCACCGCGGCGGCGGTGCTCCTGACCGTGGTACCGGCGGCGAACGCCGTGTCCGCGTCCGCGTCCCCGTCCGCGGCCACCACGGCGAAGTCCGCGTCCGCGGTGGTCACACTCCGCTACGACGCCAGCCGGGCCGGCGGCTGGGAGGCGGCGATCGAGGCCGGAGTCGCCTCGTGGAACGGGAACGTCGACAACGTCAAACTGGTCAAGGCCGCGCCCGGCACCCGGGCCGAGATCCAGATCGTGGCCACCACCGGCTGGCCACAGGCCACGCTCGGCCCCGTCCGCCCGGGTGGCCGGGTCCGCGTGGAGCTCGGAAGCCAGGCGGTCGCCCAGGGCTACGACAAGACCCGCATCGCCGCCCACGAGCTCGGTCACAGCCTGGGCCTGCCGGACACCAAGCCCGGCCCCTGCTCCCAGTTGATGTCGGGCTCCAGCGCCGGCACCAGCTGCAGGAACCCGGTGCCGGACGCGGCCGAACAGGCGCGGGTCGAGACCGCGTACGCGGGTGGCGCCGCCTCGGTGCGCACCCCGGCCGACGGTCGCGTGCTGGTGGACGCGCCCTGACCTCAGGCGCGGCAACCGCGAAGTGAAGGTGCCTGGCCGCGACTGCCGCGGTCAGGCATCCCACCGTGCCCGCCCGCCCGCGCGGCCCGGGAGAGGAGCCCGTACGTCGGCGGAGGCCGGGCCGGCAGACGGCATGGACGTTCACCGTCTCCGCCCATAAGTGTCCGGAGCGGCAACATCCTGGGAACATAACCGAGTTGGCGTTGACGTGCCCACATCTACACGCGTCATCCTCGTGGCATGCGAATCCCCCCACGCTTCACCGTGCTCGGTGCCGCCGCGCTCCTGTCCACCCTGCTCGCCGGACCGGCCGCCGCCGCACCCACCGCCTCCGCCGACCGCGCCACCCTCACCGCCCCCAGCGCCATCGCGGCGGTCGGCAGCATCTGTTACTCCCGCCTGCCCTCCCAGGCGCACGACACCCTCGACCTCATCGAGGCGGGCGGCCCCTACCCCTTCCGCCAGGACGGCTCCGTCTTCCAGAACCGCGAAGGCATCCTGCCGAGCCGGACCACCGGCTACTACCACGAGTACACGGTCATCACCCCCGGATCGGAGACGCGCGGCGCCCGCCGCATCGTCACCGGCAACGCCGACCGGGAGGATTACTACACCGCCGACCACTACGCCTCCTTCGACCTCGTCGACCACACCTGCTGACTCGGCCTCATACGTCCCGCGTACGCCAGTGATGAGGTGATACGGCGGCGCGGCAAGGGAGCAGTCCTCGCCGCGCCGCCCGGTGCGTGCGCCCCCGTAGGAATCCGGTTGCCGCACCGGGCCCGGCCGCGCATCCTGCTGGGATGCGCTTCTCCGTCAACATCCCGAACTTCGGTGACTTCGCGGACCCCCGTAACGTCGCGACCGTCGCGACCGCCGCCGAACAGGCTGGCTGGGACGGGCTGTTCGTGTGGGACCACGTACTGCACCGGAAGCACCAGGGGCGGCCCTTCGCAGACCCCTGGATTCTGCTGACCGCGGCCGCGCTGGCGACCTCACGGATCCGACTGGGCACCCTGCTGACACCGGTCCCCCGCTACCGTCCGCAGCAACTGGCCCGTCAAGTGGCCACTCTGGACCACCTCAGCAACGGCCGGGTGACGTTCGCCGCGGGCCTGGGCGGTCCGATCGACGACGAATACCGCAGCTTCGGCGACGCCGCCGAGCCCCGCGTCCTCGCCGAGCGGTTGGACGAGGGACTGGAGCTGTTGCGGCGTTTCTGGTCGGGCGAGCCGGTGAACCACCACGGTCGGCACTACGAAGTCCGGGAGGTGGCGTTGCTGCCGGCCACCGTGCAACGGCCCGGTCCCCCCGTGTGGATCGGCGGGTTCTGGCCGCGTCGTGCGCCCATGCGGCGGGCAGCGCGATGGGACGGCGCGGTGCCGCTCTTCGAGACGGCCCGGCACGGCCATGTGCCCGATGTGACGGAGGTACGGAACCTGGTCGACTACGTCCGCACGCACCGCGCGGCCGAGGCGGAACGTCCCTTCGAGTTCGTGCTCGGCGGTGCCACGCCCGCGGACTCGGCCAGGGCCAAGGACATCATCGGTCCGCTGCACGACGCCGGCGCCACCTGGTGGGACGAACGGCAGGTCCAGACCGGCCCCGACCTGGACCGTCTCGCTCCGGTGCTGCGCCGCATCGAGGCGGGGCCGCCGGTGATCTGATCAACCGTTCGAGGGTGGTGCGCCGGACGCGCTCGCCCCGGAGCGCGGCCATGACTTGTTGATCGCTGGACGAGCAGGTTTACGCCGAATGGGCGAGGATGGCTGTGTGCGCGCGACGCGCCGAATCCGTACGGCGGCGCCCCGGAATCCCCGAATTCCGACCTCCAACGAAATTCTTGTCGGGGTGTGCGATGAAGCCGAAGTCTTTCGCAACGGTGGCCGCGGTCATATGCGGCCTTGTCGTGACGCCGACGGGCACGGCGTCGGCCGCCGAAGCCGATGCGCGCCCCGCTTCAGCGGCGCCGGCGCAACCGCCCGCCGCCGGGGACGGGGCAGGGTCCGGAACCGGGTCCGGGGCCGGGGCTGCCGGGGCCTTCGCCGAAAGGTCCCCCACGTGCCCCACGGCCAATCCGCCGCCCGGCACGGGCTCGCAGATCGGCTCGGCCGACGCCGCGGAGATCGTCCGTGCGCACAACGAAGCACGGCGCGAGGCCATCAAGAAGTACAACCCCGGTCTTCCCCTGCTCTCCGTCGCATGGGATCCCAAGATCGCCTGCGACGCACAGGCATGGGCCGACGACCCGGCATCCAGCGCGGGTGGCACGCTCCACCACAGCAGCAGAGCCACCAATGGCGACCAGGGCGAGAACCTCTTCCACGCCTGGCCCGGGCCGGCGCGTCCCACGATGGCGCTGGACCCGTCGCTGGACTACAGCTGGACAGCGGAGAAGCCCGAGTTCGACGCCGACAACAACGCCCCGATCAACGACAACAACTACCGCGTGTGGGGCCACTACTCCCAGATGGTGTGGATGTCTCCCGCATCGCCGACCACGGCGATCGGTTGCGGTGTGAAGGAAGGCGTTCCCGTTTCGGGTCGTACGGGTTGGATCCTGGTGTGCCGGTACAGCGCCGCCGGCAACATCACCGGCCAGCGGGCCATTCCTACCGGCAGCGTCCCCGCTCCGGTCGAACCGACGAACCAACAGCCCCTCCGTGACACGACCGCTGTCGCGCAGCGGGAGGGTCATCTGGACGTGTTCTGGATCGGACCCGACGGATCGGTGAGGTCCCACTGGTGGGACGGCGCCTCCCCCGACGGAACCTGGGCCAAGCACAGCTCCTTCAGCATCACACCGCCCAACAGCGCCGCACCCAACTCCGGCATCGCCACCGTCGCACAGCGGGACGGTCACCTCGACGTCTTCTGGATCGGACCCGACGGATCAGTCAGATCCCACTGGTGGGACAGCAACGCCCCCGACGGACCCTGGGCCAAGCACAACTCCTTCAGCATCACACCGCCCAACAGCGCCGCACCCAACTCCGGCATCACCGCCGTGGCACAACGAGACGGCCACCTCGACGTCTTCTGGATCGGACCCGACGGATCAGTCAGATCCCACTGGTGGGACAGCAACGCCCCCGACGGACCCTGGGCCAAGCACAACTCCTTCAGCATCACACCGCCCAACAGCGCCGCACCCAACTCCGGCATCGCCACCGTGGCACAACGAGACGGCCACCTCGACGTCTTCTGGATCGGACCCGACGGATCAGTCAGATCCCACTGGTGGGACAGCAACGCCCCCGACGGACCCTGGGCCAAGCACAACTCCTTCGACATCGCACCACCCAACAGCGCGGTGGCGGGTTCGACGGTAGCCGCCGTGGCGCAGCGGGACGGTCATCTGGACGTGTTCTGGATCGGGCCTGATGGATCGGTGAGGTCCCACTGGTGGGACAGCCGCTCCCCGGACGGACCGTGGGCCAAGCACAGCTCCTTCAGCATCACACCGCCCAACAGCGCCGCACCCAACTCCGGCATCGCGACGGTCGCGCAGCGGGACGGCCACCTCGACGTCTTCTGGATCGGACCCGACGGATCGGTCAGGTCCCACTGGTGGGACGGCGCCTCCCCCGACGGACCGTGGGCCAAGCACAGCTCCTTCAGCATCACACCGCCCAACAGCGCCGCACCCAACTCCGGCATCGCCACCGTCGCACAGCGGGACGGTCACCTCGACGTCTTCTGGATCGGACCCGACGGATCGGTCAGGTCCCACTGGTGGGACAGCAACGCCCCCGACGGACCCTGGGCCAAGCACAACTCCTTCGACATCGCACCGCCCAACAGCGCGAGGTGAGCCCTTCGGCCCGCGGGAGTCGTGGCACAGTGGCGGTATGTGCGGCCGCTATGCCTCCACCCGTGGGCCTGAGGACCTGACCCGGCTCTTCGGTGTCACCGACTGGAACCCCGACGAGACGCTGGCTCCGAGCTGGAACGTCGCGCCGACGGACGAGGTCTACGCGGTCCTCGAGCGCGCCGCTCGGGGCCGCGCCGCACGGGGCGAGGGGAACGAGGGGCACCAGGTGCGGCGCGAGCTGCGGGCGCTCAGATGGGGTCTGGTGCCGGCCTGGGCCAAGGACCCGAAGGTCGGCTCCCGGATGATCAACGCGCGGGTCGAGACCGTGCACGAGAAGCCGGCCTATCGGCGCGCTTTCGCCAAGCGGCGCTGCCTGCTTCCGGCCGACGGCTTCTACGAGTGGGAGCAGGTGAAGGACGAGACGACGCGCAAGACCCGTAAGCAGCCGTACTTCATCCACCCCGCCGACGGACAGGTGATGGCCATGGCGGGCCTGTACGAGTACTGGCGCAACCCTGACGTCGTGAGCGACGACGACCCCGATGCCTGGCTGCTGACCTGCACGATCATCACCACCGAGGCCACCGACGCGGCCGGTCGCGTACACCCGCGCATGCCGCTCACCGTCGGCTCCGCCCACTACGACGCCTGGCTCGATCCCCACCACCACGACACCGAGGACCTCCGTGCCCGGCTCACCCAGCCCGGGGACGGCAATCTCGACGCCCGGCCGGTCTCCCCGGCCGTGAACGACGTCCGCAACAACGGCCCCCATCTCCTCGACGCAGCCACCTGACCGCACGGCACCGCCCGTCCCCCGCTTCCGTCAGCGGCGGCCTGGGCGGATACAGTCCCCTGGTTCTCGATGATCAAGATCAACCAACAGCACAGGGGTACGTCCCGCATGCGTCTCAGAAGCCGACTCGGCGCCCGCCTCGGCGGCACGCTCGCCGCGTCCGTTCTCGCTCTCGCCGGTCTGATGGGTACGGCCACGCCTGCCCAGGCGGTCCTGGCGGAGCCGTTCGACTACCAGGTGACCTCCACGGCCGGCCCGTACCGGGACATCCCCGGGACGGACGTGACCTTCACGGCGGCGGCCGGTGAGCGGTCCTACCTGTGGTCGCGCAACGTCGTGCTGTCGAACGTCACTCCTCTCACGGCGGGCGACTGGCTCGGCACCACCCTCTCCATCCGCTGTGCCTACGCCGGCGGTACCCCTGAGACCGCCCCGCTCCCCGCCGGCGTGGAGGCGGGCGCGTACTGGGCGGCGAACTCCCTGCCGGGCGAGACCTCGCAGTCGCCCGTCGTGCGGTGGGTTTTCGTCGCACCCGAGGAGGGCACGTACACCTGCCGTCTGTCGGTCACCAGCTACTCCAGCATCGTCGCCACCGGCCGCCAGGTGACCATGCGCGTCGGCGCCGGCGCGGAGCTCGCCCGTGCCACGTATCCGTACGCGGCTCGCTGGACGCTCCTGCAGGAGAGCGAGCGCGTGGTGGGATCCGGCAGCACCGCGACGACCCTCGGGTACACGGTCACGCCGACCGGCGCCGACCGGATCGCCGTCGTCCAGGACGCCAACCTGACCACCTGCAAGCACAACTCGCCCTATGACAGCTGCTCGGGCGGGTCGAGCGCGTACGACGGCACCCACGTCCAGACGTGGATAGAGGCCCAGCCGCAGAACCCTGACGGGACGCGGTGCGGCACCCCCCGGACGAGCACGGCCTCGACCTGGCGCATCTCCAACGCCAAGCACCACCAGGCGGCCGTCAACACGCTCTACCTCACCACCGCCGACCTCGGCGGCTGCTCCCAGATCCGGGTGTCCCTCAAGGTCAGGCACACGTGGGGCAACCCGGTGCTGATCCACGCGGGCCACGTCCCCGGCCCCCTGGCCCGCACGCACGGGCTCGCCTTCACCTACTGAGGCTGACGACTCCGGGACAGGCGCCGGGGCCGTCCGGGACCGGACGGCCCCGGCGCCGAGTGCTCCGCTAGTTCTGAGCCGCGACGTCCCTGGCCTGCTGGGCGATGTCCTCGAGCACGGCCTTCGGGTCGGCGGTCGGGGCGACGGCCTTGCCGATGTTCCGCTTGATGGTGTTGCTGACCTGCAGCCAGGACGGGTCGTTGACCGGGTAGAGCTGAGCGGTACGCAGGGCCGACAGGAACTGCTCGACGCTGGGGTCCGCCGCCGCGTCCTGGGAGGCCTGGGTAGCGGTCACCGTCGACGGCAGAAGGTGGTAGCGGTCGGCGAACTCCGTGAGGTTCTTGTCCTCGTAGACGAATTCCAGGAAGGAGCCGACGAGTTCGCGGTTGTCGTCGCGCTTGAAGGCCATCATCCAGTCGGCGACACCCGCCGCCAGCGGGGTCTCGCCGTCGTTCACCCGGTCCGAGACCGGCATGCTCAGGGTGCCGACCTTCATGCCCTTCGCCCTGGCCTTGTGGAGAAGCGAGGGATAGCCGTTGACCATGCCGACCTGGCCGCGCAGGAAGGCGTCGAAGGCGTCCTGCCGGTTGAGCTGGGCGGGCGGGACGGGTCCGGTCAGGGCTGGTTCGACCAGGTTGTCCTTGATCCAGCGGAACGTCTCCGTGTTCCGCTCGGACGCGATGTCGTAGAGGCCGCTGTCGTCGGTGTATCCGCCACCGTTGCTCAGCTGCCAGATCAGGGCTTCGGCGTGCGCCTCCTCCGGACCGAGCGGCAGGGCGTACGGGAAGCGCACCCCCTCCTCCTTCAAGGCTTCGGCCGCTTCCTTGAGGTCCGTCCAGGTCTTCGGCGGCTCCGCTCCGGCCTTGCCGAACAGATCCTTGTTGTAGAAGAGGAGCCGGCTGCTGGCGACGAAGGGCAGGCCGTAGAGGGTGTTGTCGATCGAACCCGCCTCCGCGAGTGGTGGCAGGAAATTGGCCTCCGCCCCGATCGACAGCAGCTCGTTCGCGGGGTAGAGGCGGCCCTGTGCGGCGAAGTCGGAGTACGCGCCCATCAGGGCGACGTCCGGAGGGTTGTTCTCGCCGACCATGCGGGCCACCTCGCGGTCGACGTCGGCCCACGGATAGAGCGTCACCTCCACCTTCGTCCCGGGGTGGGCGGCGGTGAAGGCGGCGGTCAGCTTGTCCCAGTACGCCTTGGAGCTGGTCTCCGGGCTGTCCCCGTACTCCGCGGCCACCAGCCGCAGCGTCGGCCCGCCGCCGGCCGGGGACGAACCGCAGGCGGTGACGAGGGAGCCCAGGAGAGCGAGTGCGGCCACGGAGGCGGCGGCGCCGAAGAGTCTTGGTCGCACGGATTGTTCCTCTTGATCATTGCTGGCAGTGCGTCCGAAATTGTCTCCCGGCCCACGTGGAATCGCGGACTCCGGACAGAGATTGTGGCCCTTGCTCCAACCGCTCCGTTTCCCAATGGTGTTTTCCGCTATACCCGGCCTCAATTGGACGCGCGTAGAAGCGTCCCGCGGGGTGTTCAGCGGCCGTAGGCGTCACGGCAGAGGGCGGGGATGCCGTGCGGAAGGCGGATGCGGTGGGCCTCGCGGCACAGTTCGCGCATGTCGGCGGGGCGGGGGGTGGCGGCTTTCTGTGAGGGCTTCCTGGGCGGCTTCTTGGAGGGCGTCTTGGGGGGTGACTTGCGGGGCGTCTTGGGGGTCGACTTCAGAATCTTCTTGGAGGTCTTCTTATGGGCCTTCTGAGGACCCTTGGTTTTCGCAGGAGGGACCGGGCGGGGAGCCGGCTGTTCCGGGGTGGAGGCGGAGCTGGGCGCGGTGTCCTCGAGGGACTGCCGGGGCGGGGCCTGGGTGGGTGAGGGCCATGCGCCGTCGAGCGGAGCGGGCGGCCGGTCGTCGGCGGGAGCGAGGCTCGCGGGCGGTCGGGCGGGTCCGGTCGGCGGGGCGCCGGGGACGGCGACGCAGCCGGTGACGGCGAGGAGGACTCCGAGGACTCCGATGAGGAGTGGTGCGGTACGGCAGGGGCGCATGGCCTCCACCATGGCGGAGTGCCGACCGGGCGGGGGTGAGGCCTGCGGGCGGTCCACCATGACGAGTGACACCGGACGACAGGCGGCGTGGCCGGGACGGGACGGCGGCGGGTGTTCGGAGCGTCAGTCGCGGAGCGTCGGCGTCCGGAGCGTCAGTACGCGTTGTGGCGCCGGTATCTGGCGGGGCGACCGTCCGGATCCACGAGGAGGCGGTACAGCGGCATGGCCAGGCCGCGGGTGAGGCGGGACATGTCCGGCGGCTCGTAGGCGCGCAGTCGGCCGGGCGGCCTGGGACCGCGGCGACCGCCCTCGTACCAGGCGTCCAGCGCGGCGGCCGTGGCGGAGAAGACGTCGAAGGCCTTCACCGGGTCGCACAAGTCGTCCGGCGCGTACGGCGAGCCCGCTTCCTGTGTGTCCAGGTGCTCGCGGAAGAGCTCCAGCCGCAGGTCACGCGCGAAGCGGCGGGCGCGGTCCCCGAGTCCGGCGGGGTCGTGCGGCGGTCGTTCGTCGACCCTGTCGTCCAGGACCACGCAGCTGAGTTCGGAATCGTGGGTCCAGGAGCGGAGGTTGATGTTGTCGGAGCCGACCGCCGCCCATACGTCGTCGATCACGCACACCTTGGCGTGCACGTACACGGGCTTCCCCTCGGGGTTCTCCAGCCCGTACACGGCCACCCGGGGGCCACCGGCCCGGCGCAGCTCGTCGAGGGCCGCGACGCGTCCGACCAGGTTCATCGGCAGGGTAAGCCGTCCGTCCTGCTCGGGCAGGGTGGGGATGACGGCGATCAGCCGCAGACCGGGGTGTTCCCGGAGCGCCTGGGCGAAGAATCCGACGACGTTGGGCGACCACAGGTACTGGTCCTCCAGGTAGATCAGCGACCGCGCGCGGCGCAGGGCCTTGAGGTAGCCGCGTGCGATGCTGCGTTCGCCGTCGGGGGCGAAGGGGTAGCCGCGCAGCAGCCGGTTGGGGTAGGTGCGCAGCACCTGCACGGTGTGGCTGCCGCGGGGCGCGGGGTCGGGCAGCTGGGCCGGCAGCGGGTCGGCCTCGGTGTCCTCGTGGTGAGCGAGTTCGCGGAGGCGGACCATGGGGCTGCGGCTGAGCGGCGAGGGGTCCTCCCAGCGTTCGCGGAAGCCCGCCTCGAGGTCGCCGACCGCCGGGCCGCGGACGGCGAGCTGGATGTCGTGCCAGGGTGGCCGGCGCCCGTACGCGGACGCGAAGGGCACCGCCTGGGGGTCGCCGTGGTGGTCGGCGTCGTCGTTGCGGCTGTGGCACAGGTCGATGCCGCCGATGTACGCGACGTCGAGCTCGGGACGGCCGGGGTGGCGCAGCACCACGAGCTTCTGGTGGTGCGAGCCGCCGGGACGCACCCGCATGTCGAGCAGGCACTCGGCGCCCGCTTCCTCCAGCTCCTCCCCCAGGTGTCGGTTCTCGGTCTCGCTGAACTGCAGCTTGTCCAGGTGGGAGCGCCACACGAGCCCTTTCACGATCACTCCGCGCTGCGCCGCCTCGCACAGGACGCGGCCGATCTCGGAGTCCTCGCCGTCGAGGCGTTCGTCGGGGTCGCCTCGCCAGTCGGTGAAGAGCAGGAGGTCGCCGGAGCGCTGTGCCCGTACGGCTCCCAGCAGTTCGGCGAAGTACGCCGCGCCGTGCACGAGCGGCCGTACGTCGTTGCCCCGGGTCCAGGCCGCGCCGTCGGGGTGGCGCCGGTCCAGCCGGGTGGAGCCGTTGCCGCGTTCGGTGACGGTGAGCATCCAGTCGCTGTGGTTCACGATGGCGTCCTCCCATCGGGCGGCTACCCATTCGGCCAGGGCCGACGCCTTCCGACGCCGTTCACTCCCCGCGCCGACGCGGTCGCATGGGGTGACGATCCGGGCGCCGCGGGCCTCGCGGGTGATGCGAAGGGCACGAGCCACGTTTCGACCACGGGTTCGGGGCCAGGCTGGACGGTGCGTGTGGAATCGGTCGGTCGAGGAAACCGCCGTCCCGGGGCGGGACGGCGGTTCGATCGAGCCGTGGACGGCGAGGGGACGGCGAGGGGACGAAGAGGGAGGGGACCGGATGACAGCGGTGGGCGGCGAGGGCAGCGGGACGGGCAAAGGGAGCCGGGTCAGGGTCGGGCGGGACGTGGTGCTCGTGGTCGGGCTCGTCGGGGCGGTCGTCGGCGGATCGGTGCTGCTCCTCAAGACCGCTCAGGCGGCCGGAGCGGGGGCGCCGGTCACGCCCCTCGCGCTGCTCGCCGTCCTGGGGCTGGGAGTGGTGATGGCCCGCTGGAGCATCGCGCCGACCCGTGGCCGGCTCCGCCCGCGAGCCGACGCGGTGCGAGGGAGGCGGGGGCTGAGGCGGAGGCCGGCGCCGCCACCCGCCGAACCGCTCTCCGTCGACGCCGAAGCGCTGGACCACGCCTCCGTCGACCCGGAGGGATTCGAGCACAGCGTCGCGGCGCTTTGCGCCCGGGACGGCTGCACCGTGGTGGAGGTGGTGGGCGGCGCGGGGGACCTCGGCGCCGATGTGGTGGCGACCACCGCCGACGGTCGTAAGGTCGTGCTCCAGTGCAAGCAGTACACGGGCGACCACCGCGTCGGCTCCCCTGATCTGCAGCGCTTCGGCGGCACCTGCTTCACCGTTCACGAGGCCGACGTGGCCGTTCTCGTGACCACCGGCACGTTCACCGAGCCGGCCCTCGATTACGCCGCCGCCTGCGGCATCCTCTGCGTCGACGGCCCCGCCCTGGCCGCCTGGACCGAGTCGGCCGCTCCCGCTCCCTGGGATTCCGCGGCGGTGCCGGGCCCGTCGGCGCCCGAGTCCGGCGCGCCCGAAGCCCCCGACCCTGCCGGAGCCGGAGGATGACGACCGCACCGCCGAGATCGCCGCGCCCTGCGCCTCTGCCCCCGCGCTTTTTCCTCCCCTCCACTGCGCTTGTTCCCACCCCTTCTCCCCCTGACGTCAGAAGGCGTACCGCACACGCAGCCAGGGCGCACGGGCCTCGATCATGCGGGACAGGGTCTCGACGGCCTCCCGCTTGACCGTGTTGCGGTAGCGGACGTTCAAGGCTCCGTTCTCGGACCGCTTGGGCCGTTGAAGGTCCGGCCGCCACAGGACGTCCTCGGCGCGAGGGTGCCACCCCAGGTTGACCTCGTGCAGGGTCTCGTTGTGGGTGAGCATGATGATCTCCGCCGCGGCCTGGTCCTTCACCCTTCGCGGGAGTACGTCGTCCATCGAGCGCAGCAGGTCGTCCCATCCCTCCCGCCAGCCCGGGCGGATCACCACCGGGGAGAGGTTGAAGTGCACCTCGTAGCCCGCGTCCAGGAAGTCGGCGGCCGCCTCGATCCGGGCGGGGACGGGGCTGGTGCGGATGTCCAGGAGGCGGGAGTCCTCCGGCGGCATGAGGGAGAAGCGGATCCGGGTGCGGCCCTGTGGATCGAGCCGCAGCAGGTCGGGGTTGACCAACTTCGTCGCGAAGGAGGCCTTGGCCGTGGGCCATCGGCGGAAGGCACGGACGAGGTCGGCGGTGTTGTCGCTGATCAGGTCGTCCACCGAGCAGTCGCCGTTCTCGCCGATGTCGTACACCCAGGCCCGCTCGTCGCACTGGTTGGGTTCCCTCTTGGGTCCGGTGGCGGCGATGTGGCGGCCGAGGGCCGCGAGGACGCGGTCGACGTTGGTGAAGACGGTGATCGGGTTGGCGAACCCCTTGCGGCGCGGGACGTAGCAGTACGCGCAGGCCATGGCGCATCCGTTGGAGAGGCCGGGGGCGATCCAGTCGGCGGACCGCCCGTTGGGCCGGACGGCGAGCGAGGAGCGTTCGCCGAGGACGAGGGTCTCCCTCTTGATCCTGACCCAGCGTTCGACGTTCCCCGCGTTGCCGTGCAGGTGCGGGATGCGCCAGTGGGAGTCCGTCTCGACGAGCCGGGCGTCGGGGAAGCGCGCGATGATCTGGCGGCCCCGCCAGGACGCGGCGGCGGCCGGTTCCGCGTGGATCTCCGTCACTCGCAGCAGGCCGCGCGCCTCGGGTCCGTCGCGGAACGGCCGGTCCTGCTCCGCCTCGGCGGGCGTGGCGGCGGCCACGAGGTCCGCCAAGCCGAACAGGGCCTCGGATTCGTCGGCCGGCTCCTGGGGACGCCGTCGCATGTCCACTCCGCTTTCGTCAGCACGTCGTAGGGCCTTCGCGGCGCCGTCGCCGCGCCCTCATGCCCGGAACCAGGGGTTTTGTCCCATTCTACGAGACATCCGTCCTCATCCCGCGGGACGGCCGCCTTCCCGGTCGGACCCGGGCCAGAGGTAGGGAAGGTCGTCCGGCACTCCCGGGAAGCGGGGTCTGTAGTAGTCCGGATCCTTGCGGACGAGGGCGGATTGGTGGCTGCGGTGGAACGCGGGGTCGCCGAGCCAGGGGGGCAGGTCACCGGCCGCCTCGAGCCCGCCCTGTTCGCGGACCTCGGCCGACGGCCGCCAGGCGCGGTAGTCGTCCATCAAGGTGACGGCACAGGTGTCCGCCCGGCCGCCGGCGGACCAGATCGTGCAGACGTCCAGGCCGTAGCGCACCAGGGCTTCCTCGTAACCGGCCCACATCCGCACTGCGGGGTGTCGGCGCCAGCCGTACGTCGGCACCGTCAGTCCCCTGAACACCTGGAGCGCCTCGACGCGCTGTTTGCCGAGACGCCTCGGATCCAGGACGGCCGCGGAGTCGGAGAAGCTCGCGTACGGGAGAAATGTCTGCATGAAGGTCTTGTTCCCACCGTCGGTGTCCGGTCGTCGCCGGTGCCGGGCCCCGGCGCCGGTGCGTCGGGTGACAGGAGCCGGCCGAGCAGGTGATGAGCCGCCCCGCGTTGTCCGACTTCTCTTCGGGCCGTCCGGCCCCTTCGGATGCACCCGCAGGGGCGCCACGTCGTGCGGGCCGGGCCGCTCGGCCCCAGGGTGGGGATCGTCGAGGCGCAACACGGCGGGGCGGGAGAGGAGAGGACCAGCCATGGCGAAAGCGAAGAAGACCTCGGGCGAGCAGGCCCTGTCCAAGGGCGACAAGGTCGCCTGGAGAAGTCACGGCAGCGAGACCGAGGGCAGGGTGGAGAAGAAGATCACCAAACGGACCGAGGCCGCCGGCCGTACGGTCGACGCCTCGTCGGACGAGCCCCAGTACGAGGTGCGCAGCGACAAGTCCGGGCGGACGGCCGTGCACAAACCCGGCGCCCTGAAGAAGAAGCGGTAGGGCGGGCACCGTGACGGCCGAGGACGACCGGCGGGACACCTGGGAGACCTTCCGCGCGTCGGTGAACATGACGGCGTCGGCGCTGGAGGACTGGCTCGGCACCGACACGTCGAAGCAGGCGGGCGAGCACAAGTCCGGCGGCGAGTCCACCGGGCACGCCTCGGGTCGGGCCATCGTCGGCATCCTGCGCAAGAAGAAGGACGATCTGACGGACGCCGACTACCGGCACATGGCGAAGGTCAACGGCTACATCCGCCGCCATCTGGCGCAGCGGCCCTCGGGCGACGTCCGCGACACCCGGTGGCGCCATTCGCTCATGAACTGGGGGCACGACCCGCTTTCCGGCGAGCCCGGGTGAGGCGTCCGACCGTGTCAGGGCCGGGTGGCGACGAACGTGTGGGTGATGCCCGTCTGCCACCCCGGCTGAGGCAGCACGCGGACGCCGGTGAACCCGGCCCGGCGCAGGCGGTCGGCGAATCCGTCGGCCGTGTCGAAGTCGAGCACGCTGCGCCACAGGTGGCGGTAGAGCGCCTCGTCGCCGTGGCGACGTCCCCACGGCAGCACCACGCCGGCCATGACCGCCGACCACAGGAAACGGTCCACGGCCCGGCCGCCGAGGGTGTACTCGTGGACGGCGAGCCGGCCTCCGGGACGGAGCAGTTCACGCGTCCGGCGCAGGGCGGCGTCGGGATCCGCGACGTTGCGGAAGAGGTAGGCGGCGAAGACCGCGTCGTACGGACCGGTGACGCCGGCCCGCGCCAGGTCCTCGATTGTGGCGTGGACGAAGCTCACCCGGTCGGGCCAGCTCTTGCTCCGCGCACGGGCCAGCATGCCGGCGGAGGCGTCCACCCCCGTGACGGACGCGAGCGGTGCCGCCCGCAGGAGCGCGGCGGTCGAGGCGCCGGTGCCGCAACCGAGGTCGATGACCGTCTGACCGGCTCCGCGCCTCGGGAGGGCCAGACGGCGTGCCGAGCGCCGCAGGTGCCGGTGGTAGCCGGGACTGGCCGACGTCATGCGGTCGTAGGTGCGGGACGCGTGGTCGAACGCGCCCGCGAGTTCGGCGTCTCTCAACAGGGCCACGAGCAGTGCCTCCACGGTGGGTCGCGTTCCTCCCAGCTTCCCCGTCCGCACCACCGGCCGTCGCACGGCGCGCCCGGGAGTCGGTCCGGGGTCGTCCGGGAGGTGGTCCGGACGGACCAACGGAGGATGCATCCGAACGCCCGGACGGTACGGAACATGAGCCAAAGAGGCCATGCCACCGGCAACGGGAGTCCTGATGTGCGCACCTGATCCGCTCGATGTCGACCAGAACGTGCCCGCGGCGGTGGGCGTGTTCCTCGGCCGGACCCTGGAACGGCGCCTGGAGGAGGCGGCGGCCATGGACTCCGTCTTCGCGGCCGATATCGCGGGCCGAGTCGCACGGTTCACCCTGACGGGCGGTCGGCGGCTGCGCTCGCAGTTCCTGTGGTGGGCGATGCGGGGCTGTGGAGGCGGGGCCCGCGAGGCTCCCCGGGCCCTGGGCGTGGCAGCGGCGCTCGAGCTGATCCAGAGCTGCGCGCTGATCCACGACGACGTCATGGACGGCTCGCCGCTGCGCCGGGGGCGGCCGGCGGTGCACGTCGGCATAGACGGCCAGTACGACACCGGTGGACACCCCCTTCCGTGCGGCACGTTCGGCGCGGCGGCCGCCGTGCTGGCCGGTGATCTGGCCCTCGCGTGGGCCGACGACGCCTTCGCCGAATCCGTACGGGGGGCTCCGGCGGAGCGCCGGGCGGCCGAGGTGTGGCGGGCCATGCGGGCGGAGATGGTGGCGGGCCAGTATCTGGATCTGCAGGCGCAGGTCACGAACGTCAGGTCGCGGAGCCGGGCGGTCCGCACGGCGGTGCTGAAGACCGCGCTGTACACGGTCGGCCACCCGCTGGCGCTGGGCGCGGTGCTCGCGGGCGCCCGGGAGCGGACGGTGCTCGCGCTGCGGGAGGCCGGACGGTCCGCCGGTCTCGCCTTCCAGCTCCACGACGACGTGCGAGGGGCCTTCGGCGATCCGGCGCGGACCGGGAAGCCGGTGGGCGAGGACGTACGCGAGGGCAGGACGACGTTTCTCCTCGCCGCCGCGCGGGACCTGTGCGAACGGCGCGGTGACCGTGCCGGACTGCGGCTCCTGGACGAGGTCACGGGCGACCCGGGCGCGCGGGCTCGGGACGTCGACCGGGTGCTGGACCTCCTCGTGGCGTGCGGGGCGCGCGACGAGGTGGCCCGGCGCGTCGAGGAGCTCTGTGCCCGCGGCGCCGAGGCCGTCGCCGACGCCGGGCTGTCGCCGGATGCGGCCGACCGGATCGGCCGTCTGCTGTACGGCGCGTGCGGTCTGGGCCCCGCCGCCGGGGCGGCGTCCCCGCCCGGGGGCGTACGGGACACCGCCGACACGGCTGCCACCGCTTGCCCTCCTGGCGCCCCCGGCACCGGTGCCTCCTCCTGCTCCACGGCCACGCCCACCGCCGCTTCCACGGCCACCGCCACCACCACGGACACCGTTCTGATCGGAGAGACGCGTTGAAGACCGTGACCGGTCCGACGGACCATGTCGTCGTCGTGGGAGCGGGCCTGGCCGGTCTGGCCGCCGCGCTGCACCTGTCGGGCCGGGGCCGCCGGGTCACGGTGGTGGAGCGGGAGCCGGAGCCGGGCGGCCGGGCGGGGCGGCTCCTCCTCGGCGGCTACCGCGCCGACACGGGGCCGACCGTCCTCACCATGCCGGACATCCTCGACGAGGCCTTCCGAGCCGTCGGCGAGTCCGTGCACGACCGCATCGACCTGATTCCCCTGCACCCCGCGTACCGGGCTCTGTTCGCCGACGGCACCCGGCTCGACGTGCACACCGACGGCGACGCCATGGAGGCCGAGATCGCCTCCTTCGCCGGCTCCCGGGAGGCCCTCGGGTACCGCAGGCTGCGCCGGTGGCTCGCGGATCTGTACGCCGTGCAGATGCGGCGCTTCATCGACGCCAACTTCGACTCCCCCGCGCGGCTGCTGCACCCGGACCTGGCACGGCTCGCGGCGCTCGGCGGCTTCGGCCGGCTGGACCGGGCCGTCGGACGGTTCCTGACGGACGAGCGGCTGCGCCGTGTCTTCTCCTTCCAGTCCCTGTACGCCGGGGTCGCTCCCTCGCGTGCGCTGGCCGCGTACGCCGTGATCGCCTACATGGACACCGTCGCGGGGGTGTACTTCCCCCGGGGCGGGATGCACGCCGTCCCGGTGGCCATGGCAGCGGCGGCGGCGCGGTCAGGCGTCGCGTTCCGGTACGGAGAGGGCGTCACCGGGCTGGAACGCACCGGGCGGCGGATCACGGCGGTGGTCACCGCCCGGGACCGGATCCCTTGCGACGCGGTCGTCCTGACGCCGGACCTGCCGGTCTCCTACGGCCTGTTGGGGCGGGCTCCCCGGCGTCCCGTCCGCCTGCGGCACGCTCCCAGCGCGGTGGTGCTGCACGTCGGAACCGATCGCACCTGGCCCGGGCTGTCGCACCACACCCTGTCCTTCGGCAGGGCGTGGGAGACCGTGTTCGGCGAACTCACGGGCACCGGGCGGCTGATGAGCGATCCCTCTCTTCTGATCACGCGGCCCACCGCCACCGATCCGTCGCTGGCACCGGAGGGCAGGCACCTGCACTACGTCCTGGCGCCGTGCCCCAACACCCGCATCGGCCCCTCTGCGGCCCGTTGGGGCGACCTCGGGCCGCGCTACCGCGACGAACTGGTGCGGGTACTGGAGCGCCGGGGACTGGCCGGCCTGGGGGCGTCGGTCGAGGAGGAGAGCCTGGTCACGCCGGCCGACTGGACGGCGATGGGGCACGCGGCCGGCACTCCCTTCTCCGTCGCCCACACCTTCGCGCAGACCGGGCCCTTCCGGCCGCGGAACCTCGTGAGCGGCACGGAGAACGCGGTCCTGGCCGGATGCGGCACCACACCGGGCGTCGGGGTGCCCACGGTGCTGCTCTCGGGCAAGCTCGCCGCGGCCCGGGTGACCGGGATCGGGCGGCCGGCGTGACGGCGCGGGAGCTGGACGCGGCGGGCATCACCGATCCGTCGCTGCGGGCGGCCTACACGGCCGGTCGGCTGCTCAACGCCCGGCACGGCAAGACGTACTTCCTCGCCACGCGGCTGCTCCCGGTGGACCGGCGGTCCGCCGTGCACGCGCTGTACGGTTTCGCGCGGCACGCCGACGACATCGTCGACGACCTGGGCTCGGCGGCCTCCACGGGCGCGCGGCGGGAGGCCCTGGACGCCCTGGAGCGACAGTGGCTACGCGCCGTCCGCGGCGAGGAGGCCGACGAACCGGTGGTGCGGGCGGTGGCCGACACCCGGGCCCGGTACGGCATCGCGGCCCGTCATTTCACCGACTTCCTCGCGTCGATGCGCAGCGATCTGTCGGTCACGGAGTACGCGACCTACGCCGACCTGCGGGCGTACATGTACGGTTCGGCCGCCGTCATCGGACTGCAGATGACCCCGGTGCTCGGTACCGTCGTGCCGCGGGCGGAGGCGGAGCCGTACGCCGCCGAACTCGGGGTGGCGTTCCAGCTGACGAACTTCCTCAGGGACGTGGGCGAGGACCTGGACCGAGGGCGGGTCTACCTCCCCCAGGACCTGTTGTCCGCGCACGGCGTCGACCGTGACCTGCTGGCGTGGAGCAGGCTGACCGGGTGCCGGGACGCGCGGATCACCTCCGCCCTTCGGGCGGCTTCGGCCCTCACGCGGGAGGTCTACCGTGCGGCCGAGCCGGGGATCGCGCTGCTGGACCCGGTGTCGGCGCCGTGTGTCCGAACGGCGTTCGTGCTGTACCGCGACATCCTGGGGGCCATCGAGAAGGACGGGTACGCGGTCGTGCACCGCAGGGCCGTGGTGCGGAGGCGGCGCCGAGCCGCCGTGGCCCTGCGCGGCCTGACCGCCGCCCTGGCCGCGCGCACCCCCATACGCCCGTCCTCCGGGCCGGCTCGCGCGGACGGCGGGGTCGGACGGACGAGCGGAAACGGGCGCGGAAGCGGGAGCGGGCTCGCACGCGGGAGTCGGAGCTCGTGCGGAGACGGTGAGGCCGCGCCCGAGGAGGCCGGCCGGGTGACGGGGCGTCGGAACGAGGAGCGGGGATGAGCGGGGAGAACAGCACGTGGGGAGCACGCTCCGGGGGCCGGGTCCGCCGGCGGACGATTCCGCTCCGGCTGCGCCGGGACGGCGTCGCCTGGGAGCGTCAGCGTCCGACGTGGCGGGACGCCAAGCCGGCGCTGATCGCCGAGGCACTGGAGCGCGCCCTGGCGCGGCCCTCGGGGAACTGGTTCGTCGTCGGCTCCGCCGCCGATCTGACCCCACGTCGGCCGCTCGGACGGACGGTCGCGGGGAGCGAGGTCGTGCTCTGGCGCGATGAGAGCGGCACGCCCCACGCCGGTCCGGGAGCGTGCCCGCACCTCGGCGCTCCGCTCAAGGACGGCCTGGTGCGGTGCGGGCGGCTGATCTGCCACTGGCACGGCCTCGCCCTGGACGGCGGGTCCTTCGCCGGATGGTCGCCGTGGCCGGTCCACGACGACGGCGTGCTGCTGTGGGTGCGGCTCGACGGGGTGGGCGGAGAGCCGCCGACGGAACGTCCCGTGGTGCCCGTACGACCGTCGCCGAGCGGAGCGGTCGTGTCGGTGTACACCGGAGTGGGCACGTGCGAGCCGGAGGACGTGGTCGCGAACCGACTCGACCCGTGGCACGGGGCCTGGCTGCATCCGTACTCGTTCGTGGACCTCACCGTTCTGGAGGGTCCTTCGGGCCCGTTGGCGGACGGAGACGACGAGCTGGTGGTCGACGTGTCGTTCAAGGTGGCCGGACGGGTCGTGGTCCCGGTCCGCGCGGCGTTCGGCGCACCCGATCCGCGCACCGTCGTCATGCGGATCGTGGCCGGCGAAGGGGCCGGGTCCGTCGTGGAGACCCATGCGACACCGCTGACCCCGGCGGACGCCGGGCGGCCGCGCACCGCGGTGGTGGAGGCGGTCGTCGCCGGATCGGACCGGCGGGGGTTCGCGGTGGCCCGCGCCCTGGCGCCGCTGCTGCGCCCTGCCATGCGGGCTGCCGCGGGCCGCCTGTGGCGCGACGACCTGGCGTACGCGGAGCGGCGCTTCACCCTGCGCAGCAGCGGCCGCTTTCCCGGCTGAGCGGTGCCCGTCCGCCCCGGTTCTCGTGCCCTGCGACGACTCCCGGGCACGGTCCCGTCTCCCGGCCCCGATCCGACGGGGCCGGGAGGCGGCAGAGCCGGGAGGCGGGCCTCTCACCTCGGCTCGCCCAGTGCGCTCGGCTCCCCTCAGCCTCCGCCGAACCGGCGGGCCAGCAGCCGCAAGGGGGCGCACCGCCCTCGGTCGGGGACGGTCCAGAGGGTCTGTCCGCGCAGCCCCCAGCGCCGCAGATGCGCATTGGCCGCGAGGAACCCGGTGGTGGCCGCGCGTTCCATGAGCGCCACGGGAAGGTCGGTGCGGACCAGGTCGCCGGCGACGGTGACGGTCGGGTCGGGGGTGTCGACGCCGGGGCGGTCCGCGTGGCCGCCGACGACGAAGAGCGGGCAGTCCTCGCGCCACTCGTCGCGTCGGTCGACGATGCGCGCGGCGGCCGTCTCCGGGTAGACGCGGTGCAGCTGCTCGACGAGGGTGCGGGCGACGGCACGCGGGTCGGCGGCCGGATCCACCGCGTAGGCGTGGAGTTCGAGGACGGCGCCGCCGGTCTTCGCGGCCCAGCGTGCCGCCTCGCCCTCCCAGAGGTTCAGCACGCTGATGTTGTCGAGCGGCCCGTAGCCGCCGGTGCCGAGGAAGCCGGGGCGGTGGGCGGCGACGGGGCGGTCGAGCCAGATCCTGGACACGAGGAACGGCGGGGCGGTGCGGAGCCGGCCGATCCGGGCCCGCCACGCCACGTCGCACAGGGCGGGCGAGGCGGCCGTCAGCGTCCGCAGTCCCGTGGTGTCCACGGCCAGCACCACCGCGTCGGCGTGATCGGTGCCCTGCGGGGTGCTGATCAGGTGGCCGCCCTCGGGCGCGGGGCGGAGTCCGGTGACGGCGGCGCCGGTACGGATGTCCGTGCCATGGCCCTGGAGGTATCGGGCGAGCGGCTCCCACAGAGCCTGGGGGTAGGGCTCGTCCGGCACGTCGAAGAGGAGGCCTTCGGAGGAACCGAGGAAGTAGATGTGGAACATCAGGGCGAGTTCGGCGGCTGACAGGTCGGCGGGGTCGGCGAAGAAGCTGCGGGAGAACACCTCGAAGGCGAGGTGCCGGGCGGCGGTGGGGAAGCCGATGCGGTCCAGGAGTTCGAGGGCGCTGACGTCGTCGAACCGCCGGTGGACCTCCGGCACCCGCACGTCGAAGAGGGGCAGTGCCGCGCGGGGGTTCATCCGGGCGAGGTCCCGCGGCCCGAAGCTGGGGCTGACGGCGGCGAACCCGACGGCGCTCCACGGCGGTGTGCGCGGGATCCGGGCGAAGCTGTCGTGGAGTCCCGAGCTGTGCCGCAACGGGTAGTCGGGCAGCGGGCGGAGCCGGTCGAGACCGGGGTCGACCCGCCGGAGGAGTCCCCTCAGGTTGTAGTACTGGCGGAAGAAGGCGTGGAAGCCGCGGCTCATGGTGACGGCCGAACCGTCCGCGAGTTCGGTGGACCATCCGGCCAGACGGCCGCCGAGTGCCGTCTCCCGCTCGTAGAGGGTGACGCGGACCCCTCGTTCGGCCAGGGCGGTGGCGGCGGCGATGCCCGCGATGCCGCCGCCGACGACCGCGCAGTGGGGGCGCGTGCCGACGGCCGTGGGCCGCCCGGGGTGAGCGGGGACGACGACGGCCCTGCGGTCGCGGCCGTGCCGGTCGGCGGGTGCCCGGTCGTACGGGCTCATGGGTTCTCCTCGAGGTCGGGTCGGCCACGACGGGCGAGCAGGGGCAGCTCGGCCGCGGTGCGGAGCATGGTCAGTACGGGGGTGCGCAGGCCGATGGAGAACTCCTCGGCGGGACCGGTCGTGCCGTCGAGGAAGCGGAGCAGGCGCGTGGCGGGCACGTGGTGGAAGAGGCGGGTGAAGAAGGCGGGGCCGTCGATGCGGCCGGTGTCGAGTGCGCGCAGCAGGACGGAGTCCATGGCGAGGGCTCTGGCCGGGTGGGCGGGCGGCGGCACGGGGGTCCGGCCGGCGTGCACGGCGTCCGCCACGGCTCGGGTCTGCCGCTGGATGGCGGCGAAGGCGTAGCCGGTGGAAGGGCGGAGCGCTCCCCCGGCAACGCCGATGCGGAAGACGTGCCGTCCGGGCCGGCGGTCGTACCGCCCGTCGCTCATGGGGATGGCGCCCTGCTCGGTGCCCTTCACCCGGAACGGGCCGAGTGCGAGCACCCGGTTCGTGTAGTGCCGCAGCGCCTCGTCGTAGGCGCCTTCCGGGAGGCGGGCGCGACTGAACTCGGTGTATTCGACGAGGGCTTCGTGGCGGCTGGTGGGCAGGACGTATCCGAAGGAGAGTCCGTGATGCGGCTGGGGTGTGCGGAAGTCCATCAGTTCGACGGTGCCGGGGTCGAAGACCGGGCGCTCGCAGTGGACGAACCAGCCGCGGAAGTGCTGGAGCAGCGTGACGCGCGCGGGCGGCGGTGCGACGGGGGGCCGGGAGTCGTGGACCCAGCGGGCGCGGAGTGTACGCACGGCTCCGTCGGCGGTGCGGTACGTGAGTGCGGCGCCTTCCGGGCCGTCGGCGATGTTCTCGACCACGCCCTCGATCCTGCGCAGTCCGGCCAGGCGCGGCTCGAGCCCTCTTTCGAAGGCGCCGGAGCGGAGCATCTTGTAACGCAGTTCGCCGAGGTCGCGTGCGGGGCCGGTGCCGTCGGGCGCGCGGACGCGGAGCCGGCCCCATCGTGCGGTAAGCAGCGGGTCGTAGACACCCGTCCCGGCCTCCCAGTAGCACCAGGTGCGTTCGGCCGGCCGGAGCGGTCCGGGAGGCGCGTCGACGAGGACGACGTCCGGCGTGCCGGCGCCGGGCGGCCGGTCGAGCAGCCGCCAGGCCAGCGAAAGGCCGGCGGCTCCGGCACCGACGATGGCGATGTCACTGCTGTCCCTCATGTCCGCGCTGCGCTCCGTTCTCGACGACCGTGACCGGTCCGGCCCCGACCGACTCCTCCACCCGCCCGGCGGCGCACCCACTGCGGCGGTGGAGGGCCGTCCACGACCATGCTTCCCGCGCTCCGCCGTCCCCGGATGCAGCCGCGCCGTGGCGCGTCGGGCATTCAGCTCGTCTTCGGCGAGGGGCGACCGGCGGAGGTGTCGGCGAGGGTTCGCGCCTGCCGGGGTGCCCGGCCCCGTACCGGCCCGCGGGTCAGGCCGACCCCGGCGAGCACGACGGTCATCCCCAGGACGGTCCGGAGGCTGAAGTCCTCGTGAAGCAGCACGGCCCCCAGTGCCACGGAGACGACCGGGAGCCGATAGCCGACGGTGGCCGTGTGGGTGGCGCCTTCGGCGGCGATGTTCCGGTAGGTGAGGTGGAAGGTGACGCCGGTGGTGACGACGCCCGGGACGAGGACGGCGACAGGTTCCCTCGGGCCGATCGTGATCGGTGTCCGCCCGCCCGCCGGCAGGGTCGGCACGGTGAGGACGGTCGCCGCGAGGAGCTGCGCCGCGGACAGCGGGAGGGTCTGGATTCCGTCGGCCGCCGCGCCCTGTTCGACGCCCTGAAGGACCCGGCGGGGCGGTGAGGGCGGCCGTGTGGTGACGGGGCGCCCGCTCGGTCCGAGGGCCGACAGGAGGTCAGTCGGCGGGCCGGCGTCGGGCGATGAGCGTATCCAGGCCGTCCAGGATGCGCTCGACACCGAAGGTCAGTGCCTGGTCGCGGCCCTCGGCGGGGGCCGCCACCGCGGTCAGGACGGACGGGTAGGCGTCGCCGTGTTCGTGCAGCACCCGCCCGAGGGCCGCGATGAGCTCCGCCTCGACGCGAGTCGGGCCGGCCGCGTCGGGGCCCTTCGGGCCGACCGCGCGTGACTGGAGGGCGATGCCACGGACGTGGCTGGTCAGCAGGACCACGGCGTCCAGGCGTTCGCCGCCGTCGAGACCCTTGTCCTCCAGCGTGGCGAGGGCTCGTTCCATCCAGGACAGTTCGTTCGGGCCCATGAGGCGTGGACCGACGGTCGCGTCGACGAGCCAGGGGTGCCGTACGAAGGCGTCGAAGAGCTGCTCGGCCCAGTCGGTCAGACGGGCGCGCCAGTCGCCGGCCGCGGGGGCCGGGGGTGCGCCGACGGCTGTCTCGACCATGAGCGCGACCAGTTCCGCCCTGCCGGGGACGTACCGGTAGAGGGACATCTTCGTCTTGCCGAGCAGTTCGGCGACGCGCTGCATCGACAGGGCCGCCAGGCCCTCGGCGTCCGCGACCGCGATGCCGGCGCGGGCGATGCCGTCGAGGCTGAGGGCCGGCCGGGGGCCGCGCTTCGGCTGGGGGTGCGGTCCCCAGAGCAAGCGCATCAGTTCGTCGGCCACAGCTCTCCCTCCGGTCTTGCCACCCGCCGAAACTGTGTCTATCGTACACAGAAGAAACAGTGTCCGATGGACACAGTTCATGAGGGGGGATTTCCATGCGCAAGAAGGTTCTGATCTCCGGCGCGAGCATCGCCGGTCCGGCGTTGGCGTACTGGCTCGGACGCCGCGGATTCGAGGTCACCGTCGTCGAGTTGGCTCCGGAGCTGCGCAAGGGCGGGCAGGCCGTCGACTTCCGCGGTGACACGCACCTGACCGTGCTGGAACGCATGGGCGTGCTCGACGATCTGCGCCGGATCCAGACCGGAGGCAGCCGGATGGACTTCGTCGACGAGAGCGGGCGCACCCGGCTCCGTCTGCCGGCCGAGTTCGCGGGCGGCGACATCGAGGTGCTCCGCGGTGACCTCGCCCGCGTGTTCCACGAGCACAGCCTGCCCTACGCCGAGTATCGCTTCGGCGCGTCCATCACCGAGCTCCGGCAGGACGCCGACGGCGTACAGGTCCGGTTCACCGACGGCGAGGCACGCACCTTCGATCTCGTGATCGGGGCGGACGGGCTGCACTCGCACGTCCGCCGGCTGGCGTTCGGACCCGAGGAGCGGTACGTCCGTCACCTCGGGTACTACGTCGCCGGCTGGACCCTGCCCAACGACCTCGACCTCGGCCTCGGTCCCGAAGGGGGTTCGGTGGGCGTCAACGTACCCGGACGCCTCGCCTCGGTCGGTGCGGTCCCCCGGGATCCGCACAGGGCCGGCGCCTTCTTCGCGTTCTCCTCGGACCAGCTGTCGTACGACCGCCACGACGCGGAACAGCAGAAGGCGATCGTCACCCGGGCCTTCGCGGGCATCGGATGGCATGTGCCCCGGCTCCTGGAGAGCCTGCGGGAGGCGGACGACCTCTACTTCGACTCCATCAGCCGGGCCGACGTCCCCAGTTGGTCCCACGGGCGCGTCGCCCTCGTCGGCGACGCCGCCTGCGGAGCCACCATCGGCGGCATGGGCACCGGTACCGCCGTCGTCGCCGCATACGTCCTGGCCGGCGAGCTGGCCCGGGCGGACGGCGACCACGCCACGGCCTTCGCCCGCTACGAGAACCTCCTGCGGGCGTACGCCGAGGGCTGCCAGGCGGGCGGCGACCGCACCGGCACGTTCCTCGCACCGGGCCGCGTCGGCCTTCGGCTGCGCGACTGGATACTGAGCCGGCCCCGCGCACTGGCCTGGATGCTGGAGGCGGGCAAGAAGGTCGCCGGGGTCGACCTGCCCGACTACGACCGCTCCGGGGCACGGGCCGCGTCATGAGGTGCGTTCGCGGCTTCCCGCACCTCCGGGACGACATGCGACCGGCCCGCACCCGCCCCAGGTGCGGACCGGTCGCACCCACCGGCCTGCGGACGGGGGAAGCCGCAGGCGGCAGTTGAGCGGCCCCAGACGCTCCACGTCCGTCTGCCCCCGAAAACGGCCGTCATGCACACCCACCGGGGGCCCTCCTGGAGCGGGGCCGATGCGTCGCCGGCCTGGCGGCGCACCCCGGGCGCGTTCAGGCGCCGGGGAGGAAGAGGCAGAACGGATGGCCGTGAGGATCTCGGAGGACCCGTACGTTCTTCTGCGGCTGGTGGTCTTGCAGTGTCGCGCCCAGGGCGCGGGCCCGCTCGGTCTCCGCTTCCAGGTCGTCGACCTGGAGGTCCAGGTGGGCTTGCATCTGCTGTGTGCCCGGGCTCTGGGGCCAGACCGGAGGAGTGTGGTCGGCTTCCATCTGGAAGCTGAGGCCGGGGCGTTCCCGCTCCGGAGGCCTCAGGCGGACCCACTCCGGCTCGCGCTCGACCTCCTCCCAGCCCAGCAGGGCTCGGTAGAAGTCGGCCAGCGGGGGAGGGTCGGGAGTACCGAGAACGAAGGCACCGAGGGTCGTCGTCATGTTCCCCACCTGCCCGTGGCCCGCGCTCTCACGCGTCCGCGAGCGCCGGCCCTCGCGTGATCGCCACTTCCACCCGCTCAGCGTGCCGCTCTCCGGCCCGACCTGCCGCCGGCCTCGGCCGGATGCCGTTCTCGCCCGTAGGCGGGTGGCGCGGACGTGGAAGGGCGGCTCCACCACCGGAGCCGCCCTCCTCGTCACGGACCCGGGATCAGAACACGCTCACCCCGTACGCGCTCAGGGCCTCGGTGACGGGCTGGAAGAACGTGGTGCCGCCGGAGGAGCAGTTGCCGCTTCCGCCGGAGGTGAGCCCGAGCGCCGTGGTGCCGGAGAACAGGGCGCCGCCGCTGTCGCCGGGCTCGGCGCAGACGTTCGTCTGGATGAGGCCGTAGACGATGTCCCCGTTGCCGTAGTTGACGGTGGCGTTCAGGCCGGTCACCGTGCCGCCGCGCAGGCCGGTGGTGCTGCCGCTGCGCTGGACCGACTGCCCGACGTAGGCGTTCGCGGCGCCGGTGATGTCACGGTAGCTGCCGTTGTAGAGGTAGACGCGTCCGTCGGCGGCGGAGGCGTTGGAGTGGCGGATGATGCCGTAGTCGTTGGTCGGGAAGCTGGACCCCGTCCGGGTGCCGAGCACGGTGGTGTTGGCGGAGTTGGTGTACCAGGTGCTGGCGATGTTGGTGCAGTGTCCCGCGGTGAGGGCGTAGTACGTGCTGCCGCTGCGGACGTTGAATCCGAGCGAGCAGCGGCCGCCACCGGTGTAGATGGCCTGGCCGCCGGCGATCAGCTTGTTGATCCGGCCCTGGGTCCGCTCGATCTTCAGGCTCTTGGCGTGTGCGCCCGCGGATCGCTTGAGGGTCGCCACCTCGGCTTCGGAGACGGTCGAGTCGATGGTGACGACGACCTTGCCGGTGGCCGGGTCGGTGTACCAGGCGGAGCCGGGGACGTCGGCGTCGAGCACGGCCTCGCTGGCGGCGGCGAGCTCGGCCGTGGAGGCGCGGAACGTGTCGGTCGACTGCGCCGAGGAGGTCGGGGCGGCGAGCACCGAGGCGGCCACGACCGCGCCGACGACGGCGCCCAGGCGGCCGGCGCGGAAGGACTTGCCGTTGCGGAACGCTTGCTTCACTGCAGTCTCCAGTGGGGGTTGGGGAGGCCGCTGGGTGGGCGGCCTGGCTGTGAAGTGCTGGGCACACGACGGGGTAGCGCCATGCACCTGTCAATCGCGATCGAGAAGGATCCTCCGGCTCCGGGACTTCCACCCGCAAGGTGTCCTTTCAGTCGCGATGCCCTCGCTTCTACGCGCGTTCCCCCTTGGCACAGCTGTGGCGACGCGGCACACGACGATCACGGAGGGACTCACTTGACTGAAAGGTCGTCAGAAAGCTGCTGGAAGTGATTGCGATCGGAATTCAACCATCCGTTTTCAGTGCGGCACTCACGCCGTCGCACGGGAGCGTGGCACGACCCCGACGGGCGCGACGGAAGGGCGCCGCGAAGCGGAAGGTGCTGCTCCAGGTGGTCTTGACTTCGCGCCGCATTCCGGCCTGGACGCCGACGGGAGGGCGGGTGGGCGGGGAAGGGACCGGCGCGGGGCGCCTCGCGGCGTTCGATGCTCACGCAACGCGAACGGTCTTCCTTCCCAGGTCACGCGTTCGCCCCGCAGCGGTCCTCACGCCGCCGAGAACGGCCGCGGCCCGGCCGGGCGACGGCGTCCGCGCCTGATTTCGACCGCCGGCCGCACGGCAATCGTCGACATTGGACAGGTCTGTCGCCTGGCTGAATCCCAACGTCGCGACTCCGAGCTCCGGTGGCCCGAGGGCCCGGCCCCACCGCCCATGTGGCGCCCTGTGACGCTCTTGGGCCGCCCGACCCACCCGAGCCACCTGGGCCGGTCGGGCCGCCCGAGCCACCTGGGCCGGTCGGGCCGGTCGGGCCGGTCGGACCGGTCGGGCCGGTCGGGCCGGTCCTGGCCCATGGCTCCGGCGGGGCCGGAACACGGACCAGGACGCGCCCGGGAGCCGGCTAACCCTCCAGTTTCTTCAGCAGCGCCGCGTACGCCACCGTGACCCGGGCGGCCTCCTTGGGGTCCGCGGTCGCCAACTGGGCCCGGTCGGCCAGCGCGGCCTCTCGGCCGGCCTTCAACTCGGCGATCCGCTGCGGGTCGGGCACGGACGCGCCGCGCTCCGCGTCCAGCCGGCCCTCGTACCACTGCACGACCGCCTCGACGGCCTCCCCCGCGGCGCGTTCCGCGCCGCTCTCCACGCCGGACAGGCCGGGAACCTCGGCATCGGTCATCACGGCAACCTCCTTGTTCGGAATCGGATCGCGGGCAGGCATCCGTCGTTCCCTCCGGGGACCGGTCCGCGTGGCGGAGAGGTACCCCGCGATCATGGGCCGCACGAGGGCCAAGGGCTGCACGGCATGGAACTCGACCCGAACGGTCGCCCGCCGCTCACCCCCCACCCGCCCGGACTCAGGCAGCGAGGCCTACGCCCCGGCCTCGGCGTCGGCCTCGCCGATCCGTAGCCGCAGGGTGTCCCCGGTGCGCTCGCCCTCGCCGTCCTCGACCACGTACGCGACCGGGACGACCTGGTCCAGGTGCGGGGTCACGTACGCGGGAGGGACCTCGAACTCCACGTACTCCGCCGGGCGTTCGACCGACACGGTGTCCGTGTAGCCGACCGGCTTGTCCCGGCCGCCGGCCCAGAGCAGGGTGTAGGTCTGACCGGACGTGACCCCGCCTTCGGGGGTGATGCGCACCCTGACCGGCCTTCCGAGCTCGGCGTCGGTCAGGTGCCCGTCCGGAGCCTCGGCGACGCGAGGAGCGGGCAGCCTCCCCCGTACCTCACCGGTCGTCTGCGCTGCCTGGGCCTTCTGCGTCACCGTCACGGAGCCTCCCGGATCCTGGCGAGGGGCCGGTCCCCTCCCCCGTCGAGCCCGGCCGCCCGCGACTCGGGGGGTGTCGCCGCGGCCGGGCTCGCCGGTCGACTGCCCCGTAGCCGGGCATGCACACCAGTCCCGTCGTCGGCGAGGGGCAGCGGGGAGTCGTGAGGTTCACCGGCGGAGGGTCCGCGGGAAGCCCTGGGGCCAGGAGGGGGGAGCGGGGTCCAGCCGAGCTCCTTCTTCACCTTCGCGTTCGAGGCGCCGCGGATCTCGGTCGAGGCCATGGCGATGAATTCTCCGGCCAGCAGGCGCCCCAGCCGGCGAGGGACGTTCATCGGCTGCTTGGCCCCTGCGGCCCGGGCCGGTTCCGGGAGCCACTCGGACAGCCGCGCCGGTTCGTCGTCCACGATGTCGTAGACGCCGGGGGCGCCGGCTTCGACGGCGGCCACCGCGGCGGCGGCCGCGGCCGCGACGTGGGTGAACGACCAGACGCCACCGCCTCCGCCGACCACCCGGAACCGGCGCTTGCGGACCAGCTCCAGTTGTTCGCCCCCCGGCTCGATCGAGGTGCCGGGGCCGTAGAAGCCGCCGTATCTCAGCACGATGCCCTCGATCCCGGGGGCGGAAGTCACCGCGTGCTCCAGGTGCCGGATCGCGGCGAGGGTCTGCTCGCTGCCCGGGCGGGGCGGGTGTCGACGGGGCCCTCCTCCGTCTTGACGGGGCCTCCGGTGCGGGCGTACAGCACCTGCATGGCGCTCTGCGCCACGAACCTCCGCACCCCGCATTCCGCGGCGCAGCTTCAGGTTCCGGCCAGCGCGGTCGCCTGGTGGACGATGACGTCGGGCCGGGTCCGCCGCACCGCGTCGCGTACGGCGGTGGCGTCCAGCACGTCCAGCACGAGCTGGGTACCGACCGCGCCGGTGGCGCCGGTGGCGCCGGTGGCGCCGGTGACGAGAACCTTCATGACGGGACGGGGCGGAGGCCTTCTTGTGCGCGGCGCCGGTGTCCGTCACCGGCCCGTGCCGCCGGGGTGCCGTCCGGCGGGCCGGCGGGCCGTCATGCCCCGGGTCGGCGGGTGGCGCGGCCGCCCTTGGAGACGATGGTGGTGACGTTCACGCGCTTGCTGAAGCGGTACGTCAGGAGGGGGCTGCCGCTGACGAACTCCTTGTAGGTGACGGCGGCGCGGCCGGTGAGGTACGGGCGGCGCGGGGTGTCGTCGGCCTTGGTGAACTGGATGACGGCGTCGCGGCGGCCGAGGCTGACCGGCTGGTGGAAGTAGCCGAAGCGGAACGGCTTCACGGCCCTGCCGCGTACCAGCCGTGCGATGGTGTCGGCGGTGTACTGGGCGGTGGGCAGGCCGCTCTGGCAGGTGCCGTGGATCTGCCCCCAGGCCAGGCGGACGGCGGCCGCGTCGCCGACGGCGTGGATCCGCGGGTGCGACACCGAGCGCAGGGTGGCGTCGACCAGGATCAGGCCGCGGTCGTCGGTGGCGATCCCGGCGTCGGCGGCGAGCGGCGACACCGTGACGCCGGCGGTCCACAGGCAGACGTCGGAGCGAACGACGCGGCCATCGGCCAGTTCGACGGACTCGGGCAGCACCTTGGCGACGCGGGCGCCGGCCTCCACGGTGACGCCGAGGCGGTCGAGCGCGCGGTGGAGGTAGCCGCGGGCCCCGGCGCCCATCATACTGCCGGGTTCGTCGGTGGTGATCAGGGTGACCCGGAGTCCGGGGTGGCTCTCGGCGATCTCGGTGGCCGCCTCGATGCCGGTCAGGCCGCCCCCGCAGACGGTGACGGTGCCCGTGCCGGGGCCCGTGCCCGTGCCGGGTCCGGTGCCGCCGGTCTGTGCGATCTCCGTGAGCCGCGCGGCGAACCGGGCGGCGATCTCGGGGCTGTCGAGGGTGAACGCATGGGCGTCGGCGCCGGGTACGGCGGCGGTGTCGGTCGAGCTGCCCAGCGCGTAGACGAGCGTGTCGTAGCCGAGGGACGTCGTGCCGTCGACGGTGACGCGCCGGGCCTCGGGGTCGAGGGCGGTGGCGGTGCCCCGGACGAAGGTGACGCCGGTTCCGGCGAGCAGGTCGGGGATCCGGTGCTCGGCCAGCCGCTGTCCGGCCGCGATCTGGTGCATCCGCAGCCGCTCGACGAACCGGTTCGACGGGTTGACCAGAGTGATCTTCACGCCGGTCCGGCGGGTGCGGTGAGCGAGCCGGACGGCCGTGAACATACCCGTGTAGCCGGCGCCGAGCACGACGATGTGGTGGCCGTCGGTCATGTCAGTCTCCCAGGGTCGGGCACCGGCCTCGGCGCCGGTGACACCCCTCTGACAAGACACGCGCCCCGGCCCTGACAGGCCGCCGATGTGACCTGCGACACAGTCGCCGTCCTCGTCGGGCGGGGACTTTTCCCACCCGGGTCACACGCCCTGTTGGACGACTCCTCGGGTGGAGAAGGTGACCGGGTCACCGCTGGTGAAGTCGCCCGGGGGAATGCCGGGGTGGTGTCCGTCGGGAGCGCCCGCGGCGCCGGGAGTGGCGGGCGGGTCGGCGCGGGGGCCGAGCGCGAGGCGGGAGACGATGCGGTAGCGGTCGCCCCGGTAGAGGGAGTGCACGTACTCCACCGGCCGGCCGCGGGTGTCCGTGGTGAGCCGCTCGAAGAGCAGCGCCGGAGAGAACTCCGGCACGTCGAGAAGGTCCGCTTCGGCGCGGGTGACCACGGTGGGCTCGATGGACTGCACCGCTTCGCTGACCTGGATGCCGTGCCGGTCGCGCAGGTGCTCGTACAGGTCGCCCTGCTCCAGTTCCTCACTGGTCAGGCCGGGCACCAGGTCGGCCCTGACGTGCAGGTGCTCGATGGCCATGGGCGTGCCGTCGACGAGCCGGAGGCGGGCCACGTAATGGATCTCCGCGGCCGGCGAGATGCGCAGTCTGCGTCCCACCCGCGCGCCCGCCGGCAGTGTGCGCAGCTCCAGCAGTCTGCTGGTCCACACGCCGCCGGCCTGCGGCAGGCTGAAGGCGTTGCGATCCGACACCAGTTCCTGCGTGATCTTCTCCGCGGCGACGAACATCCCCCGACCGTGTTCGCGGACCAGCAGCCCCGCGACGACGAGTTCGTCGACCGCGGCGCGCAGGGTCGGGCGGGACACGCCCAGTTCGGCGCACAGCACGCGCTCGGAGGGGATGGCGTCGCCGGGGCGCCGCGCCTCGATGAGTTCGAGGATCGCCTCGCGGACCCGCTCGCGCTTGAGCATCGCCCCGGAGGCGGCGGTGTCGATCTCCAATGGGGTCCTCGTTCGTCTGGGACGGTCACTGGTCATCATGACTGGTGAGCTGGTCAGCCCAGTCTAGACAGCGAGACTCCTGCTGATCCAGCCCTACGGCGGCGCGTGCATGGCAAATCCCGTGCATGCGCGGAGGGTTGACGCCTCCAGTGGTCCATGCCACTTTCGTCTCCGCACCAACTGGTAAACCCCTCACGGCCTACTGGTCAAGTTGAGGTGCCGTGTGCCGCCCTCCGTCCCTCCCCGTCTCCAGGCTCCTCAGAGGTGAACCGTGAACCACCGTTCTCTCGCCCTGCTCGGCGCGCTGCTGCTGAGCACCGGGCTCGTCGCCTGCTCCTCGTCCGGTGACGGCTCCGGCCACGCGTCCGGCGACGGCTCCGGTGGCACCGCCGGTGCCCGGACCGTCCTCGACGTGTGGCTGATGCGCGACAGCGTCTCGGCCGCCTTCCAGAAGGAGTTCGAGGCCGGCTTCGAGAAGGACCATCCCGCGATCGACGTGAAGATCCAGACCCAGGAGTGGGACGGCATCGGCGAGAAGGTCACCGCCGCCCTGGCCGGCAACGACGCTCCGGACGTCATCGAGGTGGGCAATACCCAGGTCGCCCGGTACGCCCGGAGCGGCGGCCTGACCGACTTCACGGACAGGGTCGGCGAACTCGGCGGCGGCAGCTGGCTGAAGGGACTGGCGGAGCCCGGCGCGTACGACGGCAGGCAGTACGGCATCCCGTACTACGCCGCCAACCGGGTCGTCATCTACCGCACCGACCTGTTCCGCGAGGCGGGGATCGACGCCGGCACGATCAAGACCCGCGAGCAGTGGCTCGCCGCCACAAAGAAGCTCGACCGGGGCGGCACCCAGGGCATCTACCTGCCCGGCCAGAACTGGTACGCCCTGGCCGGGTTCATCTGGGACGAGGGAGGCGACCTCGCCGTCGAGTCCGGCGGTGCGTGGAAGGGCCGGCTCGACAGCCCGGAGGCCCTGCGGGCCATGGAGTTCTACCGGACGCTGCAGGCGCTCGGGAAGGGCCCCAAGGACTCGGACGAGGCACAGCCGCCGCAGGCCGAGGTGATGGCCGAGGGCCGGATCGCGCAGATCATCGCCGCGCCCGGCGGGGCCAACGTCGTCATGGAGAAGAACCCCGACCTGAGGGGCAAGCTGGGCTTCTTCCCGATCCCCGGCAAGACTGCCACCACCCCAGGCGCCGTCTTCACCGGCGGTTCCGACCTCGTCGTGCCGGCCGCGGCCGCCCAGCAGGAGGAGGCGTTCACCTTCCTCAAGGAACTCACCGGCGACGCGTGGCAGAAGAAGCTCGCCCTCGCGATGAGTTACGTACCGAACCGGACCACCCTGGCCGGCGCCGTCGCCTCCGATCCCGGAGCCGCCGCGATGGCCGTCGGCGCCGCCAACGGCCGCGCCACGCCCAACACGCCCGAGTGGGCCGCGGTCGAGGCCAAGAACCCGATCAAGGACTACATGACGGCCGTGCTCACGGGCCGCGATCCGAAGTCCGAGGCCGCCAAGGCCTCCCGGAGCATCACCGACACCCTCAACAGCGGGTCCTGACACCCGCGGGGCGGAGGGCGCGGGGACGCCCTCTCCTCACCGACACCACAGGCCCCACCAGCCCCACACGACCCACCAGCCCCATAGGCCCCATCAGCCCCACTGGCCTCCCCCCCCACCCCGAGACGAGGAGACGCCGTGTCGACCGTCCGCGAGCGGACCACGCCCCGTCCCGTCACCCCCCGCCGTCACCGATACCGCCACGGCAACGGGAGGTCGGTCTGGCCGTACGTACTGATCGCCCCGGCGGTCCTGGGGATGCTCTGCCTTCTGCTCTACCCGCTCGGCCGGGCTGTGGTCATCTCCTTCCAGGACTTCCGGCTCCGTCAGCTCATCCTCGGCGACGCCGAGTTCGTGGGGCTGCGCAACTACCGCGCTCTGCTCGCCGACCCCCGCTTCTGGGAGGTCGTACGCCGCACCTTCCTGTTCATGGCGGTCAACGTCGTCGCCATCATGATCCTTTCCACTCTCGTGGCCCTCATGATCGAGCGTCTGGGCGGGATCGGCAGGACCGTGGTCCTCAGCTCGCTCGTGCTGGTCTGGGCCGTGCCCGTGGTGGCGGCCACGACCGTCTTCCAGTGGCTGTTCCACTCGGAGTTCGGCATTGTCAACGAGACGCTGACCGGCCTCGGTCTCTCCTCCTTCGCGGGCTATCCCTGGTTCGCCCACGGCGGCGCCGCGTTCGCCATCGTCGTGGTGCTCATCGTCTGGCAGTCGGTGCCGTTCGCCGCGATCACGCTGTACTCGGCCCTCACCACGGTGCCGGGTGAGCTGTACGAATCGGCGCGCGTCGACGGCGCCGGCGGAGTCCGCGTCTTCCGCTCGGTGACCTTCCCGCTGGTCCGGCCGATCTTCATGCTGATCCTGTCCCTCGAAGTCATCTGGACCTTCAAGGCCTTCGTCCAGATCTGGGTGATGACCCGCGGCGGGCCGGGCGACGCCACCACCATCCTGCCGGTCTACGCCGTGCAGACCGCCCTCGCCCACCAGCGTTACGACCTCGGCTCGGCCGCCTCCATGGTCACGGTGCTGCTGATGACCGGCGTCCTCGTCCTCTACTTCCGCCGGCTGTTCCGACAGGAGGGGGAGCACCTGTGAGGCTTCTGCTGCGGGCCGCCGCCGCCCTGACGGTGCTGGTCTGTCTGTTCCCCGTGTACTGGATGGTCGCCACCGCGTTCAGGCCGTCGCGCGACATCCAGTCCTACGACCCGGTGCTGATCCCGCGGGAGTGGACGCTCGACCACTTCCGGCGGGCCGTTGAAGCCGACGGCTTCGGCCTCTTCTGGCGCAACAGCGCCCTGGTCACCCTCAGCGCCGTCCTGCTCGCCCTCGTCGTCGCGCTCGGCGCCGCGTACGCCGTGGCCCGGATGCGCTGGCGCGGCCGGCGGCAGTTCATGGTGGCGGTGTTCATCGCGCAGATGGCGCCGTGGGAGTCGCTGGTCATCCCGGTCTACATCATCTCCCGCGACACCGGCATGCTCGACCGGCTGCCCACCCTCACCCTCGTCTACTTCATGGTCACGCTGCCGTTCACGCTGGTGGTCCTGCGCGGCTTCATCGCCGGCATCCCGCCCGAGCTCGAAGAGGCGGCCCAGGTCGACGGCTGCACCCGGACGGGCGCCTTCCGCCGCGTGGCGTTCCCCCTCCTCGCGCCCGGTCTGATGGCGACCTCGCTGTTCGGGTTCATCACCGCCTGGAACGAGTTCACCTACGCCAACTTCCTGATCATCAAGCAGCAGGACAGTCGCACGCTGCCGGTGTGGCTCTCGTCCTTCCAGTCCACCTTCGGTACCGACTGGGGAGCCACGATGGCCGCCGCCACCCTCTTCGCCCTCCCCGCACTGGTCGTGTTCCTCGCGCTCCAGCGCCATGTGACCTCGGGCCTCGCCTCGGGAGGGGTCAAGGGGTGATCCGCTTTATCCCCTTCGTACGCCGTCCGTGCCCCCTTCGTACGCCGTCCCCACCCCCATCGTTCGCCGTCCCCACCCCCTTCGTTCGCCCCCGCCGACCACCGGAGACGCATCCCGTGGACATGCCACGCCCCGAACTCTCCCTGGTACCCCGCCCGCGCACGATGCGTCCGCGCCCCGGCCGCTTCCGCGTCGACGCCACCACCCGGCTCCGTGTCACACCGGGCGCCGAGCCGGCCGCCCGCCTGCTGCGCGCCTATCTGACGCCGGTCACCGGACTGCGCCTGGAGCAGGCCGACGACGGGACGTTCGTCCTGGCCGTCGACCCCACGCTCACCGGCCTGGGCGAGGAGGGGTACGGGCTGACCGTCGGCCCGCACGGCGTCCTGCTGCGCGCCGCCCGGCCGACCGGCCTGCTGCGGGGAGTCCAGACGCTCCGCCAGCTCCTGCCCTTCCGAACGCTCTCCCCGCGGTCCGGCGACCTGGACCTGGACCTCCCCGGCGTGGAGATCACGGACGTGCCGGCCCACCCGTGGCGCGGTGCCCTGCTCGATGTCGCGCGCCACTTCCAGCCGGTGTCCTACCTGCGCCGCTATGTCGACCTCCTGGCGCTGCACAAGCTCAACGTCCTCCAGCTCCACCTCACCGACGACCAGGGCTGGCGCATGCCGGTGGCCGCCCATCCCCGGCTCACCGAGATCGGCGGCCACCGCGCCGAGTCGATGGTCGGCCCGGCGGGCAGCGGCCGCTTCGACGGGCGGCCGCACGGCGGTGCGTACACCCGTGCCGAACTCGCCGGCCTGGTCGCGTACGCGGCCGAGCGCGGCATCACGATCGTCCCCGAGATCGGCGTACCCGGGCATGTGCGCGCCGCCCTCGCCGCGTACCCCGAACTCGGCAACCACCCCGGTCGGCGGCTCGACGTGTGGACCGAGTGGGGTGTCTGCCGGAACGTCCTCGGCGTCGGGGACCACGTCGTCGACTTCTTCCGCACCGTCCTGGACGAGGTGATGGAGGTGTTCCCCTCCCCGTACGTCCACATCGGCGGCGACGAATGCCCCACGGACGAGTGGGAGCAGAGCCCGGCCGCCGCCGCCCGCGCGGCGCGCGAGGGGCTGGCCGGGCCGAGGGAGCTGCACGGGTGGTTCCTGGGGCGGATCGCCGGCCATGTGGTCCGCGCGGGCCGGCGCCCCGTCGCGTGGGCGGAGACCGGAGCCGCCCTCCCCCTCGAATGCGCCGTCATGAGTTGGCGCGAACCGGCCGACGCGTGGGCGGCCGCCCGCCGAGGGCACGACGTCGTGTACGCGGACCACCGCGCCACCTACTTCGACTACGCGCGCGGCCCCGGCCCGGACGAACCTCCGGCGCAGCCCGGCCGGATCGTCGACCTCCCGGCCGTGCACGCCCTGGACCTGACGCCGCCGTCAGGCGAACCCGCCCTCGCCGGACGGCTCCTGGGCGCGCAGGGACAGGTGTGGACCGAGTTCGTCACGACGTCGGCGCACATCGAGTACCTCGCCTTCCCCCGGCTGTGCGCCCTCGCCGACCGGGTGTGGGACCCGGCCGCCGGGTGGCGCGACTTCCGCGACCGGCTCACGGGACACCTGGCACGCCTCGACGCGCTGGGCGTTCCGCACGCCGACCGACCACCGACCGCCGGCCGCCCCCAGGCCCCCTCCGACCGCATCACCGAGAACCGCCCGTGCACCACCCCCTGCTCTCCCGCAACCCGTGGGAGTCACCGAAAGGAACACGGATGAGCACTCGCCCCACCCGCGGCCGAACCCGTGCGGCCATCGCCCTGACGGCGCTGCTCGGGAGCACCGCCCTGGCCACCCTGCCCGTCACGACGGCCTCCGCGGCCGCCGACGGCGTGGCCGTGCAGTACCGCACCAGCGCCTCCGGAGCCACCGCCGACCAGAGCGAGCCCTGGCTCAAGGTGCGGAACACCGGCTCCTCCACCATCCAGCTCAGCCAGGTCAAGGTCCGCTACTACTTCAAGGCCGACTCCCCCACGGCCACCTACCGCTTCGCCTGCTCCTGGGCCGTCCGCGGTTGCGCCGGGATCACCGGAACGTTCGGAACACTCGCCCGTCCCACCGCCACGGCCGACCGCTATCTGGAGGTCGGCTTCACGCCGAGCGCGGGGTCGCTGGCGCCGGGGAGCGACACCGGCGACATGCAACTGCGCTTCCACCAGTCCAGCTGGCAGACGCTCCGGCAGAGCGACGACTACTCCTTCAGCGGTGCCCAGACCGCGTACGCCGACTGGTCCAAGGTCACCGCCCAGGTCGCCGGCACCACCGTGTGGGGCACCGCGCCCGAGGGCAACGACCCGACGGATCCCACCGACCCGACCGACCCGACGGATCCGCCCGGCGGCGGCCAGACCCTCTTCGACGACTTCACCTACACCTCTCACACGGACCCGGCGATCTCGGCCCACGGCTGGAGCGTCCGCTCCAACTCCGGCGGGCCCGGCGTGCCCGGCGCCACGTGGGACCCGTCGAAGGTCACCTTCGTCAACCAGTCCGGCAACACGGTGATGAACCTCGAGACCTCCACCGCCGGCACGGGCGCGTCCACCCGCCACACCGAAGTCCTCACCAGGGCCATGAAGTTCAGGAACGGCACCTACGCCGCCCGCGTCAGATTCTCCGACGCTCCCAGGTCCGGCCCGGACGGCGACCGCGTCGTGCAGACCTTCTTCACCATCAACGACCTCAAGGCCCCCATGGCCGACGACTACGCCGAGTACGACTTCGAGTACCTGCCCAACGGCGGCTGGGGCGAGCCGGCCAACATCCTCTACACGACCTCCTGGGAGACCTACAACCCCGACCCGTGGCAGGCGGTCAACCAGCACAGCGAGAGCCGGCAGTCGTTCGCCGGCTGGCACGACCTCGTCGTGACCATCGACAACAGCGCGATCACCTACTACGTCGACGGCCGCCTCTTCGGCACCCATGACGCCGCGTATCTGCCGGAGCGGCCGATGTCGATCAACTTCAACCAGTGGCTCATCGACCTCAACGGCCAGACATCGACCACGCCGCGCGCGTACGACCAGCAGGTCGACTACGTCCTGCACGTCAAGGACCAGGTCCTCACCCCGGCCCAGGTGGCCGCGAAGATCGCCGCCTACCGCGGCGCGGGCACGGCCTTCGTCGACGAGGTCCCGGCAGGGTGATCCCCGCGGGGTGATCCCGGTGGGGTGATCCGGGCGAGAGCGCGCGGAGGCCCTCGGCGCCACGGCGCCGAGGGCCTCCGCGAGGACGTCCCGATCAAGGCTCCTGGCGGCGGTCGCGCAGGGAGTCCTTGACTCCGCGGGTCTGCTCCTCCGCCTTGCCCTTGGTCTCCCGGGCCTTGCCCTTGACCTGGTCCGTCTTCCCTTCGGCCTGCATGCGTTCGTTGCCGGTCATCTTGCCGGCCGTTTCCTTCGCCTTGCCCTTGGCCTGCTCCATCTTGCCCTTGGCCTTCTTAGCCATGGGGGAACTCCTTCCGAAGAACGCTTCGACGACCACAAACTAGGCGAGATGGGGCGAATCCGCGCGTCGAGACGAGGAGGGAGCACCGGCTCGACAGCGGGCCGTCCGTACGCGCCCGGGGAGTGCGCTCAGTCGTCGGCGATCTGCAGGGCCAGCGCGAAGTACTCCCCGTCCGTCCCCGCCAACAGGCTGTCGAACAGCGGAGTGAGCCCGTTCACGGCGCCGCATCCGGCGTCGTGGTTGGTCCACCAGGTGCCCTCCGGTCCGAGCAGGGACACCACACGGTCCGCCGCGCGCTCGGCGGTCTCGGCGGGCAGGTGCCGGTGACTCGGCCAGACGAGGTCGACGGAGGCGAGCCGAGCCAGGAACGCGGCGGCCTCATGCGTCTCCATCGGTTCCAGGGCGTCGCGGATCTCCGGGACGGACGGCGGGACGTAACGGGGCAGGAAGCGCTGCCAGGCCTCGTCCTCGGCGACCACGGCGAGCAGCGCGCGGATCCGGGCCGCCAGCTCCGGCAGATCGGCTTCCGGCTCGGTGAACCGCCCGGCCGTCACGTACACCCGCATCGGTGTGGACAGCTCGGCCATGCCCGCTTCCAGGTCGGCCAGGAATCTCGATCTCGTGAACGTCACATCCGGATTCTGCCGTACGCCCGTACGGGAGCCTCACCGTCCTCGTGGCCCTTGTGCGTGAGGTCAGGGAGTCGCCGGGGTCGACAGGGCGGTGTCGAGGGCGGCGTAGGTCACGCCGTGGTCGGCCAGGGTCTCCGCGACGACGCCGCCGGTCGTGGTGAGGGCCAGGAGGATGTGTTCGTCGCCGATCTCGCGGTCCTTGCGGGCGAGCGCGACCCGGAGGGACTTCTCCAGGACGGTCTTGGCCTCGCGCGAGAAGGACCGGCGGCCGGACCACCAGCCGCGGCCCCTCCGGTCGCCGGCGAGCGCGCCCGCGCCGTGGGTCTCCTCGACGCGCGCCACGATCGCGCCGACGTCGATGCCGAGGTCCGCCAGCGCCTCCGTGTCCGCCCGGGTCAGCCCCGCCCGGCGCCGTGCGTCACCCAGGGCCGCGACCAGGGACGGGCGGCGGTCCGGCGGGCACAGCCGGCGCAGCGCGGCCCCGGCCGGGGTGTCCTCCTGGTCGAGCAGCGCCATCAGCAGGTGCTCGCGGGTGACGACCGTCGCACCGCCGCGCTCCGCGTGTGCGACCGCTCCCTTGACGACGGAGCGTGCGGCTTTCGTGAACCGTTCGAACATCACTGCCTCCCGTACTTCTTGTGGACGGCCTGTCGGCTGACTCCCAGTTCGGTCGCGATCTCCTGCCACGACCAGCCCTGGTCGCGCGCGCTGCGCACCTGGACTGCTTCCAGCTGTTCCAGCAGCCGCCGCAGGGCGGAAACGGCCCGGAGTCCGACCCGGGGGTCGCGGTCGCCCGCCCGCGCGGCGAGATCGGTCGCATCGGTCATGCCGTCAACTTACGTTGACGAGCGCGCTTGCGTCAACCTTGATTGACGCAGATGCGGTGGGCGTCGCGGAGGAGGCCGGGCGCCAGTCGCCGGTGGACGGCCGCCAGCGGTGGCCAGACGTACGCCGCCGGCAGTCGGCGGTAGCGCAGGGCCGTGGCCAGCGCGACCTGATCGCGGTCGATCCGGACGACGAGGTGGCCGGTCAGCATCCAGGAGTGGGCTTCGAGCCTGATCCGGTCGGGGTGGTGCTCGGCGATCCGCCAGCCGGCGACGTACCGCGGTGACGGCCGTCGGCGCAGCCGCAGGCCGAGCAGCGCTCGCCAGATGAACCGGCCCTGGCGTCCGGCGACATCCTCGAACAGTGCGCGGGCCCACTGTTCCGGTGACGCGGGCGTCCCGTCCGGGGTGAGGGGAAGCCTGAGGGTGAACATATCGGCGTAGCCGCTCCCGTCCGGTCCGACGAGTGCGCGGACCTCCTCCGGGATCGCGTGTTGTCGGCGGACCTCCAAGAGTGCGGCGGCCCGATCGACGGAGGGACGCCCGACTGCGGGGCGGGCGGCGGGCGGCGGCGTCTTCGCGTGCCAGTCCCGTCCGATCATGCGCATCAGCGCCGGATAGACGATCAGTCGCCGAAACGGCACGATCGCGGCCATGTAGGCCCTGCCGAGCAGGCCGTTCGGCTTCACGAGCACGGTCAGCTCGCCGCGGTGGCCGGCGCCCGTTCCGTCCGGGACCCAGCCGAGGTGCAGCACGGTGTGGACGGTCCCGTTGGCGCTCTCGGCCGCCCACTCGGTGTCCGTCAGATAGACGGAGGTGAAGGGCAGGGACGCCAGATCGGGACCGCGCGGCCCCTCGCGCAGGTCCTGGGGCAGCCGGTCCCGCAGCGACGGCACCCGGGAGCCGACGCCGCTACCCTCTCCGTCCCAGCCCAGGAGTCCTCCCAGGCGCAGGCGGAGCGCGAACAGGGCGCGGGCGAGGCCGGAGAACGGGTTCGGGCCGTCGTCCTCGGTGAACCACTCGACCAGGCGCGGAAGGTCGTGGGGGCCGCCGGGCGTCGGCAGCGCCCAGACGTCCTCGACCCGGAAGTCCCGGGCCACGTCGTGGATGCGCCAGGGGCGGGACGTATGGGAGGTGGTCGGGATGCTCATCGGTGTTCCTCCGTCCGCGGAGAGGGCCGGATGCCCAGGACGCCGGCAGCGGCGCGCTCGGCGAGCACTTCGTCGTGCGGCGCGTGGCCCGCCAGGGAGACGACGGCGCCTTCGAGGGCGCCGACGAAGGCGAGCGCGAGCGTGCGGGCCGGCGGGCCGGGCGGGATCGCCCCGGTGGCGCGGCCGGACTCGACGAGGCGCTCGCAGTCGGTGACCAGCGCGTCGTAGCTCCGCTCCACCGCCTGCCCCACGGGATGGTCCTGTCCGCTGAACTCCAGCCGCAGGGCGAGCGCCATGCGGGCGACGTCGCGCCGGCAGAACACGGCGTGCCCGCGCGCCATCGCCAGCAGCGCCGCGACGGGCTCCGGCTCCCGCTCGACGAGGACGCCCACCTCCCGCTGCCAGGTGTCGAGGACCCAGTCCAGAGCGGCGAGGGTGAGCTCCTGCTTGCCCTTGAACTGGTGGTACAGCGCCCCCCGCGTGTAGCCCGCGTCGGCGGCGACCTGCTCCAGGACGAGATTGCCGTAGCCGTACCGGGACAGGCCCCGGGCGGCGGACTCCAGCAGGGCACCCCGGGACCGCGCCCTGCGCTCCGCCTGTCCGGGGCGGCCGGCCTTCGTACGGGGCGGGGTCGAGGGATCGGCGTCGCCCGGATCATTACGTACATGCATGTACGTATGTTAGCTCGCGACGGTGCGCCGAGGTGGGGAAACGGCCCGAAAACTGGGTGGGGGGTGCTCGGAACCTGGGGCGCGCTGCCCGATGCGCACCCGGGTACGCCCGGCGCATCGTGGCCTTGTCAGGACAGCCGCACGGGCGGAAAGCCCATACCTCTCCGGGCGAGGTGGGGAACGTGAAGACACCGTATGCCCAGGTCGGGCGGCACGGCCGGACCCACCCGGCCGTGGCCGACACCGGTGCCGCCACCAGCACCGGCACCGGCACCGCCACCGGCCGGCGAGTGGGGCCTTTCGGTCCGGCTCCCCTCGAATCGAGGATCCACTGGCTCCTCCGCGTCGCCATCGCGGCCGAGTTCATCGGGCACGGCGCCTTCGGCATCATGGGCAAGGAGGCCTGGCTCGGCTACTACGCCGTCATGGGCATCCCCCCGTCGGCGGCCTGGGTCATGATGCCGATCACCGGGAGCGTGGACATCGCGCTCGGGCTCCTCGTCCTGCTGCGGCCGACCCGCGCGCCCCTCGCGTACATGGCGTTCTGGGGTCTGTTCACGGCCCTGCTGCGGCCGTTGAGCGGTGAGTCGTGGTGGGAGGTCTTCGAACGCTCCTACAACTTCGGCGTGCCCCTCGCCCTCCTCCTGTTCCACGGCGTCGCGACCTCGCGGAGCGAGTGGCTCGCCCGGATCCGGGGGCTCCCCCGCCTGACCCGGCGGCGGGCCAAGCGGTTCACCTGGGGCTTCCGGCTGATCATCGCCTCCTTCCTGATCGGACACGGCGGCTACGGCGCGTTCGTCGAGAAGCGGAACCTCACCGAGCAGTACGAGTCGATCGGCCTGACCTCCGTCACGCAGGCCGTGGGCTGGTTCGAGATCGGTCTCGGCGCGCTGGTGCTGGTCACCATGCCGGGGATCGGCCTGCTGCTCTTCGTCTGCGTCTGGAAGATCGCGACGGAGATGCTGTACGTGACGAGCGGGGCGTACGGGGCGCCCTTCGAGGTCATCGAACGCGCGAGCTGCTACGCCGCGCCCCTCGCGCTGATCTGCTTCATCAAGGTCCTCGCCCGCGAGACACCTCCGACTCCGACTCCGACTCCGACGAGTGAGCGCGGTCCGCGCGGTGAGTCGTCGGCCGAGACCGTTCCCTGACGCCGGGGGTCGGGCCGGGCCCGACGACCGCCGTCGGTGGCGTCCTGTGATACGCCGGGACCAAGGACCTGCCGGAACGGGCGGACGTCCTGGAGGCGCTGGAGGGCCACCTCGACGATGCCGCGCGCGGCCACGGCCGGTGGTCCCGCTCCGCGGTGCGGCGGGCATCGGCCTGGAGCCGCTGAGCCGGTCCGCGGTCACCCGCATGCCGGTCGGCGGACCGCACGACCCGGACGCGCTCCACGACGCCACCGGAGGCAGCCCGCATTGAACTGGGCGTCCACAGCCGGGCCGAGCCCCTGCGCAAGCTCGACTCGTAGCCCGGGCACCCTGGCTTCGACGTGCCTTCCCCCACTCCCTCCCTCTCCGACAGTTCAGGATTTCCTGAATTCAGGTTTGGATGTACGGTCGCTTCATGCTGACCCTCGCGCCCGAGGTCGAGGTGCTGGCCCGTTTCGGGCGCGCACTCGCCGACCCCATCCGCTGCCGGATCCTCCTCACCCTGCGTCAGGAGCCCGCCTATCCCGCCGACCTCGCGGACGCCCTCGGTGTCTCCCGGACCCGGCTGTCGAACCATCTGGCGTGCCTGCGCGACTGCGGCCTGGTCGTCGCCGTACCCGACGGGCGCCGTACCCGCTACGAGTTGGCCGACGTGCGTCTGGGGCACGCGCTGGACGAGCTGCGCACCGCCGTGGTCGCCGTAGAGACCGACCGCACCTGCCGGGACGCCGACGAGAAGGGATGCTGCTGACCATGGCCGCGGAGACACCCGTGACCCTGGGGCCTTCCCCCGCCCGCCGTGACGCGCTGACCCGCCGCATACGCCTCCTGGTCGCCGCCACGCTCGCCTACAACGTCGTCGAGGCGGTCGTCGCGCTCACCGCCGGCACGCTCGCCTCCTCCAGCGCCCTGATCGGCTTCGGCCTGGACTCGGTCGTCGAGGTGTCCTCCGCCGCGGCGGTCGCCTGGCAGTTCTCCGCCCGCGACCACGCCGTTCGCGAAGCACGGGAGCGAACCGCCCTGCGGATCATCGCGATGTCGTTCTTCGCGCTCGCCGCGTACGTCGCAGTCGACGCCGTCCGCGCACTGACCGGCTCCGGTGAGGCGGAGCGGTCGATCGTCGGGATCGCGCTCGCCGCCCTGTCGCTCGTCGTGATGCCCTTCCTGTCCTTCGCCCAGCGGCGCGCCGGGCGTGCGCTCGGCTCCGCGAGCGCGGTCGCGGACTCCCGTCAGACCCTTCTGTGCACGTACCTCTCCGCCGTCCTCCTCGTCGGCCTGCTCCTCCACGCCACCCTCGGCTGGTCCTGGGCCGACCCGATCGCCGCCCTCGTCATCTCCGGCATCGCGGTCAAGGAGGGCCGCGACGCCTGGCGGGGCAAGGGCTGCTGCGCCTGACCGGCCGGCGGGCGCCGCCCGCCACGGAAACCGCCGCTTCACCGAGAGAGCACGCGAAAGCGGCTACCTGCCGGCGGCCGGATCAAGGCGGTCGTCGTGCACCACACGGCCGAGTCCAACACGTACACGTGCGCCGACGCTCCGCAGGTGGTCCGCGGCATCTACGCGTACCACGTCAAGCAGCTCGGCTGGAAGGACAGCGGCCACAACTTCCCCGTGGACAAGTGCGGCACGGTGTACGAGGGTCGCAAGGGCGGTGTCGACCGGCCCGTGCAGGGCGCGCACGCCTACGGCTTCAACGCCGAGACGACGGGGGTGCCCGTCCTCGGCACCTACACCGACGCCGCGCCTTCACGCGCGGCGCTGACCTCGGTCGCCCGCATCGCCGTCTGGAAGCTGGGCCAGTACGGGGTGAACCCGGCGGGCACGGCCACCCTCACGGCGGGCGACAGGCGCACCGACTACTTCCACCACCGCCGTCCCGGTCACCCTCTGCTGGAGGGCGGCCGACGGCCACGCGTTGAAGGAGGTGCGGCTGACCGCACCGGCGGCCAGGACCTACGGGCCCACCGTGACCGGCGCGGCCCACACCGCCGCCGCCGGGACCGCTACGGCGTGGGCCATGACCGCGTACGACCACGCGGGCAACACGGCCGCCGCCTCGGCCTCGTTGATGCCGGTGATCCTCCAGGAGTCGACCGGTAGCCAAGGCCGGCGGGCCGGGTCCGGCCCGCCGGCCTGTGCGGTGTGCTGCCCAGGGACACCGCCCCGTCACGGCGACTGCAGGGCGAGGCGGACCGCGAAGCCGATCAGCAGGAGGCCGGTGACCTGCTCGATGCGGGCGCGGACCCGGGGGCGGCGCAGGATTCTGCCAAGGCGGTCCACGGTGATCACGTAGAGGCTGAACCAGAGCAGGTACAGCGCGGCGAACACCAGGGACAGGACCATGGCTCTGGGGAAGACCCGGCCGTCGGGAGGCAGGAACTGCGGGAGGAAGGTCACGAAGAACAGGGCGACCTTCGGGTTGAGCGCGTTCGAGAGGAAGCCGTAGCGCACATAGCGGCCGTCGGCGTCCCCGTCGTCCGCCGCGCCGGACTCCTCGGGCTTCTCCCGCAAGGTGCGGCGGGCGCCTCGGAGAGTGGCGATGCCCATCCACACGAGGTAGACGGCGCCCACGACCTTCAGGACGGTGAACGCGGTCGCCGAGGCGATCAGCACCGCGGAGATGCCCAGGACGGCCGCCCCGACGTGCACGACGAGGCCGAGGACGCCGCCCACCATGGTGAGCAGGCCCGCGCGCCGGCCGCCAGCCAGGGCGCTGCGGGTGATCAGCGCCTGGTCGGGGCCGGGGATCATGATGAGGACCAGGGAGGCGGCGGCGAAGGTCAGCACCGTGCGTTCCTCTCCCGCGCGGCCGCCGCGGCGAGGGCGCCGGAGAGCGCCCTCAGGACGGGGGCCGGCCGGTCCCGCAGGTAGAAGTGGCCCCCGGGGAAGTGTCGTACCGTCACCTCCGCGTCCGTCAGCTCCCGCCAGGCGTCGAGCTGTTCGGCGGTGACCCGGTCCTCGGTGCCTCCCAGGACGGTGAGGGGGACGGACAGGGGTGCCTCGGGCCGGTGGGCGTAGGTCTCCAGGATCTGGTAGTCGGCGCGCAGGGCGCGGGCCGCGAGGGTCACGATGTCGTCGTCGGCCAGGACCTCGGGCGGGATCCCGCCGTGCAGTTCGGAGACGGCTTCGAGCAGTGCCCGGTCACCCAGCAGGTGCAGGCGCGACGCGGCACGCGGCAGGTGCGGGGCGGGAAAGCCGGAGACGACCAGGTGCGCGGGCTGTGGGCGGCCGGCGGCGCGCAGCGCGCGGGTGAGCTCGAACGCGACGAGCGAGCCGAAGCTGTGGCCGAAGAACACGAAGGGTTCCCGGGCCGGTGGCCTGACTCCCTCGAGGAGCGCGTCGAGAAGCGCGTCCATCGACGTGATCACGGGCTCGCGGGTCCGCGAGCCGCGGCCGGGCAGTTGCACGGCGTGCGGTTCGCCGGCCCTGAGGTCGCGGGCCCAGCGCAGGTACTCGGCGGCGGAGCCGCCCCCGTGGGGAAAGCAGTAGAGCTTGGGGGCGGCGGGCCGCGGCGCCCCGCCGATGATCCAGCGGGGCGGCGTGGAGGTGCTCACGGGGATTCTCACACTCCCGCGGGCAGAGGTGCCGTCAGGTGCCGCCCGAGCGCGTCGGCCGTGAAGTGGTCGAACACGTCCCGGGGGCGTACGGGCAGGGCGAACTCCTCGGTGAGGCCGGCGCACAGGACGAGCGTGGTGGCCGAGTCGACGCCGAGCTCGTCGAGGGGCGTGGCGGGGTCGAGGTCCCGCGCGGGGACGTCGAGGATCTCGGCGAGGAAGCCGAGGACCCAGGCCGTGATCGCGTCGGCGGAGGGGCGGCTTCCGGGTGTGCCGGCGGGCGGTGTCGTACGGCCGGTGTCGGTCTGCTGGGTCTGGTTCATCACTTCTCCCCGGGCATGAGCTCGGACGGTCCGAGGAGCTGCTCGAGATAGCCGTCGAGCGCCTCCACCGTCGTGTACTGGAGGACCGTGCCGACCGGCACGGCGACGTCGAACGCGGTCTGCAGGTGGGCGACGAGCCGCGCGGCGAGCAGCGAGTCGCCGCCCGCGTCGAGGAAGTCGTCGTCCAGGTCGACCTGGCTGATGCCCAGGACCTCGCGCCAGATCTCGGCGAGCTTGCGCTGCCGGTCGGTGCGCGGCGGCTTGGCCGGCCTGCCGCGGGCCGCTCCGCGCGCGCCCGCCTTGGCGAGGGCCGCGCGGTCCACCTTGCCGGTGGTGTTCAGCGGCAGCTCCTCCAGGGCGAGGATCTGGGCGGGCACCATGTGCTTGGGGAGGCGCGCGGCGGCGAAGTCCCGCAGGGCGTCGGGGGCGAAGCGGCGGCGGGTGTCGGGCGCCTGGGCGACGATCACGTCGAAGCCGACGGAGGCGGGGCCGCCTGTGGTGGTGAGGACCTGGCTGCGGGCGAAGCCGGCGGCGGCGAGCTCGGCGGCCCACTGCTCGCGGCCGAGCAGGCAGTGGCCGGTGCGCAGGTCGGTGTCCTCGAAGTTGTCGAAGCCCTGCTGGAGGCCCATGACGAGGTCGAACCACGGGTGGAAGGTGGTCTGTTCGACCATGAGCAGGATGCCGCCGGGTGCGGTCATGGAGCGCAGGTTGCGCAGGGTGGGGCGGATCCTGCGCATGTCGTGCAGCACGCTGGCGGCGACGAGGAGGTCCGCGGCCTGGTCGCCGAAGCCCTGGACGGCGGGCGGCAGGTCGAGGTCGAACAGGTCGTAGCGGAGCGCCGGGTGGTCGGCGAACTCGGTCCTGGCCCGGTCGGTGAAGTAGCGCGAGATGTCGGTGAAGAGGTAGTCGGTGCGGTCCTCGGGCAGCAGGGGCAGCAGGTGCCGGGTGAGCGAGCCGTAGCCGGCGCCGACCTCCATGGCCTTGAGGGTGCGGTCGGCGGGCCACCGGCCGGCGAGCGCGCGGACGGCTTCGGCGGCGGCTTCGTAGGTGGGGCCGAAGAGCCGGTCGTAGACGCCGGGGGTCCGGTCGGAGGCGTACAGCTCGGCGGAGTGGACGCTCTGGGTGAGGACGTCGGCGAGTCCGTCGGCGAGGGTGAGCATCCAGTCGGTGACGTCCTCGTCGATGCCGAGGACGTCCCTCAGGACCTCGCGGGCGCGGGCCTTCAGCTCGTCGGGCAGGGCCTTCGGCAGTGCGCGGGCGACGGTCGTCCCGTCGGGTCCCGTCGTCAGGTGTCCGGTGGTCTCCAGGCGGGCGACGGCACGGGCCAGCCACCGCTCGTAGCGGGGGGCGACGCCCGCACCGCGCAGCGCCGCCGGGTCGAAGGCGGCGCCCGGCTCGTGCGGGAGGCCGAAGGAGCGGAAGGCGGCGGCGGTGGCGAGGGTGTACACCTCGTCGAGGACGTCCCAGGCGGCGCGCAGCCGGTCGGGGGCGGGGCCCGCGCCGGGCCGGCCGGCGGTCGCGGCGAGGGTCTGCCACAGGTCCCGGCTGGTCCCGGGCTCGGCGTGCTCGGTCACGAACAGCGTCTCGTCGCGGGGCGAGGGCACCACATAGCCGTGGAGGCGGGCGGCGCCCGCGCCGTCGGCGGACTTGACGACGACCGAGGCGTCGACGCCGGGGTGCTGGGAGAGGGTCGACTCGATCTCGCCGAGTTCGACCCGATGGCCGTTGATCTTGACCTGGCCGTCGCGGCGGCCGAGGAACTCGATGGTCCCGTCGGTGCGGTAGCGCCCGAAGTCGCCGGTGCGGTAGAGGCGTTCGCCGGTGCGCGGGTGGGTGACGAAGGCGTCGGCGGTGCGCTCGGGGTCGGCCCAGTAGCCGCGGGCGAGTCCGATGCCGCCGATGTGGAGCTGGCCGGCGGTCCACACGGGGCAGGGTTCCATGCGCTCGTCGAGGACATGGAAGGTCTGGTTGCTCAGCGGTACGCCGTACGGCACGCTCTTCGCGCCCTGCGGGACCTCGTCGACGGGGTGGTGGATGGACCAGATGGAGGCCTCGGTCGCGCCGCCCAGGCTGATGATCTCGGCGTCCGGCCACAGGTCGTGGATGCGGCGGGGCAGGTCGACGGGGATCCAGTCGCCGCTGAGCATGATCAGCCGGAGCCGTTCGGGGAGCTCGCCGCCGGCTTCGACGTGCTCGACGAGCATCTGCATCTGCGCCGGTACGGAGTTCCACACGGTGACGCCGTGCTGGGCCATGAGCTTGGCCCAGTGGGCCGGTTCGGAGCGCATGTCGGGGTCGGGCAGGACGAGTGCGGCGCCGACGGCGAGGGTGCCGAACAGGTCGTAGACGGACAGGTCGAAGCCGAGGTCGGCGAGGCCGAAGACGCGGTCCTGGGGGCCGACACGGAAGCGCTCGTTGATGTCGGCGACGGTGTTGAGGACGGCGCCGTGCTCGATCATGACGCCCTTGGGCGTGCCGGTGGAGCCGGAGGTGTAGAGGACGTACGCGAGGTCGCCCGGCCGGGCGGGACCGGCGGGCAGGCGGCCGGCGGGCGCGGCGGCGAAGGGGGCGAGGGCGGGGTCGTCGACGAGGAGGCGCGGGACTCCGTCGGGCCACTCCAGGGCGGAGTCGAGGGCGCGGTCGGTGACGATCGCGGGGGCCTCGCCGTCGGCGAGGATCCGGGAGCGGCGCTGTGCGGGGAGGGCGGCGCCGACGGGCAGGTAGGCGGCGCCGGCCATCATCACGCCGTAGGCGGCGGCCACCTGCTCGGGGCCCTTGTCGAGGGTGATGCCGACGAGCCGGTCGCGCGGTTCCCGGGCGCCCATGGTGTCGTGCACCTGATGCCGTACGGCCTCGGCGCGCGCCGCGAGTTCGCCGTAGGTGACCTCGCGGTCGGCGGTCAGGACGGCGGGCCGCTCGGGGTGGGCGGCGGCCCGGTCGAGGAAGGGCTCGTGCAGCAGGCCCTCGGGGCGCGGGCCCTCGGTGGCGTTGGCCTGCGCCCGGCCGGACAGCTGGTGCGCGGGGAGGGGGACGGTCAGTTCCTCGTCCCAGGGGGTGTCCTCGTGGGCGAGCCGGGTGACGGTGGCGCAGTAGGTGGCGAACATGTCGTCCAGGAGGCCCTCGGGGAAGAGCTCCTCCACGCAGTCCCAGGTCAGGTCGAGGGAGCCGGTGAAGTCGACGACCTGGTGGTCGAGCCAGACCTGCGGGGTCTGGCTGACGCGGTAGGAGATGTCACCGAAGTAGCCCATGGCGTCGCTGACGTCGGCGGCGGTGCCGAGGCCGCTGGTGAAGACGACGGGCATCGTCTCGAAGCCGCTCTGCAGGCCGAGCCGGCGGCGTTCGCGCAGCGTCTGCAGTGCGCTGACCTGGCGGTGGCGCAGGTCCTTCTGGAGCTGGGTCTGGGTGGCCTCGGCGCGTTCGCCGAGCGTGCGGCCGGTCGAGGCGTCCATCTCGAGGAGGCAGATGGAGGTGAAGTCGCCGACCATGCGGCGCAGGTGGGGGTGGACGACCCGCTTGCCGGCCTCGTTGCGGTCCAGGAGCAGTGGCAGCCGGTTGAAGAGGGTGAGGTTGAGGGTGAAGCGCCGGGTGCCGCTCCAGACGGCGAGCACCTCGGAGAAGACCGCGGCGAGGACGGCGGTCGGGGTGAGGCCGCGGGCCTCGCAGCGCTCCTGGAGTCGCTTCCAGTCCGGCTCGGGCAGGTGGTACTCGCGGTGGGTGAAGCGCGGCTTGTGGACGGCTACGGGGGCCTTGGCGAGGGGGAGGTCGGGCGGCGGGGCGAGCGTGGTGGCGCGCGAGGTCCAGTAGTCGAGGGCCTTCTGGTGCCGGGGTGCCTGGGAGCCCTGTTCCAGGGCCAGCGCGTAGTCGCGGAAGGTCACGTCGACCGGGGGCAGTTCGAGGCCGGGGTCCTGGCACAGGGCGCTCCACTCGCTGAACAGGAGCGTGAGGCTGGCGAGGTCGACCATGAGGAGGTCGAGGCTGACGTGCAGCCGGTCGTGGTCGGGCAGCCGGGAGAGGCGGATGTCGAAGAGGGGCCAGTCGGCGGCGGTGTAGACGTGGTGGGACATCTCCTCGCGGATGTCCGTCAGCACGCGTTCGGCCTCGTCCGGCGGTGTCGACCGGAGGTCGGTACATCGGACCTCGAACTTCGGTACGGAGGCGAGGACGCGCTGCTGTCCGTCCTCGTCCACGACCGCGCGCAGCATGTCGTGGCGCTCGATCAGGGTCCGCCAGCCGTGGGAGAGCACCTCGGGGTCGAGCCGTCGCCCTTCGAGCTCGAAGTACGCGTGCGGCGCCACGTTGCCGAGTACGAAATTGGAGCCGCGGCCGACCCAGTAGGCGTACTGGATCTCCGTCAGCGGAAACTTCTCGAACCGGTCGTCGCTCCGGGGTGGCCGGATCGTACGACTGTTGTCCGTCATCGTTTTCCCTCTTCGTCAGTTTCGGCTTCCGCCGGATCGCGGCGGAAGTCGTGCGGCCCGGATACCATTCGTTGAAGATGGGAGAGTTGAAGGAGTAAGGAATACGGATCAGGTGAAGGCCGGATCACCCGGCGCGGTCACACCGAGGCATCCGTTGCGTCCGAGGCATGCCCCTTGGGCACGCCGAAGGCGCCGCGCGGAGCGGCGCGCCCTTCCCGATCGACGACCTCCTCGCAAGCCCCCGTGTGGCCCTTTCGGACAGTCCGTTCGAATGGGCCCGACCATTAGAACCACCGTGAAGGTGCGGGTCCACCGTGCGGACCGTCACGTTTTCCCGAGGCGTCCGGAACCACACCCTCGAAGCGTGGCCGAGAACGCCTCTGTCCACGGCGTTCTTCCTGGGGAAGGGAATTCCCGGCCGGGGGCGGCTGGCGCGAATACGACAGGTGGCGTACAGGACCTGACAGACTCGTCGGCCGAATGCGACGGAACCGGAGGAGGCACCGTCGTGACGGTGCCTCCTCCGGCCTTCACATGCCCACCTTCGGGCGGCGGAACGTCGACAGGGTCGTCCTCACCTTCTGCCAGGGCGTCGGCGGCAGGATCCTGGCCGAGCCGCGGGCGTAGTACCGCTCCAGGTAGTACTGCCCGACGCTGAGGACCGAGGTCAGGATCAGGTACCAGGCGGCCGCGAGGAACAGCATCTCCACGGGGGCGCCCGAGGTCTGGCCGATGTCCTGCGCGTACCGCAGGAGTTCGTAGTACTGCACGGCCGCCACCAGCGAGGTCGTCTTGAGCATGTTGATGACCTCGTTGCCCGTCGGCGGCACGATCACCCGCATGGCCTGGGGAATCACGATCCGCCGCAGCGTCCTGCCGTGCCGCATGCCGAGCGCGTGCGCGGCCTCGGTCTGTCCCTCGTCGACCGCCAGCAGACCGGCCCGGCAGATCTCCGCCATGTAGGCGGCCTCGTTGAGGCCGAGGCCGAGGAGCGCCGTGAGGAACGGCGTCATGAAGTCCGACCACTCGTCCTGGTAGACGGGGCCGAGGTTGACGTACTCGAAGACGAGTCCGAGGTTGAACCAGACCAGCAGCTGCACATACACGGGCGTGCCGCGGAAGAACCAGATGTAGAACCAGGCGACGGACGAGGTCACGGGGTTCCTGGAGAGCCGCATCACCGCCAGCAGGATGCCGCCGGCCACACCGATGAGCATGGAGAGGACGGTCAGGGTCAGCGTCTCGCGCACGCCCAGCAGGACGCGGTCGTCGAAGAGGTAGGCCGGGATCGCTCCCCAGGTGACCTCTCCCCGGGCGAAGGCGTGGACGATCGCCCCGAACAGCGCCAGGACCACCACGGCCGCGGCGTACCGGCCGTAGTGGCGGACCGGCACGGCCCGCATGTCGGCATCCGCTGCCCGCATCAGGCACCGCCGTTGACGACGGCCCTGGTCACGGCGCCGTCCTGACTGCCCCACTTGGCCAGGATCTCGCCGTACTTCCCGTTGGCGATGATCGCGTCGAGCGCCGCGGCGAGCGCGTCCCGCAGCCGGGTGTCCTTCTTCGAGACGGCGATGCCGTACGGGAGTGCGCCCGTCTGCTCGCCGATGAGGGCCAGGTCCTTGCCGCCGCCCGAGGTCTTGACGGCGTACGCGGCGGCCGGGAAGTCGGAGCTGCCGAAGTCGGCTCCGTTGCTGCGGACGCGCATCTGGGCCTCGGCGTCGGTGTCGAAGGCCTCGATGTCGATCGCGGGCCTTCCGGCGCGGGTGCACTCGGTGCCCTCGGTCTTGAGCAGGTTGTGGGCGACGGCGCCGCGCTGCACGGCGACGGTCTTCCCGCACAGGTCGTCCCAGCCCTTGACGGTCCCCGCGTGCTGCCTGCGTCCGTAGAGCGAGACCCCGGCGGTGAAGTAGTCGACGAAGTCCAGGCCCTCGCCCACCTTCTTGCCGGTGGCCGGGTCGACACCGTTCTGCCGGTCCTTGGTGTCGTTCATGGCCGACATGATGATGTCGTACCGGTCGGCGCGCAGGCCGGTGACCAGGGTGTCGAACGTGCCGTTCTCGAAGCGGAGTTCCACGCCGAGCTGCTCGCCCATGGCCCGGGCGATGTCCACGTCGAGGCCGACGGTGCGGCCCGACGCGTCCTTGAACTCGACCGGTGGATACGCGATGTCGGAGCCGACCCTGATCACGCCGGCGGACCGGATGTCCGCGGGCAGCCGGTCGCTCAGCGGGGCGTCGGCGGCGGTGCTCTTCGCTCGGCCGCCCTCTCCTCGGTCGTCCCTCTGGTTGCCGCAGGCGCTTGTGGCGACCAGGGCGGCACACACCAGGAGGAGGGTGGTGGCGGTACGGCGAGGGGGGGTTATTCGCACGGTCACGTCGATGGCTCCAATAGGGAGTACAGGAGTACGGAACAGGGCAGGGACGTGCGGGACGCGGAGGTCGGCGCGCGGTGCCCCGTCTGTTGCGTGATCTGTTGCGTGAACTTCTGCGTGAACTGTTGCGTGAACTGTTGCGTGAACTGTTGCGTGAACTGTTGCGTGAACTGTTGCGTGAACTGTTGCGTGAACTTCTGTGTGATCTGCCGGACTGGGACAACCTAGTCCACGGCCCTGACACTCAACCAGGACGCCCGAGGGTCTCCCGCATGCGGAGGAGGAGAGCCTTGGCCGCCGGCCGGGTGGGGCCGTCCGTGGGCCAGGCGAGGGCGATCCGGCCGCGGAGCGCGGGCGCGGTCAGAGGGAGGGTGCGCAGGCCGAGCGCGGCTGCCGCCTCGGACGGGATCTCCGGAAGGACGGCGACCCCGAGACCGCGGGCCGCGAGGTGCGCCAGCAGGTTCGGCGCGGCGGCCTCGAAGGCGATCCGCGGCGCGAAACCGGCCTGCCTGCAGGCGCGTTCGAGCGCGCCGCGTATGCCCGTACCGCGCGGGAGGCAGATGAGCGGGCGGTCGGCGAGCGCGGACAGGGGAAGCTCGGCGGGCGGATTCGCGGTGGAGGGACGCTCGGTGGTGGGACGCTCGGCGTCTCCGGTGGGGCGCAGGAGCGGGTCGTCGGGGGCCATCGCGGCGACGAGCGGGGTGTCGATCAGGACGTGGAGGCTGATGTCCGGCGGGGGTTCGTCCTCGGCGACGCCGACGATGGCGAGGTCGAGCTCACCGCGCCGCAGGGCGGTGAGCATGCGGGCGGAGGTGTCCTCGGTGAGGGATATCTCGACCCGCGGGTGCGCGCTGTGGAAGTCGGCGAGCAGTGCGGCCAGGTCGAACTCGTCGGTCGCCGCACCCGAGACGAGGCCGAGGGTGACATGCCCTCGGAGCAGTCCGGTGTACTCCTCCACCGTCTGCCGCATCCCCTCGACTGCGGCGAGCGCCGCCCGGGCGTAGGGAAGAACGGCCTCTCCCACTTCGGTGGGGGTGACCGTGCGCCCGGACCGGTCGAGCAGGGGCTGTCCGAGCTCCCGCTCCAGCTGTCGGATCTGGGCACTCACGCCGGGTTGGGCGACATGGAGGCCGGCCGCGGCTCGGGTGAAGCTGCCCTTCTCGACGACCGCGAGGAAGTACTGCAGCTGGCGGAGTTCCATAAGCAGCGATGCTAGTGGTGAGAACGACTGTGTCTTGGACTTCTGGCCGGGGCTCCGGGACGCTGATGATCATGAGCATCTCAGCGGTGGACATCCGGGCCGCGATCGCGGCCGAACGACGCGAACTGGCCGCCGTCCTGGACGGGTTGAGCACGGAGCAGTGGGACGCGCCGAGCCTGTGCGGCGGATGGCGGGTGCGCGAGGTCGCCGCGCACATGAGCATGGGGTTCCGGTACGCGTTCGGCAGGACCGCGCTGGAGCTGGCACGGGCGGGAGGCAACCTGCACCGGATGACCGACCGTGTCGCGCGCCGCGACGCCGCCGCCCTCACGCCGCGCGAACTCGCCGCCGCCCTGCGGGACAACGCCGACCATCCGTGGAAGCCGCCGGTGGGCGGCCTGGCGGCGGCGCTCGGCCACGACGTGGTCCACGGACTGGACATCACCCTCGCGCTGGGTCTGGGGCGGCGCGTACCGGAGGACCGCCTGCGCATCGTCCTGGACACCGTGGGACCGCGGACGCTGCGCTTCTTCAAGGCGCGGCTCGACGGTGTCGAGCTGCGGGCCACCGACCTCGACTGGTCGTACGGGGCGGGCTCGCGCGTGGCCCGCCCGGCGCAGGAGCTGCTGCTGCTCGCCTTCGGGCGCGAACTGCCCGCGCCGGATCCGGCCGGCACCACGGACCCGACCGGTGCGGCGGAGCCGGCGGACCGCTGACGGGGCGGGGCCGGGCGACGCGGGAGGAAGAGTGGCGTCGGGCGGACGGAGCGGACACCGCCGCGCCATGACGGCAGCGCCCCCGGGCGCGGTGCGTTGACCGGGAGGTCGCGCCGTCCCTACGGTGGCGGCCATGGGTCACGGCATCGCCCTCGGCGCCAGGTCGGGCCCCTGTCAGGGACAAGGACTCCGCCTCCCCCCGCCCTCCGTTCCCCCGCCGCAGAGGACCGGTCGCCGTGACGCAACCCACGAGGCCCCACCCGATCTTCGCCCGCTTCTACGCCGGGTTCGCCGGCCCGGCCCTGGAGAGGGCGGGCATCGCCGCGCACCGCGAACGGCTCCTGGCCGGCCTGACGGGCGAGGTCGTGGAGATCGGCGCGGGGAACGGCCTGAACTTCCCGCACTACCCGCCGGAGGTGGACCGGATCGTCGCCGTCGAGCCGGAACCGACCCTGCGCGCCCTGGCCCGGCGCGCGGCCCACCAGGCCCCCGCTCCCGTCGAGATCGAGCCCGCCCGCGCCGAACGCCTCCCTTTCCGGGACGCCTCCTTCGACGCGGCCGTGGCGTGCCTGACCCTGTGCTCCGTCGCCGATCCGCGCGCGGCGCTCGCCGAGCTCCACCGGGTACTCCGTCCCGGCGGACAACTCCGCTTCTACGAACACGTCCGGGCCGACTCCCCCGCGATGCGGCGGGTCCAGCGGGTGCTGGACGCCACCATCTGGCCCCGCCTCATGGGCGGCTGCCACACCGGCCGCGACACCCAGCGGGCGATCACCGCCGCCGGTTTCACCCTCACCGCCCTCGACCGCTTCGACTTCCCCCCGACCCGTATCCCTTCGCCGGCCGCCGCGCATATCCTCGGCACCGCCGTACGACCGGCCTCTGCGGACACCTGACCGGCCTCACGCCTCGACCGGATCCGCGGGGTCCGTCGTGGTGGCCGAGTTCCCGGTCTCGGCCTCGCTCTCGGTCTCGGCCTCCCAGCGCAGGAGGTCCCCCGGCTGGCAGTCGAGCACCTCGCAGAGCGCGGCGAGGGTGGTGAAGCGGACCGCCTTGGCGCGGCCGTTCTTGAGCACGGCCAGGTTGGCGGGGGTGATGCCGACGCGTTCGGCGAGTTCGCCCACGGACATCTTCCGCCTGGCCAGCATCACGTCGATGTCGACGGCGATCGGCATCAGATCACCTCGTCCAGCTCGGCCCGCATCTCCGAGGCCTCCACGTCGCGCGCGACGGCCTGGGCGAGCAGCATGCGCAGCACGAGCACGACGAGCGCGACGCCGAGGACGGCCAGTCCGAGGCCGCCGATGAGGAGGACGACGCCGGGGGCGACGGCCTCGCCCGGCGCGAGAACGACCCCGAGCGCGAACACCAGCAGGGCCGCCGCCACGACCGCGCCGATCACGATGTGCACGTACCGGAAGGCGGCGTGGGAGAACACGGTCCCCCGGCGCACCATCGTCACCAGACGCCACACGCAGCCCAGCACCACCTGGACCGTCACCACGCCCAGGACCACGATCACGAGGACCGGGGTGCGCAGATGGGCGACCTCCGCGTCGAGCCCTCTCATGTCGATGGCCAGCAGGGGCACCATCACCGCCTGCACGAACACCGAACCGGCGAGCAGCGACACGAGCACGGCGCGCAGGGCGAGCACGGTCAGCTTTCCCATCACCTCTCCCTTCGATCGAGCAACAGGGGAAATCTATCGAAATTCGATAGATGGAGCAAGGAGTCGACCTGCGGCTTTCTATCTCCAACCTGCGTTGTTCCTAGAATGGGCGGATGGAGGACATCGACGCGATCGCGGTGCTGCAGGATCCGGTACGACGGCGCCTGTACGAGTACGTGGCGGCGCAGGGCCGAGAGGTCGGGCGCAACGAGGCGGCGGAGGCGGCCGGTGTGGCGCGGACGCTCGCCGCGCACCATCTGGACAGGCTGACCGAGGCCGGGCTCCTGGAGAGCGGCAGCCGGCGCCTGACGGGCCGGTCGGGGCCGGGGGCGGGACGTCCGGCCAAGGTGTACACGCGGGCGCGGGTCGAGCGGTCGGTGTCACTGCCCGCCCGCGACTACCGCACCGCAGCCGAGCTGCTGGCCGAGGCCGCCGAGGAGGCCGGCCTCGACGCCGGGCTCTGCGCGGCCGCGCGCCGCAGGGGCGAGGCCCTGCGCGGCGGGGCGGCGCCCTGCGGCGGACCGGCCGAGGCGGCGGCGCTGCTGGCCGCTCGCGGATACGAACCGCACCTGGAGGACGTTGAACACGCCGAGGGCGCGGCCGGCTCGGCCGCGCCCGTCGTCCGTATGCGCAACTGCCCCTTCCATGCCGTCGCCGAGCGCTTCCCACCGCTCGTCTGCGGGATGAATCTCGCCCTGCTGGAGGGCTTGCTCGGCACGGACGGGCCCGTCCGCGCGCGCATGGATCCACGACCGGGAGAGTGCTGCGTGGTGGTCGAGGCCGCTCCCGGCTCTAAAAACAACGACGATTGACATAGAAAAGCGGGTCGTGCTGGGATGAGGCCATGACCTCGACCACGCATGCCCACCTCGCCCAGCTCAACGTCGCCACCCTCCGCTATCCCTTCGACGACCCGCGCATCGCGCCGTTCGCCGAGATGCTCGACTCGGTGAACGGCGCTGCCGACGAGGCACCGGGCTTCGTGTGGCGGCTCGTGGAGGAGGGAGCGGCCGACGCCACCGGACTGCGCCCGGCGGGCGAGGACGTCATCGTCAACCTGACGGTGTGGGAGTCCCAGGAGGCCCTGTGGGACTTCACCTACCGCAGCGGGCACTTGGAGGTCATGCGGCGGCGCCGCGAATGGTTCGAGCGGCACGTCGAGGCGCACCTCGTGCTCTGGTGGGTGCCCGCCGGCCACCGTCCGACCGTCGACGAGGCCCTGGAGCGACTGGCGGACCTGCGGGCCCACGGGCCGTCGCCGCGCGCCTTCACGTTCACCTCCTCCCACACCCCGGCCGAGGCCGCCGAGCACGCCGCCGTGGCGCCGCGCGCCTAGGCTGCCGGTCGGCGGGGCGGGCGGAGGTCGGCCTTGCCGAAGAGGAGGGCGTAGCCCGGCGGGAGTTGGTCGATGATGCGGTCCACGAGCTCGGGGCCGGCCAGCTGGGAGACGGGGGCGAGGACGGCACCGACGTTCCAGCGGGTGGTGGCCGGGCTGCCGCCGGTGCGCCGGGCGAGGTCCTTGACGAACTCCCAGCCGGTGAACGGGGTGGTGGCGGGGATCTGGGCGGTGAGCACCAGGGCCGCTTCGACGGGGAGGCGGGCGGCGAGCTCGACCCGTTCGTCGCCGACGAGCTGCCGCCCCAGCGCCGCGAGCACCGATCGGACGGCTTCCTCGGCGCGTTCGCGGGTCGGGTAGGCCCCTTCGTAGCGGACGCGCTCCAGCAGGGCGGCGTAGGACATCGCGGTGCGCGCGGGAGCGGGAGCCGACGCGGGTACGGACGCCGGTACGGAGGCGGGCACGGAGGTCGGCGCGGGAGTCATGGTCTCGGCCTGGAGTGTCATGGTGAGGGAGATCGCCGTTCTCTTCGGGCCCGGCCGACGGGTGTCGGCCGGGCGGAGCGAACAGGTGGTGACAAGGGTGCCGGTCACTCGGGGGGCTGCGGCCGGCCGAAGAGGAGGTCGTAGCCGGGCGGGAGTTGGAGAAGCATCTGGGCCGTGAGCTCCTCGCCGGCGGCATCCGCGACGACGCTGAGCACGGCGCTGACGTCCCACGCGGCGGTCCGCTCGGTGGCGCCTTCGATCCAGGCCGCGGTGGCGCGGACGAAGCGCTCCGGCGAGAGCGGCTCGACGGCCTGGAGCGGATTGAGCAGGATGACGGAGAAGGTCTCCGGGAGGCGCGCGGCGAGCGCGGCCCGGACCTCACCGACCAGATGGGCGCCGAGCAGTGCCAGCACGGTGCGGGCGGCGCGTTCGGCCTCCTGCGGCGTGCCGTAGGCACCGCGCTCCTGGACGGAGTCGAGGAACGTCTGCCATCGCAGTCTCATCACGACCCCCTTCGCGAACGGATGCGGAGTGCGGAGGAGTGGCGGGTGGGGAGCAGGAGTGGGGAACGGAGGACGGAGGAGGAAAGGAGGGGGAGAGGCTTCCGTCCTCCGCTCCCGGCCTGCCGGCGGCTCAGCCGCTGATCTGCCTGCGGTCGTCGCCGCGACCGATGCTGATCTTCCGGGGCTTCGCACGCTCGGCGATCGGAATGCGCAGTGTGAGCACGCCCGACGTGTAGTCGGCCGTGATCTTCTCGGTGTCAAGCGTGTCGGCCAGCATCAGCTGCCGTGAGAAGACACCGAGCGGCCGCTCGGACAGCTCCATCTGCACGTCGTCGGCCTTGGCGACGGGCCGGCGCTCGGCCTTGACCGTCAGCATGTTCCGCTCGACGTCGATGTCGATCGCGTCCGTCGAGACGCCGGGCAGGTCCATCACGATCACGTAGTCGTCGCCCTCGCGGTACGCGTCCATCGGCACCGGGGAGGGACGGGACCATGTGCCGGCCGTTCCCAGCATCTGCTGCGTGAGGCGGTCGAGCTCGCGGAACGGGTCGGTGCGCATCAACATCGCGAAACACCTCCAGTCGATCAGGCAGTGACTGCCAATGCGCTTCACCTGACACCGTTGTAACATGTCAACGGATGGACGACAACTCCATCGTCAACGAATGGACGACAAGCGGACGACACCAGGTGAGGGAGAGACCATGGCAGGACCCGAGCATCCCGCCGCCGGCCCCGGAGACCCCGTCGCCGTCCACGCGGCCCTCACGGCTCTCGCCGCGATCGACGAGACCGTCCGCAAGGCCCGGACCGCGACCCCCGCCCCCTCCCCCACGCCCGGGGACCCGTCCGCGCGCACCTCGTCCGAGGAGGCCCTCGCCGCGCTCCTGCTCCTGCGTGAGCTGCGCGAACAGCTCGCCGGCTGGGAGCCCGGCCTCATCGAGGCCGCCCGCGACGCGGGCGCCAGCTGGGCCGACCTCGCCCACCCCCTCGGCGTCACCAGCCGCCAGGCGGCCGAGCGCCGCTATCTGCGCGTACGCCCCGGGAAGGCCGGCACCACGGCGGAGCAGCGCGTCCAGGCCACCCGCGACCGTCGCGCGGCCGACCGATCCGTCACCGCGTGGGCCCATGGGAACGCGGCCGACCTCCGCCGGCTCGCCGGGCAGATCACCGCCCTCGACAGCCTCCCCCTCCCCCTGCGCGAGGACCTCGACCAGGCCCTCGCGGACAACAATCCGGCCCAGCTCCTCGACCCGCTCTCCCGCACCCACGCCCACCTCGCCGCCCGCCATCCGGAGCTCGCCGAACGGGTCGGCACGCTCACCCGGCGGACCACCGACCTCCGCAACGAGAGCGACCAGCGCCGCTCGACCGCGCCGCCCCTCTGAAGCCTCGGAGCGGGCACGAGCGAAGGACGTCTCCGGTCGAAGGACGTCTCCGGTCGAAGGACGTCTCCGATCGAGGTACGTGTCCGCGGCGGCGTGTACGCGTTGGTCACGGCATGACGATGCACACTCTGCTCCGGGCCGCCGCGCTCGCCGCCCTGCCGCTGTTCCTGGTCACCCCCGCCGCCGCCCACGCCGACGGTCCCAGCGGCCTCGGGGTCACCGCCAACGACGTGAACGACGCGGCCGGCGCGCTGGCCGGCCCCGACGGCCTGGGTCTGGACGGCGTGGCCCACACCGTCGCCGGGCACCCGCGCCACCCCGGGCACTGAGCCCGGACGGCGGTCCGGCGACCGCCGGGCGGCGTGGCAGTCGTGAGGCGCGCGTGTTGCGATGGAAGAACAGGGAAACCGGTCCTGTACAGCACCATGTCGAAACCACAGGAGGAGCGATCATGGCGCAGGACAAGACACTCAAGGCGCGCGACATCATGACGGCCGGCGCGCAGTGCGTCGGCGAGCACGAGTCCCTGCAGGACGCGGCGCGGATGATGCGCGAGCTGCATGTGGGCGCGCTGCCCATCTGCGGCGACGACGACAAGCTGCAGGGCATGGTCACCGACCGGGACATCGTCGTCCAGTGTGTGGCCGACGGGAAGGACCCGTCCCAGGTGGAATGTGGTTCCCTCGGCGGCGAACTGCACTGGATCGACGCGGACGCGTCGGCGACGGACGCCCTGCACGTCATGGAGCAGCACCAGATCAAGCGGCTGCCGGTGATCGACATGAAGAACGATCACCGCCTCTGCGGAATGATCTCGGAGGCCAACCTCGCGCAGAACCTCAGCGACAAGCAGATCGCCGAGTTCGCGAGCCGCGTGTACGCGGGCGCCCACTGAGCCGCTCAGCCCCGGCCCCCATACCGGGCACGACGAGGCCCGCCCCCACGGGGGCGGGCCTTTCACTTGCCCATGTGCCTACGATGCCCGAGTTCATGATCTTCGCATGCGAGGGGGGACCTATGAGAGGCATACGCGGAGCGAGAAGCGGCGGCACGGGCCGTGGCAGGGCCAGGGGCCGTGGCGGTGCGGCGGGCCGGTCGGTCATCGGCCTGGCCCTGGTCGCCGGCGTCATGGCCGGGAGCGGCGCGCAGCCGGTGGCGGCCGATCCGGTCGTGCCGCAGGCGGTGCGTACCGTCTCATACAACGCCTGTGGGGCGCACACCTGCCAGAACACCGTCGACAGCGCGGACGAGTGGGCGGCGAAGTTCCGGTCGCGGATGGACGCCGAGGGTGGCGGTCCGGCCGATGTGATCGCGCTGCAGGAGCTGTGCGCGGGCCAGTACGAGGCACTGCGGAAGGTGCTCGTCGGCTACACCTCGGTGCGCGTCGGTGAGCAGGAGCCCACCGGGTGCGGGCGCTGGGGCGGGACGTCGGCGAAGTTCGGGCAGGCGGTGTTCGTCAAGGGCGCGGCGGCGGACTTCTCCTCGCACCAGGGGCTGGTGAACCCGGGTGAGGCCGACCCGGCGGCGCAGCGATGGGTGCTGTGCGTCAAGGGCCCCATCGGCGGCCGGACGACCCTGGCCTGCGGGACGCACCTGGCGACGAATCTCCCGTCGAACGGGACTCCGGTGCTGCTCGACCACATGGAACGCTGGGCGGCGGGCGCACCCGCGCTGGTCACGGGCGACTTCAACGCCGTACCGAGCCACTCCGCGCTGCGACCGGTGCGCGCCGGGCTGTGTGCCACGGGTCCGCTGGTGGAGGCCGACGCGGGTGCGAACCGGCCGACCGCCTGGGCGAGCGCGCCGCCGCACGCCTACCGGCTCAAGTACGACCACGCCTTCTTCGGCAGCAGGGATTTCACCGGCCTGCGGGCGGGGACGGCGGACATCGATCTGACGCCCGGTGAGGACCACAAGCTGCTCTGGGCCGAGGCCCAGCCGCTGGAGCGGGCGCCCGCGCGCGTGCCGGGCGACCTCACCGGCGACCTCTGCCCCGACATGCTGGCCGTGCGCAAGGACGACACCCTGCGGCTGTATCCCGGCACCGGCCGGGGCGGGTTCGGGTCCCCTCGGGTGATCGGCAGCGGCCCCGAGTGGAACGGTGCGGTGGTGAGCCACCGCGGGGACTGGGACGGTGACGGCGACCAGGACGTCGTCGCCCGCAAGGGCGACCAGCTGCTGCTCCACAGGAACACCGGCGGCGGCGATCTCGAGGCCGGTGTGGTGATGAAGGTGTCCGAGACCGGCTGGGCCCACACCACACCGGTCGCGGCCGGGGACGTCGACGGTGACGGTGGCCCCGACCTCGTGGCCAGGAGCAGCACGGGCCTGTGGCTGCACCGCGGCCGGGTGGCGGCGGACGGCGGATGGCTGTCGTACGGCGCCGTGCGCATCGGCACCGAGGAGTGGAAGGACCAGGAGGTCCTGGTGCCGGGGGACGTGACCGGGGACGCGAAGGCGGAGCTGTGGGCGCGCGACGCGGCCGGGAACATCAAGCAGTACGGCTACGACAGCACGGCGAAGGCACTGGGCTCTCCCGCCGCCCTCGGCACCCTGCCGACCGGTTCCCGGCTGCTCGGGCTCTCCGCCGGTGACGGCGACGGTGACGGGCTCTCCGACCTCTGGTACACGACGTCGTCGGCCGATCTCGCCTTCCATCCGGGAGGTGCCGCCTTCTCGGAGGGCGACTCGGTGACGGTCGGCACCGGCGGCTGGGGCTACTTCTCCCACCTCGGCTGACGGCGGCCGGGACCGGACCAGGACCCGAACGGGGCGGCGGCACGACCGCCGGCCCCGGGGTCGGTCTCCTGCGGCCCCACCGGGGCCGCAGGAGGCGGACACCGACTACTTCGCCGCCGAGCCCAGCACCTTGGCCGGGGTGATGCGGACGACGACCCGCACCTTCTCCGGCGGCAGCTCCAGGTACTCCTGGCCCGCGCCCTCCCCTTCGTACTTCTCCGCCAGCGCGACGGCCAGGGCGCGGCCCTCGTCCTCGGTGACCGTGGCCAGGCCGCGTATCTCCGCGTACACCAGCGAATCGCGACGGTCGTGGACGGTGAGGCTCACCCGCGGATCGGCCCAGATGTTCTTGATCTTGCGGCGGCCCTCCTGGCTGGAGATCAGGATGTCGTCCCCGTCCCGCCCCACCCACACCACCGAGGTCTGCGGCGAACCGTCGGGCTGAACGGTGGCCAGGACGGCCGGGTTCGGGTCATCGAGCAGCGCACGGACCGGGTCCTTGAGTTCAATCGTCACGGTCGGCCACGCTAGCCCACGAAGTGGATCTTGGCACCCACGCTCGGTGACTCACTGCCCCACGCGGCCGTCGACCCGCTCTCGCAGCAGGTCGGCGTGGCCGCAGTGGCGTGCGTACTCCGTGATCTGCATCAGCACGATGTCCCGCAGGAGTTCGCCCCCGGCGGTCCGGGTGCCGAGGTCGGCGAAGCCCGCGATGAACCGGTCGGTCCGCTCCCGCTCGGCCCGCCACTGACGCCAGGCGTCCTCCACGACCGCCGGGTCGGCGACCGCGCCGTTCCAGTCGCCGTCGCGGTCCTCGGCGGTGCGGTAGATCCTGGGCAGGTCCTCGCCGGCCAGGCGGCGGAAGTGCCGTTCGTCCTCGGCCATGTGCCGCACCAGGCCGAGCAGGGACATCGTGGAGGGGGGCACGGCGCGCCGGGCCATCTGCTCGGCGTCCAGGCCGGCGCACTTCATCTCCATGGTGAGGCGGAAGTGCCGCAGGGCCGCGAGCAGGGCGCTGCGCTCGTCGACCCCCTCGACATCGTCCTCACGCGGGTCATCGTCAGGATCGACCCACATGTCGGTGTGGACGGTCGACCGCGTCCACCGCTGCGCCGTTGAAACGTCGTTGCCCTCGCCTGCGTCCATGGGCGCATCATCGTCGGGCGTGGGGCGGGTCCGCCAGCGGATATCGACGACCCGTCGCCCGGCGGGCCGCCGGACGGCGGCCACCGGACGAGGGGCCGCCATGTCGGCCGATCCGGGCCTTCCGCGGGCGGTTCAGTCTTCGCCGACCAGCCACGCGAGCATTTCGGGGGTGGCGGCGAAGTGTCCGGCGTGGCCGGCATCCCGCTGCCGGATCAGCGTCGCGGTGGGGATCCGGGCGGCGAGCCACTCGCCGTGCGCGGGCGGGACGAGCGTGTCGAGACCGCCGTGCCAGAGCCGCACAGGGGCGGTGATGTGCGCCGGGTCGAATCCCCACTCCGTACCGAAGAGGGCCGTCACGTCGTCCGCCCAGCCGTCAAGGCCCGGTCGGACCGCTTCCTTGAACGCCGGGCCGAACATCGCGCTGATCTCCGGTCGGGAGAGGACGGCCTGCTCGACGGCCGGCAGCGGCGGAGGCTCGGCCGATCCGGCGCGCGCCAGGTGGTCGCCGACCGCCTGACGTCCGATCAGGGCGGCCGCGGCGCTGCGGCGGTTGCCCTCGTTCATGCCGGCCGTCCAGTCCAGGCCGGCCGCGTCGCGCGGCGCCAGACTCGCCATCGCGCCCAGTCGTGTCACCCGCTCGGGGAACCGGGCGGCGAAGGCCAGGGCGTGCGGTCCGCCTCCCGAGACTCCGAACACGGGGAAGCGGTCAAGACCGAGTGCGTCGGCGATCGTGGCCACGTCTTCGGCGGCGTCGACCACCCGACGCCCGGGCTTCGGGGTGGAACAGCCGAACCCGGGCCGATCGAAGGTGATCAGCCGGATGCCGAGCTGGTGGAACAGGGACTCGTCCGGGTAGCGGGCGAGTCGGCTCATGGGGCTGCCGTGCAGGTAGACGACCGGTGTCCCGGCCGGCTCGCCCCACTCCTCCACCGCAAGCGTCCGACGGTCGTCAGTGATCACTTCGCGCATGACGGCAAAGCTACGCGCGGCGTGGGGCGGGGACCAAGGTTTTCCGCTGTGGGCGATGCCGACGACCGAATTCCCCGTCGAGCGCGGCGCCGAGAGGTCCGGATGCGGGGCTGACGGGATGTGAACCCGCGGGACCGGCCACCAGGTCCGGCGACCAGCCACTCACCCCGGTTTTTGGGGACCTCCGCCGCCCGGATTCGCAAGGGACCATGCTCTGCCACGGCCCCGCACCCTGTGGCACCGCGCGCGGTACCGCGGCTCGGAGTCTCACCGCGCCCGATGGGAGGAAGTCGGGGATTTTCCCTCAGCCTCCGCCGCCCTGGGCGGCCGGGGCCTCCCGGGTGACGACGAAGCCGTCGGGACGCATGACGGCGGTGAGGCCGGCGTCGCCGAGGACCGAGGTGAGGGCGAGGCCCAGGGCGGTGCGGATCCCGTTGATCTCGGCAGCGGCGTGGAGCCCCGGGTCGGTGGCGTGGACGGAGATGGTGGGCCGGATCAGGCGGTCGGCGTGCCAGCTCACGATGACGGCGTCGCCGTGGCTGTGCGTCGTCAGTCCGCTGCCGGGGCCGAAGCCGGCCTCGACCAACAGGCTCTCGACCTCGCGGACGAGTTCGCGGCTCATGGGACACCTCCCGTGACCGGGGCGTCGCTGCTACGAGGCGTACCTCGCCTCCAAAGTGTCCCCTTCCTCCGGTTACACGTCAATGATTACGTGAAAGCCGCTTCAGGTGATTGCGTACATGCACCCCTCGGAGGAAAATCTCGGCATGGGAGGAAACGGAGGAAGTCACTCAAGGTGGACCTTCCTCACGAATCACGCCCGTGTGCTGCTGGCGATCGCCCGCGACCCCGAGGTGCGGCTCCGTGATGTGGCGCAGAACTGCGGGGTGACCGAGCGCACCGCGCAGGCGATCGTCGCCGATCTGGAGAAGGCCGGCTATCTCCGACGCAGCCGGGCGGAGGACGGGCGCCGCAATCGCTACCACATCGCGGCCGACGCCCCCTTCCGCCACCCCGCCGAAGCGGGCCATGAGATCGCCGGCCTTCTGACGCTGCTCGCCGAGCCACGCTCGGCCGCACACCCGGACCACGACGACTGACGGTCCGGGCGACCCGGCGGCGCCGGCGGCGACCCGGGGGAACGCTCGGATCCGGCCAGACTGCGGGCGTGGGCTCCGCCACACACCGGGCACCCGATCGAAAGATCATTCACGAGATGATCACTTTCTCCGCAAGACTTTCGCCGCGACGCCCCCGCACTCCCCCGGACAGCAAGATCAACTCCGTTCAACTCTGTACTTTTCGTGGCAGGTTGTCCACATCGCAGCCAACCGACCCGCGGCGATTTCCGCCCCGCCAGCACCTCGCGGTACCAGTGGAAACCGCCGGGGGCATATGACCAAACCCCCGGTCGCACAGACCATCAGGGGGTTTTTCATGTCCAGCATCACCCGCCGCAAGGCCCTGGGCGTCGCCGCGGGCGCCGCGGCCGGCGCCGCCACGGGGTTCGCCCTGGCCGGGCAGGCCGACGCCGCGACGCCGCGCGTCGCCGCCACCGCGGCCGCCCGCTCCGCCGCCGCCCCGGGATCCTTCGACGAGGTCTACCAGGGCCGCCGTATCAAGGGCGGCCCCTCGCACGGCGGCGGGCACCACGGGGGACACCACACCGGCGCCTACTCCGTCACGATCGACGGCGAGGAACTGCACGTGATGCAGAACGCCGACGGCACCTGGATCAGCGTGATCACGCACTACGAGCCCGTCGCCACGCCCAGGGCCGCCGCCCGCGCGGCCGTCCGCGAGCTGCAGGGCGCCCCGCTCGTTCCGCTCACCCTCGCCTGACCCGACCGATCCAGGAGCCGCACCACCATGACCGTACGCAAGAACCAGGCCGCCCTCACCGCCGACGAGAAGCGACGCTTCGTCGACGCCCTCCTCGCCCTCAAGCGGACCGGCCGTTACGACACCTTCGTCACCACCCACAACGCGTTCATCATGGGCGACACCGACACGGGCGACCGCGTCGGCCACCGGTCGCCGTCCTTCCTGCCCTGGCACCGGCGCTTCCTCATAGAGTTCGAGCAGGCGCTGCAGTCCGTCGACCCGACCGTCACCCTCCCCTACTGGGACTGGACGGCCGACCGCACCTCACGGTCCTCGCTCTGGGCGCCCGACTTCCTCGGCGGCACCGGACGCGCCCGCGACGGGCAGGTCATCGACGGCCCGTTCGCCCGCGCCGGAGGCCGTTGGGCCGTCAACGTCCGCGTCGACGGCCGTGACTACCTCCGGCGCGACCTCGGCGCGGGCGGACGCCAGCTGCCGACCCGTGCCGAAGTCGACTCCGTCCTCGCCATGGAGACGTACGACACGGCGCCCTGGAACAGCTCGTCGGACGGTTTCCGCAACCACCTGGAGGGCTGGCGCGGAGTGAACCTCCACAACCGCGTCCACGTCTGGGTGGGCGGGCAGATGGCCACCGGGGTCTCCCCCAACGACCCGGTCTTCTGGCTGCACCACGCCTTCATCGACAAGCTGTGGGCCGACTGGCAGGCCCGCCACCCGCGCTCGACCTACCTCCCCGCCGCGGGCACCCCGAACGTCGTCGACCTCCACGACACCATGCGGCCGTGGAACGACGTGACGCCGGCCGACATGCTCGACCACACCCGCCACTACACCTTCGACACCGCGGCCTGAGGCCGGGCGCCTGCCGGGTCACGGGCAGGCTACGGACGGGCGTAACGGCGGATGCGGTAGCGCAGCTCGGTGGTGGAGGACAGCCAGCCGGTGTCCTCGGTGATCCGCCAGGCCGGATCGAGCGGCGGGGCGTAGGTGTCGCCGGCCACCGGCGCGTCGACCTCCGTCACCGAGAGTGTCGTGGCGTACGGCAGGGCGGCACGGTAGATCTCCCCGCCGCCGATGACCCAGGCGGCGGCCACGGGTTCCGGCGCCTGGGCCGTGAGCTCCTGGGCCGTCAGCTCCTGTGACGCGAGCTCCAGGGCCGCGTCGAGGGACCCGGCGCGCTGAGCGCCTTCGGCGGTCCAGTGGGGGTTGCGCGTCACGACGACGTTGCGCCGGCCGGCCAGCGGACGGAAGCGTGCGGGAAGCGAGTCCCACGTCCTGCGCCCCATGATCACGGGGTGGCCGAGGGTCGTCGCCTTGAAGTGCGCCATGTCCTCGGGAAGGCGCCACGGGATCCCGTTGTCGGCGCCGATCACGCCCTCGGGCGTCTGCGCCCAGATCAGTCCGACGTTCATACGGCGACCGGGGCTTTGATCGCGGGGTGGTGGCGGTAGTCCACGACCTCCACGTCGGCGTAGGCGTAGTCGAAGAGCGAGTCCACCTTGTGGAGGCGCAGCTCCGGGAAGTCGAAGGGGGTGCGCGAGAGCTGTTCGGTCACCTGCTCGACGTGGTTGTCGTAGATGTGGCAGTCGCCGCCGGTCCAGATGAAGTCGCCCGGTTCCAGGCCCGTCTGCTGCGCCACCATGTGGGTGAGCAGGGCGTAGCTCGCGATGTTGAAGGGGACGCCGAGGAACAGGTCGGCGCTGCGCTGGTACAGCTGGCAGGAGAGCCTGCCGTCGGCGACGTAGAACTGGAAGAAGGCGTGGCACGGGGCGAGAGCCATCCGGTCCAGTTCGGAGACGTTCCAGGCGGAGACGATCATCCGCCGGGAGTCCGGGTCGTCGCGCAGGGTGTCGAGGACCTGGCTGATCTGGTCGATGTGCCGGCCGTCCGGCGTGGGCCAGGACCGCCACTGGACGCCGTAGACCGGGCCGAGCTCGCCGTTCGCGTCGGCCCACTCGTTCCAGATGCTGACGCCGTGCTCCTGGAGCCAGCCGACGTTCGAGTCGCCACGCAGGAACCACAGGAGCTCGTACACGATGGACTTGAGGTGCACCTTCTTGGTGGTGACCAGCGGGAACCCCCGCGAGAGGTCATAGCGGAGCTGGTGTCCGAAGACACTTCGGGTGCCCGTCCCCGTCCGGTCGGCCTTGGCCGTCCCGGATGTGAGCACCAGCCTCAACAGGTCTTCGTACTGTGTATCCACCACGGACCCAGAGTCTAGTACCGGCGGGAGGCGGCTGCGTCCAGGGTCACGCCGGGTGACGGTGTGGCGGCTGGTGGCTGCTGCCGGTGGCTGCTGCTGGTCAGCGCACCAGCTCGGCCGCCAGCAGGTCCATGAGCAGACCGTCGTGCCAGGTGCCGTCCGCGCCGCGCTCGTACTGGCGCATCACGCCCACCGGCCTGAATCCGACCTTGGCGTAGCAGCGGATCGCGGCCGCGTTGTCGGCCGCCGGGTCGATGACGAGCCGGTGGTAGCCGTGATCGTCGACGAGGTGACGGGCCAGGGTGCGGACGGCATCGGTGCCCAGGCCGATGCCGTGGACGGAGGGGTCGAGGAAGAGATCGATGCCGGCGTGCCGGTAGTCGGGTTCCTCCTCGGAGTACCACTGGATCATGCCGACGATCCGGTCCTGGTGAAGGATCGTCAGGCAGTGGGTGTCGGGATCGTCCAGATCGGCGGCCACCTCCGCCGCCATGTCGTCCTCGCCGCGCCACCGCTCCCGCACCTCGGGTGTGGCGCGGACGGCGGCCAGGGCGGGCACGTCCGCGGGCACAGTGGTGCGGAGGACGACGGCGGCGCCGTGCAGCTCGGTCATGCCGGGACTCTACGCAAGGGGCGCGGGCGGGGACACCGGGGCTCATCGCGCTCGGAGGGCCTCGGCCGCTGCCGCCGCCGCTTCGCGCGCGCGGTCGCGAGCGCCGGCGGCGAGGGCGGCGTCGCCCAGGCCGTCGGCCAGCCGGGCTCGGGCGGACCAGTTGTACGAGCTGTCGGGGCGCAGGCCGATCCGCTCGCTGATGAGCACCCGGGCTTGCTCGTGCCGTCCGGCGGCGATCGCCGAGTCGAGCAGCGTCCGCTGGAGGGCGTCGCGCTGGGCGTGGCTGCCGCCGAACTCGTGCAGGCGGCGGCGCAGCGGCCACAGCAGCTCCACGACGGCGGCGTGGTCGCCTCGGCCGTGGGCGAGCAGCGCCTCGCAGGCGGGCAGGCCGATCTCCGCGGTCATCCGGCGGTTCGTGACGGTGCCGGCGTCGGCGTCGGCGTCGGCGAGGGTGCCGGAATCCGGCCGGTCCAGCCAGCGCCGCCGGTCGGCGATGAGGCGCGCCGCCTCCTCCAGCCGTCCCGCCCCGACGTAGGACATGACGGCGTGGACGTCGTTGAACGCGTAGAAGGGCGGGTCGGCCCGGGCGGCCCACGCGTCGGCGAGCGCCTGCCAGCGGGAGGTGGGCTCCGCTCCCGCCAGCCGGATCCGCCACAACAGGGCCGCGGCGTCCAGCAGTTCCATGGCGAGCCCGGACGAGTCGTCGTGGTGGAGGGAGGCGTCGTAGATGCGCAGGGCGGTGTCGGTGTCCCCCGCTTCCAGCGCGTAGAGGGCGTAGTGCCACCAGTTGTGGACGTCGAGGTAGTTGTCCTGCGCCCAGTCGGCGCGGCGGGCGTCGAGATAGCCGATGCCTTCGGCGACGCGCCCCTGCATCTCGTAGGTGTGGACGACGGCATGGATCGCCCAGACGTCGCGCGGGTTCTGCTCGACCGCGGCCAGACCCGCCTCCTCGGCCAGGCGGTAGTGTCCCGACTCCTCCAGCCCGAACGCGTACATGCCCAGCACCAGACCTCGGTGGGGGTCGGCGGTGTCCCAGGCCGAGAGGGCTCCGCCGATGCGGTCCCGCAGGCGCACCGCGTCGCCGGTGAAGAAGTCCAGCTGATGCCCGACGGCCAGGGCGAGGGCGTCCCTCGGGTACGCCAGGGAGAGCTCCTCCAGCAGCCCGGCCGCCCGCCGCAGGTCGCCGGCCAGCCATGCGGCCGCCGCCGCCAGGTGCATCCGCTCCCGCGGGGGCAGGGACAGGACGTCCACGCCCGCCGCGTACCGGTCGAACCGGCGCCGTGCCGTGACGGCCTCGGCCGGCTCGGTGCCCAGCATCCCGAGATAGGCGGCGAAGCACTGAGCGAGGGGCGAGGCCGGTCCGCTGCGGAGCGCGTCGTCGACGGCCTGCTCCACCTCGGGACGGAAGTGCAGGAGCGCCTCGACCGCACGGTCCAGGTGCCCGGCCGTCTCCGGGGTGCAGGCGTGCAGCGGGTTTCCGTACCGGTCTGTCACCATCGGTTTTCACCTCGGGGGCTACGGGGCGGGCGGGGCCACGGGGTGGGCGGAGGCCCCGGTGAGCGGGTCACGCGCACCGCGGCCACCACCATGAACGCACCGACGGCCGCGGCCGCGCCACCCCGACAGGCGCCATGTGGCCAAGTGCCATGATCCGCCCGGGGTTCGCCCCCCGGCGCGAGTGGAGGCAGGGAGTGGCGGGGGGCCCTAGGCTGATGCGACTCCCCTGCCTCGACGAGAGCGAGGAGGCGGGAGGAGGAGCGAGGAGGCGGGAGAGGGCGGAATGAGCCGGGAGGGAATCGAGTGAGCGAGAGCAGGTCGGGTGGCCGGGAGGCCCCTCCTCCGACGCCCCATGCGGGCCCGCCGTCCGCCGTCCACGACACCGATCTGATCGTCGTCGGCGGCGGCCCGGCCGGCTGCGCCGCGGCCCGCATGGCGGCCGGTGTCGGCATGCGCTCGGTCCTCGTCGAGCCGGACGCGCTGTGCCGCAACCTCTACCGCATCGGGGCCCTGAACAACGTCCTCGGCGGCCATGCCACCGGCCCCGCCCTCGCCGACGCCGTCACCGCGGAGCTCAGGGCCACCGAACTCTGCCGCATGGAACTCGGCCGCCGGGCCGTCGAGCTGAGTGCCGCCGACGACCACGTCGCCGTCATCCTCGACACCGGCGCCCGCCTGACCGCCCCGTACGCCGTCGTCGCCACGGGCGTCGGCCCGCTCCAGCCCGGCGACGCCCCCTGGATCACCGCCCCGGCGGACCTCGTGCTTCCGCCGCTCTGGCAGGCGGACGCGCCCGATGCCGAAGGCCGCACGCTGCTCGTCCTCGGCGGCGACCGCCCCATCGGCACCTTCCTGCGCGCCCACCCCGCCACCGCCACCCGCCTCCTCGTGGCGTATCCGGAAGCCGACGCGTACAAGACCGAGGAGATCCGCGACGACCCCCGCGTCACCCTGCTGCCCGTCGGGCATCTGGCCCTCCACACCTGCGACGGCGCCGGGGTGAGGGCGGAGGCGGTGGGTGTGGACGGCGAACGGCACGCTCTGACGGCGGACGCCGCGTACCTCAGCCTCGGCAGCGCGCCCACGGCCCCGGCGGGCGACCTCGTCCGCGCGGCGGACGGCTACTGCCCTCCGACCGGGCAGCACCCGCGCATCCTGGTGGCCGGGGACCTCCGCGCCGCCCGCTATCAGCGGATCATGACCGCGATGGGCTCGGGCGGCGAGGCCGCGCTCCACGCCTACTACGCCACCAGGGAACGGCCCGCCGGAGGCTGATGCCCCTGCCGCGCCGTCGGGCGTGGCACGGGCGGGCCGTCGCTTCGCGAGGAACCCTCGTGGCAAACACGCGTGCGAGCAAGATCGTCTCCGTGTCAGGATGGCGCCGGAAAGCGAGGTCTCGTGGACGAGTTGAGGCGATTCGGCCGGGCGGTGGCCGTCTGGGCGGCCGGCGGAGCGGGGGCGGCCGACGCGGCCGCGCAGGCCCGGGAGCTGGCCGGCGGCGTGCGGACGATCGTGCTCGTCGAGGGAGCCAGTGATCAGGTCGCGCTCGACGTGCTGGCCACCCGCCACGGCCGCGACCTCGCGGCGGAGGGCATCGCGGTCGTACCGCTCGGGGGTGCGACGAACATCGGGCATTACCTAGACGTTTGCGGTCCTCCGGGGCTCGGCCTGCCGCTGGCGGGGCTCTGCGACGTCGGCGAGGAGCGGCATTTCCGGCGTCATCTGGAGCGGGTCGGGCTCGGATCCGGCCTCACGCGGGCCGGCCTCGAGACACTCGGGTTCCACATCTGCGTCGCCGACCTGGAGGACGAACTGATCCGCGCGCTCGGGCCCGAGGGCGTGCGGGAGGTGATCGACGCCCAGGGCGAGACACGCCCGTTCCAGACCTTCCTGAGCCAGCCGGCCCAACGGGAACGGCCGGTGGAGCACCAGCTGCGGCGGTTCATGGGGACGCACAGCGGCCGCAAGGCGCTCTACGCGCGGGCGCTGGTCGCGCACCTGGACCTCGCGCGCGTGCCCCGACCGCTGGAACGCCTCCTCACTCACCTCTGACACATCTGAACCGCCGGCTCCGTGGACGGCTCCGTGCTCGTCTCCGTGGCCGTCTCCGTGGTCACCACGGATGCGGGCACCACCCCGGGCGCGGGAGGCTGTGACCACAGCGAAGAACCGCACATGCCCGACACACGAGACCACGACGCACGAGACGAGGAATGACCATGACCGCCACCGACAACACCGCCTACGCGGGCTTCACTGCCGAGGAGCGGGCCGCGATGAAGGACCACGCCAAGGAGACGAAGGCGGCGGCGCGACGCGCCTCGCACGCCGACAAGGCGGCGCAGGCGGAGCAGGACGTGCTCGCGAAGATCGCCGAGATGCAGGAGTCGGACCGCGTGATGGCCGAGCGCGTCCACGCCGTCGTCACGGCCCACGCCCCGGCCTTGGCGCCCAAGCTCTGGTACGGGATGCCCGCGTACGCGCTGGACGGCAAGGTCGTCTGCTTCTTCCAGAGCGCGGAGAAGTTCAAGGCGCGGTACGCCACGCTCGGCTTCAGTGACCAGGCCAGACTGGACGAGGGCCCGATGTGGGCGGCCGGCTTCGCGCTGACCGAGGTGACGCCCGAGGTGGAGACGCGGATCGCCGACCTCGTCAAGCGGGCGGTCGGCTGAGACCGGTGGCGCGCGGGGCACCGGCCCCTCCGTCCGTCAGGACAGCGAGGCGACGACCTCGCGCACCTGCGTCGCGACGGACTCGGGCAGGGGCGCGTAGTGGAGGGCGTGGAGCTCCTGCTGGCCTTCCCGGCCGGCCGTGTAGGTGAGGAAGGACTTGAGGGCGGGCAGGCTCTCCGGGTCGTTGCCGGTGTCGCAGACGATCTCGTACGTCACGAGGACGATCGGGTACGCGCCCTCGGCGGAGGTCTTGTAGTCGAAGGAGAGCCGCAGGTCCTTGCCCTCGCCCGCGATCTTCGCGGCGGCGATGCCCGCCGAGGCGCTCCGCGTGCTGGGGGCGACCGGCTCGGCGGCGCCGGTCGCGATGCGCACGGTCTCGATCTTCCGCTTCACGGCGAAGGACAGCTCGAAGTACCCGATGGCGCCTTCGGTCTGGGTGACCGTGGTCGCCACCGCGTCCGAGCCGTTCGCCGAATGGCCGCCCTGCGCCTGCCACTTCTTGCTCGCCGGGTAGGGCCAGCGGTCGCCGGCCGCGCCCTTGAGGTAGGCGTTGAGGTTCTGGGTCGTCCCGGAGTCGTCCGCGCGATGGACGGGGACGACGGCCAGGTCCGGCAGCTTGGCGTCGGGGTTGAGTTCCTGGATCGCGCGGTGGTTCCACCTCGTGATCCGCCCGTCGAACACGCGGGCGAGCGTCGGGGCGTCGAGGACCAGGCCGGTCACGCCGGGGAGGTTGTAGCCGAGGGCGATGGTCCCGCCGACCATCGGCAGGTCGATCGCCTTGCCACCCGGGCAGACGTCCTCCGGGACCCGGCGTTCCTCCTCCGCCAGCGCCTGGTCCGTACCCCCGAACGCCGTGGCGCCTCGATGGAACTGCGCGACCCCCGCGCCCGAGCCGAGCGGGTCGTACACGAGCTGGACGCCCTGACAGGCCCGCTGGTACTGCTGCATCCACCGCTTCATCGCGATCTGCTGGGCCGAGGAGCCCGAGCCCCGTACCTTGCCCTCGGGGGCGCAGTCGATCACCGGCACCGGTCCGCTCGCGGCGGATCCGGAGCCGGCCGCCGAGCCGGCGTCGTCGCCACCGCCGCCGCACGCGCCCAGCGTCAGCACGCCCGCCGTCACGGCGGCCGCAGCACTCCACCGCCTGTTTCGAGCCGAACGTCGAAGCTGCACCTTGATCTCCCTCGGACACGTGCGAACGCACCGGAGCGGCTCGTGCCGCCGACCGGTCCACGGATGATCACCTGGGCCCGGGAGGGGAGAGTGGATCGCGGGCGAACAGCGGCCGTCATCCAGGTGACATCACGGTGACGTGGCCGAGGGCTTGGCGAGGAGACGCAATGGCAACGACTTGTGGACGCAGTGCGCACACAGTCGGGCCGCGCTTCGGCATGCTTCAGGGACACGGGGATGCGGACACACGCGGACCGACACGCGTGCCGGCGCGGGGGCCGGCACGGGGGGCGGCACGCGGAGAAACACGGGGGCACAGGTCGGGTGGGGAACCGCCCGGCACTCCGACGCAGGCCGGTGTACGGGGACGGGGAGTAGGCCGGGGAGAGAGGACCCATCCATGAGTCTGGCCCGTCTGGGGCTGAGCACCGACCAGGATCGGCTCTACCGCTACCTGCTCCGCAGACCCCAAGCGCATCCGACCAGGATCCGCATCGAGCTCGCGATGCCTGATCTCCCCCGGGTGATCGGCGAGTTACGCGAACTGGGGCTGGTGGACCACGCGTCCGCCCCGGTCGCTCCGCCCGTCGCCATGGACCTGCTGGTACGGCGTCGGACCGAGAGGACCCGGCGTCGCGGCCGTCACACCCGCCGGCCGGGAGGGGCCCCGGCGGCGTTCGACGAGGACGGCCACGAGCCGAGGATCGGCTGAGTCGTCCGCCGCGTCGGACCGCGTCTCCTGAGAGCCCTCGTGCAGAGGGGAAGCCAGCTCCCGCAACCGGGTACTAACGTTGCGTCATCGGGTGGGCGTGGGCGGGTGGCTCGGGAGGGTGCATGCAACCCCTGTACGTGGTCGATTTCGATGTGGCGGCGGCGAACGGCGTCGAGGTCGATGCCGTGGCGCGATTACGCGGGCATCTGGCCGCCTGGCTGAACGGCCCCTTGGGCAGTGCGCTCGACGTGGGCGATCTCGCCCGTTCCGGGCAGACCCTGCTGCCGGCCAAACCGCCCGGTCGGGAGCGGCGCGAGGCCCGCTGGAGGGTCGAGGAGGGGGTGGCGGCCCAGGCCCTGCGGGTCGACCTGTCACACCCGGTGGACAACGGGGCGCGGTTCGTCACGCAGGTGACGGTGGCGCGCGTCGAAGGCCGGGTGCTGCTCCGTGTCGTGATGGGGCAGGAGATCCCCAGCGGATGGCTGTCTCCGATCCAGGACCCGCCGCTCTTCCGGCCGAACGTGCTCGCCAAGGTCTGCGCGGACAAGACGCTCGACCTCCGTACGCTGGGGCAGCTGGTGACGGGTCGGTTCGAGCCGATCCGGCAGAGCGAGCAGGTGAGCGTGCTCTCCGACTCGCTGGCGTCGCCGACCCGGCTGCCGGCCCTGCTGATGCAGCCGCGCGACGACACGGCGTGGCAGGTGGCGCGACGGGCCTCGTCGCAGCTGATGGGGCTGGCCCAGGTCGTCACGCTCAACTACGCCACCAGTCAGGCGCTCCTGCGGCGGCAGCCGATGCTCCGGGTCCCCGACGGCGGAGCCCTGTTGGTCTGGCCCGATCTGCGGCTGTGCCATCCGAGCTATGCGCGGCCCGAGGTCACCGCGGACGGGATGGTGGAGCACTGGATGCGCAGTCTGGCCGAGCTGTCCGTCCTGGCGCGCGGTTCCGACAAGGGCTGGGACGCCGCGCGGCAGGCCGCCCGCAGGGCGGCGGCCCGGCGGGTGGCGGAACAGGTGGAGGAGGCCCGGCGTCTCGGTGACGCGGCGGCCGAGCGCAAGGCCCTCGAGCAGCGGGTGCGCGAGCTGGAGGAGAGCGTCGCGACCTGGGAGCAGCTGGCGGTCGGGGAGGCGGCCCGGGCGGACGACAACGCCTCCAAGGCCGCGGAGGCCACCAAGTTCCAGGAGGAGGCCGTGTGGTGGCGCAAGCTGTACGAGCGGGAGCGTGCCTCGCAGGGCGAGACCTCGGTCGACCCGTGGAGCGCGATCCCGGTGCTGGCGAAGGGCGACGCGGCCGCCACCTATCGTGCCCTGGAGGAGGCGTCGGAGGGGCGGATCGTGTTCACTCCGGGTGCCGAGCGGAGCTGGAAGTCGGATCAGTACCGCTTCCCCGAGGAGATGACGGCGCAGTTGATCCTGCTGGCGAAGGCGGCCGCTGATCTGTACGAGCAGACGTCGTCGTCCATGCCGCGCCTGGACGAGTGGTTCTCGACGCAGCACGGGCTGAAGGTGGCGACGAGCGATCTGACCATCAAGAAGAACGCCAGGATGCGCTGGGTGGAGTTCGACGGGGAGCAGCGGGACACCCTGCCGCATGTGAAGGTGCGGGACGGCGTGGCCCACAGTGACTGCGGTCGCATCCACTTCGCGCTCGATCCGCGGAAGCGGCGTTTCATCGTCGACCACGTGGGGGTCAAGAAGTACTGAAGGTCCACGACTCGATGTCGCGGTAGTGGATCGGTCCGGGGCCTCGCCCGAAGTTGCTTCCGACCAGGTGGAGTCGCTCGGTGTGCCAGGGGCGGCCGGTGAAGCCGGTGAGGGCGGCGGCCACCGCCGTCACCGAGTCCTGGTCGCCGCGCCGGGCGCGGGCCAGCGTCAGGTGGGGGCGCAGGGGTCGGTCCTCGAAGGGGATGGCGCAGTTCCGGACCACGGTCCGCACGTCGGCGGCGAGGAGGCGCAGTCGGTCGAGTTCCCCGTCGATTCCGCTCCACAGGACCCTTTCGTCGAAGTGGCCACTGCCCCGCAGGGCCAGTTCGACGGGCCGGTGCGTGGCGGCGAGGTCCGCGAGCGGCGCCTTCAGGAGCGGGACGGACGCGGCGGGCAGCTCTCCGAGGAACGCCAGGGTGATGTGCCAGTCCTCGATGCGATTCCACCGCAGGCGCGGGTACGCGTCATAGGCGGGGCGCAGCTCCCGGGCGAGTTCGTCCTTCGCGTCGTCGGGCGGGGCGAGGGCGATGAACACGCGGACGGTGGTGTCTGAGGACTGTACGTTCACGCAGGTCTTCGTACCGTGTGCGGGAGCGTTTCGTCATGTTCCGGGCAGGCGAAGTGACCAAGGTCAAAGGAACGCCTGCCTATGATCATGGAGATGGGGACGGGGACGACGACGGAGGCTCGACGACCATGACGGACCAGCGGGTGTATCTCGTGACCGGCGGCGGGACGGGCATCGGCGCCGCGACCGCCCGGCTGTTGGGCGCGGCGGGACACCGGGTGGTGGTCTCCGGGCGTCGTCCCGAACCCCTGCGGCTGGTCGCGGAGGAGACCGGGGCCCTGGCCGTGCCCTCGGACATCGGCGAACCCGACGAGGTGCGCGAGCTCGTCGACCGGGTGCTCGACGTCCACGGCCGCCTCGACGGCCTCGTCCTCAACGCGGGCATCGGGCGGGGCGGAGGGGTGGGCGAGGTGACCCTGGAGGACTGGGACGAGGTCATGCGGACGAACCTCACCGGCCCGTTCCACCTGCTGCGAGCGGCCCTTCCGCACCTCCTCGACGCCCGTGGGGCGGTGGTCGCGGTCGCCTCGGTGTCCGCTCTGCGTAACGGCGTGGGCAACGCCGCCTACGCCACCTCGAAGGCGGCGCTGCTCCAGCTGTGCCGGTCGCTCGCCGTCGACTACGGCAGTGCAGGGCTGCGGGCGAACACCGTGTGCCCGAGCTGGGTGCGGACGGACATGGCGGACCGCCGGATGAACCGGTTCGCCGAGGAGGCGGGCCTCGGGGACGGCGGTGTCGAGGCGGCGTACGAAGAGGTGACCCGGGTCCTGCCGGTCGGCCGCCCCGGCGAGCCGCGCGAGGTGGCCGAGGCGATCGCGTGGCTGCTCTCGCCCGCGGCCTCCTTCGTCAACGGGGCGGTGCTGACCGTCGACGGCGGGGCGACCGCGCTGGACCCGGGAACGCTCGGCTTCGCCTTCCGTATGGAACCGCGCACCGCGGGCCCGGCCGCCACGCCGGGAGCCGCCGGCGGTGTCGACACCGCGCACGGCGGCTCGCAGGGCGGCTCGCACGGTGGCTCGCACTCCTGAGGGGCGGGGTGCGCGTCAGCGCGCCGCGCTCCCGGTGGTGCGCGACCGGCGCTCGGCGGCGCGCTGGTACCGCAGGCAGGAGACGACGACCACCAGCGGCCACAGGGACTGCATGCAGGTGACCACGCGTTCGGCGACGCCCGCGGCGCCCCGGCGGTTGGCCTCGACCAGGAACCAGAGCGCGCCGAGGCCCATCAGCAGCGTCGCCGCGTAGGCGGGTGCGCGCCGCAGCGCCCAGGGGGCCGGTCTGTCACCGGGTCTGGCGGCCAGCACCGGCCACAGGGCGAGCAGGGTGAACCCGACGGCGGCGACCGACCCGTGCCGTAGCGCCCCTCCGCTGCTCGGCGTCGGGACCATCGCCACGACCAGGGCGGTCACTCCCCCGGCGGCCAGCGCCGCCCGCCCGGCGGGGGCCGCCGCGCGCAGCCCCCAGGCGGTGGCGAGATGGCAGACGCCCAGGGCGAGCAGTGCCCCGGTCATCACCCAGAACCCGGCGGCCCCGTACGCCGCGAGCACGCTGATCGTCTGGCGGACGGCGTCGTAGGACGATCCTTCCAGCACGGCCGCGGTCGTCCAGCCGCCGACCAGCACCACAGGGGCGCTGCCCGACGGCACGAGGGTCCACTTCGGTACGGCTCGCATCGGATCACCGTAGGCCGGAGTCCTCCGCCCGGCGGTGGAGCACGCCGTACGACCCGGCCGACGGTCCCTTCACGTCCTCCCTCACGTCCTCACCGCGCGCCGAAGACCTGCGTCCAGTAGGGGCCGCCGTCGGTGTGGATGCCGATGCCGATCTCCCGGAAGTCGCAGTTGAGGATGTTCGCCCGGTGGCCGGGGCTGTTCATCCAGGAGTCCATCACCTGGGCGGGGGTGCGCTGGCCCTTCGCGATGTTCTCGCCGTAGGTAGACCAGCGGTATCCGGTGGCGGTGACGCGCTCACCCGGACCGTCGCCGTCGGGGTTGGTGTGGTCGAAGAAGTCGCGTGCGGCCATGTCGTCGGAGTGGCCCTGCGCGGCCTTGGTCAGCAGGGAGTTCTCGGACAGCGGGCCGCAGCCGGCCCGGGATCGTTCGGTGTTGACCAGGTCGATGACCTGGCGGGAGTCGGAGGTGTCGCCGGAGCCGCCGGTGGTGGTGGCGCCGGTGGGCCGCGGGCGGGTTGCGAGCACCGTGGTGCGCTGCGGGGTGGGCTTCGTCGTCGTCTTGGTCGGTGAGGGCGTGGCCGTACGGCTCGGCTGGACGGTGCGGCTCGCGGTGGGGCTCGGGGAGGCGGAGGGCGAGGCCGTGGTGGGCCGCGGGGTTGCGACGGGGGCGGCGGCGTCCGGGGCCAAGGCCTGGGTCACGTCGGTGGTGTCCGGGTCGCCGCCCTCGGGACCGGTGACGAGGGCGAAGGTGCCGCCGGTGACGGCCACCACCGCGAGACCCGCGGCGGCGACGGCCCGGCGGCGGCCGCGCTTGCGCTGCTCCTCCTTGCGGCGCGCGCCGCGCGTCCCGGGCGCGGCGGCGTGCCGGGCCCGGGCCGAACCGGGCCGAGGCCCGTCCGGACGAAGGCCCTCGGGACCGTCGAGGTGGGGTACGGAGGTGGCGGCGAGGGCCAGGCCGGCGCTCTCCCGGACGTGTGTGAGCAGCGACGCCGCCGGGGGCACGAGCAGCAGTCCGACGAGCAGGCCCTCGGCGGGGACGAGGCCGTTCCACAGGCCGGCGCAGTGGGGGCAGGTGCGGGCGTGGCGGGCTATTCGCTTGCGCCACAGGGCCGAGGGCCGGCCGTCCCAGCCGCCGAGCCCGGTGTGGAGGGCGGGGCACAGCGGGCGGGCCGACAGGGCTCGGACGACGACCCGGGCTGCTTCCAGCTGCTCCTTCATCCGCTGGACGCGGACCGCGGTGTGCTCGGTCGACAGCTGGAGGGCGGCCGCGACCTCGTGCCGGGTCAGTTCACCGGCGCACTCCAGCCACCACAGGGACAGCAGGGCGCGGTCCTCGGGCTCCATCCAGCGGGTGGCCTCCGCGGTCTCGCGCCGCTGGCCCGACAGCTGCAGCCGGGCGACCGTCAGGTCGACGAAGTCGGCGCCGGGGTGGGCGAGGTCCCGCGCGTCGTCGAGGCCGCCGGTGGCGTGGCCGGCCTGCCGGCGGTGCCAGTGGGCGCGGATGGTGTTCATGGCGATGGCGACCAGCCAGGACCGGAAGCTGTCCGGAGAGCGCAGTCCGGGGAGCCCGTCGAGCGTCCGGAGCATCGTCTCCTGCACGACGTCGTCCACGTCGTGGTGCCCGTTCATCGCCCGGCCCACGATGTTGTAGACCAGCGGCAGATACGCGGCGACAAGCCGGTCCTGCGCCCGCGGGTCACCGCCTTGCGCGGCCCTGACCAGCTCCGTGCCGTTCGGTGCTTCCATGCCCTGCTTCATCCTGATCGTCCTGCCTGTTGCCGATGCCCAACACCTGGGAGATCGGGCGGTGCCCGCCCGATAACGGAAAACGCCGAAAAACTTTTCGACGATGTTCGGGTGGGCGGGAGGGGTGGCGGTGGCCGGTGGGGGTCAGACCTTGCCCATGTGGCGGGAGGTGCGGTGGCCGAGCCGGCGGCCGAGGTCCTCGACGAACGTGTCCGACAGGGGCGGCCAGCCGCAGAACTCGAAGGTGAGCGCGCCCAGGGCGTATGCGTCGCCCCATCGCCAGTCGGTGACGGGGCTCGACGCGCCGCAGGCGGCGCATGCGGCACGGCCGCTACCGGTCTGCTCCCAGGTGGTGACCGCGGCGCGGAACGGGGCCCAGATCTCCTCGTCCGCCGCGAAGGAGGCGGGGTAGTCGATGAACGTGGTGCGCGCGTCGCAGCGGGGGCAGTCCGCGTACTCGGCCTCGTCCTGCCCCTGGCCGCCCACGTGGTGGTGACGTCCGATGACCACGGCGAGGGGTCCGGGTTCCCAGCCGGGGTCCTCGACGGCCCGTTCCCAGTGAGGACCGGGCCGGTAGCCCTCGTCCGCGTACAGGCCGTAGACGCCGGAGGAGTCCATGGCCCGGGTCACGATGCCCTCGGCCACCAGCCAGTCGATCACGCGGGCCGCGAGGACGCCGGCGTCCTCGACCGACACCTCGGTGTCGACGACCCGCTCGAAGTAGTCACCCATCGCCCCGCTCCCGCCCCTCTGTACGCCTTGCCACCGTTCGTCCGGGGCTCTCGCCCGGGCACCCACTGTGCCATCCCGCTCCGACAGCCTCCCTGGAGAAGGCCGGCGGTTTACCCCCGCGCGGCCGCGCACGCGTCGGCATCACCGGCCGAGTCCTCAGGCCAGCCGGTCCAGCTCGGCGCCGATCGCGTCCCGGAGCGCGTCATGCCGCGGCCCGAGCCTGAAGCGCTCGTCCTGCCAGTGGTCACGCGGATACAGCCACACGGGCGCGTTCACCAGCTCGGCCGGCTCCCACGCGAAGCGAGGCCAGATGTGGGCGTGCAGGAACGGGTCCTTGTTTCCCAGGATTTCCAGGTTGATCCGTCGGAACCCGGGATCCAGGCGGCGGCAGGTCCGCTCGACGGCTTCTCCCAGCCGGTCCATGTCGGCGAGGAACGCGAGCCGTCCGGGCTTCGGCAGGTCGGACAGCCGCTGTACCTCCGGGTCGTCCACGAGCAGAACCGAGTAGCCCGGGAGGAACTGGACGTCGCCGATCACCGCGAACCCGGCGTCGAGCCGCCGGATCACGGTGGGGTTGGCGCCCTGCAGGGCGGTTCCGATGCGGTCCGTTCGCCAGTCGTCGGTCATGACAGGAGGATGCCGGCCCAAGGAACTTGGAGGCGAGGACAGAGCCGACCTCGGGAATCAGGCGCTTGCCAGTGGGCCGTTTCCTTCGGATCACCTTCGACGGCCTTGTCCGGCCTGGATACGGTGACGGAATGACGACGATCCTGCGGCACCCCCGACCTGGCCTTTTGTGGGATTGGTGGGCAGTGGACGCTCACGGCTTCCTCGTGCACTTCAGTGGCGGACCCGCTCCTGAGCATCTACTGGCGCATGTGGATCGTGTCGACGCTGCGGCTGCGTGGGCCGAGGAGAACTGTCCGGCGTGGTTCAACGATGCTCCCCCACCGCTTCACGCCTTCAGCTGCGATGGCGAGCTGCCGGTCTACACCCGCGACAGCGTCCCGGACTCCCCGTTGCCGCTGTCCGACGCCCCGGCAGCCATCGCAGACGTCGCGGCCCTGGTCGAATTGCACAAGGCAGTGGGAAACACCTGGACGATGTACCTCGACGAGGGATGGGTCTAGGCACCAGGCCCGACGCGCCTTGAGCAGAGCAAACTAGTTCAAGCGCAAGGCAGCGTGCGGGAATGAAAACCGGAAACGGGTGTAAACCCGTTTCCACAACTCATCCATGGCAGTCGCCGGCGGTTTGGTCATGGCGATCTCCTTCGCGGTGCATACGAGCCTCGGGTCTGCACCCTCGGCCTGTCGTTCCGTGGCGAAATCGAGTCGGACAGACGAAGCGAAATCCCCGCGACGCATCCCATGTCCCGAGGACGTCGGCACCAGGTGGGCGGGGCTAACCGTCACGTGAATCATCGCGGATTCCCGATGCATTACGAGGCAACACCAAACCCGTGAGCCGCACAAGGCCACTCACGTCACATCCCCTCTCATCAGTGGCGTGAATCGATCGCTTCCCTCTCTACATCCCTTCATTTCGGGCCGAAGAAGCCCGAACCCTGGCCACAGTTCGAGCGATCAAGGGGCTGAAAATTGCCCATTGGATGGAGCGGCAGGTAACTGGATCATCTTTCCAAAACGGACAGATCGCCGATGCCGCGACGCACATTGATCGCTACAGTCGAGTATCCGCTCCGGCAATTCCGGATCCGACCCGACCCGACCCACGAGGACCCTTGATGTATATCCGGCTACTCGACGCACAGTTCGACGATCCCGCCTATGACGCCTACCTCGAAGCCCAGCAGCGCGCATACTCCGCACCCGGCTACGAGACGTTGACGAAGTACGGAAGCACGGACAGGCGCACCACTCGCGACCCGTTAAGTTACCTCGCTGTTTACGACGAGACGGCGGGCGACGACGGCGGGAGGCTTGTCGGCGGCATCCGCATCCACCGGAAGATAGCGGGGCAGCTGCCGTCCGAGATCCACCTCGCGAGCCAAGATTTCAACGCCGCCTTGGCGGACGAAGTCGCCGCCGGCGAGTCGGTGGCGGAGATCTGCGGCATCTGGGTGGACCACGGCTGGAGGGGCCGCAACCTCGCCTCCCTGTTGTGCTTCACCTCCGTCGTGGCGGCTCAGCGACTGGGGGCCACCGTGATCTGTGGCAGCGGCCCCACCGAGCGAATCAAGGGGTACGAACGCTGCGGTCTCCGTTTCCGGCACGACCGCCCCCTGCACGACCGCCCGTTTCCGGGCATCACGGCGTACTACTCCATCAACCGGGCGGAGGCGATCCGCCATCGCGAGGAGCGATTGACCAAGGCGGCGGTCCTGCTGGACCGCGCCCTGGACGAAGCCCCCTGCATCCCCACCGACGTGGTCCGCGCGGTCGCCGACGAGCTCGGCCTCGGCCGCTCCACCGCCTCGGCATCCGTCGGCAACGCACGTTAGGCGATCGATGAACCTGGAAGCGCATCTCGGCACCTTCACCCAGACCGCCGGCGACACGGCTCCATGGCGACCGACGCTGTACGCACCGGTCGAGCCCGAGCAACGCTCCGCCCTGACGGAGCTCCTCGAACGCGGTGCCGTCGACTCCGTCCACGACACGTGTGCCGACCAGCTGGAAGAGCTCCTCTCCGCTCGGCGCCCCGACTGGCGTCCGGACGCCGACGAAATGGCATCGGCGGTCACTGACCACCTCGGCGGCACGCCCCCGGCGGAGTACGGCACATGGGCGTGGTACCCCTGGTCGCGACAGCTCGTCCACGTCCTACCGCCGGCCGAGCACCGCGAGCTCCGTCAGTCCCGCAACCGCTACAAGATCACCGCGGAGGAGCAGAACCTCCTGTCGCGTAAGACCGTGGCCGTGGTCGGCCTCTCCGTGGGCGCCGCAAGTGCGGTCACCCTCGCCCAGGAGGGGGTGGGCGACCGTTTCCGGCTCGCCGACTTCGACCTCCTCTCGCTCTCCAACCTCAACCGGCTCCGCGCCTCGGTCGCCGATGTCGGCCTGCCCAAAGTCGTCATCGCCGCACGGCAGATGTACGAGATCGACCCCTACCTCGACATCACCGTCTGGCCGGAGGGACTGACCGAGGAGAACACCGACGCCTTCCTCGCGGGCGGTGGCCGCACCGACCTCCTCGTCGAGGAGTGCGACGACATGTACCTCAAGGTCCACGTCCGTGAACGCGCCCGCGCGCTCGGCATCCCCGTCCTGATGGAGACCAACGAGCGCGGCATGCTGGACGTGGAGCGGTTCGACCTCGAACCGGAACGTCCACTTCTGCACGGCCTTCTGCAGGGAGTGGCGGCCGCCAACGTCAAGACGATGTCGACCCGCGAGAAGCTCCCCCACCTCCTCCGCATCCTCGGTCAGGACGAGCCCTCCGAGCGTCTGGTCTCCTCCCTCGTCGAGACAGGCAAGACCATCTCCTCATGGCCGCAACTCGCCTCCGGAGTCAGCCTGGGCGCCGCGCTGGTGACAGATACCGCTCGCCGCCTCCTCCTCGGCCAGTTCACCGCCTCCGGAAGGTACTTCGTCGACCCCGGCACGCTGATCCGCGAAGGCGCGGAGACTCCCTTGGCACCACCGGAGCCCACGTCCGAGCCCACCACGGAGGCGGTCTCCCCTCCCCTGCTCCTGCCGTCGCCGCCCGGCAACGCCGACGCCACCCTGGGTGAAGAAGGCATTCGCCGCCTGGTCGCCCACGGCATCCAGGCGCCGTCCGGCGGCAACAGCCAGCCCTGGCAGTTCATAGCCCATGACGAGGCGTTGGACTGCCGCATCGACGCCGCGCAGCCGCAGACCTTGCTCGACTTCGAAGGCTGCGCCACCCGACTGGCCATCGGCGCGGCGGTGGAGAACATCCACCTCGCGGCCCAAGCCGCGGGCTGGGCCTGCCATGTGCAGTACTTCCCCACCCCGGCCGACCCCGGCCTGGTCTGCCGACTCACCTTCTCCAGTGCGGCCGGCGTCCCGCGCCCCGCACTGTTCGACTGGATCGAGCACCGCACCACCAACCGCAGCCCCGGCCCCGTTCGTCCACTCGACGGGTCGCACGCCACAGCGCTGACGGACTGCGCCACCGAGAGCGGCGCCCGGCTCCATCTCGTCACCGACCGCGATCAGTTGGACGAGATGGGTCGGATCCTGGGGGCCGGCGACCGGCTGCGGATGCTTTCCCCGCAACTGCATCGGGAGATGATGAACGAGTTGCGCTGGGACCCCGAGGAGGCACGGCGCACGCGGGACGGCATCGACGTCGCCACGCTGGGGCTCGACGACGTCGACCTCGCGGGCGTCCGGCTGGCACGGCAATGGTCCGGTCTGGCTTTCGTTCGCCGAATCGGCGGCGGCAAGGCCTTCGAGGAGAGTGCCGGAAAGGCCATCGCCGCCTCGTCGGCCGTCGGCTGCCTCACCATCCCGGGCAAGGGCCCTCATTCCTTCGTCAACGGGGGCCGCGCCCTGCAACGGCTCTGGCTGACCGCCACCTCCCTCGGCTTGGGATTCCAGCCCCACACGTCCCTGCTCTACCTGTTTGCCCGGGTGGAAGGTGGCAGCGAGACCGGACTCGACGCCACCGAGATCGACGTTCTGCGCACTCTGCGCACCAGGTTCACCGCCGTCATCCCCAGCAAGCCGGACGAGGCCGAAGTCATGCTCTTTCGACTCTCCTACGCGTCGCCGCCGACGACCCGCTCACTGCGCCGCTCCGTCGACTCGGTGCTTCACTTCGGAGGGCCGCCTTCGGGGAGCAGTGCGTGACGTGGCTCCGACACGGCCGCGGAAGCATCACTCCGTCACGGGCAGGCACTCGTCGAGCAGACCGACGACGTCACGCCAGGCACGTTGCGCGTGCCGAGGGTGGTGGCCCACTCCGGGGCGTACGCGCTGGTTCACCGGGGGGTGGTGGAAGGCGTGCAAGGCGCCGCCGTAGACCACGAGACGCCAGTCGACTCCCGCGGCCAGTATTTCGGCGGCGAAGGCGTCCCGTTGCGCGGGCGGCATGATCGGGTCTTCCGATCCGACCCCTGCCCACACAGGGCAGCGGATGCGCGCCGCCTCGCCCGGTCGGCCCGTGGTCAGGGCGTTGACGGTGCCGATCGCACGCAGATCGACACCGTCGCGCCCGAGTTCCAGCCCGATGGCGCCCCCGGTGCCGTAGCCGATGACGGCGATGCGATCGGGATCGGTCCGCGGTTCGGCACGCAACACGTCGAGCGCCGCGTGACCGATCTCGCGCATCCGGTCGGGATCCGCGAGCAGGGGAGTCACTCGCGCCAGCATCTCGTCGGGGTCGGTGAACCACCGTCCGCCATGGATGTCGAAGGCGAACGCCACGTATCCCATCTCGGCCAGGGCGTCGGCCCTGCTGCGCTGGAAGTCGTTCAGTCCGGCCCCTTCGGGCCCGACCAGGACTGCGGGCCGCCGGTCGGTGCCGGCCGGGAGCGCCAGGTGCCCGACCATCGTCAGACCGTCGGCCGGGTAGGCGACCGAGCGTGTACTCACCGTGATCATGGGAACGCACTGTAGCGACCCCGGGCCAGGACGACCGGACCGACAGGACCGACCGGACAACGCGGGCACCTCTCTGACGTGCGCTGATGGCCGACAGCTCGCCGGTCTCGGTTTCCCGGCACGTCACCGGCATGGAGTACAGCCGCCGTTGACCTCGGGAACGGTCGATGTCTCGACGTGCCCTGGCCTGCTCGAGACAGGCCGTCGGTATATCGCGCCGCACAAAACTCCGTGGCCTCCGGGGCAGTGAACCGGCGATCCCTTTTCCCTTCACACCGTCGGCGAGAAGGAACTGGCCCACGGAGGAACGGAATCCCATTGCATTGGTCACGAACTCCTCTTCCCTCCGGGAGGAGCCGGGAAGCCGTTCGCTCAGAGCGGAGGGCGTGTGACCGAGTTACAATTGGCCTGAAACCAGGCAGAGTTCAACCACATGGGTGACCCTGACGGCGGCGGAACCAAGGCGATTCCTGCAAAAAATGGGTGCATAGGGAAGTAATCGGCGCTTGAATCCGGCCAGGGCGGAGTTGACTTGTCCGCACAGGCACGTTGCCGACGCGCTCTCGTATGTGACTCCGGTAAGTGAATTCCGTTGACGTTGTTTGTCGGTTCGGTGAACGCGGGGCTGGTGGGTAGTTGTGCGGGTGGGGGTGCGGGATTAAAGTGAGCCGCCGTGCTCGGAGTTGTCGGCGGGGGCCGATAACCCGGGCCTGAGGGAAGGGAATTCCGTCGTGACCGAGACCGATAAAGCCGCCGCCGATTCCGCGATACCCGACTTAACCGACCGGCCCGAGATTCCCGACGGGGTCGAGGTGCTCGCCTCACTCAGCCCCGACTTCCAGGCCGACCCGTACACCGCCTTCGCGCGGCTGCGCGAGCGCGGTCCGGTGCACCAGGTGGTGACGCCCGACAGGGGCCTGGTGTGGCTCGTGGTCGGGTACGAGGCCGCGCGCGAGGCCTTCACCGCCCCGCAGCTGAGCCGGGACTGGCACCGCGAGTGGCGGCAGACCGGCTGGACCCCGCCTTACGCCCTGAACATGCTCGGCAACTCCAACATGCTGATGAGCGACCCGCCCCACCACACCCGGCTGCGGAAGCTGGTGGCGCGGGAGTTCACGGCCCGGCGGGTCGAGGGGATGCGGGGGCGCGTCCAGGAGATCACCGACGAGCTACTGGACAGCATGACGGCGGACGGAGCCCGCCGCGCTGACCTCATCGAGGCGTTCGCCTCCCCGCTCCCCATGATCGTCATCGCCGAACTGCTCGGCGTGCCCGGCCTGGACCGCGCCTCCTTCCACGCCTGGTCCAACGAGACTCTCGCACCCACCAGCCCCGAGGCGGAGAAAGAGGCGTACGAGCGGATCATGCCGTATCTCACCGGGCTCATCGCCGCCAAGCGCGAGAGCCCCGGGGAGGACCTGCTCAGCGCCCTCGTCCACACGGTCGACGAGGGCGGCGATCAGCTCACCGAGGACGAGCTGGTCTCGTTGGCCTTCCTGCTGCTCGTCGCCGGGCACGAGACGACGGTCAACACGATCGGCAACGCGGTGCGCGCGCTCCTCGCACACCCCGAGCAGATGGCGGCCGTACAGGCCGATCCGGCGGGGCTGGCGGAGGGGCTGGTGGAGGAGACGCTGCGCTACGACGGGCCGGTGGCGACCACCACGCCGCGCATCGCCCTGGAGGAGACCGAGATCGGCGGCGTACGGGTGCCGCGCGGCGCCATCGTGCTGATCGCCATGGCCGGCGCGGACCATGACCCGGCGCGCTTCCCCGATCCGGAACGCTTCGACGTACGGCGCCCGGACGCCCGGAGCCATCTCTCCTTCGGACACGGGATCCACTTCTGCCTGGGCGCCCCGCTCGCCCGCCTCGAGGGCGAGGTGGCCCTGCGCTCGCTGCTGGAGCGCTGCCCGGACCTGACGGCGGACGGGGAGCCTGGGGAGTGGCTCCCGGGGATGCTGATCCGGGGGAGGCGGAGCCTGCCGGTGCGGTGGTGATACACCCGCCGCGGGCGGACTGACGGGCGGGCCCCGGTCGGCGGCTGCCGGCCGGCGCCCGCGGCCCGCGGGCGGTGGCGAGGAGATCCCGCACACAAGAACCGCACCGACGCACTCAGCCCCCGGGAGAAGCTCCATGCCTGCTGTCGAAGCCATTGACCTGAGCGGCCTGAGTGCCCCGGCCGGGGGCTCGCAGAGGCTGAAGGGGCACCTCGTCCGACCGGAAGGCCGAGGGCCCTGGCCGGGCGTGGTCATCGCCCACGAGGTACTCGGCGTCAACGACGTCATGCTCCGCCATGCCGAGCGCCTGGCCGGCGCCGGGTACCTCACGCTGATGCCCGACCTGTTCACCGAGGGCGGCGCACGGCGCTGCCTGATCCCTACGATCCGCGCGGCCATCTCCGGAACCGGGCGCGCCTACCAGGACCTGGAGGCTGCCCGCTCCTGTCTGCTGGCCCAGGGTGACTGCACCGGCGCGGTCGGCCTCATCGGCTTCTGCATGGGAGGCGCGTTCGCCCTGATGACGGCCGGACGCGGTGACTACGACGCGGTGTCCGCCAACTACGGACTGCTCCCCAAGGACCTGGATGTCCTCGCCGACGCCTGCCCCGTCGTCGCCAGCTTCGGCGGGAAGGACGGCACCCTGAAGGGGGCGGCCGACAAACTGAGCGCGACCCTCGAACGTCATGGAGTCGTGCACGACGTCAAGGAGTACCCGCAAGCAGGCCACGCCTTTCTCAACGACGCCGAGGCCGGCCCCAGGCCACTGCTCCCCCTGTTCCGCGTCATGAACATCGGTCCCGATCCGGACGCTTCGGCGGACGCCTGGCGGCGCATCGAGTCCTTCTTCGCCACTCACCTTCGCGCTCCCCGCACCGCTCCCCGCACCTGAGTCCTCCGCACGGACGCACCGAGGTCGCAGCAGACACACTTCCGGCCCACCCATACCCGCGCTTGCACTTATGGCGCGCCTGCAACTATTGTCGAAGCATGCAATGGGATCGTTCAAGTAATTCCCGGAAGGGGCGAGCCACGCCCCTCGCCCTCCTCGCACTCACCGTCGGGGCCTTCGGCATCGGTACGACCGAGTTCGTGATCATGGGGCTGCTGCCCCAGATCGCCGACGACTACGGCGTCTCCATCCCGACCGCGGGTCTGCTGGTCACCGGGTACGCACTCGGCGTCGTCCTGGGTGCGCCGCTGCTGACCGTCCTCGGCAACAAGGTGAGCCGCAAGCGGATGCTCATGGTCCTGATGGGCCTGTTCGTGGCCGGGAACCTGCTCTCCGCCTTCGCGCCGAGCTTCGAGACGATGCTGACCGGCCGGATCGTCGCCTCGCTCGCCCACGGCTCGTTCTTCGGCATCGGGTCCGTCGTCGCCGCCGAGCTCGTCGCCCCGGACAAGAAGGCCGGCGCCATCGCCACGATGTTCACCGGCCTGACCGTGGCCAACATCGTCGGCGTGCCGCTCGGCACCTTCATCGGCCAGGCCGTCGGGTGGCGCACCACCTTCGCGATCGTGGCCGCTCTCGGCCTCGTAGGGCTGCTCGGCATCGCGAAGCTCGTCCCCGCCATGCCGCGCCCCGAAGGTGCCCGGCTGCGCGGCGAGCTGACCGCCTTCCGCAACCCGCAGGTGCTGCTCGCCATGGCGATGACCGTCCTCGGCTTCGGCGGCGTCTTCGCCGCGATCACCTACATCGCCCCGATGATGACCCACGTCGCCGGGTACTCCGAGGGGGCCGTCACCTGGCTGCTCGTGCTCTTCGGCATCGGCATGCTCCTCGGCAACCTGCTCGGCGGCCGGTACGCCGACCGTGCGCTGATGCCCCTCCTGTACGTCACGCTGGGCGGGCTCGCGATCGTTCTCGCGCTGTTCACCGTGGCCGCGCACGACAAGATCCTCGCCGCGATCGCCATCCTCCTCGTCGGGGCACTCGGCTTCGCCACCGTGCCTCCGCTGCAGAAGCGCGTCCTCGACCAGGCCTCCGCCGCGCCCACCCTGGCCTCCGCCGTCAACATCGGCGCCTTCAACCTGGGCAACGCGCTCGCCGCCTGGCTCGGCGGTCTCGTCATCGCCTCCGGCTTCGGCTACACCGCCCCGAACTGGGTGGGTGCCGCCCTCGCCGCGGCCGCTCTCGGCCTCGCCCTCTGGTCCGCCGCGCTGGAGCGCCGGGCCCCCACGCCGGCAGCGCGGGCCGAGGCGGGCGCTGTGGCCGCCGCCGCTCGTACCCCTGTCCACCGCTGAACCACCACCCCGCACCCCTCCAGGAGAAGCACCATGAGCCTGACCATCCAGGACGCCGAGATCCTGCTCACCGCCGCCCGCCGCGCCGCCGAGACCGCGGGAGTCCCGGTCAGCGTCACCGTTCTCGACGGCGGCGGCCACCTCCTCGCCTTCCGCCGTGACGACCGCGCCGTGCTGATCTCCGGCGAGACCAGCACCCGCAAGGCCTACACCGCGCTCCAGCTCGACGCGCCGACCGCCGACCTGGTCGACCTCGTCAAGCCGGACGGACCCTTCCACTCGCTGCCCACCGCCCTCGAGCGGCCGCTGCTCTTCATCGCCGGCGGGCTCCCCGTCCACCGCGACGGCCGGCTGATCGGCGCCATCGGCGTCGGCGGCGGTGCCCCCGCACAGGACCACGCCTTCGCGGACGCCGCCGTCACGAGCCTGGCCTGACGGGAACTTCCACCCACCCTTAACCGGCTGACGCACATTCACCGCGCGTGCAATCATCATGAGGCCGCGCTTCGCCCAGGAGTACCAGGAGTCCCCCGATGAGTTCCCTCTTCAGCCCCCTCTCCCTCCGGTCCCTGACCGTCCCCAACCGCGCCTGGATGGCCGCGATGTGCCAGTACAGCGCCGCGCCGGAAGGCGACGCGATCGGCGTCCCCACGGACTGGCACTTCGCTCACCTCGCCGCGCGCGCGACCGGCGGGACCGGGCTGATCATCACCGAGGCGACGTCCGTCACCCCGGAGGGCCGCATCAGCCCGTACGACCTCGGCATCTGGAACGACGCGCAGGTCGCCGCGTTCCGGCGGGTCACCGACTTCCTCAAGAGCCAGGGCACCGTGCCCGGCGTCCAGCTGGCCCATGCCGGACGCAAGGCGTCGACCGAGCGCACCTGGGTCGACCGCGGCCGTCCGATCGCCCCGGACGAGCCCCACGGGTGGACGCCCGTGGGCCCCAGCCCCCTCCCCTTCTCGGCCGCCTCGACCACCCCTGAGGAGCTCACCGAGGAGCGCATCGGCGAGATGGTCCAGGCGTTCGCGGACGGCGCGCGGCGGGCGCTCGAAGCGGGCTTCGAGGTGGTCGAGATCCACGGCGCCCACGGGTATCTCATCCACCAGTTCCTCTCCCCTCACAGCAATCACCGCACCGACGGCTACGGCGGCTCGTTCGAGGGCCGGACCCGCTTCGCGTTGGAGGTCGTCGACGCGATCCGCGCGGTGTGGCCCGGCGAACTCCCGCTGTTCTTCCGCGTCTCGGCCACGGACTGGCTCACCGAGAACCCCGAGGACGACCGGGAGGGCTGGACGCCGGACGACACCGTGCGCCTCGCCAAGGAGCTGCAGGCGCGCGGGGTCGACCTGCTGGACGTGTCGACCGGCGGCATCGCGCCCGACGTGCGGATCGATGCGCACCCCGGCTACCAGGTGCCCTTCGCCGAGCGGGTCCGGCGCGCCACGGGCATGCCCGTGGCGGCCGTGGGCCTCATCACCGAACCGGCCCAGGCGGAGCACGTCCTCGCCTCCGGACAGGCCGACGCCGTCCTGCTGGGCCGCGAGCTCCTGCGCGACCCCTACTGGGCGCGGCACGCCGCGGCCGCCCTGGGCGACGAGGTGCCCTCGCCGGTCCAGTACCACCGCGCCTGACTCAGCGGGCCGGAACGCGCAGCGGGCCGGGGAGCAGCGGCTCCGCCCGGTACGGACACCTGGGAGGATCGGTGGATCCATCCGACTCTTGGGAGCGCTCTCAAAAGGCGGCGGCGCCGGATATCCTGGCCGGGCCCAACCACGTACCGACGTGCCGCAGCAGATGAGGAGCGCCCGCCTTGGCCGAGTCGAGCACGGGGTCCCGCCCCACGCTGGAAGCCGTCGCCGCCCGTGCCGGGGTCTCGCGGGCCACCGTCTCGCGGGTCGTGAACGGGGGCGCGGGGGTGCGGGAGCCGTTGGTGGAGAAGGTGCGGCGGGCGGTCGAGGAGCTCGGGTACGTGCCCAATCACGCGGCGCGCACGCTGGTCACCCGGCGCAACGGGGCGGTAGCCGTGATCATCGCGGAGCCGGAGTTCCGGATCTTCTCCGATCCGTTCTTCGAACAGCAGGTGCGCGGCATCAGCCGGGAGCTGGCCGCGCACGACTCGCAGCTGGTGCTGCTGTGGGTCGAGGGGGCCGAGGACCACGAGCGGATCGCGCGGTATCTGGGGGGCGGCCATGTCGACGGGGCGCTGGCGTTCTCGCTGCACAACGACGGCGAGCTGGCGGCGTTGATCGGGCGGGCCCGGATCCCGACCGTGTTCGGCGGCCGCTCGTCCGCGGGGCGGGACGTCGCGGTGCCGTACGTCGACTGCGACAACCGCGGCGGGGCCCGTGCGGCCGTGCGCCATCTGGTCTCCCTGGGGCGCCGGCGCGTCGCGCACATCGCGGGGCCCCGGGATCTGATGGCCGCGCTCGACCGGATCGACGGCTACCGCGACGTGCTGCCGGACGCCGATCCGGCGCTGGTCGTCGAGGGTGACTTCACGGAGGCGAGCGGTGCCCGCGCGATGGCCGAACTCCTCGACCGGTGTCCGGATGTGGACGGCGTCTTCGCCTCGAACGACCTGATGGCCTCGGGTGTCCTGCGGACGCTGCGGGAGCGCGGGATCCGTGTCCCCGAGGACGTGGCGGTCGTCGGGTTCGACGACATGCCCTCGGTGGTGCGGGACACCGAGCCGGCGCTGACCACCGTGCACCAGGACATCGAGGGCATGGGGCGGCTGATGGTGCGGCTGCTCATGCGGGTCCTGGACGAGGGCGGTGACCGTACGCCGGAGTCGATCGTCACCCCCACCGCGCTGGTCCGCCGCGCCTCCGCGTGAGCGCCGACCGAGGCGGGCGAAGGCAAGGAGGAAGGCGGGCACCGCGTCGTCGCGGTGCCCGCCCTTCTCGGTGCGCGGCGGGGTGAGATCCGCTCAGCCGTAGGGGATCACCAGTACGGATGTCGCCGTGCCGACCTGGAGCTTCGCGGGGCCGTTGCCGATCGCGCTCCACACCTCGAGCCGTACGGTGCCGTTCACCAGGTTGCCGAGCGCGCCGGTCGCCGAGGCCAGGCCACGGCTCTGGGCGTACTCCTCCCACCCGGTCAGCGGGTCGGTGGCGAAGTAGTGGTACGTCTCGGTCCGGTCGAAGCTGCCGTCGCCGGTCAGGTCGTAGCTGACCCTGGCCTGCTGGCCGAGGCCGACCGTCGTTCCCGCGTCCACCTGGAGCCGGAAGGCCGTGGACGCGCCGGGGGTGAGGGTGCCGTTGACGCCGCGAGCCTCGTAGACGAGCGGCTTGTACGGGGCGCCGTCGTGGTTGGTGCCGTCGGCGGAGGCGATCGTGTCGCTGCCGGCCGTCCCGCCGGTGGCGGTGGTGAGGCTGCCGCCCGAGCGCAGCTGGAAGGTGTTCCCGGTCGGCGGCTCGGGGTCCGGGTCGGGGTCGCCGCCCGTTCCGGTGCCGACGGCGGTGGAGCGTGCGGGCACGGTCAGGGTTTTCCCGTCGGAGAAGGTGACGGTGCGGGCGGTGGCGCCGTGGTTGTGCGCCGCGTAGGTCCGTACCGTGCCCTTGGTGAAGACGGCGGAGGTGGGCAGGTCGCCGGTGACGCCGGCGTCGGGTGCGCCGAGGGAGTCGAGCGTGCCGATCCAGTGGTAGGTGTGCGCCCGGGACTCGCCCGCCTCGGGGGTGTACGCGCCATGGCCCGCGTCCCACTTGGCCTTCGCGGCTGCCGGGTCGGCGAGCGACTGGAACTCCCAGAGGATGTCGCGCCATTCGACGGCGGGGCCGCCGTTCTCGCGTTCCATCTCGGCGATGTTGCGGCGGATGGCGTCCTTCCGGCCGCCGAGGTGGAGCGAGCCGCCGGAGGTCACGGGCAGCACGTTGATGCCGTGGATCTCCTCGGGGTTCGCGGTCCACCAGGTGGCGTAGGCGCCGCCGCTGCCCCAGACCATGCCGACGGTGTCGTGGCCGAAGGCGGACGGGAAGACCTGCTGGTCGGCGTCGAACCAGTACTGGGCGATCGCCTCGGCCTCGGTGGTGAGCAGATACGTGCCGAGGTCGCGCAGCGCGGTGTCGCCGGTGGCCGATCCCCACAGGACCAGTGCGGCGCTGAGGTTGGTCGACTCGGAGGACGACTCCTGGTTGTTGCCGGCGGCGAAGCCCTGGTGGCCGGAGGCCCAGCTGTGGCCGGCGTAGACGTCGAAGCCGCGCAGGAAGGGGAAGGCTCCGTCGGTGCGGGCGGGGTTGGCCGTGTCGCGGACCAGGGTCCTGACCATGCCGCCCCAGGCGGATCCGGCGGCCCAGGCGGGGTCGTACTGGGCGACGATCGCGGCGGCGTAGACGTAGTAGCCGTAGTGGAAGTGGTGGTCGTTGAGTTCGGTGTCGCTGCCGTAGGAGGCGGGGTAGCCGGTCAGGGTCTTCCACGTCGGGTCGTAGGAGAACTCGTTGGCGCCGCCCGCGGTGAACCAGTCCTGGAGGCGGCCCTTGATCAGCCCGAGCAGCTTGTCGCGGATCGCTCCCTCGCCGATCTGGTCGGCGACGGGGACCAGTTGGGCGAGTTTCCCGAGGGCCTTGCCCGTCCAGTAGGTGTCGACGGCCCCGGAGAACGGGTCGGAGGCGTTCGCGGTCTCGTTCAGATACGCCCGCAGCCGCGCCGTGTCGACGCCGTTCGCCTTCGGCAGCGCGGGCAGCACGGCGGAGGCCTTCTGGGCGGTGGTGAAGGAGGCCGCTTCGCGGACCTTCATGGTGCCGCGGGGCGAGACGTAGGTGTACGCGGTGAGGGGGTCGGTGGTGTGGAGCCACTGGTGCCGGTAGAGGGCCTGGAGGGTGCCGCGCTCGGTGCCCTCCTTGGCCTCGGTGGTGAGGGTGTACGTGGCCCGCACGGTGCCGCCGCCGTAGCTCCAGTTCACCGTGGATCCGGTGACGAAGCTGAAGGCGTACTTGCGGTAGGTGGCGAGGGCGCCGGTGGAGGGCAGGACGGCGACGGAGAAGTAGTCCTTGCCGCCGAGGCCGGCGGTGATGCTGGTGCCGGAGACGTTCCAGTCGGTGCCGGTGGGGGCGAACAGGGCGTAGTGGTGTCCCGCGACGGTGATGCCGAGGACGTTGCCCTGGTCGGCGAAGACGGTGGGGGCGGCCGCGGTGGTGATCTGGGCGTTGCCGCCGGTGCCCTTGGCGTACACGAAGGGGCTGCCGTGTCCGATGGTGGTGCGCAGGGTGCGGGTGCCGTCGGACCAGTAGGGGGTGACGGTCCAGTCGGACCAGGCATCGGCCTTGGTGTCGGGCGAGTTGAGGCCGCTGAGGCCGACCGTGAGGTCGCGTTTGTGGGCGTACTCGTACTGGCGGCCCTCGCCGACGATCTGCGGGCTCGTCGGGTAGCCGATGTCGAGGCCGCCGGCGGTGGCCTGGTAGGTGAGGGGGTGGCCGTACATGGGGGTCGAGTAGGGGTTGTCCCCGTAGCGCTGGAAGGCCAGCGAGGACCACCAGTCGTTGGTGGGCACCGGCTTGCCCTGGGCGGCGGCCGTGACCTTGGGGGTGACGGGAGTGCCGGTGTTGGTGGTGGGGCCGGACGTTCCGGCGGGGCGGCTGTCGGAGTAACTGCCGGAGCCTACGGGGACGGTGGCGGCCGCGGCCGGTGGCGCGGTCGGGACGAGTCCGACCGCGGCCAGGGCGGTGGCCAGGACCAGCACGGCGGCCGGTCGGTTGCGGGGGGCGGGCATGGGCGGCACCTCGTGTCATCACGACGGATAGGGGTGTCAGCGCGATCCGGGGCGCGAGAGCGCTCTCAGATGCCGGTGAACGTAAAACTCCTGAAACAGCGGTGTCAATAGATGGAACAGCGAGGGCATTTGAGGGTGAGTCCAACCCGTTACGCCTTCGAGTCTTGACGGGACGGACACCGGGCGGGCACGCTCCAGACCATTCCTTGAGAGCGCTCTCACGATGCGGCGGGGCCGCCGACGCACGAGGCGCCCCCGAAGAGTTCTTCTCTCTCCGCATCACAACCAAGGGAGGCTTCCCATGCCCATCGCCCGAGCCGCCAAGAGGGCCACCGTCCGCCTGGGGGCGGTCGTGCTGGCCGGGGCCCTGCTCGCCGCCTGCGGCGGCTCGCCCGACGAGGCGTCGTCCGACGGTCCGGGCGGGAAGGTGACGCTCACCGTCGACCTGTTCGGCTCCTTCGGCTACAAGGAGGCCGGCCTCTACGCGGAGTACGAGAAGCTCCACCCGGACGTCACCATCAAGCAGACCGACACCGAGGACGAGGCCGACTACTGGAAGTCGCTCCAGACCCGGCTCGCCGGCGGCGGTGGTCTCGCCGACGTCCAGGCCGTCGAGGTCGGGCGGATCGCGTCGGTGACGCAGCAGCAGGCGGACAAGTTCGAGGACCTCAGGAAGTACGGCGCCGACGGGCTCAAGAGCGGATTCGCCGAGGCCAAGTGGGCGGCCGCCACGGGCCGCGACGGGGCGGTCCTCGGTCTCGGCACCGACGTGGGGCCCGAGGCCATGTGCTACCGCACCGACCTCCTGCGGCAGGCCGGACTGCCCACCGACCGCGTGGAACTCGCGAAGAAGTGGTCGACCTGGGACGGCTATCTGGCGCTCGGCAAGCAGTACAAGGCCAAGGCCCCCGCGAACAGCGCCTGGCTCGACAGCGTCGGCAGCCTCTACTCGATCATGATCGGGCAGGAGAAGGAGCGCTACTACGACGCCTCCGGCACCCTCATCTGGGAGAAGAACCCGGCTCTGAAGACCGCCTGGGACACCTCCGTCGCAGCGGCGCACAGCGGGCTGAGCGCCAAGCTGGACCAGTGGTCACCCCAGTGGAACCAGGCCTTCGCCGCCGGCTCCTTCGCCACCCTCCCCTGCCCGGCGTGGATGCTCGGCTACATCAAGGGCCAGGCCGGTGACGCCGGGAAGGGCAAGTGGGACATCGCCGCGCTGCCGGGCGGCGCGGGCAACTGGGGCGGCTCCTACCTCTCGGTGCCGAAGGCGGCCCGGCACAAGAAGGAGGCGTACGAGCTGATCGCCTGGCTCACCGCGCCCGAGCAGCAGGCGAAGCTCTTCGAGAAGAACGGCAACTTCCCGTCGGCCACCGGCGCCATCGACAAGGTCGCCGCCGCCAAGGACCCGTACTTCTCCGACGCGCCGATCGGCAGGATCTTCGGCGACGCCGCGAAGGCCGCTCCCGTCCAGGTGCTCGGTGTCCACGACCAGAACATCGCCCAGCAGATCACCAACGCCCTGAGCGAGGTCGAACGCAAGGGAACGGCTCCCGAGAAGGCCTGGGAGAACGCCAGGAAGGGCGTCGCCAACACCATCGGCTGACCCCCGCCCTCCGGGCCGCTGCACGGCGGCGGCCCGGAGGGCACCCCAGCCGCCCGCCCCGCCCCCGGTACCGACTCACCCCCAAGGGCCGCCCGTGACCCTCGCCTCCTCCGCGAAGCCGATCGCACCGCCTCGCCCGCCCCGCCCGGCGGGCCCGTCCCGGCCGCCCGCGCTCCGGCGCGCCTGGCGGACGGTCTCCCCGTACGCCTACATCGCCCCCTTCTTCACCCTCTTCGCCGCCTTCGGGCTGTTCCCGCTGCTGTACACGGCGTTCGTGTCGCTCTACCGGGTCGAGCTCCAGACGCCCGGCGAGATGGAGTGGCGGGGACTCGACAACTACACGGCCCTGCTCGGCGACGAGTTCTTCTGGACGTCGCTGCGCAACACCTTCACCATCGGGGTGCTGTCCACGGTGCCGCAGCTGGTGATGGCCCTGGGCCTCGCCCACCTGCTCAACTACCGGCTGCGCGGCCGGACCTTCTTCCGGACCGCGATGCTGCTGCCGTACGCGACCTCCGTCGCCGCCGCCACCCTCGTCTTCGCGCAGCTCTTCGGCCGTGACTTCGGACTCGTCAACTACGCGCTCGGACTCTTCGGCGTCGACCCGGTCGACTGGCAGAACGGCACGGTCGCCTCGCAGATCGCCGTCTCCAGCATCGTCGTGTGGCGCTGGACCGGCTACAACGCGCTGATCTACCTGGCGGGCATGCAGTCCATCCCGCACGAGCTCTACGAGGCCGCCGAGGTGGACGGGGCGTCCAAGTGGCGGCAGTTCTTCCACGTCACCCTGCCCGGCCTGCGGCCGACGATCGTCTTCACGGTCGTGGTCTCCACGATCGGCGCCACCCAGCTCTTCGGCGAGCCGCTGCTCTTCGAGGGATCGGTCTCCGGCGGCATCTCGCACCAGTACCAGACCCTCGGGCTCTACCTGTACGAGCAGGGGTGGGGGTTCTTCCACCTGGGCCGGGCGGCCGCCATCGCCTGGGTCATGTTCCTGCTGATCCTGCTCCTCGTCGGGGCCAACGCCCTGATCGCCCGCCGTCGTTCCCGCAAGGAGGCCGGCCGATGACCACGTCGCTCGCCGATCCGCCGGTCGCCCACCCGGCCCCCGAGACACCTCCCGGCGGACGGCGGCCCCGCTCCCGCGCGGGCCGCACGATGCGGGGCGGGAAGCTCGCCTACGCGATCCTCGCCCTCGCCGTGCTCGTCTCGGCGTTCCCCTTCTACTGGACGATCGTCGCCGCCAGCCGCTCCAACGCCGATCTGGCCCGGGTGCCGCCCGCGCTGCTGCCCGGCCGCCATCTGTTCCGCAACTTCGAGGCGGTGGTGGAGGAGGCCGACATCGGCAAGGCTCTGGTGAACTCGTTCATCGTGTCCGGCTCGGTCACCCTGGGCACCGTGCTGTGCTGCACGCTCGCCGGATTCGCCTTCGCCAAACTGCGGTTCCGCGGCCGGGGCGCCCTGCTCGCCGTCACGGTGGGCACGATGATGATCCCGCCGCAGCTGGGCGTGATCCCGCTGTTCATGCTGATCGCCGAACTGCAGTGGGCGGGCCGGCTCCAGGCGGTGATCCTGCCGGGTCTGGTGTCCGCGTTCGGCGTGTTCTTCATGCGGCAGTATCTGGTGCAGTCGCTGCCGGACGAGCTGATCGAGGCGGCCCGGGTCGACGGCGCCTCGACGGCCCGGATCTTCTGGTCGATCGTGATCCCCGTCGCCCGGCCCGGCATGGCCGTACTCGGCCTGCTGACCTTCATGGCGTCGTGGAACGACTTCTTCTGGCCCATCGTCGCCCTGTCCTCGTCCGAGCCGACCGTGCAGGTCGCGCTGCGCCAGCTCGGCGGCGGCTATGTCAACGACCAGTCCGTGATCATGGCGGGCACCCTGCTCGGCACCCTGCCGGTGCTGCTCGTCTTCGGCCTCCTCGGCCGGCAGATCGTCGGCGGCATCATGCAGGGCGCGGTCAAGGGCTGATCCGGCGCTCTCCCCGTCCCCACCACGCCTCCGCGTCTCCTCTCCGTCGTCTCACTCGTCCCACTTGTCTCTCTCTTCCCGCTCATCTCACTCGTCCTGCTCGTCTCACTCCTGGGAGTTCTCTCCTCATGACCGCGCTCGATCCTCGTCCTCACACCACGACGTCGCTCCGGTTCCCGGCCGGCTTCCGCTGGGGCACCGCCACCGCCGCGTACCAGATCGAGGGAGCGGCCGCGGAGGACGGCCGCACCCCCTCGATCTGGGACACCTTCAGCCGCGTCCCCGGCAAGGTCCGCAACGGCGACACCGGGGACATCGCGGCCGACCACTACCACCGTGTGAGCGAGGACATCGCGCTGATGCGCCGGCTCGGCGTGACCGACTACCGGTTCTCCGTCTCCTGGCCGCGCGTGCAGCCCACGGGACGCGGGCCCGCGGTGCGCCGAGGGCTCGACTTCTACCGCCGCCTGACCGACGAACTGCGGGAGGCCGGCATCCGGCCCGTCGCCACGCTCTACCACTGGGACCTGCCGCAGGAGCTGGAGGACGCGGGCGGCTGGCCGCAGCGCGAGACGGCCCTCAGGTTCGGCGAGTACGCGACCCTCATGGCCGAGGCGCTGGGCGACCGGGTGGCGACCTGGACCACTCTGAACGAGCCGTGGTGCGCCGCCTTCCTCGGGTACGGCAGCGGGGAGCACGCGCCGGGGCGCACCAGCGACCTCGCCTCCCTGCGCGCCGCCCACCACTTCAACCTGGCGCACGGTCTGGCGACCCGGGCGCTGCGCGCCGCCCTTCCCGGGCGGTCCGAGATCTCGCTCACCCTCAACCTGCACGCGGTGCGCCCCCACACCGACGCGCCCGAGGACCTGGACGCGGCCCGCCGGATCGACGCGGTCGGCAACCGCGTCTTCCTCGACCCGGTGTTCCACGGCACCCTGCCGGAGGACCTGGTCCGGGACACGGCCTCCGTCACCGACTGGTCGTTCGTACGGGACGGGGACCTGGAGGCCGCGTCGGCGCCGATCGACTCGCTCGGCATCAACTACTACTCCCCCACCGTGGTCGCCGCCGGCTCCTCGCCGTCGCCGTCGCCGTGGGCGGGTGCCGAGCGGCATGTGCGTTTCCTTCCCGCACCGGGGCCGCGCACGGCGATGGACTGGCCCGTCGACGCGAGCGGGCTGCACGAGCTGCTCGTCCGGCTGCGCGACGACCTGCCGGGCGTTCCCCTGGTGATCACGGAGAACGGGGCCGCGTACGAGGACTACGCCGATCCCGAGGGCCAGGTGAAGGACCCCGAGCGGGTGGCGTATCTGCGCGCCCATCTGGCGGCGGTCCACCGGGCGATCGAGGACGGCGCCGACGTACGGGGCTACTTCCTGTGGTCCCTGCTGGACAACTTCGAGTGGGCGTACGGCTACAGCAAGCGGTTCGGCATCGTCCACGTCGACTTCGCCACCCAGCGGCGGACGTTCAAGGACAGCGCCCACTGGTACGCGGAGGTCATCGCGCGCGGTGGCCTGGAGTCGTAGCCGGGGCCCCGGCGAGGGGCGCGGACAGCAGGGCCGACAGGAGCGCGGCCGGATCGGTGCCCCGGGGCAGGTCGCTGACCTGGCCGTCGCCGACCTCCACCACCTGCCAGGCGCCGTCATCGGCGAGGCGCGCCAGGTCGGTGGTGACGAAGCGGCAGCCGAGGGCGCGGACCAGGGGCCGTATCGCGGTCAGGTCCGGGGCGGGCCGCACCTCCGGCGTGTCCGGGTGCGGGCCGACCAGGACCGGGGCGCCGTCGAGCCACCACACCCGGGCCTCCTCGGCCCGGTCGGCACCGTCGCTTCCTCGCCGTCGTACGTACCGCTCGAAGCGGCGCAGCACCACTCCGCCGGCCAGGTCGTCGCCCTGCAGCGCGACGAAGCGTCCGACCACCCGGCGCAGGCCCTCTCCGTCGGCGAGGTCCGGTACGTAGCAGGCCTCCGCCCACTCGTGCTTGCGGGACTTCACGTAGTCCTTGACGATCGCCGGGCCCGGTCCGCCGAGCTCCTCGGCGGCCCGCTTCAGCTCCGGGTCGCCCGGCATGCCGCCGCCCGGGATCCAGGAGCTGCGCGGAGTGACGTGGGCGAAGGCGGCGTACCAGCCGGGCAGTTCATGGGCGCGGCGGTAGGCGGCGGGCGTGGTCAGCAGCGTCCGGCCCCGGTCGGCGAGGGCGGCTTCCATCGCCGCGTACGCCGTCGGCGGCAGCATCCAGCCCCGGTACCAGAGCGGCTCCCCGCCCGCCGGGACGCGGCGGACGGCCTCCCGTGCGTGTCCGGCGAGCAACGCGTCATGGTCCACGACGGCGTGGGTGCCGCCGAGTTCGCGGGCGTGCCGTGCCTCCGCCGCGTAGTGCGGATCGGGCCGGTGCGGTGCGAGCGGGTCGGACGGGAACAGGAGGGCGGCTCGGGTCATGGAGTCCACGGTAGGTGACGGGATCAGGCCACGGGTTCGGGCGCGAGCCGGAGCGTGGGAGGTGCGCGAGCCGGAGCGTGGGAGGTGCGCGGAGGGCTCGCGCACCCCTGGGTGACGGCGGAAGAACGGGCAGGAGGGCGGGCCGGAGAACGGGTCGCCGGAGGGATCCACTCGTTCCGGCGGTTTGGCCGGTCTGCGCGTAGACCGGATAGATGCCTGAGGCATGTAGTGGAGACGGCACCAACCGTCGGAGCCGCCGATCACCCGCCGATCCGCCGTCTGTGAGGTCCAGCATGACCGAAGCCGTGGCCTTCCCCCAGAACCGATCCTGCCCCTACCACCCGCCGACCGCCTACGACCCCCTGCGCGAGGAACGCCCGTTGTCGCGCGTCACCCTCTGGGACGGACGCGAGGTCTGGTTCGTCACCGGACACCAGGCCGCCCGGGCGCTGCTCGCGGACCAGCGGCTTTCCACCGACTCCACCCGGGACGACTTCCCGCTGCCGACCGAGCGGGTCGCGGCCGTTCGCCGTCGTCGCCGGGCCGCGCTGCTGGGCTGGGACGATCCCGAACACAACGTACAGCGCCGGATGCTGATCCCGAGCTTCTCGCTCAAGCGCACCGAGGGCCTGCGGCCGCGCATCCAGGCGACCGTCGACCGGCTCCTCGACGCGATGGAGAAGACGGGACCGCCGGCCGAACTGGTCGGGGCGTTCGCGCTGCCGGTGCCGTCGATCGTGATCTGCGACCTGCTCGGCGTGCCGTACGAGGACCACGACTTCTTCGAGGAACAGTCCCGTCGGCTGCTGCGCGGCCCCACCGGTGCGGACACCGAGGACGCCCTGACCCGCCTGGAGGAGTATCTGGGCGATCTGATCGACCGCAAGCGGGCCGAGCCCGGCGTCGGGGTGCTGGACGACCTCGTGGCCGGGCAGCTGCGGGGCGACGGTCCCGACCGTGAGGAGCTGGTGCAGCTGGCGACGATCCTGCTGGTCGCGGGGCACGAGACCACGGCCAACATGATCTCGCTCGGGACCTACACGCTGCTGCGCCATCCCGAGCGGCTCGCCGAGCTGCGGGCCGACCCCGGCCTCGTCCCCACGGCGGTGGAGGAGCTGCTGCGGTTCCTGTCGATCGCCGACGGGATGCTGCGGGTCGCGCGGGAGGACGTGGAGGTCGGCGGGTCGGTGATCCGCGCGGGTGAGGGCGTGGTCTTCGCGACGTCCGTCATCAACCGCGACGACGCGGTCTACGCCGATCCGGACACCCTGGACTGGGCCCGTCCGGCACGGCACCACCTGGCGTTCGGCTTCGGCATCCACCAGTGCCTGGGGCAGAACCTGGCGCGTGTGGAGCTGGAGATCGCGCTCGGGACGCTGCTGCGCCGGCTGCCGGGACTGCGACTCGCCGTACCCGCCGAGGAGATCCCCTTCAAGCCCGGGGACACGATCCAGGGCATGATCGAACTCCCCGTCACCTGGTGAAAGGAATCCGGCCGATGCGCATCTCCATCGACGCGGACGTCTGTATCGGCGCCGGCCAGTGCGCCCTGGTCTCGCCCGATGTCTTCACCCAGGACGACGACGGCTTCGGCACGGTCGTGCGGGGCCGCGAGGACGAGGTGGGCGGGCCTCTGGTCCGCGAGGCGGCCCGGGCCTGCCCCGTACAGGCGATCACGGTCGACGGCCCGTAGGCGGCCGGCCGTGGGCGGCTGGTGGGCGGCGGCCCGTGGCTGTTGCCCCGGCGGCGGGGGCCGGGGCACGATCGGGTCGTGTTCGAGGTGCTGCCCGGGGTCGGGCTCGTGTTGCCGCGGGGTGCGGGCGTGCTGCGGTTCGGCATGCCCGAGCGCGAGGCGCAGTGGGCCGTCGCGACGCCGGCGGACGTGCGCGAGACCTGGATCTGCCAGGCGGGTTGGTCCTTCTCGGCCCGTTACGAGGGCCTGGACCTGCTCGTGTGCGGCGACATGACCGACCGTCGGGGCCCCGCCGAGCACTCCGTGAACGGTCTCGCCCTCGTCCACCTCGGCCGGTGCGTCGGCGATGCGGAGGCGGGCGAGCCTTCCGCCGTGCCGGTGGCCCTCGGGGACGTGGACGTGTTCGGCCACCCGGCGCAGGAGGTGCTGGCCGTCCTGACGTCGTCCCCGCATCCCACCGTGAGCCTGCCGGCCGGACCCTGCCCCACCGGCCATCTGACGGAGATACGTATGTCGGCCGGCTGAGAGCGGGTGTGGGTCGAGCCCCCGGGAGGTGTCTCCCGGGGGCTCGACCTGGGTCGTGCGTGGTGCGACGTGCGGGTGGCCTAGAAGGTCAGGTTCCAGGCGTCGACGCGACCCGTGTCCTGGGTGGCGATGTCCTGGACGCGGAGCTTCCACGTCCCGTTCGCCACCTCGGCCGAGGCGTTCACGGTGTACGTCTTGGCGACGTTGTCCGTGCCGTCGCTGTTGGTGAAGTCCTCCAGCAGGTACACCGTGCCGTCCGGGGCGACGAGGGAGACCACCAGGTCACCGCGGTAGGTGTGCTTGATGTCGACACCGACCTTGAGCGTCGCCGGGGCGTTGCCCGTGACACCGGAGACGGTGATCGCGCTCTCGACCGTCGCGTTGTCGGCGATGGCGACGTCGTTGAGGTTCTCGAAGTACGGGCCGGTGGGCGGCGGGGTCGAGCCGCCGACCGCCTTCAGCGCGTCGACCTGGCCCTCGCCGAAGAAGCCGTTCTTGGTCGTGGTGCCCGTGCAGCGGCTGTCGGACGGGCAGGCCTTGTCGGTGGCCTGGGTCGCGAGGGCGGCGCGGATGTCCGCCGGGGTGAGGGACGGGTTCACGCTCGCGAGGAGCGCGGCCACGCCGGCCACGTGCGGGGAGGCCATCGACGTACCGCTCATGGAGCCGTACTTGCCGCCCGGCAGCGTCGAGTAGACGCCGCTGGCGCCGTCGCCGCCCGGGGCGGTGATGTCGATGATGCCGTTGCCGAAGTTGGAGTACGAGGCCTTCGCGCCGCCGTTGGCCTGGGCGGAGACCGTCACGACGCCCGGCAGTTCGGTCGGGATGTCGATGCAGGCGTTGGTGATGGTGCGGGTGACCGGGGTCGAGTCGTTGGGGCTCTCGGTGTCGGTCGTCTTGTTGGCCAGGTCGTAGTTGGCGTTGCCGGCCGCGGCGACCTGCAGCGAGCCCTTGGACTCGGCGTAGGCCTGGGCGCGGCGGACGCCCTCGATGATGGCGGCCTGGTCGACGTTGTCCGGGCAGTTGAACTGCCACGGGTCCGTGTAATAGCTGTTGTTGGTGACCTTGAAGCCGTGGTCACCCGCCCACATGAAGCCACAGATGGTGTTCTCCGCGAAGAACAGGCTGCTGGTGGGCTCGGCGATGCGCACGGAGGAGATCTTCACTCCGGGAGCGACGCCGATGACGCCCTTGCCGTTCTTCGCGGCGGCGATCGTGCCGGCGACGTGCGTGCCGTGAGTGCCGACGTCACGCCAGGCACCGGCGCGCGTGTCGGCCTTGCCGTAGGCGCAGGAGACGGAGTCCGCGGCGTTGAAGTTGGGGGCGATGTCCTGGTGCTTGTCGTCGACGCCGGTGTCCAGGACGCCGACCTTGACCGCGGCCGAGCCGGTGGTGACGGCCCAGGCCTGGTCGGCCTTGATCTGGGTCATGTCCCAGCGGTTGGACTCGGTCAGCGTCGTCGTGGACTGCGACGGGTTCGCCGGCAGCGCCGGGTTGTACGCGTCGGCCGGCACGTCGGAGGTGCGGGTCGCGCCGACCTGCTGCACCCCGGCGACGCCGCGCATCGTGGCGGCGAAGGAGGCGGAGGTGGAGTGAGCGACGACGACGCCGATGGCGTCGTAGGAGGCGAAGACGGTGCCCCCGTTGGAGGCGACGGCCGTGCGGACGGCCGTGGTGTCACCGGGCGTCGTGATGACCAGGTACGCGCGCGTACCGGCGGCCCAGGCGCCCGCGACGGCCTGCGAAGCGCCGGACCGCGTCTGCTCCTGCGTCTGCGCCTTTGCCGCCGGGGCGGTACGGGCTCCCTGGGCCGCCTTCTCCAGGGGCAGGACCTGCGCCTGCGCGGGGGCGGCGAGGGCGACGGTGGCGCCGACGACGGCGGCGGCCGCGACCGGCAGTCTCAGCCGGCTCGATATGTGGGAAAACAATGCGTCCTCCGATGGCCCGGAGGCGCTGGTGGCACCGGCCGGACCCTGTGATGTGTGGGGTGGACGCAAGATCCCAGGACGCCAGGACCGGAGGGAAGGCTTCTGCCCGCCATATCCCTTTCCGTTACCCATTGTTGATCTGACGGCACGGCATGTCGGGGACGAACGAGGTCAGGCGGGACATTCCCGCGGGCGCGGGCCTGCGAGGGATCCCCGTGGGACCACCGGTCCTGCCGGCCCCACCAGCCCCGCATCCCGCCGGGCCGTCAGTCGATCGCCGACTCCACCTCGGTCAGCTCCTTGAGTGCCGCCGCCACCGACTCCTCGGAGGCCGGCAGCAGGGGGAGTCGTACGTCCGGGGTGGGGATCCGGCCCTGGGCGTGCAGGACGCCCTTGACGACGGCCGGATTGGGCTCGGCGAACAGGCGGGTGGAGAGGCGGGCGAGGCGGTGGCCGAGGGTGCGGGCTCTGGGCGCGTCGCCCGTGTGCCAGGCGTCCGCGAGGGCGACGAAGCGGTCGGTGGCGAGGTGGGCGGAGGCGAGGATGCCGCCGGTCGCGCCGAGGGCGAGCAGCGGCGAGACGAAGACGTCGTCGCCCGCGAGGACGGCGAAGCCGGCCGGCAGGTCGCCGAGCAGGTCGACGGTGTCCTGGTCGACGCCGCCGACGGCGTGCTTGACGCCGACGACGCCGGGCAGGTCACCGAGGGCGCGGAGGGTGGCGGCGTCGAGCGACCGGGCCGTGCGGTACGGGATGTGGTAGACGACCAGCGGTACGGGGCTGTCGGCGGCGAGCCGGGCGAAGTGGGCGAGCACCCCTTCCTGGGAGGGGCGCACGAAGACGGGCACCGTCACCAGGGCCGCCCGTACCTCGGGCCACCGGCTCAGCCCGGCGAGTTCGCGGGCGGCCGTCGCGGTGGCTCCGCCGCCGGCGCCGACGACGAGCTGCGCCTGGCGGTCCCGGCAGACGCGGGCGCAGGCGTCGACGACGGCTCGGCGCTCGTCGGCGTCGAGCGCGCCCACCTCGCCGGTGGTGCCGAGCGCGACGAGCCCGGCGGCGCCGTCGTCGAGCAGGGAGTGGGCGAGTCCCTCCAGGGCGTCGAGATCGGGGTGGCCGTCGCGCGCGAAGGGAGTGACGAGGGGTACGTGGATCCCGTACGGGGTGAAGTGCTGTGCCATGCCGTAGAGAGTGGTCTCCTCCGACCTCCAGGTCCAGTTCGCGTTTGTGACGCGAACCGTAAGCTGAGCTGATGCTCGATGTACGACGTCTGCGCCTGCTGCGCGAACTGGCCCTGCGCGGCACCATCGCCGCCGTGGCCGAGGCCCTGTCCTTCACCCCGTCGGCTGTCTCCCAGCAACTGGGCACCCTGGAACGGGAGGCCGGGGTGGCCCTGCTCGAACGGTCCGGGCGCCGGGTGCGGCTGACTCCGGCCGGCGAGAAGCTGGTGGGCCACGCGGAGGCAGTGCTCGAACGCCTGGAGCGGGCGGCGGCCGAACTCGCGGAGGCGCGGCACGGCCCGGCGGGACCGCTGCGGATCGGTGCCTTCCCCACCGCGACCCAGGCGATCCTGCCGGCGGCGCTGATGCTGCTGGCCGCCCGGCATCCGGCCCTCGAACCGATGGTGTCCGAGACCGATCCGGCCGGGGTGGCGCACGCCCTGCGGGCGGGGGACCTGGACGTGGCGCTCGTCCACGACTACGACCTCGTGCCGACTCCGCTCGAACCGGGCCTGGCGGCCGAGGCGTTGTGCGAGGAGGAGATGTATCTGGCCTCTCCCTGCCCCGCCCCCGACGGGCTCGACGGACTGGCGCTGCTGGCGCACTGGAGGGACGCGCCCTGGATCATGGCGGCTCCGGACACGGTGTGCCGGGCGGTGACCGAACAGGTCTGCCGGGCGGCCGGGTTCGTGCCGCGGGTGCGTCACCAGGTGGACGCGTTCGCGACGGTGCTGGCCTTCGTCGGCGTGGGCCAGGGCGTGGCCGTCGTACCGCAGCTGGGGGCGACCGACCCGCCGCCCGGCGTGTGCCTGACCGCACTGCCGGTCCGTCGCCGCACACGGATCGCCTTCCGCGGCGGCGCCGGCCCGCATCCGGCGATCGCGGCGCTCACCCGGGCGCTGCGGGAGTCCGTACCGGCGCGGCTCGCCAGCGCTGGACGGGAGTGACGGGAAGAGCGCTTAACGAGAATGATTTTCATTCTGCTAAGGTCGGGGCATCACCGCACCCCGCTCCTTTGAGGACCCCTCGTGTCTCGCCTGCTCGGAAATGCCTCCTCCGTCCGCCGCGGCCTTCTCGCCGCCGTCGCCGTCACCACCGCTTCGGCCCTGCTCGGCGGCTGCTTCGCCGGCAGCGGCTCGCCGACCGGCGAAGGGGGCAAGGGCGCGGACGGCGGGCGCATACGGGTCGCGATGATGCAGCCGCCCCGGTCCGGGCTCTCCCCCCTCTCGGACGACGCCTTCAAGCTGTCGCGCTGGTCCACCGCCGAGACGCTGGTCCGGCTCGACCCCGACGGCAACGCCGTCCCCGCACTCGCCACCGACTGGCGCCGGCAGGGCCGGACCTGGACCTTCACCCTGCGCGGGGGCGTCACCTTCCACGACGGCAGCCCGCTCACCCCCGCCGACGTCGTCCGCTCCCTCACCACCGCCGCGCAGGCCTCCCCCAAGCCGCGCATCCTCGACGGGGTCGAGCTCACCGTCCGCGCGGACGGCCCCCGTGCGGTCAGCGTGACCACGGCCCAGGACGACCCGCTCGTACCGCAGCGGCTGAGCTCGCCGCAGCTGTCGATCCTGGCCGCCAAGGCGTACAAGGGCAGGAGCGTCGACCCGGTCGGTGCCGGGACCGGCCCGTTCGTGCTCGTGCGCGCCGACGGCACCGCCTCGGCGACCCTCGACCGATACGACCGCTACTGGGGCGGCCGGGCCAAGGCCGCGGGCATCGACGTGCGGTACGTGCCCGACGGCACCGCCCGCGCCGCCGCGCTGCGCAGCGGCGAGGCCGACATCGTCGAGGCGGTCCCCGTCTCGCAGGCCGGCCTCCTCGACAAGAAGCTGATCACCGAGGTCCCCATGCCCCGGACCAACACCCTCTACCTGAACACGGAGCGCGGCCCCTTCCGCGACCCGGCGCTGCGGGCCGCGGCCCGCGCGGCCGTCGACGCCCGCACCCTCGTGTCCGGCGTCTACGAGGGCCGCGCCGACCTCGCCGGCGGGCTGCTCGGCCCCGCGCTGCCGTGGGCGGCGAAGCTCCGCACGCCGGTACGGCGCACGGCCCCCGCCGAACCGAAGGGCGCGACGATCACCATCGGCACCTTCACCGACCGCGCCGAGCTGCCCGAGGTCGCCCAGCTCCTCCAGCAGCAGCTGCGCGAGGCCGGGTTCACGGTGAAACTGGATGTGCGCGAGTACGCGCACATCGAAGCCGACGCCCTGGCAGGGAAGTTCGACGCCTTCGTCCTGTCGCGGGCCACCGTGCTGGACTCGGGCGACCCCGCCGCCTACCTCTACAGCGACTTCGCGGGCGACGGCTCCTTCAACATCTCCCAGCTCTCCGACCCCGCCGTCGACTCCGCGCTCGCCACCGCTTCGGCGACTCCTTCGGGCGACGCCCGCAGGCGGGCCGCCATCGCCGCCGAGGCCGCCGTGCTGGCCACCGACGCGGCCGTGCCGCTGCTGCACGAGCGAGTGATCCAGGGCGACGCCGCCCACGTCGTCGGCGCCGCGCACGATCCCCGCGAGCGCGAACTGGTCACCGTCGACACGCACGTACGGTGAAGCCGCCCGTTTGCCAAGAAGCGGCCGACCGTACGACGACGTCTCCGGCCCCTGCCCCTGCCCCTGCCTCTGCCCCGGCGACGGCGACGGCGACGGCTACGGCCCTCACGGCCGTCCGGCCGCCCCGGACCCGAACCCGGTCGCCGGCGGTCCGCCCGGCGGCCGTACGGGCGGGAGCCACCCGGGCACTCGCACTGGCCGCCGTCGTGACCGCCGTCGGACTGCTGCCCTGGCTGTCCGGGAAGGACCCGGCGCTCGCCCTGCTGCGCGCGCGGTCCGCCGAGCAGGCCCCGACGCCCGAGGCGCTCGCCGCCATCCGCGCCGATCTCGGCCTGGACGCGGGCCCGTCGGGCCTGCTCGGCGGCTGGTTCGCGCGGCTGCTCCACGGCGATCTGGGGGTCTCGTGGGTGTCGGGCGCCGAGGTCCTGCCGTCGGTGACGGCCGGGCTCGGGGTGTCGCTGACGCTGATGGGCGCGGCCCTGGTGGTCGCCGTCCTGGTCGGGACGCTGCTCGCCGCTCCGGTCCTGCTCCGCGGCCGGGCCACCAGCGGGGCGGGGGCGGCGGTGCTCGCGGCGATGCCCGAGTTCCTGCTCTCCCTCCTCCTCCTGCTCACCGTCGGCGTGTGGCTCGGCTGGCTGCCCACCTCCGGCTGGGCGGGCCCGGCCCATCTGGTGCTGCCCGCGCTGGCCCTCGGGATTCCCGCGGGCGCGCTGCTCGGCCGGCTGGTCGCCGACGCCCTCCCGGCCGTCCTCGACGAACGCTGGGTCGAGCTGTGGCGCGGCGCCGGAACCGGGCGGGGGCGGATCACCGCCGCCGCGCTGCGCCGCGCACTGCCCGCGCTCACCGGGCAGTTCGGCATGGTGGCCGTCGGCCTGACCGGGGGCGCGGTCGCCGTCGAGACGGTGTTCGCCGTGCCCGGGATCGGCCGTACGGCACTGGGCGCGGCCACGTCGCAGGACCTGCCGCTGCTCCAGGGATGCGTACTGGCGCTGCTCGCGCTCGGTCTGCTCGCCGGCACGGCGGCGGCGCTGGTCCGGCGCCGGTTGCTCGGGCCCGCCCTGCGCGAGGCCGGGCTCGGGCTGCCGTCGCCACGCGCGCACCGGATCCCTCCCGCCGTGCCAGTGGCGCTGGCGGCGGTCCTGGCCGGTGTGATCGGCTGGGGGCTGCTGCGCGATCCGTACGCGGTCGATCTGGCGGCCCGGCTCGCCGCGCCCTCGGCGGCGCATCCGCTCGGTGCGGACGCGCTCGGCCGGGACGTGCTCGCCCGCCTCGGGCACGGCGCGGCGGCCACGGTCGGCACGGCCGTAGCCGTGACGTTCCTGAGCTGGCTGGTCGCGCTCGTGCTCGGCTTCGTCCCCGGAGTCGCGACCGGGCTCGCGGACATCGCCAACGCGCTGCCGCCGGTGCTCACCGGACTGCTCGTCGCGGCCGTGACCGGCCCGGGAAGCGGGGCGGCGGCCCTCGCCGTGACGCTGGTGTCCTGGCCGCCGCTCGCCGCGCACGCGGCGGCGCTGATCCAGGAGACGCGGGCCTCCCGGTTCCTGGTGGCGCAGCGGGCGATCGGCGCGCGGCCGCTGTGGATCTGGACCCGGCACGTGCTGCCGTCGGTCGCGGGGCCGGTCGCCCGGCACGCGGTGCTGCGGCTGCCCGGCATCGCGCTCGCGCTGGCGTCGCTCGGCTTCCTGGGCCTCGGGGCCCGGCCGCCGTCGCCCGAATGGGGGCTGCTGCTCGACGAGTCGGCCGACTACGTCGAGCGTGCGCCGGTCGCCGCGCTCGCCCCCGCGGTGGCGCTGGCGCTCCTCGCCGCGCTCGCGGTCTGCCTGTCGTCGTACGGGGTGGCTCCGGGCCGCCACGGTACCGGCGCACGCCCCCGTTCCCGTTCCCGGATGCTCCGTAGTCTCCCGCTCCGTCTCCGTCTCCATTCCGCTGTCGCACCGAGGAAGGACCGGCCCGTTGCCGCTCCCCCCGTCTGACTCCCCCGCCTGCCCTGGCCGTTCCGACTCCCCTGGCAGCTCCGACCTCGCCAGGCCCCTGCTGCGGGTGGACGGTCTGCGGATCGGCTTCGCCGACGGCGAGGCCGTGCGCGGAGTGTCCTTCGAGCTGTGGGCCGGTGAGGTGCTCGCCCTGGTGGGCGAGTCCGGTGCCGGCAAGTCCCTGACGGCGCGGGCGCTGCTCGGGATGCTGCCGCGCGGAGCCGATGTCCACGGCCGGGTGCTGCTGCGGGGCAGGGCCGTCACCTCGGCCGATCTCGGCCGGAGCCTGGCGTGGATCCCGCAGGACGCGATGTCGGCGCTGTCACCCGTGCACCGCGTCGAGGACCAACTGGCCTTCGCCGTACGGGCGGTGGCGCGGGTGCGGCGGACGGAGGCGCTGGCCGTCGCCCGCCGGGCCCTGGCCGGGGTCGGTCTGACGGCGGACGCGGCCGCCGCCTTTCCGCACGCGCTGTCGGGCGGCATGCGGCAGCGTGCCGTGATCGCGATGGCCCTGGTCAACGGTCCGGAACTGGTCGTGGCCGACGAACCGACGACGGCGCTCGACCCGGAGCGGCAGGAGCAGGTGCTGGCGCTGCTGCGGGAGCGGTGCGCGGCGGCCGGCGCTGCGCTGCTGCTGGTCAGCCACGACCTGGAGGCGGTACGACGGCATGCCGACCGGGTGGCCGTGACATACGCGGGGCGCATCGTCGAAGCGGGTTCCGCCGAGCTGGTGCTGGGGCGACCGGTCGCTCCGTACACGCGCGGGTTGCTGGCCTCCCTGCCGACGGCCGGGCTGCCCCACCGTTCACGGCTGCCCGTGCTCGCCGGCGGCCCGCCGGCTCCCGGGGCGGCGGCAGCGGGGTGTGCGTTCGCGCCCCGCTGCCCGCACGCGGGCGACCTCTGCCGGGGTACGGAGCCGACGGCCCGGCCGGTCGACGGCCGGACCGTCGCCTGCCACCACCCGTTCGGGGAGGCGGCATGAGCGGGGGCGTGACCGGTGGCCTGAACCGCAGCCTCCTGGAGGTGCGCGATCTGGTCGTGCGGTACGGGGAGCGACCGGTCGTCGACGGGGTGTCCTTCGAGGTCGCCGCCGGGGAGTCGGTCGGTCTCGTCGGCCCTTCGGGCTGCGGCAAGTCGACGACGGCCGGGGCGGTGCTGCGGCTGCTGCGGCCGCACTCGGGGTCGGTCCGGTTCGACGGGGTCGAGCTCACCGCCCTGCGGGAGCGCGACCTCCGGCGCCTGCGTCCCCGGTTCCAGCCGGTGTTCCAGGACCCGTACGGCTCGCTCAGTCCGCGCCGCCGGGTGCGGGAACAGATCGCGGAGCCGCTGCGGGTGCATGGGCGCCGGTCGGCCGAGGACGGTCAGGACCGGGTCGATGAGCTCCTCGGACTTGTGGGCCTCGATCCCGCGCACGGGCGGCGGTTTCCGCACGAGCTGTCGGGCGGCCAGTGCCAGCGGGTCGTCATCGCCCGCGCGCTGGCGCTGCGGCCGGAGCTGCTGGTGCTCGACGAGCCGACCTCCGCGCTCGATCCCTCCCTGCGGGCGGGGATCCTCAACCTGCTGATGGACCTTCAGGACAGGCTCGGCCTCGGCTTCCTCTTCATCTCCCATGACCACGCGGCGGTCCGGCACGTCTGCGAGCGCGTGCTGCGCATGCGCGACGGAAGGCTGGTGCCGTGACTCCGCTCGCCCGCCTGCTGATAGCAAGTCAGTTCTGCTTCAACGTGGGGTTCTTCGCCGTCCTGCCCTATCTCGCCGATCACCTCGGCGGGACGCTCGGACTGGGCGGGGCCATGGTGGGACTGGTGCTCGGGCTGCGCACTTTCAGTCAGCAGGGGCTGTTCGTCGTCGGCGGGGCGCTCACGGACCGGTACGGGCCACGGCCCGTGGTGCTCGTGGGGTGTGCGCTGCGGGTGGCCGGGTTCTGCTGGCTGGCGGGGGCGGCGAGCGCCGGGACGGTGATCGGTGCCGTGGTCCTCGTCGGCTTCGCCGCGGCGCTCTTCTCCCCCGCCGTCGAGTCCGAGATGGCCCGTGAGGCGCTGCGCGTCGAGCGCTCCGGCGGACCCCGCCGCACCCGCTCCCTCGCCCGTTTCTCGGCCGGCGGCCAGGCCGGCGCCCTGCTCGGCCCGGTGATCGGCACGCTGTTGCTGTACGCGGGCGGGGACGGCGCCTTCCGCACCGCCTGCCTCGTCGGGGCGGCCGTGTTCGTGCTGGTGCTCGCCGCGCACCTGTGGCTGATGCCGCGGAGCGGCGGTGGAGACGGGACGCCTCCGGCCGGCGGCGGAGCGGTGGCGGCGGCGCGGCTCGTGCTCGGCAACCGTCGCTTCCTGCTGCTCACGCTCGCGTACGCCACCTATCTGCTGGCGTACAACCAGCTGTATCTGGCGCTGCCCGCGGAACTCGACCGGGCGACGGGTTCGCAGGCGGCCCTCGGGTGGCTGTTCGCGCTGTCGTCAGCACTGGTGGTGTGCGGTTCGGCGCCCCTGGAGCGGCTCGCCGCGGCCCGGTTGAGCCGTACGGGCATGGTGCGGGCGGGACTGCTGCTGATCGCCGGTGCGTTCGGTGCGACGGCGGTGCTGCGGGAGTGGCCCGGCGTGGGGGCGGCGGTGGCCTTCACCGTCCTGCTCACGCTCGGTCAGATGCTGGTGCTGCCCGCGACCCGGGCCCTGCTGCCGGACTTCGTCGACGAGCGCCGCCTCGGCCTCTTCACCGGCGCCCTCTCGTCCCTCTCCGGCCTCGTCGTCCTCGCGGCCGGCGCACCGGTGGGCGCGCTCCTCGACCTCGGCGGCGCGGCGCCGTGGCTGGTCCTGGGGGCGTTGCCGCTGCTCGCGCTGGGTTTTGTTCCGCACGGAGCGGAACGAAGTGAGGGAAGCACGACGGCTTCCGCAACCGTCTCCCCCGGCGCGGGATCCAGTCGGTGATCCCTCAACGCTCGGACCCCGTTGCCTCAGGCATGCTGCATCGACGTGTGCTGACAGAATTCCCGCTGACACCTAGCGTCGAGACCACCATCGTTGTCAGGTGAAAGGTACCGACTGCACGTACAGACATAGCAGTACAGAGGACCACCAGGATCGTAGTCCGCTTCACGCAGGCGGGCCTCGGCGGCCTCGCGTACCGAACGGCTGTGATTCTCCAACTCGGCGAATTCGGACTCATTCCTCTTGAACGCTTCGCGTTGCGCTTCACTGAGCGGCGGCGGGTCCTCGTCGCTGGGCGTGTGCACCGCCCAGTGGGCCGTGTGCGGAGGAGTGAACTCAGCGTTGTGTTCGGCTGCGGCCTGGGTGGCGGCCTCTTTGGTCGGGAACAGCATGAGGACGTTGAGGTCTTCCTCCGGGCAGTACACATCCCATGTGGTCGGGGAGCGGGGCCCCGTCGAGGTTGGCTGCTCGCCAGGTTTCGTCATCGGAAACACCTCCGTGCAGAGCCATGCCGAGCTGCTGAGGACGAACAGAAGAAGCCGCAGAGTGTGCCCGGACTGAAGAGTCCATCGCGGAAACGCATGAGAGCACCAAGGCATGGCGGAAAGCGCACTGTTGAGCGCAACTCCATTGTCCGACTGGTGACGCGGGCCTGCCACTGGAGAAGTCCTCACCCCTACGCCACCGCAGACAGAGGGCCTGAAGGAGCGGCCTAGAGTCGGCGCATGACCGAGACATCGCCCAGCACCGAGCGGCCCACGGACTCCGCGCACTTCGACACCGCGATCGAGGCCTGGCAGGACTGGCAGGAGGCCCCGTGGGGGCGGCTGCGGTACGCCGTGGCCGAGGCCAATCTGGCGCGCCATCTCGACGGGACGGGTGGCGGCGGGGCCCTGCGGGTCCTCGATCTCGGTGGCGGCGACGGCGGGGACGCCGTCCGGATCGCGGCGCGCGGCCACCATGTGACCGTCGTCGACTACGCGCCGGAGATGCTGGCGACCGCCGCGCGGCGCGCCGTCGCGGCGGGCGTGGCCGACCGCGTCACCTGTGTCGAGGCCGATGTCGCCGCGCTGCCGGACGAGTTGGCCGACGGGAGCTTCGACGTCGTGCTCTGCCACGGCGTGCTGCCCTACACCCCGGACGCCACCGGGACGCTCCGCACGGCCGTCGCGGCGCTCCGCGACGGCGGGATCGTGTCCGTCATCACCATGAACCGCTACTCCGAGCCGCTGCGCGCGGCGGTGCGCACCATGGACCCCGACGCCGTGCGCACGGCGCTCGACGCGACGAGCGTGCACACCGACCTCTTCGACGCCGATCTGCGCCTGCACACCGCCGAGGACCTCGCCGACACGCTCCGGGAGCTCGGCTGCGCGGAGGTGCACCACTACGGGATCCGGGTGTTCTGCGACTACATCCCCGACGACGCGCTCAAGCACGACCCCGCGTACTACGCCCGCCTGGAACGGCTCGAGATCGCCACCGCCGCCCAGGCGCCGTACAAGCACACCGCCCGACTGCTGCACCTCGTCGCCCGCCGCCCGGCCGCTCTCGGGCCTGGAGGGCCCGCCCGGACCGGGTCCTAGAGCAGGTCCGGCTCGGCGAAGAGTTCCTCGATCCAGTAGGCGCTCGCCTCGTGGCAGTCGGCGGCCGGGGTGCCGGGGAAGAGGCGGAACCAGGAGACGGCGCGGCCGACGGCGGCCAGGCGGACGGCGAGGGTGGCGGCGCGGCGGAGCTCCGGGAGGGGCGGGCCCAGGTCGTTCCAGGGTTCCAGGTAGGCGTCGCGGAGCCGCGTCATGGCGTCGGGCCCGTGGCGTTCGCGTACGGCGCGGGCGGGGACGAGAAGGCTGGCGAAGGGGTGGGCCACGGCGGCGTCACCCCAGTCGAAGAAGGTGTAGCGGCCGGGGCCGGCCGCGAGGAGCTGGGCGTCGTGGAGATCGCAGTGGTCGAGGGAGTCGGGGACGCCGACGGCGTCGAGTTCCGCGCACCAGTCCAGGAGCCGGGGGCGGCGGTCCCGCAGGGAGCGGCGGGCGGCGGGGTCGAGGGTGGGGTTGTGCTCGACGAGGTCGTCGAAGATGTCGGGCAGGTGCCCGGTGCGGGCGCTGGGCACGCCCAGGGCCGTCATGCGGTCCGTGTACGAGGTGAGGGCGCGCTGCATCCGCGCGTACTGGCCCACCGCCTCCAGCCAGTCCTGCGGCCCGGCCTCGCCCCGGTCGAGGACCTCTCGGAACAGCGGCCCGCCGTCGGGCAGGAGGCACCAGCCGCGCTCGGGGTCGACGGCCAGTGGTGTCAGGACATGCTCGGGAACCCATTGCGCGAGCGCGTGCCCGAGAGCGGCCTCGAAGCCGCTGGCCGGCGCGCTGGCCTTGAACCACGCGGCGTCGCGCTCGTCCGGTCCTGTCCGGAAGCGGATGAGGATCGACCAGGGGCGTACCCGCACCTCACGGGCGCCGGTCTCCCGCAGGCCGTGGCGGGCGAGCTGCCGCTCCGCCCAGTCGAGGGCGGCCTCGCGCCAGGCGGCTTCCTCCCAGGGGGTGACGGCGTGGGCGAACCGGCCCCGGTCGACCGTCGTCGTCGGTGTCTCGCGTCGCATCCGGCGATTCCACCACCGGCGACGGAGCCGCCGCACCCGAATAATCCCGCCGGGAATGATCGGGAATGATCTCGTGGGGGCGGGGGGGACCCCAGGCCGGGAGGCCCCGGCGGGGAAGTCCCGGCGGGCAGGCCTCGCCCGGAAGGTTCCGCCGGACGGGCCCGCCGGGGCTCAGTCGCGCTCGGCGGCCTTCGCGGCCTGCTCGGCGCGCTTCTCCTTGATGCGGACGGTCTCCTTGCGGACCTCGGCCTGGGTGGCACGCTCCTTCTGCAGCCACTCCGGGTTCTCGGCCTTGAGGGCCTCGATCTGCTCGGTGGTCAGGGCCTCCGTGACGCCGCCACGGGCGAGTCCGGAGATGGAGATGCCCAGCTTGGCCGCCACGACGGGTCGCGGGTGCGGGCCGTCGCGGCGCAGCTCGCGCAGCCACTCCGGCGGATCGGTCTGGAGGGCGGCGAGCTCGGAGCGGGAGACGACACCCTCGCGGAAGTCGGCGGGAGTGGCATCGAGGTACACGCCCAGCTTCTTGGCCGCGGTGGCGGGCTTCATCGTCTGGGCGGTCTGGTGCTGCGTCATACCGACAAGAATATCGGTCACGTGCGCCCCCGCCGACCACGGCCGGTAATCTGGCCTGGTGACAGGCTCGGACGCAACCTCCTCCTCCCCCGCCCCCTCCTCCGCTCCCTCCCCCGCACCGGCGGCCTCCTTCCGGCTGGCGTACGTGCCGGGAGTGACGCCCTCGAAGTGGGTGCGGATCTGGAAGGAGCGCCTGCCCGACGTGCCGCTGGAGCTGCTGCAGGTGGAGGCGGGCGACGCGGCGGGGCTGCTGCGCGAGCGCGGGGCCGACGCCGGTTTCGTGCGGCTCCCGGTGGACCGTACGGAGCTCAGCGCCATCCCCCTGTACACGGAGACGACCGTCGTCGTGGTCCCCAAGGACCACCTGGTCGCGGCCGCGGACGAGGTGACCGTCGAGGACATCGCCGACGAGATCGTGCTGCATCCGCTCGACGACACCCTGGACTGGGAGACGCCCCCGGGGCGTCCCGCGTTCGAGCGGCCGGCGACGACGGCGGACGCGATCGAGCTGGTGGCGGCCGGGATCGGTCTGCTGGTCGTGCCGCAGTCCCTCGCCCGGCTCCACCACCGCAAGGACCTCACGTACCGGACGCTGACGGGGACGCCGCAGTCGCGGGTGGCGCTGTCGTGGCGGGAGGACGCCACCACCGATCTGGTGGAGGACTTCATCGGGATCGTGCGGGGACGCACGGTGAACAGCTCGCGGGGCCGCCGCGCCGACGAGCAGGCGGCGAAGACGGCGAGGACCGACCGCGCGGAGAAGCCGAAGCAGGGCCGGAAGCAGGGCCAGGGGCAGAAGCCCCAGGGCTCGGGTGCCCGCCGCAGGGCCGGCGGCGGGGGCGCGGCCCCCAAGAGCGGTCGCTCCGGCAAGCCGCGCCGCCGCTCCTAGACGCCGGGCCGCCTTGGACGCCCAGCGACCCGAGGCCGGAACCTCAGGCCGAGTCCCTCCGTACCAGTTCCGTGGGCAGGATCACCGTGGCCGGGTCCTCGCCCGCGATCCGGGCCAGGAGGGTGCGGACCATCTCCGTACTGATGCGGTCCCAGGGCTGGCGGATGGTGGTGAGCGGGGGGCGGCAGGAGAGGGCGGCGGGTGAGTCGTCGAAGCCGCCGACGGCGACGTCGTCGGGGACCCGGCGGCCGGCCCGGTCGAGGGTGTTCAGGACGCCCAGGGCCATCAGGTCGGAGGCGACGAAGATCGCGTCGAGGGCGGGGGCCCGGTCGAGGAGCTGCCGGGCGGCGTCCTCTCCGCCCGTGCGGCTGTAGTCGCCGGTGGCGACGAGGGTCTCGTCGTAGGGAAGGCCGCACGCGGCGAGCGTCTCGCGGTAGCCGGCGAGCCGCTCGACGCCGCCGGGGGTGTCGAGCGGTCCGGTGACGGTGGCGATGCGGCGCCGACCGGTGTCGTACAGATGGCGCACCATGTCCCGGGCGCCTTCGCGGTCGTCGGCGGCGACGTAGCCGATCCTGGCGGTCTGGCCGAGCGGTTTGCCGCAGGCGACGACGGGCACGCCGGCCTCGTGGAGACGGTCGACGACGGGGTCCCCGGAGTGGCTGGAGACGAGGAGCACGCCGTCGACGTGGCCCGCCTCGATGTAGCGGAGGTTGCGCCGGCGTTCGTCCTCGGTGCCCGCGATCATCAGCAGGAGCGGGATGTCCTGGGCCGCGAGCGCCTGGGTGCAGCCGCGCAGCAGGACGTTGAAGTTGGGGTCCTCGAAGAACCGCTCCTGGGGCTCGGTGAGGAGGAAGGCCACCGAGTCGGACTTGCCGGTGATCAGCGAGCGGGCGTGCCGGTTGACGACGTACCCGGTCTTGCGGATCGCCGCGTCGACCGCGGCCTTGGCGGACGGGCTGACGTAGTGCCCGCCGTTGAGGACGCGCGAGACGGTGCCGCGCGAGACACCGGCCTCGCGCGCCACGTCGTGGATCGTCGCGGGACGACGCCTGCCCGCTGCTGTGCTCATGCTGTGTGTTTCCCCTCGTTCCCCTGTGCGTCAGGACTTTACGGCGCCGGAGAGCAGGTCGAGGCTCCAGAAGCGCTGGATGACCAGGAAGAGCGCGACGAGCGGCACGACCGCGAGGAGCGCTCCGGTGATGACCAGGGTGTAGAGGGCGGGCTGGCTGGCGCCCTGCTTGAGGAGGGTGAACAGGCCGACGGTCATGGGGAACTTCTCGTCGTCGCCGAGCATGATGAACGGCAGCAGGAAGTTGTTCCAGATGGCCACGAACTGGAAGAGGAAGATCGTGACGAGGCCCGGGGACATCATGGGGACGGCGATCCGCAGGAAGATGCGCAGCTCGCCGGCTCCGTCCATGCGGCCGGCCTCGACGAGTTCGGTGGGGATGGCGGCCTCGGCGTAGACGCGGCCGAGATAGACGCCGTACGGGGAGAGGACCAGCGGCAGCAGGACGGACAGGTACGTGTCCGTCAGGTCCGCCTCCGCCATGAGGAGGTACTGCGGTATGGCGAGGATGACGGGCGGCATGAGGACGCCCGTGAGGATCACGTTGAAGAAGGCCTCGCGGCCGGGGAAGCGGTAGACGGCGAGGGCGTAGCCGGCGAAGGCGGACACGACGGTCGAGAGCAGGGCCCCGAGGCCGGCGTAGAGGAGGGAGTTGCCCATCCAGCGCCAGTAGATGCCGTCGCGGTACGCGCCGAGCTCGGCCACGTTGTCGGCCAGGCCGTCACCGGGCAGGAAGGTGAAGGTGGAGAAGAGTTCGGAGCCGGACTTGGTGGCGGCGACGAGGACCCAGGCGACGGGCAGCAGGCAGTAGAGCGCGCCGAGGACGAGGGCGGCGGTCGGCAGCAGGGCGGTGCGGCGGGTGCGCGGAGGGCCCTGCGGGGTGCCGGGGGTGGTGCCGGCGGCCGGGGCCGCCTTGCGCGCGTGCGTCGGGGAGGCGAGCCCGCTCATCGGGGTGCTCCTTGCGTGGTGCGACGGTTCGAGGCCCGCAGGAGGGCGAAGGACAGCAGGAAGGTGGCGAGGGCGAGGATCACGGCCGTGGCGGAGGCGGCGTGGATGTTGCCGCCGGTGAAGGCGTCCTCGTACACCTTCATCAGGGGGCTCCAGGTGGTGGGGATGCCGTTGGTGAGCGGCTTGAGCGTGGTGGGCTCGTTGAAGACCTGGAGGGTGGCGATCACCGAGAAGAAGAAGGTGAGCACCAGGGAGGGCGCGACCATGGGGATCTTGACGCGCAGGGCGATCTGGAGTTCGGAGCAGCCGTCCAGCTTGGCCGCCTCGAAGACCTCGGCGGGCAGCGAGCGCAGCGCGGTGTAGATGACGATCATGTTGAAGCCGGTGCCGCCCCAGACGGCGATGTTCGCCATGGACGCGTAGAGCAGGCCGCCGTCCATCAGGTCGGGTCGCGGGAGTCCCATGCCGTCGAGCAGGTAGTGGAACGGGCTGACGGTGGGGAGGTAGAGGAAGCCCCACAGGAGGGCGGCGATCACGCCCGGGACGGCGTACGGGAGGAAGATCGCGAGCCGGGCGAAGGAGCGGGCCCGGACGCGCTCGGAGTCGAGCAGGAGCGCGAAGAACAGGGCGAGGCCGAGCATCAGGGGGACGACGATGACGCCGTAGCCGAGGACGCGCAGGGCGCTGTGGGCGAGTTCCGGGTCGGTGAGGGCGCTGGTGTAGTTGCCGAGGCCGGCCCACACCTCGCTCTTGGCGCCCTTGCCGAGGCCGAGGCCCTTGACCTCGATCCGGTGGAAGCTGAGCCAGAGGGCGTAGCCGATGGGCAGCGCGAAGAAGAGGGCGAAGAGGGCGACGGCCGGGAGGAGGAAGCCGTACGGGGCCGCCTTGACCCCGTACGACCGAAGTGCGCCCTGGTGGGGCTTGCTCACTGGGCGACCTCGAAGCCCTGCTTCTTCAGGTCGGCGACCGTGGCGTCCTGCATGGCGGTGAGGGCCTTGTCGAAGCCGGACCTGGCCTTGGCGGCCTTGCCGAACTGGTCCTTGAAGGCGGTGTAGGCGACGTTGACGTTGGGGCCCCAGGCGGCGGGGGCGGTGGTCTTCGCGATCTCGGCGGCGCGGGTGTAGAAGTCGGGCTGGTCGGCGAAGAACTCCGGCGGGTTGGCGAGCGCCGGGCCGCTCTGGGCCGCGGAGGCGGCGGGGTAGATGCCGGCTTCCTTCACGAGGGCGGCGAGGGCGTCGGGGTCGGTGTTGAGCCAGGTGGCGAACTTGGCCGCGGCCGCCTTGTGCCGGGAGTCGTTGGTGACGGCGGTGGTGGAGCCGCCCCAGCTGCCGGTGCGGGGAGTGGCGGCGTCCCACTGGGGCAGCGGGGCCATGGCCCACTTGCCCTTGGTGTCGGGGGCGGCGGTGGTCAGGGTGCCGGGGGCCCAGACGGCGCTGACCCAGGCGAGCTGTTCACCGGTGTTGAGGGCCTTGTTCCAGGCGGGGGTGTACATGGGCTGGTTGGATATGACGCCGTCCTCGACCAGGCCGCCCCAGAAGTCGGCGACCTTCTTCGTGGCGGCGTCGTCGATGGCGACGTTCCACTTCTGGTCCTCGGCGGTCCACCACCGGGCGCCGGCCTGCTGGGCGAGGCCGGCGAAGAGGCCGGCGTCGTTGGCGGAGAAGGTGGTGAGGTCCTTGTCGGGGGCCTTGGTCTTGAGGGCCCTGGCGGTGGCGGCGAACTCGTCCCAGGTGGTGGGGACCTTCAGGCCGTACTTCCGGAAGAGGTCGGTGCGGTAGAAGAACATCAGCGGGCCGGAGTCCTGGGGCACCGCGTAGACGGCGTCGGTGCCGAGGGTGGTCTGCTGCCAGAGGCCGGGGGCGAACTTGTCCTTGGCGCCGGACACCTCCTTGGAGATGTCGGCCAGGGCGTCGTTGCTGACGAGGGTGGGCAGTGCCTGGAACTCGGCCTGGACGAGGTCGGGGGCCTGGTGCGCCTTGGCGGCCGTGATGATCTTGGTGACGAGGTCGTCGCCGGACGCCTGCTTCTGCACCGTGACCTGGATCTCGGGGTGCTCCGCGTTCCAGATCGCGGCCACCTTGTCCATGTTGGGCGCCCAGGCCCAGTAGGTGAGCGAGACCGGACCGGAGGCTGCCTCGTCCTCTCCCCCGGAGCCGGACGAGCCGCAGGCGGTGAGGGTCGTGGCGCCGAGCACGACGGCGGTGGCGACGGCGGTGACGGCGAGGACGCGGCGGCGGTGCAGCGCGTGGGGCATGGGGTGCTTCTCCCTGACCGTGAGGGGCCTTCCGTGGGGACGGAGAGGCCGGCCATGCATCTGTGAGCGTTCACAGTAGAGAAACGTTCCGGACACTTGTCAATGGTTGATCGTGTGCGGTTATGTTGCGTTGCGACATCGAGATGTTGTGTGTGTACGTTCACAGCCGAGCGAGGTTTCCGGCTGTGCCGGCCGTTCCGCCGTTCCATCGACGTTCCAGGAGAAACACATGCCGCGGACCACTCCCAAGGGGCTGCACCGGCTTGCCTTCGGCGGGGACTACAACCCCGAACAGTGGCCGGAAAGCGTCTGGCACGAGGACGTCCGGCTGATGCGCGAGGCCGGGGTGACCATGGTCAGCGTCGGCATCTTCTCCTGGGCGCTCCTGGAGCCCGAGCCCGGGCGCTACGACTTCGGCTGGCTCGACCGGATCCTGGACCTGCTGCACGACAACGGCGTCCGCGTCGACCTCGGCACCCCCACCGTCGCGCCGCCGGCCTGGTTCTACCGGGCACACCCGGAGGCCCTGCCCGTCACCCGGGAGGGCGCTCGCCACTCCTACGGCTCACGGGGCGCCATCTGCCACAGCTCCCCCGCCTACCGGGACGCCGCCGCCCGCATCACCACCGCGCTCGCCGCCCGCTACGCCGGTCACCCGGCGCTGGCCCTCTGGCACGTCCACAACGAGTACGGCGTGCCGGTCAGCGCCTGCTACTGCGAGACCTGCGCCGCCGGCTTCCGGGTCTGGCTCGCCGACACCTACGGATCGGTCGAGGCCGTCAACGACGCGTGGGGCACCGCCTTCTGGGGGCAGCGCTACACCACGTACGAGCAGATCGACCCGCCCCGGCTCACTCCCACCGTCGGGAACCCGGCCCAGCAGCTCGACTACCGACGCTTCACCGACGCCACCCTGCGCGAGAACTTCCGCTCGGAGCGGAACATTCTCCACCGGCTCTCCCCCGGCATCCCCGTCACCACCAACTTCATGACCGCGCTCAGCCAGTGCGACGCCCTCGACTACTGGGCCTGGGGCCGCGAGGTCGACCTCGTCACCAACGACCACTACCTGATCACCGACGGCCGCCGCACCCACGTCAACCTCGCGATGGCCGCCGACCTCACCCGCTCCGTCGCCGGCGGCGCCCCCTGGCTGCTGCTCGAACACTCCACGAGCGGCGTCAACTGGCAGGCCCGCAACCCGGCCAAGCGGCCCGGCGAGATGGCCCGCAACTCCCTCGCGCACGTCGCCCGCGGCTCCGAGGGCGCGATGTTCTTCCAGTGGCGCCAGTCCCGGCGCGGCGCCGAGAAGTTCCACTCCGCGATGGTGCCGCACGGCGGGACCGACACCCGAATCTGGCGCGAGGTCGTCGGCCTCGGCGCCGACCTGGACGCGCTGTCCGAGGTCCGGGGCAGCCGGACCGTGGCGGACGTCGCCATGCTGTGGGACTGGCAGTCCTGGTGGGCGCAGTCCCTCGAGTGGCGGCCCAGCGAGGACCACGACGCCCGGGAACGCGCCGACGCGTACTACGAGGCGCTGTACGACCGGCACCTGACCGTCGACTTCGCCCACCCCGAGGCCGATCTGTCGGCCTACCCGCTCGTCGTGGTCCCCGCGCTGTACCTCGCGACCGATGCCGCCGGGCAGAACCTGCGCGAGTACGTCGAGAACGGCGGCACCCTCGTCGTCTCCTACTTCTCCGGCATCGTCGACGAGAACGACGCCGTCCACGAAGGCCCCTACCCGGGCGTCCTGCGGGACGTGCTCGGGCTCACCGTGGAGGAGTGGTCACCGCTCCTCGCGGGCGAGGAGGCGCGCGTCTCCGGCCCCGGCGGGGCCACGCTCACGGCGGACGTGTGGACCGAGTTCGTCGTGCCGCGGGGCGCGGAGCCGGTCTGGACGTACGCCGACGGGCCGGCCGGGGGCCGCCCCGCCGTCACCCGCCACCGTCTCGGGCGCGGCACCGCCTGGTACGTCTCCACCCGCCCGGACGCCGGCTCGCTGGACGCGATCCTGGGCGCGGCGTGCGAGGACGCCGGGCTGGCGACGCGCCCCCTGCCGCGGGACGTCGAGGTCGTCCGGCGCGCCGGCGAGGGCGGCCGCTTCCTCTTCGCGCTGAACCACTCCGCCGAGGACGCGAGGGTCCCGCTGGAGGGCCCGGGCACCGAGCTCCTGGGCGGCACGCCGGTCGACGGTCAGCTGGAGGTCCCGGCCGGCGCGGTGCGGGTCGTCCGCCTGGACGGCTGACCGCGCCACTCCCCCCTTCCCCCTGATCTCCCCGGGGGCGGCCGCCCGCTGCGCCGCCTCCGGGTGAGCCGCACCACCGCGTCACCCCGCAGGGCCGGGCGGTGGCGCGCCGCATCACCAGCACCGCACGCACGACCTGCATCACCACACCACCCCGCACCACCTCGCACAACCCAGCGCCATCCGCACCACCCCGCACCACTCGCACGGCATTTCCTCATCCTTCAACGTCGAAGGGACTCGACGATGCACGTCGCACCACGCACGACCCTGCGAGCCGCCGCCGTGACCGCCGCGCTCGGCGCTCTGCTGCTCGCCCCGCTGCCCGCCCAGGAGGCGCGGGCCGCGAGCACCCTCACCAACGCGGGCTTCGAGGCCGACGGGACGGGGACCGCGACGCCCGCCGGCTGGTCCACGTACTCCGCCGCCGGACAGAACGCCGCGTCGTTCACCGAGGCCGGCGGGCACGGCGGCGGCTACCGGCTGACGCACTGGTCGGCCTCCGCGTACAAGGTGGAGACCTACCAGTACCTGACCGGGCTGGCCAACGGCAGCCACACGCTCAGTGCGTGGGTGCGCTCCAGCGGCGGCCAGAACTCCGCCTACCTCGCACTGCGCAACTGCGGCTCCGCCGAACAGCGGACCGAGCTGCCGCCCACACCCAACGGGGCGTGGATACGGATCGTCACACCGGTCGTCGTCAACGGCGGCAACTGCACCGTGAGCGTCAACTCCGACGCCAGGGCGGGCAACTGGATCAACGTCGACGACCTGACGCTGACGGCCGGGACGGCCGGCCTCACCGTGAAGGGCGTGGACGTCTCGACGCTGAAGAAGAGCGAGGACCTCGGCGGGACCTACCGCACGAGCGGCGGCACCGGCGGGGACGCGCTCGGGATCCTGAGGTCGGCCGGTGCCAACTACGGGCGGCTGAAGGTGTGGGTGAACCCGGCCGACGGCTACAACGACAAGGCCCGGGTGCTCACCATGGCCAAGCGGATCAAGGCCCAGGGCATGAAGCTGCTGGTGGACTTCCACTACTCCGACACCTGGGCCGACCCCGGCGCCCAGTCGAAGCCGGCGGCATGGGCGGGGCACTCGTACAGCCAGTTGAGGACGGACGTGTACAGCCACACGTACGACGTGCTGAACGCGCTGAAGGCGCAGGGGACCACGGCCGACATGGTGCAGATCGGCAATGAGATCAACACCGGGATGCTGTGGCCGGAGGGGTCGACGGACAACTGGTCGCAGCTGGCGGGCCTGCTGAAGTCGGGCGTCTCGGCCGCGAAGGCGGTCTCGTCGTCGACGCAGATCGCACTGCACCTGGCGCACGGCGGTGACAACGCCCTGTACCGGTGGTGGTTCGACAACGCGACCGCGCAGGGCGTGCCCTTCGACGTGATCGCGCTCTCGTTCTACGGCTACTGGCACGGGCCGCTGTCCGGCCTCCAGGCCAACCTGGACGATATTTCCGCTCGGTACGGAAAGAAAGTCCTGGTGGTGGAGACGGCGTACCCGTTCCGGCTGGACAGCGAGGACGCGCACGAGAACATCATCGACACCACGGCCGAACTGGTCTCGGGCTATGCGGCGAGCTCGGCCGGTCAGTCCGCGTGGCTGCGTGACGTGATGAGCGTGGTCGAGGCGGTGCCGGCCGGGCGGGGACTCGGGGTCGTGTACTGGGAGCCGGCGTGGACGGCGGTCTCCGGGAACGGCTGGGACCCGGCGGACCCGTCCTCGGGCAACGGCTGGGAGAACCAGGCCCTGTTCGGCTACGACGACCGGCTGCTTCCGGCGGCGTCCCTGCTCTCTCACCGCTGAGTTCCGGGCGGTCGCACGGCCGGCCCGGGGGAGGACCTTCCACCCGGGCCGGCCGTCGCCGTGTCGGACCGTGCCGTTCCCCGTCCCGTCCTCCTCTCGCTGTTCGTATAGTGAAGAGCTCTTCGCCACGAATCCGGAGGGCCGATGTCACCGACGCACGACACGACGGCCGACCCGGCTGCCGACGCACCGCCCGAGGCGGTGACACCGCTGTTGCGGGGGATCGGTGTGCTGCGCCGGCTCTCCGACGCGGGCGGGCGCATGCCGGTCGGCGACCTCGAACGCGCCACTCGTCTCGCGCGGTCCACCGTCGACCGGATCACCGGCACGCTGGCCCGCATGGGATACGTACGGTTCGAGGGCCGGGACGTCGTCCTCGCGCCCCGGCTGCTCGACCTGGGCAACGCCTATCTGGCCTCGGTGCGGCTGCCCGATCTGCTCGGCGGGCGGGCCGACGCGCTCGCCGAGGAGCTGGACGAGTCGGTGTCACTCGCGGTCCCCGACGGGGACGGCATCCGCCTGGTCCACCAGTCGACCCGACGCCGTGCGATGGCGGTGAGCTTCCGCATCGGCGACCTGCTGCCCGCCGAACGTACCGCCCCCGGGGTTTTGTTCGCCTCCGAGTGGAACGAAAGGGCCTGGGAGCGGTGGCGCGAGCGACGGGCCGCCGATCCGCGGGGCCGGGACCTTCCCGCGATGGCGGTGCGGGAGGCGGCCGCCGAGGGCTTCGAGGAGCGGGCCGCCGCGGCGGGGAGGTCCGGCTGGGCCGTGGACGACCAGCTGGTCGAGCCGGGGCTCGTGGCGCTCGCCGTGCCGGTGCGCGGCACCGACGGGCGGATCGCCTGCGCGCTGAGCACCGTGAGCCACACCAGCCGGCACGACGCCGCCTCGCTGCGCGAGGCGCTGCTCCCCCGGCTGCGGTCGGCTGCCGACGCCATGGAGCGGACGCTGCGGGAGGCGTCCGCCGCGCCACCCGGCGAGCCGCCCTCGGCGACTCCCGCCGCGGCGCCCACCGAGACGCCCGCGGCGACGCCGGGCGCCCCGACCGGGCTGGCCGCCTGGACGGGGGCGTCCAAGCAGGAGCTGGGGCGGGGGTTCGTGGAGTCGCTGGCGCGCGGGCTCACGGTGCTCACCGCGTTCGGCGAGGGCCCTGCCGCACTGTCGCTGACGGCGGTCGCGCAGGCCACCGGCCTGGCCAGGGCCACCGCGCGGCGGGCCCTGATCACCTGGGAGCACGTGGGCTGTGTGACGGCCGAGGGCGGCGCCTTCCGGCTGACCCCGGGCGTGCTCTCGCTGGGCTTCGCGCCGTTGTCGCGGACCACGCTCACCCGGATCGCCCAGCCGCATCTGGCGGCCCTGGCCGAGCGGGTGCGCGAGTCCACCTCGCTCGCCGTGCTGGTCGGCGACGAGGTCCAGTACACGGGGCGGGTCGAGACCAGCCGCATCATGAACGTGGACATCACCCTCGGCACCCGTTTTCCCGCGTACGCCACCTCCATGGGCCGGGTGCTGCTCGCGGACCTGCCGGCAACCGAGCGCGCCGCGCGCCTCGCCGGCACGGAGCGGCGCGCCCTCACCCCGTACACCGTGACCGGGCGCGCCGAACTCGGGGCGATCCTGGAGCGCGTGGGACGGGACGGCTACGCCCTGGTCGACGAGGAGCTGGAGGTGGGGCTCCGGTCGATCGCCGTGCCGGTGCGCGACCGGACGGGGCGGGCCGTCGCCGCCGTGAACGTGGCCCTGCACGCCAGCCGCAGGTCCCGCCAGGAGTGCGTGACCGAGGTCCTGCCGGAGCTGGCGGCGACGGTCGCCGGGATCGAGGCGGACCTGCACGTCACGGAGCGTTTCGCCCGGGTACCGACCTACTGACCTCCTCGTCGAGCGCCCGCGAGGGCGAGCTGCGGCGGCGTGCCGCCGTTCCCCCTCACCCGCCCGGCCGCGCCCGGCTCCAGCCCTCCTCAGCTCAGCAGCGTGGGCGCCGCCCGGTCCAGGACTCCCGCGATGCGGCTCCAGGTCTCCTCGTCCCGGTCCACGGGCGGCAGGGTGTCGCCCTGGCCCGTTCCCCAGGCGCGGGCGAGCGCGACCGGTTCGGCGCCGGTGGCCGCGGCGGCGGCGAGGGCCGCGGCGCCGAGGGCGACGAGTTCGGTGGCGGCGGGCACGACGAGCGGGCGGCCGGAGAGGCGGCGGACGGTCTCGGTCCACGCCCGGCCGCGGGCGCCGCCGCCGATCAGCCGGAGCGGCCGGTCGCGTACGGCGGGATCCGCGGGGTCGAGGCCGCAGGCGGCGAGGAGTTCGTCGAGGGCGCGCAGCACGGTGAAGACGGCGCCCTCGTAGGCGGCGCCGAGCAGCGCGGGAGGCGTGCTGGAGTGTCGCAGGCCGGTGAGCAGTCCGGTGGCGTGGGGCAGGTCGGGGGTGCGTTCGCCGTCGAGGTACGGCAGGAGGACGAGCCCGTCGCCGGGTGCGGCGTCCTCGCGGTCGAGGCCGAGGAGGGTGGCGATCCGGTCGACGGCGAGGGTGCAGTTGAGGGTGCAGGCGAGCGGGAGGTAGCCGCCGTCGGCGGCCGCGAAGCCGGCGATTCCGGGGCTGGCGGGGCGGGTTCGGGTGGCGGTGAAGACGGTGCCGGAGGTGCCGAGGCTGACGACGGGGTGGTCGAGGAGTCCGCCGCCGCCGTCGGCGCCGCCGAGGCCGAGGCCGATGGCGGCCGCCATGTTGTCGCCGGTTCCGGCGGCGACGGCGATGCCCGGCGGGAGGCCGAGGGCCTGGGCGGCGGTGCGGGTGAGGCCGCCGACGTGGGTGGCGGCGGTGGGTGCGACGGTCGGAAGGAGGGCCGGGTCGAGGCCGAGGAGGGCGAGCAGTTCGGGGTCGTGGCGGGCGCGCGCGGTGTCGTACCAGCAGGTGCCGGAGGCGTCGCCGGGGTCGGTGACGGCGGTCCCGGCGAGCCGCTCGGTGAGGAAGTCGTGCGGGAGCCGGACGGCGGACGTGCGGTCGGCGGTCGCGGGTTCGTGCTCGCGCAGCCACTGCCACTTCGCGGCGGTCATGGAGGCGACGGGGACCGATCCGGTGCGGGCGAGCCAGGCGTCGGGGCCGCCGAGGGCGGTGGTGAGGGCGGCGGCCTGGGGTGCGGAGCGGGTGTCGTTCCACAGGAGGGCGGGGCGCAGGGGGCGGGCGTCGGCGCCGAGGACGACCAGGCCGTGCTGCTGTCCGGCGACGGCGATGCCGGTGACGGCGGCGGGCGGGACGGCGGCCCGCTTCAGGCCGTCGGCGACGGCCGTGGCGAGGGCGCTCCACCAGACCTCGGGGTCGGTCTCGCGCGCGCCGTTGTCGCCGGTGACGGTGTGCGGCGCGCGGCCGAGGGCGAGCAGGGCGCCGCTCGAGGCGTCGACGACGGCCGCCTTGGTGGACTGGGTGGAGCTGTCGAAGCCGATGACCACCGGGCGCTCGGGCATGGGCCACCTCTCGTTTCCCGGGTGCGGGCTCTGGCGCCCGACGGCTCCCCGGCTGTATTAGTTATCTCAGAAAACAAATCTGGCGGCCAGCCTCGCGAAGGAGCCGGACATGCCGCAGAACCTCCTCCCCACTCCCGACGACCGCTTCACCTTCGGCCTGTGGACGGTCGGCTGGCAGGGGCGCGATCCGTTCGGGGACGCCACCCGACCGGCCCTCGACCCGGTCGAGTCGGTCGAGCGGCTCGCCGCCCTCGGCGCGTACGGCGTCACCTTCCACGACGACGACCTCATTCCGTTCGGAGCGGAAGAAACCGAGCGCGAGAGGGTCGTCAAGCGGTTCCGGGCGGCGCTCGACCGGACGGGTCTGAAGGTGCCGATGGCCACCACCAACCTCTTCACGCACCCGGTCTTCAAGGACGGCGCCTTCACCGCCAACGACCGCGATGTGCGCCGCTTCGCGCTGCGCAAGACCCTCCGCAACATCGACCTGGCCGTCGAGCTCGGCGCCTCCGTGTACGTCGCCTGGGGCGGCCGGGAGGGCGCCGAGTCGGGCGCGGCCAAGGACGTCCGGGTCGCGCTCGACCGCATGAAGGAGGCGTTCGACCTGCTCGGCCAGTACGTCACCGAGCAGGGCTACGCGCTGCGCTTCGCGATCGAGCCCAAGCCCAACGAGCCGCGCGGGGACATCCTGCTGCCGACCATCGGGCACGCGCTGGCGTTCATCGAGCGCCTGGAGCGGCCCGAGCTGGTGGGGGTCAACCCGGAGACGGGCCACGAGCAGATGGCCGGGCTCAACTTCCCGCACGGCATCGCGCAGGCGCTGTGGGCGGGCAAGCTCTTCCACATCGACCTCAACGGCCAGTCCGGCATCAAGTACGACCAGGACTTCCGGTTCGGCGCGGGCGATCTGCGCCAGGCGTTCTGGCTGGTCGACCTCCTGGAGACGGCCGGCTACGGGGGGCCACGTCACTTCGACTTCAAGCCGGTGCGCACCGACGGCTTCGACGGGGTGTGGGAGTCCGCGAAGAACTGCATGCGCAACTACCTGATCCTCAAGGAGCGCGCCGCCGCCTTCCGCGCCGACCCCGAGGTCGTGGCCGCCCTGGCCGCCTCCCGTCTGGACGAGCTGGCCGCCCCGACCGCCGCCGACGGGCTCGCCGGCCTGCTCGCCGACCCGACCGCGTACGAGACCTTCGACGTGAGCGCCGCGGCGGAGCGCTCGATGGCCTTCGAGCGCCTGGACCAGCTGGCTCTGGAGCACCTGCTCGGCGTGCGCTGACCCCTCTCCCCCGCATCACGGCGACCCCGTCGGCTCCGGCCGACGGGGTCGTTCCGCGTTGACAGCAAGCGCTTTCCAGAAATCGTGCGCGAAGCATTGACGGAACATCAACGCCCCCTTAGCTTCAACGGCGTTGCACTTCGTACGTCATATATGAGACGCGATACGCGAGATCTGAGAGTGCGTCATGGCCTTCGCCGCCCCCAGCCCCATCCCGTCCCGCACCCAGTTCGTTCTGGAGGCGATCAAGCACGACATCCTCACCGGCGGTCTCAGTCCCGGCCAGGCCCTGGTGGAGACCGAACTCGCGGCACGCTTCGGCGTGTCGAAGACCCCGGTGCGCGAGGCCCTGAAGACCCTCGCCGGGAGCGGGCTCGTGGTGCTGAACCAGTACAAGGGCGTCACGGTCCGGATGGTCGACGCGGACATGGCCCGCGAGGTCTACGACGTGCGGCTCCTCCTCGAACCGGAGGCGGTCCGCAGGACGGTGGCCGCCCGGGCTCCCCTGGACGCCGCCCGTGAGGCGCTGCGCCGGGCCGCCGTCGCCGACGACACGGCCGAACGCTCGCTCGCCAACCGGGAGTTCCACCGGGCGCTCTACCTCCCCTGTGGCAATCCGCTGCTCGGCCGGATGCTCGACGAGGTCCGGGACCAGGCGGCCCTGGTCTCCACCGTGGCCTGGGCGGCCATTCCCTCCTGGGAGCGGGAGGCCGCCGAGCACGAGGAGATCCTGCGCCTGGCGGCCGCCGGGGACGTCGAGGGAGCCGGGCGGGCCGTCCACGACCACATCGCCTCGTTCGTGGCCCGCGCCTTCCCCGAGCCCGAGGAGACGGTGTGAGCATGCGGTTCGACGACCTGAGGGCCGCCCTCGCCGACGTGGTCGCCATCCCGGTGACCCCGTTCGCCGCCGATGGCGGTCTGGACACGGGCACCCACCGGGCGCTGCTGCGCCGGATGCTCGACGCGGGGGTGCGCACCCTCACCCCGAACGGGAACACCGGCGAGTTCTACGCCCTCACTCCCGAAGAGCGCTTTCGCGTCACCGAGTTGACCCTCGAGGAGGCCGCCGGGCGGGCCGCCGTCCTGGTCGGTGTCGGCCATGACCTGCCGACCGCGATCGAGACCGCGCGGCACGCACGGGAGGCGGGCGCCGGGATGCTGATGGTGCACCAGCCGGTGCATCCGTACGTCTCCGCCTCCGGGTGGGTGGACTACCACCGGGCGATCGCGGAGTCCGTGCCGGAGCTCGGGATCGTGCCGTATCTCCGCAACCCCCGGCTGAGCGGGACCCGGCTCGCCGAGCTGGCCGACATCTGCCCGAACGTGATCGGCGTGAAGTACGCCGTCCCCGACGCGGCGCACTTCGCCGGCTTCGCCCGGGACGCGGGCCTGGAGCGGTTCGTGTGGGTGGCGGGGCTCGCCGAGCCGTACGCCCCCTCGTACTTCGCGGGTGGTGCGACCGGTTTCACCTCCGGTCTGGTCAACGTCGCTCCGGCGCTGTCCCTGGAGATGCTGCACGCCCTGCGCGCGGGCGACCATCGGGCGGCGATGAAGGTGTGGGAGCGGATCCGCCGCTTCGAGGAGCTGCGGGCGGCCGAGGGCAGCGCCGACAACGTCACGGTCGTCAAGGAGGCGCTGGCCTCCCTCGGTCTGTGCCGGCGCGACATCCGGCCGCCGAGCCGCCAGCTGCCCGAGGCGGTCCGGGCCGAGGTCGCCGGGATAGCCGCCGGGTGGCCGGTATGAGCGCCGGTGCGGGGCGGCGTCCCGAGGAGCTGCGCAGCCACCAGTGGTACGGCACGGACGGCCTGCGGTCCTTCAGTCACCGGGCCAGGACCCGGCAGCTGGGCTATCTGCCCGAGGAACACCTCGGCAAGCCGGTGATCGCCGTCCTCAACACCTGGTCCGACATCAACCCCTGCCATGTCCATCTGCGCGACCGGGCGCAGGCGGTGAAGCGCGGTGTGTGGCAGGCGGGCGGCTTCCCGCTGGAGTTCCCGGTCTCGACGCTGTCGGAGACCTTCCAGAAGCCGACGCCGATGCTCTACCGCAATCTGCTCGCCCTGGAGACCGAGGAGTTGCTGCGGTCCTACCCGGTGGACGGGGCGGTGCTGATGGGCGGCTGCGACAAGTCGACGCCGGCCCTGCTGATGGGTGCGGCCTCGGTGGACCTGCCGACGGTGTTCGTGCCGGCCGGGCCGATGCTGCCGGGGCACTGGCGCGGGGAGACCCTCGGCTCCGGCACGGACATGTGGAAGTACTGGGACGAGAAGCGGGCCGGGCGGATCGGCGAGTGCGAGCTCGCCGAGCTGGAGAACGGGCTCGCCCGCTCCCCCGGTCACTGCATGACCATGGGCACGGCCTCGACGCTGACGGCCGCGGCGGAGACGCTGGGCGTCACCGTCCCGGGGGCGTCGTCGATCCCGGCGGTGGACTCGGGGCACGACCGGATGGCGGCCGCGTCGGGGATGCGGATCGTGGAGCTGGTCCGGGAGGACGTGCGGCTGTCGCGGATCCTGACCCGCGAGGCGTACGAGGACGCGGTCGCCGCGGTGCTCGCGCTGGGCGGCTCGACGAACGCGGTGATCCATCTGATCGCGATGGCGGGGCGCTCCGGCGTCCGGCTGACGCTCGACGACTTCGACCGGATCGCGCGGACGGTGCCGGTGCTCGCGAACCTGCGGCCGGGCGGGCGGTTCCTGATGGAGGACTTCCATTTCGCCGGCGGCATGCCGGGGTTCCTGTCGCGGCTGACGGACGTGCTGCACCTGGACCGGCCGACGGTCGCGCACCCGACGCTGCGCGAGCAGCTGGCGGGAGCGCTGGTCCACGACGAGGAGGTGATCCGGCCGCGGCGGCGGCCGCTGGCCGATGAGGGAGGGGTGGCGGTGCTGCGCGGCAACCTGTGCCCGGACGGGGCGGTGATCAAGCACATCGCGATGGAGCAGCGGCTGCTCAAGCACACCGGTCCGGCGGTCGTCTTCGACGACTACCGCACGATGCAGCGCACCATCGACGATCCCGCGCTCGGCATCACCCCCGACCACGTCCTCGTGCTGCGTGGCGCCGGCCCGAAGGGCGGTCCCGGCATGCCGGAGTACGGGATGCTGCCGATCCCCTCGTACCTGCTCGAGCAGGGGGTGAAGGACATGGTGCGGATCTCCGACGCCCGGATGAGCGGCACGAGTTACGGGGCCTGTGTGCTGCACGTGGCGCCCGAGTCATACGTCGGCGGACCGCTCGCGCTGGTCCGCACCGGGGACGCGATCACGCTCGACGTGCCCGGCCGCTCGCTCCGCCTGGAGGTGGACGAGGAGGAGCTGGCGCGCCGCGCGGCGGAGTGGACACCGCCGCCGGCCCGCTACGAGCGGGGGTACGGCGCCCTGTACAGCGAGCAGATCACGCAGGCGGACACGGGCTGCGACTTCGCGTTCCTGGCCCGGCCTGGGGTCACGCCCGATCCGTACGCGGGCTGAGCCGCCACCTCACCCCCCTCTTCTCCTCGGTCCGGTACGGGGCCTCCGCCTCGTACCGGCCCCGTACCGGCCCCGTCCGGACCGCATCCGGCCCGCACTCCGGTCCCACCTGTCCGACATACCGAACGTCATCCGCGAAGCGCTTCACCATCGCGCCGCACCCCGCACCAGAACGGAGCCGCCGTCATGGCCACAGCTGTGACCCCACCGCCCCGGGCGGTGCGCCCGCCCGGGCGCCGCCGCGCCGGAGGCCCCCCGCGCCGACTGCCGTATCTGCTGATCGCGCCCGCCGGGCTGCTGATGCTGGGCTTCATCGCGTATCCCGTCCTCAGCGTCTTCTACTACAGCCTCCAGCACTACAACCCCACCAAGCCGTGGCGGAACGGCTTCGCGGGGCTCGCGAACTTCACGGAGCTGTTCACCGAGGACCCGCACTTCTGGGGGACGCTGGCCTTCAGCCTCAAGTGGGTCGTGGTCGAGGTGTCGCTCCAGCTGCTCTTCGGTCTCGCGCTCGCGCTGATCGTGAACCAGACCTTCGTGGGGCGGGCGCTCGGCCGGGCGCTCGTGTTCTCGCCGTGGGCCGTCTCCGGCGTCCTGACCTCCGCGATCTGGGTGCTGCTCTACAACTCCCAGACGGGGATCAGCCGTTATCTCGCGGACGCCGGCATCGGTTCGTACGGCACGTCGTGGCTGTCCGACACGGCCACCGTCTTCCCGGCCGCGATCGTGGCCGACCTGTGGCGCGGGGTGCCGTTCTTCGCCATCCTCATCCTCGCCGACCTGCAGTCCATCCCGAAGGACCTGTACGAGGCGGCCGAGGTCGACGGGGCGAGCCGGCTGCGGCAGTTCCGGCACATCACGCTGCCGCACCTGAAGGACGCGATCGTGCTGTCCACGCTGCTGCGGGCGGTGTGGGAGTTCAACAACGTGGACCTGCTGTACACGCTGACCGGCGGCGGGCCCGCGGGCGAGACGACCACCCTGCCGTTGTACATCGCCCACACCAGCGTGGACGCCCATGACTTCGGCTACGCCTCCGCCCTGACCACGGTGGCGTTCGTGATCCTGCTCTTCTGCTCGACGGTGTATCTGCGCCTGAGCAAGTTCGGAGGCGAGAACCGATGACCGTCCTCGACCGGATCGAGGTCCGGGCCGAAGCGGCCGCCCCGCCCGGAACGCCACGGAACCGCAAGCGGCACCGGGCGTGGGACGAGGTGCCCCGCTGGCAGATCTATCTTCCGCTCGGAGCGTATCTGCTCTTCACCCTCATCCCCTTCTACTGGATCCTGCTCTTCGCGCTGCGCCCGGCCGGCTCGACCTCGCTCGTGCCGTGGCCGATGACCACGGCCCACTTCGAGAAGGTGTGGACCGAGCGCAGCTTCGCCACCTACTTCGAGAACAGCGTGTACATCGGCGTCGCGACGCTCTTCCTGACGACGGTGGTGGCCCTGGCCGGCGGTTACGCGCTGGCGCGCTTCGAGTTCCGGCTCAAGAAGGGCTTCATGCTGGCCCTGCTGTGCTCGCAGTTCGTGCCGGGTGCGCTGCTGCTCGTGCCGCTGTTCCAGATCTTCGCCGGGCTGCGGATGATCAATTCGTTCGGCAGCGTGATCATCGCGGAGACCGTGTTCCAGCTGCCGCTGTCGATGATCCTCATCAGCGGCTTCATCAGGAACGTGCCGTACTCCCTGGAGGAGGCCGCCTGGGTCGACGGCTGCGGGCGGTTCAAGGCCTTCCGCATCGTGGTCCTGCCGCTGCTGCGGCCCGGTCTGGTCGCCGTCGGCTCCTTCGCCTTCGTCCACGCCTGGAACCACTTCCTCTTCGCCCTGATGTTCCTCAGCAACCAGGAGAAGCAGACCATCCCGGTCGGCCTCAACACGCTGATGGGCGCGGACAGCGTCGACCTCGGCGCGCTCGCGGCCGGCGGGGTGATCGCCGCCGTGCCGGTGGTGATCGTGTTCGCCTTCATCCAGAAGTGGCTGGTCACCGGCTTCAGCGCGGGGGCGGTGAAGGGATGAGCGCGAACAACCCGATCCTCACGCCCGTCCCCGTGGTCCTCGCGGGGGCCCGCGGCCACGGCCGCTGGCACCTGGCCGAGCTGCGCCGCCTGGAAGCGGCGGGTCTCGTCCGGCTCGCCGGGGTCTGCGAGCTGAGCCCGCTGGACGCCACGGAACTGGAGGGCTTCGACGCACCCGCGCAGTCCGCGGACCTCGACGCGCTGCTCGCCGCCACCGGCGCGCGGATCGCGATCGTCTGCACCCCCATCGCCACCCACGCCGAGCTCGCCCTCGTCGCCGCCCGACGCGGGGCCCGTCTCCTCCTGGAGAAGCCGCCGGCCCCCTCGTACGCGGAGTTCCTGCGGATGACGGAGGGCATCACGGCGGCCGGGGTGGCCTGCCAGGTCGGGTTCCAGTCGCTCGGCTCGCACGCCGTGCCCGCGATCCGCGCGCTGATCGAGGACGGGGCGATCGGCGAGCTGCTCGGGGTCGGCGGGGCCGGGGCCTGGGTGCGCGACGAGGCGTACTTCCGGCGGGCGCCGTGGGCGGGGCGGCGGCGGCTCGACGGTGTCGACGTCGTCGACGGGGCGCTGACCAACCCGCTGGCCCACGCCGTCGCCACCGCCCTCGCGCTCGCGGGCGCGCCGCGTGCCGAGGACGTCGTCCACATCGAGACGGAGCTGTCCCGGGCGCACGCCATCGAGTCGGACGACACTTCCTGCGTCCGGATCGTCACCGCGGCAGGCCCGCAGGTGACGGTCGCGGCGACGCTGTGCGCGGAGACGGCGGCCGAGCCGTACGTGGTGGTGCACGGCAGCCGGGGGCGGATCACGTTCTGGTACAAGCAGGACCGGGTGCTGCTCCAGCGGGCCGGTCACGGCCCGGTGGAGACCGTCCACGGCCGCACCGGCCTGCTGGAGAACCTGGTCGCCCATGTGACGGCCGGCGAAAGGCTGTTGGTGCCGCCGGAGGTGACGGGCGCGTTCATGCGGGTGGTGGAGGCGGTGCGGTGCGCCCCCGACCCGGTGGCGCTGCCGGAGGAGTTCCGGCGGACTGTACGGGAGGGGGGCGGACAGCGGCGGACGGTGCCCGGGATCGGGCGGCTGGTCGACGAGAGCGCCGAGACGCTGCGGCTGTTCTCCGAGCTCGGCGCGCCCTGGGCGCGGCGGGCCGAGGCGGTGGTCCGGTGAGCGCGACCGACGTCCTGGAACTGCGCTGCGCGGGGCGGACCGTGGCCTCGTACACGACCCGGCCCGGACTCTCCCCCCACCATTCCCCCCGTCCGTATCTGCACCCGGTGACGACCCTGGCCGGGGTGCCGGTCAGCGAGCTGGTGCCCGCCGACCATCCGCACCACCTGGGGGTGTCGGTCGCCGTGCCCGACGTGGCCGGCCACAACTTCTGGGGCGGGCGGACCTTCGTCCGCGGCCGGGGGCCGACCGAGCTCGCCAACCACGGCACCCAGCGGCACGAGGGCTTCGCCCGGCTCGCCCCGGACGGTTTCACCGAGCTGCTCAGCTGGACGGCCGGCGATGGAGTTGTTCTCCGAGAGGAACGAATTCTGCGGGTGCGGGCGCTGAGCCCCACGGCGTGGGCACTCGATCTGGGCTTCGCGCTGACCGACGCGTCCGGGACGGGGCTCTCGATCGGCAGCCCGGCGACCAACGGGCGGCCGGGCGCCGCGTACGGCGGGTTCTTCTGGCGCGCGCCCAAGAAGGCAACGGCGCCCGCGGTGTTCGGCGCGGCGGGGGACGGCGAGGACGCCGTGCACGGGCGGCACGGCGACTGGGTGGCCTTGGCGGGCGAGGGCTGGACCCTGGTGTTCGCCGGGGCGGACGAGGAGACCCGGCGGGATCCGTGGTTCGTCCGCGCCGCCGAGTATCCGGGCGTCGGTTCCTCCCTCGCGCAGGACCGCAGGCTCGACGTCCCCGCCGGGGGCACGGTGGTACGGCGGGTGGTCACCGTGGTGGCCGACGGCCGGCTCGACCGGGCGCAAGCCGCGGCCCTCGCCCGAGAGGCGGTGACCTCATGACCGCTCCCGACGGCCCGCACGACCCGCACGACCCGCACGGCCCGCACGACCCGCACGCATGGCACGACCTGCCGACCGGGGACCTGGGCGACGGCACCTACCGCAATCCGGTGCTCGCCGCCGACTGGTCCGACCCCGACGTCGTCCGGGTCGACGACGACTTCTATCTGACGGCGTCCAGCTTCGGACGCGCCCCGGGCCTGCCGCTCCTGCACTCCCGCGACCTCGTCAACTGGACGCTGATCGGACACGCCCTGGAGCGGCTGCGGCCGGAGGCGGCGTTCGCCGCGCCCCGGCACGACGCCGGGGTGTGGGCGCCGTCGCTGCGCCACCACGACGGCCGGTTCTGGATCTTCTGGGGCGATCCCGACCACGGGATCTTCCAGGTCAACGCCCCTTCGGTGCGCGGCCCGTGGAGCGAGCCGCACCTCGTGAAGGCGGGCCGGGGTCTGATCGACGCGTGCCCGCTGTGGGACGAGGAGAGCGGCGAGGCGTATCTGGTGCACGCCTGGGCCAAGTCCCGGGCGGGCTTCAACAACCGGCTGACCGGGCACCGGATGAGCCCGGACGGCACCCGGCTCCTGGACGCGGGGACGACGCTCGTGGACGCCGACCGGATCCCCGGCTGGTTCACCCTGGAGGGGCCCAAGCTGTACCGGCACGACGGCTGGTTCTGGATCCTCGCGCCGGCCGGCGGCGTGGCCACGGGCTGGCAGGGCGCCTTCCGCTCGCGGTCGTTCACCGGCCCGTACGAGGAGCGAGTGGTCCTGTCCCAGGGCGACACCCCGGTCAACGGCCCCCACCAGGGCGGCTGGGTGCGCACCCCGCGCGGCGAGGACTGGTTCCTGCACTTCCAGCAGCGCGGGGCGCACGGACGGGTGGTCCACCTCCAGCCGATGCGCTGGGACGCCGACGGGTGGCCGGTGCTCGGCCGGGACGGGGCGCCCGTCCTGGTCCATCCGAAGCCGGACCTGCCGGCCCAGCCGCCGTCGGCGCCCGCGCACGACGACCGGTTCCCGGGCGGGCGGTTCGGCCGGCAGTGGCAGTGGACGGCCAACCCGGCGGAGGGCTGGACCGTCGGCCACGCGGGCGACGGACTGCGGCTGACCTGCGGGCGGACCGAGCTCCTTGACGATCTGCGGGCCCTGCCGCAGATCCTCACCCAGCGGATGCCGGCCCGGGCCTGCGCAGTGGAGGTGGAGCTGGATCTGGACGCCCGGGCGACCGCGCCAGGGGCGAGGGCCGGTCTCGTGGTCCTCGGTGACGCCTACAGCTGGATCGGGCTCGCCCGTGAGGGCGACGGCTCGGTGCGGCTCGTCCACCGCTTCGCCCCGGCCAACGCCGACCGGGAGCGGGACGCGGCGCCGTCGCTGCCCGCGCCCGAGGGCCGGGCATCCCTGCGGATCGAACTGACCGCCTACGCCCGGTGCCGCTTCGCGGCGGACACGGGCGGGGGATTCGTTCCGCTCGGTCAGGAATTCGCCGCCACCCCCTGGCGGTGGGTCGGGGCGCTGCTCGGCCTGTTCGCCGCGGCACCGCCCGGGACGGGGCACGCCGGGACGGCCGGGTTCACCGCCTTCCGCATCACCCCGTAGAGCCGTTTCCGCTACGCCGCCACCGACCCGCCCCCACCACCCCACGTACTCCCCGACACCCACGTACTCCCCCCACCCCCACGTACTCCCACCCACCCCGCACGACCCCGAGAGAAGAGAGCCGACGATGAACGTCTTCCGTGGCGGACGGCACAGAGCCGCCTGCGCCCTCGCCCTGACCTCCGTGCTCGCGCTGACCGTCTCCGCCTGCGGCGACGACGGCAGCGGCGCCGCCGGCGACAAGGGCGGCGAGGGCTCGGGCAAGGGCGAGATCACCTTCTGGGACAACAACGGCGGTGTCCGCACCGACATATGGAAGGAGATCATCGCCGACTTCGAGAAGGCGAACCCCGACATCAAGGTGAAGTACGTCGGTATCGCCTCCAAGGAGGTCCAGTCCAAGTACGACACGGCCATCCAGGGCGGCGGCCTGCCCGACGTCGGCGGCGTCGGCGCGGCCATGCTCGCCGGGATCGCCGCGCAGAACGCCCTGGAGCCCCTGGACGCGCGGGTCGACGCGAGCCCGCTCAAGGGGAAGCTCAACGCGGGCATGGTGGAGAGCGTGAAGTCGGCCGGCGGCCAGGGGAAGCTGTTCACCGTCCCCACCTCGGCCAACAACGGCGTCCTGTACTACCGGACCGATCTGTTCAAGGCGGCCGGCCTGAAGGAGCCCACCACCTGGTCGGCGTTCTACACGGCCGCCGAGAAGCTGACGGACCAGAGGAAGAACCGCTTCGGCTACACGATCCGCGGCGGCGCCGGATCCGTCGCCCAGGCCCTGGACGCCGTCTACGGCCAGAGCGGCATCACCGACTTCTGGAAGGGCGACAAGACCACCGTCAACGATCCGGCGAACGTGGCGGCGCTGGAGAAGTACGCCGGGCTGTTCAAGCGGACCACCCCCGCGGCCGACGTGAACAACGACTTCACCAAGATGGTCGCCCAGTGGGACAGCGGCGAGATCGGCATGCTCAACCACAACCTGGGCTCCTACCAGGACCATGTGAAGGCGCTCGGCACGGAGAAGTTCCGGGGCATCCCGAACCCGACCAAGGACGACGGCACCCGGGTGCAGGTCTCCAACCCGGTGGACGGCCTCGGTCTGTTCTCCTCCAGCAAGAACAAGGCGGCGGCCTGGAAGTTCATCGAGTACGCCGCCTCCCACGAGGCCAACAGCAAGTGGAACAGGTCGGCGGGCGCCATCCCGTCGAACACCGAGGCCGCGAAGGACGCCTGGATCCAGCAGTCCGAGCCGACCCGGCTCGCCGCCGAGGCCCTGTTCAGCGGCGACACCAGGATCGTGCAGCTGCCGTACTACCTGCCGGACTGGAACACCATCTCGAAGGCCGACAACGAACCCGCCTTCCAGAAGGTGCTGCTCGGCACGATGTCCGCCAAGGACTTCCTCGACGACCTCGCCGAGCAGCTGAACGAGGCGCAGGCCGAGTGGAAGAGCCTGGGCCGGTGACCGTGACCCGCCGCGGTCTGCTGGCGGCCGGGGCGGGCCTCGCGCTCGCCCCGGCCGGGGCAGCGGCCGCCGTCGCAGCCCCGAGGGGGACCCGTATGCGCACCCTGTACGTCGCGGGCGACTCGACCGCCGCCCAGAAGTACGCCGACGCCGCGCCCGAGACCGGCTGGGGCATGGCGCTCCCGTTCTTCCTGCACCGGGACGTCACGGTGGCCAACCACGCGGTCAACGGCCGCAGCACCAGAAGCTTCCTCGCCGAGGGGCGGCTCGGCCCGATCCTGGACGCCGTACGGCCCGGGGACGTGCTGATCGTCCAGTTCGGCCACAACGACCAGAAGACCACGGACCCGGCGCGCGGCACCGATCCGTGGACGACGTACCAGGAGAACCTGCGGGTCTTCGTGACCGGCGCCCGGGAGCGCGGCGCGCTGCCGGTGCTCGCGACCTCGGTCGAGCGGCGCAGGTTCGACGCCGCCGGGACGGCGCAGCGCACCCTCGGGGAGTACCCGGCGGCGATGCGGGCGGTGGCGCGGGAGGACGACGTCCCGCTGCTCGACGTCGAGGCGTTGTCGCTCGCGCTGTGGCAGGAACTGGGGCCCCAGGCGACGAAGACGTACTTCAACTGGACGCCGGCCGAGCAGGACAACACGCACTTCAACCCGCCGGGCGCGATCGAGGTGGCCCGGCTGGTGGCGGGCGAGCTGCTGCGCACGGGCGTCCTCGCGCCGCGCGAGACGCGCCGTCTGGACGACGGGATACCCGCCGGGTGGATCACCTGGCCCTACTCGGAGGAGAGCTGAGCATGGGTCACAACGGGAAAGCACGGGGAGCACGGCACGGCGGGAAGGTGTGGGCGGCGGGCGCGGTCGCCCTGGCGGCGGCGGTCGCCGGCCCGGTGCCGTATGCGCAGGCCGAGCAGACCGAGCAGGGCGGGCCGGTCGCACGGGCCGGACAGGCCGAGCAGGCCGGACAGACCGAGCGGCGCGGGTACGGGGCGTCTTCCCCCGAGCGGGGCGTGCTGGGCGCCGGTGACGGCTGGGCCTCGGAGGGCACCGGGACGACCGGCGGCTCCGCGGCCGTCGCCTCCCGGGTCCTCACGGTCTCCACCTGGGAGGAGTTCCGGGCGGCGCTCGCCCTGCCGGGCACCGAGCCGCGGATCGTCCGGGTCATGGGCACGCTGGACGCGACGGCCGCGGGCTGCGCGGCGTTCGAGGAGCCGGGCTACGACTTCGGCGCCTACCTCGCCGCGTACGACCCGGAGGTGTGGGGGTACGAGAAGGAGGTCAGCGGCCCCCAGGAGGACCTGCGGGCGGCGTCGGCGGCACGCCAGGGCCAGGCGATCAAGGTGAAGGTGCCGGCCAACACCACGATCGTCGGTGTCGGCCGTTCGGCCGGCATCACCGGGGGCAGCCTGCAGATCACGGGCGTGGACAACGTGATCGTCCGCAACCTCACCCTGGAGAGCCCGCTCGACTGCTTCCCCCAGTGGGACCCCACGGACGGGGTGACGGGGGCGTGGAACTCCGAGTACGACAGCATGGTCGTGTACGGCTCCACCCACGTGTGGATCGACCACAACACGTTCACCGACGGGGCCCACCCGGACTCCTCCCTGCCGTCGTACTACGGGGAGCTGTACCAGCGGCACGACGGCGAGCTGGACATCGTGCGGGGCGCGGACCTGGTGACGGCCTCGTGGAACGTGTTCGCCGACCACGACAAGACGCTGATGATCGGCAACAGCGACAGCGCGGGCGCCACGGACCGGGGGAAGCTGCGGGTGACCCTGCACCACAACCTGTTCCGGAACGTCGTCGAGCGGGCGCCGCGGGTCCGGTTCGGCAAGGTCGACGCGTACAACAACCACTTCGTGGTGCCGGGTTCCGCGTACGCGTACTCGCTCGGCATCGGGCAGGAGTCGCAGCTGGTCGCGGAGAAGAACGCGTTCACGCTCGCCGAGGGGGTCCCGGCCGGGAAGATCCTCAAGAAGTGGAAGGACGCTCCGGTCACCACGTCGGGCAACTTCGTCAACGGCCGTGCGGTCGATCTGCTCGCCGTGCACAACGCCGAGTTCCCCGGTGAGGTGCTGCGCGCGGACGCGGGCTGGACGCCCACGCTGCGCGTCCGGGTCGACCGGCCGCAGGCGGTGCCGGGCCTGGTCGGACACCGCGCGGGCGCGGGCCGCGCCCTGCGCTGACCCTCCCGCCCGTTCCCGCCCGCTCCCGCCCGCTCTCACCTGTCTCCACCTGTTTTCCCCTCCCCCGTTCCGAAGGAGCTCCGTCATGCCTTCGTTCAGCCGCCGTGCCCTGCTCACCGCGGGCGCCGGCGCCACGCTCGCCCTCGCCGCGCCCGCCGCGGCGCGCGCACGGGAACGGCGCGGCCCGTCGGGTCCGTTCGGCCGGTTCGGGTCGCCCGCCGCGCGGCTCACCGCGCGCACGCTGTACGTGCACCCGGGCGGCCTCGGCGACCACACCACGGTCCAGGCGGCGGTGTCGGCCGCCGACGGGGCCGGCTGGACGCTGGTCCTGGCACCCGGCACGTACCGCGAGACCGTCGCGGTGGGCCCGGCCCGTGCGGACATGACGTGGATCGGGGCGGGCGAGGACGCCCGGGACGTCGTCGTGGTGTACGACAACGCGGCCGGTACGCTCCGCCCCGACGGCACCCCGTACGGCACGACCGGGTCGGCGACCACCACCGTGCAGGCCGACGGCTTCACCGCCCACCGGGTGACCTTCGCCAACGACTTCCTGCGCGGCGACCTGCCCGGCAACAGCGGGACGCAGGCGGTCGCGCTGAAGGTGCAGGGCGACCGGTCGGCGTTCTGGCACTGCCGTTTCCTCGGCCATCAGGACACCCTGTACGCCGACTCGATGGCGTTGTCCCATGTCGCCCGGCAGTACTTCGCGCACTGCCATGTCGAGGGCGACGTCGACTTCGTCTTCGGCCGGGCGACCGCGGTCTTCGAGCACTGCCGCTTCCACACGCTGCTGCGGGAGGACCGGGCGGACGCGCCGCTGGGCTTCGTCTTCGCGCCGTCGACCGCGCGCACCACGCCGTACGGCTTCCTCGCGTCCCGCTGCCGGGTGACGAGCGAGGCACCGGACGGCTTCTACAAGCTGGCCAGGCCGTGGGTGCCGGGCTCGGACCCGACGGCCTGGCCGTCGCTGGTGGTGCGCGACAGCGTGCTCGGTCCGGGGATCGACGCCGTCGCCCCGTACGCGAACATGCGCGAGGCCTTCCCGTGGCAGCGGCAGCGCTTCGCCGAGTACCGCAACACCGGTCCGGGCGCCGAGATCTCCGTCCCCGCCGACCGGCCCCAGCTGACCGCCGGGCAGGCCGCGTCCGTAACCCGGGCCGCGTATCTCGGGGACTGGGACCCGCGCACCACGCTCCGCCCCCGACGATCCGCCCCCTGAGCTCCCCCGGACGATCCGCCCCTCTGACGACCCCCCTCACGAGAAAGAGCCGCACTCATGTCTCGCACCACCGTCAAGAGCTCCGCCCTGCGCGTGACCACCGCCCTGTCCGTGCTCGCTGCCGGCGCCGGAGTCGGGGTGCTCACCGCCGCCCCGGCCCAGGCCGCGACCCTCGTCGTGTCGACCTCCACTGATCTCGCCAACGCGGTCAGGAACGCCACGCCCGGCACCGTCATCCAGGTCCGCGGCGGTACCTACTATCCGAGCGCCACCCTCCAGTCCACGGCGAACGGCAGCGCCTCCGCGCCGATCCGGCTGGAGCCGTACGGCGCGGAGAAGGTCGTCATCGACGGCTCGAACCTGCCGGCCGGCTCATGGATCTTCAAACTGACCGCCGACCACTGGACGGTCTCACGCCTCACCTTCCAGAACTCCCCGGACAGCGCGGTCGTCTGCACCTCCTGCACCGGCACGGTGTGGAACTCGATCACGACGAGGAACGGCGGTGACTCCGGCTTCACCCTCACCGGCGCCGACACCAACGGCAACACCGTCCGCAACCTGGACTCCTACGGTCACTACGACGCCGCGAACCACGGGGAGAACGCCGACGGCCTGGCGATCAAGTTCGGCTCGGGAAGCAACAACCTGATCACCGGGGCCCGGCTGTTCGACAACTCCGACGACGGTGTGGACCTGTGGTCCTGGTCCAGCCCGGTGACCATCGAGCACACCTGGGCCTGGGGCAACGGCCGGAACCGCTGGTCGGACTCCGCCTTCGCGGGCGACGGCAACGGCTACAAGCTGGGCGGGGACGGCGAGGTCGTCGCCCATGTGGTCAACAACGCGGCGGCCTGGTCCAACGCGGGGAACGGCTTCACCGAGAACAGCAACAAGGGCGCGATCGCGATCAACCGGACGACGGCGTACGCGAACGGCAAGTGGGGTTACTACTTCGCGACCGGTGCCGCCCGGCTGGGCAGGAACCTGGCCGTGGCCAACGGCTCGGGCATGGTGAGCAAGGGCTCTTCGGTGGTGTCGCAGGGCAACAACTGGGACGCGGGCATCGCCACCCCGGCCTTCGTCTCCACCGATCCGACCACCGCGTACGGGGCGCGGAGGTCGGACGGCTCGCTGCCGGCGACGAGGTTCCTCACGACGGGTTCGACGACGATCGGCTCGACGATGAACTGAGCACGGCCCCGGAGGGACACCCGACGGGAGGGGCGGGGGCGGTCGGTCAGCCGGCGAACGCCGTGGCCGGCAGCCCCTGCCCGATCTCCGGGAGGACCAGCAGGGAGCCGGCGAGGGGTTCCGGGTCGGTCAGACCGGTGCGGGCGGTCGTGACGTACAGGTCGCGCAGCCCGGGGCCGCCGAAGGCGCAGGCGGTCGGCCGGCGCACCGGCAGCGGGACGATGCGGTCGAGCGTGCCGGCCGGTGTGTAGCGGTGCAGGCGGCCGCCGTCCCACAGGGCGACCCAGACGCAGCCCTCGGCGTCCACGGCGAGCCCGTCGGGGAATCCGGCGTCCGCCGCGACGGCAGCGAAGGGGCGGCGTTCGACGACGCGGCCGTCCTCCACCCGGAGGGTGTCCACCCTGCGGGTCGGGCTGTCGATGTAGTACGCGAGCCGGTTGTCGGGGCTCCAGCCGATGCCGTTGCTGACGGTCACGCCCGTGAGCAGCGGGGTGACGCGGCCGTCGGGGGTGATCCTGACGAGGTCGCCGCCGCCCGCCCGCTCGTCGTAGCGCATGGTGCCGGCCCACAGGCTGCCGTCGGGGGCCACGGCGGCGTCGTTGCCCCGGCGGCCGGGAACGGGCTCGTGGTGGAGCCAGGAGAAGGTGCCGTCGGTGTCGTAGCGGCCGACGCCGTCCCTGAGGTTGACGACGAGTCCGCCGCCCGTACGGGGTTTCGCGGCGCCGACGTGCTGCCCGGTGTCGGTCACGGTGCGGGCGCCGTCGGCGGGCGCGTAGGCGTGGACGCGCGAGCCGAGGACGTCGACCCAGATCAGGCGGGCGGCGGCCGCGTCCCAGGTGGGTCCCTCGCCGAGGGCGGCGTCCGCCCGCACGGCGACCTCGATGTTCATCGCAGGGCCGTCCGGTGGCCGAGGCGCAGGGAGAGGTCGGCGGCGCCGCGGGCGGCGAGCGCGGTGAGTTCGGTCTCGCGCTCCTCGCTCCAGCGGATGACGGGCACGGAGATGGACAGGGCGGCGACGACCCGCCCCGAGCCGTCCCGTACGGGCGCGGCGACGCAGGAGACGTCGGGGTTGGACTCGCGGTGCTCGGTGGCGGTGCCGCGGGCGCGGATCGCGGCGAGTTCGGTGCGCAGCGAGCCGTGGTCGGTGATGCTGCGCGGGGTCATGGCGGCGAGTTCGCGGCCGTCGATACGGGCGTCGAGCTCGGCCTCGGGCAGCGAGGCGAGCAGCATCTTGCCGACCGAGGTGCAGTGGGCGGGGAGCCGGCGGCCGGCGGCGGAGACCATGCGGACGGCGTGGGTGGAGTCGACCTTGGCGATGTAGATGACGTCCAGGTCCTCCAGGACGGCGACGTGGACGGTCTCGTCGCAGGTCTCGGCGATCTCTTGGGCGACGCGCCGTCCCTCGGCCGCGAGGTCGAGCTGTTCGGCGTAGCGGCTGCCGAGCTGGTGGGTGCGGAGGCCGAGGCGGTAGCGGCCGGGCTGCTCGGGCACGGGGGTGAGGTAGTGACGGGCCGCGAGGGTGGTGAGCAGCTCGTGGGTGGTGGTGCGCGGGAGACCGAGTTTCCGGGTGATCTCCGGGGCGGAGAGGGTGTCGTCGCTCTGCAGGAACAGTTCGAGTATGTCGAATGCCCTGGTCACCGCCGGTACGAGACGCCCCATGGCCGCCACCCCGCCCCTCAGTCCGTTCGAGATTCCGACCATTGGCCGGTATGACGAACTCAGGCTAACCAGGCGGTGGTTCACGGGCAATGGCCGTGCGGGCCATTGACAGCCCGGGGACGGCTGCATACGGTCACGCCACCATTTCGAACGTCTGACGATATCTCGAACAGCAGGGAGCACGTGCCGTGCGCATCACGGGAATCACCACTCATGTCGTCGGAACGCCGTGGAGGAACCTCACCTATGTCCTCGTCCACACGGACGAGGGCCTGACGGGGGTCGGCGAGACCCGGATGCTCGGCCACACCGACGCCCTGCTCGGGTATCTGCGCGAGGCCGAGGCCAACCACATCGCCGGCTCGGACCCGTTCGCGGTCGAGGACCTGGTGCGGCGGATGAAGTACGGGGACTTCGGCCGGGCCGGCGAGATCGTCATGTCCGGCATCGCCGTGATCGAGACGGCCTGCTGGGACATCAAGGGCAAGGCGCTCGGCGTGCCCGTGTGGCAGCTGCTCGGCGGACGCGTGACCGACCGGGTCAAGGCCTACGCCAACGGCTGGTACACCACCGAGCGCACCCCGGAGGCCTACCACAAGGCGGCCCGGGAGGTGGTCGCGCGCGGCTACCGGGCCCTGAAGATCGACCCGTTCGGCAACGGCCACTTCGAACTGGACGCCGAGCGCTCGCGCTACGCGGTCTCCCTGATCGAGGCGGTCCGTGACGCGATCGGCCCGGACACCGAGCTGATGCTGGAGATGCACGGGCGCTTCTCCCCCGCCACGGCGGTACGGCTCGCCCGCGAGCTGGCGCCGTTCCGTCCTGCCTGGCTGGAGGAGCCGGTGCCGCCGGAGAACCTCAAGGCGCTGAAGAAGGTCGCCGACAAGGTGGACCTGCCGATCGCGACCGGGGAGCGGATCCACGACCGGATCGAGTTCCGCGAGCTGTTCGAGTCGCAGGCGGCGGACATCATCCAGCCCGACCTCGGGCACATCGGCGGCATCCTGGAGACCCGCAAGCTCGCCGCCACCGCCGAGACCCACTACGTGATGGTCGCCCCGCACAACGTGGGCGGTTCGGTGCTCACCGCCGCATCGCTGCAACTGGCCGCCTGCACGCCGAACTTCAAGATCCTGGAGCACTTCAACGACTTCGCCGACGCGGAGATCACCGGGATCGTGCGCGGCGCGCCGCGGGTCGACCCGGAGACCGGCTGTTTCGAGATCTCGCACGCGCCGGGGCTCGGCGTCGAGCTGGACGTGGACGCCGCCGCGGAGTTCCCGCAGCAGCGCGCCCGCTTCGACCTGTGGGCCGAGGGCTGGGAGCGGAGGGCGCCCAAGTGAGCGTCGCTCCTGGAGCATCCGGGGCACCGGTCCCCATCCGGGCACCGGCACCGGGCGTGAGCCGGGCGGTGCTCGTCCCGGAGCCCGGGGAGCACCGGCTGGTCACCCGCCCGGTCCCCGCTCCGGGCCCCGGCGAGGTGCGGCTGCGGGTGGCCGCCGCCGGGATCTGCCGGAGCGACCGCGAGGTGTACGACGGGCGGCGCGCCCCCGGTTATGTCCGGTATCCCGTCGTGCCCGGCCACGAGTGGGCGGGCACCGTCGAGGCCGTCGGCCCGGGCGCGGACCAGGCGCTCGTGGGCCGCAAGGCGGTCGCCGAGGGCTTCCGCAGCTGCGGCACGTGCGAGCGGTGCCGCTGCGGCGAGACCAGTCTGTGCACCGGCGGGTACGCCGAGACGGGGTTCACCGAGCCCGGTGCCTTCGCCGACCATGTGGTCGTCCCCGCACGACTGCTGCACCTCCTGCCCGACGAGGCCGATCTGCGCGCCGCCGCGCTGCTCGAACCGGCCGCCGTGGTGGCCGCCGCCGTCCGGGCCGGCCGCCCCCGACCCGGCGAGCGGATCGCGGTCGTCGGCGCCGGCATCCTGGGCCTGCTCGCCGTCCAGCTGCTCGCCGCCTCCGCGCCCGCCTCGCTGACGGTGATCGAGCCCCGGGCGGTGCGCGGGCGGCAGGCACTGCGGCAGGGCGCGACCGAGGTGCTGAAGCCCGGTGAGGCGGAGGCCGCGGCCCACGGCCGCTTCGACCTGGTGGTGGAGGCGGCCGGCGCGCCGACCACGGCCGCCTCCTCCTGTCTGCTCGCCCGCAGGGGCGGACGGGTGGTGCTCACCGGGATGTTCACGGCGGGGGCCGTCGGCATCGACCCCGTCCACCTCTCGGTCAGCCAGCTGGAGGTGCGCAGCGTCTTCGGGGCGTCTTCCGCCGACTGGGCGGGGGCGGTGGCCGCCTTCGGCGAGGGGCTGTTGGACCCGGCGGCGCTGATCAGTCACGAGTTCCCGCTGGAGCGGTTCGCGGAGGCCCTCGCCCTGGTGGGCGACGACGATCCGGGGACCGGCAAGGTGCTGCTGCTCCCCTGACGGGTGCGGGACCGGCCGCGTGCGGCCGTGTGCCGCCAGACGCGAACAACGTCCGAAATTTCGAACGGAAGGGTTCCTCCCGTGACCGCTCTGCCAGCTCTGCCCGCCCCACCCCGGCGGCCCGGCGCCGCCGCGCTCGCCCGGATCGGCCATCCCGTCCCCGCCGCCGAGGCCGCCGACACCTCCCCGCACGCCTTCCCCGACGGCGGGACCTGGCGCACGGAGATCCCGTCCGTCGAGACCCCGGAGGCCCTCGCCGAGGTCCTGAAGGAGAGCACCCGGCTCGACGTGCCGGTGCACCGGATCAGCCAGGGCAGCGGCGTGTGGATGCTCACCGACGACGAGATCACCGAGATGGTGGACGCCTGCGGCGAACGCTCCGTGGAGCTCTGCCTGTTCACCGGACCGCGCGGCACCTGGGACATCGGCGCCGCGACCCGTACCGACTCCGGCGGGGCCGGGCTGCGGGCCCGGGGCCACGACGCCCTCGCGGGTTGCGTCGAGGACGCCGTCCGCGCCACGGAACTCGGTGTGCGCTGTCTGCTCGTGGCCGACGAGGGCGTGCTGTGGACCCTGCACCGGCTGCGGACCGAAGGCGTGCTGCCCGCCGACACCACGTTCAAGGTGTCCGCGCTGATCGGCCCGGTCAATCCGGCCTCGTACGCGCTGTACGAGCGGATCGGCGCCGACTCGCTCAACGTGCCCTCCGACCTCGCGCTCGCCCACCTCACGGAGATCCGGCGGGTCAGCCGCGCGCCGATGGACCTCTATGTGGAGGCACCGGACGACCTCGGCGGCTACGTCCGCATGTACGAGACGGCCGAGCTGATCCGGCGTGGCGCGCCGCTCTATCTGAAGTTCGGCCTGAGCCGGGCGGCCGGCATCTACCCGTACGGCGCCCATCTGCGCGAGCACGCCCTCGCCACCGCACGCGAGCGGGTGCGGCGCGGCCGGCTCGTCCTCGATCTGCTGGCCCGGCACGGCGCCGGCGGCGGCATGTCCCCGCTCGGCTCCCGGCTGCCCGGCGAGCTCCGCCGATTCCCCGCGACCGAAGGGAACTGATCCATGCGCACCCCCACGCTGCGCGCCGCCGCCGCGGCCGCACTGCTCACCCTGCTGCTCGCCGGCTGCGGCCAAGAGGCCCGGGGCGGCAGCCGCTACCAGCCCGACAAGGGCAAGGGCGGCACCATCGGCCTCGCCATGCCGACCAAGGCGTCCGAGCGCTGGATCGCCGACGGCGAGAACATGGCGGAACAGTTCCGCAAGGCCGGCTACCAGACCGATCTGCAGTACGGCGACGACAAGGTCGAGAACCAGATCGCCCAGATCGAGAACATGATCACCAAGGGCCGGCGGCTCCTGGTGGTCGCCGCGATCGACGGCTCGGCCCTCACCGACGTCCTGCGGCGCGCCCACGACGCGGGCATCCCCGTGATCTCGTACGACCGGCTGATCATGGGCACCGAGCACGTGGACTACTACGCCTCCTTCGACAACGAGCGGGTGGGCGAGCTGCAGGCCCGCTACATCGTCGACAAGCTGCGGCTCGGCGCCCCGGCGAGGACCGGCGGCAAGCCGTACGACATCGAGCTGTTCGCCGGCTCCCCGGACGACAACAACACCCGCTACTTCTGGAACGGCGCCATGAAGGTGCTCCAGCCGTACCTCGCCAGCGGGCAGCTCGTCGTCCGCAGCGGGCAGACCCGGATGAACCAGGCGACCACCCTGCGCTGGGACGGCGGCACCGCGCAGCGGCGGATGGACGACCTCATCAGCAAGAACTACGGCTCCGAGAGCGTCGACGCGGTCCTCTCCCCGTACGACGGCATCTCGATCGGCATCATCTCCGCGCTCAGGAGCGCCGGATACGGCACTCCCGGCCACCCGCTGCCCGTGGTCACCGGGCAGGACGCCGAGCTCGCCTCGGTGAAGTCGATCATCCGCGGGGAGCAGACCCAGACCGTCTTCAAGGACACCCGCAAGCTCGCCGCCCGGGCGGTGGCCATGGGCGACGCCGTCCTGAACGGCCGCAAGCCGGAGGTCAACAACGTGAAGGACTACGACAACGGGAAGAAGACCGTCCCGGCGTATCTGCTCGACCCGGTGAGCATCGACCGCACGAACACCCAGCTCCTCGTCCGCGAGGGGTATTTCACCGCGGGACAGCTGTCATGAGCCGGCCTCCGGTGCTTCAGATGCGGTCGATCACCAAGACCTTCCCCGGGGTCAAGGCCCTCGACGGGGTGGAGCTGACCGTCCTCCCGGGCGAGGTCCACGCCCTGTGCGGGGAGAACGGCGCGGGCAAGTCCACCCTGATGAAGGTGCTCAGCGGCGTCCACCCGCACAGCTCCTACGAGGGCGAGATCCTCTTCGAGGGCAGCCCCCTCGCGCTGCGGGACATCCGGGACGGCGAACGCCACGGCATCGTGATCATCCATCAGGAGCTGGCGCTCGTCCCGCACTTGTCCATCGCCGAAAACCTCTTCCTCGGCAACGAGCGCGCCCGGAGGGGGGTCGTCGACTGGGCGGCGACGATGCGCGAGGCGTCCCGGCTGATGCGGCGCGTCGGGCTGCGCGAGCACCCGAACACGCCGGTCTCGGAACTCGGCGTCGGAGCGCAGCAGTTGGTGGAGATCGCGAAGGCGCTCGCCAAGGAGGTGAAGCTGCTCATCCTCGACGAGCCGACGGCCGCCCTCAACGACGCCGACAGCGCCGCCCTGCTCGATCTCGTCCTGGAGCTGCGCGCCCAGGGGATCGCCTGTGTCGTCATCTCGCACAAGCTGGGCGAGATCCGGCGCGTCGCCGACACGGTGACGGTGCTCCGCGACGGCCGGACGGTCGAGACGCTGACGGTCCGGGCCACGCCGGACGCCGATCCGGACGTCTCCGAGGACCGGATCATCCGGGGCATGGTGGGGCGCGCGCTCGACCGCCGTTTCCCCGAGCGGACCCCGTACGGAGGCGCGGACGCCGGTCGCGAGGCCCTGCGCGTGCGCGGCTGGACGGTCCGACACCCGGTCGACCGGCGGCGCACGGTCGTCGACGACGTGTCGCTGACGGTGGGCCGGGGAGAGATCGTCGGGATCGCCGGGCTGATGGGGGCCGGTCGCACCGAGCTCGCGATGTCGCTGTTCGGGCGTTCCTACGGGCGGTACGTGGCCGGCACGGTGGCCGTCGACGGCCGGGAGGCGAGCACGGCGACCGTCCCGGAGGCGATCGCGGCCGGCCTCGCCTATGTGACCGAGGACCGCAAGCGGTACGGGCTGAACCTGGTCGACACGGTGCACCGCAACATCTCGCTGGCCTCGCTGCACCGGATGACGCGGCGCGGGACCGTCGACGAGCACCGGGAGCGGCGGGTCGCCGAGGACTTCCGCCGCAGCCTGAACATCAAGACGCCCACCGTGCTCGAGGAGGTCGGCCGGCTCTCCGGCGGCAACCAGCAGAAGGTGGTCCTCGGGCGGTGGATCCACGCCGACCCGAAGGTGCTGATCCTCGACGAGCCGACCCGCGGTGTGGACGTCGGCGCCAAGTACGAGATCTACACGGTGATCGACCGGCTCGCCGCCGAGGGGCGTGCGGTGCTCCTCGTCTCCTCGGAGCTGCCGGAGCTCCTGGGGATGTGCGACCGGATCTACACGATGGCCGAGGGCCGGCTGACCGCCGAGGTCGCCCGCGCCGACGCCACCCAGGAAACCCTGATGCGCCACATGACCCTGAGCGGAAGCTGAGGCCCCGACATGACGACCACGATCCCTTCCGCGCAGGACGCCCCCACCGGGCGGCCGGACCGCCCGTCCGCGGGCGCGCTGCTCGTCGCCGGGCTGCGGGCGAACATGCGCCAGTACGGCATGCTCGTCGCGCTCGCCTTCCTCGTCGTGCTGTTCCAGATATGGACCGACGGCACGCTGCTGCTGCCGAACAACGTCTCCAACCTGATCCAGCAGAACAGCTACATCCTCATCCTTGCCATGGGCATGATGATCGTGATCGTCGCCGGTCACATCGATCTGTCCGTGGGCTCGCTGGCCGCGTTCGTCGGGGCGCTCGCGGCGGTCCTGATGGTCCGCCACGACATGCCCTGGCTGCTCGCGCTGCTCCTCTCGCTGCTCGTCGGGGCGGCCGCCGGCGCCTGGCAGGGCTATTTCATCGCGTACCTCGGCATCCCGTCGTTCATCGTGACGCTCGCCGGGATGCTGCTGTTCCGCGGTCTCACCCAGATCTTCCTGGAGGGCCGTTCGCTCGCCCCGTTCCCCGAGGGCTTCCAGAACATCGCCAAGGGCTTCCTGCCCGAGATGGGCCCCTACACGCAGTACCACAACCCCACGCTGCTGCTCGGCCTGGTGGCGGTGGTGGCCCTGCTGGTGCGCGAGGCGCGGGACCGGCGGCGGCGTGCGGAGTACGAGCTCGACCCGCTGCCGACCGGCCTGTGGGTGCTCAAGTGCGTGGCGATCACGGCGGCCGTCGTCGCCTTCACCCTCACCCTCGCCAGCTTCCACGGCGTGCCGGTGGTGATGCTGGTGATGTGCGTGCTGCTCGTCGCTCTCGGCTACGTGATGCGCAACGCGGTCATCGGCCGGCACGTGTACGCGCTGGGCGGCAACAAGGCGGCGGCGAAGCTGTCCGGGGTGAAGGACCGCCGGGTCACGTTCCTGGTGTTCGTGAACATGGGCGTGCTGGCCGCGCTCGCCGGCTGTGTCTACGCGGCCCGGCTCAACGCCGGCACGCCGCAGGCCGGTCTCAACTTCGAGCTGGAGGCCATCGCCGCCGCGTTCATCGGCGGGGCGTCGATGAGCGGCGGCATCGGCAAGGTGACCGGCGCCGTGATCGGCGCGCTGGTGCTCGGCGTCCTCAACAACGGCATGTCACTGGTCGGTGTGGGCACCGACTACCAGCAGGTCATCAAGGGTCTGGTGCTGCTCGCGGCGGTCGGGTTCGACGTGTGGAACAAGCGCCGGGCGGGCCGCTAGAGGCGCTTCTCGCGCGGCCAGGCTCCGCGGTCGACGAGGTCGAGGACGAGGGCGGCGATGTTCCAGGCGTCGTCCTCGCCCCGGTGGTGGCGGCCCTCCAGGGGCAGGCCGGCGATCTTCAGGGCGCCCGCCATGCCGGGGCGCCTGCGGAGCCCGTACGCCTCGGTGAAGACGGCCTTGGCGTTGGTGTGACCGCGCTCGGCGGGGCGGCCGAAGGGGTAGGGCGTCCCGGTGGCCCGGCACTGGGCGTCGAACTGTTTGCGGTCGTAGTCGCCCCAGCTCGCCCAGGGGCGCCGCCGGGCGTCGTGCTCGTCGGCGAGGAGGCGGCCTGCCTCGGCGAAGCCGACGCCTCGGGCGACCTGCGCCGGGGTGAGGCCGGTCAGTTCGGTGCAGAAGGCGCTGACCTCGGAGCGGGCGGGCCGCACCAGGATCCCGTGCCGGGAGACGCGGCGGCGGGCGGTGAGGTCGACGACGGTGAGACCGATCTCGATGATCTCGCTCACCGCGCCGGGCGGGGGCTGCCCGTCCCAGCAGGTGGCCTCCACGTCGATGACGTTCACCAGGGTGGGTCCGCTGTCCATGGCGTCAGGCTAGGGACACGGGCGGGCCGGGGGCATCCGAATTTCACCGTGTGCTCCTCGCCGGCGCGCAGCTCGAGCGGGCCCGCCCCTTCGGGTGTGCGCAGCTCTATGCGTACGGAGCGGGCCGGACGGACCAGGGCCGTGCCGCCCCCGGGGGACCAGTGGAGATCGACGGTGGCACCGAACCGGGTGTGGATGCCGGTCAGCCGGCCGGAGGGACAGGCGGCGAGGGGCGCGGGCAGCAGCACCAGGCGGCCCGGAGTGGACTGCACCAGCGTCTCGATGAGGAGCGCGGGCAGGGTGTGAGCGGCGTCGGCGTTGTAGACGTCGAGGTCCGGGTAGTGGGCGCTCATCAGCGAAACGTGGAAGTAGCCGCCGGTCAGCAGCCGGTGGAGGGCGGCGTCGACGCGCGCGGGGTCCCGCAGTCGGGCGGCGATCAGGGCCTGGTGGAGATGGCCGTGGGCGGAGGCGTTCTCGGCGCCGCGCAGGACGAGCGCACGGTGGGCGGCGCGGGCCAGGGCGGGGGTGTCGTAGGGGTTGATCTCCTCGTGCGGCCACACGGCGTACAGATGGCTGAGGTGGCGGTGGTCGTAGCGGTCGCCGAGGCCGGGCGCGGCCCATTCGGCGAGGGCGCCGTCGGCGTTGATCCGGTACGGGGGCAGCCGGCCGGCGAGGGCGCGCCACCGGTCGGCGCGGGGCCCGGGGTGGTGGTCGGCGGCGGTGAGCAGGGCGTGGCGGGCGGCGGTGAGGTCCATGGTGGCGTCCACGGCGGCCCATCCGCCGCCCACGGGACGGTTCTCCGGGGAGTACGAGGGGACGACGGCGAGCCGCCCGCCGGGCCCGGCGGCGGTGAGGAAGTCCTCGTAGAAGTCGGCGACTTCGGCGAGGACGGCGGTCACCTCGGGGTCGCGGACGCCGTGGGTCTCGGAGTGGTCGACGAGCGGCTTCAGGAGCCAGTCGGCTCCCGCGGTCCACACGTGCAGCGGGTATTCCCGGCTGAAGTGGTACGCGTGTCCCGAGACGCCGTCGGTGTGGGCGGGTGCCACGACTCCGCGGGCCCCGAAGATCTCACGGGCGTTGTCCCGCCAGTCGTCGAGCCGGCCGAGGATCAGGTGCCGCTGGGCCCGGGTGACTTCGGGCAGGTCCGCGGCGACGGCGGAGGCGGTCTGCAGGTTGAGGTTGGCGTCGTGGGTGAAGGCGCCGGACCAGGCGGTGTCCCAGGCGCCGGTCCACAGGCCGGTGAGCCGGGGCGGCAGCAGCCCGGCCGAGGACAGCAGGTGGTGGCGCCCGGCGGCGAAGAGCCGTTCCAGGAGCGCGGGGCCGGCCGGGCGGCGCAGCAGTTCCGAGCCGGGCAGGGCGCGTTCCTCGGCGGACGCGTCGAGATCGAGGGCGACGCGCCGGTAGGCGGTGCGGTGCCGGGCGAGATGGCGGTCGAGCAGCCGGGCGTGGGTGGCGGCCACCGTGCCGTGCGCCAGTGCGGCGAGGGCCGCCGCCGTGCCGTCGGCGTCGGGCCGGCCCTCGTACGGGCTCACCCGGGTCAGCAGCAGGAGCTCCCGGGCGCCCTCGAACCGCACGCCCGCCGCGTGCGGCGCGGTCGTGCCGCCGTCGACGACGGCGAGGGTGACTCCGGTGTAGCCGCTGCCGGCTCCGTGCCCGCCGTAGCCGACGCGCAGGGTGAGCAGGGCGCCGTACGGGGTGAGGTGGGTGCCCCGGTCGACGGTGAGGTCCGCGGGCGCCGCCGGAAGACGGTGGTCGAGGCACAGCTCGGCCCGCTCGCCGGGCGCCGTGATCCGCTGGACGACGACGTCGTCGGCGCGGGAGACGAAGACGTCGCTGCGGCGCGGACCGTCGGTGGCGGTCACCACGCCGGTGGTGAAGTCGACGGCGCGCTGGTACGGGCCGCGGGCGGGCCCCGATGGCGCGGTCAGGTGGGTCTGGAAGGCCGGGTGGAAGGGCCGCGGCCAGCGCAGCGGCCGGTGGTCGGTGAACGTGTCGCCGGCGTCGGGGTCCCCGGCGAGAAGGCGGCCTTGGACGGCGGCGAGCCGGTCGGCGAGCCGCGGGGGCCGGGTGTCCTGGGGGGCGTTGTTCGGGCGGACGAGGAGGTGGTGGGTGACGATGACGCGGTCGTCGGCGGGGTCGCCGTACACGAGCGCGCCGTGGTGCCCGTTGCCGGCGAGGAAGGCGTCCTCCCAGCGAGCGGCGGGGCTCGGCTCCCAGGTGCCGTGGTTCACGCGCGCTCCTCGAGGACGGCGACGTCGTGGCGACCGAGGGACAGGGAGCCGTCGACGGGCGTGCCGGCGAGCAGTTCGTCGCGCCGGACGAAGTGCGCGGGGCGGCGGGCGGGCTCGACCCGGCGCTGGTCACGGGCCGCACCGGCCTGCCGCCGCTCACCGCCGACGCGGAGGGCTCGGTGGTCGCGCTCACCGACTGGGGCGGCGGGGTGCGGGCCCCGCGGGCGCCGGACGGGCGCCATCCGTCGGTCGCCGACGACGGGCTCGTACGGGCCTCGGCCGACCGGCCGGGGGGCCGGATCGTCCAGGAGACCTTCCGGCTCGAGGACGTCCGGGGTGAGGTCGGGGGACACGGTGCGGGACACCTCCTGAGGCACATCGGGACGGGCCGTCACCTCTCTGTCGCCGCCGACGCCGTGAAGGTTGCCGCCGACAGGGAATTCGCCGAGGTCCTCACCGTCGAGCCCGGCGAGAGCGGCGCGGAGGCCGTCACCCGGACCGTCACCGGCACCGACCGCGTCGTGGCCGTGGCCGGCAAGGACCCGCACGTCAACGGCCGCGAGACCGAGAACCGGAGCACGTTCGGCACGCGGGTCCTGGAGCGTGGTGTCGGTGACCTCCGCGTCGGACTGCGCGGGCCGGTGCGCCTCGCGCGGGGCGTGTTCTCCGGCTGAGGGTCCGTACGACACGCGGCCCCCTCCTGTCCGCCGGGCACCCCCTGACGAGGGCGGCGGCCGCGTCGTGGAGGATCACCCCATGACCCCTACCAGCAGACGCACCGTCCTCGCCTCCGTGGCCGCCGTGGCCGCGGGCCTGCCCACGCTCAACGCCCTCGTCGGAAACGGGGCGACGGTCGCGGCGGCGGCCGACACGTACAAGACCAACAGCGACCTGTACACGAAAACCGCCGCCAAGGAAGGCATCGACTGGATGCGCCGCTTCCGCGTGGGCGCACCGGTCGCGATGACCGACAACACCAAGGCGTCGAGCCTCGCGGTCACCAGCACCGCGGTCCTCGCCCCGCACGGCGGCGGCATCGAGGCGGGCACGAGCGAGCTGTGCATGGCCGTCGCCGGCTACCGGCCCTTCGACGCCGACACCGACCCGTCGGCCGCGGCGCTGCCGGGCGAGGTGCAGCGCGACTACTGGATGTTCGAGGCGCTGCAGAACTCCGGCACGCAGCACGTCACCTCGACCAACTGCGACGATCCGGCCGCGCTCGCCGTCTGCGCGAACAACCTCTACGCCGTCTCCCTCCACGGCTTCGCCGAGAACCTGGAGAAGAAGGTGATCATCGGCGGGCGCGACGAGCGGCTCAAGCGCAACCTGCTCGCGGCCTTCGCCAGTGCCGGCCTGACCACGACCTGGAACGTGACGGCGGTGATCGCGGGCCCCGACGACCCGCTGAACGGCGACGCCGTGACGAACATCGTCAACCGGACCCGCACCGGCGCCGGCGCCCAGCTGGAGATCTCCACCGCGCTGCGCGAGGCGATGTTCGGCACCTTCTCGGGCGCGGAGAACCGCCGGAGGACCGCCGGTGTGCCGAGCGCCGCCAGCCCCTACGCCGACCGCTTCTGGAACGGCTTCGTCAAGGCCGTCCGCGACGCCGTCCGGGACCACGAGGCGGGCAAGGACCCCCTCTACGCGGGCTCCTGATCCTCGCTCCCTCCCAGCGGTCGGCGCCCGCGTCGAGACCACGGGCCTCGGTGGCGTAGGAGGCGCGGACGCCGTCCCTCATCAGCCGAAGCCGTCGGTGAACCTCATGGTGGTGGTCCTTCCGCAGGCGTGAAGCCGCCGTCCGCGGTGGCCCGACGGCCCGAGGTGTCCGTGGCCGTCACGGTGTACGTGTCGGACGCGGCGGCCCGCGGGCCCTCGGCGTGGTCGTACTGGGCGGCGAACACGTGGCGGCCCGCCGGGGCGGGGCGGTCCGGCCGGAGGGTCCAGCGGTAGACGAGGGCGCCGCCCTCCTCCCGTACGGTGACGGTGAAGTCCTCGGCCGGCAGGGTGCGCCAGTGGCCGGTGGAGGCGACGCCGCCGGTCTGGGCGACCCGCAGCTCGACGGTGAGCGCGGTCAGCGGCGCCGGGGTGGTCAGGGTGATCTCGCTCTGCGCCCAGTAGCGGTTGCTGCCGGGGTCGATGGCTCCGGTGGCGGTGATCCGCAGCGGCCCCGGGACGGATGCGGAGGCCGATGTGCTGCCCGTGGCGGCGGGCACGGCCGGTCCGGTGGGGCCGGTCAGCGCCGGCACCACGGAGACACCGGCGGCCACGACGGCGGCGACGGCCAGCGCCGCCCCGGCGGTCCTGAGCCAGGGCGCCGAGCGGGCCGCGCGGGCCCCAAGGGGCTCGCGTGTCTGGCGGGCCGGCCGGTGGGCCGCCACGCCGCGCTCGACCCGGGCGAGCATCCGGGCCCGGTCGGGCTCATGCGCGGCGGCGGCCTCGCGCAGCCGGGCGCGGAGCCGGTCCTCGCCGTCCGCGGGCCGGTCGCGGCCCCTCTCGGGCGGGTGCATCAGGCTCTCCTTCCGGCCAGTTCGGAGGCGGCCCGGGTGCCCAGGAGCCGCTGGAGTTCGGCCATGCCCTTGGAGGTCTGGCTCTTGACCGTTCCGACCGAGATGCCGAGGGCCAGGGCGGTGTCGCGTTCCGAGAGGTCGAAGGCGTGGCGCAGCACGACGCAGGCGCGCTTGCGGAAGGGCAGGGCGCGCAGCGCGGTCCGTACGTCGAGGACGGCGGGCACGTCGGGGTCGTCGACGTGCTCGGAGCGGCGGTCCCAGAAGAGCGCGATCCGGCGGCGTTCGCGGACGGCGCCGCGGATGCGGCTGCGGACCAGGTGGGCGACGACGCCGCGGGCGTAGGCGAGGGGACGGTCGGCGCCGCGCACCCGGTCCCAGCGGTGCCAGAGGGCGACCATCGCGTCGGCTGCGAGGTCGTCGGCCGCCTCGGGTTCGCCGCTCAGCAGGTGGGCGAAGCGGGCGAGTTCGGCGTAGTGGCGTTCGAAGAAGGCGCGGAACTCGGCCTCGTCGTCGCCCCTCACCGCGCCGGTGCGGCGGTGGGGGCCGGGCCCGTGCTGCCGCGGTCGTCGAGCGAGGGGGCGATCAGGACCGTGCCGGGCGGCTCCTGCTCGCGGAGGTGGGCGAAGAGCCGTTCGACGGCGCGGCGGCCCATCTCCTGGGCGGGGACGCCGATGGAGGTGAGCGGTACGGATGCCTGGGCGGCGGCCTGGCCCGCGCAGACGGCGAAGACGGAGACGTCCTCGGGGACGGCCCGGCCGTCGCGGCGGAGCACGGCGAGGAGGGGCTCGATCGCGGCCTCGTTCTGGACGACGAGGGCGGTGGTGGCGGGGCGTTCCTCGAAGATGCGGGCCACGGTGGCGGCCACGGCGGCGTGGCCGCCCTCGGTGGGCCGGTGGAGCAGGCCGACGGAGCGCTCGGCGGCCGCGGCGCGCAGGCCGCGCAGGGTGCGTTCGGCGTAGCCGGTGCCGCGGGCGTAGACGGCGGGCGGTTCGCCGAGGACGGCGATCTGCCGGTGTCCGTGTGCGGCGAGGTGGTCCACGCACCGGGCTCCGGCGGCCTCGAAGTCGAGGTCGACGCAGCTGAGTCCGGCGGTGTCGGCGGGCAGTCCGATGAGGACGGCGGGGCGTTCGGCGGCCTTGAGGTAGGGCAGGCGGGGGTCGTCGAGTTCGACGTCGGTGACGATGAGGGCGTCGGCGAGGGCGCTGCCCTCGACCCGGCGGATCGCCTCGGGGCCCTCCTCGCCGGTGAGCAGGAGGACGTCGTAGCCGTGGGCGCGGGCCGTGGTGGTGACGGCCATCGCGATCTCCATGAGGACCGGGACGTACATGTCGGTCCGCAGCGGCATCATCAGGGCGAGGATGTCGGTGCGGCTGCTGGCGAGGGCGCGGGCGCCGGCGTGCGGGCGGTAGCCGAGCTGCTCGATGCTGTGCTGGATGCGCTCGCGGGTGGCCGCGGAGATGGACCGCTTGCCGCTCAGGACGTAGCTGACGGTGCTGGCCGAGACTCCGGCGTGGCGGGCGACGTCCGCGAGGGTGACCATGCTGTTCTCCGCCCCGTTCTCCGCGAGATCACGTCAAGTCGTCGAGAGGCGCTTCGCGTTGCTTCGTGCCCGTTTCGCGCGGACATGCGTGGGTGAAGCGCTTCGACCGTGCGTGGCGCCGACCTTACCGCTCCGAGGGGAAGACCGGAAGACGGAGCTCAGCGGCGGACGACGGCGTGCTCCAGGAGCAACTGGAGGGCGCGCTGCTGTTCCCGGTCGAGTCCGGCGAGCGGGGAGTCCTGCGCGAGGAGTTCGAGGAGCCGGGCGCGCAGGGCGGCGCCCTCGTCGGTGAGGACGAGGAGGCGGGCGCGGCGGTCGGCGGGGTGGGGGCGGCGGCACGAGGTCCGCTCCCGGCACCGGCCGTCCCGCCCTCGCCTCCGCGCCCTGTCCGGTGTCCGCCCCCGAGTGGGCGCGGCGGGAGCGGTTCGCGGCCGAGGGCATGGCCGAGGAGATCGCCGGCCTCGCCCCGTACGTCCGCACGGTGACCGACGGCGAGGAGGTCTTCCCCGGCGTCCGCGTCCGCGTCACCGCCGGCCACACGGAGGGGCACGCCGAGTACGTGGTCACCGGGGGCGGCCGCCGGCTGATCGCCTTCGGTGACGCCCTCCACTCGCCCCTCCAGGTCGACCACCCCGCGTGGTCCTCCGCCTTCGACCACGACCCCGTCACCTCCGCGGCCCGCCGTCAGGCCCTCGTCGCCGAACTGTCCGAGCCAGGCACCCTGGGCTTCGGCGGCCACTTCGCCGACGTCGTCTTCGGCCGGGTCGACCCGGCCGGCGCGGGACCGGCCTGGATCCCCGTGGACGCCTGAGCGCCGCTGCGGCCGGGCCCGGCCGCCACGCCCGTACGGCACAGGGCCGGGCGGGCCCCATGAGGGGTCCGCCCGGCCGTGTCGTACGCGGGTCCGCTTCTCTTCGCGGGGCGGCGGTTATTCGAGCAGCTCCGCGTACGAGCCCATGGCCAGGGCGATGTCCGCCTGGGCCCAGAACCGGTGGTAGGTGAAGACGGGGGCGGCGCCTCCCGCCAGGTAGGCCTCGATCTTCGGCCAGGCCGGGTCGTCCTCGTAGAAGGAGCGGATCGAGGCGAAGGTGGACGAGGAGTTCACGACGTCGCCGTTGGGCATGGTGCCGGTCCAGCCGGCCGGGACGTGGACCGGGTCGTCGAAGCGGTTGTAGTCGGCGCGGGTCTCGGGGACCGCGACGCCCAGCGGGTCCTGGTGGTGGGTCCACATGCCGTCGAGCAGGGCCTTGGCGACCCGCTTGGCCTCCGCGTGGCCGGACCTGGCCGCGTAGTAGGTCAGGGTCTTGGCGTAGGCGGCGGCCACGCCGACGTCGTCGGTGTAGTCGGCGACGGTGACGTGCAGCCCCTTGTTGGCGCCGGGGCTTGTCGCGTTCCAGGTGTCGGGCGCGCCGGACCACTGGAGGGTGGAGGGGACGCGGTAGGTGCCGCCGGGGTTGATCGTGGTCTTCGACAGCGCCCAGGCGACCCACTTGTCGAGCACGGTCTTGGCGGCCGTGTCACCGGTCTGCTGGTAGTACTCGGCGACGCGCTCCATCGACCAGGCCTGGAAGCCGAACCACTGGTTGGACGGCGGGTCGTGGTAGACCGGCTTCTCGTCGTAGTACATGCCGTAGAAGGTGGGCGTGCCGGCCGGCGGGGTGGCGTAGCGGCCCTGCCAGCTGTTGGTGGCGCCGCCCGCGATGGCCCCCTCGTCGGACTGGAGCCAGCGGTAGAACTCCAGCTGCCGTTTCAGGCTGGTGCTCCAGTCCGCGGCGCCGGTGGCCGACTTGGGCTTGAGCGGGGCGTACGAGCTGAGGGCGTACGCGGCCAGCGGGTTCTGGTAGCCGCCGTGGGCGTGGCTGGAACCGATCCGCCAGGCCCAGCCGGCGGAGGTGTCGGTGGCACCGCCCCAGGCGTAGTACCAGGACATCAGGTAGTGCGAGCTGTTCTTGCCGGTGCCGGCGGGACAGGTGGTCGGTCCGACGCAGTCGCCGACCTTCTTGAAGTACTTGTCGAACATGGCGTAGCGCAGGTAGTCGCCCATCTTGGCGGCCTTGCCGACGGTCGTGGCGACCTGTGCGCCCTTGCCCTGCTGCTTGGCCCAGATGTCGGCCCAGTAGGCGGCCTGGACGGCGCGGGCGTCGGCGTCGGGGGCGTTGGTGAACTTCCACTGCTTCGCGTAGGAGCTGTCGCCGGTGAACAGGTCGAGATAGCCGTTCCTGCCGCCGTAGGAGAAGTTGTCGCAGGTCGGGTGGGTGACGGTCTCCCAGACGGACTCCTGGGGCCCGCGCTGGAAGGTGTTGACGTACGACGGGCCGGTCGCCGTCGGTCCGGCGGAGCACTTCCCCGGTTCGTTGCCGAAGCCGTAGACGTTGTCGACGTCCTGGATCCAGTGCATGCCGTAGATGTCGTCGGTGCCGTACGCGCTCTTCAGCTCGGCGGCGAGCGGGTCGGAGCCGGCGGTCACCGACGGTTCGAGCTTCGCCGGGTACTGGGACGGCAGGTCCCACTCGGGCGCGTAGGTGGCGGGCTTGCCGGGCGCGTAGGAGGAGTTGGTGGGCTGGTCGGCGTGGGTGGGGATCATGTACTTCTCCAGGGTGTCCCACGCCCCGTTGAACTTCGACCAGTCGCCGGTGATCTTCCCGTACATCGCCTGGAGCCAGACGAGGTAGCTGTACGCCTCCGAGGTCGTCTCGTGACCGTGGTCGGGGGCCTCGACGATCAGGGTCTCGACGGAGTGGTACGGGATGCCCTCGGGCGAGAAGTAGCCGTTGGCCGGGTTGGTGATCTTCCCGTACAGGTCGAGGAAGCGGGCGTCGTACGTCGAGTTCGCGGCCAGCTGGGCGACGGTGACCTCGGCCTTGGCGTGGCCGGGGGCGGTCGCGGTGAAGACGGCCGTGCCGGTGCCCGTGGAGGCGGCGGCGACGGTCACCTTCTGGGCGGTGTTCCAGTTCGCCGGGGTGAAGGTGAGCGCGGCCGGGCTCGCGGTGAGGCCGGTGACGCCCGAGGTGCGGGCGACGCTCACGGTGACGTTCGCGGCCGGCCGGGTGGAGAGCTTCAGCTCGAAGGTGCCGCTCGTGCCCTGACGCACGGAAAGCTGGGCGGGGGCGGCGACGAGCGCGGGGCCCGCGGCGACGGTGATGCCGACGGGGGCGGACTCCCCGGCGGCGCCGAGGGAGTCGTACGCCTTCGCGTAGAGCGAGTGGGCGCCGGCGGGCAGGGAGGTCACACCGAGCGTGTAGGGCGCGCTGGTGTCGGTGCCGAGCAGGGTCGTGTCGCTGTAGAACTCGACCTTGCCGATGGTGGCGCCGTCGGCGGCGGCCGCGGTGGCGGCGAGCGGGACCGGGTCGCCCTCGGTGTAGACGGCGCCGGGCGCCGGGCTGGTGAGGACGGTGACGGGTGCCTGGTGGGCGCCGGTGCAGGGGGTGCCGTTGACGGAGAAGGAGGTCGGCGCCGTGTTCGCGCCGGTGTAGGAGAACTGGGCGCCGGTGGTCACGGCGGCGCCCGCGGCGACGGTGCGGTTCCAGTCGGCGGGGGTCACGGTGACGGTCTTCCCGGACTGGGTCCAGGTCCCGTTCCAGCCGTTGCTCAGCTTCTGGTCGCCCGCGTAGGCGTAGCTGAGGGTCCATCCGTCGAGCGCGGTGGTGGCGCGGTTGGTGAGGGTGAGCTCGGCGGTGAAGCCGGAGCCCCAGTCGTTGGTGCGGTAGTCGACGCTGCACTGGACGGCGGCGGCCTGGGCGGGCGGGCCGACGGCCAGCAGCCCGGCCGGCAGGGCGAGTACGGCGGTGAGCGCGGCCAGGGACCGGCGTGATCTCCGTGATCGTGGTCGGGGAGGCATGGTGGATCTCCTCGCGGCTCGTGAGGCGGTGGGGTGCGTGGGGGGGGCACGTCAAGCTCTGAACCAGTGGGAGCGCTCCCACTGTGCAGACCCGACGAGACCCCGTCAAGACACGCGAAGAGTCGAAGGCATTCGGGACGCGAATTCGCCCGACTCCTCTTTTCCTTGCCGCCGGTTGCCGCTACGGTCTGCCGGACCAGTGGGAGCGATTCCATCCAGTCGGCGCACCGTCAGGCGGTGTGCCCTCGCTGCGAGGACTCGCTCATGCGACATCCCCCACGTCTGTCCGCGCTGCTCGCGGGAGCGGCGCTCACAATGGCGAGCACCGCTCTCGTCGTCTCGGGTACGGCCTCAGGAGCCGCGGCCGCGCCCCTCTGCACGGTGGAGTACTCGGTCACGAACCAGTGGTCCGGGGGCTTCCAGGGTGCCGTCACCGTCATCAACGACAGCACGGCGCTGAACGGCTGGAGCCTCGGCTTCGACTTCCCCGCGGGTCAGGTCGTGAGTCAGGGCTGGGGCGGCAAGTGGTCCCAGTCCGCGAGGACCGTGACCGTCGTCAACGAGAGCTGGAACGGCCGGCTCGACAGCGGCGCGAAGGCGACGACCGGCTTCATCGCCTCCTGGACGGGGAGCAACACGGCCCCGGCCGCGTTCACGCTCAACGGCGCGCCGTGCGACACCGGCGGGCCGACCCCGACCCCGACCACACCGACTCCGACGCCCACACCCACCCCGACTCCGACCACTCCCCCGACGACCCCGCCGACCACGCCTCCCACCACTCCCCCGAATCCGACCCCGGTCACCGGCGCGCCCGAACTGCGCGTGTCCGGCAACCGGTTCGTCGACCAGAACGGCGCCACCCGCCGCCTCCTGGGCGTCAACCGCTCCGGCGGCGAGTTCATGTGCGTCCAGGGATACGGCATCTGGGACGGTCCGGTCGACGACGCCTCCGTCAGGGCGATCGCCGACTGGAAGGCCAACACGGTCCGCATCCCGCTCAACGAGGAGTGCTGGCTCGGCCTGGACAACATCAAGCCCGAGTACCGGGGCGCGAACTACGTGAACGCGGTCAAGGACCTCGTGGCCAAGGTCCTCGCCCACGGCATGACCCCGGTGGTCGAGCTGCACTGGTCCCACGGCCAGTACACCGGCAACTCCTCGGGCTGCGGCGACGTGCACGCGTCCTGCCAGAAACCCATGCCGAACGCCCGCTACACCCCCGCGTTCTGGACCTCGGTCGCCGAGACCTTCAAGCACGACACCCGGGTCGTCCTCGACCTGTTCAACGAGCCCTACCCGGACCGGGCGACCTCCACCGCCGCCCAGGCCTGGGCCTGCTGGCGCGACGGCGGCAGCTGCCCCGGCATCGGCTACGAGGTGGCCGGCATGCAGGACCTGGTGGACGCGGTCCGCGCCACGGGAGCGAAGAACCTCGTCCTCGTCCCCGGCATCGCGTACTCCAACGACCTGAGCCAGTGGCTCCAGCACCGCCCCACGGACCCGGCGGGCAATCTGGCCGCCGCCTGGCACGTCTACAACTTCAACACCTGCTCCACCGAGACGTGCTGGAACGACACCCTCGCCCCGGTAGCCGCCCAGGTACCCCTGCTGGCGGGCGAGATCGGTGAGAACACCTGCGGACACGCGTTCATCGACCGCGTCATGAAGTGGTTCGACGACCGCGGCCTGTCGTACCTCGGCTGGACCTGGAACACCTGGAACTGCAACTCCGGGCCCGCGCTGATCACTTCGTACGACGGCACCCCCACCGCATTCGGCATCGGGCTGCGCGACCACCTGCGCGCCCTCACTCCCTGAGAGGAACCCCCACTGCCATGAGCCGCACGAAGAACCGCACCGCCCTGCTGGCGGCGCTCGGCCTGATCGCCGCCACCGGCGCCACGGCCACCGCGCTCGGCACCGCCACCGCCGGCGCCGCCGCGGCAGGATGCAAGGTCGACTACCAGATCGCCAACCAGTGGAACACCGGCTTCACCGCCAACGTCACCGTCACCAACCTCGGTGACCCGGTCAACGCCTGGACGCTGGGCTGGTCCTACGCCGGCGACCAGAAGGTCGGCCAGGGCTGGAACGCCACCCTCGCCCAGACCGGCGCCGCCGTCAGCGCGAGGAACCTCTCGTACAACGGGACCCTCGCGACCGGCGGTTCCACGTCCTTCGGCTTCAACGCCACCTACAGCGGCACCAACGCCATTCCGGCGAGCTTCACGCTCAACGGCGTGACCTGCACCGGCTCGGTGCCGCCCACCACGCCGCCGACGACCCCGCCGACCACTCCCCCGACGACGCCGCCCACCACGCCGCCGCCGGCCGGGACCAAGGCCGACAACCCGTACGCCAGCGCGAAGGTGTACGTGAACCCCGAGTGGTCGGCGAAGGCCGCCGCCGAGCCGGGCGGCACCAAGGTGTCGAACCAGCCCACCGGCGTCTGGCTGGACCGGATCGCCGCCATCAACGGCGTCAACGGCGGCATGGGCCTGCGCGCCCACCTCGACGAGGCCCTGAAGCAGAAGGGCACCGGCGAGCTCGTCGTCCAGTTCGTCGTCTACAACCTGCCCGGCCGCGACTGTGCCGCGCTCGCCTCCAACGGCGAGCTGGGCCCGACGGAGATCGACCGCTACAAGACCGAGTACATCGACCCGATCGCCGCGATCTTCGCCGACCCGAAGTACGCGGGCCTGCGGATCGTCACGACGGTCGAGATCGACTCGCTGCCGAACCTCGTCACCAACGTCGCGGGGCGCCCGACCGAGACGGCGAACTGCAACACGATGAAGGAGAACGGCAACTACGTCAAGGGCGTGGCCTACGCGCTCAACAAGCTGGGCGCGATCCCGAACGTCTACAACTACCTCGACGCGGGCCACCACGGCTGGCTGGGCTGGGACTCCAACTTCGGACCTTCTGCCGAGCTGTTCAAGCAGTCCGCGACCGCGGAGGGATCGACCGTCGCCAACGTCCACGGCTTCATCGTGAACACGGCGAACTACAGCGCCACCGTCGAGCCGCACTTCTCCGTCACGGACACCGTCAACGGCACCACGGTCCGCCAGTCGAAGTGGGTGGACTGGAACCAGTACGTCGACGAGCAGTCGTACGCCCAGGCCATGCGCGACAAGCTGGTCTCGCTCGGTTTCGACAGCAGGATCGGCATGCTGATCGACACCTCCCGCAACGGGTGGGGCGGCGCCGACCGGCCCACCGGCCCGGCGGCGAAGACCTCCGTCGACGCCTACGTCGAGGGCAGCCGCGTCGACCGGCGCATCAACCCCGGCAACTGGTGCAACCAGGCCGGCGCGGGCCTCGGCGAACGACCCAAGGCGGCCCCGGCCGCGGGCATCGACGCGTACGTCTGGATGAAGCCGCCGGGCGAGTCCGACGGCGCGAGCAAGGAGATCCCGAACGACGAGGGCAAGGGCTTCGACCGCATGTGCGACCCGACGTACACGGGCAACCCCCGCAACGGCAACAGCATGTCCGGCTCCCTCCCGGACGCGCCGCTGGCCGGCAAGTGGTTCTCGGCCCAGTTCCAGGAGCTCCTGAAGAACGCCCACCCGGCGCTGTGACACGCGTCTGAGTCGGCCGCCCGTCGTCGCGGGCCGGTGCCTCCGGGCACCGGCCCGCATCCGCCGTGCCGGGGGGACGTACCGTCGACCCATGACGCAGTACGAGGACACCCTTCGCTACCGGCCCGCCCGGCCCGAGGACCACGAGGCGATCGCAGAGCTGGACGGCTCGTTCACGACGGACCACATCTACGAGGTGACACCGGCCAAGGACGGTTTCACGATCCGTCCGACGCCGGTGGACCCACCGCTGCACAAGGTCTTCCCCGGCGACGACGACGAGGACGACGACGAGGACGGCGAGCCCGGTCTCCGCCGGACGGTGGTCGCCGTCGACGGGGACACCGTCTGCGGGTTCGTGGCGGCCTCCTTCGAGCGATGGAACGCCCGCCTCACCCTTCGTGACATCGAGGTCGCGCCCGCCTGGCGGGGCAGGGGCGTGGGCCGGGCCCTGATGGAACACGCCCTGGACTTCGGGCGGGAGTGCGGGGCGGGGCACGCCTGGCTGGAGGTCAGCAACGTCAACGCGCCCGCCGTGCGCGCCTACCTCCGGTGGGGCTTCGCCTTCTGCGGCCTGGACACCTCGCTCTACGACGGTACGGAGTCGGCCGGCGAGCAGGCACTGTTCATGGCCCGCCGGCTGGGCTGAGCGCGACCGGCGGACATCCCGCTCAGGACGACTCGCGCACCACCAGCTCCGTCGGCAGCACCTGCCGCGGCCGCTCACCGGTCGCCGCGGACGTCTCCGCCAGCTCCCGGAGCAGCATCCGGGTCATGGCCCGGCCCATCTCCTCGATGGGCTGGCGGACGCTGGTGAGCGGCGGGTCCATCAGGCGGGCGACCGCGGAGTCGTCGACGCCGACGAGGGCGACGTCCTCGGGGACGCGGCGGCCGGACTCGCGCAGGACGCCGCGGGCGCCGGCGGCCATGACGTCGGAGGCGGCGAAGACGGCGTCCAGGTCCGGGACGCGCTCGATCAGCTCGCGCATGGCACGGCGGCCGCCCTCCTCGGTGAAGTCACCGGTGGCGACGAGGAGCTCGTCGGGGGCGAGGCCGGCCGCCGCGATGCCCTCGCGGTATCCGTCGAGGCGGGCCCGGGCCGCGTACATGTCGAGGGGGCCGGTGATGGTGGCGATCCTGCGGCGGCCCCGCCCGGCGAGGTGGGCGACGGCGGCGCGGCCCGCACCCGCGTTGTCGGAGTCGACGTAGGCGGCGGACTCGTCGGCGCTGCGCCGGCCGTTGAGGACGAGGGGCAGGCCGAGCTCGCGGACGAGGTCGGGCAGCGGGTCGTCGGCGTGCACCGAGGCGAGCAGGACGCCGTCCACGCGCTGGGCCGCGAGGTACTGCTCGAAGCGCTGCCGCTCCCGCTCGGTGCGGACCAGGGTCAGCAGCAGCTGCTTGTCGGCCTCGCCGAGTTCGGCACTGACCCCGCGGATGATGTCGAGGAAGTACGGCTCGGCGAAGAGGCGGGCCTCGGCCTCGGGGATGACCAGGGCGATGGCGTCGGTGCGGCTTCCGGCGAGCGCGCGGGCCGCCTGGTTGGGCACGTAGCCCAGCTCGTCGATGGCCCGGTGGACGGCCTCGCGGGCCTGGGCGCTCACCCGGGGCGAGCCGTTGATGACCCGGGACACGGTGCCGCGGCCGACGCCGGCCCGGGCCGCGACCTCTTCCAGCGTGGGCCTGCCACTGTGCCGTCCGTTCACGCCTCTCGTACTCCCCTCGTGCGGCCCCGGCCCCGTGCCATGCGGCGATCAGGTCAAGATAGGCCACTGTCCGACCCCCCGAACAAGCGGTGCCGTTCGACCGGCCAACGGCCACCGACACATGGGAGCGCTCCCACAGTACTCGAATCCGGCCACGAGTCCCACCACACCCCACCGTGCGACGAATCCGTGTTCATCTCTTGACACCCCCACCCGCCAGGCAGCAACCTTCCGGCAACGACGACGTGGGAGCGCTCCCATCAGCACGGCATCGCACCACCTTTTGGACGAGGAGAGTGGAATGCGCACTTCCAGCAGCAGACGGGCCCCCGGCCGCACACGCCGTACCGCACTCGCGGCGGTCGCGGCCCTGACGGCCGGCGCCGCCCTGCTCACCGGATGCGGCGGCGACGGAGGGGACGCCGCCGAGGACGGGAAGATCACGCTGCGGGTCGGGACCTTCGGTTCCTTCGGCTACGACGACAAGACCGGCGCCAAGCTCTACGCCGAGTACGAGAGGACCCACCCCAACATCAAGATCGTCGAGTCGAACGTCGCCGACGGCCAGAAGTACTGGGACACCCTGAAGCTGCGCCTCTCCCGCAACAGCGGTCTGGCCGACATCCAGGCCATCGAGGTCGGTTACATCGCCGAGGCGACCGGCTCGGCGATGGCCGACAAGTGGGTCGACCTGTCCAAGACCGGCGGCGCCGACCTGGGCGCCTTCCTCGACTGGAAGGTCAAGCAGGCCACCACCGCCGACGGCAAGGTGATCGCCCTCGGCACCGACATCGGCCCCATGGCGATCTGTTACAACAAGGAGCTCTTCGCCAAGGCCAAGCTGCCCACCGAACGCACCGAGGTCGGCCGGCTGTGGGCCGGTGACTGGCAGAAGTTCCTGGAGGCCGGGAAGACGTACCAGAAGAACGCGCCCGCCGGGACCTTCTTCCACGACTCCGGCAGCGGCCTGTTCAACGCCGTCGTCAACAGCGACCCGCAGCAGTACGCCGACGCGAGCGGTGAGCTCGCCTGGGAGACCAGCCCCGGCGTGAAGAAGGCCTGGGACACCGCCGTCGCGGCGGCGCAGGGCGGTCTCACCGCCAAGCTCCGCCAGTTCGACGAGAAGGGCACCTGGAACGCCGCCTTCAAGAACGCGAAGTTCGCCACGGTCGCGTGCCCGAGCTGGATGACCGGCATCATCAAGGACCAGGCCGGCAGCGCCAACCAGGGCAAGTGGGACATCGCCGCGCCGCCGGTCGCGGGCAACTGGGGCGGCTCGTTCCTCGCCGTGCCCAAGTCCGGCAAGCACGCCAAGGAGGCCGCCGAGCTGGCCGCCTGGCTGACCGCGCCGGAACAGCACGCCAAGGTGTTCGCGGTCAACGGCAACATCCCGTCCACCAAGGACACCCTCTCCTCGGCCGCGGTGCTCGGCGCCAAGCTGCCCTACTTCGGCGACACCCCCGTCGGCCAGATCTACGCCGCCGCGGCGGCCCAGATCAAGCCCGCGCCGATCAGCCGCTGGGACGGCCAGGTGAAGACCTTCCTCACCGACAACGGCATCCTCGACATCGAGCAGCGGGGCACCGACCCGGCGAAGGCCTGGGAGAACGTCAGGAAGCTGGTCGACGACAAGATCGACCAGTAGCGGGAGGCGGTGCGGGCCCGCCCCACGCGGCGGGCCCGCACCGCGATGCTCCCCCGCCCAACCCCGTACGCACCGACCTGGAAGGACGCCCCCGTGGCCACCTCCGTACGGGCGAGGAACGGCGGCTCCCCGTCGCCCGACGCACCGCCCTCCCGTTCCCCCCGCCCCGGCTCCGGCCGCGCCGGCGGCCCGTCCGCCCGGCGCGCAAGGCTCTACCGGTGGGACCTGAAGGCGACGCCGTACGTCTTCGTCGCCCCCTTCTTCCTCACCTTCGCCGCCTTCGGCCTCTTCCCCCTGCTGTACACCGGCTGGCTCTCGCTCAACCGGGTGGAGCTCGGCGGCGAACCCGAGTGGAAGGGCCTGGAGAACTACACCGACCTCGCCGACAGCGAGTTCTTCTGGAACGCGCTCCTCAACACCTTCACCATCGGGGTCATCTCGACCGTCCCGCAGCTGCTCATGGCCCTCGGCCTGGCCCATCTGCTCAACTACAAGCTGCGCGGGCGCGGCTTCTTCCGGGTCGCGGTCCTCGCCCCGTACGCCACCTCCATCGCCGCGGCCACCCTGGTCTTCGCCCAGCTGTTCAACACCGACTACGGTCTGATCAACTCGGCCCTCGGCCTGGTGGGTTTCGACCCGGTCGACTGGGAGTCCTCCACCTGGCCGGCGCAGATCGCGATCTCGGTGATCGTGACCTGGCGGTGGACCGGCTACAACGCCCTGATCTACCTGGCCGCGATGCAGGCCGTGCCGAACGACCTGTACGAGGCGGCCGCGCTGGACGGGGCCTCGCGCTGGCGCCAGTTCCTGAGCGTCACGATCCCCTCCATCCGTCCCACGATCCTGTTCACCGTCATCGTCTCCACCATCGGCGCCACCCAGCTGTTCGGCGAGCCGATGCTCTACGGCGGCAGCGTGGGCATCTCCGGCGGCAGCGGCAACCAGTTCCAGACGCTCAGCCTGCTGATGTACGAGAAGGGCTGGGTCACCGGCGCGCTCGGCCAGGCGTCCGCCATCGCCTGGGTGATGCTGCTGCTCCTGCTCCTCATCGGCGGCCTCCAGTCGCTCGTCACCCGCGCGAACCGCAAGAAGCTGGGGGGCTGAACCCGTGCGCACGCGTTTCCGACAGTCGGCCGGACGGCAGCACCACGCCGGCCCGCTGACCTACGTCCTGCTCGGCCTGGCCGCGCTGGCCTCGCTCTTCCCGCTGTACTGGAACCTCGTCGCCGCCTCGCACACCGGTGAGCGGGTGGTCACGGCCCCGGCGCCGCTGCTGCCCGGGCCGCGGCTCTTCGACAACCTCACCTTCGCCTGGAACCAGGTCGACATGGGCGAGGCGCTGGTCAACACCACGGTCGTGGCCGCGCTGGTGGCGCTGTCCACGGTCCTCTTCTCCACCCTCGCCGGCTTCGCCTTCGCCAAGCTGCCGTTCAAGGGCCGCAACATCCTGCTCACCCTGGTGGTGGCGACGATGACGATCCCGCCCCAGCTGAGCGTCATCCCGCTGTACCGGATCATCACCGACCTCGGCTGGGTCGACCAGCTCCAGTCGGTGGTCCTGCCGTCGCTGGTCGCCGCGTTCGGCGTTTTCTTCATGCGGCAGTTCCTCATCGAGGCGCTGCCGGTCGAGCTGGTGGAAGCGGCCCGGATGGACGGGGCGCACTCGCTGCGGATCGTCTGGCACGTGGTCTTCCCGGTCGCCCGGCCCGCGATGGCGGTCCTCGGCATGCTGGTCTTCGTCCAGGCGTGGAACGACTTCTTCTGGCCGTTCATCGCGCTCACCCCCGACGGCAACCCCACCCTCCAGGTGGCGCTGGCCGGTCTCGGCGCGGGCAACCACACCGTCGACCAGGCCGTGGTGCTCACGGGGGCGCTGATCTCCACCGTGCCGCTGCTGCTGGTGTTCGCCGTGCTCGGCAAGCACATCGTCGGCGGGATCACCGCGGGCGCCGTCAAGAGCTGACGGCCCGGCCCGCCTCTCCTTCGTACCGCATCCACTTCTTCTGCGTTGGGAGCCCTCTCCTATGACCGCGTCCGACACCCGGCCGCTCACCGCCGTCCGCCGTTTCCCGTCCGACTTCCTGTGGGGCGCCGCGACCGCCGCGTACCAGATCGAGGGCGCGGCGGAGGAGGACGGCCGCACGCCGTCCATCTGGGACACCTTCTCGCACACCCCGGGGAAGGTCTTCCAGGGCCACACGGGCGATGTCGCCGTCGACCACTACCACCGGTTCCGTGAGGACGTCCGACTGATGTCCGAACTCGGCCTGAACGCGTACCGCTTCTCGGTGTCCTGGTCCCGGGTGCAGCCGACCGGCCGGGGGCCGGCCGTGCAGAAGGGGCTGGACTTCTACCGGCGGCTCGTCGACGAGTTGCTGGCGGCCGGGATCGAGCCGGCGCTGACCCTTTACCACTGGGACCTGCCGCAGGAGCTGGAGGACGCGGGTGGCTGGCCGGAGCGGGCGACGGCGGAGCGGTTCGCGGAGTACGCGGCTCTGGTCGCCGATGCCCTGGGCGACCGGGTGACCCGCTGGACCACGCTCAACGAGCCCTGGTGCAGCGCGTTCCTGGGGTACGGCTCGGGGGTGCATGCCCCGGGCCGGACGGACCCGGTGGCCGCGCTGCGTGCCGCCCATCACCTGAACCTGGGGCACGGGCTCGCGGTGCGGGCGCTGCGCTCGGCGCTGCCGTCCGGGGCGAAGCTGGCGGTGTCGCTCAACCTGCACGAGGTGCGCCCGCTGACCCCGTCGCCGGCCGACGTGGAGGCGGCCCGCCGGATCGACACCGTGGGCAACGGGATCTGGCTGGGCCCGATGCTGGAGGGCGGCTATCCGCGGGAGCTGTTCGCCGACACCGCGCACCTGACCGACTGGGGCTTCGTACGGGACGGGGACGAGGCGACGGCCGGGCAGCCGCTGGACTGGCTGGGCATCAACTACTACACGCCGACGGTGGTGTCGCACGTCGCCGAGGGCGAGGAGAAGCCGCAGGACGACGGCCACGGCAACAGCGAGTTCTCGCCGTGGCCGGGCGCCGACGACGTCGCCTTCCACCAGGCGGACGGGGAGCGGACGGCGATGGGCTGGCCGGTGGACCCGACCGGCCTGAAGGACCTGCTGACCCGGATCTCGGCCCGTCATCCGGGGCTTCCGCTGGTGGTCAGCGAGAACGGCGCGGCCTACGAGGACGTGGTCGCCGCGGACGGCTCGGTGCACGACCCGGAGCGCGCCGCCTATGTGCACGCGCATCTGGAGGCGCTGCACCGGGCGGTCGAGGAAGGAGCCGTGGTGCACGGCTACTTCCTGTGGTCGCTGCTCGACAACTTCGAGTGGGCGTACGGCTATGCGAAGCGGTTCGGTGCCGTGCACGTGGACTACGAGACGCTGCGGCGCACGCCGAAGTCGAGCGCCCGCTGGTACGCGCGGGTGGCCCGTTCGGGCGAGCTGCACGCTCCGGGGGCGGAGGTCTGACGGGTCGTCCGGGGAGGTACGGTTCCGGTGCGGGTCCGCACACCCGGGGGACCGTACCGTCACGGAGGAAGTGCACGAGCGATGGCCGTCATTCACGCAACCACGATGCAGCCGACCAAGCTGGAGCTCCTGGAGTCCTGGCTGCCCACCCGCCCCTGGTACCCGGCGGGCGGCGCTCCCGTCCTGCAGAAGGCGGGCGGTTTCCGGCTCGACGATCCGGAGGGCGAGGTGGGCATCGAGTTCATGGTGGTGCGGGACGCCTCCGACCCCGAGCCGCGCGGCTACCTGGTGCCGTTGACCTATCGGGGTGCGCCGCTGGAGGGCGCGGAGCAGTCCCTGGTCGGGACCTCCGAGCACGGCGTGCTCGGCACGCGCTACGTGTACGACGGGACGCACGACCCGGTGCTGCTCGCCGAGCTGCGGGCGCTGCTGCGGGGGCGCGTCGAGCCGCAGGCGCAGAGCGAGTCCGACACGCCCGACCCGAAGGTGACCGCCACCGTCGACGAGGACGTCACGTGGGCGCCGGAGGCGGACGTCTCCGTCACGGACGGAGCGGACGGCACGGTGATCCGCTTCGGTGCCGGAGCGCCGGAGCTGCGGGTGGTCCGGGTGCTCGGGACCGGCGAGGAGCCGGCTGCCGGGGCGCGCGGCACGCTGACGGCCTGGTGGCTGCCGGCGGAGGGCGAGGAGCGGAGCGAGGTGTTCGTGGTCGTGTGTGACGCCCCCTGACCCAGGGGTCGGGTGCGACACCCCCTGGAGGGCCCGGCCGGCCGTCAGAAGACGGACAGGCCGGTGATGGTGGTGAACCGGTCGAGGGCGGCGACGCCCGCGACCGAGTTCCCCCGCGCGTCGAGGCCGGGGCTCCACACGCACAGCGTGCAGCGACCGGGGACGACCGCGATGATGCCGCCGCCGACGCCGCTCTTGCCGGGCAGTCCGACCCGGTAGGCGAAGTCGCCGGCGGCGTCGTACGTGCCGCAGGTGAGCATGACGGCGTTGACCTGCTTGGCCTGGCTGCGGGTCAGCAGCCGGGAGCCGTCGGCGCGGATGCCGTGCCGGGCGAGGAAGCCGGTGGCGAGGGCGAGGTCGGCGCAGGACGCCTCGATGGAGCACTGGCGGAAGTACTCGCGCAGCAGCGTGGGCACGGGGTTGGCGATGTTGTCGTAGCTCGCCATGAAGTGGGCGAGGGCGGCGTTGCGGTCGCCGTGCGCGGTCTCGGAGGCGGCGACGTCGCGGTCGAAGTCCAGGTCCTGGTTGCCGCTCTCGGCGCGCAGGAAGTCCAGCAGGACGCCGGAGGCGTCGCCGGTGATGCGGTGCAGCTGGTCGGTGACGACGAGGGCGCCGGCGTTGATGAAGGGGTTGCGGGGGATGCCGTTCTCGTACTCCAGCTGGACCAGGGAGTTGAACGGGTTGCCGGAGGGCTCGCGGCCGACGTGCTCCCACAGGGCCTCGCCCTTGCGGGCCAGGGCGAGGGCGAGGGTGAAGACCTTGGTGACGGACTGGGTGGAGAAGGGCTGCTGCCAGTCCCCCACGCCGTACACGGTGCCGTCGAGCTCGGCCACGGCCATCCCGAAGCTGCCGGGGTCGGCGGAGGCGAGCGCGGGGATGTAGTCGGCGGACCGGCCGCGGTCGGTGAGGCCGGCGATCTCCTCGGCGATGCGGTCGAGGACGGGTTCGAAGGTCAACAGCATGCGGACATCTTGCTCCGGGGAGGGGGAGGCGCTGTCAGTGCCCCCTTCTATGATCTTGCCCGTGTCGCACGCGCGTGCGGCAACCGGCTGCCCGGCGGCCGGTCACGAGGGGGGATCGACGCATGAGTGGTTCTGTGCTGCGACGGGGCCGACTGGCTCTCCGTACGGCCGTCTGGGGGGCGCTCGCCGCGGTGCTGCTGCCCGCGACGGCGGCGGAGGCCGAGACGCCGCCGCCCCGCACCTACACGGTCTGGCAGTGGAACGTGGCGGGGCACGCGTTCCACGACGCCGCCACCGACAACGGCATGACCGACGAGGCCGTGGCCTCGATCGTCCGTGAGTCGGCCGATTTCGCCGCGTTCAACGAACTGTGCGCGAAGCAGTACGGCGCCGTGGTGAACAAGCTGCGGGCGGCGGGGTGGCCCGACGACGGCGCGAACTTCGCCCGTTTCGAGCCCAGCCGCGGGGCCGGCACGACCATCTGCAAGGGGGAGGAGTACGGGAACGCGATCTTCAGCAGGAAGCCGCTGGGTCCGGCCGATCGCATCATGCTGACGGACGACGGCAGCAGGGAGAAGCGCAACCTGCTGTGCGCGCCGCTGGTCGACGGCACCAAGACCCGGTTCTGCACCACGCACATCACGACCCAGGACGCCTTCGAGGAGCTGCAGCTGACGGACGTCCTGTCGGCGCTCCAGAAGTTCCGCTACCCGGATCCCGACGACCGCTCCGTCATCGGTGACACGGTGCTGATCGCCGGTGACTTCAACGCCCAGCCGAACTACGCCCGGCTGAACGGCTTCTACTCCGCATCGGTGAACACGAAGTTCAATCCGAACAACTCGGGTGAGTACCGGGAGCTCGACGACACCGACGAGACGTGCGCCGGATACGGCGAGGGGACGGTCGACCCCCGGTCCTCCACCATGGCCCCGTACTGCTCGCTCACGGACACCCGGAAGATCGACCACGTCTTCGTGCACGAGTCGGCACTCGCCGAGCCGCGCTCCTACAGCGCGGACGCGCTGGACGCCCCGACGGGGTGCGGGAACCTCGTGGCCTGCTCGGACCACCGGATCGTCGTCGGCCGGGTGACCGTCAAGTAGCACCCTCAGGCGGCCGCGCGCATGTCGTCCATCGGGTCCGTGTCCTCCATCGGGCCCATGGGCGTGCCGTCCGTCGTGAGGCCGGGCAGCAGCCAGTCCTGGAGGGGTTCGACCAGGCACAGGCCCGCGAGGACCAGGAAGGCGACGCCGGCGACACGGCTCAGGGCGGGGCCGTGGCGCCAGAGCTTCTCCAGGAAGATGACGGCGGCGACCGCGGCCATGGCGGCGACGTTCATGACGCCGAGCGGGACGAGCAGGATCATCAGGCCCCAGCAGCAGCCCAGGCAGTAGAGGCCGTGGTGCAGGCCGACCCGCAGGTCGCGGGCGAGGGGCCGGTAGTGGGCGTAGCGCATCAGCTGGAGCATCGGGCTGCGGCAGTGGCGCAGGCAGATGTTCTTGAGCGGGCCGAGCTGCTGCAGGCCGGCGAGGGCGAAGGCGCCGGCGCCGATCCAGGGGCCGGCGTCCGGGTGGTCGTGGACGAGGTCACCGGTGAGGGCGAGCAGGCCGTAGGCGACGAGGCCGAAAGCGGTCCAGACGAGCAGATAGCCGCAGACGAAGGCGGCGGTGCGGCCCGCGCGGACGGCGCCGGTGGACCGGCGGGCGATGCCTCTCGCCCAGGTGAGCGCGACCGGCGCGACGGAGGGGAACATCATCGCGACCATCATGGCCAGCCACAGCGCGAGGAAGAGCGGCATCGCCATGCCCATGGTGCCGGGTTCCACGCCCATGTCGCGGGCCTGTGCGGCGGTCAGCGTCCAGGCGAGGGCCGCGACGGCCACCATGAGCAGCCAGGCCGCGGCCAGGTCCCGGGCCGGGAGCAGCGCCGGAGGGTGACCGGAGGTGCGTGTCTCGCCCACCCCTCCAGGACAGCACAGTCGGTGGCGGGGCGCGGCCCGGAGGGCTCGCCGGGCGGCTCCCGGAGTGGCGTGGGCCGGGCGACGGGGCGAGGGTGGCTGGAGGGAGGCGTGCGGGACGCATGGGACGTACGAATCAAGGGAGTGAGGTGAGCCGGGTGCCGGTGACCGCGGATGAGCCGGGTGCGCCCTGCTGGCTGAGTCTGGCGGCGCGTGACCTCGGCGCGGCGGAGGAGTTCTACGCGGCCGTCCTCGGCTGGAAGTTCCGGCACGGCCCGCTGGGGCAGGGCTTCTCGGTGGGCGAGCGGGACGGGGTCCCGGTGGCCGGGATCGGCGAGGTGGCCGTCCGGATGGCGGTGCCGGTGGCCTGGACGCCGTATTTCGCGGTGCCCGACGCGGACGAGGCGGTGGCGCGCATCCGGGAGCGCGGCGGGACGGTCGGCGTGGGCCCGGTGGCCTTCCCGCCGCGCGGCCGGGCGGCGCTGGCCACGGACCCGGAGGGTGCGGCGTTCGGGGTGTGGGAGGGCCGGGTGTCGTCGCGCTGGCGGCTCGGCGAGCACCACGCCCCGGCCTGGCTGGAGCTGCACACCCGTAACGCGTTCGACGCGGCCGTGTTCTACGGGGGCGTCCTGGACTGGCTGAACGGGGGCGTGGAGCGGTTCGAGGTGGCGTACGAGGACGACCAGGTGGTGCTGTACACCCAGGGCGAGGCGATCGCCCGGCTGAACAGCGGCCCAGTGGAGGCGGCCTCGCCGCAGCCGCAGCTGCGCCCGCGCTGGCTGGTCCATTTCCGGGTGCCCGACCTGGAGCGCGCGACCGCGGCGGTCGTGGCGCACGGCGGGTCGCTGGTCCCGGAGGCGGACCACGGCTGGCCGGTGGCGGCGGGCCGGCGCGCGTCGGTGCGCGATCCGCAGGGCGGGCTGTTCACGCTGGACGAGTCGCCGGACGGGGAGGCCTGAGGGCCCGGGCGGCCCGGCCCGCGCTGGTGGCGATGGCCGGCGGCGTGGGGGCCGTTCCGGTCTCCTGTCGGGCTCCCTCAGTGCTGCGGTGCCACGAGGCCGAGGTCGCCGGTGGGTTGCGGGCCGAACCAGCGCGCGGTGTCCTGCGCCGTCACGCCCGCGAGGGTCGGCGGGGTCCACCGGGGGTCGCGGTCCTTGTCGACGACCTGGGCGCGGATGCCCTCGACCAGGTCGGGTGAGGAGAGGGCCGCGCAGGACAGGCGGAACTCCATGTTCAGGGTCGCTTCGAGGGAGTCGAGCGTCCGGGCGCGGCGGAGCGCGGCCAGCGTGGCCTTGAGCGCCGTGGGCGAGCGGGTGAGCAGGACGGTCGCCGTCTCCTTGGCCTCCGGGACACCGGAGTCGGTGAGGCGCTCGACGATGCCCTCGACGGTGTCGGCGGTGTAGCAGGCGTCGATCCAGTCCCGCCGCGCGGCGAGTCCGCCGGCCGGCGCCGGGCGGGCGTGGCGGGCGACCGCCTCCGCGGCGGGCAGCCGGGTGAGGTCGGCGGCGAGCGCCGGCAGGGCGGCGGAGGGAACGAAGTGGTCGGCGAGGCCGGCGAGCAGCGCGTCGGCGGCGTCGGCCTGCGCCCCGGTGAGGGCCAGGTGGGTGCCGAGTTCGCCGGGGGCGCGGCTCAGCAGGTGGGTGCCGCCGACGTCGGGGACGAAGCCGATGCCGGTCTCGGGCATGGCGACCCGGGAGCGTTCGGTGACGATCCGGACGGAGCCGTGTCCGGAGACGCCGACGCCGCCGCCCATGACGATGCCGTCCATGAAGGCCACGTACGGCTTGGGAAAGCGGGCGATCCGGGCGTTGAGCCGGTACTCGTCGCGCCAGAAGTCGACGGACGCGGTGCCGCCGGCGCGGGCGTCGTCGTGGATGGCCCGGATGTCGCCGCCGGCGCACAGTCCCCGCTCGCCCGCGCCGCGGATGACGACGGTGGTGACGGCCGGGTCGTGCTCCCATTCCGTGAGGGCCTCGTCGATCCGGCGCACCATCGGGTGGGTGAGGGCGTTGATGGCGCGCGGCCGGTTCAGGGTGAGGAAGCCGGCGCGGCCCTCGGTGTGGACCAGGACCTCGGGCTCACGGGGGTCGGTGGGTGCCGACATGGTGCGTCCTTCCGATTCCTTCCGGCGCCGTTCCGGGGTGCCGAAACGATCTTCCCGTCCACGGTAGCCGCCCGGACCGCCCCCGCACAGGGCTTCCGCTCCGCTACCGTACCCGCGGGTAACGACCCGGATGGGCGAACCGAGGGGAGCGGACGTGGCACGGCAGTGGAGTCTCGAGGAATCGGTGCTGGTGGACGCGGATCGCGCCACGCTGTACGGCCTGGTGGCGGACCTGAGGAACATGGGCCGCTGGAGCCCGGAGTGCCGCCGGGTGTGGGTGCCGCGACCGCCCGCGCGCACGGGAAGCCGCTTCGTGGGGTTCAACCGCCGCGGGCCGTTCGTGTGGTTCACCACCGGCCGGGTCACGACGGCCCGCCCCGGCGAGGCGTTCGTCTTCGACGTGGGGGTCTTCGGGCTGCCGATCGCGCGCTGGGGCTACCGCTTCGAGGACGAGGGCACGGGCACCCGGGTCACCGAGACCTGGCAGGACCTGCGCACGGGCCGCGGCGCCGGCCTCGCCACCCTGCTCGGCACGGTCTTCGCGGGCACCGACCCCGAGCGGCGGATCGCCGTGAACCGGCACGGCATGCGCACCACCCTCGCCCGCCTCGCCCGCGCCGCGAACCCGTCCGGCTGAACCGGCCACGGCCGCCCGCCCCACCCGGTCCCCGCGGCCCCGTCCGGCCGACGGGCCACGGCCTCCGCGCCCGCTCCCCCGCTCCCCCGCCCCGGCCGCCGTCGCTCTGCGTGGCGGCCTCCCGTTTCCCCTGCCGGTCACACCGGGGGCAGCATGGAAGGAAGCCCCGGCGAGCAGGGCGGGAAGGAGCGCACGGTGACGCGAGGCGCGGACCGGTCCCCCGAGACAGGCCGGGGACGGCCCACCGGGCTGCGGAGCGTGGCCGGACAGGTCTTCGCCCTGCAGGCGATCATCGCCCTGCTGCTCATCGCCGCGGCGGCGTTCGCCCTCGTGCTGCAGGACCGCTACGACAGCGAGCGGAACGCCCGTAACCGCTCGCTCGCCGTCGCCGAGACCTTCGCCCACGCACCGGGGCTCGCCGAGGCCCTGCGGTCCGAGGATCCGACGGCGGCGCTCCAGCCCCGCGCGGAGGCGGCCCGGCTGGGCGCCGGCGTCGACTTCGTCGCCGTGCTCTCCCCGGACGGCGCCCGTTTCACCGACTCCGACCCCTCCCTCATCGGCCAGCGGGCCCAGGGGGACCTCGACAGGGCCCGGGCCGGGGAGTCGTTCACCGAGGTCTTCCACGGGGCGCCGAACGACGCCGTCCGCGCGGTCGTGCCGGTCGTGGGCGAGGACGGGACCGTCGTCGGCATCGTGACCAGCGGCATCGAGGTGGCGACGGTCGGCGACTCGGTGGAGGCCCGGCTGCCCCTGCTGTTCGGCGCGGCCGGCGTCGCGCTCGCGCTGGCGCTCGGCGGCGCGGCTCTGGTCAGCGGACGGCTGCGGCGGCAGACGCACGGCCTCGGCCCGGCGGAGATGACCCGCCTCAAGGAACACCACGAGGCGGTCCTGCACTCGGTGAAGGAGGGCGTGGTCATCATCGGGGGCGACGGGCGGCTGCTGCTCGCCAACGACGAGGCGCGGCGGCTGCTGAAGCTGCCGGCGGACGCGGAGCGGCGCGACGTGCGGGAGCTCGGCCTGGAACCCCGTACCGCCGCGCTGCTGCTGTCCGGCCGGGCCGCGACGGACGAGGTGCACCTCGCCGGGGACCGGCTCCTCGCCGTGAACGTCCGTCCCACCGGCGACCGCGCGGGCGGCAGCGTCATGACCGTGCGCGACACCACCGAGCTGTCCGCGCTGACCGGCCGGGCCGAGGTGGCGCGGGGCCGGCTGCGGCTGCTGTACGAGGCGGGGACGCGGATCGGTACGACGCTGGACGTGGTGCGGACGGCGGAGGAGCTGTCGGAGGTGGCGGTGCCGCGGTTCGCCGACTTCGTGACGGTGGAGCTGCTCGACCCGGTGATGCGCGGCCAGGAGCCCTCGGGCGCGTACACGGAGATGCGGCGCACGGCGCTGACGGGTGTGCGCCCGGAGACGCCGCTGCAGCCGGTGGGCGATCTGATCCGGTTCGTGGTGCCGACCACGCCCATGGCCTCGGCGCTGGACGAGGGCCGTGCGGTGCTCCAGGCGGACCTGGCCTCGGCGCAGGGCTGGCGGGCGCAGGACCCGGAGGGCGCGGCGCAGGCGCTCGCCTACGGGCTGCACTCGCTGCTCACGGTGCCGCTGCTCGCCCGCGGGGTGGTGCTCGGGATGGCGAACTTCTGGCGCGGCAACGAGACGCCGGAGCCGTTCGGGGAGGAGGACCTGTCGTTCGCGGAGGAGCTGGCGGCGCGCGCCGCGCTGGCGATCGACAACGCGCGGCGGTTCACCCGCGAGCACTCGATGGCGGTGGCGCTCCAGCGCAGTCTGCTGCCACGGGTGCTGCCGGAGCAGAACGCGATGCGGGTGTCCTACCGCTATCTGCCGGCGAAGGCGGGCGTGGGCGGCGACTGGTTCGACGTCATCCCGCTGCCCGGGGCGCGGGTGGCGCTCGTGGTCGGCGACGTGGTGGGGCACGGGCTGCACGCGGCGGCGACGATGGGCCGGCTGCGGACGGCGGTGGCGAACTTCTCCACGCTCGACCTGCCGCCGGAGGAGCTGCTGACCCACCTGGACGAGCTGATCGACCGGCTCGGCGAGGAGAACGAGCCGGGGCGGGAGCGGGACGGCGAAGCCGACGGGGACGGGGACGGCGGGGTGGAGGGCACGGCCGGCGCGACCTGTCTGTACGCGATCTACGACCCGACCACCGGGGTGTGCACCATGGCGAGCGCGGGCCATCCGGGGCCGGCGCTGGTGCGGCCCGACGGCAGTGTGGAGTTCCCGGCGCTGCCGGCCGGGCTGCCGCTGGGGCTCGGTCTCGGCGACCGGCCGTTCGCGTCCGCGCGGCTGCGGCTGGAGCCGGACAGCAAGCTGGTGCTGTTCACCGACGGTCTTCTGGAGGACCGGCACCGGGACTACGACACCGGGCTCGCACTGCTGCGCAGGACGCTTGCCCAGCCCGGCCGGACACCGGAGCAGACCTGCGCGGACGTGCTCGCGGCGCTGCTGTTCCCGGTGCCGTCCGACGACATCGCGCTGCTCGTGGCCAGCGCCCGCCGGATCCCTCAGGACCGGATCGCGGAGTGGGAGGTGCCGTCCGATCCGTCCGCCGTGGCGCCGGTGCGCAACGCGGCGGCGGCGCGGCTCGCCGAGTGGGGCCTGGAGGACGTGGGGTTCACGGCGGAGCTGGTGCTGAGCGAGCTGATCACCAACGCGATCCGCTACGGGCGGCCGCCGGTCAGGATCCGCCTGGTGTACGACCGGGTGCTGATCTGCGAGGTGTCGGACGGCAGCAGCACGTCACCGCACCTGCGGCACGCGACGGACACCGACGAGGGCGGCCGGGGGCTGTTCCTGGTGGCCCAGTTCGCCCAGCGCTGGGGCACCCGCTACGCGCGCCGGGGCAAGACCATCTGGGCCGAGCTGCCCGTCTCCCCGGACGGCGGAGCCGACCCGGCGGCCCCGCTGCTCGACCCGGACGCCCTGGAGGATCTGGCCTGGTGACGGCCGGTCTGGATCTCGCCCGGTGACGGCCGCCCCGTCGGGCCTGGTGACGACCGCCCGGGATCTGGCCTGGTGACGGCCGGATGAGGTCGGCCGGATAGGGTCGGCCGGAACCGAGCCGTTCCGGAGGACCGCATGACCGTCCCGCCCGTCACCGGCTCCCTGCACCACGTGGAGGTCTGGGTGCCCGACCTCGGGCGCGCCGCCGCCTCCTTCGGTCCGCTGCTCGAAGCGCTGGGTTACACGCCGTTCCAGAGCTGGGAGCGGGGGCGGAGCTGGCGACTGGGGGCGACGTACCTGGTGTTCGAGGAGTCGCCGGCGCTCAGCGCGCACACCCATGACCGGCTGCGCCCGGGCCTCAACCACCTGGCGTTCCACGTGGCGACGCGCGCGGAGCTCGACCGGCTCGTGGAGGGGGCGGTCCGGGGCGGCTGGCGGCTGATGTTCCCCGACCGCCATCCGCACGCGGGCGGCGAGCAGAGCTGCGCGGCCTATCTGGAGGACGCGGACGGGTTCGAGGTGGAGCTGGTCGCGGCCGTGTGGTGAACCGGGCGCTCCGGGCCACTCCGTCCGTAGTACTCTCCATGGAGTAGTACGAGCGAGCCTGGTGACGGGAGTGATGACGGTGGCCCGCAGGAACCCGGAGCGCAGGGCGGCGCTCGTCGACGCCGCGATCGAGGTGCTCGCCCGTGAGGGGGCCCGGGGCCTCACCTTCCGCGCCGTCGACACCGAGGCGGCCGTCCCGCCCGGGACCGCCTCGAACTACTTCGCCAACCGGGACGACCTGCTCACCCAGGCGGGCGCCCGCGTCTACGAGCGGCTGCAGCCGGACGAGGACACGATCGCCCGTCAGCGGACGGCGAGCCCGGACCGCGAGACGTACACGCAGTTCATGCGCGAGCTCGTCGGCCGTATCAGCTCCTTCCCGACCGGCTACCTGGCCCTGCTCGAACTGCGCCTGGAGGCCACCCGGCGACCGGCGCTGCGCGCCGTCCTGACCGAGCGGGTGCGCGTGGACGTCGCACACAACGTGACCTACCACGAGTCCACCGACCTGCCGGGCGACGCGACCGCGGTGAAGCTCCTCATCCTGACCCTGAACTGGCTGATCGTGGAGCAGCTCACCCTCCCGGACGTCTTCTCCGAGGAGGAGCGGGACGCGCTGATCACGGCGGCGGTCGACCGGATCGTCTTCCCCTAGGGTCGCCGCGGCCGGGGCGTCACAGCCGGTCGGCGAACCAGTCGGCGGCGAGCTCGCCGACCCGTTCCAGGGTGCCGGGTTCCTCGAAGAGGTGGCCGGCGCCGGGGACGGTGACGAGCCGGTGCTCGCAGCGCAGCCGCCGCTCCGCCTGGCGGTTGAGGTCGAGGACCAGCGGGTCCGCGCCGCCGACGATCAGCAGGGTCGGCGCGGTGACCTCGGGCAGTCGCGCGTCGGCGAGGTCGGGCCGGCCGCCGCGGGAGACGACGGCGCCGACGGTGCTGCCGGGCTCGGCGGCGGCCCAGAGCGCCGCGGCCGCGCCCGTGCTGGCCCCGAAGTAGCCGGTCGGCAGGGTGCCCGCGCCGGGGCGCTCGGCGAGCCAGTCGGCGGCCTGCCGCAGACGTTCGGCGAGCAGCGGCGTGTCGAAGACGTTGGCCCGGTCGGCGGCCTCGTCCTCGGTGAGCAGGTCGAAGAGCAGGGTGCCCAGTCCGGCGCGGTGCAGGGTGGCGGCGACGGCCCGGTTGCGCGGACTGTGCCGGCTGCTGCCGCTGCCGTGGGCGAAGAGCACGACGCCGCGGGCCCGTTCGGGCACGGTGAGATGCCCGCCCACCTCCGTGCCGCCGAGCGGGATGCGGACCTCGGTGTCCTCGGCCCCCGCGTCCTCCTCGGTCCCCGCCGTGTCCCCGGCGCCGTGCCCGGGCGCGTCCGCGGCGCCGCGCCGCACCCGCAGCCGGGCCACGACCTCCTCGTCCGGAGTCTGGGAGAAGTCCTGGTAGAACTGGCCGATGGCGTAGAAGGTGACGGGTTCGCGCACGCAGTACGTCTCGTCCGCCGCGCCCGCGACCCGCGTGGTCCAGCCACGGGGTGCGACCGGCACGGCGAGGACGATCCGCGCGGCGCCCCGGGCCCGTACCACCTGGCAGGCGGCGAGCGCGGTGGCGCCGGTGGCGAAGCCGTCGTCGACCACCACGACCGTACGGCCGGTGATGTCGGCCCGCTCGCGGGCGCCCCGGTAGCGGCGGGCCCGCTCCTCCAGCACGGCCCGTTCGCGCCGTTCGGCCTCGGCGAGATCGCGGTCGGACACGCCGGTCTGGGCGATCACCTCGTCGTTGAGGACGCGGACGCCGTCCTCTCCGATCGCGCCCATGGCGAGCTCGGGCTGGAAGGGCACGCCCAGCTTCCGTACGAGGCAGATGTCCAGCGGAGCGCCGAGCGTGTCGGCGACCTCGGCGGCGACGGGCACTCCCCCGCGCGGCAGTCCCAGGACCACCACGTCCCGCCCCTGGAGGTCCGTGAGCAGCTCGGCGAGCTGCCGGCCGGCGTCGGTGCGATCGGTGAAGTACATGTCCTGCTCGCCTTCCTGCCCGACCCCGCGGACCGTCCCGGAGGGGCCGTCACACGGGTCGGGCCGTCAGGGCCGGTCCGTCCGGCTCCCCTTCGGACGCGGCGGTGATCCGCATGCCGAAGGGACGGCTGATCCGGCCGAGCACGTCGTGGAGCCACCGCACGTCCCGCTCCGGGGCCCGCTCCAGGCGCAGCCGCCGGCTGCGCAGCGGCACGAGCCGCACCTCCGCCAGGGCGCCGTCCTCGTCGTGGACGGTGACGAGGTGGAGGAGCCGCAGGTCGTCGCGGTAGCGCTCCTGTCCGGTGATGCCCTCATCTCCTGCTATGAGCTAATATGCCCTTCTTAGGCAGGTTTTGCGATGTATGTCCAGGAAGCTGTTCATCTGTACTTGCAGGCTCTCGCCGCAGCCGGCGTCCCTGACGGGACCGTGCGGGTCCGTCGCACGGTGCTTCATCGACTGGCCAAGGCATTCCGAGGGCGCAAGTACAGAGGCCTCACGAAGAAGGACATGGCGTCCTTCCTGTACGGCCCCGGGGGGATCCTGGTCGGCATCACGCCCAACACTCGATCGGTGTACCGGTCCAGCCTGAGGGGCTTCTTTGAGTACGGGGAAGTGATGGAGTGGGGCCCGGCCGTCTCTCTGCCCAAGCCCGTCATCACGCTGCGGAACGAGACACGGAGAGAATCCCCGCCGACCAGGCTGCCCGAACCGGTTTTGGTTCAGCTACTGGACGCTTGCCCCACGTCTGATCGCGGGCGCGTATTGCGAGGCATGATGGCGGTGGCAATCAACACGGCATGGCGAGTGTCGGACATTCAGAAGCTTAGGGTCGAGCAAATCGACCTCATGAGCGGAAGCCTCAACTTCCAAAGCCAGAAGACGCGCAAGCTGGACAGCTTCCCCATTTCCTTGGATCTTGAGAGTGAGATCCGCGAGTACATGTCTTGGTACACCCTGACCACCGGAGTCACTTGGCGCGATAACAACGCCTACTTGTTCCCCGCATGGACGCGAGTGAGCCTTGGAAATAGGAAGGGATTCCGGTATGAGCCTACAGACGCCACCCGCCCGGTTTCTTACTCCTGGGCTTTGATACACCTACACGAGCACCTCAGGGAATGCGGAATCCGAGTGGAACGCAATGAAGCGTGGCATGTGATACGGAGATCAGTGGCGCGCATCTATTTCGACAGCCTGCGTGAGCAGATCTCCTATTCCCACGCTTTGCGTCAAACGGCGGCCCTACTTCAACACGAGAGCACGGCCACCACCGAGAAGTACCTGGGACTTTCCTCGGAACTGGAGGCGCGGGATGCATCGCTGCGCGGGAAACCGTTCATCGGCGTAAGCCGTACAGGCTCCAGCGTGGTCGCCCTGCGTGGGCGTGGAGCCTGAACTACTAAAGATCTTTGCCGAACAGGGACCCTGCTGCCAGGGTCCCTGTTGGCATCTTGTATGAGATCGACGGGCCATCGCGCTCTCCGGGCCCACTGGGGGCCGCTGGGTCGTTGCAGCACCTAACGTGCACTCGTCTCGCGCTGGGGTTCAGCGTCTGCCGGGGCGTCCGCTCCGTCGAAGTTGTAGCCGGAGAGTATTAGGCAGACCTCCGGTAGTTCTGCTGTCGCACTTTGAAAAGGCCGCGAGCCTCGTCCGCCGATCATGTCGATCGGCCCGACCGTTCCCCTTGCGGGGCCCGCCTCCGGTCTGATCCATCCCCGTCGGTTTCTACCGACTTGTCCGGTTCGTTCCGTCTGACTCCACCTTGCGCCTGCTCCTGCACTCATGCAACCCCTGCACAGAAAAAATCTCATGATTTTTTATGACATGCGCGACGCTCCTGCATGCCTGCACGCAATGGCCTGCACCTATGCAGGGGGGAAGACTGAAGCGGGCGACGTAGCGTTCCCAACTCACCTACAGCGGGGGGCGGATGCCCGGCTTTCGGGCGGCGCACAGGGGGCGCACTCCTAGCGCAATTAGTAGACCCACGGACCCTCACTCTTCGCCACCTGCATGCATCCGAGCAAGATCACCGCGTGGCGCAACCTTGACTCACACGCAAGGCGCGGCATCCTTTACATACGGCAGCAAAGCCGGACGTAACACCCATCACCCCCGACCGGGGTTCGGGCAATACAGATCGCCCTCGTTACCCCGTCGGCCTCCATCCGGCGGGGACTCAAGATCTCTCCGTATCTCCGCAAAGGAGAAGGACCCGTGCCCATGTCCGACCGGAGGCGGGGCAGTGACAGCGAAAGCGGCTACTTCGCCGAATGGTTTAGAAGGACTGTCGAAAATCACAACATGAGCGGCGGTGACGTCGCACGAGCCTTGGGAGTGTCTGATGGAACCGTTAGCCGCTGGAGTACAGGGAAGGTGATCCCCAGCTTCGAGGCTTGCATCGCCATCGGGCAGTTGTTCCACGTGAACGGCTTGGCCGTCGCCGTCACTGCCGGCCGCATAGGCTCAGAGATGGTTGGCGGACAGAGCCGACTCCCCTTGCCTGCCGTCCATGCACCGCGCGAAAGGATCGTCGAGCATCTAATAAAGACTCCGGGGTTGACACAAGATGACAAAGAGTCCTTGATGGAGTGGTACGACAGGAGGTATCCGGAATGAGCATACTTGGGAGTGAGTATCGCTATCGCAATACGCTGATACTCGCTCACGCCGCGTGGTGGTCGAGCCTCGGCCTGGTCCTACTCCGCGCCTTCGACGTCATTCCTCAGCAGCTCGGCAGTATCGCCCTCCTCACCGTCGGCATCGGTGTGGCCTCCTCCCTCTCCGTGGCAAGGCACAGGCAAACTGAAAGCCTCGTCAAGGTCTTCCAGGCGGGGGCCGCGTCGGCCGCCTCCATCTCAGCCAACGCCGTGACAGACACATGCGTCGCAGTGCTGGACGAAGACGGAGTGGTGATCTCTGCCAATCGAGCCGACGCGATCGGCTGGACAAACGAGGATCTCGTCGGGCGGGACATCCGGAGTATCTTCGAGGCCCGATCCCATGGCCCCCGGACTATCGCACCCGGGAGCACGATTTCAGTCCCCATCCGCAACATGAAGGGGGAGCTGTTCGACGCCAAGGTCAGCATCGCCTCCATGGGCGGCAAGCAGTACCCGCTGACGGTGGCCCTTCTGGCACCGACCGTGAAAGGCACGATTTCATGAACAGCGACCGCGACGTGAACGGCTACACCTGGGGCGGCAGCCCCCCACCCCCACTCCAGCAGCCGCCGGCACCGCCGCACAAGCGCCGCCGCATCTTCATGTGGATCTTCCTTGCGATCCAGGTGATCTTCGTTATCTGGGTCATCGTCGGTGCCACGTCCGCCTCAGGCACCCCTGACGACTGCGGGACTCTCAGTCGCGAGGCATGCAACGATGCCGAGAACCTCGGTACCACTATCGGTGTGGGCTTCATCATCTTCATCTGGGCAGCCACCGACATCATCCTCGGCTTCACGTACGGCATATACCGACTCGCTCGGCGAGGATAAGGTGCCGACATACATACGTGGCCCTACCACAGGGGAAGCCAATGTCTGTTCGAGTAGTACAGGTCGACGAGTCGCAGAAGGACGAACCGGGCGTCGAGAAGGCAGTGACCACGATCGGCGGCCAGAGTATCGAGACGTACGCTCGCCTGGAGCGGGTCGACGATCTCGACGGCAAGACGACCGAGAAGGTCGTCGAGATCCAGATGCTGGTCCCCGTCGAGGACGAGGACGCCGAAAGCGACGAGCCCGCCTACATCTACAACCGGGTCGTCCTCGACCTGGGGCCGGCCAACCTGTCGAAGTACTTGAAGGCCATCGCCCCCTACGCCGACAAGGGCCGCATTCAGCCTCAGTCGTCGGCGGCAGTGACGGCTCCGCCTGCCGCCGGCCGCACCACCACCCCCGAGATCAGTGCATGGAACAAGCGGGCGAAGGAGTGGCTCCGGGGCGCCGGCCACAAGGTCGCGGACCGAGGCCGTATCCCCACGACCCTCGAAGAGATCTACGTGAAGAACCACCCGGACGACCCGAAGCCGGAGTAGGCGATGGACAAGCGCGAGACCGTCCGCCTGGAATGGCGAATCAAGCAGTACGAGCGAGCCGTCGAACGGCTGGCGGAGGCGGCCCCGCCTGACGCTGCCAACCTGATCCTCGCCGATCTCCAAAAGGATCTAGACCAGGTCGAAGAGGACTGGGACAAGGTGAGTCGCCAGTAAAACGCAAAACAGGCCCCCCTCCACCGCAATCGGAGGGGGGCCTGTTGCTGTGCCGCCTCAGGCGCGGGTGGCGGACTCCAGGAAGGCGGTCCAGGCCGCGGGGCTCACGGCCAGGAGGCCGGCCGCGTGGTCCTTCGTGTCGCGGACGAACACGACGCCGGGACCGTTGTCGGCGACCTCGACGCAGTCGTTGCCGCCGCCGCCGCTGTACGAAGACTTGTGCCAGTTCAGGTCGTTCACGTTTCCCTCTTCAGTGCCTCATAGATCCGGTCCGTAGACGCCTCCGCCGACAACGCGCGGGCGGCGTATCGATCATAGACCCGCTGGAACAGCAGGACGGTGTCTGAATCCTCGCTGTACTTGCCCGTCAAGTACCCCTCGGTATAGGCGCCTCGACTGCCATTGGGAAGGGTCAGCACGTACGTGGTGCCCATGATGTGACCGCCGGGCAACGGCAGCAGCTGGATGCTGATGTTCGGCTTCTGCTGGGCCACGAGCAGTCGTTCGAGCTGCGCCGCCGACGCCTGGTGCAGGACAGCCTCCGACAGCACCAGGGAGAACCAGGGCGGATCCTCCCGCTCCCACACAGCTTGTCGCGCCATGCGCTGCTCGACGAAGGAATCTATGTCACGGGGGTCGCCGGCCTGCCCCGCCAGCAGTAGATCGCGCGCATAGTCAGGTGTCTGCAACAGGCCGGGCACTGTGAAGGACGCGGCATGCATCATCTTGGCCCGCTCCTGATTCGCCAGGAAGGGCTGCGCGTAGTCGAGCACCGTCCCTTGCTGGGCGAGCTTGACCAGGTTCGCGACCGCTTCGCCCAGGCCGAGGACGTAGCCCAGCTTCACGGCTAGCTCTCGGTCCGGGAGTTGACCACCCTCGACCTCAGAGATCGTCGCGAGGTTGCTGTACACCTCGTCGGCTACGTGCTTCTGTGTCCACCCCTTCGCCTTGCGCGCCGTCCGCACCATGTTCCCGAGGAACTGCTCGATGCTGCCGCTCGGGTCTAGCTCTCTTTCCGCTGGCATATGCCCGTTTCCTTGCTCATTCCCGAAACCCAAGTGCTGGCGATCGTAGGGGGACTTGGGCCAGATTGAAGACACCCCCGAGGAAGTCCGTCAGGAAGAGAGACCCCGGATGTCGAAGGCGACGGGCGACACGTCCAACCTGTCGAGCAAGGTCAAGAAGGTCAACAAGCAAACGAAGGAGAGGCCGAGGTGACCCCCCACTACCAGTGGAACGGAGTGCGGCCGGAGCCGGCGCCCCCCGTCCGCGCGACCCCGCCCTTCACGACCCCCCACGTCGTGGACGTCAACAGCCTCAAGGTCGGCGACTTCTACCAGATCGGCGGGAACTTCTACCCGATCAAGAACATGATCGCTCCCACCCGGACCACCAAGGTCCTGCACTTCGAGGGACCCGGGCCCCAGGTGGTGCACGGCACCGTGACCGTCCACCGGGCCATCGAACGCATCGGCCCCACCCGGCAAGCCCTCTTCGCCGGTCGCGAATGAGGCACCTGGGCCCAAGCGGGTGGCTCGCCGCTGTCGTCTGGATCATCACCTGGGCGGCCTTCGCATCCCGCTTCATCACCCCCTAAGACCGGCCCCGGCTCAGGACCCGCCCCCATGGGTCAACCCCCTACCAGGCTGAGCTGGGGCCTCGACTCCCACCCTTCCCCCGTCGGCGCCCGGTCCCCCGAACAGCCGGGCAAGGGAAGGGTGGGGCTCATCCCGCCACACGCATGATGCTGGGGAGCTCACGCGTGTGGCGGTCAACCCCTCGTAGCTCAGTCAGGAAGAGCCCACGCCTCCCACTTCCCAGGGGACGGACGGAGCGTGGTGACCCCGGTTCGAGTCCGGGCGAGGGAGCTGCTCCGTTCCGGAGCTGCACGTGCCGATCACACGGAAGAAGGGAACTTCCTCATGACGGTCGCACCCGAGAAGCCGGCGGTCGCCCTGCGACGCGGCAGGGACCTGGTGTCCCCCGAGCTGTTCGACAGGCTGACCTCGTTCTGTTCCGACGAGTACCAGCTCACCCCCGACAGGTCCGCGGCCATCATGGACCAGGGGCTCGCGTTCCTCTGGACCATGGGCACCACCGGCAAGGGCGACATGATGGCGCCCAGCCTCGACGTCGACCCGGCCTGGCACACGTTCATGCTCCACAGCCACGAGTACAGCCAGTGGTGCGAGCAGAACTTCGGCCGGTACCTCCACCACTCGCCGAACTCGAAGATGCGCACCACCGGACTGATGCTCGACGTCATGGACCTGATCCGCGACGCCGGGTTCGAAGTGGACAGGAAGCTGTGGGGATTCGCCGCCGACTGCAACGCGCCGGCCTGCTGCGGCGACGGCCCGTGCTGCTGACAGCAGGTAGCGGCTGAAACACGCTAGAGTCCGGGCTCGTCAGTCCGGGCTCTAGCCCTGCTTAGAAACAGGAGGCCTCCTCCGTGCCAACAGCGCAAGGACGCAAGGGCCGCAGTCGCTTGACAGCCTTCTCCATGTTCGGACCCGTCTTCGGCTACGCCAGCGAGTTCGTCGAGGGTCGCCAGGTGGCGTACGTAGGTTCGCTCACCCCGGGAGTCCCCTGGCAGAAACTTTGGAAGATGGCGGTGACCTGCAACCGTGACAGGGTGCCGGAATGGGACCTCGCCCGCTGGATCGTCACACAAGCGACCCGAGCTCTCATCTGCGGCAGCGATGTGGTGATGAAGCTTGAAGAGGCCGACTGGGAGATCAAAGACGGGGGCCGAGAAGCGGAGCTGGGCAGCACATGGTGCGGCCATGACTTACTGATCACAGGAGACATGGTCGTGCCCGATCTCTCTGCGGAACAGGTAGCGAGGAAGCCCACGGCCTTTCCTCACTACGGCTAGCGACTCAAACACAAAAAAGGCCCCCCTCCGCCGCGATGGCAGAGGGGGGCGCAGTTTTGCCGGGCGCTACCCGGCGCGAGACCGGGATCACCACCTAGGTCAGTGAGCGTCCTTCTTCAGGAAGCTCGGCAGCAGGCTGTCGACGAGCGGGAGCGCCATCAGGCGCGTGACGGCGGCGGCGACGACGACGATGACGCCGACACCGGGGGCCGTCTCGGGAATGCCGGAGGCGCCCAGGAGGACGGGCATGCCGGCGGCGACGGCCACGACGGTCTGAAAGACCGTGCGGATAGTCCGCCGAGTGGAGTCCTTCATAGCGATGATCCTTTCTACTTCTTCGCCGGAGGGCGGCCCGGCAGCCGCAGAGCCTGCCCCGGGGTGATCGTGTAGGGGGACCGCAGCCCGTTGAGGCTGGCGATGTCCTGCCACTGGATCCCGAGGACCTGCCCGATCTTGCTGAGGGTGTCGCCGCGCTTGACGGTGTACGTCATCGCGGCCGGCTGGGCCGGCGCCGCTGCCTCGCGGTACTTCGGCCGTCCGTAGCCGGCGATCGTGTCGGCGTGACGCACACGCCGAGCGCACCGGTCCGCGGTGTTCCCCTCGATGGTGAGGATGTCGCGGCCGTTGACGTCCGTGACGATCCCGATGTGGTCGATGTGGGCAATCGAGTTGGAGCCGCCCCAGTCAAAGAAGACGATGTCCCCCCGCTGGATCCCGGCGACGTCGGTGTGCCACTGGCCCCGACGCTGGAACTCCTGGGCGTGCCAGACGGTGTACGCGAAGTCCTTGCCGAAGCAGACCTCGTTGTAGTTGCCCGTGGCGCGGGCCACCTCGGTGATGGTCATGTTGCACCAGGGCGCCTTCTCGAAGTACGCACCGTTCCTCGCGGCGTACGCCTTCGTGATGACGTTCGGCCGGCCGACGAGGCCCAGGTGCTTCTCCATGCCCTTGACCATGGATTCAGTCGACATCGTCGCCGCCCTTTCCGTAGACGCCGTCGGCGTCGGGCTCACCGAAGTACTTGCGGAGGAGGGCCTCCTCGTAGCTGACGGTCGGACCGTTGCCGGTTTCCCGGAGACGGTGGTCGACGACCTCGATCTCCTCGACTTCCTGCTCGTCAGACATTGGCTTCCTCCTCTTCGATCTTCGCGAGGGCAGCACGCAGCCAGCTCTTGTAGCCGGCGCGCTTCGCCTTCAGGACTTCGATGGCCTCGACCAGGGCGGTACGCTCGGTTTCGAGCTGGTTGAGGATCGCCTGGCGCTCGCCCTCGGCGACGGCCTTGATGTTCTCGGCCTCGGCCCTGGCCACGGCGCGGATCTTGCCCGCCTCCATGTTGGCTTCGGCCTCGACCTGGTCCGCGGTCCTCTGGGCAGCGACCAGGATGCGCTCGGCGCCCGTCGCTGCGGGCACCGGAAGCACCGTCGTGACGGCGTCCGAAGACGCCGCCCTCGCCGCGTCCAGGGCGCGGCGGAGCTGGGCTATCTCCTGCACCTGGCGTGCGTGCTGCTCGGACAACTGGCGGTAGTCGACCTCGACCCGGTCAAGGAAGTCGTCGACCTCACTCTGGTCGTAGCCTTCCTTGATCCGGGTCGTGGCGAACTGCTTTTCCTTGATCTCCGCGGGTGTGATCATCGAGCTTTCCTTACAGAGAAACCCCGTGCGACCGGAGCCAGGTCACGGGGTTGATGAAGACGCCGACACTGAACGCAGTCGGATCAGTACGGACCTCGAAGTGCAGGTGCGGACCGGACGAGTTGCCGGTCGAACCGACCAGGCCGACCTTCTGACCTGCCGAGACCTGCTGCCCCGTCGAGACGCTGGTGGCGCTCAGGTGGGCGTACAGGGTGTAGATGCCGCCGGAGTGCTCCACGATCACGTGGTTGCCGTAAGCGGATCCGGCGACGTTGATGCCGACGACCTTGCCGGCGGTGGCGGCCAGGACGGGCGTCCCCAAGGGGGCGGTGATGTCCAGGCCGGAGTGACCGCCGCAGGAACGGCTGATGCAGCCACCGCTCGTGATGATCAGGCTGTCACCGACACTGCCCTTGACCGGCAGGACGTAGTTCGCCGCCGGCGCCGGCGTGGGCGTCGGGGTCGGCTTCGGCGTCGGTGCCGGCGGGGCCGGCGGCCGGACGCTGGCGTCCTTCATCTCACGGAGGTGAGCCCAGCCCTTGGGGCCGATCTGCACATCGTCGCCGTTCCACACGCTCCGGTACTCCGGGTGCTCGCGGTGGAAGAGGGCGACCGTGGCCCGAGTGATCGGTCCGTAGGTGTCGCTCAGCTCGATCTCGTCGGCCATGTAGCCGGTCCGCTTGAGCTCCTGCTGGAGCGCCTTCGCGGACGGGTCGTCCTCGTGCGCCTTCGGCAGGCCGTTGGCGTACGGATCCGTGGCCGGTGCCTCGTGGCCGGGCAGTCGGAGCTTCATCCCGGGCGAGATCAGGTTCGGGTTGGGCCCGATGGCTTCCTTGTTGATCTCGTAGAGCTTCTGCCAGCCGCCCTCGATCTTCAGGGTGGTGGCGATCTTCGCGAGGTAGTCGCCGGCCTTGACGACGTAGACGCCGTCCTCGGCGTCGTCCGGGTCGCCCGCCGGGGGCGGGGTCGGCGTCGGTGTCGGCGTGGGGGTCGGTGCCGGGGTGGGTGAGGCGTAGGGGGTGTTGCTGAGGCCGACGCCGCAGACGGGCCAGGCGCCCTTCCCCTGCGGGGCCCAGGAGCCGTGTCCCTTCCACAGGACGCGCTCAGCGACGGTGATCTGTTCTGTCTTGGTGGCCAGGTCGGCGCGCGGAGCGAACTCCAGGCCGCCGAACTGCACCCAGGTGGACTGTGCGAACTGCACGCCACCGTAGTAGCCATTGCCGGTGTTGATGGACCAGTTGCCCGAGGACTCACACTGAGCGACAGTGTCCCATTCGGATGCGGTCGCCGCGTTCGCGGATCCGGCGAGAGCAATGGGGACGACGGACCCACTCAGAACGAAAGTGGTACCGACAGCTATTCGCTTAGCGGAGGAGGGCTGTGCGGGGCGTGCATGTCGTCCCTTGGACATGTTTGGTTACCTCATAACCATTTTGAGGCGGTTATTTCGCGAGCGCGTACATCACGACGTTCGCCACAATGGAGGCGAACGCCAGGATGGTTGCGATCGTAGGAAGAGGAAACTTCCGCTCTTCCAGCTTTCGGAGGCGTAGCTCGTGATCCGGGATGGAATCGAGCTTCACCTTCATCTCAATCAAGAGGTCTCTCTGCGAACGGAGTTCCTGCCAAACCGAAGGCTCATCCGTCGTCATATGAAGTACTCCACTCCATGCAGCGATATCCAGGTCGGTGTAGTTACGGAGTGGGAGTGGGCGCCGCCGGAGAATCCGTGATCGTGAGAGGCGCCGAAGCTGTGATCGTGAGAGCCATCGAACGACGTGGGGAATCCGCTGCCGTCCAGGTGGTTGTGAGATGAGGAGACCGACGTGAAACCGCTGACGCTCGCGTACTGGACGTCGCCGGACGAGGTGGCACTCAGCGTGCTCTGCGTGTTGGCGACGAGCTGAACCCGTCCATCGGTCGTGAACTGCAACTGGGCGGCTACCGCGCCAGTCGTCCACTGCCGGGCGACCAGGATGTTGCGCTGGCTCTGCGGCCGGTACTCCGTCGGGAGCGCATCGGCGGTGTCGATCATGAAGGTTCCGCTGACGCCCCAGCCGCCACGCCACTGCATCTTCCACGTGCCGTGGTCCAGGATCACGCGGTAGTACACGTCACCCTGATCGTTGCCGTTGTGCGACCCGTTCGTCAGGTCCGCCTTGACCCACCCGTTCGCCCCGCCCGTCACGACCTTGCCGCTGGCGTCAGCGGTGTGAGCTGTCACTACGATGTCCGGGCCCTGCTTGCGGATGTCGACCGTGTGCCCGACCACGGGGCTGTAGTTGCTCATGAGGTGGACGTCAGAGATCGTCGTCGTCGTGTCGCCGCTGATCTGGACGGATACCGTCGGGGGCGCCGTCGTGTAGTTGATCGCCGTGATGACGCCCTTGATGTGCGTGGAGGGATCGAACCCCAACGAGCTCTGCTTCTCCATCATCTGGACAAGGGCCCTGATTTCGTCATCGGCTGCCGCGTTGTTGAGCGCGACCGCCTCGGAGACGGTAGGGGCGACCGGCCGGTCAGGTGTTGGGGTTGACATTGCGGGGCCTCTGCTCCCTCAGGGTCAGGGACTGCGTCGCCGCCCTCAGCGGAACGGAGAACGCCTCGACTGAATAGAGCCCGTCCACCTTCGCTTTGACGCGCTTCACCTCGACGATGTCGCCGCATTCGTACGAGGGGTTGACGATTCCGGTAATAGCCAGGCGCGCGGCAGCCCCGAGGATCAGGTCGAGCTGCGCCTTGGCGATGGCCTGGCACTGGTCGTTCGTCTTCGCGAGGTTGTCGGTAATGAAGAGCGGGACCTCGCCATAAGGGCCGAACCGGTAAGTGGGTGACGTGGGATTCATGTCCCATGCCTCGCCGCGCACCGGAGGGTGCTGGTCACCGATCGATTCACCGGTGACGATGACGCCGTTGTAGACGCCTTCGTCGTTATACTCGCGGCCGAGGTCGATCATCGTGTTCCCCTCGCCCTCCACGTACGTGAAGTCCGGAGAGGGGAGAGCGTTCACGTCGCCGGGCGGAAGGACGGTCATTCGCCCCTCGGCATCGAAGTAGGCCTCGCAGCCCATCGACCTCGCCAGGGCGAAGATGGCCTCCCAGGGGTCGTCCCCCGCCTCGTAGAGCAGAGGGGACGTGGTCGCGACCGCCGAGGTGATCGTGTTGAACACGGCGTCGGCGAAGGTCTGCTTGACGATGTTCTTGAGCGCGGTCATCGCGTTGGTACCCGACGCGATGGTGTACGGGACCTTGAACTTGTCGCGGGCGATGGTGCGCGACCGGTCGTAGCCTTCGAGTTGGATGACCGGGCTGCCCGCGTTGTTGTCGCTAATGGTCGACTTCGAGAGCCGGAACACGCCGAGGCTGCATACCTCTTCGGTTCCGTCGGTGTACCTCACCCCCCGGTAGGCGCGGAGCTCGGTCCCGTACGGGGTGAGCACCTCGCCCTCCGTCCTGGGGGTGAGGACCCCGAGGGGGTCGATGCACTGACAGGACAGCTTGCGGCGTACCGCGGCTGTCCTATCCACATCGACCTGACCTTCGACGGCCGGCAACCGGACCTCTTCTTGATCGGGAGAGATCACGTCGATCCAGGAGACGATCGTGTGTGACCTCTTGATCTCTTCGTAGAAGCGATCCGACTGCGTAGCCATGTCGACCTCTATTCAGTTGTGGAGCTCTGCTACTCCTCCGGCTTCACCTGGACGAACTTGCAGGTGACGATCTTGATCGGATCGCTCGTCCGCCGGAGCGTGCTGACGGCCAGGTTGGTGACCGTGAGCGCGTCGACTGGACGGACCCACCACGCGTAGTCGGTGTCGCTCTGAAGGAGCAGGGTCCTGTTGGACCGCAACAGCTTGTAGAGCGCCGCCTCCTCCTGCCGGTCGCAGTAGACCGATATGGTGAGCGAGTCGGCCTTGTAGCCCTCGGTCACGACAAGCGGGTAATCCTCACCCAGCGGGTGGTAGACCGACGCGGTGTTGTCCGTCGTGATCTGGATGTCCTCCCACTTCACCCGAAGGCGGAGCGCCGTGGAAATGTCCGCGAAGTCCTTCAGCCACCAGTTGAGCGCGCTGAACGAGACTTCGTTGCTCTCCGGCCCCCATCCCGAAGAGAAGATCTCCCCTTGCAGCCCGTACGAGAGGGTCTGCACTCGGTACTTCCGCTGGTTGAGCGGGATGATCGAGTGGTCGGTGTACGACAGCTGGCCCGTGTCCGACCGGAAGGCCGGCGGGATCAGCTTCTGCCCGGGGAGGTCCGTCCAGCTCTCGTAGCCGATCCCCGTGTCGTCGGCGTACTGAATGATCGGCCTCGACCACACCGGGTGCTCGACCCGATCGGTCCCGTTCCTCCAGGCCGGCGTCTCTCCATCCACGGGGGCGCCGAGCATGAGGCCGACGCGGTCGAAACGAACCGCGTCAGTTACCGCGCGGTCGACCGCCGAGAGGACCGGACGCATTCGGGTCGTGCCTTCGGGCACGGTGAAGCTGGCCCAGGCCTTGGTCCAGGTGCTCGTATTGAAGACCGTCCCGGTGGCAGCGGCGTCGCTGATGGCCTGGTTAGCCCTGGCGAACTCGCACCCGAGGAGTGGGGTGCCGTCGCTGGATCCCAGGAAGCTCGCCACCACCGTGACCTTGCGCCCGGCCAGGTCGAGGACCTCTGGATCCATCTCGGATATGTCGACCCAGGTGTTCGGCCTGGCCGACACGACGCCGCCCGGCACGCTGGAGGCCGGCCGGATGATGCCGATCCAGGACGTCATCGAGTTGGCGGCCGTGCCCGACCCCGGAGCGAACTGCCCGTACAGCGACGTCGTCCCGGTCGCGATGGTGCCGTTGGAGTCGTACACCGCCGTGCTCAACCACGGGTTCGAGGCCCCGTTGTTGTTGTCGACGCGCTCGGTCTCGTTGCCGGGCTGCGCCGGCGGGGCCGCGAGGGGCTTAATGATGCCGATCCATCCGACAGCAGCGAAGAAGTTACCGGAAGGTACATTCGAGGACGCGCTGCTCACCGAGTTGATCTGCCCGGTCCTCTTGTGGGTGCCGGTCGAGATCTGGCCGTTAGAGTCCGACACGCTGAGCACCGCGTCGGGAAAGTCGCTCAGACTCGTCGAAGAATCGCAGCGCTCCGCCACATCACCCGAGCTCCAGGAGGAAGCGAAAGGCGTCGTGGCGCCGAACACGCAGACTCGCCATGCCGCGGAGTCCGTGTTCGTGACCTGTGCCGTGATGACCTTCGAGGTGTTCTGGGATCCGACCGAACCCTCGGCGATGAACTGCTGAGAGGCATCGGCACAGTTCCGGTAGGCAACCACCTGCGTGACCTTCGGCTGGGGCGAGTTGTTGTGCGTACCCGTCCAGGAGGGCGCCTCGCCCGTTCCCGCCGTCCTCTTCAGGACGGCGATGGTGCAGTCGCCGGAGTGGGCGTCGCCGCTGCTGCCGGCGCTGAAAGGCTGGCTGTGTGTCCTGACCAGCGTCCAGCCGGAGGGGGCCGTCACCGAGGAGACGTGACCGCTGAACACGATGGACGCGATCATGAGGTCGCCGGAGACGATGCCCGGCGGCCGGTGGATCGTGTAACTGCTCGTGCTGCTGTGCTGCACCCACTTGGAGCCGGCCGAGATGAACCGGATGGGCGCCGCGGCCGTGCCGGCCGGTGCCACCGCATTCGCCGAGAAGCTCGCACCTCCCGCGTCATCACTCGCCGCGAATGCAGCGATGCGCCACGCGTTCGGGTCGGTGTTGTTGACGATCTGCGTTCGGTGCACCGCCGCACCCGAGGTGTCGACCTTCCAGTTGTCCGCGATGAACTGGTCGTCCGCGTGCGCGGCACCGCTGTACGCGACCACGACGGCCGTGCGGCGCGTCGAGGTCCGGTCCATCTTCCCGGTCGCCCAGGAGCTGGGGTCGGACGCCGTAGCAGTCCGCTTCAGGACGTGCAGCGTGACGTCTCCGAGGGTCCCGTCGTTGATCGCGGCGCCGTTGACGTATGTCCAGCCGGACGGTGGGACGATCATGGAGAACTCGTTCGTGGTGACGAACGCGATCAGCAGGTCGTTGTCCGTGACGCCGGCCGGCTTGTTCAAGGTGTAATTGGTACCGCTCGTAGCCGACGTGAACACGGAGCCGGTCGCCTTGAAGGAGATCCCCGAAGGGGCGCCGACATACGTCATCTGCTGGCACATGGCGCCGTGGCTGCCGGTGCCTGAGACGGCCGTCCTGGAGAGCGTGGAGGCGGCGTTGGCCTGCTCCCAGGAGTCGACGTTCGACACAGGGTCGTCGCCCGTCGCCAGGAACGAGGAGAGCAGGTTGTGCGACTGGTGCCCGCCGTCCGTCCAGGCGGAGTTGGTGCCGTACATCAGGCCGACACGCTCGATGTAGTGGACCTCGGCGTTGGCCGGGCTCACAACCTGCGCGACGACCTCGGCGTAAGCGGCCGTGGCCGGCGAGGTACCGGTGGCGACGACCTCCGTCCAGGTGGTGGTCACGTCGGCGCCGGAGCCCGTGATCGTGGCCCCCAGGAGGTTGAAGTCCTCGTCGTAGAACTGGCACGTGAGATTCACCGTGCGGCCCGTGGCCCCGGCCAGGAATTGGCAGCGCACCGTCATGGGTGCGCCGGGGGTGACCTCGATCTTCGTCGATGTCGCCGACATGGTCGCCGCCGAGGAAGCCGTCAGCTTCAGCGACGCCCCGCCCTGGACGAAGCCCTTCGTCGTGTCGATCGCCAGTGACGCGTTGGTGCCCAGGTACTCGATCGGGTCGGACCCGATCTCGAAGTCGGCCTGGTTGACCGACAGCAGGTTGGAGGCGTCCCGCATACGGAGCTGCGCGGACGAGGTGTAGGTGTCGGGGATCGCGCTCGGGACGCCGATGCCGGGGGTGCCGCCCTCGCCGGCGTTGTCGTCGCCGGGGACGCCGGGGCTGGGGGCGTTGACCGTGAAGTCCTTGTAGGCCCAGTCCGACTTGGCGTTGTGCTGGGACCAGACCCTCACGTAGACGCGGTAGCCGTTGTTGTTGAGCGAGGTCGGGAGGGTGAACTGCGTGCCGGACCCTGCCCCGGTGCGCTGAAACACCGGGGGCTCGGTCTCGGGGTTGAAGGTGGTTACCTTCGAGGTCTGCTGGGCAGTGAAAACGACCACCTGCCAGCGCGCCTGGGGCTCGCCCTCGACGTGGGTGTACTTCCACTTCACGACAGGCGAAGGCGAGATGCTGGTACCGGTGGGTGCCAGCACCGACACCTTCGGCTTCACGTGATAGTTGACCTTCACGTAAAGCTGCGATATCTGGATGGCGTCAAAAAGGTCGTTGAGGCAGAAGACCCGCAGGCGCAGCTTGTTGATCCTGTGGATGTCCCAAGCCTTGCCGAGCGGGTCCTTGGTGTAGGTGCCGACTTCGAAGGTGGTGAAAGCACTCGTGGCGTAGAGCGTGCGCGACGTGTACCTCGCCATGTTCTCGCTGCTGAGTACGTTCACCGTGACCGAGCGGGGGCCCGACCCGGCGCTCGTCTTCATGCGAACGAAGACGGTCACCGAGTCGATAATGGCCCCCGCCGGCAGGTCCCCCGAGTCGGTCGGGAAGGACACCGTGGCGCTTCCCCGATAGATGGGGCACCGGATGTAGCAGTCGTCCACGAGAGTGCCGACTACTTCCCAGACCTCGGTGACCGAGCTTCCGACGAGTGTCCACCCGTCGTTCTCTACGTCACCGCTGGGAAGAAGCTGAAACGACTGCGCCATCGCCTGTCCTCCTTATCGCCTGCCGATTCCTGCCTGAATGGCCTGGCGGATCTTCGGTAGTGCTTCATCGACGCCGCGACGAACCTCCGCCGCGTTGCTTACCGGACCGTTGAAGTTGATCTCGACGTGAACACCCTCGTGGTCGCGGTGCACCGTGCCCTTGACGGATGCGGACGCACCCTCGATGGACGCGGTGAACGCCCGGCGCCGGATGTCGCCGAACACGTCGCCGTCGTTCCACGGGCGACCCCGCCGACGTCCGGTGCCCTCGAAGAACTTCCGGGCCCGATCCCAGGGCATGACCTGTTCGCCGCCGCGCATGCGCAGCAGCTCGGGGCCGTTCTCGCCCACCCACGTCCAGCCGCGCATGGCGGAGCTGGTACCGCGGGCCAGGTTGCCCGGGATATTCAGGCCGTCGCCGCCGGCGTAGTAATCCTGAACCTGCCACGCCGCCTGCGGAGACAGGTCGGGCGTGCCCGGAAGGATCATGTGCGCGTGCTCGTTGCCCGGCCAGTTTCGGACCCAGCCGATGAAGCCGGCCGCGATCATCGCGTCGAATGCCGAAACCGGCACGTCGACCACGCCGCCGCCCGAGTGCGTGCCAGCCGAGGCCGCCACGCTGTTGCTGTACGGACCCTGGAAGATCTGCGGGTTACCGGCCCTGGCGAGGGCGGCTTGCAGATCGCTTCCACCGTCCATGCCGGGCGTCGGGTTCCCGCCGGCACCGCCGCCACCGCTGGATGCGGCGGCAGCCTGGGCTGCCTTCAGCTTCTCGGCCGCCGCGATGGCAGCCTCGGTCTTTGCGATGAACTCGTCGATCTTCGCGATGGCCGAATCGAGCTGCGAGGCGACCGTCGACGCCATCTCCGTGAACGCGGCGCCGACCGCCTCGTTCATCGTCTGCGCCGCTTCCGGCATCGTCGTCGACATGTGGGTCTCGAACGGAACAAACTGGTTGTCCCGGATCGCGGTCCACTCGGTGGCCGACGTGGTGTTCATCGTCGTCCACGCCAGATCGTGCGCCGTCTGCATTGCGACCGACTTCTCGGGCATCGTCGTACCCTGGTGCGTTTCCGCCTCAAGGAACTGCGTGTCCCGCATGATCGTCCACTGTGCCAACGACGTAGCGTTCATCGTCGTCCAGGCCAGATCGTGCGCCGTCTGCATCGCAACAGACTTCTCCGGCATCGTCGTGCCCTGATGGAGCTCAGCGTCAGCGAACTGCTCATCCCGCATGAGCGTCCACTGCGCCAACGAAGTGGCATTCATGGTCGTCCAGGCGAGATCATGCGCTGTGCGCATCGCGACAGACTTGGCGGGCATCGTCGTTCCCTGATGCGTCTCCGCCTCAAGGAACTGCGAGTCCCGCATCGCTGCCCATTGGGCCGCCGAATTGACGTTCATCGCAGTCCAGTTGGTCTGCGATGAGGCCGCCATTTTCTCCAGGCTGACCGGAATGGTCTTACCCATCTGCTTACTGACCCGGTCGACGGTCTTATCGATGACCGAAGTCGCCGACACGCCCGCCGTAACCGTCCCGTCCCAAGCGATCTGGGTCGCCTCCATCATGTGCTCAGCAGCAGAGATGATGTCACCGAACCAGCCCTCGCCCTTCGAGGCGGAGCCGAAATTCTGCAACTGCGCCATCATGGCGGACGGCTGGAGAGCCCCGAGCTCCGGCAGACCACTCGCGGGAAGCTCCGGCGCCGAGGGCATAGCCCCCGACAGGATCTGAGCCGTCTCCCTGTGCGGGGTGACAGTCTCGCCACCCTGGAAGTTGATCAGCTCGGGACCCAGCTCGCCGACAAGGTGCATACCAGGGCTCGCGCCCGGTGTGCCAATCGCGTACCCGCTCTTGTAGGCCAGCTCAGCTTCCCAGTCCTTGGCGTAGGACGGGTCGGCCAGTGGACCACCGGTTCCGTACTTGAGGTAGTACGCTTCTGCCTCACGCTGCAAGGCGTAATCGGCGTCGTCACCGCCGGCCAGTGGACCACCGGTTCCGTACTTCTTGTAGTAGTTCTCGGCTTCGAGATGCTCCGCGTACTCAGCGTCGCTGACCGCCCCGATGCCCGCCAGCGGGCCACCGGTTCCGTACTTCTTGTAGTAGTTCTCAGCTTCCAGATGTTCGGCGTACTCAGCGTCGCTGACCCACATCTGACCGGCGCCCATGCCGCCACCGTCGGTATTCCACGCCGCGGAACCTCCGTTCCACGCCGCCCCCCCATCTGCACCGTGAGGTCCCATGGCCAGCTCTCTGGCTATCGAGATGGCCGTCTTCATGGTGGAGATAAGTTGCTCGACCTTCGGCACCGTGGCGTTGACGTCACCAATGACGTTTTGCGACATGGTCCTGGACTCACTCGACACGTTGGTGTTCATCGAGTGAGCAGCGCCCGGAATTTCGGTCGACATGGTGCTCTCGAACGGCGTGAACGCAGTTTCGTTCATGCCGGTCCACGCGGAATCCGACGAGGACTGCATGCTGGTCCATGCGGAATCGGACGCGGTCTGCATCGTCGTCGACGCCATAGGCATCGTGTCAGTCTGCATCAGGCTGGACTCGGCGAACGTCGTGTCTCGCATCAGGCCCCACTCGGTGGAGGACTGGAGACCCATGTCCGTCCAGGCGGTGTTGCTGGCCGTCTGCATCGTCGACGCCGCCGTCGGCGCCGTCTCGGTCTGCATGAGATTGGACTCGGCGAACGTCGTGTCTCGCATCAGGCCCCACTGCGTGGAGGACTGGAGACCCATGTCCGTCCAAGCAGTACTGCTGGCCGTCTGCATCGTGAGAGTCGACGCAGGCATCATCGTGCCCTGGTGCAGCTCCGCCTCTGCGAGAGTCGTGTCCCGCATGAGCGCCCACTGCATTGCGGACTGGAGGTTCATGTCCATCCACGCAGCGACGTTCTTGGCGCGCATCGCCTCCATGGAGGACGGAACCTCCATGCCGTGCCCGGATGCCACCTCGCCGAGAACGGGCTTGAGGCCCGACCAGCCGTAGGTGCTGGCAGTGACCACGCTGTTCCAGGACACCTTGACGGCAGCCGCCATCCGCTTCGCAGCGGCGATGATGTCCTCGAAGCTCCTGTTCTTGAGAGACGCCTCGATTCCGCTCCTGGGGGCAGCATCTCCCGACATGATGGCTGCCGTGTCCGTTGCGTTGTACACAGTCTCGCCGCCGCCGAAGTTGGCGTAGCCGGGACTGGTGACAAGCTCCGGCCCCTCCTCGCCGACCAGGTGGAGTCCTGCGGTGGCGTTGGTGGTGCCGTCGGCGTACGGGCTGCCGGGAACCTTGCCGCCGTAGCGGTTCTTGATGTACCTCGCCGCCGCCGCCATGTTGGCGAGGGGGTCGAGGATGTTCCTGGACGTGCCCGGGACGTGGTTCGCCGCGAACGTGGTCGGAATGACCTGCATCAGACCCTGGGACGGCACGCCGTTCTTCGCGTTGATGTCCCAGCGGTTGATCGCGTTCGGGTTACCGCCGGACTCCGCCGACATCAGAGCGAGGAAGGCCTGGAGCTGGCTCTTGTCGAGCCCACCCATCTGGATGGCCTTGGCCGCCAGCGGGGCCCATGCCTGGACGGATTTGGCACCCGCCACTGACATGGCCTCGAAGGCTTCCTTCGCCTTGTTGTCCTCGGAGACCAGCTTCTCGATCAAGCCCTTGAGGAGCTTCTTGACGCCTCCAGCAAGGATCTTGCCGAAGTCGCCGGCGACCCCGAAGCTGTCCAGGGCTCCGGAGGCGAAGTTGAACGCGCCTTCGATGGCCGCACGGCCGATGAAGCCGAGGATCATCTGTCCGGTGTCGATGGCGTTGCCGAGGCCGTCGGAGATGACGCCCAGGCCGCTCCGCTCGAAGATCGACTTGTCGTCGCTCTTGTTGCCGACGTCCTTGGCGTCGGGGTTCGTCGAAGCCTCGCCGCCCGTGATGATGCCGCCGGGGCCGACGATGCCGGGGTTGTCCGGGTCCGCCGCGCCCGCGATGCCGCCGGGCGCGAAGAAGCTGGTGCCCCAGCCCTCCTCGTTCCGCGGGTCGCGGCCGAAGGCGACGATGCCGCCGCCGGCGTAGTGGGCGAGCTCGCAGCTCTTGGCGATGCCGCCGTGCGCGAAGCCGTGCAGTTCGCACCCACGCGCGATGCCGCCCTTGGCGAACTCGTAGCCGCCGCCGACGTTCTTGCCGCCTCGCCCGTGGGAGAAGTGGTAGTTGGCTGCGTGGACGAAGTTCGGCCCCAGGCCCTTGACCGCCTCGGGGACGAGGACTCCCTCGCCCCTGGACAGCATCGCGGGGACGGTGTCCCGGCCCGGCGCATAGCCGGAGAGGACGCCGCCGGCCTTGAAGTTCGGCGTGCCGCCGGCGATGCCGCCGTTGGCGAACTCGACGATGCCGCCCGCCGCGAAGTTGAAGTCGACGCTCCAACCGCTGGTGTCGATCTTCAGTTTGTCGAGGCTGACGGCGCCGGCGATGCCGTTCCAGACTTCGACGATCTTCTTGACGATGCGGAGAATGCCGTTGATGGCCCTCTCGATAACATCACCGATGCCGCTCCACACCTTCTGGGCGGTTTCCTTCAGCCAGTCCCAGACACCCTGCCAGGCCTTCTTGAGGACGTCGCCGGCCTTGTTCCAAAGGTCATTTATGGACCCGGTGAACTTCTCCCAGGCGCCCTTAACGCCGTCCCAGATCTTCTGGGCGGTGTCCTTAATCCAGTTCCAGACCGTCTCCCACGCCGTCTTAAGTGCGGCGGAAGTAGTGTCCCAAACCGTCTTCACGGCATTGAGGAACGTGTCCCATGCCGTCTTCAGGGCGTTCCAGACCGTCTCGGCTGCCGTTTTAACGGCGTTCCAGACCGTCTCCCACGCCGTCTTGAGCGCGGCAGAGACGGTGTCCCAGGCCGTTTTCACAGCGTTAAGGAACGTGTCCCATGCCGTCTTCAGGGCGTTCCAGACCGTCTCGGCTGCCGTCTTGATCCCGTTCCAAACGGTGTCCCAGGCAGTCTTCACGGCAGAGGAGACGGTGTCCCAGGCGGTCTTGACAGCGTTAAGGAACGTGTCCCATGCCGTCTTCAGGGCGTTCCAGACCGTCTCGGCTGCCGTCTTGATCCCGTTCCAAACGGTATCCCAGGCGGTCTTGAGAGCGCCGGAAACCGTGTCCCAGGCGGTCTTCAATCCGTCCAGGATTGTTTGCCAGGTCTGCTTCAGCCAATCCCATACAGTCTGGGCGGCCGTCTTGATCCCGTTCCAGACGGTGTCCCAGGCGGTCTTGAGAGCGCCAGAAACTGCGTCCCAGGCCGTTTTCAGCCCGTCAACAATGGTCTGCCAGGTCTGCTTCAGCCAATCCCATACAGTCTGGGCCGCGGTCTTGATCCCGTTCCAGACGGTGTCCCAGGCGGTTTTGAGGGCGCTGGAGACCGTATCCCAGGCGGTCCTCAATCCGTCAACAACGGTCTGCCAGGTCTGCTTCAGCCAATCCCATACAGTCTGGGCGGCCGTCTTGATCCCGTTCCAGACGGTGTCCCAGGCAGTCTTAAGGGCCGAAGAAACAGTATCCCAGGCAGTCTTCAGGGCGTTGACGACTGCGTCCCACGCGGTCCGGAGGCCGTTCCAGACAGTCTCGGCGACCATCTTGATGCCGTTCCAGACGGTGTTCCAGAGCCCCGGTATCTTCGTCAGGAAGTCGTTGAACCCCTGCCAGAGATCGACGATGCCCTTGACCAGGAACGTGATGAACTCGGTCAACTTGGTGATGCCCATGATGACCGTGCCGAGTATGAAACCGATGATCTGTCCGAGCACTTCACGGACTGGGGCGAGGTTAACCCAAAGCTTCCTGAACTCGGCAACCAGAGGCTGCAAGCCCTCTCGCCACAGCCTCTGAAGAACCTCCCAGAGCTGCTTCACCTTGTCGCGGAAGAACTCTGAATGATCCCAGGCCAGCTTTATCGCACCGGCGACTATGCCAAGAATGCCAGCGAACCTGAGCGCCATCGGAAGAACCCGGCCGAGGACTCCGAAGAGTCCGCTAGGCCCCATAAGGAGCCGAACCATCATCAGTGGCTGAAGAAGCACGGAGAGGGCCATCTTGAGCCCGATGAATGCGGCAGCAGCCGCCACGAGGACCGGCGTCGGGATCTTCGAGATGAACTCAGCAATTCGAGACGCTGCCTCCAGTGCCACCGGGGCCATCTGGCGCAGGACGTCGATGATTTTCTCGACTACCTGCCACAGATTCCTAAGCAGCTCGACGACCTTCGGCGTGTTCTCCCTGGCCCTTTCCAGGAAGCGCTGGAACCCGCCGTCCTGAGCCCACTTTTTCAGCGCCTCGGAGCCCTTGAGGATGGACTTCGAGAGCGAATCCGACATGGGAAGGAAGGTTCGGTAGGCGATGCCCAGTACAGTCAGGGCGTTGCGGCCGGCCTGCTGGAGCCTGTCGAACGCCGGCACGCCGTACTTGAGCACTCCGTCCCGGAAGCGCTCAAACCCGACCCCCTGCATCCACTGACGGAACGCCGTGGCGACCTTCATGATGATGGGGTGGATGGCGTTGATGACGGGCCCCATCTTCTGGATTCCCGTCGTGAGGCCCTTGATGACCTCGATCTGAGGCTTAAGGGTCTGCGCGCCCGTGGTCCTGACGAAGGTGACCCAGGCCTTTTGCATTTCGCGGTAGGCCTTGACGTATTGCGCCTCTGCTGCCGTTAGCGCCTTTCCGGACGCTGCGGTCGCGAGGGCCATCTTGGCAGCGGCATTGCCGACCGCTGCGTAGGCTCCAACTGCCGCCCCCGAGGCGACGGTCATGGCGGCCAGGCCGGCGGCGGTCGCGAGGGCAACCTCCGCTATCGGAAGCAGGGCCATCTTCAGCCCCAGAAGCGCAGTGCGACTGGCGCCCATACCTGAAGCGAGGCTGCGCACCTGCCGGTTGGCGCCCTGCCACTGATTGGTCAGGTTGCGCCAGGACGCGGCATTCCTGTTCGCTTCCTCCCGCATGCGAGCAGCGTCACGGGCCCATGCGGACTGCTGGTTCTGCAAATTTTGCAGGTCACGCCGGGCCCGATTGACGCCATCCCCGTTGTAACGCGAGAAGATGGAGAATCCCAGAGACGTAATGGTAGCCATCAGTTACCCTCCATCTTCACATGTAAATGAACGGATCCTTAGCCGGGTCATACGCGTTGGGATCGGACTTCTCGTGGAAGTCCTCCTCCTCTTCGTCGTCATCGACCTCGTCGTAATAATCCGCGTACTCATCTTCGTCGTCGTCCTCTTCCTCGTCCTCAGGGGGCAGGTAGAGGGCTTCGGGTCGGATGGCCTGCCGGAACTTTCCAGCAGGATTCTTCTTGCCCTTTTTGGTGATTGCCGCGCCGGTCAGCTGATTATTGAGCTGGAGCAGCTCGTGTATCTCGCAGAGAATTTCGCGATCGTACGACGAGTCAAGAGGGCCGACGGCCCGCTCATACGCTTCCCATTCCTTGTATTCGCGGGCCGACATGCTCGCCATCATCCGGTCAACATCCGGGCGGCGCATCGCAAGAGCTAGTCGGAACTTGAATCGTCGTTCCGGTCGTCGTCGAAATCCTCAGTGAGGTCCTTGAGGTCTTCCTCGCTGAACGCGGACATCTCGTTGATCTTGTTGTAGACGCGCTGGAGACCGGACGCGGGAAGATTCCCGAGAGTCTTGATGTCGTGCTTCGTGAACAGGGGGCTGCCGTCTCCCTTGACGGCCGCGAGCTGCACGAGCCGGGCCCTGAAGTTCTCGTTGTTGAGCTGCTGCCGGCCGTTCTTACCCATCTTGACCATGCTGGTCTCGAAGTCGTCGCGCTCCTTGGCGGAGAGGTGCTTCAGGCGTATCTTCTTTCCGCCCCACTCGGGCACGACCAGGTCCTCGATCACGAGGGTGGGCTGCTCCAGGATGGAGGAGGCGGTCAGGAAGCCGTCTTCATCGGCGACGAACGTGTAGTTCTCAGGCACGGGTCTCTCCTACTTCTTCTTCGCGGGTCTGTTCGGGCTTGGTGCCCAGGCGGTTGAGCATGTTCTTGAAACGAAGGGTGTTTCGCAGCTCTTCGTGTGGATAGGCCTGCGCTACCGCCATCAGTTCCAGGGCCTCGACTTCGCGCTTTCGGCGGTCGTTCCTGGTGTACTTCTCGCTGATGGACTCAGAAGGAATGGACTGCGCGATCTTTTCCAGAGCCTTCCGCTGACGCGTCTCGTCCGACTGAGATTGGTCGAACTGTCGTACGCGGTCAGCGAGTTCCTTAAGCGATTCGTTGCTGATGCCGAGCAGAGCAGGAATTCGGTTCAGGCCGATACGCCTGATCTCTCCTGTGATATCTCGATCTACCATCGGGTTTCCTTCACGGGCCTTCAAATGAAAGACGGCGAGGGGGACCCGCGCACCCCTCGCCGTCAGCTTCAGGAAGCGGCGTCGATGAGCTCCGCCGCCCGTTCCAATGCGTCCTGAATATTCCTGGCTATCTCGTCCCGGCTATCGGCGATGGTGTCGGTGAACCATCCCGTGAATGTGGGGCGCGAGGTGTACCAGTACCTCTTGTCGCCGAAGAGCGGATGGCGCCACCCTCGGGCCCGATCCAGGCCGCGAGGAATGATCCACTCGTCCTCTTCTTTCATGGAGGTGAAGACGCGGAAGTATGCGCCGTTACGGTGCCGGTAGGGGCCGACGCGGACGCCGACGCCTTGGGCCACACGAGCACGCATGCCCGTGTGGCCTTCGGGTCCACCGATTACGCCGACCGTCATGACCTTCGCCTTGGCTCGGTCGGCGGCCGGCCGGATGGCCTCTTCCATCTCCTCGCGAATCCAGTCCGCCAACTCATTGTCGGCAGTCCGCAGCGCTTGAATGGTCGCTTCCCATTCAGGACCGAAAACGGTCCACAAGACGGTAGTGGCCATCTTCGATTACGCCGTCGCGCGGGTGAACGTGCCTCGCTGAACGTTGAAGGTGACCTCGGTCTCGGAGAGGTCGCCGACGTCACCGGAGAGCGGCTGGTACTCCAGCAGAATGCAGGTACCGGTGTACTTCGGGTTCGAGGCGGAGACCGCACCAGACGTGGGTCGGATCTCGACCGTGAACTCGTTCTCGTTGTTCCACAGCGGGAAGAGAACGGAGTCGACGGAGGCCGCCGCGAAGTCCTGCTGGAAGGTGACGGTGAAGGAGTTGTCCTGGAGCCCGTGGACGCGCTCACGACCGGAGCCGGAGAAGTTGGTCGTTTCGACCTCGTCCTTGCTCATGTTGATCTCGCAGGAGGACACGTGGTCGGAGAAGTTGGTGCCGTTGACCACCACGTAGCAATCCCGCAGAACGAGCTTAGCCATGCTGCTGTTTCCTTATTCTGTTGTTATTGAGTTGTGGTGGTCGGTCAGCCCAGGCGGACGACGGCCACGGTCACACCGGTTACGCCACCGGTGCCGGTAACGGCCAGGGTGGCTCGGCCGGTGCCGTCACCCGGGTCGTAGATCTTTCGCAGCGGAATGCGAAGCTCACCCGTGTTGGCGGGGAGAGTGAGGGCGGGGTCCGGATTGGGCTCGCCATACGAAGTGTTTCCAGGCACCGTGATGGTGATGGTCTTCGCGTTGGAGTCCGTGTTCTTGTAGTGGACGTAGGTGTTTACGCCACTTCCGATCTCCGCCGTGTCCGACGCAGCGGCGGCGACGAAAGTCGGCGCCGTGCCCGCGTCCACGATGTTCTGAGTAGTAAGAGCGGCCATGTCAGCCCATCCTTACGATCGCGACGGTGACGTTGGTCGTGGCGGATACGGTGATCGTGCACCGACCCGTGCCGTCGCCAGCGTCATACTCCTTGCGGAGGGGAATCCACAGCTCTCCCGTATTCGCGGCAAGGGTGAACGTGGGGTCAGGGGCGGCCTGTCCGTAGGACAGGTTCCCGGGAACGGTGACCGTGACGGTCCGAGATGCCGCGTTCGTGTTCTTGTAGACCGCGAACGTATTGACCCCGCTTCCGACTTCGGCGGTGTCCGAGGCAGCCGCAGCTCCGAAGGTCGGTGCAGTGCCAGCGGCCACGATGTTCTGAGTAGTCAGAGCAGCCATGGAGGCTAACCTTTCTTATGGCACGACGCTAGAACGCGTGCACCTGTACTTGCAGTGCGGCTCCCAGATGGGGAACCCTGACCATGCTGTATTCAGCGTTGTATTCGGCGACGCCCGTAATCATGGCGTCGACATCACCTAGACCGAGATCCGGCTTGTTCCAGATCGCCTGGCGAATACTGGCCGGACCCTCTTTATCGATGAACTTGTCCAACTCCTGCTGGCCGCTGTCCTCGTCAGAGCGGGCGCACAGGACTAGAAGCTGGAAACTCCACTTCTCGGTCCCACGATCCATGGTCATGGCGAAGTCGCCAGCCTTGTTGTCCCGGCCGCCGCCGCCTGGAGCGACGAACATGCAGGGGAGGGTGCTCACGCCTTTCACATACGGGTAGCAGTAGAGGTCGATTTCGTTCGCCTCTGCATACGCCCTGACTGTGTCGGCGAGGGCAGCGCGGATTTGCGCAAGAGTTGACATAGGTCAGTCCAGGAGTAGACGTCTGGCGTAGGGGGCGAGCTTGCTGGCAGCCAGCTTGTTCTGGCGAACTCGGATAACGGCCCCGAACTCGTCAAGGCCGGAGACCCCGAGCGGCGCGTCCTTCAGCTTCCATGTTTCAGCAGCCATGATTCGGCATGCTGCGCGTACAGGCTCGGGTACCTCCGTCCAGCCCCAGCGGGCTGTCACCTGAAGCACCCGCTCTCTTCCGCTGGAAGCGCTATACGGAAAGGAGATGCTGTTGTCCGTGAGCCGGATTCGGCAGTACGGCCAGCCGGGTACACCGTCAACGATTCCGTTCGCCGGCGACAATTCGTATTGCGCACTTGTCAGCGTGGTGGCGAACGTGCCGTCGAGGTTTGTGTCCAGCTTTACGACGAGGCCGGCTGTGGTGCTGAAATCATCGACGCGAGCCGAACGCGCCATGTCGGGCCTGAACTCCCGCGCCGTCACAGAACCTGCGTCGTTGAACTGCCGTCGACAGTGGCTCTCGATCTCTCGGCTAGCGGAATTGAGAGCGTCGATGAGATTCGCATCCTGGCCCGTCAGGTTCGCGTTCTCTCGCCCAACCAGATATGCCTTGAAGTCGGACAGTTGCACGTAGGGGTCGCCTAGGGCTATCTGACTCACCCCCTTTCGGGCATGAAAAAAGCCCCCATAAGGGGGCCGCTCGTTTGGAGGTGCTAGGAGAAGTGAGCGCCGACCGAGTACGTGATGCTGTCGGCGTCGGCATGCGTTGCAGTGACACGAACGACTGGAGGAAGCGATTCCTTGGCGATGGTGTTCGCCGCCGCCGTAAGGGCGTCGTTGATGCGAAGGACCGTTGTCCCGGTCGCCGTGATGGCAGCCGACTGGAGGAGCGTCCAGGTCTTACCTGAAGACCTGTCGACACCCTCAATCAGGAAGGTGACCGAAGGCGTCGCGGTGACAGCCGTACAGTCGATGACGAAGTAGCCCTTCGCGACACCGCCAGGGAGCTCCAGCTCCTCGGTGTCAGGGGTGGCAGTCCGAGCCGCCGACGCGTACACCGTGTGCGAACGGCCGACGCCACCCCGAATGTTGTTGGCCATGGCCTACCTCACTTGTTCTCGGTCGGTACCACGCGCTTAGCGGTGGGCGGACGACCGGGCTTGCGTCGTGGCGGCTCTCCAGCGCCCTCGGGCTGGATTGCCCCCAGACGCTCGGCCTCGGCGCGGTCAACTTCCTGCCCTGGCACCGCCCAGAGCCATCGGGCCTCGGGCGTGTTCTCTTCGACTACCCGAGACCTGTCTTCGGTGAGGCAGAGACGCCGGTCAGCAACCCACATGGGGCCGGCGGGCGCCTCTGCCTTTCGGTTGTAGCTGAAACTCATTGCGGGTCTTCCTGCTTGAGCCGTTAGGCAGCCTTCGTGACGAGCTTCCACACGGGGGACGCCTTGGTACCCGCGCCGCCGTTCACGTACAGGTTGCCGTTGGTGTAGTCGATGGCCAGGGAACCCTTGGGGGCTCGGCCGGCGCCAGTGCCGGACGTACCGTCAACAGGGACCCCGGCGACCTTCCAGATGTAGCAGAGCGCGACCTCGTCGTCGTTCTGCGGAGAAGGGATCGACTGGGGCATGGCATTTCCTTTCCTTCGACAGTGGGGCGCGGGGAATCACAGTCCCCTCAGCCCCCACTCTCGAATCCGAACTCAGAGGCCGGTCACGACCGAGAAGGCGGACGGACGGTAGTGGATCAGCGCGACACGGATCGAGGCGCGGATCGCGAGCTTGCCGTTCTGGAAGAAGTCGCTGTGCGAGTTCGAGACCTGAACGTCCATGCCGCGACGCACCGCGAGCTCGGAGAAGTTGCGGTAGTCACCCAGGACGGCCTTGGTCGAGGTGACCGCGGTCGTCTGAACCACCGGGACACCCCAGATGGTCATCGGGCCGGGAACGGACGGGTGGCCCCAGATGTAGACGCCGTCTGCCGTCTTGAGGAGCTGGACCGCTTCCCACTTCTCCGGGCGGATGAAGACGACCGAGGGCTCGGCGAAGCCGGTGTCCCGGATCTTCCGCATGGCCTTGTAGAGGGCGTCCGGAATGGTGTCGGTGCCGAGGGCCTGGGTGTTGATACCCGAGACGTTCTCGGTGCCACGCAGGTTCGGAGCGGTGCCGTTGCCCACCAGGATCTGGCTGTCCAGGCGCTGCTGGATCATGAACGGCAGACGGTTGTTGACGTACTGCTCGGCGCGCGCCTCGTCCTCGAAGACCTCGTCGGTGACCGGAAGGAAGGTAGCGACCGAGCGGACCTCGGAGGACTTCTCCTCCACCGCGAGCGCCGACTCGACGTACGAGCTGCCCTCGAAACGCTCAGCGGCGTTGTTCGTGAAGGTCGTCTCCTCCATGTACAGCACCGTGGACTGGCCGGTCGTGGTGTGCGGGATCAGGTCGGAAACGTGCGGGGCCGGCCGGGTCGCGAAGTCGACCAGCTTGCCGGTCCGGGTGTCCTCAGGGTCCCAGCCGGTGCCGCCACCGCCGGAGATCTGCGGGGTGGAGAACAGCGCCTTCAGGTCGATCGGCAGATTCGCCTGGACGGACGGGTTGCCGGAGTGCGGGATGAAGGTCTTCATCACCTGCGACTCGCGGAACAGCCGGCCGACGGACTTGAACTCGCGGCGGGGCGAGCCGCCCTTGTACTCCTCCTGGCGAGCGCCGTCACCGGACTCGCTCTCCTCGCGGCGCTTCGCCTCGGCGGCAGCGCGGGCGACGACCCGCAGCTCCTCGACCTTGGACTTGGCCTCGTCGATCTCCTTGTTCAGGGCGCCGATGTGGGCGACCTTGGCGTGGGTGTCGCCCTGGAGGGACTTCACCTTCGCCATGTCGTAGTCGGGGCCGGCCTCGGAGAAGATGGCCGCCAGTTCCTTGCGCTTGGCGTCGAGCTTACCCTGCGCGTCCTTGAGCGCGGGGAATTCAACAATGTCAGACATGGCTCTCCCTGCCCTTTTCGGGCATGAAAAAAGACCCCACTAAGGGGCCTGAAGCGATTGCTTCTGTGCTTACAGTTCGTTGAGCCTCGCGAGGCCGGCCATGAGCACTGCTGCCACCTCTTCTTCGGTGGGCTGCGGCGGGGCGTCTGCCTCAACGGGGGTTTCGAGGAGGGACTTCATCCGCAGCAGGTCGTCCTCAAGCCACGACAGGAGGTCGGCCGTTGCGGGGGCCATTCCACGATTCTTCTGCGCGCGGAGAGCCACGACTTCCGCTGCACGATCAATGAGGCTCGATACGGCGGCCATAACCTCGATGGCCTCGTCGTTGAACCTCTTCCTGCCCTTTTCGCCCTCAGCTGTACGCAGCTTCGGCGGCTCCCTGTCGGCGTCGAGCAGGTGCGACGACAGGTGCTTGTAGACGGCCTCGCGGTCCCGCTCGGGGACGCCGGGGTCGTCGCTGTTCAGCTTCGCGATGCCCTGAAGGCAGGCGCGAAGGTTCGCCTGGCCACCAACGCCGTGGTGGTGGGCGAAAGCGTAGGAGGACTTGGCCTCGGGGTCGCCGTCAGGGTCGACCCAGGCGAAGACGGTCCGCAGCTCCGAGGGGCGCGCGTCCTCGGGCAGGGCCTTGACGGTCTTGGCGCCGTCCCATGCGCGCGTCACGGTGTCCGTCTCGCTGAAAGGAATCGGCCCCCGGACTGCGAGCCGGCGGCCCTTCTCGCTGTCGTTCATGCTCTCTTCCTTGGGCTTCTTGCCGTGCTTGGGGCAGTCTTTGTCGGTGCACTTACCTTCGCCCTCGTACGTGCACTCGGCCTCTTCGTCTTCGTCCCGCTTGGCCTTGACGGCGAGGGTGCGCGTCCGGCCGGGGCCGGCCGCGCCAACGAGCACGGGGCTGACCTCGAAGATGTCGACCGACTTGATCACGCGGACGCTCTTGCCCTCGACCTCGTCGGGCTCCGAATCCGTCACGTTGAATCCCCAGCTCCACTCCTGAAGCTGGCCCATCTCCTTGACGATTTCGAAGGTCTCGCGCCCGGCCTGCGTCTTCATGAAGAACTGCATGTCGCAGATCGCCTCGCGATCCGTGAGCCGCACGACACCCTTGCCGACCGGCAGCGCACCCTCCCACGAGCCGTGGTTGTAGGCGCTGATCTTGACGGGAGACCCGTCCTTGAATGCGGACTTCCGCGTCACATCACCGTCGAGGTCGATCACGTCGAAAGTGCTGAAGGCCGCAGACACAATGCCCTGATCGGCGTCCTTCAGCTCGACGCGGCTGAGAGACTTGCGCTCCATCACACGTCACCACCTTTTTGCTCACGCCGAATTGCGGTCATCGCCCGCGCCTCCCGGCTTCTGGTTGTCTGGTTCTTGCGCGGGTTCTTTGTCTTGCGGCTGACCGCCAGGCAGGCCGGGCTGGACTGTCGGCATCTCCGCTTCCTTGAGCAGGCTGATATCGCCTGCCGCAACGGCCTCGGCGACGGATTCCGGCGTGAAACGGCCACTGCCAGCGAGGGCTGCGGCGGCCCTGGCCTGCACCTCGAACAGCTCGGCGTCCTCGCGGGCCTTGTCGGCCGCCGGGTCCGGTACGCGAGTGCTCTGCATCTGGACGGACACGAGCCCGGAGTGGCTGTTGGCCAGCTCGGTTACGTCGTAGTCGCGGGCAGCGGCTATGACGGCCTCCGGCTCGAAGCCGGCCATGATGCCCTGCGAGATCGTCGCCATCTCGGTCTTGAAGATCTCCGCGCGGTCCTTGCTGTCCTCGCGGAGGAACGCGATGTCGCGATCGTCGTACCAGAGCCTGGCGCCGGCGGGCGGGGTCAGGAGCTGCTGGAGCGTGGCTGCGGCCTGGCGCCACAGGGGGCGCATCGTGCCGTCGGCGAATCGTCGGCGGGCTGCCGCGTAAACGCCCTGGGAGTTGAGGCCGGAGCCCTGGAGGCTTTCCGAGAAGCCGACCCAGGAGGCGGGCACCCCGGCCGCCGCGGCGATCCGGGACTCGCCCTTGCCGACGATGTTCGCGAAGTCGAGGGCCTTGAAGTCCATCGTCAGGGGCGTGACGTCGGCGCCGCCCATGAGGAACAGCGTCTTGTACGCGTTCATCGCGCCCTGGTGGTTCTCCTTGAACTTCTGGACGAACTCGTCGAAGTCCTCTTCGCTGGTGTCGCGGTCGAACTTGACGGCGATGTTGGGCACGGCTGCATGGTCGAAGAAGTTCTTCTTGTGCAGCGTGGCGGAGCTGTCGGACTCGATCTCCCTGAGGACAGGGGTCAGCCAGGACATGCCCCTGAAGCGAGCCACAGGGTCGGGCACGGGCGAGAAGTGCGCCACCTCGGAGGGCAGCAGCGTCACCTCCTGGTGCCCGCCGGCCGGCTTGTAGACGAACGCGATGATCTTGGTGTCCAGGGCTTGGAGGTCACCGCTGTGGGATCCGAGGAGCATCTCGACCTGGTCCGGCCGCATGCGAACCACTCGACGGGTGGGCCCCTTGGCCGCGGAGCCGTAGTTGCCGTCGTCGTCGGCCAGGGTGAGGAAGGCGTTGCCGGCGAGGTCGGCGTCCTGGATCATGTGCGCTAGGAGGTCGCCCGTGGTGCCGCCAGGCCAGGGGGTTTCGAGGATCTCCAGTTCCTTCGCGAAGAACAGGTCTCCTCGGCGACCGTCTGTGAATCGAGTCCAGAGGAATCGAGCCTCGCAGAAGACCATCTGTCGGGCAGCCATACAAGCGAAGACTGCACCGTTCTTCTTGTAGGCCCCTTGAACGTAACCGGCGAAGTTGTTCTCTATTCGCTCCCGGTCCGCCCCTAGGGCTCCGAGGAACGGCGATCTGAAGTCTTCGAGGGTCCAGAAGGGGCGCTCCTCCCAGGCTTTGAGCGTTCCCGCCTTCCGGCCCTTGATCCTGTCGAGAAGCGTCGGCTTCTTCATCATGTCGAAGCGTCCTCCCATCCGACCCGTATGGCGGCGATCACCCAGGAGGGTGCTTCAACAAAGACCGTGCGACTGGCGAAGCCCACCGCGTACAGCGTGGCGGCCAGGGCTGTGAGCAGAAAACGAAGTACAACCATCAGACCTCCTAACCCCACGCGAACTTGGCTTTGGGCCTCTTCTGATATCCGCATTTCGTGAATCCCCAGAAGGCGAGGGTGGCCGCCACAAGGGGAGTGATGTCGGTAGCAGAGTTCTGCTTGTCCCACTTCCATTTGTCGCCGATGGGCTTCTTGTCAGCCCCGGCCACGGCCGTGCTGAGGCCCCCCTGGTCGATATGGACGACGTCGGCAGCCTCACCCCTGCGGGGCTGGACGGCGGAGACGAAAGACCCGCATGCCTGCCCGTATTCCGATGTCGTCGGCGACATGACCGTGACGCCCAGAGATTCGAGTTCTTCGATGAAGGAACCTGCCTGGCCGATCTTGTCGACGACAACCGCTTTGGGCTTCGCCCGGTCCCATATCTCCTTGACACGCTTCACGACCCAGTCCGCACCTGGCCGGTGATCGCTTTCCACCTCGTTCGAGGTGATCTCGACATGGCGGGTCTCGCCGTTGAATCCGCAGACCGCGATGGCTGCAAAATCCCGGTTGGGGTCGACGTCGATGCCCAGCACGATGATGCTGTCGGCCGCAATCTCGGACGTCTCGTCGACTCGGGCAAGCCAGGCATCCTCGCTGATGACCGCCCAAGGGTTGCCCTCGATGGGCCAGCGGCCGACCGATAGACGCTCCACCTTGAAGGCGTCACCGATCGGGTCGGCCCGTCGTTCGTTGTCGACCGCGTCGAAATGGATCCGGATTCCGTAGCCGGGATTGGCCTTGGCCCAGACTTCTTCGTCGTCGATGGAATCGTGCTCGTCGCAGTCCTGGGGGCACAGCTCATCGCAGATCTCTGCCGACCACTCCGCGAAGAAGAGGTACGGATCCAGCTCGCCGGACTTAAGGGCCCTCATCGCCCGACTCCGGACCCGGCCGAACTCGATCGCGTCCTCCAGGCCGGCGGAACCCGTGAACCACAGCTGCGGATTGGGCTGAGCCGAGACCGTCGGACGCAGCGCCATCATGGATTCGCTGTCGAGGAACATCGCCTCGTCCATGACTACTAGCTGAGGCGAGAAGCCTCGTCCAAGCTTCTTGGTGCGCGTCTTGAAGAGCAGGCGCGCACCGTCCTTCAGTTCGATGCGCTCCTTGCCGTTCGTTTCGTAGAACCTCTTCAGCTTCTTGTTGAGAGCTGGAGTGTCCTCGATCAGTGCGGCTATTCGCTTGAAGTGTTCGCCCGAGGTCGCGAAGTCCTGGGCAGTGTGGACGATGGTCTTCTCGGCGAAACGGGGAAGAAAAAGGCCCGCGAGTTCGCGGGCCTCCAATATTGCTCCCTTGCCGTTCTGTCGGGCGACGACCAGGCCGACATCTCTTGCGGCCCACTTCCGTTCCATCTTTCTTGTGAATGGATTGACGAAAGTGTCGGTACGTTGCGCGCAGGCGCTTATGAGCACCCACTGCTGCCACGGGTCGAGCTCAAGGCCGGCCATGGCGGCAAGATTTACCGCGTCCCGCCCGAGACTGAAGTCAACGGCTGTTGGGGGGAGGTGGGAAATCCGGGGGCGCAGATGCCCAGTCCGGCTCCCGAGCGATGAGGCGGTCAAACTCATCCACCTCCTCCTCGTTCTCGGGAATCTTCACGATGTCCTCTATCAGCTTCTGAAGCCTCAGGACGAGCGCGGAGAGTTCTCCCGTACGCATCTGCGTCATGTGACAGGTCTTGCAGCGATTGCCTTCAAGTTCGTGCGCTACGAAGTCCCTCATCGCCATAAGCGACTCGCGGTAGTCGCCCCTCTTGACCACCTCTTCGAGGTTTGGGCGAGGAGCGAAAAATTCCATCTCGTCAGACATGGCCGATTACCCGAACTCTCTCATCGGTCCGTCACTCGGATGCCGATGGTTCTTTCATCGGTCCGGCCTTGATTGGTCGTGATTCGACAAGCGACCTTGTAGGTCGTCCCCAGGCTGCCGCCGCTGAGCCATACCGTTACCTTGGTACCGCTATTGGACTGGCTGTCCTTCGTGAGACCCGAATCGACAGTTATGACCGGGGTGCCCGTGATTGCCTCGCTCGCCGCCAGCCAGTTGGACCAGTCGAAAGCCCAGTCCAGTACTGCTTGGGGGTCTTTCTCCCAAACCCTCACGGAAGTCGCACCTCCAGTACGCGCTCATCGTTCTGTACGTCGAGGACTCGCGATTCGAGCCAGATTTCCAGCTCTCTTTCCTCATCCACAGGGAGCGTCCGCTTCTCGGCGAAGATGACGTAATTCCGGTCTTCGCTCATATGAAGTAGGTCCTATGCCTCGGAGTTGGCCCGATGTTTGAGATCGCCGGGGCATGCGCGGAAGCTGAGGCCGCGGCACTTCCCGCGGGCGCCAAGGTCCGGCTCCCCTCGGCGGCTGCATCACCCGAAACCACCGGGGCGCTTACGTGGCCGGCTGCGGCCCTGGCGCTGACGGTGGCCCCGTACGCCGTAGCCGACGCACCCACCGCCTCGGCGGCAGCCCGGAGCACGGCCAGGGCGTCCTGGACGGTCGCCGTGGCGAGGACCACGCCCGCACTCGACGTGATCGCGATCATCGGGGCGTATGCCGTCGCGGACGCCGTCGAACCGGCCGCCGGCGCATTCGTGCGTGGGGCCGACGAAACCGTGGCGTCGAAGGCGGTGACAGAGGGCGAGGGGGCCGCTGTACCGGTCGTGATGACCGTGGTGGGCCCGTACGCCGTCGTCGACACCGCCGCATGGCCGGCCGGCGCCGTCCCGGAAGCGGTCGTGCTCACGGTGGCGCTGTTGGCCGTCGCCGAAGCCGTCGCAGCTCCGCCAGCTGCCGCCAGGGCCGCCGTCGGCGTCCCCGTCGCCACCGTGACGGTAGAAAGCGCCGGAGTAGCGGCCCCAGCCGCCATAGCTGCGTTCGAGGACGCCGAAACGACCGCGGTGCCGGCGGAGGCCTGGACGATGCCCGTCGTAGTGGCGTTGTTCGCCGAGGCTGAGGCCGAAATAGCCCCAGAAGTGACCGTGAGGCGACTCTGGGGAGGATTTGCGCCGGCCGTAACCGCCGCATGGCCGGCTGGAGCATTCGTCGTGCCCGTAGAGCCCACCGTGGCGCCATTTACTACTACATCTACTACTGAAGTACCAGCAGGGGCCGAGATAGTAGATGACGGGGCGTTAGTCGCCGCGGTGACGGCCGCATGGCCCGCCGGTGCGCTCGTCGAAGCGGCCGTCGACACGGTGGCGGCGTTGGCCATCGCGGACGCGTTCGCCGGGGAAGAAGAGGCGCCCAGTGCGGCCGAACCGGTGTGGGCGCTTGTGCTGATGACCGCCGTACCGGCCGAGGCGCGGGTGGCGGAGGTGACCGTCGCGTTGTGGGCGGTCACCGCCGCCGACCCAGCTCCTGGGAAGCTGGAGAGCGCAGCGGTTGGGGAGCTGGCGACGCCAGAGGCCGCGACGTGCTCGGCCAGGCCGAGGGTGTCGTCGAGGTCGACGGCCGGAGCACTCGCCGCGACGGCGGCGGAAGCTGAACCAGCCCGGGCGGACACACTCGCCACGGGCTGGTGAGCGGCAGCAGTGATACCGACGTGCTCCGCGAGCCCCAACGTGTCGTCCGCATCGGCGGAAGGGGCATTCGCGGTAGCTGTCGCATTGACGCTGCCGGACTGAGCCGCCAGCGCCGGAGTCGGGGCGCTGACGGAGACAGAAGTAGACACATGGCCGGCCAGCGCCGCGATCCCCGTGCGGATCGTCGCGTTGTTCGCCGTGACCGAGCTAGAAGTCGTACCAGCGCCGACCGTGATCACCGGCACCGGCGCGTTCGCCGTCGCCGACACCGCGATAGGCGGCTCGACGATGCCAAGGGTGTCGTCGAGGTCGACCGTCGGGGCGTTCGCGGTGACCGGGGCCGACACTGCGCCCGAAGCGACACCGAGGCCGGCGCGGGGGCTGTTCGCCGTCACGGGGGCGGAGGCCGTCCCGGCGCTGGGCTTGACGGCGACCGTGGCGGCGTTCGCCGTCGCCGTCACCGAGGCGTGTCCGGCGTCGGCGCTCGTGCCGCCGGCACCTGCGGGACGGAGGGTGATGAGGATGAGACGCCAGTCGCTGTTCTGGGAGCTGGTGGCGTTCCAGGTCTGCGAGCCGTCGGCGGTGACGATCTTGTACTGCTGTACGGCGCAGACGTTCGAAGTACTGCTACTGCCCGAGGTGCCCCAGATGCGTGCCGTGGACCAAGAGCCGTTGGTGGTGTCCGAATCTCCGGTGAAACTGCCGGTGCGGGCACCTTCGACGCCCAGCATGCCGAGGACCAGGTCGCCGTTCAGCGGGGCAGTGTGCGTCGCCGAAGGGGAATCGCTGTTGCTCAGGAGACCGTTGGCTACCTGATAGGTGCCGCGCTCAGTCGAGGAGCCACCCGTGAAGCGGAAAACGCTGAAACCCTTCGCCGCCGCCGAGGAGGAGGGGGCGAAGGTCACCGTGGCCGCAGACAGCGCCGTCGTCACGGTGCAGTAGAAGATCGCCGAGGAGACGGCAGTGCCAGCGGCTGACTGGGACTGGTTGGTCGCGATCCGAGTCCAGGTGTTCCCGGCCGCGTCTGAGATGGCGGTGGTGCCGATCGAATCAGCAGACAGCAGGTTGTCGGCCACGCACACGGCGATCAAATTGTCGCCGACACTAGCGCTGACAGTGGCTACGTCGTTCGCGCCCGCATTCTTACCAGAGGTGGAGTCCGTGACCGATACGAAGCTCCAGGCCACGCCCCCACCCCCCTTAGCCGATTACCGCCGGCCTCACCGTGATCTTCGAGCTGGGAGAGTTCGTCGTGGCCGAAACGGCTACGTGAGGGGCCTCGGAACTGGGATCCAGCTCCCTCATGCGGAAGACGATCGAGGCGCCCGACACGGACGCCACCGAAGTAGCGGTACCGGTAGGCGCCGCGGTCGCCGGCCCCGCCGAACACCGGGCGCGGAAGACCACGCCGCCCAGGTCGTTGCCGGTGGACGTGTAGGGCTCGCCGACCTCGGCACCGTTCGCGAAGGTCGCCCCCGTCGCGCTGAACCCGAAGCCAGACCAGTTCGCCGGGTGGCTCGCGTCCGTGGGGACGCAGTTCGCCATCATCAGCCAGTCCTCGGCCTCGAAGCCCGGGTTCGTGGCCGTGGTCACCGACCACGAGGTACCGGCCGAGGTGTCGGTGTCGTTCGCCGCCGCCACGTCCCAGACGTCAGGCATCTGGTAGATCGTGGAACGCCAGCAGATGATCCACGCCCAGCTCGCGTTGCCGTTGGTGATGCTGACCGTCGGCGCCGAGATCGAGCCCTGCACATCGACGATGCGGTAGAAGACCGCCAGCTTCACGGGGCCGGTATCGGCTCCCTGCGAGCCCGTGCCACCCGAGACCGTCCCGTTGGTAGGGGCAGTCCAGTCGGTGGGCGTGTTGATGGTGGCGGTGTCCGGCTTCGTGCCGACAAACATCACGAGGATGTCCCCGTACTGGTAGCCGGCTGGCAGGTCCGGGGAGACCGACGTGCTACCTGTACCGGTACCGGTAGTCGCCGGGACCGTGCCGGTGGCGACCTGGGTGAGTGCCACGGCTGCCTCCTAGCACTGGTAGGGACCGACCTCGGTCTTCCACACGCCGCCGTCGCCGGCCTGGCCGCCGTTCGGCGCGTAGTTCAACGGCTCCAAGCGGATCCCCGCTCGGGCCTGGTTGCGCTCCCCCGTCCAGAGGTCGATCCACTGCCAGGGCTGACCGTCGAGGACGGTGACCGTGCGGGGCTGACCGCCGCAGGACGTCGCAGAGAAGGCCCGGCGCCCGGTGGCCGGCGGGCTGAAGCCGAGGTTCTTCGGGGGCTCGAACTGTCCGGTGAGGGAGGAGCCGACCGCGTAGCCCGTACCGGTGCCCGTGCAGTAGCCGCAGTTCGGGTCGGAGTAGGTCATGACGTAGCGGCCGGACCTGGGGTCCTTCCAGACGCCAGGTGACTCGATGCCCTTGAGGCCGGCGAGCCCCTTCAGGCCCTCCCCGGCGCCGTTGGCGCCGTTCCAGTCGAGGCGCTCCGAGTTGATGGCCGAGGATCCGGGCGCGGTGCAGAACAGGACCGGGTTCCTCCAGCTGTCGCGGACGATGGAGAAGTCGCCGTTGGCGGCACACTGGGTCATGCGGGGCTTGTTGTAGCTGCCGAACGGCTTGCCCGCGGCGCGGCCACAGGGGCCCTCCGGGCTGTTGCAGCCCATCACGTTGTAGGCGTTGGCGCCGCTGGTGGCGAAAGCGTACGGGCTGTTGAACCACAGGATCGACGCCCCGTCGTTGCGGCCCCAGCCCGTGCGCTGAATCATGCGAGGGTTGAAGCAGCCGTGGCCCTTGCCGCCGCACTCCTGCTTCCAGGTGAGGCCCGACCACGGGTTGACCTCGTCGGGCGAGAAGAGGAGCTTCGGCTGCGTCCAGCTACGCATGTCCGTCGACTTCGAGACGCCGAACCCGCACCAGGGAGTCCCGTGAACTCCCCAGTTGAACCCGCACCCGTACATGGTGCCGTACATGTAGTACGTCTCGCCGACCTTGTTGATGGTCCCGTCATGCAGGTCGACGCCAGTGATGGTGATCGCACTCGGCGACTCGTGCATCGCTGCCGACGGAGATGTTGCGGCGCTGTATCCCAGGAGGGAAAGGCCGGCGATGATGGCCCCCGTGGCCACTCGCTTCTTCAGCGCCATATGCAACTCCCGATATTTAGTTAGACAGTGATCCGGAAGATCCCGTTGGCGTGCCAGACGATCGTGAAGGTGCCCGTGGTCACGGACTGCGCGCCGCCGAAGTAGTGGTACGAGACGCCCTGGTCGGCGACCGTGCCAGCGGTGATGTCGTCGTTGTAGACGAGGCAGCCGAAGGCGTTCGTGATGGTCACCGTGTTGGAGTGGGTGGTGTCGGCCGCATCGAACATCACGACGCCCGAGGACGGAGTCGTGATGGTCTTCGAACCGAGGGCAATGCCGCCGGCCGCCCAATCCGAGGAGCCGTCCGAGTCGGTGACCTCGTTGCCGGAGATCGCCCACTGGCCGGTGTTGTAGCCGGTGGAGCCGACAGCGGCGTCCTTGTCCGGCGTGATGTCGTTGTCGTACAGCGCGGCCTTGATGCCGTTGCTGTCGAGTCCCGTGTAGCCCGTCGCGCTGTCGTTGAGCATCGCGACCGGGAACTCACGGAACATGGCGCTTGCAGACCATGCCATGGTTAATTCACTCCCAGGTTCTGTTCGACGCACGGCGCGAGGACCGCTACGTCATTGCCATCGTCGCGAGTCGTCTCAACTCGCATGATCGGGCGCCGCTCACCGTCGTAGGTGACCTTCTCGTCGCCGATGTAGTCCTCGCGCTCGACGGCCTCGACCTTGCATCGAGTGCCAGCGGGGACAAAGGGGGCCGTCAAGCCCTTCAGCCCCGCGCAGATGTGAAAACGCGTGTGGGGCCGAGACTCATGAGTGACGTCGGTGAGAGTGCAGTTGGGGCACTCCCAACGCTGCTCCGACTTGAGGATGGGAACCTTGCCTATCAGGTTCTTGATGAACTGCATTGCGGGTCCTTACTGGTGGCAGGAGACGGAGACGTGTCCGGCAAGGGCCGCCCTGCCCGTACGGACTGTCGCGTTGTTCGCGGTGACAGACGCGCTGACCGCAGCGCTGACCGACTCGCGCACAGCGACCGTCGCGTTGTTCGCCGTCGCGCTGACCGGGATGAACATCGTCTCGACCTCGCCAACCACCTGGACGCCCAGGGAGGGGAGTTCGACGCTCATGATGGAGAGCGTGAGATCCCGAATTCCTGGGACCCAGCCGTCCTGCGTGATGATGTGCCAGCGCTCTTCGCGGGCGATGTTCAAGACGTTGTCGGCGAATCTGCGCGTCTCGCCGGTGAACGCGACGATCGGGCCCGCCATCACGCTCAGAGAGCCCAAGGGCAGCGTCGTACCGGTTACCGACACATCGATCGGCACCGGAGCGGCCAGGATGCCCACCGTCGCGCCGTTCCAGCCCTCGAAGACGACGTAGGCGTCCGGGATGCGCGGCAGGACAGCGTCCATGGTGCCCGGGTACTCGATCTCGGCCGCGGCCGTCATGTCGGGGATCGACGGGAGGTCGACGTCCACGGAGCCGGTGGTCGCGGCCGGCTTGAGACCCATCGTCAGGGTGATGTTGTGGGTCTCGGTAGCACTGGCCGTGATGGCGAGGCCGGACTTGGTGCCGCTCGTCGAGTAGTCGCTGTTCGCCATGTAGATGGCGCAGTTGTACGAGTAACTGCCCGAAGCGCTGACACTCGTATCAGCGATCTCCGTAACACTCGAAGCCGTGAACGTGATCGCCGCGCTGGACCCCCTCCGGGCCGCACGGAGATAGATCAGGCGCCCGGTCTGGCCGCCGGTGACATCCGGGGTCGACAGAGGCTCGCTCGCGGCGAAGGAAGTCGCCATGGCCGGGTCGATGTCGAGCGGGTCGCTCTCGTCGATGCCGCGCCAGGCGCTCACCTGCCCCAGCATCGGACTGGCCGCCGGCGAGCCCGAGAACTGAAAGCTGTAGTTGGCCGGCTCCGATCCGCCGGCCACCTTCTGGAACACCGTGACCAAGAAGGTCTCGATGCCCTGCTCGCCGATCTTCGTCCAGCCCGAGGGGGTGTCAAACGTCTGGTAGTTCGTCGACAAGACCGCGGTCAGCAGGTCACCCGAGGCCGTGCCCGTCGGTTTGGTGACCGTAAGCGAGGTGGCGCTGGCGTTCGTTGCCGTCTGGGTGTTGACGTGCGAGATGGCCACGCTTCCCCCATTCAGTCAACGGCGCCGAGCCTGGGCTTGATGATCCGCTTCTCCAGCTCGCGCTCCGGAGTGACCACACGCACCCCGAAAAAGCGCGTCTCGGCCGCGACCGACACCACCGGGCCGGCCAGCACGGTCAAAGAGCCCGAGGCCGCCGTCGCAGCCGTCACCGACATCACCGGCAGCACCAGGACGTCGAGGGGGCCCTCAGGCGGGGTCGAAATGCCCGAAGCCGTCATCGTCGGCATGGACGGCATCGTCACGGCCATCGTCGCGTCGTACGAGATCGAGCCCGACGCCGACATCGTCAACTTCGGCAGCGTCGCCGACGCCGTACCGGTAACGGTCACGTCCAGGGGCTCCAGGATGGCGATCCACGTGCCCGCCGACTCCCACACCGCGCCGCGGGTGATGTTCCGGTTGGTGTTGCCGGTGCCGATCGTTCCGCCGGAGTCCCAGATGCCGCCCTGGACGGCCATGGTGTAGCCGCTAGGGCCGTTCGAGGTGTCACCGATGCGGCGCTGGGTCACCTCGTTCGAGCCGATCGTGTAGTTGAGCGTCGAAGACGCGTACGCACCGATCGTGATGCGCCAATTGCCGGTGGTGGTGTTGTTGATGGTGGCCGTGTTGAGCGAGGTGGCGCCGCCGGCCGTGCTCGTGCCCTTCGCGCCGATGAACGTAGTGCCCCGGTAGGTGGCACAGATCGTGACCCGGTTCTCCCTTGCCGCCCCGAGCGAACCCGTCCATGAGGACGGCTCCGACGAGCCAGCGACGCGGTGCATAACCGAAATCTCAAGGTTCGGCGCAGAGAAGATCTCGTTCTGCAACGACCAGCCGGAGGGGCGGTTGATCGCCGTCGTGGAGTTGGGATAAAGGTTCACCAGCACCACGGCGATCATCAGATCACCGGAAACAGTGCCCGTCGGCTTCGTGATCGTGTACGACGTACCGTTCACGTTGCTTTCCCAGGACGAACTACCCACGAAGGAGATAGCCACAACTACCCCCCTCCCGGGTTACGTCGTCGGCATCGTGATCGTGCCCGACGTGATCGTCACGTTGACGCCCGACGTGATCGACGTCGTGTTCAGGTTGATCTGGTTGCCCGACGTACCCACCGAGCCGTCCAGGACCGCCGCACCACCAGACGTCGCCATCCGGAACCAGCCGGCCGTCCCCGTCGCCGCGGCCGCCACCGTCAGCGGCACCCCGCTGAGCGTGATGGTGCCGCCCGACGCCGCACCGAAGCCGGGGCTGCCCAGCGTGAACGTGGCCAGCAGCGTCCCCGACGCCGCCGTGTCCGCCGTCGCCGGCTGGGAGCCCGTGTAGATCTTGATCGTGCCCGCATTCCCGAGAGTCGAGTCGACCTGGTCGGCCAGGGCGTTCGCGAGCGATGCAGAGAGGCGTACAGCCATGTTCGGTCCTTTCCTTAGCGCTCAGTGACGCGAATAGTTATTGAGCGGTCGTCTGTGCGTCCGGCGTTCGTGGTAATGCGGTTCGTGACCTGGTAGACCTGACCGGCCGTGCCTCCGGAAAGCCACACCGTCGCCGTCTTCGTCGTATTCGACTCAGAATTGATCGTGAGGCCCACCGTGACGAAGAAATCCGACGTGGAGATCGTCTCGCCGTCGTCCAGCCATTCGTTCCAGTCCCACACCCAGTCGAGTACGGCGTCCGGGTCCTTTTTATGGTCAGCGACAGCCATTAGGAATTACCCCCCATCGGAACCGTGACAAATGACCGGAAAGCGTGCATATGGATTTGCACGTGCAATTCACGTGAGGAATTCAAGGGATCGAATTCAGCACCACGGTCCACCTCTGGAGCCGGCATGGGGTACCTCCACGGGTCGATGAGGTTCGCCTCCGCACCATTGGCGCCCTGACCTGCACTAATGCAAGATCATCGTCAAACTTTTCACTGCGGGGAGAAAAACGGTCGACGAGGCGGGGTCGACCTGGTCGATTTTTTTTCGTCGTTAACCCACCCCCCTACCCCAACTCGATTCACGAGTGCAAAGTCGGTGGTGTTTTCCGGCGCCAATTCGTCCGGGAATTTGGCGGGGCCCGCGCCGCGCGATTCGGGCCGACCCTCCCGACGCTTCCAAATGCCGGGGCGCCTGGGGTTCGACGGTGGGGCCGGCCGCGGGGCTTGACTTCGAACCCTGTGGCCGGCGAGCACGTTGTTTCATGCGGAACTCGCGGCCGCGAACCTTGGGATTGTTTGCGTTCGTCGCAGTTCCTTGCTGCATTCAACGGGAAAAGGGATCCCTTGAACCCAACCTGTGCAGGCCGCTACGCCGATGCCAATGCACCAACCCACAGGCCACGACGCGGGGCACGGGTCGGGTTGGGTTGGGTGCGAACGCTTTGCGATGAGCACAGATGACGGAAGATCATCGTTGTGTGTGTTCGTGATCAAGAACTGATGACATTCACACGAATCGTTGAATGGATGTGCATTCCTTGTCGCAGTGGTGCATGGGCACTCATGGGGGTTCGTGGGACCCATGCCAGCACGCCATGGGTCCCATACTGGGGTGCCATGGCGGGCGCGTCTGCCCGAATGGGTCCCATGCGGGCATGCCTCGATAGGGCAAGGGAGGACCGTGATCACTGTGCGACTTGCCTAGTGACTCCATTGCGACTTGCGATGTGAACGATCTTTCGAGGTTTTGCTCAACATCGTTTTGCGATTCAATGTTTGTGTTGCATTGATCGCAAACAGAACAGTGGAACCATGACGACATGTTGCATTGGTCATCATGGGTTCATAGTGGTCTGCAAGTCAGGGAATCATTGCGGTATGTGTGCACTCAGTCGACTACAGGTGCATGCGCATAGTCGTGGTAGTGGTACTGCCGTATGCACGGTGGTAGGGGGTGGCCACCGTGGCAGGGGGGTGCGCCACCTGGTGGGGTGGGTGCTACCCATGCGCTGCACAGTGGCAGTGGGAATGTGACGTCACATCAGGTGGCGTGAGGTAGCTGTACTACATCTAGCACTGAGCGTGTGATGGGTAGTCAGCTACACTGCAACACCATTCATGGTGCATTGCTGCATACCAGGTCACCAGATGCGACTTTGCTTGGGTCGGGGCGGATTGTAATCCGTTTTGGCACCCTTCTTTGAGTTGCACCCTCGGTGCGCAGGCGCCACGTTTGCAAGATCCTCGGGGGCGCCACCATGCAAGAGTGGGTGTATGTGATCCAACGTCCAGGCGCGTGGATCATTCCAATGCAACCCCGTGTCAATTAGGCCGCCGCATAGATGACACACGGGCGGTAGCTCTCGCTTACACATTGCATGGAACTTGCGCCATGACCGCCCATCGCGACCCTTCACGATTCCCCCAAAAAATCATGAACTATTCGCCCTATTTGGCTTGCTATTTCGGACATAGCGGGCGCATACTAGAGGTACAAGGAAAACAGAGGGAAGGACCCCGACACACAGGGCGAGTCACCCGAAGGATTCCGGTTCAACTCCACAGTTGAAGCCCCTAATAGTCCCGACGATCGCGAGTCCCGCGTAGTGGCGAATGGCACCAAGTGCCGAGTGGGGAAGCTTCAAAAGCAAGAACCTTACTGACATAGCCTATGGTGCACGTTTCGAACGTGCGCCGTGGAAGTTGCCAGTAAGTGCGATGTTGATACAGCCGTCACCAGGGATTGAAAGTTACCGGGGCTAAGGCATTACGACAAATCACCCGGCGGTACCCAGTCCGAGGATCCCGCGCCTGAAACGATTGCATCGCGCCGAACCATCCCTACACAACCGGAAAGCGTGAGTTCAATGCGCAAGACCATCGTTACCATCGTCGCCGCGTCCGCCGTCTCCCTCTTCGGCGCCAACGTCGCATCGGCTGAGGCCCCCAAGGACATGCCGATTCCGGCATGCAAGAGCGCAACCGACACCACCCAGGAACTCTGCTACTGGGACGCGGGCGAAAAGGGAAAGTCGTTCATTTCCTTCGACTACGGCAAGGGCAAAGTCCCCGTAAAGGGATCGACCGCCGCAGCCTGGGAGGACGCACTCCACGTCGCCGCCGAAATCGACTACAGGAAGCACTCATGACCGTCCACATGACTCGCGGCCAAACGGTCAACCTGACCGCCCTTGCTCGCGAACCGCGTAGGGCCGTAATTGAAGCCCCGAGCGAAGCAATCAAGCGCAACGACCTGGAAGCACTCCGAGTGCTGATCAGGGTCAAAGGAGTGGTTGGGAGGTAATCCCGATCATTCCAGCCCCGGCGGTTTAGCCGTAGCGCGTCATAGCGCACCGGGGCGCCATTCTCAAGCGACGACCAATCCAGGGAGTGACTGAAATGCAGCGCATCCAGGTCCGGAAGTCCACGCGCAAGCCGTCGAGCCCCCGTGACATCGACACCCGCACTCCCAGCGGCAAGCCGCTCCCGTACTGAGGTGAACACCATGAGCGATGAACCCGAGCATGTCGACTATCCGCACTGGCCGGGGACCCTCTATGACTGCCCTGCGTGTGAAGCGCAAATGGCGGAAGAAGAGGAGCTCGAATACGACCAGCGGGAGTACTCGTCATGACCACCATGCTCGACAGGTGGCATGACGCGTATCACGCGGAAGCACCCGACTACGTGAACTGCCCCTACTGCCAGGACGAACTGACGCTCACTGCGCCGACTCTCCCGCTCCCGGAAGTGTCCATCGACATGGAAGCGGAGTGGGGGGATTGGACGGAAGCGACTTTCGACCCCGACTCCAACCCTGTAGACCGACTCGAAGATTTGGAGATTTGAACATGCGAGTTCGCCGAACCGTCATCGCCACCCTGGTCGTTCTTGCGACCCCGTTCGTTGGCGGAAGCGTCGCCCATGCTGTGGATGCCGAGGATGGCACGAAGGTGCGCGCCGGTTTCTACAGCCGGACCGACTACAACCGCAACGGCATCACAGACCAGAAGGAACCCGGATGGGGAAAGCCTGGATGGGAGGAAAAGTTCAAGGCCGTGGGAACAGCAAAGTACCGGGCGATGATCCGGGCCATGGGACTCAATCCCGACTGCTTCCAGATCGGCGACGACTGCAAGAAGAGTTGAGCTTAGCCTCTGGCCCCCTTGCTGCGGCAAGGGGACTGGGGAGATAGCTCAAACACCACCTGCAATACCCGGATGTGAACCGCCATGATCCCCGTATCCCCCAGCGAATCAACCCGTCGACGCTACGTCCGCAACATCGTCAAGACGTACCGGCAGGCTACGGAAGACCAGGTGGTCCGGGGTAAGGCGTGGTACCGCACCGCTCACCAACTGGCCGACATGATGTCCGGCGGCGACGTGAGGGCCGGGGCCGGGGTGATCGCCGCCCTCTCCGCCAACAAGGCGTGGGACATGAACCGCCGACTTGCGCAGGACGCGTTCGCCGGCCGCCTGCACGGCCACGTAGGCGACGCGCTCACCAAAGCCGCAAAGATCATGGCGGGTGCCGACCCGGCCGAAGTGCTCCCCATGGACATCAAGACGGGCAACTTTTACCGCTGCATCCTCGACCCGGAGGACCCGGAAGCTGTCTGCATCGACAGGCACGCCCACGACGTCGCGCTCGGCACCCCGAAGGGGAACGCAGACCGGGGACTGTCCAGCAAGGGGCGGTATGCAGCGCTGTCCCTGGCCTACCGCAATGCGGCCGCGATCCTCGGAGTTCTGCCTAGTCAGGTACAAGCCGTGACGTGGGTCGTCTGGACTGAATCACTGGCCGGTGTGAAGCGTCGGCCGACTCTCGAAAGGTACTCCCACAATGTCTGACGAGAACAAGCCCTATACCGTCGTCATGGACTGGGACTCATCCTATGGGGATGCCGACGCAGTGGCTTTCCAAGTCTGGGCCACCAGCCCGCAGGAAGCCCGACAGAAGGCAGAGGATGTCGCATGGGAGCGATACGGAGAGGATGCCGATTACCTCTACGGCGTACTCACCTTCGACGGACACCCCGTCGTATGTCCCGGTGCGTGACTAACGCGAGCGTCCGCCGATTACTCATCCGGCGGACGTTGGCGCAGCATCACGAACCAATTCCCTAAGAAAGGCGCACGCCATGTCCCGCGAAACCCTGGAATGGCTGAACACCAACACCCTCATCGGCTTCACTGACAAGCGCGGTCACGCGTGGCACCACAGGGCCGGTGCAGACAACCACTACCCCGGTGCCATCCCCGTCCAGGACGTGCACAAGCGGCTGTTCGACTGGACGGCCGACGAGCGTCCCCTGTATATCTCTCCGGGCATGGACGGAAACGTCCGGCTCACCACTGAGGTTCCCGACCGTAAGGCCATCGTCCGCAGTGACACCGGCGATGTGCTCGGCATCTTCCGGGACGGCTACCAGCCTCACCAGTACGGTGAGTGGCTGGTCGACAACGTGGAAACCATCCTGGACGCCGATCTTCAGATCGGATCCGCCGGTCTGCTGAGGGGTGGCGCCGTCGCGTGGGTGTCGGTCGAAATGCCCGACACCCTCGAAACGGTGGAGGGAGTCCGATTCCGACCCTTCCTGCTCGCGTGCACGTCGTTCGACGGCTCGATAGCCACCACGTACAAGGAAGTCGTGACGAACGTCGTCTGCGACAACACCATGACGGCCGCGCTGGGCGAACGGTCGGCCACCGTAAAGGTGCGGCACTCGTCCAAGAGCCTCACCCGGATTCAGTCCGTGCGTGACGCGCTCGGCATCGTCCACAAGGTGAGCGACGACTTCCAGAAGGAAGTGTCCCGACTGTCGGCCGTCAGGGTCACCGACGCCGTGTGGGAACGCATCGTCGCGGACGCCGCACCCATGCCCGATGACCCCCAGAAGCACAAGGCAGCCGCTACCCGCGCTGAGAATAAGCGTGACGCTCTCATGCGACTGTGGCGCCGCGATGAGCGGGTCGCCCCGTGGGCCGGTACCGCTTTCGGTGCCTGGCAGGCATTCAACACGTACGGCCAGCACGAGGGCGGCGTCCGGGGAATGTCCCGGCAAGAGCGAAACATGCTCAATGCCGTCAACGGAACCATCGAAAGTGAAGACGCCGACACGGTCCGGCGGATTCTGGCACTGGCAGCGTAGGGAGTAGTAATGCCCCTGTACACAGTGCAAGCGCAAGCCCCGGAACCGGATATGCCGATTCCCTGGATTTGTCTTCGCATCGAAGCAGAGAGCGAGGAGGGTGCCGAAAGGATCGCGCGTCTCTTCCTGGCCACCTATTCACTCTCGCTGGATTCGCCGTACCGTCTCATGGTCTATCCCGTATATACGGCTGAGGAGGACGACCAGGGAGAGCGTGACTAACGCGAGTGCCCCCGGCAGGCGTCGGGGGCATTGGCGCAGTATCACGACACCCGAGAAAGGCACGAACCATGAATGGCATGACGCTGGAATCGCTCATCCAGGAAGCGGTTAAGAGGGTGGCATCCTTCGAGCTCGCCACCGCTGAATACAGCGAAGGTAGTCATGAGTACGACTCCGTACTCAGCGACTATGAGGCGGACGCCTGGTACTTCGTCCAGCGCGTAGCGGAACTCCGCCGCGCAAGCCAGGAAGGTGACGAGTGATGCTCAATTTCGAAGCGGGACTGTACTCCGGTCTCAGCACCCCTCAGGGTTCGCTGCACTTCCCGGATGTGCTCGACTGGGATGCGGCACGCCAGTTCATCTATGACACACCCGAGAATGAGATCTTTCTCGGCGTCGACGGCGACGGAGACCCGATCCGGGTCAATCTCGACGACGATTCCCCGCACATCCTGATCAACGCAGGGAGCGGGGGTGGCAAGTCGACCCTGGCCCGTGGCATCGCCACCCAGGTACTCACGGCTGGCGCCAACGCCGTCTTCCTGGACGCCAAGCGCCACTCCCACCGTTGGGCGAAGAACCTTCCCGGTGTCCACTACGCCCAGGCTTTCGCTGAAATCGGGGATGCCCTGGTGTCGGTCGGCATGGAGCTGCACCGGCGCAACGAGGTGATCGACGCGTTCCCGGGGCCGATCGAAGAAGCCCCGGTGGGTCCGCGCATCGTGCTCATCTTCGAAGAGATGAACGCGACGATGGACGCACTCAAGTCCATGTCGAAGAAGCTGCCCGAGGGTGAGTACGACGCCATGGACGCGCTCGCCGACATCATGTTCATGGGCCGCGCTGCGAAGATCCACGTGGTGGCAATCGCGCAGTTCGCCTCGGCCGAAGCGATGGGCGGGTCGGCGATCCGGGAAAACTTCGGCTACCGCATCCTGGCCCGGTACACGAAGCAGGCGTGGACGATGCTGGCGTACGACTGTGGCGTGCCGCAGCCGGCCCCCAAGCAGAAGGGCCGGGGGCGCATCTGTCATGCCGGTGTAGCGCGCGAGACGCAGTTTCTGTACCTCACCGAGGAGCAGGCGGCGTGGCTCGTCCGGGCCGCGCACGAGTACCGGCAGCGCACGGGTCAGGTGCGCGCGTACACCCAGCAGGAGCTTCAGTACCAGGCGCGCCACGCGCAGGCCGCTCTGGCTCGGGCGCGGGGCCAGCAGTGAGCCCCGGACACACGAAAGCCCCGGCACCGTGACAGGTGTCGGGGCTTTTTTTCGCGTCACCACACTGGTCGGAGACACAGCTCCGCCACGAATTCATGATGCACCTTTTGTCCACCATGTGTCAATAGTCTGTTTCATGATTTTTTAGGGCCCCGTACGGGCGGCGGGGTGGCACCGAGCGGCGGCAGCTCCAGGATGTCCCACATCGCCCGGCGCCCGCGCCCCGCCCGCTGGTAGTTCCACGACAACCGGCCCTCACGTCGCCACCGGTACAGCGTCTGCCGATCGCGGCCGGTGTAGACCATGGCGGCCTCGGTGTCGACCAGGCGGTGGCGGACGTCGGCGCCACGGTCCGTTTGCAGGGCCCGGACGTGCGCGAGCAGAGCGGGCGTCTCGTGAAACCAGTCGGAGAACTCATTCAGCCTGGCGTCGGCGAACTGGGCGTGCCGCTCCCGGATGTCCCCCACCTCGATAGCGAGGAACTCGCCGCCGGGTACCTCCTCGGCGTACTCGTCGGCGATGCGGATGCGACAGCAGAACCGGTAGTAGCTGATCTTGTTCACTCACAGTCCTTGCAGCGGGACTCCGGGATCTCACACCCCAGATGGACGCGGAAGGACTGCGTGGTCGAGGGCTCGAAGTCGAAGTTGGTGCGACAGTCCCCCTTGCTCGTGACCGCGTCGTGGAGCATGCCGAGCTCATCCAAGAGCTCGACGGCATCCCGCAGCATCTGTGCTTCGGCAGGCAGCATCACTCCGGATTCACCCCGGGCGATGATGTTCATGAGCGTGGCTTTATTCTGCATTTCGCTTACTCCCCTCGTACAGGGCGACCCACTCCGACATCGGGTACGTCTCGCCGCACGGGGCGTCGGCCGGAGTGCCGACACAGCGCACGTCAGAGCTGTTGTCCCAGGCGACAGCGAGGCCCCCGCCGCAGTTGCCGCACACGGTGTCGCCGAACTGGGCGTCGGACACGGTGACGCGCAGGGCGGCCTTGGCCTGCCGCACCCACTTGTCGGTGGCCTTGACGATGTCGCGGGCGAGGTCGGGGCGCGCTTCGGCGAACTGGGTCACCTGGTAGTGGAGGCCGGCGAAGACGGCGATGATCGACACGGCGAGCCAGGTGCGGTCGCGGTCGGCCTCCTCGAAGATCCTGTCGAGGAGCATGTACGCCTCGCAGGTGATCTCGTCCAGGGTGAGGAACCCGGTCATGTCGCCGGGTGGCCGGCCGGCGGTCTTGACGCGTGGCGCGCCCCGTTCTGCTTGCGGGTTGCGGTCGGTGTCCTTGTTCTGCTGGTACAGGCGTAGCTGGGCGAGGAGACCGTCCCGCTGTACTTGTCGCGTTCGTTTCTCGTTTTTCGTGGGGCATCCGCATTGCGAGCGAGTACACCCGCTCACGTGGTACGGGACAGGGACGACGTAATCAACCCGGTCTTTCCATCCCGTCGCCAATAGCTTGCAGTTCTCTTCGAGACGCCGAAGAAGCACTTCAATCTCAGTCGTTACCACTTGCCCTCTTCTTCAGTTCCTCTGCCCGCCATGAGGCGATGGTCAGCGTCTCGGCTGTTTTGCGCGCGTGTTCCCCTTCGAGGGTCAGAACGTAGATGGGATCCATCGTTGACGCGCGGAGGATGGAAAACTCCACAGTTCCATCTTCCTGCTCCTGTATGAGGAGTCGGACGTTCTCGTTACTCACTCGCACTCCTCATGCGCTGCGTACTTCCATTCGGCGCCGAGCTGAATACCCCAGTACATTTCGCCGTCCCGGATGTACTCCGAGCACACGTCGCACCTGGGCGTCGATTCAGAAAGGCGGCGGTTCGCACGTCCGACACGAGACGGGCGGGGTAGCTCCTCCACGTACAGGCCGGATGCGTGGACAGGTTCTCGGTGGCTCCCACCCCTGTGCGCGCCACGCGTCACAGGGGCTTGGGGAGGGCCCTGCTCCACCTCCCGGAAGGTGACCATGTTCTGCGCCCGGCCGCCGCAGCCGTGCTCGACGAGGACCCTCCGGCGGCCCTCAGCGCCCGCCTGAGCGCCTTCGGGGTCGAAGAGCGGTGCCGGAGACCCGAGACGCCGCGTGAGGAGCTTGTGGGGCCGGCCAGCCTGCTCCAGGAGGTCGAAGGAGCGTCGGCCGGCGATGACGGCGGCGATGTACGCGTCGCGGTCGGCGGCGGCGACATCGGCCGCCGACTTGACCCCGGAGCTCATGGCCAGGAAGACGTACTGCTCGCATCGGTTGCACTGGCCCAATCGAATGGGCGTGTCGACCAGGTGGGCGTTGGCGCTCACACGTCGCCCAGTCGGTTGGTGGTGGCGCGCCGTATGGCTTCCCGGAGCACGTCGGGCTGCGGGGCCCCGTCGTCGTGGATGAGCGCCGGGTGCTCTTCGACGGTGACGCCGATCCAGGCGCCTCGGTCGTCCAGGTTGGTGAGGGCGACGCAGGGGACGGTGCCGTCGTCCGTGTCGATGACGCCGAGGCTGAAGCCGTGCCCGTCCAGTGCTTGCTGGATACCCGCTGCTGTGGTGATGAGGTTGGTGATGACGTCGACGTCGTCGATGACGTGTTTCACAGGGTCACCACCGCGTCGGCCTCGGTGTCGTCGGCGGGGGCAGCTTCGATGATCTTCCATGCGGACACGGCGCTCGGGCGGACCTTCCATCCGTCGATTACGAAGGGGCGGTCCTGTCGGTCGTGCCGGTATCCGCTCACGACGCCGGTGATCTCACGTCCCTCGACCAGGATGGTGGTGAGGACGCCATTGCCGAAGCGGGGAAAAGTGTCATAGAACATAGGTCACTCCCTGTGAAGTTGTGGTTGCGCTGTCCAGTAGCCGCAAAGGGCTGCACCGACTGTCAAAAACATAGTCTTAGATATATATATATGTTTCTACTGTTACTACTGTCTCTGACCTGCGGTTTTCCCTGTTTCTACTGGTGCATCTACTGTGTTCCTACTGTGCATCTACTGGTGACTCCGAGTAGTCCCCATATCACGGATTTACATCAGTTGCAGTAGCTGCATTAGCCGCAGTCCGTGCACCGTTTTTTCGCCTCCGGCACAGTAGAAGCACCCCTCTGCATCTACTGCATCGACTGGCATTGACCTGAGCAAACGACTGCATCTAATGGGCGTGGTCACGGCAATGACCACTCGGCCCCCTGGCCGAATCCCGACCTGGTCGACACCACCTTCAGAGATTTTCTCGCGGCGTCGACTTTTCGCGTCGTGTAGTGCTCCTTGTGAGCGGCGTCCAGGACTTCCTTCCTCGTCTTGGGCCCACCGGTCAGGTATCCCCGTAGCCAATCCGTTACATCGGCGGTGGAGCCGTCGCCGCCGCCGGCCCTGTCGGCGAGAACGTCGGATGCCCGCGTCATCGTCGGGTCGAGCCATTCGAGGCGGGAGGTCTGGATAAAAGTCTGGGCGGCGTCGCTGAAGTACTGGTGCGTGTGGATCTTGTACCGGAAGGACTCCAGGCCCTTCGCCGACATGTTGCCCTTCTCCTGCGACAGGATGATCGCGTCACTGTCGTCGGGGTCCTCAACGACGCCCATGGCGGCACGCGAGACGTTGCCGATCTCGCTGGAGCCGAGGATGCCCTCGACGATGTCGACGGACTGTCCCTTGCGCAGGTGGGCGATCCCGAGGATGGCGCAGCGGCACTCCTCGGCCACCTCCCGGCGGAGCCGTTCCAGGACGGGCCGCATCTCGTCTCCGTCGTTCTTCTTGCCCCGGAGGTTGGAGCTGATGGGGTCGAGGATGACCAGGGCGCAGTCGTGCTGGTTGACGAGGGTGCGCAGGGGGACGATGTCCTTGGGCAGGGTGAGCTTGTCGAGCTCGCCGGTGATGTCCCGGACTTCCAGGAATTTCACCCGGTCCATGTCGGCGCCGGCGGCGCGGAGGCGGGGCACGACGACGTTCTTGGGGTTGTCCTCGTTGATGACGACCAGGATGTTGCGGGGGGTGCGGTAGTACTCGCCTTTCATGTCGCCGACGGTGACCCAGGCGCCGAGCTGCATGGCGAGGGTGGATTTGCCGACGCCGCCCCGGCCGGCGAGGAGGGTGATTTCGCCGATGGGGATCCGGTTCTGCCACAGCCACACCAGCCGCTCTTCGATGATTGAGGACGCTGGCACTGCGGTCAGCTTCCGAAGGGTGGCTTCTTCGGCCTCCGCTTCGGCGAGACCCTTCTTCCGGGCGAGGGCTTTCGCCTTCTCCACCTTCGCCTGGGCGTTGATGGCGGCCTGCTCTTCGTTGCGGGCTATCTCTTCCGCAACGCCCTCAGCGCCCGGGTAAGGAAGCCCTGAGTCCTCGGTCCATGCCGGCTGGCTGAAGATGTCCGGCACTCGGCCTCCTTCTGTTCAGTTGTGTCGCAGCACATCGCGCAGGGGCAGCAGAAGAGCTGCCCCTTGTGGTTCTCGTAGACGGTGTCGACGGAGCCGCAGCCGATGCACCTCTTCGGCGACAGCGACGATTCGGCGGTGCCTACGGCCTTCGCCCGGATGCGCGGCAGCTCGGCCACGGGGACCCCGTACATGTCGTGGTACATCTCGCGGACGGCTCCCGTGCAGGGCCAGGTCTGGCCGCAGCTCCCGCAGTGCGCCCAGCAGTGGTGCTCGGGGTGGCATCGGACGGGCTGGTGTTCGCTGAAGTCGTCCCTGTCGGCGACGGTGGCGTCGTCGTCCCCGAGGAAGCAGACGCCGTTGGGGCAGCATGCGCCGCCGGTCTGCTCGTGCATGTGGCAGCCGGCGGCGACGGGCATGCGCCGGGGTGCAGGGCGACACCGGCACTCGAAGCTGATGGTGTCGGTGTCGCCGACGCGGACAGGGCCCCAGGTGGGGCAGTCGGCGGCGGTGTCGTGGTGGCCGGCCATCAGTTCACCGGGAAGAGGACGAGGACCCTGGTGGCCTCGCGGTTGTAGGCCGGGTCGTAGTCGTCTTCGTGGATCGCGTCACCGCACCACGTCTGATGCGCCTCATACCAGGACTCCTCGCCGCCGGCGAGGGGCGAGTAGCCGTTGCCCTCGGCGTCCTTCTGGAGGATCACCTCCATGTCGTCGGGGAAGCCGGCCAGTGCTTCGCGCAGTTCCTTGATCTTCATCGGTTCCTCCGTATCCGCTGTCCGGCGCGGCGCCACCAGGGCCGCCGGTGTGTCCGGACGTGGTCGACGTAGGCCCTCGTGAGGTGGGGCTCGGGCCCGGACAGCGTCCAGTCGCAGGACGTGCAGGCGACGGCCCCCGGGGACAGCAGGGCGGGGACGTCGTCGAACAGTCCGCGGATCTCGTCCGGGGTGAGCGCCGTGCCCTTCCCGTTCTGGCCGTCGATGATCTGCCGCATGCGTTGCCCCTCCTCCTCGGTGAAGGGGCGCCTGTAGTGCGCGAGGCCCTCCTCGTCGCAGACGGCGTCGACGGGCCCGTCGCCGAAGAAGGGGTCCCACCAGGTTCGGTTGGCGAGCCGGGCAACGGTGCAGGTGTTGCAGCCGAAGAAGGGCACGGCGCCATGCTGCTCGCACCGCTTGGCTTCGCTCCCGTGGTCGGGGCAGTCCGGGTCGATCTGCGTGTACCGCTGCTCCGTGTTGTCCTGGCAGGTGCAGTCGACGATGTCGGCGACGAGGCGCCCGTCCTGGAGCCGCCAGTTCTTGGTCTGAGGCGTGGTGCCGCACTCGCACATCGGGGGATTGCAGCCGGGGCCGCAACCGTCTTCGTGGGTGCGCTCGTCTACGCTGTCGTCGCCGGGTGCGTCTGTGCTAGGCCCATGGGCGCCCCCGGTCTCCTCAGGGTCGAGGAGGCCGTCGGCGGGCGGCGGGATGGCGGCGACGGGCTCGGGGACGAGGGTCCGCCCCTCCTTCTCGAAGGCGGCCTTGAGGACGGCGGCGGTGTCCGGTGTCAAGGGGTTGTCGCGGTCCCCGATGGTGACGTTCTCGTCCGCCCCTGTCGCCAGGTTCACGACCCGGTACATGCCGGTGTCGGTGCGGTCGCGGGGGAGGATCCCGTGGTAGGGGCAGGTGGAGACCGGTACCCAATTCGGCTCCGGTTCGCCCGGCTCGTAGGTGTGGAGGTCGACGTAGCAGCGGCAGCCGGCGACGCCGTAGGGGGTGTCAGTCGTCATCGCCGTACTCCTCCCTTGCGACCAGGTATTGCAGGGCTTCTTGTGCTTCGGCGATGAACCGGCGCAGGTCGGCGACGGCGTCGGCGTGGGGGACGCCGTCGCCGTATTTGGGGCCGCTGGTGATGACCCAGTCGTCGCACTGGTGGGGCAGGTGTACCCGCCAGTGGTCGTGGTCGTCACTGTCGGGGCGGACGGTGAAGCCGTAGGGGGTGGTCACAGCCGGATCTCCCGTTCCACTTCGCACGCCGCCCAGTCGACGATGGCGCGGATGTCGTCGTTGGTGACCCGCATGTGCCCCCAGCCGTAACAGGTGGCGCGGAGGCGTTCGGCGAGGGCGTTGCGGTAGGCGTCGACCAGCTCGGGCCCGCCGAGGGCGGCGACGAGGTCGCGGTAGGCGGCGATGACGGCGCTGTTGGCGGCCTGGTGTCGCTGGAGCCGTTGGAGGTCGGTGTCGTGGATGGTCATCCGATGTCCCATCGTGTAAGGCGCCAGATCCAGGTGCGCAGCGGTCCGGCCCGGAACTTGATCCAGCGCCACTGCCAGGGATGGTCGCGTTTCCAGGCTTCGAGATCGGCGCGGGGGTAGGGGGTGTGCATCACAGCCTCCCGTACCGGATCCACTTGTAGGTCAGGCAGGTGAGCGCTCCGACGCAGGGAAGGGCGGCCCCGAACGGGATCCCCAGTGCCCAGTGCTCGCCCTCGTCGGTTTCGACGCCGACGGCGACGGCGATGCCGACACCGGCGGCGTACAGGGCGAGTGTGGCGACGAGGTGGAGGAGGATGAGGGCGAGGCGTCGGAGGGGTGTGGTGGTCATCACAGCTTCCCGTCCGCTGTGATGAATTCCCAGAGGACTGTGCCGACCAGGAGCAGCGCCATGCCACCGCCGAGCGCGATGAGCGGCACGAGGGCCCACGCCCAGCCCCCGAGCGGCGTCAGCGTCATGCACAGGGTGGAGGCGACGACGTAGGCGACAGTGACGGCGACGATGACGGCGACGCGGGCCCAGTTGACGCGGGGTAGGGCGACGGGCCATCCGCCGTATCGGGGGGCGGGGTGGAACTCATGGTCGCAGCCGGGCCAGCCGCAGTACCTTCCCCCATTCGTGAGGTGGATGTGTTCGTCGGGTTCGCGGTAGGTGTCACCGCAGGTGAGGCAGGGGCCGTAGACGGTGGGAAAGTCGCTGGCGATGCTGCCCGTCCATTTGGCGTTGGTGCGGCAGTCGTGGTCGGGGTCGATGCCCTGCTCCCACAGCCGGTGCCAGCGTTCAAGGTCTTCGATGCTGCTCATGGGTTACCCCCGTACGATTCTCCGACGATCTCGTCGAAGACCCCCCGTTCCAGCCTGGTTACGAGGCCGTCGACCCAGGCGGACGCCTCGCACGGTTCGGGGTGATCTTCGTACGCCTGGCCGCAGGAGCATGTCCAGTCGCTGTCGGTCATTCGTTCCCCTAGGGTTCTATGAGAAAGATGGCGCGCTTCATTCCCATGTCGTACTGGCCGCCCGCCCTTTGGCGCTCCATGTCCGTCCGGATCATCTCGGCCAGCTCGTGGGCGTAGGCGTCGATGGCGGCGTCGACTTCGGCGTAGGTGACGGGCATGTCCTGGGCGGCCAGGAGGCGGAGGTCTTCGCGGGCGCTCACTCCCCTGCCTCCCTGGCGTCGTCGGCGGCACCCCTCAGGGCGTTGACGATGTCGTCCTTCGTGGTCGTCGGCAGGTCGTTCCAGTAGATGGACGAGCTTTGGCGGTGTACGCGCCGGACGTAGCGATCCATGTAGGAGGTGGCCGTCAGGTAGGCGGTCACGCCGGGGGTGGGGGTGTCGGTGTGCACGCTCATCCACGCCACTCCGAAGGCTGCGCGGCAGATGGCGCCGGCCTGACAGCAGGGGGCGGTGCGGTTCTTGTCGGCGTCAATGTCCGCCGGGTCGTCCGGTTCGACGCTGAAATAGGCTCCCTGGTGCCATCCGTCGCGGAGGACGATGTTCGCGGCGGCGTCCAGGATCTCGCTGGGCTTCACGTCGTTACCTCCGGGTCGAAGGGGCCGCGCTGACAGCACGGGTCAATGAGGTTGGTGATGTCGTAGCCGTCCCAGTCGCCGTCGGTGTCCTCCATGTAGGCTCGCTGCTTCTCGGCCAGTTCGTGGGCGAAGGCGTCGATGATGGTGTCGCTGTAGCAGGGGTCCTGGTCGCACCGGCACAGGGCGGACTTCAACTGGTCGCGGGCGGTCATCCGAGGAGCCCCGGCTTCTTGAGTGCGGCGGCGAGCTGGATCTTGACGAGCTGGAAGGCCTGGTCGTCGGTGAAGCCGGCCCGGACGAACGCTTCGTGCAGGGCGCGGGTGGCCTCGCACGCCTCGTCGATCTGGGCCGCTTCCATGCGGTCGAACATCACGACACTTCCTCCCATCCGTCGATGCTCTTGTCGCTGCCCGCGAAGGTGCTGTCGCCGCCGGGCCATTCGTCGTGGAACCAGCCGTGGGCGTACGGGGCACCGGTGGCGGGGTGGGTGTCGATGTGGGTGACGGTGAACGTCTTGCTGGGACGCCCCGTGAGCCGATACGTCTTGCCGACCTCGAAGAACGTCGGCTTCGGCTTCTTGGTGTTGACCGTCCACTGCCACAGGTCTCGGACGTCACCAGTAACTGACCCTCGCCCCCAGTTCACCGCCCGGTACACGACGCCGTCGGCGACGACGTAGGTACCGGTGTCGGGTACGGCGACGGTGTCCTTGACGAGGTCGAGGACGCGGGCCCTGACAACGAGGGTGCCGTCATAGATGGAGGCGGGCAGGGCGTTGACGGCGTCGGTGAGGTTAGTCATGGGCTTCTTCTCCTCGACGGGGTCGCATTCGAGCTCCCCGCAGAGTGCGCTTTCGGGGTGTGGCCCGCTGTGGTAGCCGCTGCAAGACTCGTTAGTCTTCATGCGTCGAGTCATGTCGCATCCTCGGTGTTGCTGTACCGGGCGATGTGGCCGCTGATGACGGTGTCCTTGGTCATGAGGCCGTAAGCCTCCAGGATGCTCTCGATCACCAGGAGCAGTAGGTTGTTGCGGGCGACGGCGTCGACTTCGGTGGCGAGGGCACTCTCGGCGACGGTGATTTTTACTTCGTAGGGCATGTGCAGTCGTCCCTTTCGGGTATGAAGTCGACGTAGCCGTCCCCGTCGCCGGCGTACCAGCCGGTGTTGCAGCACTCGTCGAAGCAGTCACAGCCGCGACCGGGGATGGCGCCCGCGTTGCTCGCGTCTCGACAGTGGTATTCGCCGCCGCTGAGACCCCGGCAGTTGCAAATGATCATCACCATTCCTCGGTTACGGTGTGGGGGTGAGAATCGAGCTGCGCCGCGAGTCGTATCAGGTGACCTACGAGGCCCTGGACTGGCTGATCGTCGCCGAGCGCCTGGAGGACTGGGGCTGGTGCACGGCATGGCCGTCGAACCAGGAAGCCGGCCGGCTGTCCGTCGCCACCTGGGCGAGGGCCGTGTACGCAACCGCGATCTCGGACCGGCAGCGGTTCACACTGACCATGCCCCGCGACTGGGCAGGGTGGCTGTGGCGAGTCCTCGCGGACAGCCACGACGACGACGAATTCCCGTGGACACTGGCGCCGTCGCTCGTCGGGCAGATACGGGCGCAGAACAAGCGGACTCAGTCGTCCAGGCACCGCGGATAGGCGGAGCCGACGAAGCAGGAGTCGAAGGCGGCCCGGCTCACGTCCAGCTCGTACACCGAGCCGTCCGGCCGCTGGATCGTGAAGTCGTAGTCGTACCGAGTCGTCGTCCTCTTACCCGTACGGCTAACACGACGGTCCTCGTCCTTCTCGACGATCCGCCCCGGGTCGCCGGCCCGGTCGGTGTCGGTGACGCCGCAACCGACAGCGACGAGGACACCGACGGTGACGGCGGCGAGGGTGCGCTTCATGTGGTGTCATCCTTCGCTTCGACCCAGACCATGATGCCGTCGTGCCCGTCGTCGGAGTCCATCCACTCGCTTTCGATGACCTTGCGCACGACGCCGTCCTTGACGTAGAACTCGCCGGTGTCGGGGACGGCGACGGCATCGCGCGTCATCCCGAACTCGTTCTTGTCGCAGTGGGAGCAGGGGTGGTTCATGACTCCCAGCGCTGTGGGCAGGTCGGTGCGGCGGCCGCAGTGGTGACAGCGGGGACGGGAGGGCTTCATCGCCTGCCCCCCTTCCAGAGGATGAGGGCGAAGCCGATGGCTGCGGTGGCGATGGACGCCGGCCAGTCGGGCATGTCGCCTTTGAGGAGGAGCGCCATGCCGTACATGCCGATGGCGAGCAGGATGCTGCCGAGGGTGTGCCACTCCTCGCTCCAGTTGATCTTCTTCTTGCTCATCGTCGGTGGTCCTTCGCGTGTGCGTCGATGGCGGGGTGGAGGCGGCCGTAGTTTTCGGCGAGGACGTCGTGGCTCCAGCCGCACCGGCAGTGCGCCCGGTACCGCCAATGGACGATGCCCCGGTAGCCCATCACCCAGATCTTCTTCACGACGCGGCCGCCTTTTTCAGGGCGAGGATGACGTCTTCGACGGTGCGCCCCGGGTGGTCGTTCCAGACGCCGATGCCGCCGTAGTAGCTGCCGACGTGGGAGTTGAGGCGGTCGATGGCTTCGCGCCGCTCGTCGGGCCAGTACAAGGCCCCAAAGGCCTGCGAACTGCCCGACCAGGCACGCTCGATGGCACCGACGGCGCACACGGCACCGTGCTTGTCGTCGCCGTCGTCCAGGTCGCCCTGATACCAGCCGTCACGCTCGATGATCTCGATGGCGGTGTGCAGGATCTCTTCAGGTGTCACGGCTGCGTCCTTTCAGTGCTTCGCTCAATGCGACCAATCCGGCCCGCCTCAAGTAGGCGTGGCCGTTGGCGATTTCGAGGACCAGATCCCACGGAGCGTCCCAGCGGTTGTAGTGCCATCCGCACTCGCAGGTGCCGATGTAGCGCCACCTGTCGTTGATCTCGACGCCGACGACGCGGGGCTTGTGCGGCTTCTTCACCGGGGCCCCCTCGGCGGCAGCCGACGAGCCGGTCCGCGTCGCCGGAGCTCTTCCGCCTTGGCCTGCTCGACGAGGGTGTCAAGCAGGATCTCGTCGGCGTTGTCGACGATGCGGTCGAGCACGTCGCGGATCTTCGCCCAGCGGGTCTCGCAGTGGGAGCACGCGGCAGGCTTTCCGTGCTCATCGAGCCACGGTCCCTGATGGGCGAGGACCAACTGCCGTACCTCGGCGTAGAGTTCGTTCTTCATGCCCGTGTCCCGTCCATGCAGGCGTAGCAGCGGGGCTTGTCCTCGGCGAGCCGGAGCATCTCGGGGAGGTTGGCGTAGCCGCCCAGGACGATGCCGCACCGGGTGTGCCGGGTGTACCCCTTGTAGTGCGACTGGTGGGCGAAGAAGCTCTCGTTGTCGCTGATCCAGTAGAAGTCCTCGGCTACTTCGTCGGCCATGGGCGCCACTCCCACCGGACCTTGCCGTCGGCACCGACGATCTTCACGCGCTGCTCGGGGGTGCGCTGCGTCGGCTGGCTGTTCTTCTTCTTGCGGCTGCTGCCGCCCTTGCCGGACGAGGCCGGCTGCTTACCCTTCGGTGGGACCATCGTCGTCGTCCTTACACAGGTTGCACTTGTTGCAGACGCAGCAGCACCAGCCGTCGTCGTCGGGGTCGCCGCACAGCTCGGTCACGGCTCGTACCTCGCGGCGTGGCCGGCCTCGACCAGGTCGGCGTTCAGGTGTCGCCCGTCGGCGTAGATGTCGGCCAGATAGCGGCCGAACTTCTCCCGCTTGTCCTTGTGGGTCTTCAGCGTCACCTGCTGGGTGAACTGCGTGGCGCTGGCATGCTCCTGGAGCCAGTTCGAGGTGTAGTGCCTCGCCATACCGCCCTGGACGCGCGTATCACCCTTCATCTCAGGGCAGTTGACGCCGTACAGCCGCACCGTCAGGTTCAGCGTCACGTCGCAGCCGAGGTCGACGGCGAGGGCGAGGGTGTCGCCGTCGATGACGCGGATCACCTTGGCTCTGTATTCGTAAATCGAACTCACCTCTCTCGTTCCTGTAGCGGCGACGGCGGGAGCATCACGCGGCCGGGGATGACGTCCGTCGCGATCGGCTTCAGCACGATCAGCCGGTCCGGCGCCACGTCCACCACCGGCTTCGTGTGCCAGCTGCCGTACGACCTGCGCACGATGCGGAGCCGGACCCGGCCCGTCGGCGTCAGCGACACCGACGACTTCACCGGCGTGTCGGTCTCGAAGCAGGGCCAGTTGTTGCCGCAAGAGCAGCCGTGGCTGTCCTGCTGCTGGAACTCGTTGAAGCCGATAGGGCCGATGTCACGATGCCCCTCCTCCCCGACCACGACGGCCTCGGCGAGGGCGACGCTGCGCCCGACGGTGTACCCGTAGATGACGGTGTCGCCGGGCTCGATCTCGACGCCGCGCGCGTCGACGACGGGTTCATACATGGTCGTCCCACTCCTCAGGCGGGATCTCAGTGATGACGTCGCCGCCCTCGTGGATCCGGTAGATGCGGAGCTGGTCCGGCTTCGGTTCGGCGCCGAGCCTGCTGTGTTCCTTCCGCCACTCCCACCGGTCGTCCCGCCACCTGACGGCGCCCTTGGGAAAGCACGGGTGCTCTGTCCACACCCGCTTACGGGTCGGGTTCCAGGACAGGTAGCGCTCAGCCGGCATCGTCCAGCTCCGCGGCCCGCTGCTTCAGCACCAGGGCGATGTCCTCGGCGCCGAACCTGGGGTCGTCGTTGACGTAGTAGATCGCGCGCGGCACGCCGCTGAGGTTGTAGCTGTACTCGCCGCCGACACGGAAGGCGTAGTCGTACGGGTCACCGTTCGGGCGCTCCCAGGGGAGGGTGCCGTACAGCTCGTACTCGGCCCGGGCGCAGGCGCCGATAGCGCACACCGGCAGGCTCGGGTCCTTGAGGGCGTCCGCGTCCTCGCCGCCGGATGTCAGCTCGCCCTTGAACTGCCCGTCGCGGACGATGATCTCGGCGGCCTTGCGGTAGATGTCGGCCTTGTTCATCGCTGGTTCTTCCCCTTCTCGATGAGGGCGTCGAGCTTCGCCAGGGCCTTGCCCTCGTCCAGCTCGTAGAAGATGGCGCCCGCCTCCTTCTCGTTGAGGCCGAGGAGTTTCGCGCCGACAGTCTCGGGATGCTGCCAGTAACTGGTCCCGAGGTTGCACGCCACGTCCACCTGCTGTCCCGTGGCAATGAAGATGGCCCAGCCGGCGATACACCGGGTGGTACCGCAGAAGCTCTCGAACGCTGCCTGACGGTGCCGCTCAGGCTCCATCCGGATCTGGTTGCGGACCTGGAGCATCAGGTCGGTGTTGTAGGTCATGCCTATTCCTTTCAGGGCAGCGCGAGTGCCCCGCCCGGCCAGATGATGGCCTTGATGCTGGAGTTGTCGCGGACCCACTCGACGAACTCCTCCGACGGCTCTTTGAGCAGGTGCAGTGTCGTAGCGCCGGTGTCGGCGGCAGCGGCGCCGAGGGCGACGGTGTCGGGGTCGGTCACCGGAGCACCTCCTCGTACTGCGCTTCGTGCCGGATCTTGTGCGTGATGTCCTGGGTGATGCGGTCGAAGCTGTGGGGCCTCGCCCACAGCCGTTCGAGGTTCCAGTGCCGGACGGGGATGGCGTCGCCGGTCGACTTCGCCCACGCGTCGCCGTCGGCCGTCCGGAGACGGGAGTGCCGGATGCCAGGCTCGATCTTCTGCGCTTCGCGCAGCATGCGGGTGGCGATGCCCTGCCGGCGGTACTCCCAGTCGACCGTGACCTGGGATATCTCCAGCGGCTGATGCTCGTAGTCGTCGCGGTACCAGCGCAGGTGCCCGACGATCTGGTGGTCCCGCTCGTGGGCGGTGCCGTACCACCACTCCGGCCGGCGCATGGGCCTGTCGGGGTCGATGGCGATGACACCGCCACCGTGCTCCGCCGGCACCAGCGTCGGGTACTCGCCGAGACGGAGGGGGCGGTAGAGGATGGCCATGATCACTCCTCCGGTTCGGTGGTCTGCGTGATGATCCCGTCGGCGCCGCAGTTGTCGCAGGACACCGTGAACGGGCCGTCGCACGTCCAGAAATGAAAAGGGCCCTCATCGTGAGGGCAGTTCGTGTCGTCGACGGGGTGCGACGGGAGGGTGAATTCGATCAAGGCCGCCCCCGGAGGTGGTCGGCGACGTCGCGTCGCAGGACGGCGTACAGGACGCTGTCGGACTCGTTGTGGTCACCCCGAGGGGCGGCGACGAGCATGGGGTGTCCGAGTACCTGGATATTCCACAGGTAGTACATGACCTTCGTCAGCGTCCCTGTGCCACGGGCGAATTCGAGCGGGGTCGGCGGGGCCACGACCTCGTACGGTTGCCCGTTCCTTACGTACCCGTCCCTTGTGGGCACGGCGACGTCACGCCACTGCCCGTCGGCCGGGCCGCCACAGAACAGAACCTTCACGGCGTCTTCTCCTTCTCATAGCAGTTGGCCCAGAGCTCGCCGCAGGCGCACGCCATGCCACCGGGAGCAAGAAGATTCGGAACCAAGTGGTGCCGCTGCCTCTGCCCTTCCGGAGCCGGCTCCGGACGCAGCGCCTCGGCGATCTGTGCCCACTTCGCCGCCCGGTTCAGGTACGTCTCGCGCCAGGCCCGGTCGACGCTGCTCATTGGGACATCGAGGCCGAGGTCGCCGTCCTTCAGGCGGCACATCGTGTCCCGCAGGTTCTCCAGGGCGAAGCTCCGGAGCGCGGCATCGATCTGCGGCCTACTCCTGTGCGGGCGTCCCATCGGTCATCACCTCCACGTTGTCGATGTCGTGCCAGATGATGTGCCGCTGGCCGTTCACGTCGTGCGACACCCAGATGCCGTCGGCGTCGAAACCGTCGTAGACGTAGTTGCCGATCGGCACCGGCCAGTGGGGGGCGAAGTGCACCTTGACCCGCCGGCCCATCCACTCCAGCCGGGAGAAACGTTCCTTCTCATCGGCCATGGCGTTCCCCATCCTCCGTGTAGATGACGAGACCCTGCTCGTCCTCGATGGGGTCCCACTCGTCGCCGATCTCCAGCGAGTAGTCCCGGCCCCAGCCCGAGCACTGGGCACAGACGCTGGGGATGCCCTCCTCGTAGGCAGCTTCGAGGATGCGCTCGGGGTCGGTCTCGTCGGTCTCGACCGTGATGTGACCGCCCGCCGAAGTCTCGAATGAAACCTGGTACTTCACAGCTGCCTCTTCCGTTCCAGTTCGGCCGCCCTCGACGCCGCCTCTTCGGGGGTGATCTCACCGCTCCGAAGCTGCTGCCGAAGGCGCTTGTAGGCTTTCGCCAGCGCCCGGGCTTCGCTGCCTCGGCGCCACTCGTAACGCCACTCGTCGAGGATCCTCACAGCTTCCTCCGTCGCCGGTCGATGCCCGTGCCGGGCGGCGCCGGCCGGTTCTTCTTCGCCTCGATGGCACGTACCAGTGGGTTCGCCGGCGGCGCGCCGGTGACGGCGATGGGAGTGTTGTCCCAGGTAACGGAGGTGACTCCGTCGAGGGGGGCGCCGTTGAGGGTGACCTTCAGTCCCGCCGTGGCGTACCGCTGGAAGGCGTCGGTCGCGGCCTGGACGTCGGCGAGGATACGCTGAGCGTCCTCCTGCCGCTTCCGGGCGCGCTCCTCCTCCACCTCGCGCTGCGTCTTGGCGTTGATGCCGAGCTGCTTCAGGTCCTGCTGTGGGTGGTCGGCGTACATCTGCGCCGCGTCGCTGTAGTACGTGGCGCCGTAGATGCCGGCGACCTCGGCGGCGGTATTCTCGTAAGCCTGCCGGACACGAGGATTCGGGGCTCGGATAACCCTCCGGGCGGGGACAGGCATGAGGTCCGCCTCGCCGTCCAGGTCGGCGAAGGTGATCTCACGACGGCACTTCTCCCAGTCGATCGCCAGAGCCTTGATCTTGATCTTCTCGGCTCGCACGCCCAGGGCGCCGACAACGACCCTGCCGGAGACCTCGACGACTGCCCTAACGATGGCGTGGTCGAGGAGGCCTTCCCCGTCCTGGAAGGCATCCCAGTACTCGTCGTCGTAGAAGTCGGTCTCGGGGAAGTAGTGGGCGTAGAACCCGCAGGTGCAGTCGAGGGAGGGGGTGTCGTGCGCCCCTCGGGTTCCCCAGATCGTCGCGTAGCTGTAGCACTGCGCCTGGAACACCTCCGCCTTGCCCCGGGTGGACTCGCTCTTGGTGTATACGCCAGCCCCAGCCCCACAATGGATTGCCATCGGAAGAAGCCTTGGACCGCCGTCGGAGTACATGAAGAAGTGCCGGTAGGCGGTGAGGGCGCCGGGGACGAGCGTCGCGTCCCCGGCGTCGCCGTAGTCTCGCTGGTGAGGCATCACGGGTCTCTGCCTTCCAGCTAGGCCGGGACGGGCTCGGCCGGGGCCGGCGTCTCGACGGGGGCGGTCTCGGGGAGCGGCTCGAACTCGATGATCGTCGCTTCGTCCTCGCCTATGTCAGCCATGAGCGGCCTCCTTCATGGCGAGGATCACGTCCTCGCCAGTGGTGCTGGGCAGGTCGTTGAAGCTGGTGATCGTGACCCAGGTCTCCTCGCCGCGAAGGTGCGGGAACTTGTCCTGGATGTGAGCGGCGAGCATCTTGGCCGCACCACACTCCTGCGCCTCGGTGATGGCGGCGTACCGGCCTTCCTCCGCCTCCCTGCTGACCGTGCGGGCGAGAGAGCCGTAGGCGCAGCTGGACGAGGTCTGCCAGTTCACGGGGTCGTCGAAGTAGTACTCCTTGCAGTGGCCGTGCTCCGCCATGTCGTCGGCGGCGGCCAGGAGGTGTTCCTCAGGTGTCATGATCCGCTCCAAGCTTCCATCGCTTCATCGAGCTGCTGCTGCCACAGCGCGCACTCCCAGTCGCCGCCCTGGCACTTCTCGCCGTAGCTGTAGGACGCGGTGTGCACGTGCTTGCCCTCGCGGAGCTGCGCGTCCTGAAGCACCCGCTGCACGATCGCCTTGCCCGCCCTCCGGGCGCTGTTCCAGTTCACGCGTAATCTCCCTGCCCGAACCCCGCCCAGATGTCGGCCTCCTGGGCCCGGTAGTCGTCCCGCTCGTAGGCGTCCTCGATCTTGCGGACGATGCTCTTGAGCTCGCCCTTGTAGCTGGTGCCGACGGCGACGACCTCGCCGCTACTCCCGTCCTCCTGGACCTGGTTCGGCGGCAGCTCGACCCGGTCGCCGACCATGAGCGGGCCCTCGCCGGCCAGGGGGTCGAACCACCACGCGTACGAGTAAGGCCGCGGGGCGCCGGTGATCTTCACCTGGACGCGCTGCTCGACCTTCACCGCGTCCTGACCTCTTGGAGGATCTGCCACCCGGTCGGGCGCCCCTTGGCGAAGATGACCCCGGAGGAGGGGTCGAGGACCGCGTCCTTGAGGCTGCTGTCCATACGTACGGCGACCTGCACCGCCTCGTCGGGATAGGTGGCCAGGGCAACGGTCTTGCCGTGCTGAACGATGTAGTAGTCGATCATGGGGTGAATTCCTTGATGGTTCGGGTAACGGTGCGCTCTGAGACGCCGAGGCGTTCGGCGATCCGGGCCGAGTCGTAGCCCTCGGCGTGAAGCCGGAGGATCTCGTCCCGGTGGACGCGGGCCCTGGCACTGCCAGGGTTCTCGTTCTTGTACTGCTGGTGCGCCAGCCGGCAGGGCTCGCAGGACGGGATCTTCTCTCGCCAGTGGATCTGGTAGCCGCGTTCGCTCCCGCAGGCACCGGTCCACTCCGGTATCGCGGCCGGGTCGTCGATGGTGTCGTCGTCCCAGCACGTGCCGGGCGGATAGCCCCTCTTCCTCGCGACGCCCAGCGAGTACGCCTTGGCCTTGGAGGTGACACCGACGGTGACGGGGTCGGTGTCGGCGTACTTGCGGTAGAGCTGCTCGACATCGGCGGCATGGGCGGCGCTGACGTACTCGCGTTCCTTGACGAGGAAGTTGTTCAGTTGGGCGACGCGCCGGCCGGTGTGTTCGGCGAGCCAGTGCTGGGGGTAGCCAGCAGCGATCATTGCCCGCAGGCGTCTTTGCGTGCCGTGCGACCGGATCTGTGCCGCGACGTCGGCGGGGCCGAACTGTGTCGTCATGATCGCGTTGTGTACGCGCCAGATGCACTGGGTCAGCGGCACATCTGGGCGGGCGCCGGTGTGGCCGTGGTAGTGCCACTCGACCACGTTGACGTCGACACGGGCCTTCTCGCTGATGCGCTGGAAGGTGATCTGGTGGTCGTCGTGCAGCTTCCTGATGCGCTGCTGCATCTCCGAAGCGTCGACATAGCCGGCCTTGCCCTGCTGCTTGAGAAAGTACTGCTGCTTGGCCCGGGCCCGAGCTTCTGCTTTCTGCTCTTCGGTGAGATGATCGCGCCGCCCCATAGGCCAAGCCTCCTTACTGGTTTCGCTCGTACAGGTGGGATACAAGCCAGACGATCCCGGCCCCGAATATCACCTGCCCTGCACGGTGTCGGAGTGGGGACTGTCGAATCCCAAGAGTTGTTCTCATGAAGTAGGAAAAGGGGGCCTTCGGGTTGTCCCCTTTCAGGGCCGCGTATTCCGCGGCCGCGAAATAGGCGACCCAGCCCGCCCAGACCATTCGCCAATGCCGGTCATTCATCGTCGACCACCTCCCGCGAGGCCGCCGACTCGACCTCCAGCGCCGGCTGCACCGACGCCTCCGTCAGGCTCCCGTCGCACCGATGCCTGACGTTGCCGTGGTACATCCGGTCGTGCTCGAAGATCTGCTGCGTCTCCAGATCGACGGCCACCTGGAAAACGCAGAACTTGCAGTAGCCCCAGGCCCGAGGGTCGTTGAAATCGACGCCGTCGCTCACCTCGGAACCGCACCGTTCCGCCGGAAGGAAAGAATGGAGTGACACTGAGAGCACACCCTCAGGTCCGCTGCCCTCTCCTCTTCGTCCTGACTGCCAGTCCCATGCCACATTCCCGGCCATGCCGTGCGACCACACATCGCCTCCGTCTCCACAGAGTTCGGGGTCTGATCGAAGTCGAGATAGTGGGCGACCGTGCCGCCGTCGGTGTAGACGAGGGTGACGTCGTCATGCATCGCCCCCACCCTTCAGGTACTCCTCGAAGGCCTTGGCGCGCCCGAGGATCTCCACATCGGTAGTGGGGTAATCATGCGATTCGATCGCCTTCTCCAGGGCGTGCACCCGGCGCGCCTCGGCGAGGCTCACGTTCTGGACGTACCGCTCGTTTACGTCGCTCACGTCTTCTTCTCCTCCAGCTCGATCGCCCGGTTCAGGAAGTTGCGCGCCTTCTTCAGGTCGTCCACGCGGGGGGCGATGTCCTTCTTTCCGGCCCGGCAGATGTACTTGAGGACGCTGGCGGTGTAGTAGTCGAGGCCGAAGGCGTCGATGACATCCCAGGGCTGGATCGCGCCGCCGTCGTAGTGACTGGGCGGCGGGTCGTAGTCGTGCGCCGGTGCCACGCTGCCCCCGAGCTGCACAGGCTCGCACCGGGGGGACTCGTCACAGCTAGGCATCCAACGGTGGTACCCGCCGTGGAACTCCCCGGCTTCATCATCCGTGTTCGGCTGCATCTGCATCAGTCGACCTCCGTGTTGAACACGTCCCACATGTCGTCCAGGTCGCGGAGGGCGACCCAGGCGAGGACGGCGGGGCCGAAGCGTCGGGCGAGGAGGTGGCCGGCGCCGTAGCCGATCCCGGCCCAGAAGCCGAGCTTGATCAGGTTCTTCATCGGACATGCCTCCACGTCCGCCCATTCAGGACGGCAGTGATCGTCGATGGGGAGGCGACGTTCGGGAACGACAGCCAGATCGAGTCGATGGTCTCGCCAGCGGCGCGGCGCCGGCGGATCTCACGGACGCCATCCGCAGTGAGCTTGGACAGGTGGTGTTTCTCGCCGTTCTTCGCGGCCATGTCGCTCCTAGAAGATCAGACAGACGTAGCCGCCTGCGGTGCCGACGCCGACCCGCTTGCCCTGCGCCCGGGCAGGGACGTCGCTCTCGTCGAACTGCCCGGCGTACGACATCGAGCAGGCCGGGTCACCAGCAGATCCCCTCGCCGCCATGCGTTGAGCAGCCTGGACAGCAGTCGGGTCCCGGTAGAACGTCGTCGTCGCCATGCCGCCGCTAGGCGAATCCGCAGTAGCCGGAGGGGTCGTTGGCGCAGTCGGAGCAGTTGTCGACGGTGTCGGTCTCGGGGTATGGGTCGAGGGCGTCACTGACGGCTTCGGCGCGTGCTGCGTCGTAGCAGTCCTCGTGGGGGCCGCCGCAGAGCTCCGGGGTGGAGCAGCAGGGCGGGATGTCCGGGTCGGCGACGCGGGGCGGGACGACCGTGCACCCGGCGTACGGGCCGTCGCAGAGACCTCGGGCCTCACAGCAGACGACTTCGCCGGGGTCCTCGTAGGCGAGGGGGATTTCGGTGACGGAGTGGTCACAGCAGGCGGGGCAGCAGTGGTCACCGCCGGGGCAATCGATGGCGTCGATGGCGGCGCCTCCTTCGATGTGATCGACGCCGCCCCGATGCCCAGGCCGGCGACGGCGAGGCCGACACCGACAGCGCCGGCGACCCACGGCATCCGCCGCGGAGGGCGTCGATGTCGGGTCATGGGGCCCTACCGGGCGTGAAATCCTCGGTGAGCTCGTTGTTGACGTACGTCTTGTTCGGGCCGGCGTAGGTGACGGTGTAGTCCTCGGCGCGGGCGAAACGAACCACTTCCCCACCCATGATGGGGGCGTCGATGTAGTCGCGGGTCACCTCTTCGGTGATGCGTCCCATGCCCACGTCGGCGAGAGCGCGCAGGACACCGCCACGGATCAGCAGCTCCAGGCGGCGAAGCTTCTCCTCTGTCTCGCGATGCCGCGCAGTGTGGGCGCGGATCGTGTTCCCGTGAACCGAGACCTTCAGCTCCAGCTCCTGGATGCGGTAGTCCTTCGACGCCGTCCACTTCTGCCACTTCGCGCAGGGCCAGGGCTCCTGGTCGTGCTCGCAGTATTCGGGGTACTCCCCGTCGCCCGGCCGGTGCTCCGTCGGTTCCTTCACAGGGAGTCCTCATATCCCTCGGGAAGGAGGTCGCCGGCGAAGTCGACGAGGGCGCGGGCGATGGCGAGGCGGTCACCAACGCTCTGCTGTCGAGTGTCCCCCTTGCGCCGTCGGGCATCTCCCTGACCGAGGAGCTTGTCGTCCAGCGACGGGTCGCTGATCTCGGCAGTGGTATTGGTCCCGTCCGACCAGAGCTTCAGCGTCAGCTCATGTTCGCTGTACGAGATGGTGTCGCGGACATGGGGCTCGGGCATGGTGACTCCTACTTGGTTTGGATGGTGCCGACGCCAGAGTCGCGCCGGCTGCTTCTCGACCAGGTCCCGCAGCCCCGGCACTTGTACCGCTGGAAGCGGCCCATGCCGGTGTGCGCGTAGCCCTGTCGGATGAGTTCCAGGCCGCCGCAGTTCGGGCAGCAGTCCTCGCCACCGCCGGTGTAGAGGCCGTAGTGCGGGTGGTTGTTGATCCAGGGCCGGACCTTCTCGTAGATCTCTTCGAGCAGGCGCACGTCCTGGACGTTGTAGCGGCGCATCTTCGCCCAGGCTTTAGGGTCGCCGGCGAGGCACTTGATCCACAGCTCGTGACCCTCGTGCTTCACCTTCCCGGCCAGGCCGAGGCGCTCGGAGACGTAGGCCAGCTTGTTGGAGGTGAACGCAAAGTTCTTGCGCACGACCTTCAGCAGATCGATGCTCTTGTACGGGGCGGGCGGAGCGTGTCCGGCGAGGATGAACTCGGTGTTCAGCCGGGGTAGGTCGAAGCGGTCACCGTTGTAGTGCATGACGATGTCGGCTTCGTCGAGCAGGGCGTGCGCCGCGCGGAACATGGCGTCCGCGCCGTGCTCGAACTCGCTGTAGAAGTGGACCTTCTTCTGGTCCATGAACTTCGCGGCGAAGCACATCGTGCGCGGGTGCTCGATGATCTGGTTGATGGCGATGTTCTGTTTGAACAACTGCCACGCGTGTGCGACCACCGGACTTGTCTCGATGTCCAAGGAGAGAATCCGGGGGCCCGCTATTGAGTTGTCTGGCATTGCTATCCGTTCGGATCACACATCAGCTATCTCCTGGCAGAAGACGCACGGGGAGCGCCTGGTGCAGCGCCACCACGGGTACGAGCCCTTAGCGGCGCGACAGGCGTGAACGAGGCTGAGTACGTGGAACTCCTGGGCGGTGAACCGCTTCTCCCGCCTGAGGGCCTGGCGTAGCTCGTGCTCCAGGACGGTGTCGCGGTCACCCGGCAGCCACAGCGTCTGGATTCTCTTGGCCATGCCGTGTGCACGCCTCCTTCGCTCCACGCAGGCCGCAGTGGCAGGCGGGGCCCCGGCCGACCTCCTCGGCCCACTTGCCGGGGTACCAGCCGACCAGCGACTCGCGGATACGGGCGATCATCGCCGCCTTCGCCTCCGCGTCGAGCTCACCGGCGGTCTTGCGCTTAGCCCTTGGGGGCATCGAGCTTCCGAGCCATCAGCCGCAGCCGTCGTTCGGCGCATGACGGTGGCGGTGTCGATGACGTCGACCACCAGTAGGCGTGGGTGCCGTCGCACTTGTCGCACGGCACCATGCGGACCTTCATCTTGAGACGACGCGTCACAGGTTCCTCTCCTGGCAGATCCGGCATGTCTGGGTGTGCGCCTGCCACGCCGCCTCCTCGTCGTCGAGGGGCGTCTCCACCGGCTCATAGCCCTTGGAGAGCGTGATGAGGCGCTCGTCCCCCTTGGGTTCGTACGGCGGCAGCGGCAGGTCCATGACCTGGCGAACGGCCTCGGCCCTCTCACGCTTGGCCTCGCGATCGGCAAACCATGCGTTGAGGACGGCCAGAGACCATGAGAAGGCCGCCCACCCCCACAGGCCGACGACGGCCTCAGAGACGCCGAGGCCGAACATGAGGAGCGCCATGGCGACGTGGAACCAGCGGTACATCACAGGCCTCGCTTTCCGATGACGAACGCGAGGGGGAAGATCCCGATGAGGGCGGTGATGATGATGAGAGCGATCATCGTTTTGCTCCTTGAAGGCGGTAAGCACTCCGGATCGTGGCGAGAGCCTGACGCTCGCCACCGTCGAGGCCGCACTCCATGGCGGCCGGCACGAGGAGGTCGATGCACTCCTCTTCGGTGGCGCCGTCCTCGCACATGGAACGGGCTGCCCACAGAAGGCAGTTGTTCCGATTCCCCTCCTGCGCGAGACGCACGGACTCGACCAGGCCCGAGTAACCGGCATGGCCGGGCTGACTGAACATGCCCTTCGGCGGTTTCGGCTTCGGTTTCTCCCGACACAGCTCGACGAGCCACGGAGGGGCGTCGGCGATGGGGAGGTCGTTCTCGGCGATGTACGAGCCCTTGCGGGTCACGCTTCCGGCGGCGAGGACGTAGCCGCCTTTCGATCCGCCGTTGCAGCGAATGTCCAGTAGGCCAGGGACAGGCGACGCCTGAGATGCCTGAACGTCTTCGGGCCACCAAAAGTACAGGTGCAGCCCCATTGATGCAGTGCAGACTCGGTACGTCCGTTCCAGTCGAGAATAATCATCCCCGAATCGTCCGCACATTTCTCGCAGTACGTCAGCCCCGTCAACAAGGGGGCCCAATCTCTCATGCAGGTACTCCCACGTGGTGCCCTTGAGTATGTTCGGCTTCTTCGGTACGTCGCAGTCGACGACGAGGATTCCCGACGGCTTGCAGGCGATGCCGATGTTGGCGTTGGGGCTGTACTGCCACCAGTGCACCACCTGCTGCATGTCGGTGGTGGCGACGTCACCCCACTTCACCTTGTAGGGCTTTCCGGGCCGGAGGAGGTGGGGCCATTTCTCGATGAGCTCGCCCGGCTTCTCCGGGTTTTCGGTGCCTGCCGGGTTGCAGGGGAAGATGTGAAACCCGCGGCTAGCCGCTCGGGCTGCGAATCCCAGCAGGGTCATGATCAGTCGTCCTCGTCCCTGTCGGCCAGGAATGCGCCGGTCTCCAGCCAGTGCGCCAGGACGAGGACGTCCGACGGGGTGATGACCACCTCGGTACCGTCCTCGGTCGACCACTTCCGGCCGCCGAGGAGCGAACTGGCGCTCTTCCAGGCGGTAGTGCGGTCGGCCATCATGGCCATCGGATCGCAGTCCCGGCACTTGCACTCGTGGTGCGTCTTCTCTGGGGGCCGTTCTTCCATTTGTCCTCGTATTCAGTTGTAAGCCGGTGGGCGATGCAGGCCACGGCCTAGGCCCGTGCTGGTTCACCCCCCACCGGCGCATTGGGGGCCGGGGCCGACGGCAGTAGAGGCATACGCTCCTCGCTGACGCCGGTCCCCGGCGACCGGCACCCTGCCCCCCACCATCCATGGGGGCAGGGGTCCGGCGGTCTACTCGACGTCGTCGGCGACGGGGACCTTGACGGCCTCGACGGCGGCTTCGAGGGCGGCGAGGGCTTCGGCCTCCTCGTCGGCGGCAGCGTCGGCGGCGGCTTCGAGGGCCTCGGCGGCCTCGGCCAGGAGCTGGGCCTTCTCGGCTGCCTCCCGTGCCTTCTCCTCCTGGAGGTGAGCCCTTTCGACGGCTTCCCGTGCCTTCTCCGCCTTGCGGGCGGCCTTGGCGGCGGCGTTCTGTGCCTTCTTGTAGGCGACGAACGGGTTGGGCTTGGGACCCCTGCGCTTCGGGGCGTGCTCTTCGTGGTGGGACATGCGGATCTTCCTTACTTGTCAGTGACGGTGAAGCTGCGGGTGTCAGTGCCGGGGCAGACGAAGCCGGCGGGGAGCGGGCCGTTGTTGGCGCTGCTCCACTTGTCCAGGATCTCCAGGCACTTCATGGTGATGGCCGGCCCTGAGAGGGCGCCGTTCTGCTGCCGGATCTTGGCCGTCTCGGCCTCAATGCGGGCGCGCTCCTGTTCGGCCTTGGCGCGCTCGACGTAGTTGTTCGCCTCCACGATCTTGTCGAGTGACGACTGCGACCGCTCGTCCAGTGAGATGCCCTTGATGCTGATGGAGTCGATGAGGACGCCATCGTCAGCAAGGGACTTGCCGAGGTCGGCCTGGACCTCATCGGTGAGCTTCCGCAGGTTCTCGCCCGAGCGGGCATCGTTCGGGGTGTACCTGGAGGCGATGATCCGGACCGAGTCCTTCGCCGACGAGTTCACCAGCTTGTCGCGGACGTTCTCGAACGTGCGGTACTTCTTCCACAGGTTCTCGGCCTTGGCGGCGTCAATGCGCCAACGCGGAGTCGCGTTGACCTCGCCACCGCCACCGCCCTTGAACGTCACCGGCACAGCCTGGTCGCCGTCGAGGTCGAGGTACTGCACCTGCGTGGAGAACTCCTCGACCGAGGACCACGGCGCGGTGAGCTGAAGGCCATTGGCCAGGGTGTCCTGGTACCGGCCGAAGGCCGTCTGGATGCCCACGGAACGGGCGCCGACCGTCGTGATCGACATGCCCAGGGTCAGGAGACCGAGGACCACCAGAGTGCCGATCGCACCCCACTTCAGCCCCGGGATCCTGTCGCCGCCGATCCCCCGAACTGCCTTGTAGGCGACGAAGAAGACGGCGGCGATGAGCAGCAGGATGACGGCAAGGACGAGGTAGACCATCGGGTCTCCTTGAAGGGTCGCGGGTCGGATAGTGCTACTGGAAGGCGGCGGCGATGGCGGCGGCCTGCTCCTGCGTCATGCCGGGCGTCACGGCGATGCCGCGCTGCTGAAGGAAGGCGACGAGGCCGGGGTCAATCGCAGGGGCAGTAGCCGGGGCAGGTGGGGTCGGCGCAGTGGCCGCAGCCTGGGGTGCAGGCGTCGGGGCCCACTGTTGCTGCTGAGGAGGCGCAGCCGGCGCCTGCTGCCACTGCTGGGGCGCCGGAGCAGCGCTCGGTGCAGCCGCCTGGTAGGGAGGAGCAGAGTACGCAGCAGCAGGCGTCGGGGCCGCAGCACCCTGCGGGGCAGCCATCGGGTTCGCCGGCGGCTTGAAGAGGCCCTGCTGGTACTGCGCCAGGAGTGGCGTCGCTGCCGCAGCGTCCTGGTCGGTGAAGTTCGTCAGGATCCACGGTGCGGTCCTTCCGGGCGACGGCTGGCCCTGCGCGAGACGCCCGAGCACCTGGCCGCCCAGGTCGTTACGGACGGACTTGGCGAGGTTGCCGAAGAGGCGGGCGCCGGACAGGAACAGCGGCTGCCCGTCGGGCCCGGGCTCATCGACGATGATCAGGTCGACGTCGGCGGCAGCCGTCGGGTCCGTGGACGCCTTGGTCTTCATCGCCGGGTCGTACGCCTTGGGGAAGATCAGAAGGAGCCGTCCGAGATGGTTCTTCGGCTCAAAGGTGTCACCGCCAGCGGCGGGCTGGGAGAAGGTCACTCTTCCCTCATTCAGTTGTTGTGTTTTTGTTGTTGAGTTGTGTGAGAAGGGCGTCCACACCCGACTTGGGGTAGCGGCGGTGCCCTCCGGCCGTTCGTACGCTGCGTAGTTTTCCGATGTCGGACCATCGAGCGATGGTCTTGATGGTTACACCGAATAGTCCGGCGACCTCCTCGGGTTGCAGCAGCGGATCATCGTTTGCCATCGCGTCTTTCTTGACAGCGTCTAATGCTGCACGGACGACACATCCGACCGCCATGTGGACGCTGGTAGTAGTTCACAGGGTCAGTCATGTCATGCAGACCGGCACCACAGACCGGATAGGCTCTACGGATATTCACGGAGTGGGTTACCGCTTCCAGGTGGGCGGGGTTGCAGCACCAGGTAGCGCGACACAGGTGGTCTACTTCCAGACCATCGGGCACCGGACCGACGAACAGCTCGTACGAGACAACGTGAGCGTAAGTCTGCCCACCGGCGTAGTAGAACTTGTGGTACCCATGATTGTTCTGTGCACTGGCGAGAGACCAGTGCCCACCTTCGTGGCCCACAATCAGCTTCTCTAGGAAGTGAGCCTCGACGTCTGCAACTTTTCTACCTCTTGCCATTGCAACCCATCGTGATACTGCGGGCGTTGGGGAGGTAGAATGGACAAAATCTACAGTCGTCGACGACGTCGTAATCGGCACCGACACGCGCCTTGATCTGGAGGAGCTGACGTTCTTCCTTGGCGGGGACGCCGTAGGTCTCCACCAGCTCGGCCTGCTTCTCGACGACCTCGCCGGCGATCCTCTCGACGCGGGCGAATGCCTCCTGCACGATGGCGGGGTTGTACGGCTCGGTGAACACGTACAGGTCGTCGAGGGTGGCCTCATCGCGCGGCCAGGAGATGATCGCGATGTGCTCGATCTTCTCGCCGCGCTGCCGTGCCCCGTGGGCGTACACGTGCGCCTGGACGCGGTACGTCGGCGACGGCCCCTGGGATCGGAGCTTGTTCCGGCTCCAGCGCCCCTGGCACTTGTGGTCGTCCAGCATGAAGAGCGTCCGGTCGATCAGGTCGGCCGTGCCCTTCGGGACGATGTCGCTGTCGAAGGTCAGCGGGGTTTCGACAGCGAAGCGGCCAGTGCCAGCGTTAGCCCACAGGAACATCTCAGCCAGACCTGCATGGATGCATGTTCCGACGAACGCCGCCCAGCCGTCGCCTCCCGGATTGACAGGGGGCATCCGCATGAGGGACAGGGCAAGCCGGCGATCGCACGGCGTGCCCATCTCACTGGGTCCCATGGTGGCCTGGGCGGACCGGTTGTCGGAGGTCCGTCGGTTGTCATAGGCGTAGAACATCTCCTTCAACCGAGCGGTCAGCTCCCGACCGAGGTCCGTCATCGGCGCCGCCGGCTGCTCCGACGCACGGCCGGCGGGCTGGCTAAAAAGGACGGGCTGTTCCACCTCGTCGACCGGAGCCGGCTGGGAGAACGGCGTCAGGTTCGCCTCAACCCTCGCCCTGTAGTCGGCGAGCTGTGTCGCCGCCAGCCCGTCTAGCGTCGCCGCGTACTCCGTGACGCCGGGTAGTGCAGGGTCCGCAGGGGCAGTCGTCGAGGCAGCGTCCGCCTCTTCCGGCGGCGAAGGTGAAGAGGGCGTCGAAGAGGTCGCATGCTCGGCACGCTCCTTCACATCGTCCTGAGGTGGCGCCGCAGACGTAGCAGTCGGGGACGGGACACCAGTCGAAATCGATTCGCTCCGGCATTCATCCTCCTTGGGTATGACGGTGCCGCCGAAATCACAGGGGATCTTCGAGGCGGGCATCAGATGCTGCCGGTACTTGCCGTTGGTCGTCGGCGCCAGGCTTTTGCCGCACTCGGTGTTGGGGCAGGTGAGTCGGTCACTCATCCTTGTACCAATCCACCCAGCCCTGCTTCATAGCGGCGTACGGCGAGAACTTCAGGTACCCGATGCAGCGCTCGAAGAAGTCGATGCGGTCCCGAGCATGGCCCAGGATCCACTTGTTGCAGATCGAGCAGCAGAGCCCGCGTACGGCACCGGTTGTATGGTCGTGGTCGACTGCCAGGTTCTTCGAGAGGCCCGTCGCACGTCGACACAGGGCGCATCGACCGCCCTGGAACACGTATAGCGCGGCGTACTCGCCCTCCTTGAGGCCGTACACCTTCTGGACTCGCTTCTCGTGGTTGGCGGCCTTCCGTTCCTTGACCACCTGGCGCCAATGCGTCTTACACCGAGGCCCCTCCTCAAGGGCGGGGCGCTTCGGCATCTTCGGAATGTCACCCGCCAGGTACGCGGCGAGACAGTCCTTGCACTGTTTAGTTGTCATGCAGGCCTATTCGGTTGTCAGATCTTCCAGCTTCTCTTCCAGCTCGACTACGCGGGCTGCGATCTTTCGGGTCTCAAGGGGATGGCGCCGGGGGTTGAGTGCCACCAGGGAGCGCAGAGCCTCATCGAGCAGTCGCTCGGTTTCAGCTACCTCGGCCTGCCAAGCGGCGTGCTCCGCCGCGATGCGTTGGCGCTCCTCGGCATACTGCTTCGCCTCGCGGACGGCAGACCGCATGTCGAATTGAGACCGTCGCGACTCGTGTCGATACCGCGCTGCGGGACCACTGTCATTGGAGGCGCCCGATATTCGACGGATCTTCGCCTTGGAGTTCTCCAGGCTGCGAGCGTTCCGAGGGGTGCATGGTAGATGCACATCCTGCCCTGTGGCAGTGTGGCGGAGGACCCAGTGGTTGTGACTGTCGGTCTCTTCCTGGAGGACCCATCCGAGAGGTTCCGCCCATTCAACTACTTCCCGGACTTCCTTCTTCAGTTTCCGGTTCACGGGGCGCGGCATGGTCGTCCCTTCTCGCTCCGCAGGTGACGCACCAGTCCTCGCGGATGAACTTCAAGGGGCGCACGACGTACGTGTCGGAGTACCAAAGGTGGCGGTCCTGTCCGGCGGCGTGCGAAGACACAAGAAGATCCAGGCCTACCCGACGAGGTCGGAGATAGTGCCAAGAATCAGGACCAGGGCCACTACGGATGCAACGACTAGCCACTTGAATCGGGTGTCTCCATTGCTTCGGTGCTCGCTCACGCCTCGTCCTCCCGCTGGTAGGTGCCGACCGGCTTGTGCTGGCACGTACAGGTGATGGGGGCGTCGCAGTGCGGCTTCTTCTTGCGGGTGTGCTTGATCCGGGACACGCCGTGCCTCTTGGCGAGGTCGGCCAGCTCCTTGCAGCCTTCGCACATCACTTTCCCGTCACTACCTTCCGTGTGCGGACGGACTCCTTGCGGGCCTGTCGTTCTTCGGGGGTCTCCGGCCACGTCGTGGTGTTCACGGCCGCTCCTGCATGACGTCGGGGTTGACACCGATGACGATCCAGCCTCGGTCGACCATCTTCGGGAAGTTCTTTCGCCAGTGGTGGACGCAGAAGTCGAGCAGCGAATTCGACACGACCTCCACTTCGCAGCCAGGAATTCTCTTGGCCACCCGATAGCCGGCGGCGGCGCCGCACCCGTCGCAGCGGTCGGCGGCAGTGAGCACGACACTCACGGGCTTCTCCTTACCGGACGGATGTCGCCCCTTTGCCGCCTCGATGGAGGCTTGGAGGATGGGTGTCATGTCGCCGCGCGGATCCGCCGGCCAGGTGCCGGTCATGACACGTGCTTCCAGCTCTTGCGGTTGAGGATGGCGGCCATGCTCTGGGGAGTGATCCCGTACTTCTCGGCGAGGCCGGTGATGGTCCACTTACGGTCGCCGTTGGCAGTGCGAACGTCGTAGGACTTGCGGGCCTGACGGACCTTGGCGGTCGTCATCTTCGAGGCGTGGTGCTTTGCGCCGAGGTTAGCCATGGGAGTGCCTTTCGGTGATGGGGAAGGAGCCGGTGCCAGGCGATCAGTGAGGGGGCAATTCAAACCCTGCCCCGTCTTAATAGGGGGTCTGTACCTGGCACCGGAGTTTGCGCCCCCCGGCTGGCCAACCATCCCAAGAAAGCCAGCCGGGGGGTTCCGCTCGACCCCCGCCGGTAGCGGTGACGGGGGGAGCGGCCCCGCTCGACGCCGCCGTCACAGAGGCGGAGCGGGAGTGGAGCCCGGCAGAATGTCGGCACGGTCCGAGCGGGCCAGTTTGCCCTACCGCGTCTTACGTCAATCTGCCGGGTGTTGACCCACGGTCCTCAGAGTGTCCAGCTCGTTCCCTCGGAGACTGTTGGAGTTTCGGAGGTGAGGACCGCGGAGCTTTCAGTGGCGGGATTCGCCGTATTCCGCGTGCTCGCGGGGGGCGAACTCCTGGTCGTCTTCGGATCCAGGGAGCGCCGGGAAGGACGTGCGGCGGATGTATTCGCGGGCCTCGGAGACGGCCTCTTCGAATTCCTTGTTCGTCATGACACTGATCACTTCTAATCGGGAAGGGGCATGGGACCGCGCCCCCGTAATCCGGCCGGAATCGCGGGGGGAGGTTCCCGGGGGGTGCGCTGCACTGCGCCTGAAGGGGTTGCCCTCGGGTAGACCGGTCGGCGGGGTGCCGACTCAAGGACAGTGGCCCTGGAGGCCCGTGACGTCCGTCATCTACGGGACCGTGCAGAGCGGGGCAAATCGCCCCAAAGTGCCCACGACTATGTTGCCGTGGGAGCTTGAGTGGTGCTAGAAAAGCGACCGTAAACGCGCAGGTCAGAGGCTTAAACAGTAATGCCCTCGTAGTCGTTGACGAGGTCGCCGCAGCCGTGCAGGACGAGCCTGCCCCGATACGCCTCCAGGGGCCGCGGGTGGTGCGAGGAGTGGCCGTGCACGATGTCGGCGCCCGCGTCGACGAGGGCGTGGGCGAAGGAGACCTCGGCACGGGCGGGCGCGTAACCCCAGTTGGGGCCCCAGTGGACCGAGACGACCACGAGGTCGCCGGGCCGCCGGTCCGCGCGCAGCCGGGCGGTGAGCCGGGTCGCCGCCTCGTCGGCGGGGCCGGCCGCGAAGTGGACTCCGCCGCGCCGGGCGGTGGCGGCCCAGTCGCGGGGCACGCCGCTGGAGGCCAGGCCGAGCGCGAAGACCAGGAGCCGGCGTCCGCCGGGCAGCGGCACGGCCGCCGGTCGTCGGGCCTCCTCGGCGTCGCGGCCCGCGCCCGCGGTGCGCAGTCCGGCACCGGAGAGGGCGTCGAGGGTGTCGTCGAGTCCGTGCCGGCCGTAGTCGAGGACGTGGTTGTTGGCGAGCACGACCACATCGGGCCGTACGGCGGTCAGCGCGGGCAGGTTGGCCGGATCCATGCGGTAGTGGACGGCCTTGCCGGGGACGGGGAGGCCGTGCCGGGTGACCGCCGTCTCCAGGTTGACCACCCGGACGTCGGGGCGCGCGGCGTCGAGCACGGCGAGGGCCTCGCCCCAGGGGTAGCCGGGACCCGCCGCGCGGGGCACCGGCCCGGAGCGTGCCTCGGCGAGGGCCACGTAGTCACGGGCGTCGCGCACGTACCGCTCGGGCAGCGCGGGGTCGAGCGGATGGGGAAGGATCTGGTCGATTCCGCGGCCGAGCATCACATCGCCGCAGAGGAACAGTCCGGTCAGGCCGTCGCCGCCCATACACCCAGGCTAGACCCCCGGTCGTCATGCCTTCCGATGATCATGATCGTCCCCGGGAGGGACGCGCGGCGCGGGCCGGGGCGGCGAGGATGGTCGATCCGTGCGCGGACCGCGCGCGGACGACCGACGACGACCCGTGGGACGACCGGCGCATCGACCGGCGCAGCGCCCCACGAAGCGACCGGCCGGGCGATCGGCCGAGCGACCGGCGCGTCGTCGGCGAGACGACCGACGAAGGGGGAACCTTCTCATGCGCTCCACGCGCACCACGCGACCCGCGCAGCCCGAGCACTCCTCGGACCTCACCGGCCCGGCCGCCACCACGCGGCGCCCGGCCCGTACGGCGGCCGTGCTCTCGACCACCCTGCTCGCCCTGTCCCTGGGTGTGCTCCCGGCCCATGCCGCCGACGCCACGGGGGCGGCGTCGGCGAGCGCGGTGGCGCTCCACCACCGGCCCGCCCTGGACCGGGAGGCGCTGCGCGGCACGCTCGACGCCTTCCACGCCGCCGGGATGTACGGCGCGTTCGCCGCGGTCCGGGACGGCTCCGAGCGGTGGCGCGGGGCCACGGGCGTGGCCGATCCGGCCACCGGGCGGCCCATGAGCCCGGACTTCGAGCACCGGGTCGGCAGCATCACCAAGACGTTCACCGCCGTGGCCGTCCTCCAGCAGGTGGAACGCGGCCGGATCGACCTGGACGCGCCGGTCGGCCGCTACCTCCCGGACCTCGTCACCGGCGAGCGCGGCGAGAAGGTGACGGTCCGGATGCTGCTCAACCACACGAGCGGCATCGCCGACTACATCCTGCCGGCCTTCCCCGGGCTGCTCCAGGACCCCGGCAGGACGCTGGACGAGAACCGGCTGCGGCACCTCGCGCCGGAGGAGCTCGCCCGCCTGGGTCTGGCCGCGCCGCCGGTGAAGGAGCGCGGGAAGCACTCGTACTCCAACACCAACTACATCCTCGCCGGGCTGGTCCTGGAGCGGGTGACGGGCCAGGACCCGGAGGCGTACATCACCCGCCACGTCATACGCCGGGCGGGCCTGGGCCACACCTACTTCCCCGACTCGCCCTCGCTCAAGGGGCGGCACGCCGGGATGTACGAGTCGTTCTTCGGGCTCATCGACCCGCCGCGCGACTACAGCACGTACGACATGTCGTGGGGGGGCACGGCCGGGGCGCTGGTGTCGACGACGAACGACCTCAACACCTTCTACCGCAAGCTGCTCGGCGGCAAGCTGCTCGGCCCGGCCGCGCTGCGCGCGATGAAGACGACGGTTCCGGCGTACGAGCCGGAGCAGCCCGGCGAGGAGGTGGCGATGCGTTACGGCCTCGGCCTCTACACCCTGAAGATGCCGAGCGGCGGCTGGTACTGGGGCCATGACGGCGCGGTGTTCGGCGCGGGCACGTGGTCGCTCGCCACCGAGGACGGCCGTCGCCAGGTCTCCGTGGCCTACAACCTGATGAAGTACCAGCGCTTCGACGAGCAGGGCCGACCGCTGCCCGACCCGATCACCCCGGCGCTGTACGCCTTCGTGGACGGCGCCCTGAGCGGCGCCGCCACGACTCCCGCCGAGGGCCTGCGGTCCGCCGCCCCGGCGGTTCCGGCCGACCTGCCGCCGCTGGTCGACCGTCTGCCGGGCGTCCAGCGCTAGAAGGTCCCGGAGTTCAGCGACCGGCCCGGGCCGCGCGGCGGATGGTGGCGTCCACCAGGGCGAGCGCGTCCGCCGCGGTGCGGCCCGGGGCCCGGTTCCAGGGGCCGATGAGCTCGGTCCAGCCGCGGGAGCGGAGCTCTTCGAGCATCCAGGCGCCGGCCTCGTTCATGGTGGCGGCGCTGCCGTAGCCGAGCCGGTGCGCGGCGAGCATCGCGCCGCAGACGCACCGCGCGCCGCGCCGGTCGCGGAGCTTGTACGGGGTGTTCTGCCAGCCCCAGGTCGTGAGGACGCGCCGGGTGTGGGCGAGGTGGACCGAGGGGCGCACGTCGGGGCTGCCGATGCGGCGCCAGGCGTGCAGCCGGTCGGGCAGGATCGCGCCGAGGCGTCCGGGCAGCGGGCGCTCGGCGGGCTGCGGCGCGGGCAGGGCGTCGAGGGACGCGAGGGCGTCGGCGACCAGCCGGTCGACCGGGACGGACAGCAGCCGCCGCCAGTCGGCCGCCTCCTCCCGTACCGGCGGCGCCTCGTTCCAGCGGGCCACGATGTCCTGCCAGGCCGCGGTGTCGAGCAGGGCGGCGGCTTCGCGGTCGAGCTCGTCGGGGGTGGTGGCTGCGGTGGTGGGGGCGACGGCGGCGGGGGTGACGGCGGCGGTGTTCGGCATGCGGGCGACTCCAACGACTGATTCATACCTCTATCGGTAGAAATGTCGGCTTTGCCGCCCGCAGGCTTGAGTCTCAGATCTTCAGCACTCCGCCCGCCGTGCCCGTGAGGTGCTCCGGCGTGAGCAGCTCGGCGAGCCGCTCGGGCGGGAGCAGACCCTTCTCCAGGGTGAGTTCGGCGACCGAGCGCCCGGTGGCCAGGGCCTCCTGGGCGATGGCGGTCGCGGCCGTGTAGCCGAGGTGCGGGTTGAGCGCGGTGGCCAGTCCGATGGAGTTCTCGACGCTCGCGCGCAGGGTGTCGACGTTGGCGGTGATGCCGGTGACACAGCGCTCGGCGAGGGTGAGGCAGGCCGCCCGGAGCGAGGTCAGGCTCTTCGACAGGGCGTGGAAGATGACCGGCTCGAAGGCGTTGAGCTGGAGCTGGCCGCCCTCCGCCGCCATGGTGATCGTCATGTCGTTGCCGATCACCTCGAAGGCGACCTGGTTGACGACCTCGGGGATCACCGGGTTGACCTTGCCGGGCATGATGCTCGAACCGGCCTGGACGGGCGGCAGGTTGATCTCGCCGAATCCGGCGCGCGGGCCGGAGGAGAGCAGGCGCAGGTCGTTGCAGGTCTTGGAGAGCTTCACGGCGATCCGCTTGAGCACGCCGGAGAGCTGGACGAAGGCGCCGCAGTCCTGGGTGGCCTCGACCAGGTTGGCGGAGGTGACCAGGGGCAGCCCGGTGATGCCGGCGAGGTGGCGGCGGGCGGTCTCGGCGTAGCCGGGGGCGGCGTTGAGACCGGTGCCGATGGCGGTGGCGCCGAGGTTGATCTCGTGGATCAGCTCGATCGCCTCGGCGAGGCGCCCGCGGTCCTCCTCCAGCATCACGGCGTAGGTGGAGAACTCCTGGCCCAGCGTCATGGGCACGGCGTCCTGGAGCTGGGTGCGACCCATCTTGACGACGGTGCCGAACTCGACGGCCTTCTCGGCGAAGGCGTCCTGGAGGACGGCCATCGCCCGCAGCAGCTCGCGGGCCGCGCCGATGGCGGCGATGCGGATGGCGGTCGGGTAGACGTCGTTGGTGGACTGGCCGAGGTTGACGTCCTCGTTGGGGTGGAGACGGTGGTAGTCGCCCTTGGCGTGGCCGAGGAGTTCGAGGGCCCGGTTGGCGACGACCTCGTTGGCGTTCATGTTGGTGGAGGTGCCGGCGCCGCCCTGGACGACGTCCACGACGAACTCGCCGTGCAGCGCGCCACCACGGATCTCGCGGCACGCGGCGACGATGGCCGCCGTCTTGTCGGCGGGGAGCAGACCGAGCTCCTCGTTGGCGAGGGCGGCGGCCTCCTTGACGGCGGCGAGCGCGTCGATCAGCTGCGGGTAGACGGAGATCGGGGTGCCGGTGATGGCGAAGTTCTCCGTGGCGCGCAGCGTGTGGACGCCCCAGTACGCGTCGGCGGGGACGTCCCGGTCGCCGAGCAGGTCGTGTTCGCGCCGCACGGCCCCGGTGGGGGCGGCGGTCGGCTCGGGGGCGGTGTTCTGTGCGGGGATCACGGTGACGGTGCCTTACGCGTGGGGAGGAGGGCGGCGGAAGGGGTACGGCACGGGGCCCGACCGCGGTGGGGCCCCGACGGCTCGCGAGGGGTTCGGTGCCCGACGCGCTCAGGGCACGTCGGGCTCGGCGCGCGACGGGCTCAGTGCGCGACGGCGAGGGCCGGCTCGGCGCGGACCGGGCCTTCGAGGAGGGTGCGGAGCAGGGTGGTGCGGCGCTCGGGCGAGGGCGAGTCGGCGAGGAGCGCGGCGAGCAGGGCTATCCGGGCCTGCCCGGGGCGCAGGGTGCCGGCGAGGACCGCGCCGGCGGCGGCCAGGTCGACGGCGCCGCCGCCCGTGTAGACCTCGGCGACGGGGCCGGAGGCGACGCGGGTGGAGAGGACGACGTGGACGCCCCGGTCGACGGCGCGGGCGACGGCCTCGGCGATCTCGGGGGTGGCGTTGCCCGCGCCGGTGCCGACGAGGACGATGCCGCGGGCCCCGGCGGCGACGGCCGCCTCGAAGAGGACCGGGTCGGCGTCGGAGTGGTGCGTGATGATGTCGACGCGGGGGGCGGGCCGGTCCTCGGCGGGCAGCGGCAGCGGCGCGGGGCGCTCGGGCTCGCGCTCGATGTCGACCTGGCCGAAGCCGAGGCGGCCGACGCGCTCGCCGGAGGGGTCGGCGAAGGGGTCGGAGGCGAGGGTCTTGGTCTTGACGGTGCCGCGGGCGGCGTGGACGAGGCCGTCGAAGACGACGAGGACGCCGAGGCCGCGGACGGTGGCGGCGACCTGGAGCGCGTCGTAGAGGTTGCCGGGACCGTCGCCGTCGCCCGTGCCGAAGGGGCGCTGGGCGCCGGTGAGGACGACCGGGCGGGGGTCGGAGTGGTGCAGGTCCAGGAAGAAGGCCGACTCCTCGAGGGTGTCGGTGCCGTGGGTGACGACGATGCCGTCGACGCCGGGGTCGGCGAGCGTCTCGTGGACGGTGCGCAGCAGGGCCAGCTGGCGCTCGGTGGTCATCCGGGAGCTGTTGACGTTGAAGAGGTCGACGACCTCGATGTCGACGTTGTCGGGGACCGCGGCCGTGGCCACGACGTCGTCTCCGGAGGCGTCGGCGGCGTATCCGCTGCCGGTCCAGCGGCTGGCGATGGTGCCGCCGGTGCTGATGACCACGATGCGGCGCGGCCGGGCGTCGCGCGTCCACTTCATGAGTGTGCTGTCCTTCCCCTGGGGTGTGCGCGGCAACGATAGGTCAATCGTCACGCAATGCGATTGCGAAATCACCCGGGAATGATGAACTCCGTGGTGGATAATTGTGTCATGGACCGAATCGATCTCCATATCTTGCGCGAGCTCCAGCAGGACGGCCGACTGAGCAACCAGGAGCTGGCCCAGCGGGTCGGCCTCAGCCCCTCCCCCTGTATGCGGCGGGTCCGTCAGCTGGAGCAGGACGGGGTGATCCAGGGCTATCGCGCGGTCATCGATCCGGAGGCGGTCGGGCGGGGCTTCGAGGTGCTGGTCTCCGTCGAGGTGAAGCGGGACCGCGAGACGGTGGAGGCCTTCGAGGAGGCCCTTCAGGACATCCCCGACGTCATCGAGGCGTATCGCCTCTTCGGCAGCCCGGGGTGCCTGCTGCGCATCGCGGTCGCCGACCTCGCGGCGTACGAGCGGCTGTGGATCGAGCGCCTGACGACCCTCGCCGGGGTCACGGAGGTCAACTCGCAGATCATCATGAAGCGCGTCAAGGAGCCCCGGGGGCTGCCGGTCGAGCGCTGACGCGCCGGGCCGGGCCGGGCCGGTCTACGGATAGGTCCGCACGTCGTCCCGGTAGGCGCGGGCCCGCTCCTGCACCAGGTCGGGCAGTTCGCCGCCGGCCAGGTCCGCGAGGGTCGTGGACTCCAGGACCTGGCGCAGACTGGTGCGCACCGCACGCCACACGTCCGGCAGCGGGGCCGCCGCGCCCTGGTACTCGAGGCTGGTCAGCTTGAGGTCCCGCACGCTGACGAGCGGTCCGTCCATGGCCCGGATGACGTCGGCGAGCGTGATCCCGGTGGGCGGCCGGGTGAGCGAGTAGCCGCCTTCGGGGCCGCGGACGCTCGTCACCAGGCGGGCCTGGCGCAGTTCGCTGAGGACGACGAAGAGGAAGCGGACGGGGATGTCCTGGCGTCCGGCGATGTCCTCGGCCTTGAGCGGCCGTTCCGGGGAGCGGGCCAGCTCCGCCATGGCCCGGATGGCGTAGTCCGTTCGTGCAGAGATCCTCACCGGCTCAATGTCTCACGAGTGGCGCGTTCCCGGCCCCGCCGCGGCGCGGATGACGCGTCAACGGTGCTGGGGAGCACCGCCCTTGGCCGAAACCGGCGTTGCCTGTTCATTTTGTTCATCGACATAGTGAACAACACCCGTGCCTTGCCCTGCCCTGCCCTGCCGTGCCTGCTCCGCCCCGCCCCGTCCCGGAGGTGCCCGTGGTGTCCGCCGAAGCCCCGCAGTCCGACGCGCCCGTCCCCGCCCCCGCCCCCGCCCGGCCGACCGTGGCCGTCGTCGGCGCGGGAGCGGCGGGCGCGCTCGTCGCCGTCCAGCTGTGCGAGACGGCCACCCGACGGCGGACACCGCTCGACCTCGTCCTCGTCGACCCGGCGCCCGAGGCGGGCCGGGGCACCGCCTACGCCACCGAGGTTCCCGAGCACCGGCTCAACGTGCCGGTCGGCGGGATGAGCTGCTACCCGGACGACCCGGGTCACTTCCGGCGCTGGCTGTGCGCGCACGGCGAACCGACCGTCCGGGACACGGACTTCGCCCCGCGCCACCGCTACGGCTCCTATCTCGCCGACACGCTCGGCCGCGCCATCATCGCGGCGCACGGCACGGTCGCGGTACGGCGGCTGCGCACCCGGGCGACCGGCCTGGCCGACGTGTCCGGCGGCCGGCTGGAGCTCCGGCTCGCCGACGGCGGCACGGTGACGGCGGACGGCGTGGTGCTCGCCACGGGTCCCGCCGCCGGCCGGGCCGACTGGGCCCCGGACGGGCTCACCGGCTCCGACCGGTTCGTCGCCCGCCCCTGGGCGCCCGGAGCGCTCGCCGCCGTGTCCCCGTCGGACGACGTGCTGCTCGTGGGCACCGGGCTCACCGCCGTCGACCTCGCCCTGGTCCTCGACCGGCCCGGCCGGACCGTGCACGCCGTCTCCCGCTCCGGGCTGCTGCCCCAGCCGCACGCGCTGGCCCCACTGCCCGCCGTACCGCCGCCGCCGGACCTGGCGGTGCTGCCGTTCTCCGACCTGCGCCGCGCCGTGCTGCGCTACGTCTCCGCGACGCGGCGGGCGCACGGGGACTGGCGGCCCGCGTTCGACGGGCTGCGGCCGTGGATCGGACAGCTGTGGCAGGGCCTCACCGACGAGGAGCGGGCGGAGTTCCTCGGCCGTGACGCCACGCCGTGGAACGTCCACCGGCACCGGATGGCCCCGGCGACGGCCGAGGCGGTCGCCCGGGCGCGCGCGGCCCGCCGGCTGCGGGTGCACGCGGGCCGGGTCACCGGTGCGGCGCCGGGCGAGGACGGCGGCCTGGCGGTCTCGCTCTCCGGGGGCCGTGAGCTGCGGGTGGGGTGGGTGGTGGACTGCACGGGGCCGGGGCTGCGGGCCGACGCCGGCGGCGACCCGCTGTGGGGCGGTCTGCTCGACGACGGGCTGGCCGTGCCGGGGCCGTTGGGCATCGGTGTGGCCACCGACGGGGGCCGGCTGCGCGACGCCCGGGGCCGCGGCGGGCGGCCGCTGTTCACGCTGGGCTCGCCGCGCCGCGGCGAGCTGTGGGAGACGACGGCGATCCCCGAGATCCGGGCCCAGGCCAAGGAGGTCGCCGAGGCGCTCCTCTCCCCGCTCGGCGGCCGCACCGCGCGGCCGGTGCGCCGGCGGCCGACCGACCAGTTCGGGCTGCCGCTGTCCACGCACGCCGCCGCGGCGGTCGCCTTCCGCTCCGGGCTCGGCCGGGTGGTCACCGTACGCGCGAAGGCCGCCGAGGCGTTCGCCCGGGCCACCGAGCTGGATCCCGGCTTCGCCCTCGGGCACGCCGCGCTCGCCCTGCTCGGGCACGAGGGCGGGGCGGACGTCGACGTCGCGCGGGCGCTGGCGGACGCGCGGCGCAGCGTGCGGGAGCGCGGGGACGAGCGGGAGCGATCGTTCGTCGACGTCGTCACGCGCCGGATCCTCGGCCACGAGACGCCCCGAGCGAGCACGACAGGCACAGAAGGCGCGGCGGGCGGCTCGGACGGCGACCGGGCGCTGATCGGTCATCTGGAGCGTTTTCCCGGTGACGCGTTCGCCCTCGGGATCGCCGTTCCCACCATCGCCTTCGCCGGTGTCGGCGATCTCGACGGCACCCTGGCCCTGCGTCTGGTGGAGCGCACCGCGCCCGCCTACGGCGGCCACTGGTTCCACACCTCCCTGCTGGCCTTCGTCCGCCAGGAGCAGGGTCTGATCGACGAGGCGGGCGACCTCGCCCGTGCGGCGCTCGCCGAGGAGCCCGCTTCCGGCCATGCCGTCCACGCCCTCGCCCATGTGCACTACGAGTCGGGGGCGCACCGCGCGGGCCGGGAGTGGCTCGACGGCTGGATCGGCGGGCACGGCCGGGGGGCCGTGCACCGGGCGCACTTCTCCTGGCACGTGGCCCTGCACGAGCTGGCCCTCGACGACTCCGCGGCCGTGCGCCGCCGCTGGTTCGCCCAGCTGGCCCCCGGTCAGGTCGGCGGGGTGCGGGCCCTCGTCGACTCCGGTTCGCTTCTGTGGCGGGCCCGGATGTGCCGGAACTGGACCGGCCGGGTGCCGGTCGAGGGCGTGCTCGACGCGGTCGAGCGCGATCTGGTCGAGCGCCCCTCGACCGCCTTCACCGCGCTCCACGGCGCGGTCGCCCTCACCGCCGCGGGTGACCTGCCGGCCCTGCGGCGGCTGCGCGCCCACGCGGCCGGGGCGGATCCGGTGCAGCGGGAGGTGGTGGTGCCGCTGTGCGGCGCCCTGGAGGCCGTGCTGGAGGAGGAGTGGGCGACGGCGGCGGAGCGGTTGGACGCGCTGCTGCCCTCGCTGCGCCGGGTCGGCGGCAGCGCGGCGCAGCGGGAGGTCGTGGAGGAGACGCTGCTGTACGCCCTGGTGGAGGCGGGTGACAGCGACCGGGCCCGGCGGCTCCTGGAGGAACGCCTGGACCGCCGCGCCTCGCCGCTGGACCAGCGGCGACTGGCGGGCCTCGGCGCCTGAGCGCGGTTGCGCCGTATGTCAGAACGTCATGAAAAAGCCTTCTGACCGTTACACGACAAACCACTCGGTCGTGCCACTCTCCCGATGACACCGATTCAACACGCGTAGAACGCCGTCCGCTTGAGCCCGGGCGGCGTTCCCGCGCGTCCCGTCCCCGGGAAAGGGCCCCCATGTCCGTTGCGCAGAGAGGCAAGTGGAAGACCTGGGCGGCGATGTCCGCCGTCCTGGTCGGCCTCACCCTTCCTACGGTCACCGCGACTCCCGCCGGCGCCACGACCAACGCCTACGACAGCACGTACTACAAGAACGCGATCGGCAAGACCGGTCCGAGCCTCAAGTCCTCGCTGCACACCATCATCAGCAGCCAGAACAAGATCTCGTACGACGCGGTCTGGAACGCGCTGAAGGTCACCGACCAGGACCCGAACAACACGAGCAACGTCCTGCTGCTCTACAGCGGCTACTCCCGCAGCAAGAGCCTCAGCGGCGGCGACGTCGGCGACTGGAACCGCGAGCACGTGTGGGCGCAGTCGCACGGCAGCTTCGGCACGTCCGCCGGCCCCGGCACCGACCTGCACCACCTGCGGGCGTGTGACGTCCAGGTCAACAGCACCCGCGGCAACAAGGACTGGGACAACGGCGGCAGCGCGGTCAGCGGGGCGCCGGGCAGCTACACGGACAGCAACTCCTTCGAGCCGCGCGACGCGGACAAGGGCGACGTGGCCCGCATGATCCTCTACATGGCGGTCCGCTACGAGGGCGACGACTCCTGGCCCGACCTGGAGACCAACGAGTCGAGCACCAACGGCAGCGTCCCCTTCCACGGCCGCCTCGCGATACTCAAGCAGTGGCACCAGCAGGACCCGCCGAGCACCTTCGAGGAGCGGCGCAACGACGTCATCTACAACACCTACCAGCGCAACCGCAATCCGTTCATCGACCACCCGGAGTGGGTCGAGGCAATCTGGTAGCCCGACCGTGAGTCGCGCCGGGTTCCCCGCCCCTCGGGGAGCCCGGCCCCCACGGCCCGCGACGCGCGCGAGCAGGAGGTACGGCGTGGGCGAGGACAGCCGCGACGAGCGGGGGTTACCGCGCTGCGAGGCGGCGCGGGAGCGGCGCGGGCAACTGCGCGGCCGGCTCACGGCCGCCGGGATCACCGTCCAGGACATCCTGTGCTGCGAGGACCGCACCGGGTTCGTCGCGCCCGGTCGCGCCGAGGCGTACACGGTCGTCCTCACCCGCTCCGGCGGCTATCTGCGCCGGATCGCCGGCGAGGAGTTCTTCGTCGACCCGAGCGGCGGCTACCTGACCCGGCCGGGAGACGAACAGCGGGTCGCGCACCCGGTCGGGCCCGGCGACCGGTCCACCGAGATCCGGGTCGGCGCCGCGCTGTTCGCCGACCGCTTCGACGGCCCGCCGGTCTCCCGGCGCTTCACCGTCACCGGCGCCACCGACGTACGCCACCGGGCCCTGCTCGCCGCGGCCCGACGGAACGCCGACTCCTTCGAACTGGCGGACCGGCTCCACGAGTTGCTCGACGGCGTGGCCGAGTCCGCGGGCCACTGGCGCACCGACACCGGCGCCCGGCCCGGCACCGCGCGCGAGCACGGCCGGCTCGTCCGCGACACCTGCGCCGTCCTCGCCGGCGGCGCCCCCGCACTGCGGCTCCCCCTGGAGGACCTGGCCCGCGCCGTCGGGGCCTCCCCGCACCACCTCAGCCGGGTCTTCCGGGCGGTCACCGGCAGCAGCCTCACCCGCTACCGCAACGAGCTGCGGATCCGCGGCGTGCTCCATGCCCTGGAGGAGGGCGAGGACAGCCTGCGCACCCTCGCCCACGCCTACGGCTTCGCCGACCAGGCCCATCTGAGCCGACTGTGCCGGGGTCACACGGGGCACGCGCCCAGCGCCGTCCGAGGACTCCTCGCGGATCGCGCATGAATGTCCAACGCCCCGGGCGAGGGCGGACCGCAGGATGGCGGCGGCCGGAAACCCGGCCGGTGCCGCGCCGCCCTCCGGGACGTGCGCGCGGCACCCCGTCTTCCGAGCGGGGGAACGCGACGATGACCTTACTGACCAGAGCGGGCACGGCCCTGGCCGCCGTGCTGACCGCCGCCGCGTGCGCGGCATCGGCGCCCGGTGCCGCCGCCGGCGGCCCCTCGGCCACCACCCCGGCGGTCCGGTCTGCCGGGGCGCCCGAGCTCACCGGGCAGCAGCCCTGCCCCGGGCAGCCCGACGTGACCTGTGCGGAGCTGACCGTGCCGCTCGACCGGTCCGGCGCCGTGCCGGGCACGCTGAGGCTGCGCACGGCCGTCTTCGGCGCGGCCGACGCGCCGCGCGGCACCCTGCTCTTCCTCACCGGCGGCCCGGGCCAGCCGGGCGTCCCGTACGTCCAGCGGATCCGCGGCCGGCTTCCGAAGGCGCTCGACCAGTACCGGCTGGTGATGATCGACCAGCGCGGCACCGGCGGCACGGCGGTCGACTGCCCCGCCCTCCAGAAGGAGGTGGGCAGCAGCGACACCGTCGCCCCCACGCCCGCCGCCGTCACGGCCTGCGCCGAGAGCCTCGGGCCGCACCGCGACCTCTACACCACCGGTGACACCGTGGCCGACCTGGAGGATCTGCGGCGCGCCCTCGGCGTGCACTCCTGGACCCTCGACGGGGTCTCGTACGGCACCTTCACCGCCGGGCAGTACGCGCTCACCCATCCGCAGCGGGTGCGCCGGCTCGTCCTCGACTCCGTCGTTCCGCTCGACGGCGCCGGCGTGCTGTACGAGGCGGCGTTCAGACACGCCGGTGAGGTGCTGCGCGCCGCCTGCCGGGAGCAGAAGTGCGGCTTCGACCCGGCCCGCGACCTCGCGAAGGTGGTCCGCCGGGACGGCAACGGCGTCGGCGTCTTCAACCTCCTCGTCATCGCGAGCATCATCGACCCGAAGCTGAACGACCCCCGCTTCGGCATCCTGAACGCCCTGCACGCCTCCGCCGAGGGAGATCCGGCCCGACTCGACGGGCTGGTCGCCGGGTTCTCCGGGCCGTCCGACGAACCTGCGGCCGACTTCAGCTCCGGGCTGCACGCGGCGACGCTGTGCGCCGACTCGCGCTGGCCGTGGGGCGACGCCTCCGCGCCCGTCGAGGGCCGCGAACGGGCCCTGCGCAAGGCCGTGCAGCGGATCAGGCCGGCGGAGGTGTGGCCGTTCCAGCGGGAGACGGCCGGCGCCCAGGGCATCCCCCGGACCTGTCTGCCCTGGCCGTCCTCGCGCCCGCACCGCCCGGCGCCGGGACACACCCTGACCATGCCGGTGCTGCTGCTCGCCGGGGACCGCGACCTCTCGACCCCGGTGCGGTGGGCCCGTGACCTCGCCGCCACGACCCCGCGGGCCGAACTGGTCGTCCTCGAAGGCGTGGGCCACTCCACCCAGAGCCGCAGCGACGCGGGCGCGCGGGCGGCGGAGGCGTTCCTCCTGCGGTAGGGGCCGGCTCCGCGACCAGGTCTAACGGGCGCACCGCGGAAGCTCGGGGCGGTCCCTCGTGCGGACGGCCGGCAGCCAGGCGGTGGCGGGTTCCGCGTCCGCGCGTGGGAGGCGGACGCGGAACCAGACCGTCGACCTGAGGTCCTCCTCGTCGATGATGGGCTGCCCGTCGGGCAGGTGGCAGTCGGCGTCCAGGAGGTCCCCGTGCCAGACCCGGGTGGGGACGACGTTGTCGGCCGTGTAGGGCTGCCGGGGGTCGATCGCGAGGCCGAGGCTGCACTGCCGGTCGCGGTCCGTGCGGTCCTGGCAGCCGCGCTCGGCGTTGAACACCCGGACGGTGCCCGGCCCTTCGCCGTCCGTGCGGCCTCCCGTGTACGACCAGAGCGCGGCCCCGCCGGCCGCCGCCGCGCAGGCGGTGAGGGCGAGCACGGCGGTACGGAGCCGGGGCAGGGGACGTCGTCTCCGGCGCCCGGACTCGTGGGCCCTGATCCGGGCGAGGAGGCTCTCGGCCGTGTGGGGGGCGCGGGCCTCGTGGGTGGGGGCGAGACAGTCGGCGGCGAGGGCGCGCCAGAACTCGGGGACGGCGTGGTCCATCCGCAGGGAGGCGCGGCCCTCGGCGTACGCCTGCACGGCGGCGCCGCGCGCCGTCGGCGTGGCGCCGGGGAACGGCGAGGCGCCGGCGGTGAACACCTCGTGGATGACGATGCCGAGGGCCCAGATGTCGGCGGTGGCGCGGACCCGTACGCCGCGGTCGCCGAGGGGCTCCTTCCAGCGCTCCGGCGGGAGGTAGTCCAGGGTGCCCATGGGGGCCGTCCAGCCGTGGGTGCCGGTGAGTTCGATGGCGAAGCCGAAGTCCGAGAGCCGCACCTCGCCGTCCCGGCCGATGAGGATGTTCTCCGGCTTGAGGTCGGTGTGCACCCAGCCGGACCGGTGCAGATGGGCCAGGCCCTCGCAGATGCCGGCGATCAGCCGGCCGCCCTCGGCCTCGGTGACGCCGGCGTCGAGCAGGTCGCGCAGGCTGCACCGGGCCCGCTCCATGACGAGGACGATCGCTCCGTCCAGGGACGGCCGCTCGGGTGCGGCGAGCACCACGGAGTCGAGCAGCCGGACCAGGCTCGGATGCGGTGCCCGGCGGGCCAGGTCGACCTCGCGCCGGGCCGATTCGGCCACGTTGCGGGCCTGGCGCGGGGCGAGACCGGCCGTCGGCATGACCTTGAGGGCGACCTCCGGCCGGTCGGGCCCGTCAGCGGCTCCGTCCGGTGGGTGGGGCCGGTCCGCGGGCCGTCCGGCGTAGACCGTGGCCCAGCCGCCGGCACCGATCGGCTCGCCGACGGTCCAGTCGCCTACCCGGTGCCCCGGCGGCAGCAGCTCCGCCCCGCCGCTCCCCCAGGAGCCGGCCGGGTCCTCCCTCCGCGCCACGCCTACCGTCCGCGCTCGGCCGGCTCGGCGCGCGGCGGTAACAGCGCGAGGTGCTCCTCCCGTACGATGCCGAACTTCAGCGCGAGTCCGACGACGGCCTCGCGCTTGCCGTTCCTGCGGTCCGTCCGCCCGGCCGGGTCCGGGTCGGGGGCGCCGATCCGCAGCTTCTCGTCGGCGAGGTAGTCGATGTGCGAACTGACCGCGCGGGCGGTCAGCCGGGCGCAGGCGGCATGGCCGCGGAGCCGCTCGACGACCTGGGGCGTGGTCGGCACCGCCACCGGCGAACGGTCGCGCAGCCACGGCTCGCAGAGCGCGACGAGCACCAGGAAGTAGGTGGCGGTCTCGTCCAGGGAGTACGCGGTGAGGGTGCGGCTCTCCCAGGAGCCGCCCGTCGCGTGCGGATCCAGATAGACGTGGTCGGGCGCGAACACCTGGAAGAAGACCGGGGTGTCGCGGCGGGTGGGCAGCACCACCCGCGAGAACTCGAAGGGGATCGGCGCACCGACGCGGCGCGGCGGGACCCGGAGGTATTCGCCCGCGCCCTCCGGGTTCTCCACGAGATAGCCGTGGGTGGTGCTGAGGTTGCTCAGCTGCCAGTGGTCGTCGGTGGCGCGGATCTCCCCCGCCAGCCGGGAGACCGCCTCGTCATCGAGACGGAGTTCGACCGGCGTACTCGCCGAGCCGCGCCCGAACCGTGCCCTTTCCCCCGGCCCGAGCCGCAGGGTCACCGCGTCGCCGCCGTTCCCCTCCGGCAGGTGCACGACAATCCCGCTCACCGCTCCCCCGTCCCGCGTGCCGACCGTTGCCCGACACACCGAACGTTACCGCCTGCGCATGGCGTTTCACCGCGTGGCATCGGCCACTTCGGGAGGGGAGGGTGGGGTCGCTCCGGCGCCGCGATCAGCCGGCGGGCGTGGCGGGCCGCTCCCCGGAGGCGTCGGCGACGACGATCCGCAGGCGCTCGGGGGCGTAACGGCGTGCCTTGCCCAGCATCTTCGCCAGATCCAGCTTGTGCCGGGGCACGGCGACATGGAACGGGGCCGACACGGCCGGGTGCGGCGGCTGCGGTACGACGCCCGGCGGCAGCGGGACGCCGGAGCGCGGCCGAACGCCGATCACGGCGTCCGTCCCGTGCGGCGGGGTCGCCACGACGATCCGGTCGACGGCGTCCCACGGCAGGGACAGGCCGCCGATCCGCAGGCCGGTGACGTCGAACTGGAAGGCGGTGCGCTGGGTCTCGAACCAGGACACGATGAACGGCAGGGCCGCGACGATCACGACCCCGCCCTTCATGTCGAGCGCCCAGCCGAGCAGCGCGGCCAGGGCTACGGTCCCGGCGATCGCGCCCCACAGGCCGAGCTGGGCCCTGGGCGAGAAGGGATGGGTGACCCGATAGCGCTCCCACCGGCCGCGACGGCGGGTCGGTGCGGCGCCGGAGTGGGGCGTGGGCGGGGGCGGTTGCTGCGTCACGGGGGTGGCTCGCTTTCGGTGTGGGCTGTCGGAATGAGCTGTCGGGGGGGGAGGGCCTGGGGGCGTTCCGCTGCGAGGTACGGGTCGGGGCGCGCTCAGGGGGCGGGGGCGCCGGACGGGAGCGGGGCCAGCAGGCGGTCGCCGAAGCCGGTCCACGGCTGCCAGCCGCTGCTCGGCCGCACCTGTACGCGGGTGCGGACCCGGCCTTCGACGGTGACCGCGAAGACGTGGATCCGGCCGGTGGCGTCGGCCGCGGCCGAGGGCGGGGCGGCGAGCGTGACGCCGGGTTCGCCGAAGTCCGCGCCGGGGTCCCAGGCGCCGCCGGGCGCGAGTTGCCAGCGGTGGGCGAGCCGTTCTCCGCCGGGGGACAGCGCGATGGCCTCCAGGCGGCCGTCGGCGCTGGGTACGAGCAGCGGGGCCGCCGCCGACCAGCCGAACAACGGCCGCCAGTCGTCCCATCCGCCGCTGGGGACCGACTGGCGCCGGTGGAACGCGCCCAGTCCGGACGGGCCGATGGCGGTGACGGTGAGCCGGCCGCTGCCGTCGCGGGCCACCCGGGGCGCCGCGCCGGCCGCGGTCCCGAACCGGTTCCACGGCGACCACGCGCCGCCGGGCGTCTCCTGCCAGCGATGGAGGAGCGCGGTACCGCCGGGCGTGAGGGCGAACACCTCGAAACGGCCGTCCGCGTTGGCCGCCACGACCGGTGGGGCACCGGCGGGTCCGCCGAATCCGGCGTCCCACGGATCCCAGGTGAGCGCTCCGGGCGACCACTGCCGGCGGCGGGCGATGAGGGTGCCGCCGGGGCTCAGGACGAAGACCTCCAGGCGGCCGTCGGCGTTCCGGGCGACGGCGGGTGCGGCTCCGGCCGGGCCGCCGAACTCCTCCCAGTCGTACCAGCCGCCGTCGGGCCGCTGGACCCGGTGGTGGAGGTTCGCGCCGCCGGGCGCGAGCGAGAACACCTCGAGCCGGCCGTTGGTGTTGCGGCCGAGGGTGGGGACCGCCCCGGCGGGGCCGCCGAACCGCTCCCACTCCGACCAGCTGTCGGTGTCCGGGGCGAGCTGGACGCGCCGCAGCAGCGAGCGGTCCCCCGCGTCGAGGGCGAAGACGGTCAGGCGGCCCTGGACGTCGAGCGCGGCGACCGGGTTGTCGGGGCTCTGCCACGGGGGTGGTGCGTCCTGCCAGTGCAGCGGGGCGACGTACAGGCCGTGCCGGAACCAGCCGGCCGCGCTCGCGTACCACTGCTGCCCGTCGGTGAACGGCTCGACGGCGTGACCGGGCACATGGCCCGCGTAGCCGTCGAGGGAGAAGCGGAAGGGGTCGCGGGAGGCGAGGACGTCGGTGCCGTCGTAGCCGCCGCGGGGCCCGATGAACAGGTAGTACCAGCCGTCCCTTTCGACCACGAAGGGGGATTCGGTGACCGAGACGCCGGTGGCGTCGGTGGTCTCGTCGGCGTACGCGACGCCCGGCTCGCTCCAGTGGAGCAGGTCGGCGGACCGGCGGTGGCAGACCAGGTGGCGGCCGTCGACGGCGGAGAGCTCGGTGTAGTACATGACCCACTCGCCGCCGATCCGCACGACCATCGGGTCACGTGCCGCGCGGCCCCGGAAGAGCGGTCCGGACGGCACGCGGGTCCAGGTGGTCAGGTCGGTGGAGGTGGCGAGGTTGATCGCGGCGCCGCCGCGGCCGCCCGCGGCGTAGAACATCCAGTATGTGCCGCCCGCCTCGATGACGTGCGGCGCCCACAGGTGCTCCTCGCCGTGGTAGCCGGGGTCGACGGTCAGGGCGTCGGCGTGCGCGGTCCACGGCCCGTACGGATGGGGCGCGGAGGCGTGTGCGAAGGAGATCTCGGCGGCGCTGTCCGGGGCGTCGCCGGTCGCCGCGCTGTCGCCGACGATGCCGAAGACGTGCCAGCGGTCGCCGGCCCGGATCAGGGTGTGGTCGTTCAGGTAGCGGCGCCGGCCGGGGGTCGACGGGTCGTGGACGTGGCGGAAGGATCCGGCGCCGATCCACCGGTGGGGCGGGACGTCCGCGCTCGCGGCGGCCCGCCCGGCACCGAGGAGGGCGAGCGTGCCCGCCCCGGTGCCGGCCAGCAGCAGGTTCCGCCTGCTGATCGGTTGCATCACTCTTCTCCAGACTCGTCTTTCGGAGGGATCCGGAGGGTCGGTCGACCGGGTCAGTCGACGGCGGGGCCGGAGGTGCCGTTGAGCCAGGCCCACTCGGCCCAGGTGGTGAAACCGGTCTGCCACTTGTGGAAGACACCTGCGTGGCTCGTTCCGAACACCTCGATGCGGCCGTCGGCGTTGGCGGTGGCGGTGACTTCCGTGCCGCCGGTGCCGAAGGACTCCCACTGGCCGTACGGCGCGTTCACACCGGTCTGCCAGATGTGCTGGGCGACGCTGCCGTTGATGGCGAACACCTCCACCCGACCGTCCTGGGTCCTTTCGCTGGTGAGCTGGGAGTCGGCGGGGCCGCCGGTGGGTTCCCACTCGGACCAGCTGGCCGGGCCCGTCTGGTACTTGTGGAAGACTCCCACCGGACCGGAAGCGAAGACCTCGATCCGGCCGTCCTGGTTGTGGTCCACCGTCAGATCACGACCGCCACCACCGAAGGCCTCCCAGCCCGACCAGCCACCGTTGACCGCGGTCTGATACTGGTGCTGGAAGACATCCCCGTTGAGCGCGAAGACCTCAAGCCGGCCGTCCGGCGCCTTCTCCATCTCGATCCGACTGTTCGCCGGACCGCCACCGGCGGACTCCCACTCCGACCAGCCGCCGTTCGCCGCCGTCTGCCACTTGTGGAACACCCCGACCGGACCGGAAGCGAAGACCTCAAGACGCCCGTCACCGTTCGCCCCCACGGCGATGTCACGACCACCGCCGCCGAACGACTCCCAACCCGACCAGCCACCCGAAGGCTGGAGCTGATACCGGTGCTGGAAGGTGCTCCCGTTGATCGCGAACATCTCCAGCCGGCCATCCGCGTTCGACCCGATCGCCAGCTCCGCACCCCCAGGACCGCCCAGGAACTCCCACTCCGACCAGGCCCCGTTCACCGCCGTCTGCCACGCGTGATGCACACCGTCCGCACCCGCCGCGAAGACCTCGAGACGACCGTCCGCCGACCGCGCCGACACCACCCGACCCGACTCCGCCGGATACACCAGCGGCCTGGGACCGGGCTCGTGACGGCCGAGGCGGTCGACGGCGGCCCGCGCCTCGTCCATGTGGCGCCAGTGGTGGCCCTGGTTGTAGGTGGACCAGGGCTGCCAGTTCGTTCCCCCGGAGGAGATCTCGAAGGCCGCGTTCGCGTTGCACTGGGCGTCGTAGGCGCAGGCGTCGTCGACCTCGGGGTGCCAGTAGTCGTTGATCTGCCACAGGCCGCGGTCGCGGGAAGGCGGCGTGTTGTTGTACGTGTTGGTCGCCGACGGGTCGCAGCTGGACTCCGCGAGGGCGACGGCGACGGCGGTCACCAGGCTGTCCCCGCGGAAACCGGCGTTGTGGCCGACCTGGGCGCACAGGTCGCTCGGTGCGGCGTACGCGGGCGGGGCGCCGACGAGGATGCCCGCCGCGAGCAGGAACGAGGTGAGCGTCGCCAGGATGACGCGATGGGGCGCTCGCCGGGAGTCGTGCGTGGTGGTTCTCACCTGCTGTCTCCTCAATGGACCGCGGGGCCGGAGGTGCTGTTGAGCCAGGTCCACTCGGACCAGGTGGCGAAACCGGTCTGCCACTTGTGGAAGACACCGGCACCGCTCGTACCGAAGACCTCGATGCGGCCGTCGTCATTGGCCGTGGCGATGACTTCCGTGCCGCCGGTGCCGAAGGACTCCCACTGGCCGTAGGGGGCGTTGACCCCCGTCTGCCAGATGTGCTGGGCGACACTGCCGTTGATCGCGAACACCTCCACCCGACCGTCGGCGGTCCGCTGACTGCTCAGCTGGGAGTCGGCGGGGCCGCCGGTGGGTTCCCACTCGGACCAGCTGGCCGGGCCCGTCTGGTACTTGTGGAAGACCCCGACGGGGCCCGAGGCGAAGACCTCGATCCGGCCGTCCTGGTTGTGGTCCACCGTCAGATCACGACCGCCACCACCGAAGGCCTCCCAGCCCGACCAGCCACCGTTCACGGCCGTCTGGTACTGGTGCTGGAAGACGTCCCCGTTCAGCGCGAAGACCTCAAGACGACCGTCCGGCGCCTTCTCCATCTCGATCCGACTGTTCGCCGGACCGCCACCGGCGGACTCCCACTCCGACCAGCCGCCGTTCGCCGCCGTCTGCCACTTGTGGAACACCCCCACAGGACCCGAGGCGAAGACCTCAAGACGCCCGTCACCGTTCGCCCCCACGGCGATGTCACGACCACCGCCGCCGAACGACTCCCAACCCGACCAGCCACCCGAAGGCTGCAGCTGATACCGGTGCTGGAAGGTGCTCCCGTTGATCGCGAACATCTCCAGCCGGCCATCCGCGTTCGACCCGATCGCCAGCTCCGCACCACCAGGACCGCCCAGGAACTCCCACTCCGACCAGGCCCCGTTCACCGCCGTCTGCCACGCGTGATGCACACCGTCCGCACCCGCCGCGAAGACCTCGAGACGACCGTCCGCCGACCGCGCCGACACCACCCGACCCGACTCCGCCGGATACACCAGCGGTGTGGGGCGGGGGCCGCTGCCGGGGACGCAGGGCAGCTCGATGCCGCGCTCCGCGAGGTAGGGCTCGGGGTCCACGCCGTACGAGGCGGAGGAGTCGCCCCAGATCCGCAGATGGAGGTGCGGGCCGGTCGAGTTGCCCTCGGAGCCCATCAGGGCGATCTGCTGACCGGCCACGACACGGTCGCCGACGAACACGTCCCGCTGGTACATGTGCCCGTACTCGGAGATCGTGCCGTCCGGGTGCAGGATGCGGATCCACTGGCCGTAGCCGGACTCGTAGCCGGAGATGGTCACCTCGCCGTCACCGACGGCGTAGATCGGCGTGCCGTAGTCGTTGGCGATGTCCACGCCGTTGTGGCCGCTGTGGTAGTGCTGCGACACGGGGCCGGCGGCCGGGCACGCGGCCGCGAAACCGGCGGCGGCCGACGGCCGGGCCGCCGTCGTCATCGCCGCCGCTGCCGCTGTCGGGGAGCTCACCGCGAGACCGGGCAGCAGGGCTGCGAACGCCGCGGCCGCACCCACGACGACGCGTCGGGCGCGCCGGGAAATTCCGAACGACACGAGACGTCCCCCCGTCACGCCTTGCGCAGGCGGTCGATGACGCCGTTGATGTCCCGCTCCAGCATGTCCCGGCGGACGAAGTGGCCGCCGGGCAGCTCGTACGACTCGTGCGGGATCCCGGCGCGGTCGAGGTGGTACTTGAACTCCCGCTGGGTCTCGAGCACCACGGTCTCGTTGGCGTAACCCTGGATGTCCTGCGGGCTGGTGCCGGCGACCAGGAAGATCCGCTTGTGCCGGTAGCTCTCGATGCGCTGGACCGGATTGTCGGCGGTGACCCGGGCCTCGTCCCAGAACGGCATGCCATAGACGCTGCCGCCGCCCAGCTCCACCGCGGCGGAGGACACATTGGCCCAGTGGGTGACCGCGCCGTTGTTCCAGCGCATGCTGGCGGGGCCGGAGTGGGCGCTGACCGAGGCGAAGTGCCCCCAGTACTTGGCCGTGTACTTCAGCGCGCCGAAGCCGCCCATGGAGAAGCCGGAGACGGCCCGGCCGTCGTACTCGGCGTACGTCCGGAAGTTCGCCTCCACCCACGGCAGCAGCTGCGCGATGTGGAAGTGCTCCCAGTTGCGGGGGCCGACGGCGGAGCTGACGGGGTTGGAGTACCAGCCGGCGCGGCCGCCGTCGGGCATCACGACGATGAGCCGCTTCCCGGCGGTCAGGCCCCGGATGTCGTGGTGGGCGTCGAAGGTGATGAAGTCCTCCAGGCCGCCGTGCAGCAGGTAGAGGACGGGGTAGGTGCGGCCGCTGTAGTGGTAGTCGTCCGGGAGCAGCACGTTCACACCGGGGTTCCAGCCGATGGCGTCGGTCTGGAAGCGGTAGTACCACATCCGGGGATCGCTCTCGTTGCGGTCGACGACCCGCAGGTCGCCGGCCGCCGCGGCGGTGGGTGCGGAGGCGAGCACGCCCCCGGCGCCGAGGGCCGCCGCGGCGGTGAGCCCGCCGGCGGTCCTGAGGATGCTCCTGCGGGTGGGGTGGTGCGCGGTCAACGTGACCTCCAGTGGGGAAGACATGGTGAGGGTCGGTCCGGCCGCCGTGCGGCGGCGGTTCGGAAGCTAGCGACCCTCTTCCCCACACAGAACCCGGAACCTTACGGAATGACAGGCGCGGCCCGGTTCGGTTAGGAGCGAGGGGGCGCGGGCGCGGGGCGCGCTCACGCGTTCGGGCGCGCCGTGGTGGCCCGCGGGGCGGGCGCCGCCCAGGCTGGGAGGGTCACCCCCGCCTGCGAGGAGCCGGCCGATGGACTCGACCGCGTACCGTTACGACGATCTCAGTGCGCTCTACGTCAACTGCACGCTCAAGCGCTCCCCCGAGGTGAGCAACACCGAGGGCCTGATCGAGCGCAGCCGGGAGGTGATGACCGCGCAGGGGGTGACGACCTCGCTCGTGCGGGCCGTGGACCACGACATCGCGTCCGGGGTGTGGCCGGACATGACGGAGCACGGCTGGGAGACGGACGCCTGGCCGGGGCTGTACGAGCGGGTGATGGCGGCGGACATCCTGGTGCTGTGCGGGCCGATCTGGCTGGGTGACAACAGCTCGGTGATGAAGCGGGTGATCGAGCGGCTGTACGCCTGTTCCAGCATGCTCAACGACGCGGGCCAGTACGCGTACTACGGGCGGGTCGGAGGCTGTCTGATCACGGGCAACGAGGACGGGGTCAAGCACTGTGCGATGAACGTCCTCTACAGCCTCCAGCACCTGGGCTACACGGTGCCGCCGCAGGCCGACGCGGGGTGGATCGGCGAGGCGGGGCCGGGGCCCTCGTATCTGGACCCGGGTTCGGGCGGGCCGGACAACGACTTCACCAACCGCAACACCTCGTTCATGGCGTGGAACCTGATGCACCTGGCGGCGATGCTCAAGCGGGCGGGTGGCGTTCCGGCGTTCGGCAACCAGCGCTCGGCCTGGGACGCGGGCTGTCGGCCGGAATTCGCCAACCCCGAACACCGCTGAGCCGGTCCCTTCGCTCTCGGTCCGCTCGCTCTCAGTCCTCGAAGAGCAGCCGCAGCGCCACCGCGCGGTAGTACCGCACATGGTGCAGGGCGAGCTTCGCGGCGGCGTCGGCGTCGCCCGCGCCGATCGCCTCGTACAGCAGGCGGTGCTCCTCCCAGAGCGGCTCCGGGTCGTCCACCTGCTGGAAGAGCCAGCGGAGCCGGCCCTCCAGGGATTCGAGGGAGGTGACGAGGAGTTCGTTGCGCGACATGCGGACGATCTGGGCGTGGAAGCCGGCGTTGGCGCGGGAGAGCCGTTCGGGGCCGCCGGCGTCGGTGGCGGCGCGTGCCTCGTCGAGCAGCCGGGCGAGGGTGGACAGCTCGGCGGGCGTCCGGCGTTCCGAGGCGCGGCGGACGGCGAGGACCTCCAGGGCCTCGCGCATGTCGAAGAGGTTCTCGACGTCCTGCCGGGACATCTCGCGGACGACGATCCGGCGCTGGGAGACGGCCTGGAGGAAGCCCTCGCCGATGAGGATGCGGATCGCCTCGCGCACGGGGACCCGGGAGACGCCGAAGTCCTCGGCGACGTCGCGTTCGACCAGCCGGTCGCCCGGCTTGAGACGCCCGGTGATGATGCGGTCGCGCAGCCCCTCGCAGACCCGGTCGCGGAGCCAGCCGCCCGTGGCGGCGGATGGGGCGGGGTCGGCCTCCCGTGTCCCGGTCATCTGTCCTCCCGGTGATCGATCACCTCACGGTATGCCACCGGGGCGGGGGCTCCTCGTCCCTGGGGGTGCGACGCCCGTCACGTCCCGGCCCCGGGCTCCTGACCTCCCCTCACGAGCCCGGGAACGGACCGGGTTTGGATTGCCGGACGATCATCCCTACGATCCTCCGATGATCACGAGAAAACGGTTGGCGACCGGGGCCTGCGCGCTGCTCGCCGCCCTGGCCGTCGGGCTCTTCCCGACCAGTGCCGCCGCCGACGACGGTCCCGCGGCCGCGGACTCCGTCAAGGAGGCCCCCAAGGTCGAGCTGGTGCTCGACGTCAGCGGCTCGATGCGCGCCCGCGACATCGACGGACAGACCCGTATGGCCGCCGCGAAGCAGGCGTTCAACGAGGTCCTGGACGCGGTGCCGCAGGAGGTCCGGCTCGGCATCCGCACCCTCGGCGCGGACTACGCGGGCCAGGACCGCAAGCGCGGCTGCGAGGACACCCGGCAGCTGTACCCGGTCGGCCCGCTCGACCGCACCGAGGCCAAGACCGCCGTCGCCACGCTCGCGCCCACCGGCTGGACCCCGATCGGCCCGGCCCTGCTCGGCGCGGCCGAGGACCTCAAGGGCGGTGACGCCACCAAGCGGATCGTGCTCATCACGGACGGCGAGGACACCTGCGCCCCGCTCGACCCGTGCGAGGTGGCCCGTGACATCGCCGCCAAGGGCATCCACCTGGTCATCGACACTCTGGGCCTGGTCCCGGACGTCAAGACCCGCCGCCAGCTGATGTGCATCGCCGAGGCCACCGGCGGCACCTACACCTCCGTGCACCGCACCGAGGAGCTGTCCGGCCGGGTGCGGCAGCTCGTCGACCGCGCCGCTGACCCCGTGGTGACGCCCGTGGCGACCGACGGCGCCGGGCGCTGCGCCGACGCGCCGACGCTGCGGCCGGGCCTGTACACCGACCGTCAGGTCATCGGCCGGCACCGCTGGTACCGGGTCGACGTGCTGCCCGGTCAGGAGCTGCGCGCCTCGGTGAGCATCGCCGCCGACCGGGCCGTGAACGAGGACTACGGCGTGCTGCTGCGGGCCGTCACCGTGCACGGGCGGGAGATCGTCCGCGGCTCCGAGGCGGGCGACGGGCGCACCGACGTCATCTCGACCGGTCTGCGCTATCCGAAGAAGGAGGACGACGACGCCCTGGACGACGACACGAAGCCCGCCGCCGAGACGGTCTGTCTCCAGGTCAGCAACTCCTTCTCCGCTCCCCCGCCCGTCAAGACGACCCCGGGCATGCCGGTCGAGCTCGCGATCGACGTCGTCGACGGCCCCGGATCCGCCTCCGACGTCGCCTCCTTCGGTCTCGGCCGCGGCTGGTGGCTGCTCGGGACCCTGGTGGTCGCCGGTTTCCTCGGCGGCCTGGTCTGGGGCTGGCTGTCCCGCTGGCGCGTCGCCGTCTGGAGGACCCACTGATGCGTACCTCGTCGAAGCGGACCCCGCTGGCCCCTGCCGCGACCGTCTCCCTCACGCCGCCGACCACACCCGCACCCACACCCGCACCCGGCGCGCTCGTACCGGGTGCGCTGATACCGGGCGTCCGGCGCGCCTTCCGCCGGCTGACGGCGAGCTTCGTGCTGGCGGGCGCGGCCCTGCTCGGACCGGCCGCCCCGGCGGGCGTCGCCGACACGACGACGCCGACGCCGAGCGGCAGCGCGAGCGGCACCGGGACGGAGGCCGGGCCGACCGAGGCCGGCACCTCCTTCCGTACCGCCGCCTTCTTCCGGCCGGGACAGCAGGCCACCGCACAGGCGTCCACGGGTGACTACCTGTACTGGGTGTTCCCCGCCGACACCGGGCAGCGGCCGACGGTCACCGCGACCGTCACGCTGCCCGACAGCGCGCTGCGGCACGGCTCCGCCGCCTGGCGGATCGACGTGTACGACGGGCTGCGCAGGCGGCAGCCGTGCACGTACGGCACCCAGTCCCGGAGCGCCGCCAAGGAGACCGCGACGGTGGAGCTGGCCTGTGCGCTGCGCCCGGTTCGGGCGGCCGCGGACACCTGGTCGAACGACCCGCTGCCGGGCAGCTACTTCATCCGCCTCACCGTGACCGGGCTGCCCGAGGAGGACCTGGGCCAGCCGTTCTCGGCGCGGGTCGGGGCGAGCGTCCACGACACGGGCGGGGCCTACGCGGCGGACGGCGCGCTCGCCGTGCCGCTGGTGCCCGGCGCCACCACGCCGGAGACGGTGGAGGCCCGGGCGCCCGAGGACGGCTGGTCCTCGGGCTGGTGGTCCGACCGCTGGATCTGGACCGCCGCGGGCGGCGTGCTCGCCGCCCTCGCGGGTGTCGGCGGCTACGTCCTGACGCGCGGCTCCGGCCGCCCCTCACGGGTGCCGCCCGCCGCCTGACCGGACGTCGGCCCCGGCTCGTCCCTGCTTCCCCGGCCCCTGTCGCCGCGCCCCCAGCGGGCGCCGGCGGCGGGGGCCGTCCCGTTCCCGGTCGGGTCCGGCCGGGGCGGGTGGCGCCCGGGCGGGTCGGGTCAGCGGCCGCCGGGACGGACCAGACCGGTCTCGTAGGCGTGGACGGCGGCCTGGGTGCGGTCGCGGAGGGACAGTTTGGCGAGGATGCGGCCCACGTAGGTCTTCACGGTCTGCTCGGCGACGACGAGCCGGCTCGCGATCTCCGCGTTGGACAGGCCCTGCGCGATGAGGGCGAGCACCTCCGTCTCGCGCTCCGTCAGGCTGCCGACGCGGTCCATGAGCGGTGTCCTGGGGGCGGGGCTGAGCCGGGAGAACTCGGCGATCAGCCGCTTGGTGACGTTGGGCGCGAGCAGGGCGTCGCCGCGCGCCACGATCCGTACCGCCTGGGCGAGTTCCTCGGCGGAGGCGTCCTTGAGGAGGAACCCGGCGGCGCCCGCGCGCAGCGCCTCGTACACGTACTCGTCCAGGTCGAAGGTGGTGAGGACGAGGACCTTGACGGTGGAGTCGGCGGGGGCGGTGAGGATCCGGGTGGCCTCGATGCCGCCCGTGCCGGGCATGCGGATGTCCATAAGCACGACGTCGGGCCGGAGTTCGGCGGCCTTGGCGACCGCGTCGGCTCCGTCGACGGCCTGGCCGACGACCCGGATGCCGGGTTCGGCGTTCAGCAGGACGGTGAACCCCTGCCGGACCATGCTCTGGTCGTCGGCGATGAGAACCCGGATGTCGTCGCTCATGAACCGTCCTTGCGGTCGAGGGGTGCGGGGAGGGTGGCGGTGATCTCCCAGCCGCCGTCGGGGGTGGGTCCTGCGGCGAGTTCGCCGCCCAGCATGGCGGTGCGCTCCCGCATGCCGAGCAGTCCGTGGCCGGGTTCCCGGCCGCCCTGTCCGGCACCGGCACCGGCACCGGCGGGCGCGGGCCGGGCGGCCCGGGCCGGGGGCGGGGGCGTGTTGGTGATCCGTACGGTCAGTCCGCCGGGGTGGTAGTGGGTCTCCACGGTGGCCCGGGTGCCGGGAGCGTGCCGCATGACGTTGCTCAGGGCCTCCTGGACGATGCGGTACGCGGAGAGTTCGGTGCCCGGGGAGAGCGGCCGGCCCTCGCCCCGGTTGGTCGCGGTCACGTCGAGTCCCGCGGCGCGGACGTTGTCGAGGAGTTCGCCGAGGCGGTCGAGGGTGGGCTGCGGGGCGTGCCGTACGCCGGCGGCCGTGTCGCCCTCCGCGCCGTCGCCGCGCAGCACGCCGAGGACGCGGCGCAGTTCGGTGAGGGCGTCCACGGCGTTCTGCCGGATGCCGGCCAGGTTCTCCCGGAGCTCCGGGGAGGGGTCCTCGACCAGGTGCGGGGCGACCTGGGCCTGGATGGAGATGACGGACATGTGGTGGGCGACGACGTCGTGGAGCTCGCGGGCGATCCGGCCGCGCTCCTCCAGCAGCGCGCGGCGGGCGCGCTCCTCGGCGGTGAGCTCCTCCTGTGCGACGAGCCGGGTGCGTGAGACACGGGCGGCGCGCAGCGCGCAGCCGAGGGCGGTCGCGGTGGCGAAGAAGACGGCGCCCTGCGGCAGGGTGATCAGTCCCGGGACGCCGCGCGGGACGACGGCGCCGATCCCAGTGAGCAGGGACAGTCCCAGGGCGGCGACGGCGGCGGCGGGGCGCACCCGCAGCGCCAGTAGGAGCAGCACCAGGGTGTGCAGCACGATGCCCGGCACGCTCCACGGCCAGGAGAGGCCGAACACCGCCGAGGTCAGTGCGGCGGTCAGGGCGAGCGCGGTGGTGGAGAGCCACAGGGCGGCGGCGGGCCGGGTGAGCGCCAGGACGGGCGCCGCGCTCTGGAGGACGACGAGCAGCGAGACGGCGCCCGTGGCGGGCTCCATGAAGCTCTCGTAGTGATTCGTGTTCCAGAAGCCCAGGAGGACGCAGACCAGCACGATGTGGCCGTGGGCGAGCCGGCCGAGATGGCGGTGGCGGGGCAGCGGGTCCCGGCGGTCCGGGCGCAGGTCCGCCCGCAGGACGGCGGGCGCGGCCCGCAGGATGCCCGGGGCCGCGCGCAGGGCGCTCTCCCACCGTGCCGTGTCCCCCACCGCGTTCCCCCCGCCGCCCGCGCCCCATGATCGTCCGTCCTGCCACAGCCTAGGCATGTCGTGCCTCCTTCCGGTCGCGGGGCCTCGCCCTCGGTGCGCGGACCGCGCGGCTGGTGCGTTCGTACGTGTGGAAGACGGCGCCGCAGATCAGCAGCGCGCCCGCGAAGAGCGGGAGCCAGCCGAGCCGCGCGAGGATCCAGGTGCCGCCGTCGGGCACGGTGTGGAGTCCGGCGAGCGGTCCGTGGCCGAGGAGGTCCGCGGTGAACAGTCCGGCGGCGGTGACAGCGATCATCGCGGTCTGGTGCCAGAGGAAGACGGTCATGGCGCGGAGGTTCAGCAGGGCCACCGCCGCCCAGGCCACGGGCCGGCGCAGGGCGCGGCGGAGCGGCCCGAGGAGCAGGACCGCGCCCCCGCACTGGGCCAGGCCGAAGGTGACGGCGGCGAGGGTGGGCGGGTTGAGGTTGGAGACGGGGGCGCCGGGCACGCCGACCATGGAGCCGGGGTAGCCGCCGAAGGCCACCAGGAGACCGGTCGCGGCTGCGCCGCCGAGCAGCAGGCCCCGGGCGGCGGCGGGAGCGAGGGGGCCGCGACGGGCGAGGAGGGCGCCGAGGCAGTACGGGACGAGCCAGCCGGCCGGCAGGTTGAGCCACCCGGTCCACTCGGGGCCGTCGAAGCCGAAGCGGACCAGGTCGACGTGGAGGACGACGGTGAGCGGCCACAGCGGGTGGAGGCGGGCGACGAGCGGGGTGGCGGCCGTGAGGGCGGCGAGGACGAGCAGGAACCACAGCGGGGACAGCACGAGGGTGCCGAGGGTGTGGAGGGTCTGCCAGGGCACTCCGCAGCCGAGCAGGACGGCCGTCGCGACGAGCCAGACCGCGAGCAGCGGGACGACCGGCCGGAAGAGCCGGGCGAGGCGGTCGGCGATCCACCGGCGGTGGCTCTCGCCCCGGGCGCGGGCGGCCGCGTGGCCGCGCGCGGCGACCTGGCCGCCGACGAGGAAGAACACCGCGAGGGTCTGGAACACCCAGGAGACCGGGGTGAACGCGGGCAGGTGGCGCAGCGGGCTCTCGGTGCGCAGGGTGCCGCTGTCGGCGACCAGGGCGGTGACGAGCCAGTGGCCGAGGACCACGCCGAGGATGGCGAGGGCCCGCAGGGCGTCGAGGGCCCGGTCGCGGCCCGGCGGGGTGGCGTCGGCTATCCGGCCGGCCGCGCGGGTGACGAGGTCACGCATGGGACGGCTCCCTTCCGGCGGTGATCGCGGCCAGGTTCCGCAGCGGTACGGAGCCGGGGGCGAGGTAGTCGCTGTGTCCGCCGTCGCCCGCGGCGAAGGCGCGGGCCCCGAAGGCCGGGTCCACGGGGTCGGTGCCGAAGCCGAGTTCGGTGCCGGGCAGGAGCGGGACGCGGAGGTGGGGCACCTCGCCGACCCAGTCGCCGGCGGCGCGGCCGGCCCATACGGTGGCGCGGGTGCGCAGGTCGTCGGCGTCGTCGAAGCCGGTGCCGGGGCTGCCGTAGAGGACGACCGAGGCGACGGGCAGGCCGGCCGCGGCGCGGGCGCACACCACGGAGCCGTAGGAGTGGCCGAGGAGGGTGATCCGGGCGCCGGGCCTGACCCGGGCCAACTCCTCGACGAGGGCGCGGAGTCGAGGGGCGGCCTGCTCGGCACGGCCGGGGGTGAGGGAGGCGGCGCTGCCGGTGGCGGGCGTGCGGTAGCCGAGCCAGGCGACGACGGCGACCCGGCCGCCGTGCTGCCGCCGGACGGTGTCGTGGAGCGCGGTCGCGCCGCGGTGGAAGCGGTCGTAGGCGTCGAGTCCGGTGTCGGCGCCGGGGACCAGGATCGCGATCAGGTCGGCGCGGGCCAGGTCGCCGACGACCTCGGCACTCCGGCCGCCGTCGCGCCCGTCGAAGGAGAGGAACTGGCGCCCGGGGGTCGCCATCCTCAGCAGCGAGGCGGCCCGCCGGTGTGCCCCGTGGGCCTGTGCCGTCCGCCCGGCGGCCCGCACCTCGGCCCGCCCGGCCGCGTACCGGGCCGCCAGCTCCGCGGCGAGCGCGGTGGGCTCGGTGGAGGACAGCGGCGCGATGGCCGTCGGCGCGGGCGCGGGCACGTCCGCGGGCCGGGCGGCTCCCGCGACCGGGACTGTCACGGCGGCGGTGACGAGCGCGGCGAGCAGAGTGCGGCGGACGCGGCCGAGGGAGGGTGCGCGGCGGTCGCCGCGCGGCAGGGGCGCCATGGGGGTCCTTCCGTACGGTGTTTCGTTCCGCTACGGAAGGTATGGAGCGCTCCTTGTGGTCGGCGTCCCGCCGGGGAGCCAACTCCGGCGGTAGCTCTCAGGTATGACGGGTAGCCGGTACCGTCTTCCTTCCGCTGCGAGCGGAAGGATCGGTCGGCCGGGCCCGCTCGGCGCGGACGGTCCACCGGCCGTCGGCCCGGGAGAGCGTGAGCGGCATCCCGAAGCAGGCGCCCACGAGGTCGCCGGACAGGACCTCGGCCACGGGTCCCCGGGCGAGGGCCCGGCCTTCGCGGAGCAGCAGCGCGTGGCTGGTGGCGGTGGGAAGCTCCTCCAGGTGATGGGTGACCAGGACGGTCGCGAGCCGCGGGTGGGCGGCCGCGAGCGCGTCCAAGGCGGTGAGCAGCTGCTCCCGGCCCGGCAGGTCGAGGCCCGTCGCGGGCTCGTCGAGGAGCAGCAGCCGTGGTGCGGGCATCAGCGCCCGGGCGATCAGGGCCCGGCCCCGTTCCCCCTGGGAGAGCGTCGGCCAGCGGGCCTCGCTGCGGGCGGTCAGTCCCAGGGTGGCGATCAGCTCGTCGGCGCGCTCCCGGTCCTGCCGGGTCGGCTCCCAACGGGGCGGCCGCTCGACGGAGTTGGTGAGCCCGGTGAGGACGACGTCCCGCAGCCGGGGCGCCGACCGCAGGGGGTGGCGGGGGTTCACATGGCCGATGTGGGCGCGCAGACCGCGCAGGTCGGTGCGCCCGAGCCGGTGGCCGAGCACCTCCACCCGCCCCTCGGTCGGGTGGAGATGGGCGCCGAGGAGGCTGAGCAGGGTGGTCTTCCCGGCGCCGTTGGGCCCCAGGAGCGCCCAGTGCTCGCCGGGGTGGACGGTGAGCGAGACGTCGGTGAGGAGGGCGTTGCCGTCGCGGACGACATGGACCGCGTCCGCGGTGAGGACGGGCTGGTTCACGGGGCCGGTGTTCCTTCGGGGTGGGCGTGGGCGCGGTTGACGGCCGACAGGACGGCCCGGACGGATGCGGTGAGGACCCGACGTGTCCCGGCCCGCGCCCCCTACGGTACGTCCCCCGACGTGTCCCCCGACCCGGCACCGCGCGTAGGCGACGGCGTCGCCGGCGGCTCCGGGACCCGTGGCGTGCTCGGTGAACTCGAGGATGTCGACGGTGATTCCGGCCCGGGCTGGGGCGTCGGCGCATGCGGAGAGCGGCCCTTTGCCGTGCCCCTCGCATCCGCACCGCGTACAGGAGGAGGGCGACGCGGAGGAGGCGGCCCGACTCGAGAGCGCGCGGAGCTGGGGGGACCCTGAGGCTCCTCCTCTCCCCCAGCCGCCCGGCTGACCGGGCCTCGGACGGCTGCGGGGCGCCTCGCCCGTGTGCGTACGACCCAACGGGCCGGATCAGCCGAGGTGGAGCGGGATCCGCAGGTCCGTCCCGGTCAGCGTGGCCCGCTCGGCGTCGGTCGGTGCGCGCCGGCCCGTGCCGACGAGCAGCGCGTCCCGGTCGGACATCGCTCCGGGGAACGCCGTACCGGCGATCTCCTCCAGCAGGCGGCGCGCCGCCGCGAGGCTGTCGGGGCTGGGCGGCGCCGCGTGCGGCAGGTGGGCGACGAGATCGAGGTGATGGAGCGTCCACTCCAGGACGTACGCGGACAGGTAGTCGCCCGCGGTGAGCACCTGGCCGCGGGTGGCGACCCGGAGCGCGGGGTCGGCGAGCTCGGCGGCCCGCCCGGCGGCGGAGCCGACGTCGTCGAGGTGGAAGAGCAGCAACCGCGGGTCCTGGTAGGCGGCGGCCAGCCGGACGGTGAGCGCGTCGAGCGGGTCGTCGCCGGTCGGCGCGGTGTCGGAGACCTCCCAGTAGGTGGCCGCGTCGCGCGTGGGTTCCGTGCCGGCCGGCGTCGCCAGCGTGATGAGGACGTCCTGGGCGTCGATCACGAGATGGCACACCAGATCGCGTACGAGCCAGCCGGCGCAGCCGGAGGGCCGCGCGAAGTCCTCGTCGGCGAGTGCGGCGACCGTGGCGCGCAGCGCCGTCCACGAGCGGGAGAAGTGGTCCACGGCCGCAAGTTACCAGCGCCCCGTGCCCGCGCCCGCGGTTATCGGTTCCGCTCGTAGCGCATCAGCACCACTCCGTTCCTGAAGGTGTGGGACCGGGCCAGGTGGAGAAGGGTGACGGGGCTGTCGGCGGGCGCGAAGAGGGGGGTGCCGCGGCCGACGAGGACCGGGTGGACGTAGATCTGGTAGGCGTCGATCAGGTCCTTCTCGCGGAACGCGGCGGCGAGCGACGCGCCGGAGAGGGTGAGGTCGCCGTCGGCGGCCGCGGCGAGGGCGCGGACCTCGGCGGGGTCCACCCGGGGCACGACGGTGGTGTTCCAGTCGGCCCGCTCCAGGGTGGTGGAGTAGACCGTCTTCGGCTTGGCGCGCCAGATCTCGGCGAACTCGCGCATGGCGGGGCTGAGGTCCGGGTCGCTGTCGGCGTTCGGCCAGAAGTCGGCCATCAGCTCGTGGGTGCGGCGCCCGCTGAGGAAGCCGCCCATGGAGGCGAGTTCGTCGTTGAAGTGCTGGTGCAGATCCTCGTCGACCTGGTGCCAGCTGATGTCGTGCCCCTCCCCCTCGATGTAGCCGTCGAGGGAGATGCCGCTGAACAGGACGATCTTTCCGGGCATGGGCAGCACGCTCCCTCTCGTCGGCGGAGGCCGCTGCGGCGCGGTGCCTGGACGAGGGAGCGTCGCGGCTCACACCATGCGGCGGGCGCCCTCCTTGATGGCCTCACGGATACGGTTATAGGTTCCGCAGCGGCAGATATTGCGGATCTCGTCGAGATCGGCCTCGTCGATCTCCCGTCCGGCCTCATGGGCGCGGCGTACGGCCGCCACGGCGGTCATGATCTGGCCGGGCTGGCAGTAGCCGCACTGGGCGACGTCGATGTCGAGCCAGGCCTCCTGCATCGGGTGCAGTTCCTTCCCCACGGTCGCGGGCAGGCCTTCGATGGTGGTGACCTCGTCGGTGTCCGCGAGGTCTTTCACCGGTACGGAGCAAGGGGTGAAGGCGCGGCCGTTGAGGTGGCTGGTGCAGGCCTGGCAGACGCCGACGCCGCAGCCGTACTTGGGGCCGGTGACGCCGAGGACGTCCCGGAGCACCCAGAGCAGCCGGACGTCGTCCTCGACCTCGGCGGTGACGGCCTTGCCGTTGAGGATGAAGGTGTGCTGGGGCACGGTGGCTCCTTGTTCCGTTCTTCGGGGGCGATTTTCGGGGGCGTGCTTCAGGGGCGTGCTTCAGGGGCGTGTTTCGGGGGCCCGGAGGGCTCGTAGGTCTCAGAGGGCGCGGTCGCGGCCGTCGGTCGGGGCGGCGGGGATCGGCGGGGTGGCGGGCAGCGGCGTGAAGGAGAGCGGCGCCGCGTGGTTGACCGGGAAGGTGGTCGGCATGGTTCCGGTGGCCCGGCCGTATGCGCAGGCGACGGCGGCCATGGCCGGGGCGACGGCCAGTTCGCCGGCGCCGCCGGGTTCGTCCGTGGTCGGGGGCATGACGACGATCTGCAGCTCGGGCGGCGTGTTCCACTGCCGGGTGTAGAAGTAGTTGTCCCAACTGCTCTCCAGGAAGCGACCGTTCTCCAGGTGAAGGCTGGAGGTGAGCGTGAGGGCGATGCCGTCGATGATGCCGCCCATCATCTGGGCCTCCAGACCGCGCGGGTTGACGGCGAGACCGACGTCGACGGCGCACACGATCTTGGTGACGCGCGGTCCGGTGTACGCGTCGCGGATCTTCCGCCCCGTGGTCTCCGGTCGACAGTCGATCTCGGCGAGGACGGCGACGAAGGCGTGGTACTCGGGATGGATCGCGACGCCCTGGGCCGTGCCGGGCTCCATCCGCCGCCCCCAGCGGCCGACTTCGGCGACCTTGTCGAGCACGGCGCGGGCCCGCTCGTCCTTGAGGTGGCGACGCCGGAACGCGAGCGCGTCCTGCCCCGTCCGCTTCGCGAGCTCGTCGACGACGAGCTCCTGCGCGCACCGCACGTTCGGCGAGTAGATGCCGCGCATCGAGCCGGTGTTGAAGCCGTGGTCGACCTCGCTGAGCAGCTGGGTGGTGACACCGAAGTGGTACGGGCTCGACTGGGTCAGCTGGAACATCGTCTCGGAGAAGGTGAGGTCGGCGACCGGCAGCCTGGCCGCCTCCGAGGTGATGATCTCGCCCACGCCGTGGCCGAAGTCGGTGACGACGGAGGTGTGCCGCTGCTCGTACGTGAGGACCTCGCCGAGCGCGTACGTGGCGCGGACCCTGGACGTCGACATCGGGTGCGTACGGCCCTGCCGGAAGTCGTCGGTGCGGTGCCACATGAGCCGGACCGGCTTGCCCATGGCCTTCGAGATCTCGGCGGCCTCACCGGCGGCGTCGTGGAACAGCTTGCGGCCGAACGAGCCGCCGCCCTCGGTGACATGGACCTTGACGGCGCTCACCGGGAGGCCGAGCTGGAGCGCGATCTTCTCCTGCGCGACGATCGGGGACTTCAGGCCCGCCCAGATCTCGGCGGAGCCGGGCCGTACGTCGGCGACGGCGCAGTTGGTCTCCAGCGCTCCGTTGCTGGCGAAGTGGAAGGTGAAGCGGGCGTCGACGGCCTTGGTGAGGAGATCGAGCGGCGGTACGACCAAGGGGAGTTCGGCGCCACGCAGTTTCCGCAGCACGGTGGCGTCGGAGGCGCCCTCGGCGGTGCCGGGACCCCAGGTGACCTTCAGGGCGCGGACGGCGTCGATGCACTGGCCGAAGGTGCGGCCGCGGACGGCGACGCCGGTGGAGACGGTGACGACGTCGGTGATGCCGGGCATGGCCGCGACCTCGGCGAGGTTGTCGACGGAGCGCACGGTGCCGTTGATCGTGGGCGGGCGGCAGACCATGGTGGGCAGCGCGCCGGGGACCTGGACGTCCATGGCGAACTTCTTCCGCCCCGTGACGGCGTCGAGGGCGTCGATACGGCGCTGGGCGGTGCCGACGAGCCGGAACCGGCCGGGGTCCTTGAGGGTGACGGAGACCTGGGTGTCGGTGACCGCCGCCGCCTTGACGGCGAGTTCGCCGTAGGTGAGGCGGACGCCGGCGGCGGAGATGACGGCTCCGGCCTCGGTGGTCAGGGAGTCGACGGCCACGCCGAGTTGCAGGGCGGCGGCGCGCAGCAGCCGGCCGCGGGCGACGGCGGCGGCGACCCGGAGGGGGGTGAAGGTGGAGACGGTGGTGTTGGAACCGCCGGTCAGCTGGTTGAAGAGCAGTTCGGGGCGGGCGTCGGCGAGGGTGACCCGGACGCGGTCGAGGGGCAGGTCGAGCTCCTCGGCGATGATCATGGCCGTGGAGGTGGTGATGCCCTGGCCGACCTCGGCGCGGGGCAGCGCGAAGTGGGCGGTGCCGTCGGGGTCGAGGCGGATGGTGATCAGGTTCGCCGTGGGCAGCGCGGCGAGGGTGAGCAGGTCGTTGAGGTCGAGGATCCCGGCGGGGCCGGGCAGGGACGGGATGACCCCCGGGGCCGCCGCGGGCACGGCGGCGGCCGCGGGTGCGGGCGCGAGGACGTCCTCGCCGATCCGGGCGGCGGCGGTCAGGGTCGGCGCCGCCAGCACGTAACCGAGGAACCGTCGCCGGCCCATTCCGCGCGGTGCCTCGGGCTCCTGTACGGGGTGGGTGGAGGGCGAAGCGGGTGCGGGGGGCGCGGAGGGTGCGGCGGGGTCCTGGGCTTCCATGGGCGTGACCTTTCGACGACGGGTCCGGGGTGGCTCGGCCGGGGCCGGGGTGTGGCCAGTGGTGGCCAGTGGATCATCACCCGAACGGCCCCGCGCCGGGGCGGAAACGGCGCGGAAACGGCGCAGCTTTCACACCGATCCCGCCAGGCCCTCACGTCGCCGGGAATAGCCGTCCCGGACGGGACGGTTGCGCAGAGGCGTGACGGCGGTGCACACCGCCCGGTCGCAGGCTCGGCCACCAGGACATTCCCCATGCGGAAGGCACGACGATGAAGATCGGCATCATCGGGGCAGGCAACATCGGCGGCAACCTCACCCGTCGTCTCACGGCGCTCGGGCACGAGGTGTCCGTCGCCAACTCGCGGGGCCCGCACACCCTCACGGCACTGGCCGAGGAGACCGGCGCGACGCCGGTCCCGGTCACGGAGGCCGCGCGGGGCGCGGAGGTGGTGATCGTGACCGTCCCGCTCAAGGCGGTCCCCGACCTGCCGGCCGGGCTGTTCGACGGTGCGGCGGAGGGCTTCGCCGTCCTCGACACCGGCAACTACTACCCGCGGGAGCGCGACGGCCGCATCGCCGCCATCGAGGACGAGGGCCTCACCGAGAGCCGCTGGACCGAGCGGCAGCTCGGCCACCCCGTGATCAAGGCCTTCAACGGCACCTACGCCCAGGACATCCTCGACCGCCCGCTCCCGGCCGGCGACCCGGAGCGGATCGCGCTGCCGGTCGCGGGGGACGACGAGGTGGCGAAGAAGACGGTGCGCGCGCTCATCGACGAGCTCGGCTTCGACACGGTCGACGCGGGCGGCATCGACGACTCCTGGCGCCAGCAGCCCGATACGCCCGTCTACGGCCTGCGCGCGGGCGTGGACGCGGTCCGTCAGGCCCTCGCCGACGCCTCCCCCGAGCGCCCGGCTGCCTTTCGCGGCTGAGCCGACGGGGTTCTCTCTCGGTACGACGGCGCTCCGGAGTGACGGGACGTCAGGACGGTCCGGAACCACGGCCGGACGCCCGTCGGGGTGGGTCGGTCCGCCGGCGCGTGTGACTTCCCGGCCCGGTCGCCACGGGTCAGGGAAGGGTGGCCGCGAGGGCGAGGCGGGCGGCGCGCTGGGTGCGGTAGGCGGCGAGCGGATCCGCGACCTCCGTGGAGACCTGCTCCTGGTAGGCCGTCTCGACGGCGGCCCCGAACCCCACCAGGTTCACCTTCCGCTTGCAGGCCACGTCCTTGACCGCGGCCGCGATCGCCTCGGGCCCGCCCGGGTCGTCCCACAGGTTGAGCTTCTCCTGCACCAGGTACGGGTTCTCGATGCCCGGGTAGCCGGCGCGCTCCATGCAGCGCGACCAGAGCCGGTAGACCCGCTGCAGGCGTGAGTCCTCCTTGGCACGGGCGTGCGCCTCGGCGGCGAGCTGGAACGGGAACGTGGGGTCGAGGCTCGCCCGGGTCGGGACGTAGAGCGTGCGGTAGCCCTCGCCGAGGCAGCCGTCGACGGGGACGGTGCGGCCGTTGACCTGGACTCCGCTGTCCTGCTCCTGGGCCTCCTCCTCCGAGAGCGGGTCGTGGAACGGCGGTGTGTCGCCGGGCCGGTGGCCGTACAGGGCGGTGAAGGCGTCCTCGTCCAACTCGGGTTGCTCCGGGCGCGGCGGGCGGGGCTCCCCGGCCGTGCGGTCGTAGCCGTGGGTGGCGGCGAAGACGGGGTCGGCGAGGCCGAAGAGGTAGCGGTGGCGGTCCTCGGGGCCGGAGACCACGGGCGGATCCTGACGTGCGTAGGTCACGCCGTAGCGGGCCATGCAGCGTGTGGTGAGCCGGTTCTGCGCGACGTCGCTGAGGCGCCGCTCCGCGGAGGAGTCCGTGATGCTGTCGAAGGGCAGCACCAGGGAGGCCGTCGGCGGGTTGACCAGGATGCGGCCGAGGGACGGTTCGTCACGGTGACCGCTGCCGTCCCGCGCGGCGGCCGAGCCGACGGGCAGGCAGGCGAGCAGGGCGGCTGTCAGCACACTGGTGACGGCCGCTGCGCGGCGATGTCGGGCGGAACGCATGGCTGGGCTCCTTGTCGTCGGTGTGTCCGGTGTCGTGCCCACCGACGGGAGTCTGTGGATCACACAAGGAGCGGGCAAGCCCATGTCCGACATTCCGACTCCCTGTGACAGAACGGACTCATTGGCGTCGGAGCCGGAGTCGGTGTCGGCGTCGGTCCGTCACACCATGACCGCCGTGCGGCGGACCGTACGGCGGACAGCCCCGCCTGCCAGGAGTCACGTGCCGGGCGCAGGCGGCCACGCCCTGAGCGGGATCCGCGCCTCCCGCTACGCGACGGAGCGCATGACGTCACCGCGCGCCGGGACCGGCTGCTCGGCCGACCGGCGGCGCCCGGACTGGCCCCATACGCCGCGGGCCGTGGCGACGGCCCGGCCGCCGCAGCCGCGCAGCTGGGTGCGGGAGAGGCGGGCTCGCTGTCCGCCGCCCGCGATGAGCGCGTTGACGGACGCCATCGGGTCACCACCCACCGAGCGGGCCAGGAGCGCGCCGACCACGACCGGCAGCAGCGCCACGGCGAGCGCCGAACCGGTGGCGGTGGCCGTGGCGGTGACGTGGCGGAGGGGGCGGGCGGCGGCGGTGCGCGGGGCGTCGTCGGTCATGACGACAGTTCATCAGCGGTCCCGGCGCCGGAACATCGGACGAGGTACTCAGTCCACTCCGCCCCGGGTACTCAGTGCCGCACGTGCGCCGCGTGGTCGCCGGTGGCGTCCCACACCACACCCCCGCCCCGTCGTGCGGGTGGAGCGCGGTTCGTCGTGAGGTTGTCGAACCAGCGCGTGGGCGGCCGCCGTACGGGAGGGCGTTTCCTCGTGGGCACGCGCCGGGCGGGAGTGATGGGATGGCCGTGCGGACGCGCTCGCGGCCGCATGCCGTCCCCGCAGCGAGGAGCAGTGTCGTCATGGCCGACTACCGGATCGAGACCGTCCGCACCGGATACCGCACCTGGACCGCCCGCAACGACCGTGGCGCCGAGGTGCGGATCGCGGCCGAAGACGACGCGGCGGCCCAGCCGTCGTTCACGCCCGTCGAGCTGCTGCTCGCGGCGATGGGCGGCTGTGGCGGGCTGGTCATCGACCGGACGGCGCGGGCCGTCGACCACGACGACCTGCGGATCGTGGTGGAGGGCGTGGCGGGCCCGGAGGACGACGGCCGGATCGGGCGGATCAGGGTGAGTTACGAGTTCGAGCTGCCCGACAACAACCCGCGGGCGGCGGACGTGTTCGCCCGCGGGGTGCGGCTCACGCACGAGAAGTACTGCACGGTGAGCCGCACCGTGGAGCACGGCGCGGAGGTCGAGGCACTGCTGCCGGACGGATCGACCGGTTTCCGCGCGGGCTGAGCCACCCGGCCGGGGCCGGCGCGCCGCACCGGACGCGGGCCGGGACTGTGGCGCTTCCAGGCAGACCACGCCCTGCCGGGCCCTGTCGGCGGGGCCGGTCGTGGCGCACCGCCGGGTCCGGGCGGCCCGGTCCTACTCCTCGATGGCACCGCCGATGCGACGCAGGTGCTGCCGGAAGGTGTACTCCGGGTCTTCGGCCCGCCGTCGGAGGTACTCGTCGAAGCGGGTCTGGTCGCGCAGGGTCTCCCCCGCCCGGATCCGCCGGGCTTGGTTCCGCTCGGTGCGGAAAATGGTCTCGGCGGTGTCGAGCACGGCGTCGACGCGGTCGGCCGCCACGAACAGCACGCCGTCGTCGTCGGCGAAGACGGCGTCGTCGGCGCCGACGGTGTGCGCGCCGAAGCGAGCGGTGCGCAGGGCCTCCGGCCCGCGCGGGTCGAGGCGTACGGGGCCGGGGGCGTGGGCCCCATAGGAGAAGACCGGCATGCCGATCTCGACCAGGTCGGCGGTGTCGCGGTGCAGGCCCCAGACGACGACGCCGGCGAGACCGGTGACCTTCGCCTCCAGGACGGCGAGGTCGCCGACGCAGGCCTCGTCCTCGCGGCCCTCGTTGTCGATGACGAGCACGTCGCCGGGGGCGGCGTGGGTGGTGAAGGCCTCCAGGAAGACATCGACGCTGCCGTAGTGCCGGACGGGGAGCGCCCGCCCGGCGACGCGGTGACCGGGGACCACCGGCAGGATGCCGGCGGGTGCGGCCCGCAGCGGCACCCCGAGCCGTACGCAGGCGTCGGCGACCAGCGGGGTCGAGAGCTCGGTGAACCTCTTGTGCATGGGGCGACGGTCCCTTCGGCGAGGTGGGCGCGAGTGCGGCGGTCCGAGGCTAGTCCGCTCCGAGCGTCAGGAAAGGGCCAATGCATGGGGGTTGGCCCGTGCGGTGGCGCACGGGAGCGGGATACGTTCCGCTCCGTGAGAAAAGAACCCTCCGAGGACCGTGAAGGGGACGAACGGTGATCGTGATCGCGCACCTCAGTGACATCCACGTCGACGACTCGCCGCGCAGCCGGGAGCGCACGAGAGCGACCATGAGGTTCCTGGACTCGCTCGCGTACGACTTCGACGCGGTGATCGTCACCGGCGATCTCGCCGACAACGGCGCCGAGTCGGAGTACGCCTGGATCCGCGAGAACGTCCTGACCACTCGGCACCCGGTGCTCACCTGCCCGGGCAACCACGATCGCCGGGACGTCTTCCGGCGGGTGCTGCTCGGCGCCGAGCCGCCGGCCCCGGAGGCGCCCGTGAACCAGGTGCTCCGCCGGGACGGCTTCGTCCTCGCGCTGTGCGACTCGTCGGTGCCGGGCAAGGACGAGGGTTTCCTGGAGGACGAGACGCTGGCCTGGCTGGAGGAGGAACTGGCGCGGACGCCGGAGGGCACTCCGGTCTTCGTGGGCTTCCACCACCCGCCGACGACGCTCGGCATGCCCTACGTCGACGGCCTGCGCCAGTTCGGCGAGGACCGCCTCGCCGCCCTGACCCGCCGTCATCCCTCCGTCACCGCCTTCCTCTGCGGCCACTCCCACACCGCCGCGGCCACCACCTTCGCCGACCGCCCGCTCCTGGTGGCGCCCGGCGTGGTGTCGACCTCGAAGCTGCCGTGGGAACAGACCGGCGGCCCGACGGACTACGTCTACCGGGACGAGATGGCGCCGTCGCTGGCCTTCCATCTCCTCTCCGAGGACGGCCGGCTGACGACGCACTACCGAAGCGTGCCGCTCGGCGGCTGATCCGGCGCGCGGCGCATGACGTACGTGTTGCCGATGTCGGGATCGCCGAAGAAGAAGAACAGCACGACGTCGTCCCCGTGGGAGTCAGGGCCGTCCGCGCGGTCCACGTAGAAGTGCCAGGTGTAGGTGGCCGGGGCGGAATCGGCCGAGGCACTGGCGCCGGCGGCGCCGGCTGCGCCGTCTGTGGCGGCGGGGTCGGCGGTGGCGGCGGGGCGCGCCTCCACGGCGGTCCGCTTCGTCAGGGTGAGGCGGACGCGCTGTCCCCCGCTGCGGTCGGCCAGCTCCCAGGTCCCCGTGCCGGACAGCCGCCACCCTCGGTCGAAGTCGAAGTCGGCGCCGTCGAGCCGCTCGACGAGCGCGCTGCCGTCACGGTGCAACGTCACCCGCGTCCGCTCGACGTTCTCCCAGGTCCCGGCTACCTCGGCCGCCGTGACGTCGTGCACGCCGGTGCCCTCGTAGTACTGGTACGGGCCGGCACACGCGCTCAGCAACGCCACCAGGAGCAGCGTGACCGCGCGGACCGGAACCCGCACTCCGTTTTCGCCCCTCACGAGCTCTCCCCTGTCGGCGACGCATGTCCGGCCCCACCCTGCCAGACAAGTTGAACGTGTTCAACCACACCCCGGCGGGGCGACCCTGCCGCCCCTCAGTCGAGCCAGATCGCGCGGACGTGCCGGAGAGGGTCGTCGGCCGTGGTGGGGGGTGCGTTCCAGAGCCTGGTGGTGCGGGTGGCGGAGGTGTACGGGGGCCAGTCAGGGCCCGGGTCCTGGTCGGTGACGAAGGCGACCCAGGCGCGGTGGAGGGCGTCCGCGAGCGGTTGGGGCGGGGTGGGCCCGGCGGCGGCCTCGACCCCCTCGGCGTCGAGGAGGTCGAAGGCGAAGGGCAGGTCGAGGCAGTGGTAGGCCAGGCCGTTGACGGGCGAGGCCCACTCGAACTGGTAGAGCCAGGTGGGCCGTTCGCGCTCCGCGCGGGCGTCGGCGACGGCGAGGGACGGGGCACGGAAGGTCACGTCGGTGAGGGCCTTGCCGAAGTGACCGACGGAGCCGGTGGGACCGGTGGGGTCGTTGTCCGCGTACGCCTCAAAGAAGGCGGCCGCCCGGTCCCCGTCCAGGCCGAGGCCGCCGAGCAGGACCGGCAGGGGCGGCGCGTCGGGGCCGGGGGCGGGGATCATGTCGAACTCGTGGGCGGTGAAGCCCAGCATCAGCGGGATATCGGCGCCCGCGTCACCCGCTGTCAGGGCATCCAGGACCGGCTCGGGGATGAGCTCGCCGTCGGCGAAGGGCGCGAGGGACAGCATCGGCGGCAGCCCCTCGCGGTCGGGCCCGGGGGCACCGAGCCGGTCCTGGAGGTCGCTGAGCTCGTCGTCGCCCAGATCCTGGAGCGCGGCGGCCGTGGCGGGCAGGCCGGTGCGGGCGGTGAACAGGCGCGAGACGGCACGGGCGACCGCCGGCCCGTCGGGCCGCATCACGGCGCCGGAGACGGAGAGTGCACCACGGAAGAGTCCGCGCGCGGCCGGCACGGCCAGCAGGGTCTGCACGGCGCCGCCGCCCGCCGACTGCCCGGCGACGGTCACCCTGGCCGGGTCGCCGCCGAAGCGCGCGATGTTCTCCCTCACCCACTCCAGTGCGGCGATCCAGTCCCGTACGCCACGATTGTCCGGGGCGTCGTCCAGATGGAGGAAACCCTCGACGCCGAGCCGGTAGCCGAGCGAGACGAGCACCACGCCGTCACGGTTGAACGCGGCCCCGTCGTACCACGGGCTGGCGGCCGAGCCCGCGACATAGCCGCCGCCGTGGATCCACACGAGCACCGGAAGTCCGGCCTCCGGGTCAGGCTCGGGCGTGAACACGTTGAGGTTGAGCACGCCGGCGCCCGGCACGGACGGTTCGGGGATGGTGGTCACCTCGGCGAAGGGGCGGCGCTGGGCGGTCGGTCCGTACGCCGTGGCGTCCAGGGGTTCGGTCCATGGCCGGGGCGGCACGGGCGCGGCGAAACGGAGGGCGCCGACCGGCGGCTCGGCGTAGGGGATGCCGAGGAAACGGCAGCTTCCGTCGGCCCGCTGTTCGCCGCGGACCGGGCCGCGGGTCGTGGTCACGAGGGGGGAATCCGGGGACATGGGCGTGCCTTCCTGGCCTGGCCGGTGCGTGAGCGGCGGCGCGGTGCTGCGGGCAGCGTGACACGCTCAATTTACACGTGTCATCACCAAGGCCAAAGAGTCGGCGCCACCGGTCGCGGGCGCGCCGCGAGACCCGCCCGGTTGGGCCGGGCCCCGGTGGGGAAGGCAGGCCGTGTGAATGTGAGTCCCGACGCCCCCGTCGGCGTCCTGGTGGTGGTGACCGGCGCCGTGCTCGTCGCGGCCGGCGCGCGCTGGAAGGGCCGGGCGGTGCGCCCGCTCGCGCCGCGCCGGGCGCGGGCCCTCGCCTGGCAGGCGTACGTACGGGCCCTGACCCGTTCCGCGGAGCTGGCGATCGCCGCCGCGCGGGGTGCGGCGGGGCGGGGCGAGCCGACGATCGTCACCGTCGAGGACGTCGTACGGCTCGCCCATCAGCGTTTCGGTTACGAGGAGGGCGCCCGCGAGCACGCGGCCGCCGCGCTGCGGCACGCGTACGAGCAGGGGCGGTGCGCGGCGGACTGCGTGACGGACGCCTACAGCTCGATCCGATAGCGGGGCCCGTGGTCGGCCCGGGCCGCTCCAAGCCAGGGGCCGGACGTGGTCCCCCTGCCGTCATTCGCCCGTGCTGCCGTCGATCCGTTCGCGCAGCAGGTCGGCATGGCCGTTGTGGCGCGCGTACTCCTCGATCATGTGGGCGAGGACGTAGCGCAGCGAGTAGGTGTCGTCGTCGAGGCCGCCGGTCATGTCGAGGCTGGGTGCCGCGTCCACGATCGCACGGGCCCGGGCGCATTCCTCGCGCCAGACGGTGAAGGCCTCGTCCGCATCGGCGTCGTCGACGTCGAAGTCGGCCCAGTCGGTGGAGCCGGGCGGGGTCCAGGGGCTGCGGCTGTCCTCGCCGTTGATCACGTTGCGGAACCAGCCGCGTTCGACCTCGGCCGCGTGGCGCACCAGGCCGAGCAGAGACAGTCCGGAGGGGGCGACGGCGCGAGTCTTGAGCTGTTCGGGGGTGAGGCCCGCGCACTTCGCCGCCAGCGTGTCGCGCTGGAACTGGAGCATCGCGGTGAGGGTGGCGCGTTCGTCGGCGGTGCGGGGCGGCGGTATCCGGTGGTCTGTGTCTGCGTTCATGCGCGCATCCTGTAAGCGGCCGGGGCCGGCGGCCCGGAAATTTTCCGGGCCGGGCCGGGCCGGGCGGGGCCGGGGCCGGGGCACGATGACGACGGGGTCAGCCGTGCGGCTCGCCCGGCGGCGGGCCGGCGGACGCCGTGAGGCGTTCGAGGCCCCGCAGCGGGTTTCTGAACAGGGGGTGCAGCAGGACCGTGCCCGCCGCCACGGGCATGGCGGCCGGTCCCGCGTGGGGGCCGACGATCCGGTCGGGGTCGTCGCAGACGTGCGAGTGGTCCACCGCGGCGCCGCGGATCTCCTCCAGGTAGTCGGGGTCGAGCAGGCTGGCCTGCTCGGTGACGACCACCAGGTCGGGGTTGAGGACGTCGAGCAGCAGCGCGACGGCGCGTCCCACCGCGCGGGCCCGCTCGCGCAGCAGTCGGTCGGCGCGCCGGTCGCCGGTCGCCGCCGCGTCGACGAGCAGGGACGAGTCGGGGTCGGGCACGATCCCCCTGCGGTACGCGGTCTCACCGAGCGTCCGGTCGGACACGGTGGCCTCCAGGCAGCCCGAACGCCCGCACGGGCAGGGGACGGTGGAGCCCGGTACGGGCAGATGGGCCACGTCGCCGGCGGCGGATCCGGGGCCCTGGTGGACGACGCCGGCGATGCCGAGGGCCGCGTCGGCCACGTTGCCGACGAAGAGGTGCACCAGGCTGCGGCGGGCCTCGGGGCGACCGAAGAGGGTCTCCGACTGGGCGACGGCCCGGGCGTGGTTGTCGACCCGCACCGTACGGCCGCCGAGGCCTCGGGTGAGTTCGGCGGCGAGGGGGCGGTGGTACCAGCCGAGGGCGTCGTGACGGACGACACGCCCGTGGTCGGGGTCCACCCAGCCGCCGACGGCCGCGCCGACACCGAGCAGCGGGCGCGCGCCGACGTGTTCGGCGAGGAAGGCCCGCAGGGCCCGGGCCACGAGGGCGGGCAGGACCCGGGGGTCGGCACCCTCGTGTCCGAAGGCGCGCCGGGCGACGAGCCGCCCGCGCAGGTCGACCAGGCCGAAGGTGGACGCGGGCACGCCGAGGTGGACGCCACCGACGACGGGGCTCGCGCGGGTGTCGATGTGCAGGTCGACGGGGATCTGCGGGCGGCCCCGCCCCACGGGGTCGGGGCGCTCGGGTAGTTCCCGCAGCAGGCCCTGGCGGAGCAGATCGGTGGCCTGGCGGGAGACGGCGGCCGGGCTGAGTCCCGAGAGGCGGGCAATGGCGCTGCGGGCCACGGGTCCGTGGTCGAGGACGGTGCGCAGGACGGTGGCCGCGTTGGTCTCGCGTCGGCCGTCACCGGCCGGTCGGGGGGTGTGGGAGGTCAGGCTCATGCGTGTCTCGTCTCGGGCGTTCCGCGCTGGGGGGCCGATTCAACCACCGTCGGCCGAGCGGCGGGGGAGCCTGTGGATAGTTGCCGTTCCGCACCGTTCGGCCCCCTCCCCACCGTCCGCCGGTCCACCCGCTCCGCGTACGCCGCATGTTCCGCACGCCCGGGGACTCGGCGGCTTCTTTGTGTCCCGCGCGGGTTTCGTGCCCTCGGCCCTCTTGGCAGACGCGCTGGCGCGCTCTTTACTTCCTCTGCGAAATTAATTCCCTCACACCCCCCGAAGGGATCCGCATGCCGACCGCCCCGCCCCATGTGATCGTGGTGCTCACCGACCAGCAGCGGTGGGACACCACCGGCGTGCACGGCAACCCGGCTGATGTGACACCCGAGTTCGACCGGCTGGCCCGCGAGGGCACCTTGGTCGAGCAGGCCATCACCGCCAACCCGGTGTGCGCGCCCGCGCGAGCCGCCCTGCAGACCGGCCGCTTCCCGACGGCGACCGGGGTGTTCCGCAACGGTCTTCCGCTCCGAGCGGAAATCCCCACCCTGGCCGGGGCCTTCGCCGAGGCCGGCTATGTGACCGGTTACATCGGCAAGTGGCACCTCGCCGGGGAGGAACACCCCGACGGGCCGGTGCCGGCCGAGCGGCGCGGCGGCTACACGCGCTGGCTCGCCTCGGACCGGCTGGAGTTCACCTCCGAGGCGTACCGGACGGTGCTGTACGACGAGCGGAACGAGCCGGTGAGGCTGCCGGGATACCGGTCGGACGCGCTGATCGACGCCGCGATCCGCTTCGTCGCCGATCACCACGAACGCCCTTTCCTGCTCTTCCTGTCGCTCCTGGAACCGCACCACCAGAACGCCACGGACGACTACCCGGCCCCGGAGGGTTACCGGGAGCGTTTCGAGGGACGGTGGCTGCCGCCGGATCTCGCCGCGCTCAGCCCGGGCGCGGCCCACGGCGGCGCGCACCGCCACCTCGGCGGCTATCTGGGCCAGATCAAGCGGGTGGACGAGGGCGTGGGCCGGCTCCGGGACACACTGCGCAGCCTGGGCATCGAGGACGACACCGTGCTGGCGTGGACCGCCGACCACGGCTCGCACTTCCGTACCCGCAACGGCGAATACAAGCGCTCGGCCCACGAGGCGTCGGTGCGCGTGCCGTTCGTGCTCACCGGCCCTGGATTCCGGGGCGGCGGTCGCATCCGCCGGCCCGTCTCCACCGTCGACCTGATGCCGACGCTGCTCGACGCGGCGGGCCTGAAGGTGCCCGAGGGCCTGCACGGCCGCTCACTGCGCCCCTTGGTCGGCGGGGGCGACGAACCGGACCGCCCGGCCTCGGTGTTCGTGCAGATCAGCGAGGACGTGATCGGACGCGCGGTGCGCACGGATCGCTGGAAGTACGTGGTGACGGCGCCTCCCGGGTCGGACGCCTGGCGCGAGGAGGCCGCCGACCGCTATCGCGAGACGGAGCTGTACGACCTCCGGTCCGATCCGTACGAACTGGAGAACCTCGCCGGGCTCACCTCGCACCGGCGCGTGGCGGACGAGCTGCGGGACTCGCTCTGCGCCTGGCTGCGGCAGGTGGAGGGCGCCGACGCCGCCATCGAGGCGGCGCCGCCCCGCACGCTCGGCCAGCGGTCACCGGACGCGTTCCCGGAGGACCGGGTGCCGTGGCGCGGAGTGCGGTTCGGTCACGCCTGACCGAACCGCACGTCCCCGCCGCTCACGTGGCGGCCGGACGTGACGGCCGCACAGGCGACCGCCAGCCCGAAGCGGTTCGAGAGCATGCGTGACCGGCGCGCACGTTGCGCGTGGGGTCAGGAGCCGGACCGTTGCGCGTGGGGTCAGGAACCGGACCGTATGGCGTAGTCGCCGAAGCCCACCCAGTCCAGGAGTTCGCAGGCTTCGTCGCCGACCACCCAGGCGTCGTGCCCGGGCTGGACCTCGTAGAAATCGCCGGGGCCGAGGTCGGCTTCCTCGCCGCCGCCGTCCATGACGACATGAAGCCGCCCGCTGACGACGTACCCGACGTGGTGCGCCTGGCAGCTGTCGGTGCCGGCGATGGGCTTCACATGCTGGGTCCAGCGCCAGCCGGGCTCGAACACGGCCCTTCCGACCTGTCCGTTGTCCGTGTTGAGCAGGTCCAGCCTGCCCTTGCCGTCCTCGAAGGGGCGGGTCTCGTCTGCCGAGTCGAAGCTCCTGGAAAGGATTGCGGCCATCGTCGTCCGCCTCCCGGCGGTGGAACGTGAGACCCCCGAGTCCACTTCCAGGCTACGCCGCGGGGGCCCTGCCGCACCTCGCCCCGGCGCCCGCGCCCCCACTCGCCGCCGCTCGCCCACACCGCCGACCTGGCCGACACGCCGACATGGCCATAAACCCCGTTGCCGAAGAAGATCGGACCGGGTTAGCTTGATCGTATGACTGCCGGGTCGGCCGTGGGCCGTGATCGAGAGAGGCGCCCGGCCGTGGCGTGAGCGCCCCGGGTCGCCGGGCGCGGGGTCCGCCGCGGTCGTCCGTCCCGTACCGCCGTCGTGCGGACGGGAGAGCCGGAGGACAGCAGCGCCCACCCCGCGAAAGGACCCCCCGTGGCCGTCGAGCTCAACCACACCGTCATCCATGCCCGTGACAAGCGGGTATCCGCCGAATTCCTGGCCGAGGTGCTCGGCCTGGAGGTCGGTGCCCCCTTCGGACCGTTCCTGCCGGTGGACACCGGCAACGGCGTCACCCTCGACTACTACGACGCCGAGGACGCCTCCTTCACCCCCACCCACTACGCGTTCCTCGTGCCCGACGAGGAGTTCGACGTGATGATCGACCGCCTGGAGCGGATGCGCGTGACGTACTACGCGGATCCGAGCCATACCGAACCGGGGCGGATCAATCGTCTCTTCGGTGGCCGCGGCGCCTACTTCGAAGATCCTTCGGGCCACAACATGGAGATCATGACGCGCCCGTACGCGCGCGCCTGATCGTCCTGAACTTTTGTTGAACGCACGATGGATTTGGTGATTCCGTGCATATCAGGAGGGGGTTTTCTGTACGGATCCCTTATCGGACACATCTACACATAAAGGCCAGATAAGAGCACAATGAAACCGCGGTATCGATGCCGCGAGCGCGGTCAGACACGCAAGACGCCAGAAGGAGGCGAGTCACATGGCCGACGTCTCTCACCGTCCCGGTGATATCCGAGGACACCCCGACGCAGGGGAAATGCGGGACCGTTATGCCCGCATGCTCCAGACCCGAGGTGTGGCGGCGGTCGAGGAACTCGTGGTCCTCGCCGGTCTGTGGGCCGCCGTCTCCGCGTGGACGGTGCACTTCTCCGCCGCGAAGCCGGAACTCGCCATCAACAACCTGATCGTCGGCCTGAGCATCGCGGCCCTCGGACTGTGCATGTCGATGGCTCCGGAACGGTCCCAGGACCTGAACTTCGTGGTCCTGCCGCTCGGCGCGTGGCTGATCGTCGCCCCGTGGGTGGTATCCCGGGACGCCGGTACCGGTGCGATCCTCAGCAATGTCATCACCGGCGCCTGTGTCTGCCTGTTCGCCCTGGCGGCAGGCGGACTGCTCATCAGCAAGAGCAGGAGAAGGACGTAACGGGTCCGATCCCTCCGCAGCGGCGTCGCCTCCTCGTACGAGGAGGCGACGCCGTTCACTTTCGTCCCGTCCAGGTCTGTGAACGGCCACTGCCAGGTAACGAATTGACCATCGCCGTTTCGGCCACATAAGTTCTGCGTAAGCCTTGCTCCACAGGGACAGGCTCCCGCTCACAACCCAGTCCTTGGGGGGACGAAGTGAACTGGTACCTCGAAGCATTCAAGAAGTACGCGGTGTTCAGCGGCCGGGCGCGCCGCAAGGAATTCTGGATGTTCCAGCTGTTCAACCTGATCGCGTCCATCGTGCTGTCGATCATCGACGCCGCTCTCGGCATTCAGCTGCTCAGCCTCATCTACGTGCTGGCGGTGCTGATCCCGAACCTGGCGGTCTCCGTGCGCCGTCTGCACGACACCGGCCGCAGCGGCTGGTGGATCCTCATCGGTCTGATCCCGCTGGTCGGCTTCATCGTCCTGCTGGTCTTCTACGCCAGTGAGGGCGAGCGCGAGCAGAACGCCCACGGCCCGAACCCGAAGCTGGCCCCGGCCTACTGACGGTCGGCCGGCCGGACCGTACGACGGCCCGTCCGACGGCCCGTACGCCGGCGTAAGGCCCGCCGCATGGCCCGCTCCAGGGCCCGGCAGCTCGCCGGTGGCACACCGGTATGACCCGTCGAAGCCCCCGGAAGGTCCGCCTTCCGGGGGCTTCGCGCATGCCCGGCCGTGCCCCCTGCCCGGCCCCCGCCCCAGTCCCGCCCCCCTGGCTCGGCCTCCCGCATAGAGCCGGTACGGCGCAATCGGAGCCCTCCGCTTGTGCACGACGGCACACGACCCGCCCCCGCCGCCCCGCCTAGCCTCGCCGAAACGGAGCGCGACAGCACACACGAGGGGCGGTACCACCGGTGAACTGGCTCATCCACGACTACCGCGAGAGCGATCTCGCCGCAGTCGTCCATCTGATCGACACCACGGCCGGCCTCGGCCAGGAGTCCGTCTTCTCGCTCGCCGAGTGCATCGGCGCCCTCACCTCCCGGCAGCCGGCCGTCGTCGCCGTCCACCAGGGCGCGCCCATCGGCGCCGCGCTCGCCTGCGTCGCCGGGGAGCGGGCCTGGGTGATGCGGATCGCGATCTCGTCGGCGTGGCGCGGCCGGGGTCTGGCGAGTGCCCTCCTGGTGGAGCTGGAGCGACGGCTGGTGGCCGCGCGGGTCGCCCGGATCGCCTATGTGCTGCCCGAGGAGGAACTCCTCGGTGAAGGACTGCTGAACGCCGGATACACCCGGCAGCCCGCGGTCGCCTACTTCGAGAAGGTCGAGCCGCTCCACGGGCCGGCCGCCGGTCTCCTCGACGACCTCGGCGGGCGGGTCCTGCCCACCGACCTGTGGGCCAAGGTGGCCGGCATGGAACGGGAGAAGGACCTGATCGAACGGCGTGTCGTCCTTCCCCTCGCCGAGCCCGAGCGCGCCGCACGGCACGGAGTGCGCCCGCCGCGCGCCATCGGCCTCTTCGGTCCGCCCGGCACCGGCAAGACGACGTTCGCCCGCGCCATCGCCTCCCGGCTCGGCTGGCCGTTCGTCGAGATCCTGCCGTCCCGCCTCGCCGACGGCGGCAACCTGGCGGCGGCGCTGCGCTCCGCGTTCGCGCGGATCGCCGAGCTGGAGCGGGTGCTCGTCTTCATCGACGAGGTCGAGGAGATCGCGCCCGTACGGGCCGAACCGGTGCAGCCGGGCGGCATGCACGGCGTGACCAACGAACTGCTCAAGCTCATCCCCCGGTTCAGGGAGCGGGACGAGCGGCTCCTCGTCTGTGCCACCAACTCCATCCGCTCCCTCGACCCCGCCTTCCTGCGCCCCGGCCGCTTCGACTACCTCATCCCCATCGGTACGCCGGACAAGGGCGCGCGGGCCGCGATCTGGGCCCGCTACACCGACGCCAGGCCGGACGTCGACGTGGACGCGCTCGTCACGGCGAGCGACCTGTTCACCCCCGCCGACATCGAGCACGCGGCGCGGATCGCCGCCCAGAACTCCTTCGAACGGGACCTGGTGTCGGTGGGCGGCCGTACCGCCGAGGCGTCGGGGGCGGCGCCCGGCGCGACGACCGAGGACTACCTCGACGCGATCGCTCAGTGCCGGCCGACCGTGACTCCCGCCCTGATCGAGCAGTTCGAGTCGGACATCACCACCCACGCGCGGCTCTGATCCGGCCGCCAGGTCCACCCGTTGCCCGTAGGGTGATCATCAGGTGTCGGTGGGACGGTCGGGGAGGATGTGTCGGGTGGAGACGATCGAAGGACTCGCACTCATGGCTTTCGCCGACGGCGAGGAGCTGGAGGCCTGGCTGGAGGAGCATCACGGCGACACGCCGGGCATCTGGCTGCTGCTCGGGCGGAGCGGCTCCGGCCTCCCCTCCCCCACCGCGGACGAGATCCTCGACGCCACGCTCGCCTTCGGCTGGATCACCGGCAAGCGCAAGGCCCGCGACGAGCGCTCCTACGTGCAGAAGATCACCCCGCGCCGGCCCCGCAGCCTGTGGTCGCAGGTCAACGTCCGGCAGGTCGAGGTGCTCCTCGCGGAGGGCCGGATGCGGGAGCCGGGGCTCGCCGAGGTGCGGGCGGCGCAGGCGGACGGGCGCTGGCAGCAGGCGTACCCCTCGCAGAGGGACGCCACCGTGCCGGACGACCTCGCCGCCGCCCTCGCGGCGGACCCGCGGGCGGCGTCCGCCTTCGACGCGCTGGGGAGGACCGACCGCTATCTGATCATCCTGAGCCTGTGGCAGGCACGCACGGCGAAGACCCGGCAGGCCCGCCTCGACCGGGCGGTGGCGGCACTCGCCGCCGGCGAGCGGAGCGGCTGAACTCCGCTCGCCATATCCCTTCTTCGGGGCGAGGGCCGGCTGTCAGGCGGCGCGCCCGCGGCGCCGGTACAACACCTGGTGGGCGTCCCACTCCACGAAGGACTCGGCGTGGGTCATGCCGACGGCCTCCAGCAGCCGGCGCGAGCGTGCGTTCGCCTCCTGGGTGACCGCGACGACGACCGGCACGTCCTCCAGGGCCCGCTCCACCGCCGCGGCGACGGCCTCGCGCGCGTACCCCCGCCCCCAGTGCTCAGGGAGGAACTGGTACGAGACCTCCGTCTCCCCGTTCCGCGCGTCCTTCTCCACGGTGACCAGGCCGAGCAGCGTGCCGTCGGAGGCCCGCTCGACGGCGTGGAAGCCGGGTGCGCCGACGATCCGCCGCTGCCGGATGCGGATGACGGATTCGACGACCGGGCCGCCCAGATGGCGCCGCACGTCCGGGTCTCTCCACAGTCGCGTCACCCCCGGGATGTCCCCTACGCGTACGGGCCGGAGCACGAGCCGGTCGGTGACGAGCTCGTCCGTCACGAGCGAGTCCCTCACGAGCGGGGCGGACGGTGCGGACGGTGCGGCGCCGGGGACGAGGGGCGGGTCGGTGCCGGGCGTGGTCGGGGCCATGCGTCGATGATGTCAGGTGGTCGCACGTCGCCCCCGGCCCGGGGACGTACGACCGATGGCCGAGAAGTCTCCCTTCCCCGGGCCGAGGTGAGGTCGGAAGGGTCCGCCATAGCGTCAGGCCCATGAGAATCGGAATCCTCGGAACGGGCAATGTCGGTCGCGCACTCGCCGGCGCGTGGAACGCGGCGGGACACGAGGTGGTCCTCGGCTCGCGCAAGCCGGACGAGACGGCGGCGCACGGCGGGAACGTGCCGGTCGTCTCGACGGAGGCGGCGGTCGCCGCGGCCGACGTCGTGGTCAACGCGACCCCCGGCACGGCCTCCCTCGCCCTGCTCACCTCCGTCGGCGCACCGGCCCTCGCGGGCAAGGTGCTGCTCGACGTCGCCGTCGGCTTCACCGACGCCGGCGACCTCTCCCACCTCGGCGAGAGCCTCGGTGAGGAACTCCAACGCGCCTTCCCCGACACCCGAGTCGTGAAGACCCTCTGCACCCTCGACCGTCTCGTCATGATCGCCCCCGACTCCCTGGAGGGCCCCAGCACCGTCTTCCTCTCCGGTGACGACCCGACCGCCAAGGACACCGTCCGTGGCCTCCTCCACGACCTGGGCTGGTCGCCGGACTCGGTCCTCGACCTGGGCGGCATCGCCACGGCCCGCGGCCAGGAGCACTTCAGCCTCCTGTTCATCCCCGTCGCGCAGGCCGTCGGCTCGTACCGCTTCGGGCTGCGGGTGGTCAGGCTGTCCGAGGACGTGCCGCAGTCGTACGAGGAGGCCCGGACCGCGGCGGAGGCCGCTTCGTAGAGCCGAGGAGGGATCGACGGGCCCTACTCCGGGCCCTACTCCGACATGACCTGCCCTACGGGGACGGGGCCTCGGTCAGCAGGGCCTTCACCTCCGCCCACTCCAGGTCCATGGGCGCGTGGGTGGCGCGGGCCGTGGCGGTGTCCTTGAAGCCGCTGGAGGTGACCACGCAGACGACGGGTCCGTCCTCGTCGACCGGGCCATGGGCGCGCAGGCCCGCGAGACCGGCCGCGGAGGACAACTCGCACCACAGTCCTTGCGCGGCCAGCTCCGCCTGCGCCTCGGCCATCTGATCGTCCGTCACGGTACGGGCCGTACCTCCGGTCTCGCGGAGGGCGACGACTCCGCGGTAGCCGCTGATCTCGCAGTCGATGGCGTACGCGGCGGTCGGCCCGACCGGCACCCGCGCCGTGTCGGCGCCGGAGCGCATGGCCTCGGTGAGCGCGCCCGCAGCGGCCGGCTCGGTCGCGTACACCCGCGGGACGGAGTCGGTGACGCCGAGCCGGGCCAGCTCCAGGAAGCCCTTGGCCACGCCGTACAGCAACTCACCGTAGCCGGTGGGCAGATGGACGGCGGCCGGGGCGCGCCCGAGGTCGAGGGCGATCTCGTACGCGATGGTCTTGTAGCCCTCGGGCCCGAAGGGGTGGCCGGTGTGCGCGGTGTCGGTCACGCTGCTGACCGACTGGTAGCCGAGCTCGTCGACGATCCGGCGCATGAACGGCCGGACGGACTCCTGCGGGACCGTCAGCACGGTCGCCCCGTAGGCCCGCACGTGGGAGGCGACGGCCGGCGGCGCGAAGGGAGACGTGAAGACGACGCACGGCAGCCCCGCGCGGGCCGCGTAGGCGGCGGCCGACGCGCCGTGGTTGCCCGAGGACGACACCACGATCCCGCGCGCGCCGGACGCCACGGCGGCGCTCACGGTGACCCTGTTCAGGCGGTCCTTGTGGCTCCAGGTCGGGTTACGGGACTCGTCCTTGACCCAGACTCCGTCGGCGAGCCGCACCAACGGCGTGTCGCCCTCGCCGAGCCCCGGCGCGGCGAGCGGAGGCAGCAACGGCGCCCAGCGCTCCAGGCCGTGGGCGGCGGGGCGGCTGAACAGGTCGTCCGGGACGCGGTCGTAGTCGTAGTCGATGTCCAGGGGGTACGCGACGGCGTCGGTGGACGTGACGGGATCGCCCGCGGTGAGTGGCGGCCACAGGGGGTGGCGCACGGCGGGGTCGCGAAGCGAACGCTGGCTGGTGGCAAGTGACTTCATCAGCCCATTCTCCGCTGCAGTGCGGCGAGCGCGCCGGCGCGGCGGCCGGGCACGGCGCGGCGCAACTCGACGAGCGCGGGCCCGAGGGCCCGGGCCCTGGCCGGGTCCCGGATCTGCTCCCACTGGTGATGGGCCCGGTCCACCGCGCCCTCGACGTCGGGCTCGTCCGGCCCCTGCCGCATCCCGAGCCGGGCCTGCGCGGCGGCGATCCACAACTCGCAGCTCCGCGCCGGCTCCCCCGCGAGCCGCGCGAGATCCGCCCGTACCTCCACCCAGTGCACGGCCTCCCCCGACCGCGGCCCGTACCGCCGCAACGCGTCGCTCTCCCACGCGGCGGCCACCGCCGCCGCCTCCCCGTGCCGCCCGGCCATCGCCGCCGCGAGAATCGCCTGATGCGGATCCACACCCCCACCGGGCCGAGGCGGCCCGGGTGCGTGCGTGGGGCGCGGGGGCACGGTTACGGGGGTGGGTTCGGGTGCGGCGACGCCGGCGGCGGTGCCAGTCCCGGTGCCGGTGCCGGTATCCGACGCGGCGGTGACGACGCCGGTCCCGCCGACCGACGGCGGGGATGCGATCCCGGGCGAGGCAAGGCCGATGCCGGTGTCCGACGGCGCGGGCCGGGGTTCGGACGTGGCGGTGACGCCGCCGGTCCCGCCGACCGACGGCCGGGATGCGGCCCCAGACGACACAAGGCCGGTGCCGGTCCCTGTCGACGCGGCCGGCGACTCGGGCGGGACGGAGCCGGTGCCTGTGCCCGACGGGGCGGGCCGGGGCTCGGACGGGGCGGTGCCCGACGGCGAGGACGACCCGCCGGGCGGAACGACGCCGCGCCCGCCGACCGCAGGTGGGGACGCGGCCCCGGACGGGACAAGGCCCTCTGCCGACGCGGCCGGCGACGCGGACGCGGCGGTGCCCGACGCCGCAGACGACCCACCGGGTGGCACGACGCCGCGCCCGCCGACCGCTGGCGGGGATGCAACCCCGGGGCCGGTCTCTGCCGGCGTGGGCCGCAACCCGGGCACGTCCGTGACCGACGGCGCGGACGCCCCACCGGGAGGCACGACGCCGGTCCCGCCGGCCGCAGGCAGGAAGGCGATCCCGGGCGGGACGAGGCCGGTGTCGGTCTCTGCCAGCGCGGCCGGGGACTCGGGCGTGACGGAGCCGGTGTCGGTCTCTGCCGGCGCGGCCGGGGACTCGGGCGGGACGGAGCCGGTGTCGGTCTCTGCCGGCGCGGCCGGGGACTCGGGCGTGACGGAGCCGGTGCCGGTGCCCCCGCCGGCCGGCGGCGGGGATGCGGCTCCGGGGCCGGTCACTGCCGGGGCGGACCCGGGGTCCGACGTGCCGGGGTCCGACGGGGCGGGCCGGGGCTCGGAGTGGGGCGCGGACGCGTCGCGTGCTTCGCGCGGCGCGACCACGGACGGGACGCCGTCCGGCGTGACCGGCTGCGTCTCGGCAGCCGACGGACCGGTCGGCGGCGAGCCGTCGCCGTCCGCCTCAGCCGCCGCCGGGACGAGCCCGTCCCGTGGCGGACGAACGGCTCCCCCGGGCTGAGGGCTCGCGATCGCCGCGCCGGCGCCGGTCTCCGCCACTTGCCACCGCGCGGCGGCCACCGAACCAGCCAGGAACGGCGATCCGCCGCCGCGTGGCGTGCCCGCCATCTCGGCGCGGCCACGCGCCGAGACCTCCACAGCACTGTCGGCCTCCGACGGCGCAGCCGGCGGCACGTCGGTTCCGGTGGTGGCCGGCACCGGCGTCGTGGCAGGACCCGCCGGAGCCGGTGCGGCGGCGGTCGTGTCGTTCTCACCTCGCGCAGGGCCCACGGGCGTGTCGGGCCTCGGTGTGACCGGCGCGGCGACAGGCCCTGTCTCGGCGGCGGTCCGTGGATCCCACGACGGCGCGCCGTTCAGGCCGCCGCCGTCGCGCGCCCGCGCCGGGGCGGCGGTGCCCAGGCGGCGTGTGGGCGGGGACTCCACCAGAGCGCTCGACGCGACCGAGACCACGGGAGCGGCGAAGGGGGTCGGCTGGTGGGAGGCGGCGGGCGGGGTGAGCAGGACCGCCTGCGTCTGGGGGGTCGACTGGGCCGCCGCCGCGGCCGCCTCCGCGTGGAGGGCGGGGAGCGGGGGCCGGGCGCCGGTGCGCCAGAGGGTGGCGAAGTGGCGGAGGTACTCGGGAGTGGTGAGCGCGCCTCGGCGGGGGAAGGGGGTGACGCGGGCGAAGAGCGGGACGGCCGGGCCGAGATCGAGCGCGCCGGGGTCGGCGGCGAGGCGCTGCCAGAGCTCCGGGTCGGCGGCGAGGTCGGCGACGACGGTGGTCGTGCCGGGCCGGCGCGGGGCGAGTTCCGTGGCCAGCCAGTGCCAGGGAAGTCCCGTGTAGCGCAGGGTCGTCGGCGTGCTGCGGGCGAGCGCGAGGTGGGGCAGCCGTTGGCGGCGGTCGAGTTGGAGCTGACCCGCGAGATACAGGGCCAACGGCCCCGGCGCCGCCGCGGCGGAACGGAGCCGGGTGAGGACGGCCTGGGGGTCGAGTGGGTCCGCCAGTTCGACGACCGTCGCCATGTCCGTGCCGGCGAGCACCCCGGCCGGCACCGCCGCGAGCGCGGGCAGCACCGACGCCGCGTCCATGGCCCGTCCTCGTCCGGCCGGCGCCGCGGCCAGCAGTACGGCCGTACCCATTGAGTTCACCTCGTCGCTCACCACAGCAGCACCGTAACCCGTGGCCGCGTGGCCGAATGTCTACCGGTCCCATGTGGGCCTTTGACATATGCCAGAAGCACCACCGTATCGAGTGTTGCCAAATGGCTTACGAGGTGCCGTGGGCTGTGCCAAAGTCGTATCCGGGCTTCACTTTCCAGACTTGGCCGCGCCACGTCGCCTGCATCGGAGTACGACATGCCGTCCCCTCTCTTCGCGGACCGTCCCGCCCAACCGCCCGAGCCCGGCGCGGTGGACGCACTCATCTCGCAGACGCGCCGTCTGCGCGTTGACGTGGACGCGGTGCGCCGGGACGCCGTCACGGACGAGGACGACCCGCAGGGCCGCTGGCAGCGCGCCCTGTGCGATCTGGCGGTGCACCAACTCGACGACCTGCGCGCCCACCTGGGCCAGCTGAAGGCCGGTCTCCCCGGCGACCTCGCCGACGCCCCGCCGCACCAGGACTCGCCGTATCGGGACTCGCCGTATCGGGACCCGGCGTATCAGGACTCCACGCGTCAGGACTCGGCGCGTCGCAACGCCCCGGCGGCCTACGCCCAGCCCGAGCCGGCTCCCCGGCTCACGGGTTCGCTGCTCTCCCGGGTCGGCAGTGCCGAGTGGGATCTGCTCACCGACGACGTGCACTGGTCCGAGGAGCTGTTCCAGATCTTCGGCCGCCCGCAGGAGAGCGGCCCGATGTCGCTCGACGAGCTGCCGTCGATGGTGTTCGCCGAGGACCAGCCCATTCTTCAGGCGATGGTCACGGACTGCCTGATCGACGGGAAGCCGATCGACGGCGAGTTCCGGATCGTCCGCACCGACGGCCGGGTCCGCACGGTCCACATGACCGGTGAGCCGGTCCTCGACTCCGACGGCTGCACGGCCTCCATGTGGGCCGTCTTACGGGACGTCAGCGAGCTGCGCCGCAGCGAGCGGGCGGTCCGCGAGAGCCGGGACAGCCTCCAGCGCCACCAGCACATCGAGCACACCGAGCGCCGGGTGGCCGTGGAGCTCCAGGAGGCCGTGCTGCCGCCCTGGCGCGGCTCCCTCCGCTTCGCCCACGACGGACCGGCCCCGCTCGACGTGGCCGGACACTATCTGCCGGCGGCGAGCACCGGTCTCATCGGCGGCGACTGGTACGACGCGCTGGCGCTCCCGGACGGGGACGCGCTGCTCACCGTGGGCGACCTGACCGGGCACGGTGTCGCGGCGACGTCCTCGATGGCGATGCTCCTGGGCGCGCTGCGCGGCATGGCGGTGGCCGGGATCCGGCCGGGCGCCCTGATGGGTCACCTCAACCAGCTTCTGGAGACCTCCGTCCAGCCCGCGCTCGGCAGCGCGATGTGCTGCCGCTACGATCCGGCCACCCAGACCCTCACCTGGTCGCAGGCCGGCCACCCCGCCCCGCTGCTCTTCCGCGACGGGACGGGACGGACGCTGGCCCGGCCGGAAGGGGTGCTCCTCGGGGCGACGACCGGTGCGGCGTACGAGGAGGCCGAGACACGGCTGCTGCCCGGCGACGTGCTCATGCTGCACACCGACGGTCTGACCCGGACCGGGGACTGCATGGACGACAGCGGTACGGAGCGGCTCCTGGCCCTCGCGCCACGGCTGGCCGCCGCGCGCGACGCTCAGGACTGTGTCCGGTCGGTGGTCGAGGAGTTCGGTGAGGGGCCGCGCGAGGACGACGCCTGTGTGATGGTGGTACGGGTCGGAGGCTAGCCCGGTCCGGCCCGAGCGCCCCCTGTCCGGGAGGCAGACGTCCGGGAGGCAGGCGTCCGAGGCCACCCGGTCCGCGCCTGAGCCGACCGGTGGCCCCGTCCCCGGGCCCCGGTCCTCCGCTCTGCGCAAGGCAGGGCCGGCATCACCGCCGTAACCCCGCACCGGCGTCCGGCACACAGGCGTCAGGAACCACCGGACAGCGGCGCCCTCCGACGCCCCGCTCCGCGGTCCCCACCGCGCCCCGAAAGACGGCTCCTGACGCCCCTCGGATCCCGCGCGCCCCTCATGCCTCTCCGGTCCTCGGGCGGTTCGCGGGCGCCTTCGGGAGCGCGATCGCGATCTCCTCCCGAAGGTCCTCGATCTTGCTGTAGCCCGAATACTGCCCGGTCAGCCGGTACATCTCGCGCAGCCTGTCCCATGTCCGGTGCGAGGACGTGTCACCCATGGAGACCAGGGCGAGCCGGGCGTAGCGGTCCGCCTGTTCGGGGTCGTCGGCGATGAAGCAGGCCGAGGCGAGCGAGATGTGGTCGAAGAGCTTCGAGCGGTCGTGCCCGTGGCGCCGCAGTTCGAGGGCCATCTTGGCGTGGCGCTGCGCCGGGACCGCTGCGGCCGGGTCGTGCTCGGCGAGGGTGCGGTAGGCCAGCGCCTGCATGCCGTGGAGGTCGGCCTCGTCGAAGTTCTGCATCCAGCTCGGCTTCTCGTCGCCCCGGTCGGAGACGAAGAGCTCCTCCGCCTCGCCGAGGGTCCGGCGCATGGCCTGGCCGCGGCCCATCGACGCCTGCGCCCAGGCCTCGATGGTCTGGAACATGGCCTGGGTACGCGGCAGCAGCCGCTCCCCCGCACCGGACTTGGCCAGCTTCATCAGGTCGAGGGCCTCGTCCGGCCGCCCGAGGTGCACCATCTGGCGGGCGGCGCGGGACAGCGCCTCACCGGCCCGCGGCCGGTCGCCGCCCTCGCGGGCCGCGTGCGCGGCGATCACGAAGTACTTCTGGGCGGTGGGTTCGAGGCCCACGTCGTGGGACATCCAACCGGCCAGCACGGCCAGGTTGGCGGCCACGCCCCACAGGCGGCGCTGGAGGTGGTCGGGGTGGTGGTAAGCGAGCATCCCGCCCACCTCGTTGAGCTGGCCCACCACGGCCTTGCGCTGAAGGCCGCCGCCACGTGAGGCGTCCCAGGCACGGAAGACCTCGACGGAGCGCTCCAGGGCCTCGATCTCCTCCGACCCGATGGGGGCGGCCTCGTAGCGGTCGTACCCAGCGGGGTCGGCGTGGAGGGGATCGATGGCGCGGGGGGCTGCGCCGGGGCGTGCGGGGTCGGTGTGGAGCCAGTCGTGCATGGCTTTGGTGAGTACGGAGCCGGCGGCAAGCGCGGCGCCCGCGCCCACCAGGCCGCGTCGGTTGAGCATGAGGTCCATTCCCGTGAATTCGGTGAGGACCGCTGCCGTACGCTCGGGCGCCCAGGGCAGCCCGTCAGGGTTGTCGTCGTTCCTGACGTCCCGCCGTTTGCCGGCGCGCCCGTGTCGTACGAACCCGAGGTCCTCGATGGTCACGACACGGCCGAGTCGCTCGGTGAACAGCGCTGCCAACACCCGGGGTACGGGATCGCGCGGGGTCTCCCCCATGTCGATCCAGCGCCGCACCCGCGAGGTGTCGGTCGCCAGCTGGGGGTGGCCCATGGCCGCCGCCTGCCGGTTCACGAGTCTCGCGAGTTCGCCCTTGGACCAGCCGGCCAGGCCGAAGAGGTCTGCCAGGCGGGTGTTGGTCTGTCCGGTCACGTCTAAGCCCCCAGGTTCTCGGCTGACTTGACACTAACCCCCTGTCATAGGGCTGGCGACTATTCGCCAGGGTTCGCCAGGGTGCGCCCGATGTTCCGCCACCCGCGCCCGGGTGTCAGGTAGGAACGCGCCACCCCGCCCCGTCGACCGGCCCTCATTTTCCCCAGGGTGCGGATCGGTCGGGCGGGCGGGGCGACGCACGCAAATCGTCGGCGCACGAAGGGATCTGTCTCCTCCATGTACACAGCATCGTCCTCCGTGTCCGCACCGCCCCGGCCGCTGCACCGCACCATTCCGGCCGGTTCCGGACCGTACCTCGCCCCCGCTCCGACGCAGGGAGCGGCGCGGCCGAGGCGCTGGGCGGGGAGCACCGTCCAGCCGCCCAGCGGGAGAATCGACCTGTCCGGCCCCCAGGGGGCGCAGCTGCGCATGGCCATCGCGTCCGTGCACCGGATCTGCCCGGAGTTCAACCCGGTGCAGGTGCTGCGGCGCAGCGGCCGTTCCGTGCTGATCGTCGGGACGACCGGAAGGACCACGGCGGTCGCGAAGTGTTTACTGGACCATTCCCCCGCGTGGGTCGAGCGGTTCCGTCACGAAATAGCGTCGTACCGCACCTTCGTCCGGCACCGGCCACCGGTGCGTGCGCCGCGGTTGATCGCCGCGGATCCGGAGAACTGCACGCTGGTCATCGAGCGGATGCCCGGACGGGCGGCGGCGCTGACCCGTCACCCGGTCGAGGCCCCGCCCCGGGCGGACGTGCGGGCCGCGCTCGGCGCGATCGCCCGGCTGAACGCCTGGCGGCCGCCGGCCGGGACGTTCGACGCGCCGCTCGACTACGGGGCCCGGATCGCCCGCTATCACGAACTGGGGCTCTTCACCGACCGGGACCGGGACGATCTGCAGAAGCTGCTGCACGGTCTCGCGCACGCGGGGGGCCGGCAGGGCATGGGGCAGTTCTGTCACGGTGACGCCCTGCTCTCCAACATGCTGTTGTCGCCCGCCGGTCCTGTGCTGGTCGACTGGGAGCATGCGGGCTGGTATCTGCCGGGCTATGACCTGGCGACGTTGTGGGCGGTGCTCGGTGACGCTCCGCTGGCGCGGCGCCAGATCAGTCAGCTGGCGCAGCAGGCGGGCACGGCGTCGCGGGACGCGTTCCTGGTGAATCTGATGATCGTGCTGACCAGGGAGATCCGTACGTACGAGACGGCGGTGCAGCGGACGATCAAGGAGGCGCCGCCGGCCGGTTCGGTGCCGGTGCCCGCCGGGGCGGTCTCGCCGGGTGAGGAACAGCGGCTGCTGCTGCGGCGGCTGCACGACGACTGCGCCATGGCACGGCGGGCCGTGCGCGCGGCGGTCGGGACGCGCTGAGCGGTTCCGACACGAGACGGGGGTGGCGCGCCGCGCGCCCGGTGCCGACACACCGGGAGCGCGGCGCTTCTTCGTTCCGCTCGGAGCGGAACACCCCACGGGCGGCCTGAGCCCCGAGCGGGTCTGCGCCCCTGCGCCCCTGAGTCATTGGTCCACGCCACTGACGCGCCGCAGGCGGGCGCGCCGCCCCGGCGAAACTCCTCTCCAGCCGGTCTGACGTGGGAAATCGCCGACAACGAGGGGTGATTGACGGATGGTCCGGGAGCGGCTACCCCTGTACGGGTTCGGTTCCGCACGCCCCCGCTCCCCCATCCGTGCCTGGAGGCTGCCTTGCTCCGTTCCACCTCCCTCAGACGGGTCGCACCCGCCGTCCTGCTCCTCCCCCTGTTGTCCGGCGCGCCGTCCGCCACCGCCGAGGGGCCCGTCGCGGGTTCGCTCCAGGGGCAGTTCGCGGCGGCGGCCGAGCGGCACGGTGTTCCGCCGAGCGTGCTGCTCGCCGTGTCGTATCTCCAGTCGCGCTGGGACGCCCACGGCGGCGCGCCGAGTGTGACGGGCGGCTACGGTCCGATGCATCTGACGGACGCGGCGGGCGCGCTCGCCGAGGCGCCGCACCACTCGGAGGGCGAGGAGGACGCGCGCGGGGACGATGCGCGGGCACCTCGGGTGGGGGCCGAGGCGCCGCTGCCCGCGGCGGCGGAGCTGCCGGCGCGGTTGCGGACGCTGGAGCGGGCCGCCGCGCTGTCGGGCCGGTCGGCCGAGGAGTTGCGCACCACGACGGCGGCGAACATCGAGGGTGGTGCGGCTCTGCTGGCGGCGGCGCAGCGCGAGGCGGGACTGCCCGCGAGTACGGATCCGGCCGACTGGTACGGGGCGGTGGCGCGCTACTCGGGTGCGGAGGACACCGGCACGGCGGCGGTGTACGCGGACGAGGTGTTCGACGTGATCCGGGGTGGCCAGTCGCGCCGCACGGACAGCGGGCAGCTGGTGACCCTGCCGGCCGATCCGGACGTGGCGCCGGACACCGGGCAGCTGGCCGCGCTGGGCCTGCGGGCGCCGGCGAAGGGGCCGGTGGAGTGCCCCGCGACGGTGGCGTGCGAGTGGATCCCGGCGCCGTACGAGGAGTTCGGGGACGGCGACTACGGCAACCACGACAAGGCGGACCGGCCGGTGTCGCAGTCGATCGACTACATCGTGATCCACGACACCGAGGCGACCTGGGACACCACCCTGAAGCTGGTGCAGAACCCGGCGTACGTGTCGTGGCAGTACTCGCTGCGCTCCTCGGACGGGCACATCGCGCAGCACGTGCCGCTGAAGGACGTGGGCTGGCACGCGGGCAACTGGTTCGTGAACGCCAAGTCGGTGGGTCTGGAGCACGAGGGGTTCCTCACCGCGCCGGACTCCTGGTACACGGAGGCGATGTACCGGGCGTCCGCGCGTCTGGTGCGCCATCTGGCGAAGCGGTACGGCATCCCGCTGGACCGGCAGCACGTGCTGGGTCACGACAACGTGCCGGGGACGGTCACCTCGACGATCCGGGGCATGCACACCGACCCGGGTCCGTACTGGGACTGGGCGCACTACTTCCGGCTGCTGGGCCGGCCGATCACGCCGAGCGCGGGCCCGGACGCCGGGGTGGTGACGATCCGCCCGGACTACGCCTCCCACCGGCCGGTGTACACGGGGTGCGTGAAGGCCGGGGAGGCGTGCGCGCCGCACGGGAGCGGTGCGGTGCGCCTGCACACCGCGCCGAGCGCCGACGCGCCGCTGGTGAAGGACATCGGTCTGCGGCCGGGCGGGCAGGATTCGACCACCGGGGTCAACGACACGGGGGCGCGTGCCTCGACGGGTCAGAGCTATGCGGTGGCGGAGCGGCGGGGAGAGTGGACGGCGATCTGGTACCTCGGGCAGAAGGCGTGGTTCCACAATCCGAAGGAGGAGCCGACGGCGGTGAACGCGCGCGGCGAGGTGCTGACCCCGAGGGAGGGCCTGGCGTCGGTGCCGGTGTACGGGCGAGCGTATCCGGAGGCCTCGGCCTACCCCGCGGGGGTTCCGGTGCAGTCGGTGTCCCCGTTGCCGTACCGGCTGCTCGCCGGTCAGCGGTACGTGGTGGGCGGACGCACTCCGGGCGAGTACTACTTCGCGCCGGTGTTCGACCCTTCGGGTCACCAGGTCGTCCGCGGCCGGGAGGAGTACTACGAGATCCAGTTCGGCCATCGGGTGGCCTTCGTGAAGGCCGCTGACGTGCGGGTTTCCCAGGGCTGAGGAGAGGCGGGACCGAAACCCGCGCCGTGGGACCCAGGCGCCGCCGGATCGCGGTCCGGGCGGCATCTCCCGGCGTTCATATGACTATTCCGGTGTTCGCGTGAGCGCGGGGGTCGAGGGGTAATGCTCGGCCGGACGACCCCACGCTCACCGAAAGGCCTCCCTGGCATGGCTCAGCCCTTCGTTCTGCCGGATTTCTACGTCCCGTATCCGGCGCGGCTCAATCCCCATGTGGAGGCGGCCCGCACGCACACATGCGACTGGGCTCGGCAGATGGGCATGCTGGAGGGCTCCGGCATCTGGGAGGAGGAGGACCTCCAGTCCCACGACTACGCGCTGCTCTGCTCCTACACCCATCCGGACTGCGACGAGCGGGCCCTGTCCCTCGTCACCGACTGGTACACCTGGGTGTTCTTCTTCGACGACCACTTCCTGGAGATCTTCAAGCGCACCCAGGACCGGGCCGGCGGCAAGGCGTATCTCGACCGGCTGCCGCTGTTCATGCCCGCCGATCCGGCGGCGGGGATGCCGGAGCCGACCAATCCGGTGGAGGCGGGCCTCGCGGACCTGTGGCGGCGCACCGTGCCGTCGATGTCGGCGGCCTGGCGGGTGCGCTTCGCCGAGGCGACGGAGCACCTGCTGTACGAGTCGCTGTGGGAGCTCGACAACATCAACGAGGGGCGGATCGCCAACCCGGTCGAGTACATCGAGATGCGCCGCAAGGTGGGCGGCGCCCCCTGGTCGGCGGGGCTCGTCGAGTACGCGGCGGGCGCCGAGGTGCCCGAGCGGGTCGCTCACTCCCGGCCGCTGCGCGTGCTGCGGGACGCCTTCTCCGACGCGGTCCATCTGCGCAACGACCTGTTCTCGTACCAGCGTGAGGTCGAGGACGAGGGCGAGAACAGCAACGGCGTCCTCGTCCTGGAGAAGTTCCTCGGCTGTACGACGCAGGAGGCGGCCGAGGCCGTCAACGACCTGCTGACCTCGCGGCTCCAGCAGTTCGAGAACACCGCGCTCACCGAGGTGCCGGCGCTGTGCCTGGAGCACGGCCTGGGTCCCGGGGAGGCCGCGGCCGTCGCCGCGTACACCAAGGGCCTGCAGGACTGGCAGTCGGGCGGCCACGAGTGGCACATGCGCTCCAGCCGCTACATGAACGAGGGCATGGTGAGCGGCCCTTCGCGGACGGACGGGGTGATCGGCACCTCGGCCCTGGACATCCGGAACCTCTTCGGCCGGCCCGCCGTGAGCCGGCTGCGCTCGCTCACCCACGTACCGCACCGGAAGGTGGGGCCCTCGCTGCTTCCGGAGTTCGACCTGCCGTACCCGCTGACGCTCAACCCGCACCACGAGGAGGCCCGGCGCCGGTCCCTCGACTGGGCGGAGGCGATGGGACTGCTCGACGACATCTGGGACCGGCCGATGGCCGAGGGCTTCGATCTGGCCCTCTGCTCGGCGGGGCTCGACCCGGACGCCGGCCTGGAGGAGCTGGTCCTCAGCGCCCAGTGGCTGACCTGGGGCACTTATGGGGACGACTACTACCCCTTCGTCTTCGGGCGCTCGCGTAACCTGCTCGGCGCGAAGGAGCAGACCAGCCGGTTCAAGGCGTGTATGCCGCTGGACGAACCGGCCGCCGGGACGGCACTCGCGGTGAACCCGATGGAACGCTCACTGGCCGACCTGTGGGCGCGGACGGCCGGTCCGATGACCGACGAAGCCCGCAGCCAGTTCCGCACGGCGGTCGACGCGATGCTCGACAGCTGGCTGTGGGAGCTGCACAACCAGGCGCAGCACCGGGTGCCCGACCCCGTGGACTACATCGAGATGCGCCGGAGCACCTTCGGTTCGGAACTGACCATGTCGCTGTGCCGGCTGCGGCACGCCGCCGAGCTGCCGCCGGAGCTCTTCCGCTCGGGCACGGTGCGGGCGCTCGAGGGCTCGGTCATGGACTACGCGGCCCTGCTCAACGACCTCTTCTCGTACCAGAAGGAGATCGAGGTCGAGGGCGAGGTGCACAACGGCGTGCTGGTGCTGCAGACGTTCTTCGACTGCGACTACCCGACGGCGGTGGCGATGGTCGACGACCTGATGCGGGGTCGGCTGCGCCAGTACGAGCATGTGAAGAAGCACGAAGTGCCGCTGTTGTACGAGGACTTCGGGCTCGGCGAGAAGGGGCGTGCCGCCTTCGGGGCATATCTGCGGGAGTTGGAGGACTGGCTGGCGGGCATCCTCAACTGGCACCGCAAGGTGCGGCGTTACGGGGCGGAGGACGTCCACGCGGGCAGCGGTACGGCGCTGCTGCGCCGCGGCCCGAGGGGGCTCGGCACCTCGGCGGCCCGGCTCGCGTCCGCGTTCGGTGCGCTGGTGCCGTGAGGCGTACGGTCCGCCCCCGTCGGTCGGGGGCGGACCGCGTGCGTTTTACGGGCGCAGTCCGCGGAGCTGGTCGAGCTCGCGGCGGTCGCGCTTGGTGGGGCGGCCGGCACCGCGGTCGCGCACACCGGCCACGACGATCTCCTCGCGCGGCGGCGGGGGCGGGCTGTTGTCGACGTACGCCTCGGCGGCGACGGCCGGGCCGACCCGCTTGGTGAGCAGCTGCTTCACCTCGACGATCCGCTGCCGGCCGCCGTGGAAGACGCGGACCTCGTCGCCCGGTTTCACGGGCTGGGCGGGCTTGGCCCGCTCCCCGTTGACCTTGACGTGTCCGGCGCGGCAGGCCGCGGCGGCCTGGGAACGGGTCTTGGTGAGCCGGACCGCCCAGATCCAGCTGTCGACGCGTGCGCTCATCGGCCCCCGCCTCCCGGTCAGCCCTGCTGGAACAGCTCGGCGGGCAGCGGCTTGAGCAGCGCGTACAGGTCGTCGGTGATGGGCCGGTCCCAACTCGCGATGGTGACCAGGACGTTGTCGCTGCGGTCGAACTGCACGCAGGAGATCCGGCTCTCGGAAAGCTTGAGGCGGCGCACGATGAGCAGGTTGTCGCCCTGCATCACCGGCACGTCCTCCCTGTCGACGACCTCGACCGGCTCGTCGTTCTCCAGCGCGGCGAGCAGCTGGGCGACCTCGAAGGGAACCTGGCCCTCGGCGAGCTCGCGCGCCGGGGAGCCCTCCGGCAGGTTGCCGATGATCATCGCGGGGCCGCGGCCGCCGAACAGGTCGTAACGGAGGAAGACGCCCTGGCAGCTGCCGTCGGGTGCCGGAAGCAGACCGGCGCCGAGATTGCCGGGCCAGTCCCCGGGGTCCATGGCCAGGACGTCGAAGTCCGGGCCCGCGGGTGTGGCGGCGCTACGGCGGCGGAGGAAGGACATACCGCCATGGTACGTGCCCCGGCGCGGGATGCGGCGCGCCGGGGCGGGGTCGCGGGTCCGGCCGGTCGGCTCCCGTCGGCGGGCCGGCGCGGCCGGTTGCTCCGCTCGGCGTCGCGGGAGCCCTTCGGGCGGTGACGCGGAGCGCCCGGCCGACCTCGGAGGGCGCACCCGGGCGGGCGGCGGCAGGGGCGCCTCAGAGGTCTCAGGCGCGGGTGGCGTCCCGCAGGAACCTCTCGGGCTGGGTGCGCGGACGGCTGCGGGCGTCGGTGGCGGGCCGGTCGCCGGGGGCGAGGAGCCGGGAGTGGCGGTGGACGGCGCCGGGGGCCGGTTCCGCACGGACGGCGCGGAGGTGGTCGACGGCGGTGGCGGGCGCGGTGAGCAGGGTGGCGCGGCGCAGTTCGTGGAGGACGGCGGCGCGCTCGCCGCGGTCGGGGGGTTCGCGCAGGGCGCGGGCGAGGCAGCGGCGGGCGGTCTCGGGGGCGCCGGCCCGCAGGGCCTCCCGTGCGGCGGCGCGTAGATGTCGTACGACCCAGGGGTCGGCGTCGGGGTGGGTCTCCATGAGGTGGCGGGCGGCGGCGGTGGAGCCGAGTCCGGCGTCGATGACGCACCAGGCGGCCTGGCCGTGCAGGGCGACGCGGGTGGCGGCGGGGATGGCGTCGTTGAGGGCGGTGGCGAGGTGGGGGTGGACGAAGGCGAGGGTTTCGGTTCCGGGCTCGGCCGGGGCGAGGACACGGGCGGCGCGCAGTCGTTCGGCGCACCGGGCGGCCTCGTCCCCGCCGAGTCCGGCGACGGCGCCGGCGAGCCGCGGGGAGGCGTCGGCGCCGAGGACGGCGCAGGCCCAGGCGAGCCGGACGGCGGCGGTGCCGAACCGTCCGATCTGCGCGACGAGGCCCCTGCCCTTCGCGGACGCGGGGGCGCGTTCGGCGGTGGATTCGCGGCCCTGGCCGAGGCCGTGGTCGAGGGCCCGGTCACGGCTCCGGGCGGCGGGCTCCACGGCTCCGAAGCCAGGCCCGGAGACGGCGGTCCGGCTGCCACGACGGAAGGCGTCGTCGGCGTGCGCGCCGGTCCGGTCCCGGCCCGGCACGCCGTCCGGGGCGCGGCCCGTCGGACGGTGCGCCTCCTCCTCGACCGCGGCGCGTTCGGTCGTTTGCCCCAAGCGACGGAAGCCCTGGCCGGCCGGTCCGTCGGTGTGTGCTGCCATGGTTCACCCCACCCCCCCACACTGAGGGCGCACGCCCGGCGCACGAGGGGTGCGTCCGGGGCGGATGCCCCCTGAAGGACCCAGCGTACGCCGGGGCGCGCCCGTACGGAGGATGATGGTGAAGGTGATGTGAAGGAGCCTCAGACGCGCCGGGCAAGCGCTTCCAGGACGGCCAAGGCCTCGTCGGCGCGGGCGTGTTCGACGAAGAGGTGGTCGTGGTGGTAGCCGGCGACGACGTTGCAGCTCATGCCGGCGTCGGCGAGCGCTCCCGCGACGGCCGCGGTGAGGCCGACCGCGTCGAGCGCCGAGTGGACCCGCAGGGTGATCCAGCCGGCCACGTAGTCGTACGCCAGCGAGGCCGCGTCGGCGTCCTCCAGGCGTACGACCATCGTCAGGCCCTCGCGTTCGGCGACGGTGACGACGGGGGCGAGACCCGCCGGGGCGGGACCGGCCACGGTGGTGAAGACGTAGCGGCCGGGGTGGAGTTCCGGCCGCATCCCGGCGAGCAGCCGGGTCAGATCGCGCTCTGGGTGCATGGCCGCCACCCTAGGCGGCGACGGCCCCGCCTCAGGTGAGGTCGAACTCGCCCTCGCGGGCGTTGGCCACGAACGCCCGCCACTCGGCCGGGCCGAAGAGGATCGACGGCGCCTCGGGAAGCCGCCCGTTCCGCATCGCGACGAAGCCCTCGACGAACGCGATCTGGACGTCGCCCACCCCCTGGCTGCCGGAGCGCCAGTCGGCCCCCGACAGGTCGAGGTCCGGCAGGTCCTGCCCCGACCAGGCGTGCTGGGTCACGGTGCTGTCCGCCACGTCCGTTCTCCCCTCGCGTCGCAATCGTCACACTGCGCTGTACGTCCGGGCCTCAGCGTAGCGACCGGTCCGCGGCGCGGACAGACCTCAGACCGCGGGCGGCCGATCCCCGACCAGCCACATGGAGAAGAACTGCGCGCCCCCTCCGTACGCGTGACCGAGCACCGTGCGCGCCCCCTCGACCTGGTGCTCGCCCGCCTGCCCGCGCACCTGGAGCGCCGCCTCCGCGAAGCGGATCATGCCGGAGGCGCCGATGGGGTTGGTGGACAGCACCCCGCCGGAGGGGTTCACGGGCAGGTCGCCTCCGATCTCGGTGACCCCGGCCTCGGTGAGCTTCCAGCCCTCGCCCTCCTCCGCGAAGCCCAGGTTCTCCAGCCACATCGGCTCGTACCAGGAGAACGGCACGTACATCTCGACCGCGTCGATCTGACGGCGCGGGTCGGTGATCCCGGCCTGCCGGTAGACGTCGGCGGCGCAGTCGCGGCCCGCGTGCGGGGAGACGAAGTCCTTGCCGGCGAAGAGCGTCGGCTCGCTGCGCATCGCGCCGCCGAGCATCCAGGCCGGCGGGTGGGGCGAACGGGCCGCGCCCGCCCGGTCGGTGAGGACCATGGCGCAGGCGCCGTCGGAGGACGGGCAGGTCTCGGAGTAGCGGATCGGGTCCCACAGCATCGGGGACGACTGCACCTTCTCCAGGGTGATGTCGTGCTCGTGGAGGTGTGCGTAGGGGTTCTTGAGGGCGTTGCGGCGGTCCTTGTACGCGACGAGGGAGCCGATCGTGTCGGGCGCGCCGGTGCGCCGCATGTAGGCACGCACATGCGGGGCGAAGAAGCCGCCGGCGCCGGCGAGCAGGGGCTGCTGGAAGGGGACGGGAAGCGACAGGCCCCACATGGCGTTGGACTCGGACTGCTTCTCGAAGGCGAGGGTGAGGACGGTGCGATGGACCCGGGCGGCCACCAGGTTCGCGGCGACCAGGGCCGTGGATCCGCCGACCGAGCCGGCGGTGTGGACGCGGAGCATCGGCTTGCCGACGGCGCCGAGGGCGTCGGCGAGGTAGAGCTCCGGCATCATCACGCCCTCGAAGAAGTCGGGGGCCTTGCCGATGACGACGGCGTCGACGTCCGCCCAGGTCAGCTCGGCGTCCTCCAGGGCGCGTACGGCGGCTTCGCGGACCAGTCCGGCGAGCGAGACGTCCCGGCGGGCGGCGACGTGCTTGGTCTGGCCGATGCCGACGACGACCACGGGTTCCTTAGGCATGCGGGTCCCCTTCCAGGACGGCCACCAGGTTCTGTTGCAGGCAGGGCCCGGAGGTGGCGTGGGCGAGGGCGCGGTCGGAGGCGCCGCGGTGGATGCGGTCGGCGGCCTCGCCGAGGCGGATCAGTCCCGCGGCCATCACGGGGTTGGCGGCGAGCGCGCCGCCGGAGGGGTTGACGCGGACGTCGTCGCCGAGGCGGAGCGCCCTGCGCAGGACGACCTCCTGGGAGGTGAAGGGCGCGTGGAGTTCGGCGGTGTCGAGGGGCCGTGCGGCGGACGGGTCGAAGGCTCCGGCCCGTTCGGCGGCCAGGCGGGTGGAGGGCGAGTCGGTGAGGTCGCGCACGCCGAGGGAGTGGGCCTCGACGCGGTGGTCCATGCCGGTGATCCAGGCGGGCCTGGCGCACAGTTCGCGGGCCCGGTCGCCGGCGGCGAGGATCACGGCGGCGGCGCCGTCGCCGATCGGCGGGCAGTCGCCGGTGCGCAGGGGCGCGACGACGTGGTCGCCCTGGGGGCGGGCGCCGGGCAGCTGGGCGTGCGGGTTGGCGGTGGCGTCCTGGCGGCTGCGGGCGGCGATCGCCGCGAGCGCGGGCTCGTCGGTGTGGCCGGCGTCGATCAGGGCCCGCGCCTGGAGTGCGGCGAGGGCGACGGAGTCGGGCCACAGGGGTGCGACGTAGTAGGGGTCGAGCTGTCGGGTGAGGACATCGCGCACGGAGCCGGCCGAGGACTTCCCGTACGCGTAGACGAGCGCCGTGTCGGCCTCGCCGGTGAGGAGCTTCACCCAGGCCTCGTACAGCGCCCAGGCGCCGTCCGTCTCGACGTGCGATTCGGAGATCGGCGGCCAGGCGCCGACGCCGTCGAGGGCCATGGTGAAGGAGAAGGCGCGGCCGGCGAGGTAGTCGGAGGAGCCGGAGCAGGTGAAGCCGATGTCGGAGGTCTTGCATCCGGTCCGGCGGAGTACCTCGTGGAGGACCGGCATGACCATCTCGACCTCGGAGAGTTCGTCGGAGCGCCGGGTGTGGTCGGTCTGGGCGAAGGCGACGATCGCGACGTCCCGGCGTGCTGCTGTCACAGGAGCTCCTTGTACGTGTCGTAGTCGGCGTCGGGCTCTCCGCTGGGGCGGTAGTGGTCGGGGTAGCGCCCGTCGTCGCTCCACACGGGTTCGACCCGCAGGCCCATCCGCACCTGGTCGTAGGGGATGCCGGCGATCCGCCCGTGCAGGGCGAGTCCGGCGCCGTCGAGGGCGATGTGGGCGTAGACGTACGGGACTTCGATGGCGTCGTTCATGGCGTTCTTTGCCTTGATGTTGACGATGCAGAAGGTGGTGACGGTGCCGCGGGGGCCGACCTCGACCCGGTCGGTGGTGGCGACGCCGCAGGTGGGGCAGGCGCCGCGGGGCGGGACGTAGACCTTGGCGCAGGAGGGGCAGCGTTCGCCGACGGTGCGGCGTTCGCCGAGGGCGTGGAGGTAGCGGGTCTGGGCGCGTCCGGGGCTGTAGGTGTAGTCGAGGCGGGCGGGGGCGACGATGCCGGTGACGGGCTCGTCGAAGCGGCCGTCGTGCGGGCGGGGCGGCGTCTCCCGGCGTGCGCCGTCGTACGGCTCGAAGCAGGCGATGTCGGTGATGGCGCCGTGCCGTTCGGGCGCCCAGCGGACCCGCACCCGCATGCCGGTGCGTACGGCGTCGGGGCCGGGCGCGTCGAGGGCGTGCAGCAGGGCGGTGTCGGCGCCGTCGAGGCGGACGAGCACCCAGGCGAAGGGGGTCGCGAGGGGCTGGCCGGGGCGGGGTTCGGGGTTCCAGGCCCAGGTGGTGACGGTGCCGGTGGCGTCGACCTCGACCAGGTCGCGCAGCTCGGCGGCGCTCTCGGGGTCGTACTCGACGGGTGGGACGAGCACGCGCCCGGCTTCGGTGCGGACGCCGAGGAGGGTGCGCTCGCGCAGGCCGGTGAGGAAGGCGGACTGGACGGGGCCGAGGGACCGGGTGAAGGGGAACTCGACGACGAGGGGGGCGCGGAGCGTTTCCGGGGTGGCGGTCATGGGGCTCCTTGGTGGTGGCGGGGCTCGCGGGGGCCGGGGGGCGCGAGCGCGCGACGGCGACGGACGCGGGACGGGAAGCGCGGGGCGGGCTGCGCGGGGGGTCACTCCCGGCGGTAGACCGGGGCGCGCTTCTCCGCGAAGGCCCTCGCGCCCTCCTTCGCGTCCGCGGTGGCGAAGATCGGCCAGCCACGCTTCAGTTCGGCCGCCAGGCCCTCCTCCTCGGTCATCTCCGCCGTCTCGTAGACGGACGCCTTGACGGCCTCCACGGCGAGCGGGCCGCAGGCGTTGATCTGTTCGGCGATCTCCAGGGCGGTCTCCAGGGCGGTGCCGGCCGGGACGACGCGGCCCACGAGGCCGATGCGGGCGGCTTCGTCGGCCGTGTAGGGACGGCCGGTGAGGAGCATTTCGAGGGCGTGGGTCCGGGCGATCTGCCGGGGCAGGCGGACGGTGGAGCCGCCGATCGGGAAGAGGCCGCGGCGGACCTCGAAGAGTCCGAAGGTGGCGGTGTCGCCGGCGACGCGGATGTCGGTGCCCTGGAGGATCTCGGTGCCGCCGGCGACGCAGGGGCCCTCGACGGCGGCGATGACGGGCTTGCGGGGGCGGTGGTGGCGCAGCATCGCCTTCCAGTGCAGATCGGGGTCGGCGGTCATGCGGTCGCGGTACTCCTCGCCCGCCATGCCCTTGCCGGCGAGGGCCTTGAGGTCCATGCCCGCGCAGAAGGAGCCGCCGGCGCCGGTGAGGACGACCGAGCGGACGGTGTCGTCGGCGTCGGCGGCGAGCCAGCCGTCGTGGAGGCCGACGAGCATCGGCAGCGACAGCGCGTTCCTGGCCTCGGGCCGGTTCAGGGTGAGGACGAGTGTGGCGCCTTCGCGCCGCACGTCGAGGTGCTCGGTGCTGCCGCCCATGGGCGTCTCCCTCTTCGGTGCCGTCTGGCATTTCTGGAACAGGTTGCAGGAGTGCGGAGTTCACTTCAATAGTTTTCTGACACTCAGTCAGATTCTTCTGCGCGCCCCCTTCCCACCTCCGCCCGTCGGCGCTCTAATGACCGCGCCAGTCACCGACGGGTCAGTCCGGCCAGGATCAGGAGGAACGGTGGAGTACAACCTTGCCGACCTGTTCGAATCGGTCGTCGACGTGGTCCCGGACCGCGAGGCGCTGGTCTACGTCGACCACCCCGGCACCGGCGCCGAGCGCCGGCTGACCTACGCCGAGCTCGACACGGCGGCGAACCGGCTCGCCCACCACCTGATCGACGCGGGACTGCGGCCCGGCGAGCACCTCGGACTGCACCTGTACAACGGCGTCGAGTACCTGCAGACCGTGCTGGCCTGCCTCAAGGCCCGGCTCGTGCCGGTGAACGTCAACTACCGCTACGTGGAGGAGGAGCTGGTCTACCTCTACCGGGACGCCGACCTGGCGGCGCTCGTCTTCGACACCGAGTTCACCGGCCGGGTCGCGGCCGCGCTGCCGCGGACCGAGAAGCTGCGGCACCTCGTGCGGGTGGGGGCCCCGCGCGGGGACGCCCCGGTGCTCGACTGCGCGGACTTCACGGCGGCGGAGGCGGCCGGTTCGCCCGGGCGCGGCTTCCCGGCCCGCTCGGCCGACGACCTGTTCATCATCTACACCGGCGGCACCACGGGCATGCCGAAGGGCGTGATGTGGCGGCAGGAGGACCTGTTCTTCGCCGGGCTGTTCGGCGGCGATCCGAGCGGTGAGCCAGTGAAGCGGCCCGAGGAGCTGGCCGAGCGGGTCGCGGCGGGCGGCGCGGGGATCACCTTCTTCCCCGCTCCCCCGCTGATGCACGGCACGTCCACCCTCACCTCGTTCATCGCCTTCAACTACGGGCAGCGGGTGGTGATCCACCGCAAGTACGTGCCCGAGGAGGTGCTGCGCACCATCGAGAAGGAGAAGGTGTCCAGCGTCTCGCTGGTCGGCGACGCCATGCTCCGGCCGCTGGTCGACGCCCTGCGGGGACCGCTCAAGGGCACCGACCTGTCCTCGCTGTTCAGCGTCTCCTCGTCCGGCGCGATCATGTCGGACACCGTGCGCGCGCAGTTCCAGGCCCTGGTGCCGAACGTGCTGCTGCTCAACAACTTCGGCTCCTCCGAGTCCGGTTCCAACGGCCGGGCGACCGACGACTCGGGCCCCGCGAAGGGCTTCCGGCTGCACGTCAACGAGCGCACCGATGTGGTCGACCCGGTCACGCACGAACCCGTCGCCGTCGGCGAGATCGGCCGGCTGGCCCAGCGCGGGCACGTGCCCCTCGGCTACTACAACGACCCGGCCAAGACCGCCGAGACCTTCTTCGCCAGGGGCGACGAGCGCTGGGTGCTCCTCGGCGACATGGCCACCGTCGACGAGGAGGGCATCGTCACCGTCCTCGGCCGTGGCTCGCAGTGCATCAACACGGGCGGGGAGAAGGTCTATCCGGAGGAGGTCGAGCAGGCGCTCAAGTCCCATCCGGACGTGTACGACGCCCTGGTGGCCGGCGTGCCGGACGCGACCTGGGGCAGCCACGTGGCGGCCGTGGTCCAACTGCGCCCCGGCGCCTCGCCGTTGGACCTGGCGACGGTCCAGGACCACTGCCGCACCCGGCTCGCCGGCTACAAGGTGCCGCGCCAGCTCGTCCTCACCGACCGGATCCAGCGCTCCCCCAGCGGCAAGGCGGACTACCGCTGGGCGAGGAGCGTGGCCACGGAGGCGGACACCGCCTGACCGGCAGGATCAGACGCCGAACTCCCGCAGCGCCGCCAGGAATTTCTCCGGCCGGTTCTGATGGACCAGATGTCCGCCCTTGATCGTGACCAACGCGGTGTCCTGGATCCGCTCCGCCATCCAGACCTGCTGCTCCTGCGGCAGATGGCTGCTCCTGCCCCCGGCGACGATCAGGGTGGGCGCGGTGATCTCCGAGAGGTCCGCGCGCCAGGCCGGGTCGGGATCGTTCAGCTCCGCGTCCGTGGCGCCCACCACCGCCCAGTCGAGTCCCACCGGGCCACTCGGCGGCTCGGCGGGGCCGCGCGGCGGGTCGAGCGGGAAGAAGACCGGAGCCTCCTCCAGCACCAGGCGGCCGATCAGCTCCGGCTCGCGCTGGGCGAGCAGATACGCCGCCGCGCCCCCCATCGAGTGCCCGACCACGGTCGCGCCGGCCAGCCCCAGGGCCTTGAGGAATCCGCCCAGTTCGTCGCGGAAGACACCGAAGCCGTAGGTGCCCGGCCAGTCGCTGAGCCCGTGGCCGCGCAGGTCGGGCGCGTAGACCCGCCGGTCGGCGGCCAGCTCCCTCGCGAGGTCGGTCCAGTCGGTGCTGTTCCCGCCGCGGCCGTGCACCAGCACCACCGGCGGAGCGTCCTCGGGGCCGCTGACCCGGTAGGCCAGGCGGACCCCGTCGACGGTGACCGTGCGGACCTCCGGGTCCAGGAAGGCGGCGACCGGGCGCAGGAACGCGCCGGCGTCGTCGACCCACGGGAAGTGTCCGGCGGCCGGCTGGACCACGAGCTCGGCGTGCGGGAAGCAGTCGGCGATCGCGGCGGCCTTCGCCGGCGTGGGTCCGCCGTCGTACGCGCCCGCGAGGACCAGGACCGGGGCGGTCAGCCCCTTCAGCGCGCGCCGGGTGGCCTCGGGGTCGAAGGCCCCTTCGGCGTGGTAATGGGGCTGCGCGGCCCAGTTGGTCTGCTCGTCGAGTGCGGCCGCGTGCGTCCGCGCGGCCTCGTCCCAGCGGCCGTAGGAGAAGGGCATCACGATCGCCGCGGCCTCCGGCATCGGGGTGTCGGGGCCGATGGCCTCCAGGGCGGCGCGCGCCTCGGGGTACCACGGCTGGTCGGCGAAGATCTCGGCGGCCTCGTCCCACTCCTCGTCACCGGTGTCGAGTCCGACCGCCCGTCCGCGCATGGTGACCAGGACGAGCGAGCGCACCCGCTCGGGGTGGGCGGCGGCGTAGAGCAGGGCGAGGGTGCCGCCGGCGGAGTGGCCGAGGAGGTCGATCCGGTCGAGGCCGAGGTGGGCGCGGAAGGCCTCGACGTCGGCGACCTGGCGGTCGCAGCGGTAGCCCGCGGGGTCGGCGGGCGCCTCGCTGCCGCCGGTGCCGCGCGGGTCGAGCACCACCAGGGTGCGGTGTGCGGTCAGTCCCCCGAGGTCGCCGAGGTAGACGGCGTCGCGCAGGGGGCCGCCGGGCAGCACGAGCAGCGGGTCCCCCGTGCCCCGTGTCCGGTAGGAGAGCACGGTTCCGTCGTACGTCGTGAACTGAGGCATGCCGTCGATCATGGAGGTCGGCGGAAGGGCGCGGCAATCGAATTCGCCGAGAGCGCGATACGGTGGGATGTCCGCCGCCGTCCCCTCCCACCAGCGAAGGAATGCGTTTCACCGTGTCCGAGACCCCTCAGGCCGCGATCCTCCCGGTCGAGCTGCGCGGTGACTGCGCGAACTGCTTCGGGCTGTGCTGTGTCGCGCTGCCCTTCGCCAGGTCCCATGACTTCGCGGTGGACAAGTCCTCGGGCGAGCCGTGCCGGAACCTCCAGGAGGACTTCCGCTGCGGCATCCACACCCGGCTGCGGGACAGCGGCTTTCCCGGCTGCACCGTCTACGACTGCTTCGGCGCGGGCCAGCAGGTCTCGCAGGTCACCTTCGGCGGGGTGTCCTGGCGGGAGGCGCCGGGGACCGCGCGGCAGATGTACGAGGTGTTCCCGGTGATGCGCCAGCTGCACGAGCTGCTGCGCCATCTCGCGGAGGCCCGCGCCCTCGCCGCCACCCGCCCGCTGCACCGCGACCTCGACCGGGCCCTCGCCCGGGTGACGGAGCTGACCGGGGGCACGGCGGCCGACCTGGAGAAGCTGGACGTCGGCCCGGTGCGGGCCGAGGTGAACCCGCTGCTCCTGAAGAGCAGCTCCCTGGTGCGGGCGGCGGCCGGGGGCAAGCCGAAGAACAAGCGGGGCGCGGATCTGATCGGCAAGCGGCTGCGCGGGGCGAAGCTGCGCGGCGCGGACCTGCGCGGGGCGCTGCTCATCGCGGCCGACCTCAGCGGGGCGGACCTCTCGCTGGCCGATCTGATCGGTGCGGACCTGCGGGACGCCGATCTCTCGGGCGCCGACCTGACGGGCGCGCTCTTCCTCACCCAGCCGCAGCTGAACTCCGCCCGCGGCGACGCCGCCACCCGCCTGCCGGAAGGCTTCGAGCGCCCCTCGCACTGGACCCGTTAGTCCTCGCGGTCCTCGATCGCGTACACGTACGGCGTGGTCGTGGTCAGCTCCGCGAAGCCCAGGCGCGCCAGGATGGGGCGGCTGGTCGGGGCGGCGTCGACCTGGAGGTAGCGGTAGCCGCGGTCGGCGGCGATCCGGGCGCGGTGGGCGACGAGGGCGCGGTAGAGGCCGCGGCCGCGCCAGGCCTCGACGGTGCCGCCGCCGTACAGTCCGGCGAAGTCGGTGTCGGGCGGGAGGTCGAGGCGGGCGGCGCTGACGGGCTCCCCGTGGGCGACGGCGAGGACGGCGGCGACCGTGCCGGGCGCCTCGGCGAGCTGGTCGAGGAGGCGCCGCCCGATGTGCGAGGAGTCCGTGCCGAAGGCCCGCTCGTGGACCTCCACCACCGCCCGTACACCGGTCTCGTCGGTGACCGGCCGTATCTCCACGCCGTCGGGGAGGCCCTCGTGCGCCGGGAGGGCGGTTGCCTCCGCGACCATCAGGGTCTCCTCCTCGTCGGGGGTGAAGCCGGCGGCGAGGAGGCGTGCGGCGAGGTCGGCGGGGCCGTCGTGACCGTACAGCTTCCATTCGAAGGAGCGGCCGGCGGCCCGGAAGTGGCGGATCTGCGCGGCGATGGCCGCGTCGGCGTCGTAGGGCCCGAGTCCGGACCACAGGACACCGTTCCAGCCGTGCGCGGGGCCGGTCTGGCGGACGACGAGTCCGTCGCGTTCGACCCGGGCGCCCGGCCCGTCGGGGCGGGCGCCGAGGCGGAGCTGTCGGTCGTAGCGGGTGCGCAGCGCGGTGAGGTCCATGGCGTCCACCCCAGCACCGGCGGGGGCCGTGGCGCCACCGGATTACGGATCCGGCGGGGTCAGGGGGCGGGTGACGCCTCCCGGCCGGCGCCGGCGTCGTGGCGGAGCGGGGTGATCTGTTCGATGTCGTAGCGGACGCGGAGTCGTGCGATGGCGTCGTGGTCGACCTCGCCGCCGGGCCCGGTGGCCCCGAGGATCCCCATCAGCTCCTCGAAGTAGGTCTCGTGGTACGTGGGCGGCGAGACCTGGAACAGCATGCGTACGGGGGTGTCGCCGACGTTGGCGAAGGCGTGCGGACAGCCGGGCGGGACGAGCATGAGCGTGCCCGGGGTGGCGCGCACCGGGTGCCGCCCGTCGGCCGAGCGCCAGCCGCGCCAGCTGTCGGCGGTGCGTACCTCCGGTTCGAAGGCGAGCACCTCCAGTTCGCCTTCGAGGAGATAGAACAGCTCCTCGGCTCGGCCGTGGGTGTGGGCGCCGACGTCGAAGCCCGGCGGGACGACGACCTCGAACGTGGAGGCGGTGGCGGTGTGTTCGCCGGTGACCTTGAAGGTGACGTGCTGGGCCGGGGTGGACAGGGTCCTGCCCTCCCCGGGTGGCACGATGAGACCGCTGAGGGTCATCGTGGCGTCGTTCCTCTCACCAGGTGACGGGCAGGGTCTCGGGGCCGCGGATGAGGGCGCCGCGCTGCCAGCGGATCTTCTCCTCGGGCACGGCCAGCCTGAGGTCGGGGAAGCGGGTCCACAGGGAGTCCAGGAGGATCTCGGACTCGATGCGGGCCAGGGCGGAGCCGGGGCAGTAGTGCGGGCCGTGGCCGAAGGCGACGTGCGGGTTGTAGCCGCGGTCGAAGTCGAGCTTCTCCGGGTCGGGGAAGACCGAGGGGTCGCGGTTGGCGGTGAGGTAGGAGACGTAGACCGGGTCGCCCTCGGGGATGGTGACGCCGCCGACCTCGACGTCCTCCATGGCGATCCGGGAGAGTCCGACGGCGTTGCGGTGCGGGATGTAGCGGAGCAGTTCGTCGACGGCCTGCGGGAGGAGGTCGGGTTCGGCGCGCAGTCTGGCCAGGTGCTCGGGGTGGGTGAGCAGCGCGTAGACCATGTTGGCGCTGTTGTTGCGGACGGCGTGGGCGCCGCCGATCTGGATGAGGACGGCGAGGCCGACGGCCTCCTGCTCGTCGAGGGTGTTCTCGTCGATGGCGTCGGCCAGGACGGCGGCGAGGAACTCCCTGCCGGTGCCGTGGCTGCGTCCGATGAGTTCGGTGAAGTAGCGGGCCATCTCGGCCTTGGCCTTCTCGCTGGCCTCGCGTCCCGCGCCGGCGGAGATGATGGTGTCGGACCACTGGGCCATGAGCGGCTGGTCGCCCTCGGGGACGCCCATGAGTTCGCTGACCATGGCGAGCGGGAAGGGCCGGTTGACCATGTCCATGAGGTCGGCCGGCGGGCCGTGTTCCTCCAGCCGGTCCAGGAGCCGGTCCATCACGTCCTGGGCGTGGTCGCGCAGGGAGCGCAGGGCACGGGCGCTGAAGGCGCGGGCGACGACGCGGCGCATCCGGGTGTGGTCGGGCGGGTCGGCGAAGCCGACGGCGCCCTCCATGGGGATGAAGTGGGGCGCGAGCCGGGTGATGGAGCGTCCGTAGACGGCCTGTCGGCTGAAGCGGGGGTCCACGGAGACGAATTTGACGTCCTCGTAGCGGGTGACGAGCCAGGCGTGGCCCTCGCCGTGCGGGAGGCGGACGCGGGTGACGGGGTCCTCGTGGAGGAGCTTGGCGAGGAGCGGGTCGAAGGCAAGTCCGGTGAGGTCGGGGACGGCCCAGAAGTGCACCGGGGGGTCGGCGGCGTCATCGGGGGTGCCGGGGTGTGTGGTCGTGGTCATCGGGCCACCGCCGCTGTCGTGGGGCGAGTGCGGTCGGACATGACGGTCCATTTCGTCCGGGGGCGGGCAAGGGGAAGCCGGACGGCCTCATCGTCGGTCCCTTCCCTCCCCCGGCACGGGCGGCGCGCTCGCGGCGGCAATCACACCCGAAGAGGTGAGCGCGCCGTGGCGCCCGGCGGGCGGATCGGGTCGGTCCGGCGGGCCCGCCGGGATCCGTCGTGCGGTTCGGGCACGGGGACGGACCTCGCCGTCGGTTCCGTGCCGACCGACAAAACCCGTGCCCCCCTCTTGCCAAGACCCGGGGAGTGCCGGTTTTACTGGGCCCACAGATGATCTACCGAATGATCGGTCGCCCGTTTCGAGGCGGAGGGAGCGGCGCATGGACGACCTGCTGGACGCGGGCGAGCGGCTCGGACGCGACGAGCTGGAGGCCCTCCAGCTGGAGCGGCTGCGCGCCACCCTGCGGCACGCCTATGACAACGTGGCGTTCTACCGGCGGTCCTTCGACGCGGCGGGCGTCCGCCCCGAGGACTGCGGTTCGCTCGCCGACCTGGCCCGTTTCCCCTTCACCGCCAAGGCCGATCTGCGCGAGCACTACCCCTTCGGCATGTTCGCCGTCGAGCCGTCGCGGATCCGCCGCATCCACGCCTCCAGCGGGACGACCGGGCGGCCGACCGTCGTCGGCTACACCCAGCGGGACCTCGACACCTGGGCGGACGTGGTGGCCCGCTCACTGCGTGCGGCCGGCGCCCGGCCCGGCCACAAGGTCCACGTGGCGTACGGATACGGGCTGTTCACCGGTGGCCTCGGCGCGCACTACGGAGCCGAGCGGCTCGGCTGCACGGTCATCCCGGCCTCCGGCGGCATGACGGCCCGCCAGGTGCAGCTGATCCAGGACTTCCGGCCCGAGATCATCATGGTGACGCCCTCGTACATGCTCACCCTGCTCGACGAGTTCGAGCGACAGGGCGTCGACCCGCGTGGCACCTCCCTGAAGGTCGGCGTCTTCGGCGCCGAGCCCTGGACGGAGGAGATGCGCCGGGAGATCGAGGAGCGCTTCGCCCTCGACGCGGTCGACATCTACGGACTCTCGGAGGTGATCGGCCCGGGCGTGGCCCAGGAGTGCGTGGAGACCAAGGACGGCCTGCACATCTGGGAGGACCACTTCTACCCGGAGGTCGTGGACCCGCTCACCGGCGAAGTGCTGCCGGACGGGGAGGAGGGCGAGCTGGTCTTCACCTCCCTGACCAAGGAGGCCATGCCGGTGGTGCGCTACCGCACCCGCGACCTGACCCGGCTGCTGCCGGGCACCGCGCGGGTCTTCCGGCGCATGGAGAAGGTCACGGGCCGCAGCGACGACATGGTGATCCTGCGCGGCGTGAACCTCTTCCCCACCCAGATCGAGGAGATCGTCCTGCGCACTCCCGCCGTGGCGCCGCACTTCCAGCTGCGGCTGACGCGCGAGGGCCGGCTCGACGCCCTCACCGTACGGGCGGAGGCGCGCCCGGACGCGACGCCCGAGCAGCGCGCGGAGGCGGCCCGGGCGATCGCCGCGGCGGTCAAGGACGGCATCGGCGTCTCGGTCGCGGTCGAGATCGTCGATCCGGAGACCCTGGAGCGGAGCGTGGGCAAGATCAGGCGGCTCCTGGACCTGCGCACCCCGTAGGACGGGCGCGGTCCGGCGGGGCGGGCGCCCGGCCCGGCCGCTGCGTAGCCTGGAGGGAGGAGGTGGTGGCGATGCTGGCGGAATCCCCGATAGCCGCGATCATTCCGGTGAGCGACATGGCCCGTGCCAAGCGCTTCTACACCGAGACCCTCGGTCTCACCCTCACGAAGGAGTCGCCCGAGGACACCAGGCTGGAGACCGGGGGCACGACGATCGGTCTCTATGAGACGCCGTACGGCGGCCAGGCCCAGCACACGCTGGCGAGCTGGAAGGTCGGCGATCTGGACGCGGAGATGTCGGAGCTGCGCTCCAAGGGCGTGACCTTCGAGGACTACGACCTGCCGGGGATCAAGACGGTCGACGGCGTCGTGGAGTCGGACACGATGCGGGGCTGCTGGTTCAAGGACAGCGAGGGCAACATCCTGTGCGTCATGGAGGAGCGCGAGGGCTGACCGACTTCACGGAGGCCGCGGCCTCATGAGGCCGGCACTCATGAGGCCGGCACCTCATGGGGGCGGCACCTCATGGGGCCGTGTGGCGGTCCCGCAGCTCCCGCTTGAGGATCTTGCCGCTGGCGTTGCGGGGCAGCGACTCGACCAGGACCACCCGCTTCGGGGCCTTGAAGTGGGCGAGCCGGTCGCGCGCGTGGGCGAGGAGCTCGGCCTCGGTGACCTCGGCGCGGGGGACGACGAAGGCGGTGACCGCCTCGATCCAGCGCTCGTCGGGGAGGCCGACGACGGCCGTCTCGGCGACCGCCGGGTGGGTGTAGAGGACGTCCTCGACCTGGCGGGAGGCGACGAGGACACCGCCGGAGTTGATGACGTCCTTGACCCGGTCGACGACCGTGAAGTAGCCCTCCGCGTCGCGCACGGCGAGGTCACCCGAGCGGAACCATCCGTCCCGGAACGCCTCCCTGGTCTCCTCGGGCTTGTTCCAGTAGCCCTTGCACAACTGGGGCGATCGGTAGACGACTTCGCCGGGGGTGCCGTCCGGCACGTCCCGGCCGTCCTCGTCCACGACCTTCGCCTCGACGTACCGGACCGGGCGTCCGCAGGAGTCCATCCGGCCCTCGTGTTCGTCGGGCCCGAGGACGGTGGCGAGCGGGCCGATCTCCGACTGGCCGAAGCAGTTGTGGAAGCGCAGGGCGGGCAGGCGGGAGCGGAGTGACTCCAGGACCGGTACGGGCATGATCGAGGCGCCGTAGTAGGCCTTGCGCAGGGCGGAGAGGTCGCGGACGGCGAACTCGGGGTGCTGGGAGAGCCCGATCCACACGGTGGGCGGGGCGAACAGGCTGTCGCAGCGCCCGGATTCGACGAGGTCGAAGAGCACGCCCGCGTCGGGCCCGTCGACGATGGTGTTCTCGGCGCCGACCGCCAGGTAGGGCAGCAGGAAGACGTGCGTCTGCGCCGAGTGGTAGAGCGGCAGCGAGTGCACCGGCCGGTCGTCCTCGTGCAGGTCGAGGGCTTCGATGGCGCTCGCGTACTCGTGGACCAGGGCCCGGTGGGTCATCATCGCGCCCTTGGGCAGGGCGGTGGTGCCCGAGGTGTAGAGCAGCTGGACGAGGTCGCGGGCGTCGCGGTCCGAGTCGTACGTGTCGGGGCGCTCGGCGACCTCCGCGAGGAGGGAGCCGGGGCCGTCCCGCAGCGGCCGGACCGCGACGCCGTCCGGGACGCGGCCGGCGAGGTCCGGGTCGGCGAGGACGAGCGAACTGCCCGACTGCTCCAGGATGTACGCGAGGTCGTCGCCGGTGAGGTGCTGGTTGACCGGGACGTGGATCAGCCCGGCGCGGGAGCAGGCCAGGAACGCGATCAGATAGGCGTCGGAGTTGTGCCCGTACGCCGCCACGCGGTCGTACTCCTCCAGACCCCACCGCTCGCGCAGCACGGCCGCGGCGGTCGTGACGGCGGCGTCCAGCTCGGCATAGGTCCAGGTCCGGTCCGCGTAGCGCAGGGCGATCCGGTCGGGGACGCGCTGGGCGCTCATGCGCAGGACGCCGTCGACGGTCCGGGTGAGCAGTCTGCGCGGTACTCGGTCCATGACCGATGATCCTCGGTGGGGCCGGGCGGGCGGTCAAGTACCCGGCCGGCGGGGGACGCACCCGATGCGGAGCGGACCCGGTGCGGGACGGACCGGCGCGGGACGGACCGGCGCGGACCTCGGATACCGAACGGCATGTTGACAAAGCAAGCGCTCAGCTGAGTGCATGGCCCCAACCCGCATGTCCCGCATGCCCGTTGGGAGGCACGTTGCACCTCCGCACCTTCTTCCCCACCCGACTGAGGCGTCTGACGCTCGTCGGTGCCGCTCTCGCCACCGTCACCGCCTCGCTGCCGGCCGCCGCCGCGGCGGACCCGGCCGGCCTGACCCACCGTCCCTCGGACCGGGGCCTGTCGGCCGTCATCCGGTACACCGAGTACGGCATCCCGCACATCGTCGGCAAGGACTACGCGAGCCTCGGCTTCGGCACCGGCTGGGCGCAGGCCGCGGACCAGGTCTGTGTCCTCGCCGACGGCTTCGTGACCGTGAACGGCGAGCGCTCGCGGCACTTCGGCGCGGACGCCGCACCCGACGGCTCGCTGTCCTCGGCGACGAAGAACCTGTCCAGCGACCTGTTCTTCCGGGGGGTGAAGGAGGCGGGGACGGTCGAGGCGGTGCTCGCCCTGCCCGCACCGGCCGGGCCGTCCCGGCAGCTCAGGGAGCTGATGCGCGGCTGGGCGGCCGGCTACAACGCCTGGCTGCGAAAGAACCGCGTCACCGATCCGGCCTGCGCGGGCGCCGACTGGGTGCGGCCGGTCACCGCGCTCGACGTGGCGCGCCGCGGCTGGGCGGTCTCCGTCCTGGGCGGCCAGGGCCGGGCCGTGGACGGCATCGTCGCGGCCGGTCCCCCGACCGGGGCGCCGGTCTCCGGGCCGCCGGTCTCCGGGGTGCCCGCCGACGGGTCACCTGTCTCCGGGGCGCCCGACCCGGCGCGTACGGCCGAGGCCGCCCGTGAGCTCTTCGCGGCCGAGAACGCCACCATGGGGTCCAACGCCGTCGCCTTCCAGGGCTCCGCCACCGCGAACGGGCGCGGGCTGCTGCTCGGCAACCCGCACTACCCGTGGCACGGGGGCCGGCGCTTCTGGCAGTCGCAGCAGACCGTCCCGGGCGAGCTGAACGTCTCCGGCGCCTCCCTGCTCGGCACCACCGTCGTCAACATCGGCTTCAACGACAAGGTCGCCTGGAGCCACACCGTCGCCACCGGCGTCCCGCTCAACCTGCACCAGCTGGCCCTCGACCCGGCCGACCCCACCACGTACCTGGTGGACGGCAGGCCGGAGCGGATGACCCCGCGCACGGTCACGGTCGCGGTCAGGGACGGCGCACCGGTCACCCGTACCCAGTGGTGGACCCGCTACGGGCCGGTCGTCTCCGGGCTCGGCGCGCAGCTGCCGCTGCCGTGGACCGCGACGACGGCCTTCGCGCTGAACGACCCCAACGCCGCCAACCTGCGGGGCTCCGACACCGCGCTCGGCTTCGCCAAGGCCCGCTCCACCCGGGACGTGGCCGACGCGCTGCGCCGCACCCAGGGGCTGCCGTGGGTGAACACCATCGCCGCGGACTCGGCCGGGCACACCCTGTTCACGCAGGCGCAGGTGCTGCCGCGGATCACCGACGAGCTGGACCGGCGCTGCTCCACCCCGCTCGGCCGCGCCACGTATCCGGCCTCCGGTGTCGCGGTGCTCGACGGCTCGCGCGGCGACTGCGCGCTCGGCTCGGACCCGGACGCGGTGCAGCCCGGGGTGTTCGGGCCCGCGCGGATGCCGGTGCTGCGGGACGCCCCGTACGTGGAGAACTCCAACGACAGCGCCTGGCTGGCCAACGCGGACCGGCCGATCACCGGCTACGAGCGGATCTTCGGCACCGTCGGCACCCCGCGTTCGCTGCGCACCCGCGGCGGGCTCGAGGACGTGACGGCGATGGCCGGGCGGGGCGGGCTGACCGTGGCCGACCTGCAGCGCCAGCAGTTCGCGAACCGGGCGCCGGCCGGTGACCTGGCGGCCGCCGACACGGCCCGCGCCTGTGCGGCCGTCCTCGCCGACGACCCGGAGGCCTGCCGGGTGATCGGGGCCTGGGACCGCACGATGGACGGCGACAGCCGGGGCGCGCTGCTCTTCGACCGGTTCTGGCGGAAGTTCACGGCGACGGCGAAGCCGGCCGACCAGTGGAAGGTGCCGTTCTCCGCCGCCGATCCGGTGCGCACCCCGCACACCCTCGCCACCGACTCCCCCGCGTTCGCCACGGCCCTCAAGGCCGCGGTGGCGGAGCTGCGGGCGGCCGGGATCGCCCTCGACGCCCCGCTCGGCGCGCATCAGTTCGTGGTACGGAACGGGGCGCGGATCCCCGTGAGCGGCGGCACGGAGGCGCTGGGCGTCTGGAACAAGACCGAGCCCGTGTGGAACCCGGCGGGCGGCGGCTACACGGAGGTGGCGCACGGCACGAGCCATGTCCAGGCGGTGGGCTGGGACGGCAGCCGCTGCCCGGTGGCCCGCACCCTGCTCACGTACGCGCAGTCCTCGAACCCGAACTCGCCACACCACAGCGACCAGACCCGCCTCTACGCGGGCGAGCGCTGGGTGACCTCCCGGTTCTGCGAGAAGGACATCCTGCGCTCGCCCGGCCTGCGGGTCGTGGTGGTCAGGGACTGAGGTCGGGCACGGACGGAGACCGGTCACGGACCGAGGCCGGTCACGGGCTGAACGACAGGAAGACGAAGGCGGCGAAGATCGAGAGGTGGACGCCGCCCTGGAGGAGGGTGGCGCGTCCGGGCACCACGGTCAGGGCGCTCACCGCGGCGGTGAGCACGAGCAGCACCATGTGGAGGGCGCCCAGACCGAGGACCAGGGGGCCGGACAGCCAGATCGAGGCGAGCGCGATCGCGGGGATCGTGAGGCCGATGCTGGCGATGGCGGAGCCGTAGGCCAGGTTCATGCTGGTCTGCATCCGGTCCCGGCGGGCCGCGCGGACGGCGGCGAGGGTCTCGGGGAGCAGCACCATGAGGGCGATGACGACGCCGACGACGGCCTTGGGCAGGCCGGCGGACTCGACGCCGTCCTCGATGGTGGGCGAGACGAGCTTGGCGTTGCCGACGACGGCGACGAGGGCGAGCACGAGCAGGCCGAGGCTGATCCAGGTCTCGCGGGCGGTCGGCGGCGCGGCGTGCTCGTCCTCGGACTCGCCGGCGTTCCCGTCCGCGGGGACCGGTCGGGGCACCGGCAGGAAGTAGTCGCGGTGCCGGACCGTCTGGACGGCGACGAAGACCCCGTACAGGCAGAGGGAGGCGACGGCGGCGAAGGCCAGCTGGGCGGTGGAGAACTCGGGCCCGGGGTGGCTGGTGGTGAACGTGGGCAGGACCAGGGTCATGGTCGCCAGGGTGCAGACGGTGGCGAGCGCGCCGCCGGAGCCCTCGGCGTTGAAGACGGCGACGCGGTTGCGCAGTGCGGCGACGAGGAGGGACAGGCCGACGATGCCGTTGCAGGTGATCATGACGGCGGCGAAGACGGTGTCGCGGGCGTAGGTGGCGGCCTTGTCGCCGCCTCCGGCCATCAGGGTGACGATGAGTCCGACCTCGATGACGGTGACGGCCACGGCGAGGACGAGGGAGCCGTAGGGCTCGCCGACGCGGTGGGCGACGACCTCGGCGTGGTGGACCGCGGCGAGCACGGCGGCGAAGAGGCAGACGGCGATGAGGGCCACGGCGAAGCCGGGTAGGTCCCGCCCCCAGCCGAGGCCGAGGCCGACGGCCGCGACCACCGGGCCCCAGGTGGTCCACTGTCGTGTCAGTCCTGCCGTACTCGAACTCATGCCCTGAATCCTGCCATAAAGGGTGGATCACCCTCCGTTCGCCGCGTACGACAGGGGCCTGACAGGGACTCAGGAGGAACGTCACAGCGGGCGGTCGTGGCCCTCCCAGTAGGGGGCGCGCAGGCGGCGCTTGTAGAGCTTGCCGTTGGGGTCACGGGGCATGTGGGGGATGAAGTCGACCGACTTCGGACGCTTGTACGAGGCGAGCCGGCTCTCGCAGTGGGCGAGGATCGCCGCCGCGAGGGCGGGGCCGGGCTCGTGACCCTCGGCCGGTTCGACGACGGCCTTGACCTCCTCGCCCCAGTCGGCGTGCGGGATGCCGAAGGCGGCGGCGTCGGCGACGGCGGGGTGGGCGAGGAGGGCGGCCTCGATCTCGGCGGGGTAGATGTTGACCCCGCCGGAGATGATCATGTCGATCTTGCGGTCGCGGAGGAAGAGATAGCCGTCCTCGTCGAGGACTCCGAGGTCGCCGACGGTGAAGAAGTCGCCGATGCGGTTCGACGCGGTCTTGGCCTCGTCCTTGTGGTAGCGGAAGCCGCCGGTGCTCATCTTCATGTAGACGGTGCCGAGCCGCCCGGGCGGCAGCCGGTTGCCGTCGTCGTCGAAGACGGCGAGCTCGCTGATGGGCCAGGCGCGGCCGACGGTACCCGGCTTCTTGAGCCAGTCCTCCGCGGTGGCGAAGGCCCCGCCGCCCTCGCTGGCCGCGTAGTACTCCTCGACGCAGTGGCCCCACCACTCGATCATGGCCCGCTTGACGTGGTCGGGGCAGGGCGCGGCGCCGTGGATGGCGTGACGCAGGGAGGACACGTCGTAGCGGTCGCGGGTCTCCTGGGGCAGGGCGAGCAGCCGGTGGAACTGGGTGGGCACCATGTGGGTGTGGGTGCAGCGGTGGGTGTCGACGAGCCGCAGCATCTCCTCGGGGGTCCACTTGTCCATGACGACGAGCGGGTGGCCGATGTGCAGGGCGGCGGCGGCGAACTGGAGCACGGCCGTGTGGTAGAGCGGCGAGCAGACCAGGTGGACGTTGCCGTCGAAGGGCCTGATGCCGAAGATGCCGAGGAAGCCGCCGAGATGGGTCTCCTCGGGGAGCTTGCCGGGCAGGGGGCGGCGGATGCCCCGGGGCCGTCCGGTGGTGCCGGAGGTGTAGTTCATGACCCAGCCGAGGGTGCGGCCTTCGGGGGCCGTCTCGGGCCGGCCGTCGAGGAGTTCGGCGTACGGGCGGAAGCCGGCGACCTCGCCGACGGCGTAGCGGCGGCTCGGGGCGAGGCCCGCCTCGTCGGCGGCGAGGGCGGCGGCCTCGGCGAACCGCTCGTGGGCCAGGAGGACCTTGGCGCCGGAGTCGGAGACGATCCAGGCGATCTCGGGGCCGACGAGGTGGTGGTTGACGGGGACGAGGTAGAACCCGGCCTGGGCGGCGGCGAGGTAGGCGGTGAGGAAGGCGGTGCCGTTGGGCAGGACGACGGCGAAGGCGTCGCCGCGCTCCAGACCGGCCGCGCGCAGGCCGTGGACCAGGCGGTTGGCGTCGGCGAGCAGCCGTCCGGCGGTCCACTCCTCGCCGTCGGGGGCGATCAGGACGGTGCGGTCGGGGTCGGCGGCGGCCTGGGCCCAGAACCCGGTGGGCGGGTGCGTCACTGCGCGCTCCTTCCGGCGATGCGGTTGATCCGGGTGACCGCCCTTTCGAAGCCCCGGGTGAGGTCGTCGAAAACCTGCTGGACACTTCGCTCGGAGTTCATCCGGCCGACGATCTGACCGACGGGTGTGCCGAGGAGCGGCGCCACCTCGTACTTCTGGATCCGGGAGACGGCCTCGGCGACCAGCAGGCCCTGGAGCGGCATGGGCAGCGGCCCCGGTCCTGCCGGGTCGTCCCAGGCGTCGGTCCACTCGGTGCGCAGCTGGCGGGCGGGTTTTCCGGTCAGGGCGCGGGAGCGGACGGTGTCGCCGGAGCCGGCGGCGAGCAGCTTCTCGGTCAGCGCGCGGGAGTGGAGTTCGGCCTCGGTGGTGGTGAGCCAGAGGGAGCCGAGCCAGACGCCCTGGGCGCCGAGGGCGAGACCGGCGGCGATCTGCTCGCCGCTGCCGATGCCGCCGGCGGCGAGGACGGGCAGCGGGGCGACGGCCTCGACGACCTCGGGGGTGAGCACCATGGAGGCGATCTCGCCGGTGTGCCCGCCGGCCTCGTAGCCCTGGGCGACGACGATGTCGATGCCGGCGTCGGCGTGGTGGCGGGCGTGCCGGGCGCTGCCGGCGAGGGCGGCGACGAGGACGCCGTGGTCGTGGGCGCGGGCGACGACGTCGGCGGGCGGGGAGCCGAGGGCGTTGGCGAGCAGCTTGATGGGGTAGTCGAAGGCCACGTCGAGCTGGCCGCGGGCGACCTGCTCCATCCAGCCGGTGATGCGCCAGCCGGAGGCCTCGCCCTCGGCGAGTTCGGGGACGCCGTGCTTGGCGAGGGTGGCGCGGACGAACTCGCGGTGCCCCTCGGGGATCATCGCCTCGACGTCGGCCTCGGTCACGCCTTCGACCTTCTTGGCGGGCATGACGACGTCGAGTCCGTAGGGCAGTCCGTCGGTGTGGGACTGCATCCAGTCGAGGTCGCGGGCGAGGTCGTCGGGCGCGGTGTAGCGCACCGCGCCGAGGACGCCGAACCCGCCGGCTCTGGTGATGGCGGCGGCCACCGCGGGGAAGGGCGTGAAGCCGAAGATGGCGTGCTCGATCCCCAGGGTGCGACTCAGCTCCGTCTTCATGGGCGGCAGGATGCCGCAGCCGTCGTGCCGAGGGAAGAGATTTTCTGATGCCACGTCAGATTCTTTGCGATGCCGCGCGCTTCCGCCGCCGCTCCCCCTCCGGTAGGAAAGTTTCAGATCTTGCCGGAGCAGCCGAAGTTTTCTTTCATAGATCTCAGGGAGCGGTGAGAGGGTGGACATGACGGAGGAGTCGAGGAGCGACGGACGGGGCCCGAGCCGCAGGGCGTTCGGCGGCGGGGTCCTCGCCCTGGGAGGTGCGCTGATGATCGGTGCGGTGCCGGGAGCGGCGGCCCACGGGCCCGGGGGTGACGGCTCGGGCGGCAAAGACTCGGGCGGTCGCGCCCCGGGCGGCGGAGACGTACGGCGCACGACCCTGCGGCACGGCTCCGCCGAGCGGGCCGGACTGCTGCCCGAGCACCTGGACCGGCTGGTCACCGAGGCGGAATCCTTCCTGCGCCCCTCCCCCGTCCACCCCTGGTACGCGGGCGCCGTGCTGCTCGCCGGGCGCGGTGGGACCGTGGCGCTGCACCGGCCGATCGGCATGGCCGTGCGCTACGCGGCGTACGACGAGAAGACCGACACCGGCGTCGAGCTGCCGGCGGAGCAACGGATCCCGATGCGCGAGGACACCGTCTTCGACCTGGCGTCGGTCTCCAAGCTCTTCACCTCGATCCTGGCGGTGCAGCAGATCGAGCGCGGGACGCTGACGCTGGAGGAGCGGGTCACGGCGTATCTGCCGGAGTTCGGCGGCGGCGGCAAGCAGGACATCACGGTCCGTCAGCTGCTCACCCACACCTCGGGCTTCCGCGCCTGGATCCCGCTCTACAAGGAGCCGACCCGGGAGGGGCAGCTGCGGCTGCTGTGGAACGAGGTGCCGGCGCATCCGCCCGGCACGGTCTATCTCTACTCCGATCTCAACCTGATCACCCTCCAGCTGATCCTGGAGGAGATCACCGGTCGCACCTTGGATGACCTGCTCCGAACCGAGATCACCGCTCCGCTCGGGATGCACCGCACGCGTTTCAACCCCCCGCTCTCCTGGCGGCCGGACATCGCCGCCACCGAGGACGCCCGCAAGCCGTGGTCCGGTCTGGACCGCGGCATGGTGTGGGGCGAGGTCCACGACGAGAACGCCTACGGCATGGGCGGGGTGGCCGGCCACGCCGGGGTGTTCTCCTGCGCCTGGGACCTGGCCGTCCTCGCCCGCACCCTGCTCAACGGCGGGGCCTACGGCGACGCCCGCGTCCTCTCCCCCGCCTCGGTGGAGCTGATGTTCACCGACTTCAACACCGCCCACCCCGGCGACGAGCACGGCCTCGGCTTCGAGCTCTACCAGCACTGGTACATGGGCGCCCTGGCCACCCCGCGCACCGCCGGGCACACCGGCTTCACCGGCACCAGTCTCGTCCTCGACCCGACCACCGACGCCTTCCTCGTCGTCCTCGGCAACTCCGTGCACCCGGTGCGGAGCTGGCGCTCCGGCTCCGCGCCCCGCGTCGCCACCGCCGACGCGCTGGCCCGCGCCGTGCCCGTACGCCCGGCGCGGGGGCGCACCGCCTGGTTCTCCGGCATGGCGAGCGCCACCACCGCCACGCTGACCCTGCCCGACCTCCCCGACGCCGCTCGCCTGGAGTGCGCCCTGTGGTGGGACACCGAACCGGGCGCGGACGGCGCCTTCCTGGAGGCGTCGACGGACGGCGGGGCGAGCTGGACGACGGTGCCGTTCACGACCGTACGGCCCGGCTCGGAGCCCCGGCCCCACCCCTCGGGCGCAGCGAGCGGCTGGTCCGGCCGCGTCTGGCACACCGTCAGGGCCGCGCTTCCCCGCGATCCGGCCACCCGCCCCGTACGGCTGCGCTGGCGCTGCGCGACCGACCGACGATACGTGGGACGCGGCGTGTACGTGGACGCGCTGCGGGTCCTCGACGCGGCGGGGCGCCCGGTCTTCGACGAGGCGCAGCCGGCGGACGGGGCGCGCGTCGAGGCGAAGGGCTGGATCAGGTCGGCGGACTGACGGAGCGTCGGGGCTCCGGGGCACGCGGAGCGGACTGTGCGCGGATGATCACATGAGGTACCTTCCGGCGAGAAGATCTCACCGGGGGGATGAGACGAACGCGAAGGCGAGCGTCTGTCGCGTCACCCGTTCGCGGTGGCCTTCGACCGCGCGGGGGTCGCCGCAACCGGCCCGCCCACGAACGGCACAACCGTTCAGGGGCCCAGCCGCCCACGTCCTCTCCTTCGCCTTCCGATCGAGGTGTTCCTTCATGCTGCCCCTTTCCGAGCGCCGCCCGCCGGGCGCGCGCCGCTTCGTCCTGTCCGCGTGGCTGGGCGCGCTCTCCCTCGCCGTCCTCGCCGCGCTCGTCACGGCGATCGCGCCGCCGGCGCCGGCGGCCGCCACGACCGGCACCACCGCCACCGAGTCCGCCGCCACGAACGCGGTTCCGGACCGGCTGTCCACGCCCTTCCCGGCGAACACGACCTACGTCGTCGACAACAGGACGGAACCGCCCACGACGGCGAACTACTACTGCACGCGGATCCCCGCCGTCGTCACCGCTGCCGACGGCACGCTGCTCGCCTTCGCCGAGGGCCGCGTACGTCACCCGGACATCCGCTGCCACGACGTCGGCCACAACGACCTCGTGCTGCGCAGGTCCACCGACGGCGGCAAGACCTGGCAGCCGCTTCAGGTGGTGGTCGGCCTCTCGGACGTGCTCGCGCACGGCAACCCCGCCCCGGTCGTGGACGCGGTGACCGGCCGGATCACCCTGCTCTACTCCAGCAGCGACTGGAACCGCAACGGGCTCGCCCCCGACCGTGACGGTGCCCTCTACCCCCGTACCGTGCACGCCGTCCACAGCATGGACGGCGGAGTGAACTGGTCGGCCCCCGTCGCGCTGCCGCAGCTCAAGGCCGACGGGTGGGGCTGGGTCTCCACCGGCCCCGGCCACGGCATCCAGCTCAGCCGCGGGAAGCACCACGGCCGACTGATCGTTCCGGGCGACCACACGGCGGGCGGCAACACCACCGCCGGCGGCCAGCTGTACTACAGCGACGACGGCGGCCTCACCTGGGAGCTCGGCGCCACCTCCTCGGCGACCAAGGCCGGTGCGTACCCGGCCGAGCTGACGGTCGCCGAGACCGTCGACGGGTCCGTGTACGTCAACGCCCGCAACTCCGAGCCCACGCGCTGCGCCACCAACGAGCACCGGCTGGCCACCACGAGCGCCGACGGCGGCGCCACCTTCGCCACCCCGTTCGCCCCGGTGCCCAACCTGGACACCGCGCCCGTCTTCGGCTCGCTGCTGCGCCTGCACGCCCGGGACAGGGACGGCAAGCCCGACCGCCTGCTGTACTCGGGGACGTCCCGCCTCGGTCCCAGCGCGCTGGAGGACCGGCGCGAACTGGCCATCCGTTCCTCCTACGACGAGGGACGCACGTGGCAGACCGTGGGCACCCTCGTCTCCGCCGGCCGCACCGGCTACTCCGATCTGACCCTCCTGGACGGCGGTTCCCTCGGCGTGCTGTACGAGACCGGCGTCAACGTCCCGCACGCGGGCATCGTCTTCACCGCGTTCGACGAGACCGCCATGGACGGGGCCAGGACCGAACTGCGCCGCCCGCGCACGGCCGACACCCGCACGCGCGCGCCCGGTGAGCCCGGCAACCACGCGATCATCCACGGCGGCGCCCAGCTCGGGGAGCGCCTCTCCGGCAAGGCCATGAGCTTCGACGGCAAGGACGACTACCTGCGTCTGGTCTGCTCGGAGTCGCTGCGCGTCGGCGTCGACGACCCGAAGGACGTCACCGCAAGGGACTTCACCGTCACGGCCTGGTTCCAGCACGCGGCGACGACCGGGGTCCGGCCGATCGTATGGGCGTACGGCACTCCCGGTGCGGGCCAGAACCTCCGGCACTACTCGATCCGGGCCGAACCCGAGCTCGGCGTCCTGCGTGCCACCGTCGGCACGGACACGGCGAGCGCCGAGGTGACCCTGCCGTCCTCGTACAACGACGGCCGGTGGCACCACGTCGTGTTCAAGCGCGCGGGCGACCGGCTCGTCCTCGCCGTGGACGGCGGCCCGGAGACCACCGCGGTCGCACCGACCGGCGACGTCACCCCGGCCAAGGAGTTCAACGTCCACATCGGCGCCCGGCCCGACTTCCCCAGCCAGCAGGCCGGGGTGACGCAGCTCTTCCAGGGCACCCTGGACGACGTCCGCCTCTACCGGAAGGCGCTGACCGCGGACGAGGTTCTCGCCGTCAAGAACGGCGCCCTCGACGTGGCGACCGACCGGGAAAGGCTCCGCCTCGGTTTCAGCACCATCTGGTAGCGGCGGGGCGCCGCCGGGATCCGGCGGCCTCAGTCCCCGGAGGCGGCGGCGTCCCGCAGCGCGTCGAGGACCGGCCGGATCAGCGGATGGTCCTCGGCTCCGCGGCGGACCGCCGCGAAGACCCGACGGGTGGGGGCGACTCCGTCCACCGGGCGGACGAAGACGCCGGTGAGGTCCGTGCCGCGCAGGGCGGAGCGGGGCACCAGGGCCACGCCCGCGCCGGCCGAGGCGAGGGCGACCACGGCGCGGAAGTCGTCGGAGGAGTGCTCCAGGCGCGGCGCGAAACCGGCGTACTCGCAGGCCAGGACGGTCACGTCGTGGCAGGGGTTGCCGGCGGACTGGCCGATCCACGGATCCTTCGCGAGGTCCGCCAGCGCGATCCGCTCCCGGGCGGCGAGCGGGTGGTCCGGCGGGAGGACGGCGTCGAAGGGCTCCGCGTAGAGCGGGACACGGGTGAGCCGGGCGTCGTCCTCGCCGGGCGCGCCCCGGTACTCGACGGCCACGGCCACGTCGACCTGCCGGTCCAGGACCATCAGCAGGCTCTCGTCGCCCTCGGCGTCCCTGACCCGGACCCGGATGCCGGGCGCGGTGCGGGCGAGGAAGCCGATGGCGGGGGCGACGGCGAGGCCGATGCCGGTGGCGAAGGCCGCCACCGTCACCGTGCCGGCCTCGCCCGAGCCGTACGCGGCGAGCTCGGCCTCCGCGCGCTCCAGCTGGGCGAGGACGGCGTTGGCGTGGTCGAGCAGGATCTCGCCGGCCGGGGTGAGCCGGGCGCCCCGGGCGCCGCGCTCCACCAGGCGGTGGCCGGTCTCCTGTTCCAGGGCGGCGAGCTGCTGGGAGACCGCGGACGGGGTGAGGTAGAGCGCGGCGGCAGCCGCCGTGACGGTGCGGTGGTCGGCCACCGCCCGGAGGATGTGCAGCCGCCGCGCTTCGATCATGCCCCTAGTCTCGCAGGGCGGCGCGCGCGTCGACGAACGCGTCGACGGCCCGGTTCACGTCGTCCGTGGAGTGGGCGGCGGAGAGCTGGACGCGGATGCGGGCCTGGCCCTGCGGCACGACCGGGTAGGAGAAGCCGATCACGTACACGCCGCGCTCCAGGAGCAGCTCGGCCATGCGGCCGGCCTCGGCGGCGTCGCCGATCATGACGGGGGCGATGGCGTGGTCGCCGGGGAGGATGTCGAAGCCCGCCTCGGTCATGCGCGAGCGGAACAGGGCCGTGTTGGCGTTCAGCCGCTCCCGCAGGTCACCGGCGGACTCGAGCAGGTCGAGGACCTTGAGGGAGGCGGCGGCGATCACCGGGGCGAGGGTGTTGGAGAAGAGGTACGGGCGGGAGCGCTGGCGCAGCAGGGCGACGATCTCGGCGCGGGCCGCGACATAGCCGCCGGAGGCGCCGCCGAGGGCCTTGCCGAGGGTTCCGGTGATGATGTCGACGCGGTCCATGACGCCGTGCAGCTCGGGGGTGCCGCGGCCGCCGGGGCCGACGAAGCCGACGGCGTGCGAGTCGTCGACCATGACCATGGCGTCGTAGCGCTCGGCCAGGTCGCAGATCTCGTCGAGCGGGGCGACGTAGCCGTCCATGGAGAAGACGCCGTCGGTGACGACCAGCTTGCGCCGGGCGCCGCCCTCGGTGGCCTCCTTGAGCTGCTGCTCCAGGTCGGCCATGTCGCGGTTGGCGTAGCGGAAGCGGCGGGCCTTGGAGAGGCGGATGCCGTCGATGATGGAGGCGTGGTTGAGGGCGTCGGAGATGACCGCGTCCTCGGGGCCGAGGAGGGTCTCGAAGACGCCGCCGTTGGCGTCGAAGCAGGAGGAGTAGAGGATGGTGTCCTCCTGGCCGAGGAAGGCCGAGAGGCGCGCCTCGAGCTCCTTGTGGACCTCCTGCGTGCCACAGATGAAGCGGACGGACGCCATGCCGTAGCCCCAGCGGTCCAGGGCCTCGTGGGCGGCGGCGACGACCTCGGGGTGGTCGGCGAGGCCCAGGTAGTTGTTGGCGCAGAAGTTCAGCACCTCGCCGGGGCGGCCGCCGGAGGTGACGGCCACGGTCGCGGACTGGGGGGTGCCGATGACCCGCTCGGGCTTGTGCAGTCCGGCCCGGCGGATGTCTTCGAGGGTGGCGCGCAGGTCGTCGCGGACGGAGTCGAACATGGAAAGGGCTCCTGAGTGCTGTGGTCCGGAGGTCAGACGGTCCAGTCGAGGATGATCTTGCCGCTCCTGCCGGAGGCGGCGTCGTCGAAGGCGGCCTCGAAGTCGGTGTAGGCGTAGCGGCCGGTGATCACCGGGGAGAGGTCGAGTCCGCCCTCGAGGAGCACCGACATGGCGTACCAGGTCTCGAACATCTCGCGGCCGTAGATGCCCTTGATGGTGATCATCGAGGTGACGATCTTCGCCCAGTCGACGGAGAAGTCCTCGCTGGGCAGGCCGAGCATGGCGATCTTGCCGCCGTTGGTCATGTTGGCGACCATGTCGCGCATCGCGCGCGGGTTGCCGGACATCTCCAGGCCGACGTCGAAGCCTTCCTTGAGGCCGAGGATGCGCTGGCCGTCGGCGATGGTCTGCTCGGCGACGTTGAGCGCGAGCGAGACGCCGGTCTTGCGCGCCAGGTCGAGGCGCTCCTCGCTGACGTCGGTGATGACGACGTGGCGGGCGCCGGCGTGCTTGGCGACGGCCGCGGCCATGATGCCGATCGGGCCGGCGCCGGTGACGAGGACGTCCTCGCCGACGAGCGGGAAGGACAGCGCGGTGTGCACCGCGTTCCCGAAGGGGTCGAAGATCGCGGCGACGTCGAGGTCGACGGCGACGCGGTGCACCCAGACGTTGGAGGCGGGCAGCACGACGTACTCGGCGAAGGCGCCGTCGCGGCCCACGCCGAGGCCGACGGTGGCGCGGCAGAGGTGACGGCGGCCGGCCAGACAGTTGCGGCACTTGCCGCAGACGAGGTGGCCCTCGCCGCTGACCAGGTCGCCGACCTGGACGTCGGTGACGTCGCGGCCGGTCTCGACGACCTCGCCGACGAACTCGTGGCCGAGGGTCAGGGGGGTGGCGATGGTCTTCTGGGCCCAGCCGTCCCAGGAGCGGATGTGCAGATCGGTGCCGCAGATCCCGGTCCGCTTGACCTTGATCAGGACGTCACCGGGGCCCGTCTCCGGCTCGGGCACGTCCGTGAGCCAGAGTCCCGGCTCCGCCTTCTGCTTGACCAGTGCCTTCAATGTCACGGCTCCCGACGTACGCGTCCTGTGATGTACGGGTCAGGGCGCGGCGAAGCGCCCAAGATCCCTGGAGGAAATCTTCCGTACGTCGGGCCCGTGGTCCATCGAGGTTTTCTTAAGCGCCCTCGCAGATCAGCTTCACGCCGCTGGCGGGGGCGGTCCGGACGTCAACCGGCCGCACCCGTGAGTACCGACATGGCCGCGTTGTGGCCGGGCACGCCGCTCACCCCGCCGCCGCGCACGGCGCCCGCCCCGCACAGCAGGACGTTGGCGTGCGCGGTCTCGACGCCCCAGGCTCCGCGCCCCTCCTCTTCCCCGTAGGGGAAGGAGAGGTCGCGGTGGAAGATGTGGCCGCCGGGCAGCCGCAGCTCGTGTTCGAGGTCGAGGGGGCTCTTCGCCTCGATGCAGGGCCGGCCGTCGGCGTCGCGGGCCAGGCAGTCGGCGATCGGCTCGTCGAGGCAGGCGTCGAGCTGCTCCAGGGTCGCGTCGAGGAGCGCGTCACGGGCGCCGTCGGGGTCGGCGGCGAACAGCCGGGCGGGGGCGTGCAGTCCGAAGAGGGTGAGGGTCTGGTAACCGCGGGAGGCGGCCTCGGGCCCGAGGATGCTCGGGTCGGTGAGGGTGTGGCAGTAGATCTCGGAGGGCGGGGCGCCGGGCAGCCGACCGGCGGCGGCCTCGGCGTACGCGGTGGCCAGCTGCGCGTAGCCCTCGGCGATGTGGAAGGTGCCGGAGAACGCCTCGCGCGGGTCGACGGCGCGGTCACGGAGCCTCGGCAGCCGGGTGAGGACCATGTTCACCTTCAGCTGGGCGCCCTCGGCCGCCGGCGGGGCCGGTTCGCCGAGGAGGGCGGCGAGGGCCTGCGGGGAGGCGTTGACGAGGACGTGACCGGCGCCGACGACGCCCCCGCCGTCGGCGGTGCGGTACGCGACCTCGGCGCGAGTGCCGTCGGTGTCGATCCGGGTGACCTCGTGACCGGTGAGGATCGTGGCACCGGCGGCGCGTGCCGCCTCCGCGAGCGCGTCGGTGAGGGCTCCCATGCCGCCCACGGGGACGTCCCAGTCGCCGGTGCCGCCACCGATGACGTGGTAGAGGAAGCAGCGGTTCTGGAGCAGGGAGGGGTCGTGGGCGTCGGCGAAGGTGCCGATGAGGGCGTCGGTCAGGACGACCCCGCGGACCAGGTCGTCGGCGAAGTGCTTCTCGACGGCCACGCCGATGGGCTGCTCGAAGAGCATGTCCCAGGTCTCGGCGTCGTCGACCCGGGCCCGCAGCTCGGCGCGGGTCGGCAGCGGTGCGGTGAGGGTGGGGAAGATCCGGCGCGCGGCCCGCGCGGTGCGTCCGTAGAACGTCTGCCACGCCTCGTACTCGCGGTCGGAGCCGGTGAGCGCGGCGAAGGAGGCGCGGGTGCGGTCCGTGTCGCCGCCGACGAGGAGGCCGGAGTGGCCGGCCGGGGTGCGGTAGGGCGTGTACGAGGAGACGGACCGTTTCCGCACCGCGAAGCGCAGCCCGAGGTCGCGGACGATCTTCTCGGGGAGGAGCGAGACGAGGTACGAGTAGCGGGACAGACGGACGTCCACCCCGGCGAAGGGCCGGGTGGACACGGCGGCCCCGCCGGTGGAGCCGAGCCGTTCGAGGACGAGGACGCTGCGTCCGGCGCGGGCGAGGTAGGCGGCGGCGACGAGGCCGTTGTGTCCGCCGCCGACGATGACGGCGTCGTAGGAGCTCTGCGGTGCGGTCATGCCTCTTGCTAGCACCTCGGCGACGCTCCCACCAGGTGTCGTATGCCGGTCCCGCGGGGGCTCGCGGCGCTGAGGTGGTGTCAGTGGGGTGCCCTACGGTCGGGACCATGGGGAACCACTACCGGACGCTGGTCGTGCCGGACGTCGGAGCCGAGGAGGCCGGGGAGCTCGCCGGGCGCGGGCTCGGCTGGCTGGTCTCGGAGGGGATCGTGCGCGCCGAGCGCAGTGGCGACTGCGTCTTCTTCGCGGAGTACGGGCATCCGCCCGGCCCGCGGTGGACGCGGGCGGCGGCCGGTCAGCGGTACGGGGCCGGCGGCGGGGTCGCGGTCCACGCCGGGCGGACGGTGTTCCACGGCTGCCCGTTCTTCTGCGCGTTCGCGGTCTGCCCGCACTGCGCGGCCCGGACCCGATTCTTCGGCGACGAGGGGGAGGCGGTCGAGGGCGCCTTCGATCCGTTCGCCGCGTCCATACGCGCATGGGAGCGCACGGGGACGGCCACGGCCGCCTGCGGCACGTGCGGCCGGGCGGGCGACCTGGCCGCGTGGGGCTGGGACGAGGACTTCTTCGCCTTCGCCCACCTCGGCTTCGCCTTCTGGGACTGGCCGGACCTCGCGCCGGACTTCCTGGCCGAGTTTGCGTCGGTGCTGGGCGGGCAGCGGTTCGTCCAGGTGACCGGAAGGCTCTGACCGGAAGGCCGCGCGGGGCGCCGTGGGACCGGGCTACGCGGCCCCGCCGAGGCGTTCGCGGCAGTGGGTCTCGTCCGCGCGGGCGGACCGGGTGTCCGGGTGGTCCGGGCCGAGGAGACGGGTGCGGGCCTCGGTCACCCTGCGGTATTCGGCGAGGGCCTCCGTCCACCGGCCCAGCCAGCCCAGCGCGATGGCCGTCTCTCGTCGGCTGACCAGGGTGTCGGGATGGTCGGCGCCGAGGACCCGGCCGCGGGCGTCGCAGACCGCGCGGGCCTCGGCGAGGGCGTCGTCCCAGCGCCCGAGGCGCCCGAGGTTCACGCCGAGGCCGTGCCGGGCGCGCAGGGTCTCCGGGTCGTCGGGACCGGCGGCCTCGGTGCGGGCGGCGACGAGCTCCCGGTAGAGCGCGGCCGCCTCCTCCGCGCGGCCGAGGCGGCCCAGGCAGATGCCGACCTCGTAGCGGGCCGCGAGCGTGTCGGGATGGTCGGGGCCGAGGACGGTGCCTCGGACGTCGGCCACCTCGCGGTGGTGGGCGAGGGCATCGGACCAGCGCCCGAGCCGCCCCAGGGCGTGGCCCACCTCGTGGCGGGTGGCCAGCGTGTCGGGGTGTTCGGCCCCGAGCAGCCGGGCCCGGGCGTCGGCGACCTCGCAGGCCGTCGCGTACGCCTCAGCGACCCGGCCGATCCGCCCCAGCGTGAAGGCCAGGTTGTGGCGGCAGCGCAGGGTGTCGGGGTGCTCGGCGCCCATGGCGCGTTCGCGGGCCGCGAGCACCGCCTCGTACACCGCGTGGGCCTCGATGTGACGGCCGAGTCCGCCCAGCGCGTACGCGGTCTCCTGGCGCGCGGCGAGCGTCTCCGGGTGGTCGGTGCCCAGGGTCCTGGCCCGTCCCTCCGCGACCGTGCCGAACTGGCGCAGGGCCTCGGCCGGCCGGCCGAGGCGGGCCAGGGCGAAGGCGAGTTCGTAGCCGCTGGCGAGGGTGTCCGGGTGGTCGGCGCCGAGGACGTGCGCGCGGTCCCGTACGACCGTACGCAGCAGATCGGCCGCCTCCTCCCACCGGCCGAGCCGCCCCAGCCCGAGCCCGGCCCGGTGCCGCCCGGCGAGCACGGCGACGAGCTCCGGGGCGGTGCCGTGCACGGACGCGACGGGGGACGGGATGGCGGAGGCCAGGGGCTGGGCGTCGACTTGGGCCTGCGCCCCGGCCTGGACCCTCTCGTGAGGCGGGGTCGGCGGCTGTCCCGGCCGCGTCGGACGCACCGCGCCGGTCCACTCGCCCGTGAGCGCCGTGGCCGGGTCGTACGGCAGCGTGGCCCGCCCGGCGAGGGTCGTCGTGGCGGCGCGCCCGGTGCCCATGGCGAGTGCCCACGCGGGAAGCGCGGGCAGGCCGGCCGTCGTCGGGAACGGGAAGGCCGGGGACGACGCGGCGCGGCCCGAGGCGAGGCGGTCGCGGAGCACGGCCGCGTCGGACGGACGGCCGTCGGGGGTCTTGGCGAGCAGGTCGAGGACGACCAGGTCGAGATAGCCCGGCAGTTCGGCCCGGTGGCTGCGCAGCGGCGCGGGCGTGTTGTCGCGGTGCCCGATGAGGATGGCCCAGGTGTCGCCCAGGTCGAACGGCGGGACGCCGGTGGCCAGCTCGTAGAGGACACAGCCCAGCGAGTACAGGTCGCTGCGGTGGTCGACCTCGCCGCCGCCGATCTGCTCCGGGCTCATGTAGTGGGGGGTGCCCATGGCGATGCCGGTGCCGGTGAGGCGGGAGGTGAAGCCGATGTCGGCGCCGAGTCGCGCTATCCCGAAGTCGCAGATCTTCACGGCGCCGTCGACGAGCCGCACGATGTTCGCCGGCTTGAGGTCGCGGTGCACCACGCCCTGGCGGTGGGTGTAGGCGAGGGCGTCGGCGACCTGTTCGGCGATGTCGACGACCTCGGCGACGGGGAGCGGCCGCTTGCGGTTGTCGGCGAGCAGCTGGCTGAGGTTGCGGCCGTCGAGGAGCTCCATGACGAGGAAGAGCACGCCGTCGGACTCGCCGAAGTCGTGGACGACGGTGATGCCGCGGTGCTGGAGGGCGGCGGCGACGCGGGCCTCGCGCCGGAAGCGTTCGCGCAGCACGGCCAGGCTCGCCGGGTCGCGCTGCTGGCCGAGCGGCCGCAGGCACTTCACGGCGACGCGCCGGCCGAGCGACTCGTCGGTGGCGCGCCACACCTCGCCCATGCCGCCGCGGCCGATCACCTCGTGCAGCCGGTACCGGCCCTGGATCAGCCTGGTGTCCGTGTCCGCCATCGCGTGCTGTCGCCCCCGTTTGCCCCGTTGTCGTGCCGCTCCTTCCCCGGCCCGTCCAGTATGGCGGCCGTGGCGCGCAGTCCGTACGGCGCGGGTCGGGTCTCCGGGCCGAGCCGGTCCATCGCGCGCAGGATGTGCCTCGGGGGCAGCCGCCAGCGCAGCCGGTCGGGCACGCGGCGCAGCAGGTTGGCGGTGGCGGTGAGCCGGTGGGTGACGGTCTCGGGCGGCGGCGCCGGCCGGCCGTAGAGCGCGTGGGCGTACGGAGGCAGGGTGTCGTACGCGAGGGCGGCCACGCGCCGCCAGATCACCTCGCGCGCGGGGCGGAGGACCGGCGGCGCCGGGGGCCTGCGCAGGAAGGCGTCGACGGTGCGCGCGTCCTGCCCGGCGGCGAGTTCCGGCCTGATGTCCTCGAAGTAGCGGGCGAGGGCGGTGGTGCTGCCGGGCACGTCGTGGGGGTCGAGGCCCACCAGTCGGGCGGAGACGCGCTGTTCGTCGACGTACCGGTCGGCCTGGGCGTCGGTGAGGGGGATGCCGGAGCGGCGTACGACGTGGAGGTACGAGTCGATCGCGGCGCAGTGGACCCACAGCAGCAGGTGCGGGTCGTCCACGCCGAGCAGCCGGTGGATCTTGCGTATCCGTGCGCCCGCGGCCTCGGCCGCCTCGGTGGTGTCGTAGCTGAGCGCGCCGACGAAGGCGGCGGTCCGCAGGAGGCGGCCCCAGGCGTCCCGCCGGAAATCGCTGTTGATCATGACTCCGCGGACGGCGACGGGGTGCAGCGCCTGGAGGTACAGGGCGCGCACCCCGCCGATCCACATGACGGGGTCGCCGTGGAGCTGCCAGGTGACGGACCGGGGGCCGAAGAGCCCCGGGTCCGGGCCGGGGGCCGGGGCGGGCGTCGGGCCGGGTGCCGGGGCGTCGTCGGGCGTCCTGGTGTCGTCGTTCGTGCCGTCGGGCGTCGTCGCTTCGGGCCGCATTCCCTCAGGCTAGGCCCGGCGCCCGCCGGGGTCGACGGTCGGTACGTGATCGGTCGAAACCGGACGGGCCGCCACCGGATCATCGGTCGCGGACCGGGTCAGTGCCAGACCGGATCGGGTCAGTGCCAGACCGTCTGCACCGAGTCGAACTGGATCCAGGTGATCGGGTTCCCGGCGTTGCCGCCGTAGACGCTGACCGAGCCGGACGGGTTGATCTCGAAGCGGCAGGCGTTGACGCCCTGGCTGTTGTTGCGGGGCGCGACGGCACGCACGTACGCCGTCGGGAGGGTGAAGCCGTCGGGCAGCCGGCCGATGCGGGCGTCGGCGGCCAGGCTGCAGGTGACCAGGCCGCGGGCCTGGAGGAACGTGGTGCCGGCGATCGTCACCAGACGGACCTCGGGCGTCGAGCCCGCGCTCGGGGTGATCCCGGGCTCGAGGACGAGCGGGGTCCAGGCACCGGCGTCGACACCGGCGGCGGCGGCCGGGGTGGCGGCCGCGAGGCCGCCGACGGTGAGGGCGGCGGGCAGGGCGAGGGCCGCACCGAGGACGCTGCGGCGGTTGCGGGACACGGGGGACATGGGTGGTCGGCTCCTTGGGAGGGCGAAAGGGAGGAAGAGTCGGGGTCAGCGCCAGACGGCGCTGAAGGCGTCGAGCTGCGCCCAGGTGATCGGGTCCGTCGAGCGCCCGCCGTACAGGCGCAGCATGCGGTCCGTCCCGGCCTCGACGCGGGCGACGCTGGCGCCGCCGGCGGTGTTGTCGCGCGGCACGGTGGCGCGGGCGACCACGCTCGGGGTGAGGGAGTCGGGCAGCGTGCCGATGACCGTGTCGGCGGTGAAGGTGCCCCTGACCCCGCCGGAGAGCTGGAGGGTCGTGGTGCCGGCGAGGCTGATCAGCCGCCCCCGCGGGGTGTGCTGATCGGCTGTCACCCCGGCGGCGAGAGTGATCGGCCGCCAGTCCGTGAGGACCTTCACGCCGTCGGTCTCGGGGGCCGCGGACAGCGACATGATCGTGCAGGTGCGGGGCCCGGGGTCGTCGCAGGCGAAGCCGAAGTGGAGGTGCGGGACGCCGTCGAGGACGGAGACGGTCATGCCCTCGGCCTCGCGCCACACCAGGCCGGGGCCGGCGGTGATGTGCTGGTGGTCGAGCTGGTTGCCGGTGGCCCACTCGAAGGCGGTGATGTAGGTGTTGCCGGGCAGCGGGACGGCGTCCAGGCTCTGGCCCTTGAGCGTGTAGAGCACGCCGGCGTGGGACGCGTACCCCTGGAAGTCGGTGCCGGCCGCGGGGACGGCCGGGGTGAGCCGCCCGAGGACCTGCCAGTCCCCAGCCGTCGCCCGCGCCAGGTCGTACCGCGCATAGCTCGTGACGCCGCCGAGGGTGTAGCGGATGACGAGCTCGCCCGCGCCGTGGTCGATGGTGGGGGTGACGAAGCGGGCGGCCGGGTCGGGGGTGTACGGAGTGGTGTGGCGGGCGGTGCCGTGGTCGACGATGTCGCCGTCGCCGTACGCGAAGCTGGTGACGGCCGAGCCGTAACCCTCGTTCTTGCTGTTGGGCAGGGACGCCGTCTCGGTCCACAGCCAGATCGTCCCGCCGCGGTTCTCCACGCCGAGGTTGACGCCGTGTCCGAACCCGCGCAGATACATGTGGCCGGTGAGGGTGCCGGTCCGGCTGAGCCGGCTCAGGCACAGGTCACCGCGCGCCTTGCGGGTGGCGTAGTCGACGGCGGCGGCCTCGTCGGGGAGCCGTAGCCCACCCTCCATGACCTGGAGCACGAAGACGTCACCGGAGACCGGGTCGATGCCGAAGGACTGCATGACCGTGCCGTTCTGGAGCCGGCGCCGGTGGAGCAGCTTGCCCACCGGGCCGGCGATGTCTATCTGTCCTGGGATGGTGATGCTCAACGGCGAGGCTCCTCGTGAGGGGGTGGAGGCTTCCTTCATGATCGACCCGCGTCAGTGTGCCACTCCTCCTCCGTCGCGCGGAGGCGGGCCTCCGGTCGTCCCGCGAGCGCGGGTGACTTCGCCCGGTCCGCCCGGCCCTGGGTGGCCAGGAAGGGCGGTTCGCGGTTTCGAGGCCTTGGCGTTTGCGACCTTCACGGTCCGGCCGCCGGGCGCCGTCCGGCCGGGTCCGCTGGTGCTGCTGCTCTCGCCCGACCTGCGGGTGCGCGGCCGGACGCCGGAGTCGGACGCCTGTCTCGCGCGGCTGATCCCGCCGGACAAGGGCCGGGCGCCGGTGCACGCCGCCGTCTACGACGTGGCCGCCCAGCTGCTCGCCCGGGAGGCGGGCGTGGACGCCCGTCCGCCACGGGCCCCGGTCCCGCTGGCCGACGGTCTCTGGCGGACGCTGCGCGCGGCGAGGATCGGCGGGCGGACGGGCGGACCGGAGGAGGCCGGGGAGAGCGATCGCCAGTACGAGAGTCCCGATACCGAGAGTCCCGAGGACGAGAGGGAGATCGCGGTGACCATCGAGGAGACGACCCGGCCGGAGCGCCTCGACGTCTTCGGCCGCGCGTACGGCCTGAGCACGCGGGAGCGGGAGGTGCTGGGGCGCCTCGCGGAGGGCGCGGACAGCTACGCCGTCGCCGCCGTGCTGTTCCTGTCCGAGCACACGGTCCAGGACCACCTGAAGTCGGTCATCGCCAAGGCCGGCACCCGCAGCCGGCGTTGGCTGCTCGCCCGCGCGCCGGGGACGTGACGGGGTCGGGATGTGACGCGGCCAAGGTCCATTGGGGTTCAGACCAGCCAGCGGCCGTCGCTCATCAGGTTCCGGCCGCGCAGCTCGTTCTCCTCGCGCCACGCCTGGATACGGCGCGGCGTGACGCGGAACCAGCGGTATCGGGGGCCCAGGGCGCGGGGGTCGAAGCCGGTGCGGGCGGCGAAGCGATCGCCCTGTTCCCGGTCGAGCGCGTCGATGGCGAGGACCTCGACGTCCCCGTCGATCATGGTGACGTCACGGGTGGGGCCGAGGCCCAGGCGGGCGGTTCCGGTGGCGGCCAGGTTGCGACCGGTCGGCGTGTCGGCGCGGGTGGCCAGGAGGAGGGTCTCGCCGTCCCAGTCGAAGGACAGCGGCACCAGGTACGGCGCGCCGTCCGTGGCGGCGCTCGCGACCCAGAGGTCGACGTCGTGGGTCAGCCGGTGCTCGGTGTCCCGCCGGCGCTGGACGCGGGAACGGGCTTCGGCGTTGTTCATCGATGGCTCCCTGCGGTGGTGGTCGGCTCGTTCGGTGTGCGGTGGTGGTCACAACCTCTCCCGCCGGCGCCACGGCCCGCCTCCGTGCCGGGCACGGAATGCGCCACGGACCGCACCACGGACTCGCCCGCGCACGGGAGTTCGAGGTACGGATAATGAGGCGGTGTCCACTCCGATGATCTCCGCCCGGGAAGCCGACGTCCTCGCACTGCTCGGGGAACACCTCACCAACGCGGAGATCGCCGCGCGGTTGTTCATCTCCGTGCGCACGGTCGAGTCGCATGTCTCGTCCATGCTGCGGAAGTGGGAGTTGCCGGACCGGCGGGCGCTGGCCCGGCGCGCGGTCGAGCGCGCGCAGCCCGTACCGCCGCCGTCTCCCGTACGCCCCGCGCTTCCCGCGCTCCCCGCGCCGCTGAGCACGTTCGTCGGACGGGAGCGGGAGCGCCGGGAGTTGGCCGAGGCGGTGGCCTCGTACCGGCTGGTGAGCGCCGTCGGCCCCGGCGGGGTCGGCAAGACGCGGCTCGCGCTGGCGGTGGCCGCGGAGGCTGCCGCCGCCGCCTCCGGTGCCGACACGGCGGACCCCGGCGCGGTGGGCGCGGAGGCCGTGGGCGCGGACGGGGTGTGGTTCGTGGACCTGACCTCGGTCACCGATCCGGGGCGGGTGGGGGCGGCGGTCGCCGCGGCCGTCGGCGTGGGCGAGCAGCCCGGTCTGGGCATCGACGACGCCGTGCCGGCCGCGCTGGCGGCCCGTCAGGCCCTGCTGGTGCTCGACAACTGCGAGCATCTGCTCGGCGGCGTGGCCCCGTTCCTCGAACGGCTCCTCGCGGCCTGCCCGCGGCTGCGGGTGCTCGTGACGACCCGGGCCCGGCTGATGGTGCCCTTCGAGCGGGTCTTCCCGGTGCCGCCGCTGTCCCGTGCGGGCGGCACGGAGTCGGACGCGGTGGCGCTCTTCCTCGACCGGGCGGCGGGAGCCGTCCCGGCGGCGGACCCGGTGGTGCGCGAGCGGGTCGCGGCGCTGTGCGAGCGGCTGGACGGCATGGCCCTGGCGATCGAGCTGGCGGCGGCGCGGTGCGCCACGCTCGGTCTGGACGGGCTGGAGGCGGGGCTGTCGGACCCGCTGCGGGTGCTGGCGGGCGGTCCGCGGGCCGCCGAGCGGCACCGGTCGGTGCGCACGGTCCTCGACTGGAGCCATGACCTGCTCGAGCCGCGGGACCGGGCGCTGCTCAGACGCGTGTCGGTCTTCGCGGCGCCGTTCACGGCGGAGGCGGCCGCCGAGGTCGCGGGGGCCGCCCCGCTGGAGGCGGCGGCGGTGGCCGACGGTCTCGGCCGGCTCGCCGAGCAGAGTCTGCTGTCCGTGGTGTCGTCGGCTGCCGGCACCCGCTACCACGCCCTGGAGACCATCCGGCAGTACGGGGCGGAGCTGCTGGCCGCCGCGGGCGAGCGGGCGGAGGTCCGTACGCGGCACCTGGAGTGGTGCCTGGCCGGCGCGTCCGCTCTGTCGGGTGCCGAAGGCCCGGAGGCCCGGGGCCGGTTCGACGCCGTTGCCGAGGACTGCCGGGCCGCTCTCGCGGGAGCCGCCGAGCTGCCGGAGCGGCGCGAGGAGGCCCACCGGCTCGCCCTGGCCCTGGCCGGGCTCGCCTTCGCCCACCACCTGCTCGGCGAGGCCCAGCAGCGGTACGAGCAGGCGGCCGGGCTCGCCGGGGACGGCGCCGATGTGGCGGCGGCTCTGCGGGAGGCGGCGGCGGTGGCCGGGTGCCGCAGGATCGGCGACGACATGTACCGCCTGTACCGCGCCGCCGGGGAGACCGCCCTGCGGGCCGGGGACACCCCCGGTGCGGGCCGGGACCTGGCGGCCGCCGCCACCGTCGCGTACCGCTTCTCCAGCGCGTTCGCCAGGCTTCCCGCCGTGGCGGAGGTGGCCGGTGTGCTCGCGGAGGCGCGGCGGCTCTCCGGTGACGACCCGGCGGCCCGGGCGGCCGTCGCGCTGGCGGAGGCGGCGGTGGACGCGGACGCCTTCGGCGCGGTCCAGGGCGCCACGGCGAACACGGTGCCGGAGACCGTGGCCGCCGCGGACCGGGCCGTCGGGCTGGCCCGGCTCGCGGGCGATCCGGTGGCCGAGTCGGCCGCCCTCGACGCGCTGTCCGGTGCGCGCAGCTGGGCGGGCGACTCGTTCGGGGCGGCGGCCGCCGCTCGGCGCCGGATCGACGTCCTGGACGCGCTGCCCCGTACGCCCGCCGTCACGCGGGAGCTGGTGGACGCCCTCGCCATGGCGGCCGGGACCGCCGTCGGGGTGGGCGCGCTCGCGGACGCGCGGCGGTGGGGCAGGCGGCTCGCCGACCATCCGCTGCTCGCGGAGGTGGGCCATCACGCGCTGTCGTGGCTGCTGGTCGCGGACGCGTTCGCCGGCCGTTTCGACGACGTGCTGGCCGGGAGCGCGGTCTTCCTCGACGCGTGGGAGCGCGACGGCCGCCGGCGGTCGTTCTCCCTGGGCCCGGCCGCCGCCGCGGTCGCCATGGTCCACGGCCTGCGCGGGGACCGGGACGCCCGGGCGGCCTGGTGCGCGGTCGCGGACCTGGCCGGTACGGAGGAGGAGTACCGGCACGGTTACGGCGCGGTCCTCGACGCCATGGTCCTGTTGCACCACGGGGACGCCGGCGCGGCCCTGGACCGGGTGGCGCCGGAACCGGAGCGGGTCTGGAAGTGGGTCTCCTGGGTCTGGTCGCACGGGTACGCGGCGCTGCGGGCGGAGGCGTCGGTGCTCGCCGGACATCCGGACGCCAGGGACCGGATCGTCGCCGCGCGCTCCGTGGTCGCGGGCGATCCGGTCGCCGGCGCCCTGGTGGACCGGGCGCGGGCGCTGCTCGACGGCGATCGGGCCGGGCTGCTCGCGGCCGCGGCGGCGTTCGACGCGGCCGGCTCCCGCTACCAGGCGGCCCGCACGCTGCTGCTCGCGGGCGGCGAGCACACCGCGGCGGGGAAGGCCGCGCTTCTGAGCCTGGGCCTGTCGGCGCCGGGTTCCGGCACGCCGCCACACACAGTCATCGGATCGTGACGAGGGGTGACGGTCGGTGATTGACTGGCCGCATGCCTTTCGCGCACTACGGAGTGCTCTCGGGAACCCTCTACCGCCACTACCGCGACCAGCCGGACGACCAGGGCCGGTGGTTCCACGTCAACCTGGAGGTGGACGCGCCCGCCGGGCGCTACCGCTGCGCCATCGACGTGGACAGCCACAAGTCCAACGTGGGCGTGCAGTGGAAGTCCTTCGTCCTGGACCCCGTCGACGTCGGGCCGAGCGCCGCCCTCGCCCCCGGTTACCACGAGCTGGCGCCCCGGCCGGAGTCCGGAGCCCTGGACTATCTGCGCCACCCGGCCCTGGTGGACCGGTCGGGGGTGCTGTTCCAGCGCCGCCCGCCGTCCTGGCTGCGGGACCTCCTCGACCTTTTCGGCTCACGGCCCTGGCACGCCGGGTCCAACCTCGACGCGGCGGCCGCACTGGAGCCGATGCTGCTGGTGGGCCGGCGCATCCTCGTCTTCGGCGAACCGTTCACCGACGACCCCGAGGGCGACCTCGGCATGCACAACGTCCACCAGAACCAGGGCGACCCGGCCGGGTCGCAGTGGTGGCAGGAGAACGGCGTCTGGCAGGACGGCGCGACGCTCACCCAGCGCCCGGACGGCCGGTACGACGTCTTCCTGAACAAGTTCTCGAGCCAGGCGTCCCACACGGATGAGGACGGCCACCCCGTCACCTGACCGCGCCCGGCCCCACTGACGGTCAGCGGCGGACCCGGGGCATGCCGAGGCCGATCCAGGAGATGATCTCGCGCTGGATCTCGTTGTTGCCGCCGCCGAAGGTGAAGATGACGGCCGAGCGGTAGCCGCGTTCGAGTTCGCCGTGGAGGACGGCGCCGGCCGAGCCCTCCTTGAGGGCGCCCGCCGAGCCGGTGACCTCCATGAGCCAGGCATAGGCGTCGCGGCGGGCCTCGGAGCCGTAGACCTTGACGGCGGAGGCGTCCTGGGGGGTGAGGGTGCCGTTCTGGACGGCGTTCACCATCTGCCAGTTGAGGAGTTTCATGGCGTCGAGGCGGGTGTGGGTGCGGGCGAGGGTGCGGCGCACCCAGGGCAGGTCGAGGACGCGGCGGCCGTCGGCGAGCTTGGTGCCGGCGGCCCAGCGCCGGACGTCGTGCAGGGCGCGGATGGCCATGGTGCCGTGGGCGGCGAGGGTCACGCGCTCGTGGTTGAGCTGGTTGGTGATCAGCCGCCAGCCCTTGTTCTCCTCGCCGACCCGGCGGGAGCAGGGGACGCGGACGTTCTCGTAGTAGCTCGCGGTGGTGTCGTGGGAGGCGAGGGTGTTGATAAGGGTGCAGGAGTAGCCGGGGTCGGTGGTCGGCACCAGCAGCATGGTGATGCCCTTGTGCGGCGGGGCGGCGGGGTCCGTGCGGACGGCCAGCCACACCCAGTCGGCGGTGTCGCCGTTGGTGGTCCAGATCTTCTGTCCGTTGACGGTGTAGTGGCCGGTGGTCTCGTCGCCCTCGCGGACGGCGCGGGTCTTCAGGGCGGCGAGGTCGGTGCCGGCGTCGGGCTCGCTGTAGCCGATGGCGAAGTCGATCTCGCCGGAGAGGATCTTCGGCAGGAAGTACGCCTTCTGCTCGTCGGTGCCGAACCGCATGATCGTCGGGCCGACGGTGTTGAGGGCCATCAGCGGCAGCGGTACGCCGGCCTGGGCGGCCTCGTCGAAGAAGATGAACTGCTCCATCGGGGTCAGCCCGCGCCCGCCGTACTCGGTGGGCCAGCCGACGCCGAGCCAGCCGTCGGAGCCGAGCCGGCGCACGGTCTCGCGGTAGAAGCGCTTCTGGGAGGCGGGGTCGGCGTACCGCGCGTGGACGTCCTCGGGGACGAGTTCGGCGAAGTAGGCACGCAGTTCGGCGCGCAGACGGTGCTGGGCGGGCGTGTACTCGAGGTGCATGGCGTCTCCCGTGGCTCGGCGCTCCGATGCTCCGCGCGGTGCGGCGCCACGGTAGAACGTGTTCCATAAATGCGGAAGGCCCGTGCGCCGGCCGGTGGCGTACGGGCTCGTCCGCGCCGCTCGGGAGAGCGGGCCGCTCCGCTCAGGGGAGCAGTTCGTCGAGGGAGGCGCGTCCCTTCTCCGCCATGCGTCGCTCGGCCCAGGCAAGGTTCTTCGGGTTCACGTCGCGACCGGACGCGAGGACCAGGTCCTCGGCCGTGAACTCACCCTCCGACCCGGCGTGCAGCAACCTGTCGGGCGTCGGGATGTCCCCCCGGGACGTCTTGTCGGTGTCACCGTTCATGCCGCCTCCTCTGGTTTCGCAGGCACTGGCCATTCTCGTGTCCGGCTCCGCGTCCCGCATCCGGGCGCGGGGCGGAGGGGGCGGCGGTGGGTGCCGACGCCGTGTCGTCGGCGTGTCGACGGGGACGGGGAGGCCGGCCGCCGAGTCACGCGATCGACGCGGAGACATCGACACCGAGACCGACACCTTGACCGGGAGCCCCGATGACCTCCCCGCACGAGGGCCAGTCCCTGCCCCTTCCTCTGCGCCACGTTCGCGTGGTGGCCGTCCGGCCGCTCACGCCCCGTAGGATCCAGGTCACCTTGCCCCGGCGGCCCTCGCCCGCCCCCGACGCGCAGGTGCAGCTGTTCTTCCCGCGCCCCGGCCAGGCCGAGCCCGTACTGCCGGCCCCGGACCCGGACCCGGACGGCGACGTGGTGCGCCGGTTCGCGGCGTACGGCGCGATCCCGGAGGAGCGGCGGCCCTGGATGCGCAGCTACACCGTGCGGGCGCGCGACCCGGTCGCGGGGACCGTGGACGTCGACTTCCTGGTGCACGGCGGCGCGAGGACGGTCCGGCGACGCGTTGGGCGCGCCGGGCCCGGCCCGGGTACGTCCTCGGGATGTTCGGGCCCTCGGACCACTTCGTCGTGCCCGTCGACCCGGGCGCGGGCGACTGGGCGCTCCTGGTGACGGACGCCTGCGCGCTGCCCAGGGCGATGCGGCCGAGCGGCAGCCGCTGCCGACGCCCGGGGACCTGGCGGTGCGCTGGGTGTACGGGGACGGGCCCGCCGGGGACGAGTCCCTGATCGCGGCCGTCCGGTCGGCGACGGAAGGCTTCCCGGCGGGTGCGCCGTACGTGTGGCTGGCCGGCGAGGCCGGGACGGTCCGGGCGCTGCGCCGCCACCTCGTGGAGGAGCGGGCTGTCGACCGCCGCGCGATCCACTTCGCCGGCTACTGGCGCCGCCTCACCCAGGACGACGCCCCGACGGCGGAAGACCTGGCGGAGGCGCGCGAGCGGCTGGCGATGCGGGCCGGGTGATCGACGGGGGGGCGGATGGGCGAGCGGCCGGTGACGCGCCGGGTGACCGGGGGCTCGCCGACCGACCCGGTGCCCCGGCGGGCGACCGGCGGGGCCGGGTGATGGCACCGGGCCGGATCACCGCTCCGGGCACGACGGCGGGGCCGGGTGACGGCTCGTGTCGCCGCTCGGACCCAACGACGGCGGGTCCGCCTGGCGGCTCGGACGAGCCAGTCTGGTGTCCGAAGGGGGGCAAGTCACGGCCGGGCCGACACCACGGCCAGGGACGACGGCGATCGGGAAACGGCTCCGAGGCCGGTGACAGCGGGGCCGGGTGACAACGGAGCCGCGTGGCGGCTCGGGCCCCGTGACGAGCCGGTCCAGTGACCGAA
>NZ_JBIBCP010000003.1:0-778272 GCF_042901205.1 Streptomyces sp. NPDC012769 | reverse complement strand
GAAGGGCAGGTCACGGCCGGGGGCGATGACGGTCCAGCCTGGGACGACAGCGGCCGGCGAACGGCTCCGAGCCCCGTGACGGCGGAGCCGGGTGACAACGGAGCCGCGTGGCGGCTCGGGCCCCGTGACGAGCCGGTCCAGTGACCGAAGGGCAGGTCACGGCCGGGGGCGATGACGGTCCAGCCTGGGACGACAGCGGCCGGCGAACGGCTCCGAGCCCCGTGACGGCGGAGCCGGGTGACGGCTCTGAGCCGGGTGACGAGCCTGTCCTGTGGCCGAAGGGGAGGCATCACGGCCGGGGGCCGATGACACTACCGCCGGGGACGACGGCGGTCGGGGAACGGCTCCGAACCCGGTGACGGCGGAGCCGGGTCACGCCCCCGGCCGGTGACGGCGGAGCCGGGTCACGCCCCCGGCTGGTAGCGGCGGAGCCGGGTCACCACCCCGGTCCGTGACGGCCCGGGCCGGTTGACCGGGGCGGCCAGGTCACGGTCGGGTCCCGGTGGGGGTGTCGCGGACGAGCGCGGCGGCCTCCTTGAGGGTGAGGGTGGTGCCCTCCTCGTAGCGGGCGGTGAACTCGGCCGGGGCGAGGGTCGCGCGCAGGGAGCGGGCGGCGTGGGCGCGCACGGTGGCCTCGGTGGGGGCGGTGAGGGGGCGGATGCCGGGGCCGCTCGGGGTGCCGCGGTGGGCGTCGTAGGCGCCGAGGAGCCGGGCGCCCTCCGCCGCCGCGCCGGTCCGCGCGCGGGCCCAGGCGGCGGTGGCGAACTGGGTGACGATCAGGTAGGGGGCGACGAGGTAGGCGAGGGCCTCCATGTCGCGTACGGCGTCGGCGAGGCGGGCCGTGGCGTCGTCGTAGGCGCCGTCCACGCAGTCGAGCCAGGCGCACAGGCCGGCCAGCATGCCGTGGAAGAGGCCGGGGGTGATGTCGCCGAACTCCTGCCGCATCAGGTCGACCTGCTCGCGGGCGAGGGAGGTCCGGCCGGTGGTGCCGTAGTGCTGGGTGAGCAGCAGGCGGGGGGTGCTCACGGCCTCGGTGCCGGACTCGCCCGACTCGGCGGCGGCCTCGACGAGCATGCGTTCGGCGTCCGCGTACGCCGCCGGGTCGTCGGCGTACGCCGGGGCGCGGAGCCGGACGGCGGCGAGCAGCGCCTTGAAGACGGGGATCTGGGAGCGGGCGCCGAGCCGGGCGGCGGCGTCCATGGCCCGCGCGAAGTCGGCGGCGGCCTCGGCGGTGCGGCCGGCCCGCTCGTACGTCTCGCCGCGCGCGGCGAGCGCCTCGGCGACGCCCCAGGAGTCCTGCGCGGCCTCGAACAGCGCCAGCGCCTCCGCCGCGTCCCGCTGCTGCCCGCCGAGGAGCTTGGCGCGCAGCAGCAGCCCGTAGGCGAGGTCCCAGTCGTCGCCGTGCTCGCGGGCGGCGGCCACCAGCGCGGCGAGCGTCTCGTCGAGTCTGCCGAACCGGCCGGTCATCAGCTGGGCGAAGAACCACATAGTGCCGGGGTGCCGGGCGGTCTGCGGCAGCCCCGGCCGGTACGCGGCGATGACGGCGTCCAGGCGGGCGCGGGTCTCGGGCCGCTCCAGCGCGGTGGCGCCCTCCCCGCCCTCGCCGGCGAGGGCCAGCAACCGTCCGCCGCGCCGCGCCTCCCACAGCCGCTCCCCCGCCCATGGTGGCGGCACGTCCACACAACGCCCCTCGAAGGGCTCCGCCCTCCGCACCGGCCCCGCGAACGGGTCCGGGCCGAGCCGGGTCGCCGCCGGCAGCCAGGTCCGCGAGTCGTGCAGATGGTTGCGCAACTGCCAGAACCAGCTCATCGCGTGGACCAGGCACAGCGTCTCCTGCTCGTCCCGCGCGCGGACGGCGGTGCGCAGCGCCGTCCGTACGTTGTCGTGCTCGCTCTCCAGCCGCCGCAGCGCCGACGCCTGTCGCGGTCCCCGGATTTCGGCGTCGCTGATCCGGGCGAGCTCGCGGTAGTACGTCAGATGGCGCCGCTCGGCCACCTCCCGGTCCCCCGCCTCGTCCAGCCGCTCCCCCGCGTACTCCGCGACCGTCTCCAGAAGCCGATACCGCATACCCGCCTCCGTCGGGCCGGCGACCACCAGCGACTTGTCGACCAGCGCACCCAACACGTCGAGCACCTCCGACGCGCCCCCCGGCTCGCCGCACACCGCCTCCGCCGCCTCCAGGTCACAGCCGCCCGTGAAGACCGCCAGACGACGCAGCACCGCACGCTCGGCACCGTCCAGCAGATCCCACGACCAGTCCACCACCGCGCGCAGCGTCTGCTGACGAGGCAGCACCGTGCGCGCCCCCGAGGTCAGAAGCCGGAAACGGTCGTCGAGACGATCGGCGATCTGGCGAGGAGTCAGCATCCGCAGCCGCGCCGCGGCCAGCTCGATCGCCAACGGCAGACCGTCCAGACGCCGGACGATCTCCGCCGCCGCCTCCGGATCGTCCGCCACCCGGAACCCCGCACGCACCGCCGCGCCCCGCTCACCGAACAGCCGCACCGCCGTCTCCGGCGGCAACGGCCCCACCGCACGCACCACCTCCCCCGGCACACCCAACGGCTCACGACTCGTCGCCAGCACCGTCACCCCCGGACAACGCGCCAGCAACACCTCCACCAACCCCGCCGCCGCCCCCACCACATGCTCACAGTTGTCCAGAACCAGCAGCATCCGACGCCGGGCACAGTGGTCGACGAGGGTGGTGAGGGGGTCGCGGGCGGGGGCGTCGCGCCAGAGGTGGGTCTCGCGGGCGCCGAGGGCGGTGAGGACGGCGGCGGGGACGTCGGACGGGTCGCGTACGGAGGCGAGTTCGGCGAGCCACGTCTCGGGGTGGGCCGACGCGGCCGCCAGGGCGAGGCGGGTCTTGCCCACGCCGCCGGGGCCGGTCAGCGTGACGAGCCGCCCCGTGTCCCACGCGTCCGCGAGGTCGCGCAGTTCGGTGGTGCGGCCGAGGAAGGAGGTCAGGGGTGCGGGCAGCGCGCGACGGGCGGTGGGCGGCTCCTCGGCGGCGAGCAACTCCTCGTACAGGCTCTTGAGTTCGGGACCGGGTGTGGTGCCGAGGCGGTCGGCGAGGGCGCGGCGGGCGGTCTCGTAGGCGGCGAGGGCCTCGGCGGGGCGGCCGGCGGCGCGCAGGGCGCGGAGGCGGAGGGCGTGGAGGGGTTCGTCGAGGGGGTGCTCGGCGGTGAGGGCGGCGAGCGGGGCGAGGGTGTCCTGGGCGCGGCCGAGGGCGACGTCCGCGGCGAGCCGGTCGCGCCGGGCGCGGGCGCGGTGCTGTTCGGCCCGTACGGCGAGCGGGTCCGCGTCGTGTCCCGGCAGGTCCGCGAGGGCGGGGCCGCGCCAGAGCCCGAGGGCCTCGTCGAGCAGCCGCGCGGCCCGCTCGGGCCGGCCGGCGTCCAGCTCGCGCGCCCCTTCGTCGGCGAGCTCCTCGAAGCGGAACAGGTCCACGTCGCCGGGCGCGGCGGCCAGCCGGTAGCCGCCGGGCACGGAGGCGACGGCCTGGTGCCCGAGGGCCCGGCGCAGCCGGCCCACCAGTGCCTGGAGCGCCGCCAGCCGGTCGTCGTCGGTGTCCTCGGCCCAGACCCGGGCGATCAGGGCGTCCGTGCCGGCCGCGCGGCCGCCCGCTGCGGCGAGCGCGGTGAGCAGGGCACGCAGCCGGGCGCCGCTCAGTGCGGCTTCGGCGCCGTCGGCGCGGCGGGCCTGGGCGGGTCCGAGGATGCGGTAGGGCGGCTGCACCGGCCCATTCTGCCGAATCCGCCCGAGTGGCGGTGTCGCCGCCATGGCGTGCGGGGTGTGCGGGTTCGACAATAAGGAAGATGACCGATGACGAGCGGAACACGCGCGGCGGCGAGATCGGGCCGACCGAGCGCCTCGCCATGAACCGCACCGGCAGCTTCGACTGGGACCTCGACACCGGCACCATCGACGTCGACGACGCGGGCCTGCTGGTCTTCGGGCTCGCCCCGGCGGAGTTCGACGGACGGCCGGCGACGCTCGTACGCGATCTCGACCCCGAGGAGCGGACCCGGCTCGAACAGGTGATCAGGGACGCGATCACCGGCGGCAGCTCTTCCTACACGGCGCACGTCCGGCTCGAACGGCCCGACGGTACCCCCCAATGGACGCATGTGCAGGCCCGGATCCTGCGGCGGGGCGGCGGCATGGCGCACCGGATCGTGGGGATCGTGCGGGACGCGACGACCGAGGTGACGCACTCGGAGTTCGTGCTCGACCTGGAGAAGCGCCGTGAGGTGCAGACCACGATCGTGGAGCGGACGACGCACGCGCTGTCGCGGGCGGTGACCGTGGACGACGTGACGGCGGCGCTGACCGGCCCGGGGGGTCTCGCGCGGCTCGGTGCCGAGGGTCTGGCGCTGGGTCTGGTGGAGAACGGTTCCCTCAACATCATCGCGCTGAGCGGCGAGTCCCTCGAGGTCTTCGACGACTTCCGCAGCCGCCGCCTGGACCGGGGGCTGCCGCTCGCGGAGACGGTGCTGAGCGGCCGGCCCCGGTTCGTGCCCTCGTTTCCGACGCTGGGACAGGACTTCCCCGAGCTCGCCCCGTACGTGACCCGGATGCCGTTCCGCTCGGCCTGCTATCTGCCGCTGGTGGCGCAGGCCCGCTCGCTGGGCGGGATGGCGCTGTTCTACCGGCGCCGCAGCACCTTCAACGCCGACGAGCGCAATCTGCTGCTCGGTCTGGCGGCGATCGTGGCGCAGTCGCTGCAGCGGGCGATCCTCTTCGACGAGGAGCGGGAGCTGGCGACCGGTCTCCAGGCGACGATGCTGCCCCGGCGGATCCCCACGATCACCGGTGGCGAGATCGCGGTGCGCTATCACGCGGCGTGGAGCGGTCGGCAGGTCGGCGGCGACTGGTACGACGTGATCCCGCTGCCGCGCGGGCGGGTCGGCGTCGTCGTGGGCGACGTCCAGGGCCACGACACCCACGCCGCCGCGATCATGGGCCAGCTGCGGATCGCGCTCCGGGCGTACGCGGGCGAGGGCCACGCCCCGTCGACGGTGCTCGCCCGCGCCTCCCGCTTCCTCGCGGAGCTCGACACCAACCGCTTCGCGACCTGCACCTACGCCCAGGTGGACCTGGCCGGCGGCACGGTGCGCGGGGTACGGGCGGGGCATCTGGGGCCGCTGATCCGGCACACGGACGGGCGGGTGGGCCGGCCGAAGCTCCGGGGCGGTCTTCCGCTCGGCCTGGCGACGGTCTTCGGGGACGAGGAGTTCCCGGAGACCCGGCTCGACCTGGTGCCGGGCGAGACGCTGGTGATGTGCACGGACGGTCTGGTGGAGCAGCCGGGCACGGACATCGAGACGGGGCTCGACGCGCTCGCCGAGGCGGTGAGCAGCGGCCCGCCGCAGGCGGAGGCGCTCGCGGACCATCTCTCGGAGCGGCTGTGGGAGCGGTGGGGCTCGGGTGACGACGTGGCGCTCCTGGTGCTGCGGCGCAGCCCGGACCCGGGCACGCCACGGGCGCCGCGCATCCACCAGTACATCCACCAGGCCGATCCGCAGGGCCTGTCGGACGCGCGGGCGGCGGTGGGGCAGGCGCTGGTGGACTGGGGCATGCCCGAAATCGCGGACGACGCCGAGCTGTTGACGGGCGAGCTGCTGGTCAACGTCCTGCTGCACACCGAGGGTGGCGCGGTGCTGACCCTGGAGGTGCTGCCGGAGCCGGTGCGGCGGGTGCGCCTCTCGGTGCAGGACCGGTCGAGCGCGTGGCCGCGCCGCCGCACTCCGGGCGAGGCGGCGACCTCGGGGCGTGGGCTGCTCCTGATGGACGCGATCGCCTCGCGGTGGGGCGTGGAGCCGCGCGGCGAGGGCAAGGCGGTGTGGTGCGAGATCGGACCCGCCGAGACGCCTTCGTCTCCGGGCGAGCGGGCGGGGGCGATCGACGGTACGGGTTCCGGTCGCACGGGGCCGGAGGACTGAGCGAAGGGCGGTACGGCCGATGGACCCGGTGGCGGCGCTGGAGCGGATCGCGTTCCTGCTGGAGCGGTCACAGGCGCCCGCGTACCGGGCCCGCGCGTTCCGTACGGCCTCGGCGGCGGTGACGGAGCTGGGTGCGCAGGAGGTGGCGCGACGGGCCGCGGCGGGGACGCTGGAGTCGGTCAAGGGGATCGGGCCGAAGACGGCGGCGGTGGTGCGGGAGGCGCTGGCCGGGCGGGTGCCCGAGTATCTGGAGCGCCTGGAGAAGGAGATCCCGGTGCCCGAGGCCCGGGGCGGCGAGACCCTGCGGGCCGCGCTGCGCGGCGACTGCCATGTCCACTCGGACTGGTCGGACGGCGGCAGCACCATCGAGGACATGGGACGGGCGGCGGCCCGCCTCGGCCACGAGTGGATGGTCCTGACGGACCATTCGCCGACCCTGAAGGTGGCGCGCGGTCTGTCCCCCGACCGGCTGCGGGAGCAACTGGACGTGGTGGCGCGGCTCAACGAGGAGTGGGCGCCGTTCCGGATGCTCACCGGGATCGAGTGCGACATCCTGCCGGACGGCTCGCTGGACCAGGAGCCCGAACTCCTCGACCGGCTGGACGTGGTGGTCGGTTCGGTGCACTCGAAGCTGCGGATGGACGCGGCGGCGATGACCCGCCGGATGGAGCGGGCGGTGCGCAATCCGCTGATGGACGTGCTCGGTCACTGCACCGGTCGGCTGGTGAGCGGCGGGCGGCTGCGGCCGGAGTCCGAGTTCGACGCGGAGCGGGTGTTCGGGGCCTGTGCCGAGGCGGGCACGGCGGTGGAGATCAACAGCCGTCCGGAACGGCTCGATCCGCCGCTGCGGCTGCTGCGGCTCGCGGTGGAGGCCGGCGTGTACTTCGCGGTGGACACGGACGCGCACGCGCCGGGCCAGCTGGAGTGGCAGATCCACGGCTGCGCGCGGGCCGAGGAGTGCGGGGTGCCGGCGGACCGGGTGATCAACACCTGGTCCGCGGACGAGCTGTCGCGGTGGACCCGGGGCGAGCACCCGTAGCGGCGGCGTCGCCCGCCCGCCGGATCAGGCGCCCCCCGCCGGATCAGGCGTCCCCCGCCGGATCAGGCGTGCGCCGCCGGATCAGGGGTCCGCCGCCGGGTCAGGCGCGCTGCCAGACCGTGGTCGGGTTGCAGAACTCGCGGATGCCGTGGCCGGAGAGCTCCCGCCCGTACCCCGAGCGCTTCACCCCGCCGAAGGGCAGGGCGGGGTGGGAGGCGGTCATGCCGTTGACGAAGACGCCGCCCGCCTCCAGGTCCCGTACGAAGAAGGCGATGTCCTCGTCCTTGCGCGTCCAGACGTTCGAACTCAGACCGAAGGGCGAGTCGTTGGCGACGGTGACGGCTTCCTCGATGTCGGCGACCGGGTAGAGGGTGGCGACGGGGCCGAAGGTCTCCTCGTGGTGGACGCGCATCGACGGTGTGATGCCGGTCAGGACGGTCGGCCGGTAGAACCAGCCGCGCGGCAGCTCGTCGGGGCGGCTCCCGCCGCACAGGACGGTGGCCCCGGCGGCCACCGCGTCGTCGACGAGGGCCTCCAGGTCGGCGCGGCCCTGTTCGGTGGCGAGCGGGCCGACGTCGGTGTCGTCGTCGAGCGGGTCGCCGACGGTGAGGGAGTTCATGGCGGCGGTGAAGCGCTCGGCGAAGTCGTCGTAGACGTCCCGGTGGACGATGAACCGCTTGGCGGCGATGCAGGACTGGCCGTTGTTCTGTACGCGCGCGGTGACGGCGGTCTTCACGGCCCGGGGCAGGTCGGCGGAGGGCATGACGATGTACGGGTCGCTGCCGCCGAGTTCGAGGACGGTCTTCTTGACCTCGTCGCCGGCGATCGCGGCGACGGAACGGCCGGCCGGTTCGCTGCCGGTGAGGGTCGCGGCGGCGACGCGCGGGTCGCGCAGGATGCCCTCGACGGCGCCCGAGCCGATCAGCAGCGTCTGGAAGCAGCCCTCGGGGAAACCGGCGCGACGGAAGAGGTCCCCGAGGTAGAGGGCGGTCTGCGGCACGTTGGAGGCGTGCTTGAGGAGCCCGGTGTTGCCGGCCATCAGCGCGGGCGCCGCGAAGCGGATCACCTGCCAGAGCGGGAAGTTCCACGGCATGACGGCGAGGATCGGGCCGAGCGGACGGTAGTGCACGCGGGCGAGGTCGGCGCCGGAGTCCAGGACGTCGTGCTCGGAGGGGTGCTCGTCGGCGAGCAGCGCCTCGGCGTGGTCGGCGTACCAGCGCATGGCCTTGGCGCATTTGGCGGCCTCGGCGCGGGCGGCGACGATCGGCTTGCCCATCTCGGTGGTCATCGTGCGCGCGATGTCCTCGGCGTCCTCGTCGAGGAGGGACGCGGCGGCGCGCATGAGCCGGGCGCGTTCGGCGAAGGGCGTGGTCCGATAGTGGCGGAACGCCTCGCGGGCGGCGCCGATGCGACGCTCGACCTCGGCGGGGCCGTGTGCCTCGTAGGTGCGCAGCGTCTCGCCGGTCGCCGGGTTCACGGTGGCGATGCCCATGTCGTCTCCTCCTGGCCTCCGCCCCCACGGGCCAAGCTTTCGCGCCCGGGCGGCGGGCGCAATCGGGGCGGTGCGGTGGGGTGACGGCAGAGGGGCGGCGGCCCGGGGGCCCACGGGGCGCGGCGGGGGGTCAGCCGCCCGTGACCCAGCGCAGGGCGCCCGCCAGGTGGGTGCGGAAGACGGGGTCCGCGTATGCCTCGGTCGCGTGGCCGAGGGCGGTGAAGAGGACACGGCCGTGGTCGGGCGCGGTGTCGCGGCACCACACCAGGGGGTGGTCGGCGCCCAGGGTGCCGCCGTGATAGCCGGTCTCGTCGGCGCGGGCGAGGACGCGGACGCCGGTGGCCCGCGGGTTGACCGTGAAGTTGTACCACTCGTCGGTCCGCTCCCAGCGGTCCGGCAGGGCGGCCGTCGCCGGGTGGTCGTGGGTGTCGACGCACACCGTGCCCGGCTGGATCTCGGGGTGGCCGTCGAAGCGGGTGCCGAGGAGGTCGCCGTAGAAGGGCCAGTCGGGCTCGGCGTTGGCCGCGGCGTGCACGGCGAGGAGTCCGCCTCCGCCGCGTACGTACGCCTCGAAGGCGGCGCGGCCGGCGTCGGTGAGCACGGTCCCGGTGGTCGAGACGAGTACGACGGCGGCGCAGCGGGCGAGGCGCTCCGGGGTGAAGGCGGCGGGATCCTCGGTGGTCTCGGCGGAAAGTCCGGCCGCTGCGGCGAGTTCGCCGAGGGCGGCGGCCGCGGCGGGGATCGACTCATGGCGGTAGCCGGTGGTGCGGGTGTAGACGAGGACGTCCTTCGACCTGCCGCTGGGCACGTGGTGCACTCCTTCTGTCCGTTCCGTGCGGCTTCGGGTTCCCGGCCGCCTCCAGAGGCGGAGCAAGCGCTTTCCGGACCGCCGGCCCGACCGTAGCCAGCGAAAACCCCAGGCCGCAAGGGCCTGCCGTCGGGCACACTGCGCCGATGGATCTTCTGCCCCGACCGCGCCGCGCCCTCGCCCACGTCTCCGCCCTGGCCACGGGCGGGCCGCTCGACCCCACGCTGAGGGTGACGCTCAACTTCCATCCCACCTTCCTCGACCGGCTCGCCGAGGAGGGGGTCTACCGCTCGCAGTTCGTCACCGGCACCAGCAACGGCGGGCTCACCGCTCGTCCCGGCGGCGACCGGTGGCGCTGGGAGAGCAGGATCTTCGGGGGCGCGTACGACGACGCGCCGGCGGACGAGCGGCCCGTGTACGGCGCCCTCGACCACCGCCGCCGCCCGTTCGGGGCCGCGCCTCGCTTCGGCTCCGCGCATCTGCGGCTGACCGGGGCCACGCTCGCCCGCAGCACCTTCTGCTATCCGGACAGCTTCCTGGAGCCGGAGGACTTCGGCGTCGCGGAGCGGGCGGCGCTGGTGGCGCTCGCGCTCGCCGACGACCAGGACGCCCTCGACGACTACGTCGAGGCCCAGGTCCACGGCCCGGTGGAGATCGGCCGGGACGTGGAGGCTCTGGTCCTGGACCCGTCCTTCCGCGGTACGGAGGTGGAGGCCGCCGCCCGCGCCCTGCCCTGCCCGGTGGAGTGGCACGGGGGCTTCCGGCTCTCGGTCGCGGAGCTGCGACGGCACCCGGACTACCGGGGGCCCGAGTTCGTCGAGCTGGGCGCCGAGATGGCCGTGGACGGCCGGCTGGACCCGCGGATCGTGCAGGAGGCGGCCGAATCGGGGCGGTACGACCGGCGGCATGTCAAGCGCGTGTGGCACCTGCTGGCCCGCTTCGGCGCGCCGGCCACCGCCTGAGCGACGGCCGGTCGCCCGGACGACTCCCGTGCGGCGCCGTCCCGGGCCTCCGAGCACGGGCGAACGACGGCCGGTCGCCCGGACCCGAACCACCTGCGGCCTCCGTCCGGGCCCCGCCCCGAGCACGGCGAACGACGCGAGGCCTCCGCGCCCGGCGGACTCCGCGCGCCCGCCGGGGCACCCACGCTCCGCGCGCTCGCCGGCTCACTCGGCCGGGCGGGTCACCGCCTTCAACAGCGGGGCCAGGAAGTCGCGTTCCAGGCTGCCTGGGGGCAGAGCGTCCGGTTCCACATAGCTCTGCGCCAGACCACCCTCGCGCAGGGCGACGATCAGGCGGGCGAACCGGTCGGAGTCCACGGTGAGTTCACGGCCGGCGCGGCGCAGGACGAGCTCGAGGCCGCGGGCGATCTCGGCCCGCAGCCGGGCGTCGTGCCGGGCGAGCACCCAGGCGGCCTGCGGATCGCGGATGGCGTGCAGGGTGAACTCGGTGCTCACCAGATACCAGTCACGCTCGTCCGGCTCGACGCGCGAGGCCAGCTCGGCGAGCCGCTCCAGGGTGTAGTCCTCGGGCGCGAGCGCGTCGATCGCCTCGGCGAGGCGGTGCACGATCCGCTCGCCGTGCTCGTCGAAGAGGGCGAGGAAGAGCTCTTCCTTGCTGGCGAAGTTCGAGTAGTACGCGCCGCGCGTGAATCCGGCGCGCTCACAGATCTGCTCGATCGAGGCGGCGTGGAAGCCGTGCTCGGCGAAGACCTCCAGGGCCGCCTTCAGCAGGGCCGCGCGGGTGACGGGCCGGCGCCTGGTGACACCTTTCGGCACGACTGGCCCCTCCTTCGCGTCCGCCGCTCGCGTACGCCGTTCGCGTCGGGCGTTCATGTCCGGCGTTCATGCCCGACGCCGTTGCGCGTACGCGGCCGCGCACGCCTTCCCGGTGGGTCGGCCGCCCACGATACCGGCGGCCCTCCCGGGCGCGGACGGCCCGCCGACGTTAAGATTCACGCATGGGAGAGCGGCCCCTCGCGCCCGCCGCGCCCGAGCTCGTGCTCGAGATCGACGGGGACGCGACCGTGATGAACCCGAGCCGCGTCTATCGCATCGGACGCGACCCCACCAGTGATTTCGTCCTGGCGGACGCCAGGGCGTCCTGGCACCACGCGGTGCTGCGGGCGGTCGGTGACCACTGGACGCTGGAGGACGAGGGCAGCACGAACGGCACCTTCGCGGACGACCGCCGGGTGGCGCTCAGTCCGGTCGGTCCCGGCACCGTGATCCGTTTCGGCCACCCCACGGAGGGGCCGATGGCGGTGGTGCTTCCGGCCCGCGCCCCGACCGCCCCACCGTCCCGACCGGCTCCCCCTGAGCCCGTACGACCGGAGTCCGCGCGACCCCGGCCGACTCCCCGGGCACCCCAGGCGCCCCCGGAGCCCGTACGACAGGAGCCCGCGCCCGTACGGGCCGGGACACCGGCGGTCGCCCCCGCTCCGCGCCCGTCCGCCGTCTCGCACCCGGCCCAGACCGGCACGTTCCGGCAGCCGACGTCCGTGCGGCCGCTGCCCGCCCACGCCGTCCGGATCGGCCGCGCCCCCGACAACGACCTCGTCGTCGACGACCTCACCGTCTCGCGCCGCCACGCCGAGCTGCGGGCCCACCCCGACGGCACGTACTGGATCCATGACCTCGGCAGCCACAACGGCACCTTCCTCAACGGCAGCCCCGTCACCGACGCCCGGGTGACCGGCGAGGACATCGTCGGCATCGGCCACTGCGCGTTCTGCCTGATCGGCGGCAATCTCGTCGAGTTCACCGACACCGGCGAGGTGTCGCTCGACGTGCAGGAGCTGGCCGTCACCGTCGATCACGGCCGCAAGACGCTGCTGGACGGCGTCTCCTTCCCCGTGGGGCAGAAGTGCCTGCTCGCCGTCGTCGGCCCGTCCGGCGCCGGCAAGTCCACCCTGCTCGGCGCGCTCACCGGCCAGCGCCCCGCGGACCGGGGCACGGTCCTGTACGACGGCCGTGACCTGTACCGGGACTACGCGGAGCTGCGCCAGCGCATCGGACTCGTCCCGCAGGACGACATCCTGCACCTCCAGCTGACCGTCCGCCGCGCCCTCGGCTACGCCGCCGAGCTGCGCTTCCCCGAGGACACCGCGACCGCCGAGCGGCGCGCCCGGGTGGACGAGGTGATCGGGGAGCTCGGCCTCGAGGAGCGGGCCGGGCAGCCGATCCACAGCCTCTCCGGCGGCCAGCGCAAGCGGGTCAGCGTGGCGCTCGAACTGCTCACCAAGCCGTCGCTGCTCTTCCTCGACGAGCCGACGTCCGGACTCGACCCCGGCATGGACCGCTCGGTCATGCACATGCTGCGCGGGCTCGCCGACGACGGACGCACGGTCATCGTCGTCACCCACAGCGTCCTCAGCCTCGACGTGTGCGACCGGCTCCTCGTCCTCGCGCCGGGCGGGCGGGTGGCGTACTACGGTCCGCCCACCGACGCGCTGGACTTCTTCGGTTTCGCCCAGTGGCCGGAGGCCTTCGAGGCCTTCGAGAACGACCGCGACCGCGACTGGGCGGGCGGCTACCGGACCTCGCGCTTCCACCGCCGGTACATCGAGGAGGCGAGCCTACGGCCGGGTCTCACCGCCCGTCCCGGCGCGGCGCCACCGGAACCGGCCCCGCCGCCCAAGGCGCAGAGCTGGGGGTCCCAGCTCCGTACCCTCGTACGGCGTTACGCGGCGGCTCTCGCCGCCGACCGGACCTTCCTGGCCATCATGGTCGCGCTGCCGTTCGTCATGGGCGCGATGGCGCGCGCCCTGTCCGAGGGGCGGCTTGGCCCCGAGTCGACGCTCAACGTGCTCCTGATCCTCTGTGTCGGCGGCGTGCTGACGGGGGCGGCGAACGCGGTGCGCGAGCTGGTCAAGGAGCGGACCATCTACCGCCGGGAGAGAGCCGTCGGCCTGTCCCGTTCGGCGTATCTGATGTCCAAGGTGGTGGTCCTCGGCCTGATCACGGTCGTGCAGTCGGTGGTCCTGACCCTGGTCGCGCTGATCGGCGTCCCACTCGGCGCGCCCGGCGGCAAGGGGGTGCTGCTGCCCCCGCTCGTGGAGCTGACCCTCGCCGTCGCCCTGCTGGCCTTCACGGCGATGATGCTCGGCCTGTTCGTCTCCGCCCTGGTGCGCAAGGAGGAGGTGACGATGCCGCTGCTGGTCCTCCTCGCGATCGTGCAGGTGGTGTTCTGCGGCGCGCTGCTCAACGTGAGCGGTACGCCCGTCCTGGAGCAGCTGGCGTGGCTGGTGCCCTCGCGGTGGGCGTTCGCGGCGATGGGCGCGACGGTCGACATCGGCGCAACCGTGCCGGGCGAGAAGACGGCCGACCCGCTGATGGACCACACGCTCGGGGCCTGGCTCTTCGACATGGGGATGCTGCTCGCGCTGTGTGTCGTCCTCGGACTCGTCGTGGCCCGGCTGCTGCGGCGGCACGAGCCGGTGGTGATGCGGAAGTAGCGAGGTGGCGGGGAGACCGGAGAGAGCGGGGAAACCGGAGAGAGCGGAGGGAGGAAGCCGAGATGTCCACTCAGTACGTGCCGGAGTACCTGCCGGACTTCCGGCCCACGCACGTCGTGCCGCGTGAGGGGCTGCCCGCGTGGGAGGCGCCCGATCCGGCGCTGCCGACGGAGCCGCTGGACGCCTTTCTCCCGGTGCAGCTGACGGAGCGGGTCGGCGACTGGGGGCAGGTGCTGTGCTCCAACGGCTGGTCCGCGTGGGTGGACGCCCGGCTGCTCGTCTCCGTGCCTGCCGATCCACCGGCCGCGGGCCGCCCGTCGTCCCGTACCGCCGACCCGCGTCCCCTGATCGCCCGCGTGGAGGACGCGCTCGGCCGCTATCGGCGCGCCGCGGAGGAGCTGGCGGCGGGACGGGCGGACGGCGAGGCGTTCCGGCGGCGCACCCGGGGCCTTCGGGTGGGGATGGTCGTGGACGGCGAGTCGGTGTGGCTCTACGACGCCGAGCACGAGCGGTGGGTGTACTGCGACGGCACGGGCCTGAGCACGTACGCGGCCTCCCTGCGCCCCTCGGCGGCGGCCGCCGCTCCGCCGGACGGGACACCGCACGAGCCCACGCAGGTGGTGCCTCGGCTGCCGCGGGACGGCGCCGGGGAGACCCAGGTGGCCGGGGAGACCCAGGTGGTGGAGCGGGGCGCGGACGGGCCGGGTGAGCGCTGATGCGCGGGACGCGTGAACGCCGCCGGCCGGGGCGTGAGCGCTGATGGGCCGGGCGGGTGAGGCCCGGTGACCGGGGCGGACGGGCGGGAGATCCCCGGCGCGGCGCCCGGCGACGCCACTGGCGGAGGCACCGGCGGAGGCACCGGGACCGGGTCCGGCCCCCGTACGGGAGCGGGAGCGGGAGCAGGAGCCGGTACGGGAGCGGGATCCGGAGCGGGAGCCGACGGCGGCCCGGGCACGGACCCCGTCCTCCCGGCCGGCCGGGACTCCGGGCTGCTCGGCAAGCGGATCGCCGGGTACCTGGTGGAGGCGGAGGTCGGGCGCGGCGGCATGGCGGTCGTCTACCGGGCCCGCGACCTGCGGCTCGACCGGGTCGTGGCGTTGAAGCTGCTCGCCCCCGAGCTGGCCCGCAACGACACCTTCCGCAGGCGTTTCGCACACGAGTCGCGGGTGGCGGCGGCCATCGACCACCCGCACATCGTGCCGGTGTTCGAGGCGGGCGAGACGGAGGGCGTGCTGTACATCGCGATGCGGTACGTGCCGGGGCAGGACCTGCGGGCGCTGCTGGACCGGGAGGGGCCGCTGGAGCCGGTGACGGCGGGGCGGATCGCCGTACAGGTGGCCTCGGCGCTCGACGCGGCGCACGCGCACGACCTGGTGCACCGGGACGTGAAGCCGGGCAACATCCTGGTGGCGGAGGGCACCGACCGGGACCATCCGGAGCATGTGTACCTCACGGACTTCGGCCTGACGAAGAAGTCGCTGTCGCTGACCGGGTTCACGACGGTGGGGCAGTTCGTGGGGACCCTGGACTACGTGGCGCCCGAGCAGATCTCGGGCAAGCCGGTGGACGGCCGGTGCGACGTCTACAGCCTGGGCTGCGTGGTCTTCGAGACCCTGACCGGGGTGCCGCCGTTCCGCCGGGACGACGACATGGCGCTGCTGTGGGCGCACCAGTACGATCCGCCGCCCGCGCTGTCGGAGGAGCGGGCCGGGCTGCCGGCGGCGGCGGACGCGGTGCTGGCGAAGGCCCTGGCGAAGGTGCCCGACGAGCGCTACGGGACGTGCCTGGAGTTCGTCGCGGAGCTGCGGGCGGCGCTGGAGCGGGGGGTGCGCGGCGCGCGGGCGGCGGAGACGCCGGGCGACAGCGGACGCTGGCCGACCGGTCCTCCGCCCGAGCCGCCGTCGTGGGCGCGGCCGGTGTTCCGCGGGATGGCGTAGGAGCGGGCGGTGGCCGTGGCACCGAAGGCGCCCTGCCCGACAGCGGGTGAGCCGCGGGCGGAAGCGCTCAGTCCGTTCCCCCGGGCCGCTCCGTCCGCTCCGTCTTCCCGGGCCGCTGAGTCACCTCGCCCCGCCGGTGGACGCGGGTGGCGAGGAGGCCGCCGAGGAACCCGGCCGCCAGGCCCCAGAGGAGGCCGAGGCCGACGGTCTTCCAGACGTGGGGACGCAGGAGCACCTCGGCGCCGAGCCCCTCCAGTTCGCCGATGCCGAGGATCGACAGGCCGAAGCGGGCCTCGACGAGGGTGAGGGGGATGACCACCAGCAGGGTGGCGGCGAAGGCGATGCCGAGGTGGAGGGCGTGCCGCCAGAGCGGGACGCGGGCGGGTGAGCGGGCGGCCATGACGAAGCCGGCGGCGAGCACCAGCACGGCGGCGATCGGAAGCAGCCACCAGGCGCGTCCGTCGTGGGCGGCGAGGGTGGACAGGTCGACGGTCCTCAGGTCTCCGCCGCTCGTCGCGATGCCGTTCCCGCCGCCTTCGCCGCGCAGCACGGCGTCGAGGATCCGGGGCATGGGGAGGCCGAACGGGCCCTCGGCCCTGCCCGCCCAGGAGCCGCCGATGCCGACGCCGAGGGCGAGCCAGCTGACGTTGGGCAGGCCGAGCAGCAGCACCGCGAAGGTCTCGGCCGCGTGGCCCTTGGTGGCGGCGACGACCAGGCCGATGACGAGGCCGACGGCCACGTACGCGAGCACCAGGAACAGCATCGCGGAGGCGGCGGGCCGGACGGCCTGGTGGTGGCGGACGAGGCGGGGCGGCAGCGGGGTCCGCCGGGAGACGAGCAGGGCGACGACGATGACGCCGAGGATCCACAGCAGGCCGTAGAAGAGCGTGGGGCCGACGTCGGTGCGGAAGCCGACGCTGGGGTTCGTGGCGTCGAGCAGGTCCTTGAAGAGGTCGCCGAGGTCGCCGGTCTCCTCGGTGGTGCCGCCGCCGAGGGTGATCGGGAAGTCGTGGCGGGCGAGGGCGGAGAGTCCGCCGAGTGCGGCGAGCCAGAGCACCACGGTGGGCACGGCCAGGGTCAGCAGGTCGCCGGCGCGTGCGACGGCGTGGTGCCGCAGCGGGAGCAGGAACACGGTTCCGGTGACGAGTGCGCCCACCAGGGTGACGGTGAGCGGCATGGCGGTGAGTTCGGCCTGGGTGCCGGCGAGGTCGCCGGCGTCTCCGGCGAGGCCGACCTGGCCGCCCGTGGCCATGACGACGACGGCGGCGAGAACGGCGACGAAGGCGCCGGAGCCGCCCGGGAGGTCGGTCGCGCCCGCGGCCCAGAGGCCGAGGGCGGCGGTGACGCCCATCGCGAAGAAGCCCGCGACGACGGCGGCGAGGGCCGCCGCCAGATGGCGGGCGAGCCGGCCGGTGTGCTCGGTGGGGGCGGTCCGGCCTGGTGGGGTGGGGAGCCGATTGCTCACCCTGCCCACGCTAGTACCGGTGGGTGCGGTCCGCTTGCGAGCCGCACCGGATCGGAGCACACAATGGGCCCGGAACGGAAGAAAGGGAAAAACGTGACTTCCCACCCGCCGTCCGGCCAGCCCTCGGTACCTCCCACCGGCCCGCCCTCGGGCCCCCTCTCGGGGCCCGGCATGCGCCCCGGCCAGACCGGCCCCCCGCCCCCTCCCGGCCCGCCGCACGGCAGTACGCGCAGCGACCGGGGCGGTACCGGCGGGGGCGATGCCGGCGGGGGAGGCGGTGGCGGGGGCGGAGGCGGGGGCGGAGGCGGCCGGGGAGGGGGCCCGACCGGCGGTGGCGGTGGGGGCCCGTGGTGGCGCTCCATCCCCAAGGTGGCGTCGTTGACCGCCATCGTGGTGGCGGCCGTGGCACTCGTCGTGGTCCTCACCCAGCGGGGCGGTGACGGCGGCGGGAACCAGGCGGGCTCGGGAGGCGGTGAGGTCTTCCTCCAGAACACCTCGGCCAGCGGCCCCGACCCGTTCACCCGCTCCACGGCCCGTACGGAGGGCGCGTCCGCCGCACCGCCCGCGCTGCCCAGCGAGTCCGGCGCGGACGCCAACGCCACGCGCGGGGTGTCGGGTTCGACCCCCGGGCTGTACGGCGGCACGCACCGGATCGCGAGCTGCGACGTCGAGCAGCAGATCCGCTTCCTCGCCGACGAGCCCGCCAAGAACGCGGCCTTCGCCTCGACGCTCGGCGTGAAGGCGACCGAGGTGCCGGGCTATCTGCGCTCGCTGACGCCGCTTCAGCTGCGGGTGGACACGCGGGTGACCAACCACGGCTTCCGGGGCGGTTCCCCCGTCCCGTACCAGGCGGTGCTCCAGGCGGGTACGGCGGTCATGGTCGACGACCACGGCGTGCCGCGGGTGCGCTGCGCGTGCGGCAACCCGCTCACGCCGCCGATCGCCCAGAAGGAACCGAAGCAGGTCGGCGCCGCCTGGCCCGGCTACCGGACGAGCAATGTCGTGGTGGTCCAGCCGTCGGTGACGGTCATCAACGTCTTCGTGATCCACGACCCGCGCACGGACCGCTGGGTCGCGCGCGAGTCGGGTGACACCGGCCACCGGGACAAGCACACCACTCCCCCGCCGCGGCCGACGACGTCCCCGCCGGCCTCGCCCTCGACCTCCCCGCCCACATCGCCGTCGTCGCCGGTGCCGTGCGTGTCGGTCACCGGTCCTGAGGCGCCGAAGCCCGTCGACGGCGTCACTCCCCCGCCGTGCCCCTCGCCGCTGGTGTCCACCACCTCCCCGCCGGCCCCGCCTCCGGCCTCCCCGCCCACATCGCCGGAGACGGAGCCGGCACCGGAGACGACGACCTCAGGGCCGGAGTCGGAGCCGGCCACGGATCTCACCTCGAGCGGGCCCTCGGAACCCGAGGGGCCCACGGACACGTCGACGAACACGGCGACCGGCACCGCCACGGGCACGACCTCGTCGCCGTCCGTGCCGGGTCCGGCCGGCGGTCAGCCTCTGATCTGAGCAGGCGGGGAGCAGAGCTCCGCCCCGGGCGCGGCGGTACGGGCGTGCCGCCGCAGCACCCGGGCATCGCCGGGGCGCAGCACCGGGCCGGGCACCACCAGGACGGGGGTCCCGGCCCGCTCCATGACGGCGCGCAGCACCGGCCGGCGGCGCAGCCGGCCGAGCCGGCCGCGCCTCGGGGTGGCGCCGAGGACCAGCACGTCGCCGGGACGGTCCGCCGCATCGACGAGGGCCTTCGCCGGGGCCTCTCGGACGGTACGGCGCTCGACGGCGAGCCCTTCGGGCGCCCGGCCGAGGCCGCCGTCCTCGAAGGCCCGGGCGAGCCGGTCCCGTGCGTCGTCCGCCCACAGTCGAGCCCAGGCGCGGTCGGGCGCGCGGGCGTAGAGCGTCTCGCCCTCGGGTGGTTCCCAGGCCAGTACGGCGATCAGCTCGGCGTGGTCGCGCCGCGCGAAGGCGGTGGCGTGACGCAGTGCGGCGAGTGAGGCGGGCGAGCCGCTGACGCCGACGACGATCCTGCTCACGCGGGCGCTCCTCGGCGCCGCTGGGCCCGCCGGGTTCCCCGGGTCGGCGGGGTCCGCCGGGTCTGCGGGGGCCGGCGCGGTGACCGCAGTGACTGGATCCAATATCCGATCCGCGGCATCCGGATCGGATACCCGGACCTCAGGGTCTGGATCCAATATCCGATGTCCACGGGCGCGGCGATCCTCTCCTCCGCGCGCCGCTGCCACATCCTCTCGTCACGATCCGTGAAGTCTTCGCACATGTCCTCTGTCTCCTCTCCCCTGGCGACCAGTCCACTGACGGGGAGTCTGTAGCCTTATTGGCCTGGACAGCAGAGCCAATGGAGAGTGATTGGCATGGCAGAGGGTCGTGGGGTCCGTACCGTGGTCGCCGTGTCGGACCGCGTGCTGAGCGGCCGGCAGCTGGCGGCGCTGCTGACGCCGCCCGTCGAGGGCGACCGCTTCGGCTACCGCGAACTGGCCCGGGCGGTGCGGCAGGCACTGCTCGACGGGCGGGTCGCGCTCCGGATGCGGCTGCCCGCCGAGCGGGAACTCGCGGTGGCGCTCGGTGTGAGCCGGACGACCGTCACCTCCGCCTACGACCTGCTGCGGGAGAGCGGCTACGCGCACAGCCGTCAGGGCGCCGGCACCTGGACGGCGCTGCCGGAGGGTCAGACGCCGATCGGTCCCGCCGCGATCCACGGCGACTCCGACTCGGTCATCGACCTGGCGCTCGCCGCGCCCGAGGCTCCGGCCGACGTCCTGGCACAGGCGCTGGCGGAGGCCGCCGCCGAGCTGCCCCGCTACGCGGCGACGCAGGGCTATCACCCGTACGGGATCCCCGAGCTGCGCGCCGCCCTCGCCGACCGGTACACGGCCCGCGGGCTGCCGACCCGGCCGGAGCAGATCCTCGTCACCACCGGCGCCCAGCAGGCCCTCACACTGGCCCTCGCGCTGCTCGGCGGGCCCGGTGACCGGGTGCTCGCCGAGAACCCCTCGTACACCAACGCGCTGGACGCCATGCGCGGCCACCGGCTGCGGATCACCCCCGTGCCGGTGACCGAGGCCGGCTGGGACAGCGGGCTCATCGACGCGGCGCTGCGGCAGACGGCGCCGCGGCTCGCGTATCTGATCCCGGACTTCCACAACCCGACCGGCCGTCTGATGCCGGACGAGCAGCGGCGGGAGGTGGCGCTTGCGGCGCGGTCCACAGGGACCTGGCTGGTGGTGGACGAGACCCTGTCCGACATCGCCCTGGACGTGCCGGCGCCGCGGCCCTTCGCGGCCTCGGCCGGTCCCGGCACCGGGGAGCAGATCATCAGCGTCGGCTCGCTCAGCAAGAGCTGCTGGGGCGGACTGCGGGTGGGCTGGGTGCGCGCGTCCGCGCGGGTGGTGACCGAGCTGGCCCGGGTGCGGATCACCCATGACCTCGCCGGTTCGGTCCTCGACCAGCTGGTCGCCGTCGCGCTGACGGACCGGATCGACCCGCTGCTCCCCGGCCGGGCGGCCGAGCTGCGGCGGCGTCGCGAGGCGCTGGTGGCGGCGCTCGCCCGGCACGTGCCGGAGTGGCACTGGACGCTGCCGCCGGGCGGGCTGTGCCTGTGGATCGACCTGGGCCGGCCGATCGCCTCCCAGCTCGCGGCGCGCGCCCTGCGGCACGGGGTGCGGGTGGAGGGCGGTGCCCGGTTCGGGGTGGACCCGGGCACCCATGAGCACCGGCTGCGGATCCCGTACGCCCTGCCGGCCGAGGTGTACGAGACGGCGGCCGAACGGCTGGCGGCGGCCCTGGAGGGGGCTCCGGCGCGGATCTCCGACCCCGGTCTGCCCGACTGGGTGGCATGAGCCCGCCCCGGGCCGGGCGCCGCCCGGGCCGGGCGCCGCCCGGGCCGGGCGCACCGATAATCGGATGCCCCGGGCAACGGTGCTGTGTACGGTCGGAACAGTGGAACCACTGACCGACAAACAGATCCGCGCGTCCTTCGTGAACTGCACGCGGGGCGACGCCTCCCGTATGAAGCTGCCGCTCGACTTCGCCGAGCTGCCGTGGGAGGACCTCGACTTCCTGGGCTGGGTCGACCCGGGCGCGCCGCTGCGGGCCCACCTCGTCGTCCCGCGCCCGGACGGGCCGGTCGGCGTCACCCTGCGGGTGCCGGCGGTCGGCCGTACCAGCGCCGTGAAGTCCAGCATGTGCCAGATCTGCCTGACCTCCCACGCCTCTTCGGGCGTGACCCTGCTGGTCGCGCCGCTGGCCGGCGCCCGCGGCCGTGAGGGCAACACCGTCGGCACGTACGTGTGCGCCGACCTCGCCTGCCCGCTCTACGTGCGCGGCAAGCGGCAGCCGAAGCTCCGCGGTCCGCGTCATCAGGAGTCGCTGAGCCGGGACGAGCAGATCGACCGGATGCTGGGCAACCTGAACGCCTTCGTGGACCGGGTGACGGCCGGCTAGGCGGCCTGTGCCGTCACCCGGAGCGGGTCAGCGGAAGGCCTGCTCGCCGGTGAGCGCCTTGCCGATGACCAGGGCGTGCACCTCGCTGGTGCCCTCGTAGGTGAGGACCGATTCCAGGTTGTTGGCGTGGCGCATCACCGGGTATTCCAGGGTGATGCCGTTGGCGCCGAGGATGGTGCGGCACTCGCGGGCGACGGCGATGGCCTCGCGGACGTTGTTGAGCTTGCCCACGCTGATCTGCTCGGGGGTCAGCGTGCCGGCGTCCTTGAGGCGGCCGAGGTGGAGCGCGAGCAGCATGCCCTTGCCGAGCTCCAGCGACATGTCGGCGAGCTTCTGCTGCGTCAGCTGGTAGGAGGAGAGCGGCCGGGCGAAGACCGTGCGGTCGGCGGCGTAGGAGATCGCCGCCTCCAGGCAGTCGCGGGCGGCGCCGAGGGCGCCGAAGACGATGCCGAAGCGGGCCTCGTTGAGGCAGCCGAGCGGGCCGGACAGGCCGCGGGCCTCGGGGAGCATCGCGTCCGCGGGCAGCCGCACGTCCTCGAGCACGAGCTCGCTGGTCACGCTGGCGCGCAGGGAGAGCTTCTGCTTGATCTCCGGTGCGCTGAAGCCGGGCGTGTCGGTCGGCACGACGAAGCCGCGGACGCCGTCCTCGGTGCGGGCCCAGACGACGGCGACGTCGGCGACGGAGCCGTTGGTGATCCACATCTTGGTGCCGTTGAGGACCCAGTCGGAGCCGTCGCGCTTGGCGTTGGTGCGCATGGCACCCGGGTCGGATCCGGCGTCCGGCTCGGTCAGGCCGAAGCAGCCGATGTACTCGCCGGCCGCCATGCCGGGCAGCCACCGCTGCTTCTGCTCCTCGGAGCCGTACTTCCAGATCGCGTACATGGCGAGCGAGCCCTGCACGGAGACGAGGGAGCGCAGGCCGGAGTCGACGGCTTCCAGTTCCATGCAGGCGAGGCCGTACGCCACGGCGTTCGTGCCGGCGCAGCCGTAGCCCTCCAGGTGCATGCCGAGGACGCCGAGGCCGCCGAGGGTGCGGGCGAGCTCGCGGGCGGGGATCGCGCCCCGCTCGAACCATTCGGCGACGTGCGGGCGCAGTTCGCGGTCGGCGAGGGCCCGGACGGTGCGGCGGATCTCCCGCTCCTCGTCGGTGAGCAGTCCGTCGATCGCGAGCAGATCGAGGGGGTGGACGGGCGCGGACTGCGACGAACGCGTCGGCTGCGGCGACGACTTCACGAACGGCCTCCTGGCGACTGTGGCAACGCGGCGTGCCGAAGCGTAGCCCCAGATTGGATATTGGATCCAGTATTGAATATCCGATCTCCGATGCGTACGGTCCGCTTGGATCCGATCGCCGACGCGTCCCGATCGCCCCGGGCCCCACGCCCGACGATCGGGACGCGTCGGCGATCGACGCCTCACGACGAAGGAGAGCGGCATGCACGCGCAGCAGCCGGAGGCGGCCACGGCCGGCGCCCTGTCCGGGATCGTCGTCGCGGACTTCGGCCGGGTGCTGGCCGGGCCGTACATGACGATGCTCCTCGCGGACCTCGGCGCCGAGGTCGTGAAGATCGAGCGCCCCGGCTCCGGCGACGACACCCGCGCCTGGGGCCCGCCCTTCGCCGACGGACAGGCCACCTACTTCCTGGGCGTGAACCGCAACAAGCGTTCCGTCGCGCTCGATCTGGCCGACCCGGCCGACCTGGAGACGGCCCGGGCGATCGTGGACCGGGCCGACGTGCTCGTGGAGAACTTCCGCCCCGGCACCATGGACCGCCTCGGCCTCGGCTACGAGAAGGTACGGGCCACCAACCCCGGCCTCGTCTACTGCTCGGTGACCGGGTTCGGCTCGGCCGAGGGCGCCGCCCTGCCGGGCTACGACCTGCTCGTGCAGGCCATGGGCGGACTGATGAGCGTCACCGGCGAACCGGGGGGACCCGGCACCAAGGCGGGCGTCGCCCTGGTCGACGTCATCACCGGCCTCCACGCGGGCATGGGCGTCCTCGCCGCGCTCCGCCACCGCGAACGCACCGGCGAGGGCCAGCGCCTGGAGGTGTCCCTCCTCGGCTCGCTGCTCTCCGCGCTGACCAACCAGGCCGCCGCCCACCTCGCCGCCGGCGTCGTGCCACGCGCCCTGGGCAACCGGCACCCCAGCATCACCCCGTACGAGGTGTTCGAGGCGAGCGACCGCCCGCTCGTCCTCGCCGTCGGCAACGACCGCCAGTTCCGCGCCCTGTGCGCGCGGACCGGCAGCCCCGGGCTCGCCGACGACCCCCGGTTCGCCACCAACACCGCCCGGGTCGCGCATCGGGAGGAACTGGCCGCGGCGCTCGCCGGGCCGCTCGCGGAGCGCACCGCCGACGCCTGGTTCGAGGACCTCACCGCGGCCGGGGTGCCGTGCGGCCCCATCAACGACCTCGCCGACGCCTTCGCGCTCGCCGACCGGCTGGGCCTGAGCCCCCGCGTCCCGGCCGCCGCCGCGGGCCCCGGCCAGGTCGCCCACCCGATCGCGTTCGGCGCGACACCCGCCGCCTACCGCTCGGCGCCCCCGCGCCTGGGCGAGCACACCGCCGAGGTGCTGGCCGAACTGGGGTTGTCCACAGGCCGCGACCGCCCCTCACCGGTGCGTAGGAAGATGAACGCCACGCAGTCGAGGGAAGGGGCACAGCCATGAGCAGCACCGCGGAGAGGCGGCGGCCGCGGACGGCCCAGCAGTTCGTCCTGGAGGAACTGCGACGTGCCATCACCACCGGGGAGTTGCGGCCCGGCGACCCGATCCGGCAGGACTCCCTGGCGGCCCGGCTCGACGTGAGCCGGGTGCCGCTGCGCGAGGCGCTGAAGGCTCTGGAGGCGGAGGGCCTGGTGGTCCACCACGTCCACCGGGGCTATTTCGTCGCCGAGTTGTCCCTGGCGGACCTGGAGGAGATCTACCGGATCCGCCGTCTCCTGGAGACGGAGGCGGTCCGCGCGGCCCTGCGCCGCATGCCGGACGGCCTGATCGGCTCGCTGGGGCGGATCCAGGCCGACGTGGAGCGGGCCGCCGCCGCGGGTGACGTGACGGCCATGGCCGAGGCCAACCGCCGCTTCCACTTCGCACTGGTGGAGGCCTCGGGCATGCCGCGCCTGGTACGGCTGATCGCGACGCTGTGGGACGCGACCGACGCGTACCGCGCGCTCTACTACGCCGAGGACCCGCACCGGGAGGCGGCGGTCCACGAGCACCGGGCGATCATCTCGGCCGTGACCGAGTCCGACGAGGCCGCCGCGGTCCACTGGCTCGACGAGCACCGGGACCACGCGGTCGCCGCGCTGCGGGAGGTCCTCGACCTGGCGTGACGCCGGGCCGCCGCCGCCGACGCACGGGTGCGCGGGACACGGGCGTCCCGGACGCGGGTGCGCGACGAGGGCGCCCGCCCCAGGATGGAGAAGGGGTTACCTCCGAGGAGGCACCGGCCATGCGCAGTGACGTCGACACCCTCCGGGGCGGTCCCCCGTCCGTCCCGTCCCACGTGGACGTCCTCGTCGTCGGCGCGGGCCCGGTCGGGCTCACCGCCGCCGCGGAGCTGCGCCGGCACGGCACGTCGGTGCGGATCGTCGACCGCCTCCCGGCGCGTCTGCCGTACGCGAAGGCCGTCGGCATCCAGCCACGCACGCTGGAGGTGTGGGACCGGATGGGCTGTGTGCGGGCGGCGCTGGAGGCGGCCGTGCCGCTGCGGGGCCAGCTGGTGTACGTGGACGGGGTCGAGCGCGCGCGGATCGAGCTGTCGCTGCCGGACGAGGTCCCGTACGGTTTCGCGGCCCTGCCGCAGTACGAGACGGAGCGGATCCTCGAGGAGTTCCTGGGCCGGTTCGGGACCGGGGTCGAACGGGGCACGGAGCTGGTCGGGTTCGCTCAGGACGAGGTGGGGGTGACCGCCCGGCTCGTCCGCACGGACCCGGTGGACGTGGCGGACTCGGTGGGCGCGACGGACGCGGTGGGCGTCGCCGGCGCGACGGGCACGGCCCCGCCGGTCGAGGAGGAGGTCCGCTGCTCGTTCCTGGTGGGCTGCGACGGCGCGCACAGCACGGTCCGCAAGGGCCTCGGGCTGTCCTTCGAGGGCGGCGCCTTCCCCGAGGCGTACATGCTGGGTGACGTGGAGGTCGACTGGGACCTGCCGGCCGGATACGCCGTGCGGTCCACGCACCACGGCGTGGACGGGGCCGGTGCGGCCGGTGCCGGGGACGACGTGCTGATGTGCGTCCCGCTTCCGGGCCGGGGCCGGTACCGGGTGTCGATGCGGGTGCCGCCCGAACCGTCCGCCGCCGGCCGCCCGGAGGGGACGCCCGCGGGCGGCGGGTCCGGGAGCGACGGGGTGGCACACGGCCTGGACGGCGGCCGCGGGCCGGGGCTCGGGGACATCCAGGCGGTGCTCGACCGGCTCTCGCCGCGGCCCGTCACGGCCTCCGCGCTGCGCTGGTCCTCCGTGTTCCGGATCAGTCACCGGCTGGTCGACCGGTACGGCCGGGGCCGGGTGTTCGTCGCCGGGGACGCGGCGCACATCCATCCGCCGACGGGAGCGCAGGGCATGAACACCGGCATCCAGGACGCCTACAACCTGGCCTGGAAGCTGTCGCTCGCCGTCACCGGGCGGGCGAGCGCCGGTCTGCTCGCGAGCTACGACGCCGAGCGCCGCCCGGTCGGCGAGGAGGTCGTCGGCCGCACCGTACGGCACGCGAAGGAAGGCGGCGTGCGGGCCGACCCGGCCGATCCGGCCACGGCGCTGCTGCGCGAGGCGCAGCTCCTCGTCGGCTACCGGGGCAGTCCGGTCGTCGGTGACGCCGGTCCGGCGGCCGACGACGGCGCGGGGCCCCGGGCGGGCGACCGGGCGCCGGACTGCGCGGGCCTCACCACGGAGCTCGCCTCCTGGCCCCTGCGCCTCTATGACGTGTTGCGGGGCCGCGGCCATGTGCTGCTGCTCTGCCCCGGCGCGGGAAGGCCCCACGCGCCCACGGCCGATGCGCTGTCGGAACTGGCGGCGCGGGCCGTCGCGTTGTCGGGCGGCGCGGTGGAGGCGTGCGCGGTGCTGCCGGGGGACGCGAAGGACGCTGCGGACGGTGCGGGCGCCGACGGCTCGGCCCTCGACGGCTCGGGGCCCGCCCGGCTCCCCGCGTACCGGGACTCGCGCGGCGAGTTCGCCCGCCGGTACGCCGTACGAGGGCCAACCGCCCTCCTCGTACGGCCCGATGGCTACCTCGGGGCGCGCCTTGCGCCGTCCGACACGGCGGCGCTCGACGCGTACCTCACGGGCGTCTTCGGTCGGTGACGGGCACGGCGTGCGGGGGTCGGGGCGCGGGCCTAGCCTGGGAGAGGAGTGTCGCCCTCGTCGGGCAGGAGGACTGCCGTGAGGAATCCACAGGCGCCTTGGCGCAGGCTCTGCATCGTGTTCGCCCTCACGGGGGCGCTGTCCGTACCGGCGCTGTCGGGAACGGCGTACGGCGGCACGGTCCCCGACCCGCACGGCCCGCCCGCGACGGCGGCCACGACCTCGGCGCCCGTACCGGCAAACGACGAGTTCAAGCCGCTCACCCCGGCCGTCACCGCGCAACTGGACGCGGCGGTGCGGAAGGTGATGCGGGACGCGAACGTGCCCGGCGTGGTCGTGGCGCTGTCCGCGCCCGGCAAGGGTGAGTACGTCCGCTCCTTCGGCGTCGCCGACAAGGCGACCGGGCAGCGGATGACCGCCGGGGTGAACCACCGGATCGGCAGCGTGACGAAGTCCTTCACGGTGACGGCGGTGCTCGAACTGGTCGACGAGGGCAAGCTGGGCCTGGACGATCCGATCAGCAGATACGTCGGCGGCGTGCCCAACGGCGACCGGATCACCCTGCGGCAGCTCGCGGGGATGCGCAGCGGTCTGTTCAACTACTCGGCGGACGAGGACTTCTACAAGGCTCTCACGGCCGATCCCGACCGCCCCTTCACCCCACGGCAGTTGCTCGACTACGCCTTCGAGCACCCGGTCAACTTCCCGCCCGGGGCGAAGTTCGAGTACTGCAACACCAATCTGATCCTGCTGGGACTCGTGGTGGAGAAGGTCGGTGGCATGCCGCTGCACGAGTTCATCGCCGAGAAGGTCGTCAAGCCGGCCGGCCTGAAGCACACCCTCTTCCCGACGGACGCCGCGTTCCCCGAACCGCACGCGCAGGGCTACACCAACCAGACCGCCTCGGGGAAGGTCGAGGTCGCCACCGACTGGAACCCCTCCTGGGGTTGGGCGGCCGGTGCGATGATCTCCGACCTGCCCGATCTGCGCACCTGGGCCAGGGTGCTGGCCACCGGCACCCTGCTCACCGCGGACACCCAGGCCCAGCGGCTGGAGACGGACCCGACCGGCATCTCGGACGCCGGATACGGCCTGGGCATCTTCAACGTCGAGGGCTGGATCGGCCACAACGGCTCGCTGCCGGGCTACGAGACCCTGGTCGTCTACCTGCCGAAGCACCAGGCGACGCTGGTGGTGATGCTGAACACCGACATCCTGGTCAACGGCGTCGAGCCCAGCACCTTCTTCGGAACGGCGATCACGAGGATCGTCACCCCGCAGCACGTGTACAACCTGCCGAGGCCCACGGAGCCGGACGCCTCGACCACGTCCCCGGCCGCCCCGACCTCACCCTCCCCGACCTCACCCTCGCCCACCCGGACGTCCCCGGCCCCACCCTCGCCGACCACCCCCTCCCCCGCGTCTCCGACCGCTCCGACGACCTCTCCGCCGGCGCCGCCCACCGGGCCTCCCGTCCCCTATCCCTGACCTCCGGCTCCGCCCGTCGGCATCCCGGCCGTCGTCCGTGAGGGATCATGGACAAAGGAGCCGAGAAGGGACGGGACCAACGATGAGGCACCGCAGTGTCGCCGACCTCATGACACCGACCGCGGTCGCGGTGCAGCCGGGCACTCCGTTCAAGGAGATCGCCCGGCTGCTCGACGAGTACGGCATCACCGCCGTCCCCGTGGTCGACGAGGACAACCGGCCGGTGGGCGTCGTCTCCGAGGCGGACCTGCTGCGGCGGCACACCGACAAGGACGGCCCCAGCACCGCGGAGGCCATGATGTCCAGCCCGGTCGTCGTCGCCCGTCCGTCCTGGACGGCGGTCGAGGCGGCGCGGCTCATGGAGCGGCACCGGGTGAAGCGGCTGCCCGTGGTCGACGCGGACGGACGGCTGATCGGCGTCCTGAGCCGCAGCGACCTGATCCAGCTCTTCCTCCGCCGCGACCGGGCCATCCAGGAGGAGATCCTGGAGGACGTCGTCACCCGCATCCTGGGCCTCTCCCCCGCCTCCCTGCACATCGACGTGGCCGAGGGCCGGGTCACGCTGAGCGGCACGCTGCCGCGCCGCAGCCTCGCGCCGATCTTCGTACGGCTCTGCGAGGACGTGGACGGCGTGGTGGAGGTCGTCGACCGGCTCGTGTACGAGGACGAAGCCGAGGCCGCGGCCGTCAGTGACGGCGACGGCGAGGGCGGGCCCGCCGCCGAGCAGTGACGGGCCCGCAAATGCGGGCCCGCAGGTGCGGCGCGCACCCGCGGGCCCGGGTTCGACGAGTGGGGTCGACGGGCGGCCGGCTACTGGACCGCCTCCGGCCAGCCGTATCCGGGTCCGGTACGCCGCGGCACGGTGTCGGCGCCGACGGCCTCCATCTCCCGGTTGGCCTCCCTCATCAGCTGTCCGGCGAGATCCTTCATGGCCCTGCCGACGGCGAGTTCGTCACCGATCACCGGCACGTCCACGTCCGCCGGGTTGCACCGGGCGGTGCCGTGACCGGTCAGGGTCGACGTGCCGGTGTCCAGACGGGCCTCCGCCTTGGTCCTGCCGTCCTCCTCGACCAGGTCCACGCCGACCTTCCACTCCAGGTGTCGTGTCATGGTCTGCCTCCTCGTGCCCGCGGCCACGCGGAAGCGCCGCGCGGCCCTTCTCCTCAAGGATCCCGCCACCGACCCTCCGGCGCCACGCGGTGATCGCGGCCGTCTGGGCGAGCGACCTGTTCGCCACGGATACTGCTGGGGCGGCCGGGCCCGGCCGGGACGGCCGCGCCGCACAACCTCACCTGGAGGTGTTCATGCGCATGTTGATCAATGTTCCGGAGACCGTGGTCGCCGACGCGCTGCGCGGGATGGCCGCCGCGCATCCCGAACTGACGGTGGACGTGGAGAACCGGGTCGTGCTGCGGCGGGACGCGCCGGTGGCCGGTCAGGTGGCCCTGGTGTCGGGCGGCGGGTCGGGCCATGAGCCGCTGCACGCCGGTTTCGTCGGTCCGGGCATGCTCGCGGCGTCCTGTCCCGGCGAGATTTTCACGTCGCCGGTTCCGGACCAGATGGTGCGCGCCGCGGCCGCGGTGGACAGCGGTGCCGGTGTGCTGTTCGTCGTGAAGAACTACACGGGCGACGTCCTCAACTTCGAGATGGCCGCCGAGCTGGCGGAGGACGAGGGCATCCAGATCGCGAGGGTGCTCGTCGACGACGACGTGGCGGTGACCGACAGTCTGTACACGGCCGGGCGGCGCGGGACCGGGGCCACGCTGTTCGTGGAGAAGATCGCGGGCGCGGCGGCCGAGGAGGGTGCGCCGCTGGAGCGGGTCGAGGCGATCGCCCGGCGGGTGAACCAGCGCTCCCGGAGCTTCGGCGTCGCCCTGAGCGCCTGCACGACCCCCGCGAAGGGCTCGCCCACCTTCGATCTTCCGGCGGGCGAGCTGGAGTTGGGGATCGGGATCCACGGGGAGCCGGGGCGGGAGCGGCGGCCGATGATGACCTCACGGGAGATCGCCGACTTCGCCGTGGACGCGGTCCTGGACGACCTGCGGCCGAGGGGCCCGGTGCTCGCCCTGGTGAACGGGATGGGGGCCACTCCCCTGCTCGAACTGTACGGGTTCAACGCGGAGGTGCAGCGGGTGCTGGGCGAGCGCGGGGTGTCGGTCGCCCAGACCCTGGTGGGCAACTACGTGACCTCGCTGGACATGGCGGGCTGCTCGGTGACGCTGTGCGAGGCGGACGAGGAGCTGCTGCGGCTGTGGGACGCGCCGGTGCGGACGCCCGCGCTGCGCTGGGGACGGTGAGAAGGGAGTGTCCGAGGTGACGACGGAGGAGTACGGGGCCGAGGTCTTCCGGGACTGGATGGCGGCGGCGGCCTCGGCCGTGGACCGGGAGGCGGACCGGCTGACGGAGCTGGACTCGGCGATCGGCGACGCCGACCACGGTGCGAATCTGCGGCGGGGTTTCGCGGCGGTGACGGCGGCCTTGGAGAAGGAGCCGCCGGCGACGCCGGGCGCGGTGCTCCTCACGGCCGGGCGGCAGCTGATCTCCACGGTGGGCGGGGCGTCCGGGCCGCTGTACGGAACGCTGCTGCGCCGCACCGGGAAGGCACTGGGCGAAGCGGAGCGGGTCTCGCGGGCCGCGCTCGGCGAGGCCCTGACGGCCGGGGTGGCGGCGGTGGCGCAGCTGGGCGGGGCGCAGCCGGGCGACAAGACGATGCTGGACGCGTTGGTGCCCGCGGCGGACGCGCTCGCCACCTCGTTCGCGGCGGCCCGGGAGGCCGCGGAGGCGGGCGCGCTGGCGACCGTACCGATGCGGGCGCGCAAGGGCAGGGCGAGCTATCTCGGTGAGCGGTCCGTGGGCCACCAGGATCCCGGCGCCACCTCGTCGGCGCTGCTGCTCGCGGCGCTCGCGGAGGTGGCCGGATGACGGCTCGGGTGGGGATCGTGCTGGTGTCGCACAGCGCGGCGGTGGCGGGGGCGGTGGCCGAGCTGGCGCGGGGCCTGGCGGGCGGCGGTGACACGGCGCCGCTGCGGCCGGCGGGCGGGACGCCGGACGGCGGGCTTGGCACCAGTGCCGAGCTGATCACCGAGGCGGCCCGGGCCGTGGACGGCGGGGCCGGGGTGGCGATCCTGGTGGACCTCGGCAGCGCGGTGCTGACGGTGAAGGCGCTGCTGGCGGAGGGCGACGAGCTGCCGGAGGGCGCCCGGCTGGTGGACGCGCCATTCGTGGAGGGCGCGGTGGCGGCGCTGGTGACGGCGACGGCCGGCGGCGATCTCGACGCGGTGACGGCGGCGGCCTCGGAGGCGTACGCGTACCGCAAGGAGTGAGGCGGGCCCCACACCTCACGAGGGGCCGCGCCGGTCGTTCCGGGCGGCCCCTCGTTGTGGTGTCGGGCACATCGCACGCCCCTCGTTGTGCAACTTGTTGCACAAACCTCGGCGCGTCGCCTACAACAGTCGTGACGACCCCGCGCGAGGAGGCGCCCCGATGGCCCCGAACACCCCGTACCCGCATCTGCTGAGCCCGCTGGACCTCGGGTTCACCACCCTGCCCAACCGGGTGCTCATGGGATCCATGCACGTCGGTCTGGAGGAGGCCGAGCACGGATTCGAGCGGATGGCCGCCTTCTACGCGGAGCGCGCCCGTGGCGGCGTCGGCCTGATCGTCACCGGCGGCATCTCCCCCAACGAGGCGGGGCGCCCCTGGGACGGCGGCGCCAAGCTGACCACCGCCGAGGAGGTCGCCGAGCACCGTGTGATCACCGACGCCGTGCACGCCGAGGGCGGCCGGATCGCGATGCAGATCCTGCACTTCGGCCGCTACGCCTACCACCCCGCGCTGGTCGCCCCGAGCCCGATCCAGGCGCCGATCAGCCCCTTCCCGCCGAACGAGCTCACCGACGCCGAGGTCGAGCAGACCGTCGAGGACTACGCCCGCTGCGCCGAGCTGGCCAAGGAGGCCGGGTACGACGGCGTCGAGGTGATGGGGTCCGAGGGCTACCTCATCAACGAGTTCATCGCCTCGGCCACCAACCGGCGCACCGACCGCTGGGGCGGCTCGTACGAGAACCGGGTGCGTTTCCCCCTGGAGATCGTCCGCCGGATCCGCGAGCGGGTCGGCGAGGACTTCATCCTGATCTACCGGCTGTCCATGCTGGACCTGGTCCCCGGCGGCTCCACCCTCGACGAGGTCGTCGCCCTCGCCAAGGAGATCGAGGCGGCCGGAGCCACCATCATCAACACGGGCATCGGCTGGCACGAGGCCCGCATCCCGACCATCGCCACCTCGGTGCCGCGCGGCGCCTACACCTGGGTGACCAAGCGGCTGATGGGCGCGGTGTCGGTGCCGCTGGTCACCAGCAACCGCATCAACACCCCCGAGGTCGCCGAGGCGATCCTCGCCGAGGGCCGCGCCGACATGGTCTCCATGGCCCGCCCCTTCCTCGCCGACCCGGACTTCGTGGCGAAGGCCGCCGCGGACCGCGCCGAGACCATCAACACCTGCATCGGCTGCAACCAGGCCTGCCTGGACCACACCTTCAGCCTCAAGATCACCTCCTGCCTGGTGAACCCGCGCGCCTGCCACGAGACCGAGCTGGTGCTCTCCCCCACCCGCCTCGCCAAGCGCGTCGCCGTCGTCGGCGCCGGCCCCGCCGGGCTCGCCTGCGCGGTGTCGGCGGCCGAACGCGGCCACGCGGTCACGCTGTTCGACGCCGCGGCCGAGATCGGCGGCCAGCTCAACGTCGCCAAGCAGGTGCCGGGCAAGGAGGAGTTCGACGAGACCCTGCGCTACTTCCGGGTCCAGCTGGCCGAGCGCGGCGTCGAGGTCCGCCTGAACACCTTCGTCTCGGCGGCCGACCTGGACGGCTACGACGAGGTGGTCGTCGCCACCGGCGTGACCCCCCGCACCCCCGCGATCGAGGGCGTCGACCACCCGAGCGTGGTCGGCTACCTGGACGTGCTGCGCGAGCGCGTGCCCGTCGGCGAGCGGGTCGCGATCCTCGGCGCGGGCGGCATCGGCTTCGACGTGGCCGAGTTCCTCACGGACGGCGGCGAGGGCGCGAGCCAGGACCCCGAGACGTACTTCCGGCAGTGGGGCGTCGACACCTCCTACGCCTCCCGGGGCGGCCTGCGCGCCCCCGAGCGGCCCCGGCCGCCGCGCCAGGTCCACCTGCTCCAGCGCAAGACAAGCAAGGTCGGCGCGGGCCTCGGCAAGACCACCGGCTGGATCCACCGCACCGAGCTGAAGCACCGGGGCGTCACCATGGTCGCGGGAGCGTCGTACGAGCGCATCGACGACGAGGGCCTGCACCTCACCGTCGACGGCGAGCCGCAGCTGCTCCCGGTCGACACGGTGGTGCTGTGCACGGGCCAGGAGCCGCGCCGCGGCCTCTACGAGGAGCTGATCGCCGCGGGCCGTACGGCGCACCTGATCGGCGGGGCGGACGTCGCCGCCGAGCTGGACGCCAAGCGCGCCATCGACCAGGGCACGCGACTCGCCGCCGCACTGTGACCGCGTGCACGCATGACCGCGTGCTCGTGTGACCTGTGACCTGTGACCGTGGGACCCGCGCCCTGCGGATCGCGTGACCCGTCGGCCGGGAGCGGTCGGCCCGCCGAAACCTAGGATGCGTCCATGTCCCTCCCGCACGCGATCCTCACGGCGCTGCTCGAGAAACCGTCCTCCGGCCTCGAACTGACCCGCCGATTCGACCGGTCGATCGGTTACTTCTGGTCGTCGACGCACCAGCAGATCTATCGCGAGCTCGGGAAGCTGGAGCAGGCAGGGTACATCCGTGCCCTGCCCGCTCCCGTCCCCGCCCGCGGACAGAAGAAGGAGTACGAGGTGCTCCCGGCCGGCCGCGCCGAGCTGGCGGCCTGGGTGGAGACCGCCGAGGACCCCAAACCGATGCGTTCGGCGCTGCTCTTGCGGATGCGCGCGGCTGCCGTGGTGGGCGGCCGCGGCCTGCGGGCCGAGCTGGAGCGCCATCTCGATCTGCACCGGCGGCAGTTGGAGGAATACCTGGAGATCGAGGAGCGGGACTTCCCGCCGGAGCGCCGGACCGCGGAGCCGGACCGGCTGCGGCATCTGGTGCTGCGCGGCGGGATCGACCTGGAGCGGTTCTGGGTGCAGTGGCTGACGGCGGCGCTGGACGAGCTCGGCGCGACCGGCGAGGAGTGAGCTCACCGCCCCACGACAGTCTTTTGTTAATGGGAATCGTTTTCATGTAACGTGACCGCCACGTCCCGACGATGGAGGTCCGTTTCCCATGGCCGTACCCAAGCGGAAGATGTCCCGCTCCAACACCCGCCACCGCCGCGCCCAGTGGAAGGCGACCACGCCCCAGCTGGTCCCGATCACGGTCGACGGCGTCGTGTACCGCGTGCCCCAGCGCCTGGCCAAGGCGTACGAGCGCGGCCTGCTGCGCCCCGAGGGCTGAGCGGCATGACGGACACGGCGACGACGACGTCCGGCCCGCGGCCCGACCCGCGGCTTCCGGTCACCGTGCTCTCCGGATTCCTGGGGGCCGGCAAGACCACCCTGCTCAACCATGTCCTCACCAACCGGGACGGACTGCGCGTCGCCGTGATCGTCAACGACATGAGCGAGATCAACATCGACGCCGCCCTGGTCCGCGGCGGGGCCGCCGCGCTCTCGCGCACCGAGGAGCGCCTGGTCGAGATGACCAACGGGTGCATCTGCTGCACCCTGCGCGACGATCTCCTGGAGGAGGTCGACCGCCTCGCCCGCGAAGGGCGCTTCGACCACCTCCTCATCGAGTCCAGCGGCATCTCCGAACCGATGCCGGTGGCGGCCACCTTCGCCTTCCCGCGCGACGACGGCGCCACCCTGGGCGACCTCGCCCGCCTCGACACCATGGTGACCGTGGTCGACGCGGCGAACCTGCTGCCGGAGCTCGAGGACGGGGACGGTCTCGCCGAACGCGGCCTCGCCCCGTACGAGGACGACGAGCGGACCGTGAGCGATCTGCTCATGGACCAGATCGAGTTCGCCGACGTGCTCGTGCTCAACAAGCTGGACCTGGTCGACGCGGCGGAGGCGGCGCGGCTGCGGGCCGTGCTCGCGCGGCTCAACCCGGCCGCCAGGATCGTGGACGCCACGCACGGCCGGCTGCGCCCCGCCGAGGTGCTCGGCACCGGGCTCTTCGACCTGGACCGGGCCCAGCAGGCGCCCGGCTGGGTCAGGGAGCTCAACGGCGACCACGTGCCCGAGACCGAGGAGTACGGCATCTCCTCGCTCGTCTACCGCGCGGGGCGCGCCTTCCACCCGGCGCGGCTGTGGCGGTTCGTCACCGAGGAGATGGACGGCGGGGCCTACGGCCGGGTGCTGCGCTCCAAGGGCTTCTTCCGGCTCGCCGGACGCGACGCCGTGACGGGACTGTGGTCCCAGGCCGGCGCCGTGGCCCGCTTCGAGCCCTCCGGAATGCGCGACGAGCACGACCAGGGCCCCGGACACGCCCAGGAGCTGGTGTTCATCGGCACCGGCCTGCGGCCGGACGCGCTGCGCGCCGGGCTCGACCGCTGCCTGGTGACGGACGGGGAGACGGGCCCGTGGCAGGACCCGTTCCCCGCGTGGGCCGTGCACGGCCTGGACGACACCTGCGAACACGAGCACGCGTCCGACTCCGGAGGCGGTCCCGAGCACGGGCAGGCGTCCGACTCCGACCACGAGCGGGCGTACGGCTCCGGGGGCGTCCCCGGGCGCGAACACGCCCCCGCGCGGGCCTGAGCGGTCCCGACGAGACCCCGGGCCGCCCGACGGCTCCCGTACCCTACGCGGCCGCCGCCCTGCGCCAGGCCGCGTCCCGCAGCAGCCGCAGGCCGTTGAGGCCGACGAGGACGGTGGAGCCCTCGTGCCCGGCGACGCCGAGCGGGAGGGGCAGGTGGCCCACCAGGTCCCAGATCACGAGGGCGCCGATGCAGACACCGGCGATCACCAGGTTCTGCACGACCAGACGGCGGGCCCGGCGCGAGAGCGCCACCACGGCGGGCAGGGCGGTGAGTTCGTCGCGGACGACGACCGCGTCCGCGGTCTCCAGGGCGAGGTCGGAGCCCGCCCGCCCCATGGCCACACCCGTGTGCGCGGCGGCCAGCGCGGGCGCGTCGTTGACGCCGTCGCCGACCATCAGGACCCGGCCGCCGGCCGCCTCCCACTCCCGTACGGCATCCGCCTTGTCCTGCGGGAGGAGACCCGACCGTACGTCGGTGATGCCCGCCTCCCCCGCCACGCGGACGGCCGCGCCCCCGTTGTCGCCGGTCAGCAGGGCGGGGGTGGTGCCGGTGAGGCGGGTGAGGGCGGCGACGGCCTCGGGGGCGCCGTCGCGCAGCCGGTCGGAGAACTCCAGGACGGCCGCGTGCTCCCCGTCGACGAGGACCTCGACGGCGGTGTCCGCGTGGTCGCCGGCCGCCCGGCGGACCGTCACCTCCCGGCCCAGCACCCGGGCCCGCACGCCCGTGCCGGGCACCGAGGAGAAGTCGGTGGCCTCGGGGATCGCGAGGCCGCGGGCGCGGGCCTCGGCCACGACGGCGCGGGCGAGGGGGTGCTCGCTGGGGAGCTCCGCCGCGGCGGCGAGGGCGAGCGCGCCGGGGTCGCCGTGCACGGCCGTGACGCGGGGCGCGCCCTCGGTGAGGGTGCCGGTCTTGTCGAGGGCGACCCGGTCGACGGTGCCGAGCCGTTCCATCACGACGGCGGACTTCACGAGCACGCCGTGGCGTCCGGCGGTGGCGATGGCGGACAGCAGCGGCGGCATGGTGGCGAGGACGACCGCGCAGGGCGAGGCCACGATCATGAAGGTCATGGCGCGCAGGAGCGTCTCGGTGAAGTCCGCGCCGAGCGCGAGCGGGACGGTGAAGAGGGCGAGGGTGGCGACCACCACGCCGACCGAGTAGCGCTGTTCGATCTTCTCGATGAAGAGCTGGGTGGGCGCCTTGGTGGCGCTCGCCTCCTCGACGAGGGCGACGATCCGGGCCAGAACGGTGGCGCCGGCCTCCTTGTCGACGCGTACGCGCAGCGCTCCGGCGCCGTTGAGGGTGCCGGCCCAGACCTCGTCGCCGGGGGCCTTGGGCGCGGGCAGGGGTTCGCCGGTGATGGTGGCCTGGTCGACGTCGCTCGTGCCGGCGAGGACGGTGCCGTCGGCGGGCAGCCGTTCCCCGGGCCGTACGAGGACGGTGTCGCCGACCGCGAGGGAGGCGGCGGCCACCGTCTCCTCGCCCGCGGCGGTGAGGCGGACGGCGGTCGCGGGGGCGAGGTCGAGCAGTCCGCGGACGGAGTCGGCGGTGCGGCGGGTGGCGAGCGCTTCGAGGGCGCCGGAGACGGCGAAGATGACAATGAGCAGGCCGCCGTCGAGGAACTGTCCGATGGCGGCGGCGCCGAGGGCGGCCACGACCATCAGCAGGTCGACGTCGAGGGTCCGCTCGCGCAACGCCTGGAGCCCGGCGAGTCCGGGCTCCCAGCCGCCGGCGGCGTAACAGACGGCGTAGAGCGGGCCCCAGGCCCAGCCGGGCGCGCCGGCCAGGTCGAGCGGGAGGGCGCAGAGGAAGGCGAGGGCGGACAGCGCGGCCCAGCGGACCTCGGGCAGGTCGGTGACGCGGGCCCGGCGCGCTGTGGGCGGCGGGGCGGGCCGCGGGGGCGCCGCGGGGGTGCGGAGTGCCGGGGAAGCCATGGGGGCACAGCCTTTCGGGATACCGGGGAGGAGGGCGCGGGCAGGCGGGACCGCGCCGGCGACACCACCATACCGGAACACATGAAGAGCTCTTCATTCATTGACGAGAACTCGCCGCTACGATGAGCCCATGGGACACGGAGCGACAGGCCAGACGACCGCGGCGGCGACGCATCTCGACGCGGAGTCCGCGGCCACCATCGCCGAGACCCTCCAGGCGCTGGCCACCCCGTCCCGGCTGATGATCCTCACCAAGCTCCGCCAGGGCCCCTGCGGGGTGACCGAGCTCGCCGCCGCCGTGGAGATGGAACAGTCCGCCGTCTCCCACCAGCTGCGCCTGCTGCGCGCGCTCGGCCTGGTCACCGGGGTCCGCCAGGGCCGCCGGATCGAGTACAGCCTCTACGACAACCACGTCGCCCAACTCCTCGACGAGGCCGTCTACCACATCGAGCACCTGCGCCTCGGCACCCGCGACGTGCCCCGCGCCGGCGTGGATACTGGTCAGTCCTAGACCACGAGGATCCACGGGGGTGGGTCCGCCACGCGAAAGGGCGAGGATGGCCGACGAGTTGGGGCCCCGCAGGACACGTCATGCGGTGGTCATCGGGGGGAGTCTCGCGGGTCTGCTGGCCGCGCGGGTGCTGAGCGAGCACGCCGAGCGGGTCACGGTCGTCGAGCGCGACCGCTACCCGGAGGAGGCGGACGCGCGCCCGGGCGTCCCGCAGGGCCGGCACCTCCATGTGCTGATCGAGGGCGGACAGCGGGCCCTCGACGACCTGTTGCCCGGCTTCATGGCCGAGCTGCACGCGCTGGGCGCGCCCAAGGTCGGTGTGCCGGAGGACATGGTCCAGTGGCAGAGCGGCAAGTGGTTCGCCCGCACGCCGGCCACGGCGTACTTCTACACCGGCCCGCGCGACCAGATCGAATGGCTGGTGCGCAAGCGGGTCTTCGCCGATCCGCGGATCGAACGCGTCGAGGGCCACGAGGCGGTGGGACTGCTCGGCGACTCCTCCCGGGTGCGCGGGGTACTGCTGCGCGAACGCGGCGCGGGCGCGCCCAAGGAGCCCCGCGCCCTGGAGGCCGACCTGGTCGTGGACGCCTCCGGCCGTTCGACGCGGGCGGCCGACTGGCTGGCCGGCATCGGCGCCGAGGCCCCGCACGAGGAGACCCTCGACACCGGCCTCGCCTACGCGACCCGGGTCTACCGCTCCCCCGCCGACGACCCCTCGGTCGACGCGGTCGGCTACTACGTCGTGCCCAACCCCTCGCAGGTGTACGCCGGCGTGGTGCTGCCGCTCGGCGACGGCCGGCACCTGGTCACGCTCTCGGGACTGCGCGACGACCAGCCGCCCACCGACGAGGCGCTGTTCGAGGAGTACGCGCGCAAGCTGCCGCACCCGGTGGTCGGCGACTGGATCGCCAAGGCCGAGCCCATGTCGCCGGTCTACGGCTTCCGCAAGACCGCCAACATCCGCCGCCGGTACGACCGTCCGGGCCGCCGCCCGGCCGGCTTCCTCGCCACCGGAGACGCCCTGTGCGCCTTCAACCCGATCTACGGGCAGGGCATGGCCGTCGCCGCGATGAGCGCCGTGGCGCTGCGCAAGGCCCTCGCGGACCCGAAGCGCACGCCGACCACCCGGCGGGTGCAGCGGGCGCTGCTCGACGCGTCCAGGCAGGCGTGGGACATCTCGGCCGGCGCCGACAAGAAGATGCCGGGCGCCACGGGTGACGCGGCCCGGTCCGGAGCCCTGGACAAGGCGACGGGCTGGTACCTGCGCCGGGTGCAGGAGCGGGCCGCCGGCAACCCGGTGGTGGGGGCGCCGTTCCGCGCGGCGCTGACCCTGACGTCACCGCTGACCGTGCTGTTCGCGCCGGCGGTGGCCCGCCAGGTGCTGTTCGGACCGGTGCCGCGGACGCCGGTCGAGCCTCCGTTGCGCCGCCGTCAGGCAGAGGTGAATTGACCCGCGGCGAGCGAGGGTGACGGCGGGGCGGCTGTCGGATCAGACGTCCGGGGCCGCCGTCACCATGCCGGCCGCGATGGCCGCGCTCAGGGCCGCGTAGTCGTCGGCGTTCTGGGCGGCGTAGCGCAGCGCGAAGTCGGCGACGGCCCGGTCGAAGACGTCGGAGGACCCGAGGTAGCCGGCGATCGCGATCCGGTCGCCGGAGCGGGCGTGGGCGCGGGCGAGGGCCCGTCCGCACAGCCGGGCGTAGCCGCGGAGCGTGGCCGGGGACATGGTCTCGACCTCGGCCGAGGCCTTCATGTCGCGCAGCTGGCGCCAGTAGAAATGCCGTTCCTCGGGGCCGGTCATCCAGCCGAGGAAGATGTCACCGGCGGCCTGGAGGAGCCGCTGTCCGCAGACCACCCGTCGGCCGTGGTGGGTGTGGGCGCTGGGCTCCAGATAGGGCTCCAGGACCGAGGGGCCGGCCTCCTTGACCTGGAGGAAGAGCGGGTCGCCGTCGTCGCGGCCCTCCAGGAGGATGACGAAGCAGCGGGTGCCGACGCTGCCGACGCCGACGACCTTGCGGGCGGCGTCGACGAAGCGGAAGCGGTCGAGCAGCAGCCTGCGCTCCTCCGTGAGCGAGCTGCGGTAGTCGCTGAAGATCTTGCCGAGCGTGACCCGGTCGATCTCGGGCGGCCGCACGAGCAGCGGAGGGTCGTCGACGAAGTGCCGGCCCGAGTCGTCCCGCACGGTGAGCTTGTCGAGTGCCTGGAGGCTGGTGCGGCGGCGGGCGTGGGCGAGCCGCTTCTCGAAGCGGGCCCGGTTCGCCCCGCGGACCAGGCCGAGGACGTCGTCGGCGACGATCCGCTCGTACCAGACGTCCAGTTCGCCGAGTCCGGCCAGGCGGCGCATGGCCGTGCGGTACGACTCGGCGGCGGCCTGCGCGGCCCGGTGGGCCTTGGCCTTGGTGGTGCCGTTCTGGAGGGCGGCGACGGCGACGGAGGCGGCGAGTCGTTTCACGTCCCATTCGAAGGGCCCCGGGAGCGTCTCGTCGAAGTCGTTGACGTCGAAGAGAAGCGTCCGTTCGGGTGAGGCGTAGACGCCGAAGTTGAGCAGATGGGCGTCGCCGCAGAGCTGGACGGTGAGTCCGGTGTGGCGCTGGGCGCCGAGGTCGGCGGCCATGACGGCCGCGGCGCCGCGCAGGAAGGCGGAGGGCGAGACGGCCATCCGGCCGTAGCGGACGGGCACGAGCTCGGGGACCCGGTCGACGGCCTGCCGTTCGAGGACGCCGAGCGGGTCGGGGCGCTGGGAGGAAGGTATCCAGCGGCCGTGCGAGGAGCGAGGCACCTGCTTGCGGGCCGCCCTGCCCTTCCCCGCCCTTTCGGACGGTGTCGTCATCCGGCCTCACCCACCTCCTCCACCGTCGCCGCCCCCACCGGCACCGCCCCCACCGTTCCGGTGCGATCCATTACACGGCGCGGTGCTCGTTTCGGCCACTCTCACCGACGGGACTTCCCGAATGGTTTAGACCAATGATAGGAATTGATCACCCGTACGGGTCGAGCGGTTACACCGCGCAATGGTTGAACCGCGCACGTTCGACCCCGTCACCGTGTTCGACCACGCACGACAGAGAGGGTCCGAGACATGGCCGAGCCCATTCCCGAGCAGGAGCCCAGCGGGGCGCTTCCGCTCTACCTCCGGGTCGCCCGCGCACTGCGGGACGACCTCGTCCGGCACCGCATCGCCCCCGGCAGCCGGCTGCCTTCCGAACGCCACCTCGCGCTGCGCCACCACGTCAACCGGCAGACCGTGCGCAGCGCGCTCCAGCTCCTGCGCGAGGAGCGCCTCGTGGTGACGGACCGGCGCGGCACCTTCGCCGCCGGTCCCGCTCACGAGCCCCCGGCCCCGGCGCCGGCCCCTCGGCTGCGGAGCTTCCCCGGCGGCCCCAGGGCCGCAGACTCCCTGGTCCGCGCCGCGCTCTCCTGGGAGGCTCCGCCGGTCGCCCTGGCCGGCCGGCTCCTCCTGACGCCCGGGGAGCCGACGCTGGTGCACCGCCATGTGGTGCTCAGCCCGGTCGGCGCCTCCCTGCAGCGCTCGGTCACCTGGTTCTCGCGACCCGCGCTGAAGGAGATCCCGCAGCTGGCCCGCTACCGCCGGAGCACCGAGCGGTACCGTCAGCCGGACCTGCGGCTGCTGTACCACTGGATGCACCAGGCGGGTCTGCGCACCACGCACCGCGAGACGGTCGGGGTCCCGGCCCGGCCGGCCGAACCGGCCCCCGACCCCGCCACGGGCGGGGCGACGGCCGGGGACGGGGCCCGGCTGAGCGTGCACCGGGTGGTGACCGACCAGCACGGGCACGCCCTGGAGATCACCGACATCGACGTCGCGGCCCACACGGCTTCCTGGACCTACGAGTTCGGCGGCTGAGGCCACGCACAAGGCGAGGGCCTCCGTCCGGGCCCCGCCGACCGACCGACCGCCGGAGGACCCGGAGGACCCGGAGGACCCGGGAGACACGGCGATCAGGGGACGCCTAGACGATCCCCTCGGCGAGCTCCGCCTCCTCGCGGGCGCTCCCGTACGACTGCGGCGTACCGTACGAGCGGCGCGCGACGTACCACCAGACGCTGGCCAGGATCAGCACCACGGCCAGGGCGATCACCGCGTAGTTCATGGTGTCGACGGTGACCGGCGAGCGCTGCGGCAGGCAGAACAGCACGGTGACGACGGCCACCCACACCACGGCGATCCAGCCGATCGGCCGGCTCCAGCGGCCCAGGTTCCAGGGGCCCGGGACGAACTTCCGCCCCGCGCGCAGCCGCAGCAGGATCGGGATGGCGTAGGCCGGGGTGATGCCGATGACGTTGATGGCGGTGACGGCCCCGTAGGCGGTGGCCGAGTACAGCGACGGCACGGCGAGCAGGGCGGCGACGGCCACCGAGAGCCAGACGGCCGGCACGGGCGTGTGGGTGCGGCTGCTGACCCGGCGCCAGAGCGAGGAGCCGGGCAGGGCGTTGTCGCGGCTGAACGCGAAGACCATCCGGCTGGCGGCGGCGACCTCGGCGTTGCCGCAGAAGAGCTGGGCCACGATCACCACGAGCAGCAGGGCCTTGGCGCCGCCGGCGCCCAGCGCGTCCAGGAGGATCTGCGCGGGCGGCACCCCGGTGGCGCTGGCCTGGGTGCCGGCGTAGTCCTGGATGGCGAAGGTGAGTCCGGCGAGCAGGGCGAAGCCGGCGATCCAGGAGGCCCAGATGGAGCGGACGATGCCCTTGGCTGCGGCGACGGACGCGTTGGCGGTCTCCTCCGACAGGTGCGCGGAGGCGTCGTAGCCGGAGAAGGTGTACTGCGCGAGCAGCAGACCGATCGCCGCCACGTAGAGGGGGTTGCTCCAGCCGGTGTCGTTGACGAACTCGGTGAAGACGAACGTCGGCGACTGGTGGTGGTCGGGAACGAGGGCGAGCGCGCCGACGATCAGGGCGACGCCGCCGAGGTGCCACCACACGCTGATCGAGTTGAGCACGCTCACCAGGCGCACGCCGTTGAGGTTGAGCACGGCGTGCACGAGCAGGATCACCAGGAAGATCAGGAAGGTCGACCCCGGGGTGGGCACGATGCCCCACTGGAGGTTGAGGAAGGCGCCGGTGAACAGGGCGGCGCCGTAGTCGATGCCGGCGATCGCGCCGAGTAGTCCGAGCAGGTTCAGCCAGCCGGTGTACCAGCCCCAGCGGCGGCCGCCGAGCCGGTCGGCCATGTAGTAGAGCGCGCCGGAGGTCGGGTAGGCGCTGGTGACCTCGGCGAGGGCGAGGCCGACGCACAGGACGAAGAGGCCGACGCCGACCCAGCCCCAGAGCATGACGGCGGGTCCGCCGGTGCCGAGGCCGAAGCCGTAGAGCGTCATGCAGCCGGACAGGATGGAGATGACGGAGAAGCTGATGGCGAAGTTGCCGAAGCCGCCCATCCGGCGGGCGAGGACGGGCTGGTAGCCGAGCTCTCTGAGCCGGGCCTCCTCGTCCCGGGGAGCCGGTGGCGGCTTGCGTATCGCGTCGGTGGGAGCGGTGCGGGACATCGGTGCGTTTCCTCCGGGGGAAGGGGACGGGGACGTACGCCGGGGACGGGGGCGTACGGGGGACGGGGGCGTACGTCAGGGGTCCGTACGGGTCTCCGAGGAGCCCAGGCAGCGGGCGCGGGCGCGCACGAAGACCTCCTCGGCTGCTCCGCGCTCGTCGGGGTGGGCGGTGCGGTACGACCAGGGCTGGGGGGTCCAGTACGGGCCGAGCGCCTCGAAGACCCGGGACGCGTCCGCGAACTTGAGGGCGCCGTACAGGGCGTGGGCCAGGTGGTTGAGGTCGAGCAGGCTGGCCTCTTCGGTGGCGCAGAACAGGAACCAGCCGTCCATGGCGCGGCGGGCGTCGCGCACCGCGTCCTCGGCGACCCAGTGCAGGTCGAGGGCGCGCTCGTGGCCGCGTTCGCGTCGGTAGCGCTCGACGCGGACGTAGAGCGGCAGGACGTGCAGGGCGGAGCCGACGGGCGCCGAGGAGGCGGCCCACTGGGCGTAGTTGACCGCCTCGGAGAGGGGCCCGGGGCGCCGGGCGTACACGAACTGGAGCATCCGGTGGTGCGCCTCGCGGTTCTGCGGGTCGCGCTTCTCGGCCTCGGCGAGCAGTCCCCAGGGGCCGGGCGGCAGCATGGGCGCGGGCGGCGCGAGGCGGTGCTCCTCCATGCGCTGCTGGGCGTCGAGCACGGAGAGGGCGAGCCGGCACACCCACGGCACGGGGTCGGCGGGGGCGCGGTCGGCCGCCTGGAGGCACGCGGTCCACGCCTCCTGCCAGAGCTCGCGGGTGCGGGGGTGGGCGGAGCGGTGGGCGCGTACGGCCCGTTCGACGGCGACCCGCGCGTGCATCACGGCGGCGGCGGCGGAGTCGGGCTGCTCGGTGCGCCAGGTCTCGACCACGTCGGTGCCGGCGGCGACGGCGGCGAGCACCTGGGTGCGGCGGGTCCAGGCGGTCCAGCCGGAGGTCTCGTCGAGTAATCGGCCCATGGCCACCCAGCGGCCGGTGCGCAGCTCCTGGACGGCGCCGCGCAGCGCGTGGTCGTGGCCCGCCGGGTGGTAGACGGGCCGGAAGCCGTGCCCGGCCATCAGGGAGCGGGTCTCGGGCTGGGCGGCGACGCAGGGCGGAGGGTGCGAGACATCGTTCCTCGGTGAGATGGAGGGAGGGGGCGGTCAGTCCCCTTGGCCGTCCCGGCCGGTGATCGGCGATCACTATAGAGGTTGCCGGATGTGACCGATCCACTTTTCTCCGTGACCGTAACTATCCGGCCAACGACCGAATTTGACTTGAAGCCAGGGAGTGGTCCGGACCTGACGACTTCGCCTTCGGCGTCTTGACGGAGCGCCTCGGCTGGATCAGGCTGACCGGTTCCACGGTCGGAAGCGATCAAGGACGCCCAGGAATCCATGACCGGCAGGGAGACACACACATGACCGGCCCGGTACTCGCCGTCGACCAGGGCACGTCGGGCACCAAGGCCCTCGTGGTCTGCCCCTCGCGCGGGGTGCTCGGCACCGGTTTCGCGCCGGTCCGCCCGCGCGCCCTGCCCGGCGGCCTGGTCGAGGTCGACCCCCGTGAGCTGTACGACTCCGTGGTCACGGCCGGGCGGGCGGCCCTCGCCGAGGCCGGGGAGCCGGCCGTCGCGGTGGGCCTCGCCAACCAGGGCGAGACGGTGCTCGCCTGGGACCCCGCGACCGGTGACCCGCTCACCGACGCGCTGGTCTGGCAGGACCGACGGGCCGCCGACCTGTGCGGCGAACTTGCTTCGCACGCAGAGGAGTTGACACGGATCACCGGTCTTCCCCTCGATCCCTACTTCGCCGCTCCCAAGATGGCCTGGATCCGTCGCAACCTCACCGGCGCGGGGGTCGTCACGACGAGCGACGTCTGGCTCGTGCACCGGCTCACGGGCGCGTTCGTCACCGACGCCGCCACCGCGGGGCGCACGGGCCTGCTGGATCTGGACGGTGTCGCCTGGTCCGACCCGGCCCTCGACGTCTACGGCCTGGCCGGCGAGCGGCTGCCCCGGGTGGTCGACTGCGACACGCCCGTCGGCACCACCACCGCCTTCGGTCCCCCGCTCCCGGTGACCGGCCTTCTCGTCGACCAGCAGGCCGCCCTCCTCGCCCAGGACGTCACCGAGCCGGGGGCCGCCAAGTGCACCTACGGCACCGGGGCGTTCCTGCTCGCCCAGACCGGTGCCGCGCCGCGCCGCGGCGACTCGGGCCTGGTGGCCTGCGTCGCCTGGCGGCTCGCCGGCCGCACCAGCTACTGCCTGGACGGGCAGGTGTACACCGCCGCGTCCGCAGTGCGCTGGCTGACCGACCTCGGCGTGATCGCGGGCGCCGGGGAACTCGACTCCGTCGGCGGCGCCGTCCCGGACACGGGCGGCGTCACCTTCGTCCCGGCCCTCGCCGGTCTCGCCGCCCCCTGGTGGCGCGGCGACGTACGGGGCGCGCTCACCGGCCTCGGCCTGGACACCGGCCCCGGACAGCTGGTCCGAGCCCTGTGCGAGGGCATCGCCGCCCAGGTGGCGGAGCTCGCCGGCGCCGCCGCGGCCGACCTGGGCGGCCCCCTCACCACCCTGCGGGTCGACGGCGGTCTGACCCGGTCGGCCCTGCTCATGCAGACCCAGGCCGACCTCCTGCAACGCCCGGTCGAGGTCTCCGCCCTCCCCGACGCCACCGCCCTCGGCGTGGCCGCCGTCGCCCGACTCGGCCACGAGCCCGGCCTGTCGGTCCACGAGGCCGTCCCGCCGTGGAAGCCCTCGGCCGTCTACGAGCCCCGCATCACCCCGGCGGAGGCCGCCGAACGCCTCGACCGCTTCCGCTCGGCGGTGGCGACGCTGCTGGCGGCGGGGGCGGGCGCCGGGGCGGGGAGCCCGGGGGCCGGGGCGTGAGCGTCACGCGGCGCGGGGTGCTGCCGGACACGTCGGGACCCGGGGACGCGTATGACGTCGCCGTCGTCGGCGCCGGTGTGGTGGGGTGTGCCATCGCGCGGGAGCTGGCGCGGTACCGGCTGCGGGTGGCGCTCGTGGAGGCGGGCGATGACGTCGGGGAGGGCAGTTCCAAGGCCAACACGGCGATCCTGCACACCGGTTTCGACGCCGTGCCCGGATCGCTGGAGGCCCGGCTGGTCCGTGAGGGCGGGCGGCTGCTCGCCGCGTACGCCGAGGAGACCGGGATCGCCGTCGAACCGGTCGGCGCGCTGCTCGTCGCCTGGGACGAGGAGCAGCTCGCCGCGCTCCCCCGCCTCGCCGACAAGGCCGTGCGCAACGGGCACCACGGCACCCGTCCGCTGTCGGCCGACGAGCTGCGGGCCCGTGAACCGCACCTGGGCCCCGGCGCGCTCGGTGCGCTAGCTGTGCCGGGCGAGTCGGTCATCGACCCCTGGTCCACCCCGCTCGCGTACGCCACCCAGGCCGTGCGCTCCGGCGTGGACCTGCATCTGGACTGCCGGGTGGAGAAGGTCCGCCCCGGCGGGCCGGGGACCCCGCACCGGCTGATCACCCGGCGCGGAGTGCTGCGCACCCGCTTCCTGGTCAACGCCTGCGGACTGTACGCGGACGCCTTCGACGCGCTGGTCGGGCGGTACGACTTCACCGTCACCCCGCGGCGCGGCCAGCTGCTCGTCTTCGACACCTTCGCCCGCGAGCTGGTCCGGCACATCCTGCTGCCGGTGCCCGGCGCCCTCGGCAAGGGCGTCCTGATCGCCCCCACGGTGTTCGGCAACGTGATGCTCGGGCCGACCGCCGAGGACCTGGACGACAAGAGCGACACCGGCTCGACGGCGGAGGGGCTCGAAGCGCTGCGCGCGCAGGGCCGCCGGATCCTCCCGGCGCTCCTCGACGAGGAGGTCACCGCCGTCTACGCGGGGCTGCGGGCCGCCACCGGCGCCGAGGACTACCGGATCTCCGCTCACCCCGGCCTGCGGTACGTCACGGTCGGCGGGATCCGGTCCACCGGACTGACCGCCTCGCTCGCCCTGGGGCGGCACACGGTCGGACTCCTCGCCGAGGCGGGCCTGGAGCTCGGACCGGAGCGGCCGCTCGCCCCCGTCCGGATGCCGAACCTCGGGGAGGCCTTCCCCCGTCCGTACCGGGACCCCGAGCGCATCGCCCGGGACCCCGACTACGGCCGGGTGGTCTGCCACTGCGCGCGCGTCACGCGCGGCGAGATCCGCGACGCGCTCGCCTCCACGGTGCCGCCCGCGTCCCTGGACGGGCTGCGGCGCAGGACCAGGGCCAGGTCGGGGCGCTGCCAGGGTTTCTCCTGCGGGGCGGCGGTGCGGGCGCTGTTCGAGGAGGGCGCGCGGTGAACCGTACGGTCGACGTCCTGGTGGTCGGCGGCGGCCCGGCCGGACTTGCCGCGGCGGCCCGGCTCGCGGCGGCCGGCGCGGGCCGGGTCGAGGTCCTGGAACGCGAGCAGGCTGCCGGCGGGATCCCGCGGCATTGCGGGCGGGCCGGCTTCGGGCCGTACACGGGTCCCGGGTACGCCCGCCGGGCGGTGGCCGCGGCCGTGCGGGCCGGGGCCGTCGTACGGACCGGGGTCGGCGCGACCGGCTGGGCCGGACCGCTCGCCCTGGAGGTCACCGCGCCGACCGGTCCGGAACGGATCACGGCGCGGGCCGTCGTGCTGGCCACCGGGGCGCGTGAACGGCCGCGCAGCGCCCGCCTGGTACCGGGGTCCCGGCCCGCGGGCGTGCTGACCACGGGGGAACTCCAGCAGTCGGTCGAGCTTTTCGGGCTGCGGCGGGAGCGGATCGGCCGGCGTGCGGTGGTGGTCGGCTCCGAGCCGGTCGCCGGCCACGCGGTCCGCACCCTGCGCCGGGCCGGGGTCGTCGTGGCGGCCGTCGTCGCCGACCGGACGGACGGGCCGCGTCTGCCGGGACCGGTGCTGCGCGGGGCGACGGTGCGGGAACTCGTGGGGCGTGGGCGGCTCTCGGGCGTCGTGGTGCGCCGGGCCGACGGCGGCACGGGGCTGCTGCGCTGCGACACGGTCGTGTTCACCGGCGACTGGCTGCCCGACCACGAGCCGGCCCGCTCCGGCGGCGTCCCGCTCGACCCCAACACCCGGGGCCCGTCCGTCGACCCGGCCCTGCGCACCCCGGTGCCGGGGGTCTTCGCGGCGGGCAATCTGCTGCGGGGCGTCGAACCGGCCGTGGTGGCCGCGGCGGAGGGCCGGTCGGTCGCCTCCGCCGTCCTCGCCCACCTCGCGGGCGCTCCCTGGCCCGAGCCCGGCCTCACGCTGCGGGCGGCGGGCGCGCTGCGCTGGGTCACTCCCGGCCGTCTGCTCGGCGGCCCCGCCGCCCCGCCCGCGCCCCCGCTGCTGCTGCGGCCCTCGACGCGTCTCGTCCGGCCGACCCTGACGGTGACCCAGGACGACCACCGCCTGTACGAGCGCCGGCTCCCCGCTCTCCTCGACCCGCACCGCTCGCTGCGGCACACGGCCACCTGGGCGGGCGCGACGGACCCGGCGGGCGGACCGGTGACGGTGCGGCTGACGGCGGGCTGAGGGCTCCGGCCGATCCGGAACACGGCGTCCGTCAGGCCGCCGGAGGTCTGCCGGTGGAGGGCCTGCGTCGGTCACACTGGGCGTCATGTCCGAGAAGCGCAGTGCTGGTCTCCTTCTCTTCCGCCGGGCGCCGGGCGGCGCCCCGGAGGTGCTCATCGGTCACATGGGTGGCCCCTTCTGGTCCTCGCGGTCGCACGCCGCCTGGTCGATCCCCAAGGGCGAGTACGAGCCCGAGGAGGCACCCGAGGCCGCGGCGCGGCGGGAGTTCGAGGAGGAGCTCGGGCTGCCGGCGCCGGAGGGCGAGTGGTGGGCGCTCGGCGAGTCCCGGCAGGCGAACGGAAAGCTCGTCACCGTCTGGGCCGTGGAGGCGGATCTGGACCCCGAGCTGGTCGTGCCGGGGACGTTCGTCATGGAGTGGCCACGCGGTTCGGGCACGCTGCGGGAGTTCCCCGAGATCGACCGGGTGGGCTGGTTCGGCCTCCCGGAGGCCCATCCGCTCCTGGTGGCGGGGCAACGGGTGTTCCTGGAGCGGCTCGCCGAGCGGCTGAACGGCGCGGCGGGGGCGGCCGAGGCCACCGGGCCCTGAAACGGCCCGGCCCCGGGGCGGGTTCACCCCCATTGTCAGACCCGTGCGAGAGGGTGGGGGATCCAAGCTCACATCGTGGAGAGGGAGCCCGACATGACGACGACCACCGGCCTCGAGCGCGCCGCGGCCCAGGCGTATCTGCGCCTGATGGAATCCACCCAGGCCGTGCTCTCCGACCCGCGGCTCGAGCCGTACGCGGCGGCGATGCTGACGCATCCGATGGCGGAGGCCGACGCGGCGCTGCGCGCTGCGGGCCTCGTGGGGAACGAGGCGCATCTGTTGCGCCTCGTCGCCTCGCTGCGGGCCTCCCCCGCCGCGGAGCGGGGCAGGCACGGGTGAGGCCGGGCGGCCCCGGTCGGGTGGGGGCCGCCGGTCCCGGCTCGGTTCAGGCGCCGAGGCGGACGGGGAGGGCGCGGACGCTGTTGCCGACGAAGCCGGCGTGACGGGTCAGTTCGGTCTCCGGGACCGCGAGGTCGAGTTCGGGGTAGCGGGTGAAGAGCGCTTCCAGGGCCAGGGTCGCCTCCATGCGGGCGAGCGGGGCGCCCAGGCAGTAATGGGAGCCGTGGCCGAGCGAGAGGTGCTTGGTCGCCGGGGTGCGCGTGACGTCGAAGCGGTCGGCGTCCGGGCCGTGGGCCTCGGGGTCGCGGCCCGCCGCCGAGTAGCCGGCGAGCACGGGGGTGCCCCGGGGGATGAGCGTGCCGCCGACGGTGAGGTCGCGGGTGGGGTAGCGGAACGGGAAGTAGCTGACCGGACTGTCCCAGCGCAGCGTCTCCTCCACCACGTCCGCCCAGTCGGCGCGGCCTTCCCTGACGTGGGTGAGCTGGTCCCGGTGGGTGCACAGGGCGCGTACGGCGTTGGTGACGAGGTTCAGGGTGGTCTCGTGGCCCGCGATGATCAGCAGGACCAGGGTGCCGATGAGCTCGGGCTGGCTGAGCCGGTCGCCGCCCTCGTCGCGGGCGGCGATGAGGGCGCTGATGAGGTCGTCGCCGGGGGTCCGGGCCTTGTCGGCGGCGATGGTGGCGAGGAGTTCGACCAGCTCGCGGTTGGCGGCGACGGCCTGCTGCGGGCCGGTGTCGGTGGCGACGACCTGGCTGGAGAGGTGGTGGAGGCGTTCCTGGTGCCGCTCGGCGACGCCGAGGAGTTCGCAGATGACGCCGAGCGGAAGCGGCAGCGCGTAGTGGCGGCGCAGGTCGGCGACGCCGTCGCCGGAGCGGGCGGCCTCGGCGAGGCCGTCGAGGAGCCCGGCGATGAGCGAGGCGACGCGGGGGCGGAGCTCCTCGACCCGACGGGGCGTGAAGGCGCTGCTGACGAGGGAGCGCAGCCGCCGATGGTCGGCGTCGTCGGCGGTGGTCATGCCCTGCACGGTGGCGAAGGTGCGCAGCGGCCAGCCCTCGGGTATGCGGCCTTCCGCGAGGGCGGTGAAGTGCTGGGCCCCCTTGGCGACTTCGGGGTGGGTGAGGAAGTCGCGCAGGGCGTCGTGACCGAGCACCGCCATGCCCGCCACGTCGCCGGGGAGCAGGACCGGGGTCACCGCGCCCTGGGCGAGCAGCCGGGCGTTGTCGGTGTGCGGGCAGCCTCCGGCGGGGTCGAGTCGGTACGGGGCCCTGTCCTGGGAAGGGGTGGACGGTGTGTTCACGGGAGCACTCCTGACGGCGGGAGCAGGACGATTTCGGTCCCGAGCGGGCGCGATCGGTCAGATCCTAGGGTCAACCGATCCCGCTGCGGGCGGAGTTGTACGGCTCCGAGGACATGCTCAGCCCACGAGCTCAGCCCACGTGCTCCCCCACCGCCTCGCCGGCCGTCTCGCCCGTCGTCCCGCCCGCGGTGGGGGCGCCGGGCTGCCGGGGCCGGCGGCCGTGCAGTTCGGCGAGGCCGCGGCGGGTGGCGGCGACGACCACGCGGTCGCCGGGCCCCAGCACGTACCCCGTCGGCAGTTCCCAGGCGGGCCCGTAGCCGCAGCGCTCCAGCGGCACGCCCGCGTCGCCACGGGCGATGATCCGCCAGGCGCCGGGCTGGAAGGCCTGGGCGACCGTGCGCCCGTCAAGGAGCGGATGGTCCGCGACGTCGAGCGCCGCGAACAGCAACACCCGGCGCTCGACGGGGAGCGCGCCCAGCACCTGGCGGCCCATCATCGCCCCGGCGAAGGCGGGCGCGGACAGATGCGAGACGCTGCGGCTGCGGGTGAGGGCGCCCGGGTGGACGGCCCTCAGGGTGCGGTAGACGGCGGTGGCGAAGTCGTCGTCGTACAGGCGCAGCGCGACCCGCAGCCCGGGGCTGATCGAGCGCGCGTGCAGCGCGGCCTCCAGGTTGGTGATGTCGACGCTGGTGAGGGCGAGCAGGGCGCGGGCGCGGTGGATGCGGGCCGCTTCCAGGACGCCTTCCTCGGTGACGTCCCCGATGACGGTCGGCACGCGCAGCCGGCGGGCGAGGGCGAGGCCGCGGGCCTCCGGGTCGGCTTCCACACAGACCACGGGGATGTTCATCTTCCGCAGCCGGGCGAGGACCCGGGTGCCGACCTTGCCGAGGCCGAGGAGGACCACATGGCCGTAGAGTCCGCGCGGCGGCCGGCGCAGGGTGGTGGCGCTGCGGAAGGTGCCGAACGCCTCCAGGAGGGCGGCGATCACCACCGGCAGCAGCAGGAGCCCGACGAATCCGGCCAGGATCTGGAGCAGCTGGCGGCTGGTGGGCTCGCCGTGCGCGGGCTCGCCGATGGCGAAGACGTCGAGCAGGATCAGATAGGCGGCGTGCAGCGGGTGGTCGCCGGTGGTGAGCGTGGAGGCCAGGGCGAGGGCGACGACCGCGGCGACGACCCCGGCGAGGGACCAGCGCAGCCGCCGGGAGAACAGCGAGCCGACCGGCAGCGCGGAGGCGCCGAGCCAGCCGGGGGTCCTGGCGGGGGACTCGTAACTGACGGTCTCCAGGGCGACGATGCCGCGCCCGGTGGCGGCGGCGACCTCGGCGTCGCCGGGCAGCAGCCTCGGGCTCTGGTCGCCGCTGCCTTCGGAGCCCTCGCAGCCGGCCGGGTCTCCGGCGGTCGCCGAGAGCAGCGCGAGGGGGCAGAGACCCGGGTCGGCGACCTCGCCCGGGGCGGGCGGGGTGCGGTCCACGGCGTGCAGCAGCAGCCCGCCGGCCTGGATCACCTTCCTGCCGCCGGCGACGGCCGTGGCCGCGAGCGAGGGCGCGGCGGTGTCGGCGTCGGAGAGCACGGTCGTGGCGGCGTCCAGCTTGTCGGGGTCGAGGCCCGGCTCGGCGACGGCGGCGGCCTGGTCGAGGAGGGTGGCCAGATGCTGGCCGAGTCTGCGGTTGTAGAGCCGGATGACCAGACGCAGCCGCGGGTTGAGTCGGCGGGCGGTGAGCGCGGCCCGGATGTTGCGCTCGTCGTCGTCGTACACGAGGGCGAGCGCGGCGGCCCGCTCGACCCCCGCGTCGAGCAGGACGCCATCGTCGACCTCGGCGGTCTCGACGACCCGGACCGTCCGTCCCGGGCCCGCGCCGCGCGCGTCGCCCCCGCCGCGCGGGTCTCCCCCACCGGACGGTCCCGAGCCCCCGGGTCCCGCGGGTCCGACGCCGGCGGCTCCGGCGGTGCGGGTGACGGCGGCGGTGACCCGCCCGAAGAGCGCCATGGCCCGCCCGGTGCGGGCGGCGGGCCGGTCGGGCCCCGTGTCGCCGGGCGAGGGAACGAGCAGGGTGACGCGCTCCCCGTACATCTCGTGGAGTTCGGCGGCGAGACGGTGGGCGAGGACGTCGTCACCGCAGACGATCATGTGTTCGGCCTGCGGTGGCGCGGCGGCGGGGACAACCGGCCTGCTCTGGTACGGGAGTGAGGACACGTCACCAGGATGCCCTGTCCCACTGACAACGCCGCCGGGGCCCGGGCCGCTGAGCGGCGGGTCCGGCACGCCGCCGTTCGGCACGGCCGCTACGCCGGTCGGCGCACTCCGATCTGCGCCTTTCGTGACGGCGTTCCTACGGTGGCTGAATGATCGTCATGCCTGCCGTCCGTCACGCCGCCGCGGGTACCGCGGCGCTGCTGCTCGCCCTGCCGGTTCCGGCGGCCTCGGCCGCCGCCGTCGCGGAGCCGACCCCGCCCGCCCGGCACTTCGTCGATCCCGCCCGGCTCGACCGCTCCGGCACGCAGGTGCAGCCGCTGCGGGGCGCTCCGGAACTGCCGTCGGTCTCGGCCCTGTCCTGGGTGGTGGCCGACGCGTCCACCGGGGAGGTCCTCGCCGCGCGCAACGCCCACAAGCGGCTGCCGCCCGCCAGCACGCTGAAGACGCTGTTCGCGCTGACGGCGCTGCCCCACCACGACCCGGGCGAACGCCACACCGTCACCGGGGCCGAGCTGTCCGGGATGGGCGAGGGCAGCAGTCTGGTGGGGGTGAAGGAGGGCTACACGTACAAGGTGTCGGACCTGTGGAACGGGGTCTTCCTCAGCTCGGGGAACGACGCGGTGCGGGTGCTCGCGGCGATGAACGGGGGCTGGGAGTCGACGGCCCGGCAGATGCAGGAGAAGGCGCGCTCCCTGGGGGCCCGCGACACGCGGGTGGTCTCCCCGGACGGCTACGACGCGCCGGGCCAGGTCTCCTCCGCGTACGACCTGGCGGTCTTCGGGCGGGCCGGGGTGCGCGACCCCCGGTTCACCCGTTACTGCTCGACCCCGTACGCCGACTTCCCGGCCGGTTCGTGGTCGTACGGCATCGCCAACACCAATCGGCTGCTGACGGGCGCGGACGGGGTGGCGCGCTATCCCGGGCTGATCGGCGTCAAGAACGGCTACACCAGCGGCGCCGGCCACACCCTGATCGCGGCGGCCCGGCGCGGCCCGCGAACCCTGGTGGTCTCGGTGATGAACCCGCAGGGGGGCGGTGGCCGCGCGGTGTACGAGGAGGCCCGCGAGCTGCTCGACTGGGGCTTCGACGCGTCGGGCCGGGTCCAGCCGGTGGGCTCGCTCGGCCCGCGGCAGGACCGCCCGAAGCCCCGGGGCACGGCGCAGCCCCAACCCCGTGTCGAGGCACGGTCCCAGGTGCGGGCGCGGGTGCAGGCCGGTCCGGAGGCGGGCTCGGCCACCGCGACCGCTGCCCGTCCCGGTTCCGCTGCCCGTCCCGCCGACGCGGCCGGTCCCGGTGCCGGTCCGGGCCCTGGTCCCGGTGCCGCCCCCGGCGCGGCGGCGGGCGAGGCGGCCAGGCAGCGGGCGCGCGACACGCGGGACGACGCCAGGCCCTCGGGCACCGCGGCCGGTCTCCCGCTCGCCCTGGTGGGCTCGGCGCTCGGTGCGGCGCTCTCGCTGTGGCTGTGGCGGCGGTTCGGAGCGCGCGGGAACTGACGGCCCCGCGCGTTCTGCCCTGTCGACCGGCACGGTTCGGCGGGCGCCGCACGGTCCGCCGCCCGGGAGGTCCCCGGCCGGCACCCCGGGAGGAACGGTCTTGAGTTCGGTCACGAGTTCGGTCACAGGTGCGGTCACGAGGTCGACGATGGGGTCGGCGATGGGCACGGACCCGTACGCGGCGGAGGTCGCCCGACGGTTCCGCGAGGTCAACGGCGACCACCCGATGACCGCCGCGGACGACGCCTACGTCAGCGCGCAGTTCACACCGCTGGAGCGGCTGTGCGCCGTACGGGGGCGGGACGCCTCGGAGGCCCGGCGGCAGATGCTGGACGGCCGGCTGCCGCTGCCCGGGTATCTGCGTTCGGACGGGGCCGAGATGGTCCCGCACGACCTGTTCGACCTGGCGGCGCGGGCCGGCGGGCCCGAGCGGCTGCGCGCCTGGTTCACCGCGCACTGGGCGGACCCGGCCGAGGGCGCCGAGGAGTGGGCGGCGTATCTCAGCGGCCGGTACGTCTGTCTGCACCGGGTCACGCCGGAGACGATCCGCCGCAAGAACGAGCTGACGGCGGCGATCACCGCGGCCGTCCGGTCCCCGCGGCCGGAGTCCGCCCGGTGGTCGGCCGCCCTGCACGCCCTGGTCGACGAACTGGACGCGCTCGAACCGGCCTTCACGGCCTACGACCGGCTGCGGTTCGGCGGCCCGACCTCCCGGGACGTCTGCGTCGACGCCGTACGGGCCCGCTTTCCCCGACCGGAACCGGCCACCACGCCCGAATCGGTCACCACGCCCGCATCGGCCACCACGGCCCTCGCCCGGGACGATTCCCTCAGATGACGCCTCCCCGGCCGGGCCGGGGCTCCTCCGGCCGGGCACGGCCGGCACGCGCCGTGCGACGCGCGCCGCACCAGCGCAGCAGGAGGCCGAGCCAGAGCACCACGGTCAGCGTCCAGGCGGCGGCGAAGGTCCAGAGCAGGGTGCGTGATCCGGTGGCGACGGCGGCCACGAGGAGCACCGCCGTGGCGAGGCCGAGGGCGGCCGCGGCGGCCGGGCCGGCGAGCCGTCCGGGCGTCGGCCGCGGCCGGCCGGAGCCCAGGGTGCGGGCGAGGGAGTGGTCCTGGCCCAGGTCGTGTTCGATCTCCGCGAGTATCCGCCGCTCGCGCGGCGAGAGCCGTGCCCCGTCCATCTCCGGCACCTCCCGCCCTGGGCTTCCTGCCGTCGGGCCGATGACCTGTCCGGGTCCCGGCCCGCGGCGCGTCCGTGACGCTATTCGGCGGGTACCCCGCCGGTGCGGGTCGAACCGCACACCTGCACCCGCGCCCCGGCCGGCCCGGCCGTGTAGCGCTCCGCGGCGAGGACGGCCTCGCGGGCCGTCCGCTCCCCCATGAGCACGCACAGCGTGTACGCGGTGTCCTCGAACCGCCTGCGGGCCGCCAGATCGTGCGGCCTGGCCAGGACCAGCCGTTCCTGGGCGCGGTAGTTCCGCAGCAGGCGGTCGATCGTGTTGCGGTCGGGGAGCAGCATCCGTTCCTCCTGGTCGTGACCTGGCCCCCCGGTTTCCCACCATCGTGGGTGCACATGCTCACAAGCGCGACCCACAGCGCTACGTTCCGTGACCGACCCGGCTCCCTCCGCGTGCGGCGGCGCCCGGGATGGCCGATGGTCGAGACATGAACCCCAGTGAGCGGATGCGCGTCGTCGTCACCGGTGCCACGGGAAACGTCGGGACGAGCCTGGTCCGCGCCCTGGCGCGGGAGCCCCGGGTCGCGTCCGTGCTCGGCCTGGCCCGTCGCAGGCCCGGACTGACCCTGGAGAAGACCGAATGGGCGGAGGTGGACCTCTCGCTCGACGGCGACGAGGCCCGGCTCGCCCAGTACGTGGCGGACGCGGACGCGGTGGTCCATCTGGCGTGGCGCTTCCAGCCGACACACGATCCGGTGACGACCTGGCGGAGCAATGTGCTCGGCGCGGTACGGGTCTTCGACGCGGTCGCGGCCGCCCGCGTGCCCGTCCTGGTGTACGGCTCGTCGGTCGGCGCCTACTCCCCCGGTCCGGGCAACGGCGCGCCGGTGTCGGAGTCCTGGCCGACGCACGGCTGGCCGGGTGCCGCGTACACCCGGGAGAAGGCGTACGTGGAGCGGCTGCTCGACACGTTCGAGCGTGACCACCCGCAGACCCGGGTGGTGCGGATGCGGCCGGGTTTCATGTTCAAGGAGGAGTCGGCGAGCGAGCAGCGGCGGATCTTCGCGGGACGCTGGCTGCCCGGCCAGCTGATCCGGCCGGAACTGATCCCGCTCGTCCCGGAGCTCTCCGGGCTGCGCTTCCAGGCCCTGCACACGGACGACGCGGTGGAGGCCTACCGGTCGGCGCTGCTGCGGGACGTGCGCGGGGCGTTCAACCTGGCGGCGGATCCGGTGGTCGACGTGGCGACGCTCGCCGAGCTGCTCGGCGCACGCCCGGTGAAGGTGCCGACGGCGGCGGTCCGCGGGGTGCTGTCGGCCGCCTGGCGGATGCGGGTGGCGCCCGCGTCGCCGGATCTCTTCGACGCGGTGCTGCGGCTGCCGCTGCTGTCCACGGACCGGGCGCGGGAGGAGCTGGAGTGGACGCCGTCCAGGTCCTCGGTGGAGGCCCTGGAGGCGTTCCTGCGCGGCGTCCGCGGGGGTGGCGGGGACGCCACGGAGCCGCTGACCGGCCGCAGCTTCGGCTGAGCCACGGCCTGCGGGGCCGGGCCGGGCCGTTGGCCGGTCCTCAGCCGTCGGCCGTCGACCGTCGACCGTCAGAGGTCAGCGGTCAGCGGTCAGCGGTCAGCGGTCAGCCGCGAACGGCGGCGGACCAGTCCACGATGCGCATGGCGGCGCCGGCCGCCTCCCGGCCCCGGCAGTGGGCGCGGTGCCGGTCGAGCAGGGCGTCGACGTCGAGGTGACGGCCGAACGCCGGGTGCGCGGCGAGCCGGCCGGCGTAGGCCCACAGCGCGGTGTGCCCCGCGACCCGTTCCATCGCCGCGGCGTCCAGGTGCCAGCGGTGCACGGTGTCCAGGTGGACGAGGGTGACCCAGACGGTCACGTCGGCGGCCGTGGGCGCCTCGCCGAGCACGTACGGCCCGGCGGCGAGGCGGCGTTCCAGGGAACCGAGCGCGGCGAAGAGCACGGTGAGCGGGTCGTGGTGGGCGGCGGTGTCGTCGAGGCCGAGCTCGCCGGCGCGCTGGGCGGCGGCGTGGACGCTGTGGGCGCACAGGTCGGCGACGGCGCGGATCTCGTCCTGCCGGTCCTCGGGGAGGAGTTCGGGCCCGTCGCCGCGGAAGCGCAGGGCCAGGTCGCGCAGGATGTCGGGCACATGGGTGGAGACGATCCGGCCGGTCCAGGCGTCGCTGAGGACGGGTGCGGCGGCCGGCCCCCGGTACAGGTGGGCGCTGGCCTCGTACAGCGGGCGCAGGTCGGCGTACCCGCCGTCGGGCGTGTCGGGGAGGGCGGGCAGCACGGTCAGCGGCAGGGTGTCGTCGAGGCCCAGCAGGCTGTGGGTCACGGCGACGCCCAGACAGTCGGGGTCGGCGGGCGCCAGGTGGAGGCGATAGCGGTGGGGTACGGCGTAGTGGCCGCTGCGCGCGTCCCGGCCGATGCGGCCGCGGAAGGCGGGCGCCGCGACGGACGGAGCGGCGAAGGGCACGGCGTGCGCAGCGGCGTGAGAGACGGCGGACGGGACGACGGACATGGTTCTCCCTGGGTGCTCGGTGCTGGGTCGCGGAACGGCACGGCGGCGTCGCCGTACGCCCGGAGGCAGCAGAGGTACGGGAAGGAGGAGGGCGGGGCCGTACGGACGCCGCGGACGGCGGCGCGTCGGGCGTACGGCGGTCGCGCGCGGCCTCAGACCGCGCTGCAGACCCGCAGCAGATCGATGTGGCGACGGGAGGTGAGGGACAGGGGGCGCGGCAGCCGGACGGCGGGCGCCGGACCCGGTGCGGCGGTGACGGCTCCCATGGATTCCCTACCTGTTCGCTCGGTTTCCCGTCCCGAGTGTGGAAGCGGCGGCGCCCCTCGTCAAGGGTGCGCACGCGGCGCGTAGGCATAATGCGCCTATGCGCATTTCAGCCAGGGCCGACTACGCCGTGCGGGCCGCCCTCCAGCTCGCCTCGGCCCAGGAGTCCGGCCCGGTGAAGGCCGAGGCCATCGCCGACTGCCAGGGGATCTCGCACAAGTTCCTGGAGGGCATTCTGGGCGACATGCGCAAGGGCGGCCTGGTCCAGAGCCAGCGCGGCGGCAAGGGCGGCTACTGGCTGGCGAGGCCGGCCGCGGAGATCTCGGTGGCGGACGTGATCCGCTGCGTGGAGGGGCCGCTGGTGTCGGTCCGGGGCGTCCGGCCGCCGGAGCTGTCGTACACCGGGCCGGCGGAGTCGCTGCTCACCCTGTGGGTGGCGCTCCGGGCGAACGTACGGCATGTGCTCGACGGGGTCTCGCTGGCCGAGGTGGCCGCGGCGAAGCTGCCGCCGGAGATCGTCGCGCTCGCCGAGGATCCGGAGGCCTGGACCAACCCCTGACGGCCGGAAACGGCCCCGCGCTCCCCGCGCTCACCTGCCGGCGTCCCACCTGTCGAACAGTCAGTGCCCGCCATTCGGACGCCTCTTGGGGTCCGGCGGCACCTCTGCCAGCATCCCTACTATTCCAATGGGGAAGCTAGGAATCATGTGAGGTGACGTGAGAACGCCGAAGAAGTCAGCCAAGCGCCCCACCTCCGTCACGGCCGATCGAGTCGACCGGCCGGCCGACCGGGTGGCCGAGGACGAGAACTGGCCCCGCGTCACCACGGAAATCGCCGACGACCTCGCCGTGGACGCCCTGGCCAGGGACCGGGCCGGCAAGGCCCCGTTCGACGAGGTCGGCCGACTCCAGGAGGCCGGCCTGCCCGCCCTGCTCACCGCCCCCGGCCCCGGCGGGCCCGGCGCCGACTGGCGCACCGCCTGCGCGGTGATCCGGGAGATATCCGCGGCCGACGGCTCGATCGGCGAACTCCTCGCCCACCACTGCGCGCTGTCCTGGACCTCACGGTTCCTCGGCCCCGCGGCCGGTCCGCTCGACCTCGGCGCCCGCACGGCGCGGGAGCGGTGGCTGCTCGCCGGTTCGGTCGAGCCGCCGCCCACGGAGACCGGCACCACGGGCAGCCCCGCCGACACGAGCACCGGCCCCGCCGGGCCCGCTCTCACACCGGCCGGCGGCGGCGCCTACGTCCTGCACGGCGGACGTGCCTTCGCCTCCGGCGTCACGGTCGCCGACCGGCTGGTCGTCGCCGCCCGCTGTACGCAGACCGGCGACCTGACGCTCGTCCTCGTGGATCCGGCGCACCCGGCCGTGTTCACGGACCCGGCCGCCGAACGCGTGGGCCAGCGCCTCGCGGGCGCGGGAACCGTCACCTTCGACCGGGTCCCGATAGCCGCCGACGACGTCCTCGGTACGCTCCCCCACGACGAGCACGCCGTCGCCCCGTACCCGACCCTGGCGCCGGTCGCCCTGCGGCTGCTGCTCGTCCAGGTCGCCCTCGGCATCGCGGAAGGAGCGCTCGCCGAGGCCCGGGACGTCAGCCGGGCCGGGCACGCCGTGCGCGGCGACGACCCGTTCCTCCTGCTGGCCTACGGCGAGTTGGCCACCTCCGCGCACACCGCCGCCGCCGTGGTCGAACGGGCCACGGACGCCCTCGCGCACGGGCTGCTCGCCGGACGGGCCCTCGGCGTCGGGGAGCGGACCGACATCGCCGTCCTGGTCGCGGCGGCCGAGACGGTCGCCCACCGGGCGGCACTGGACATCACCACCCGGGTCCTGGAACTGGTGGACCCGATGACGGCGTCCGACCCCCGGGGCACCGGCCCCGGCTTCGACCGCTTCTGGCGCAATGCCCGGACCCTCACCGCGCCGGTGCCACCGGACCGCCGGCTGCGCGACATCGGCGACCACTACCTCCACGGCACCCACGCCGGACTCACCCTTCCGGCGTAGCCGGATCCGTCGCGTCCGCCGGGCGCGCCGGTCCGGGCCGGACGGCACGGCCTGTCGGGCCGTCCGGCCCTGCGCCGCGGCGGCCCAAGGGCCCAAGCTGGAGAGGGAAGGTCCGCCGCCCGGCGGGCCGGACGCCGATTCGACGGAGGCAGTCTGATGAGTCGTGAGATCGTCGCGGGAGTGGACGGTTCGCCGGAGAGCCTCGCCGCGGCCGACTGGGCCGCCCGGGAGGCGGGACACCGGGGGCTGTCCCTGCGCCTGGTCCACGCCTGGCGCTGGGAGCCGCTCGACCTGCCGCTGCTCCAGGACCCGGCGGAGCAGCAGCAGGCGGCACGGGACGTGCTGCGCGAGGCCGAGACGACGCTCGCCGAGCGCTACCCACGGCTGGAGCTGAGCGCCGAGGTCATCGGCGACACGCCGGTCGCCGCCCTCCTCGGCACCGTACGGCGCGCCGAGGCGCTCGTCGTCGGCTCGCGCGGCCACGGCGCCGTGACGGGCTTCCTGCTCGGCTCGTACGGGCAGCAGCTCATCGCCGGGTCCCCGGTGCCGGTGGTCGCGGTCCGCGCCCGCGACGGCGCGCCGGCCGAACCGCCCGTCGGGGAGGTCCTGGTGGGCCAGCACGGCAGTCCGGGGGACAGCGCGCCCGCGCTGCGGTTCGCCTTCGAGACGGCCGTGGCGCGCGGGGCGGCGGTGCGGGCGGTGCGGGCCTGGAGCCTGCCGCCGCTCCTCGCGTACAGCCCGGCCTCGATGCGGCTCGCCGACGAGGCCGGCGGACTCGTCCCGTACGAGGAGAAGGCGCTGCGCGAGGCGCTCGCCCCGTGGCGGGAGCGCTACCCCGAGGTCCCGGTGACCGAGCACGTGGAACTGGGCAGCGCCGGGCAGGTACTGCTGTCCACCTCGGGGAGCGCCCAGCTGCTCGTGGTGGGGCGGCGGGCGCACCGGGGGGCGCTCGGCTCGCGCATCGGCTCGGTGGCGCACGCGGCGCTGCATCTCGCCCCGTGCCCGGTCGCGGTGGTGCCGCACGAGGTTGACGCGCAGGATTGACGAGGAGTGTCGAGCTCTCCGGGGCCGGATAGTCATCTCGCCGCGCCGGACGGCCCGGCGACCCCGAGAAGAGAGGGTGGAGCTCCATGCAGCACGAGGAGTACGACACGGCCCGGCCCCCGGAACGGCCGCGGGAACGAGGCGGGGAACGGGCGGGTCACGGCGACGGCGGCCGACGGGGGCCGTCGTTCCGTACGGCGCTCACCGTGGCCGGCACGGTGGCGGCCGCGGTGACCGTGACGACCGCGGTGTACGTGGTGACGTCCGGCACGCCGGCGGGCGCGGGCACCCGGTCGGCGGTGCCGCGGGCCGCCGGGACCGCCGCGCACTACGTCACCCAGGTCCTCACGCTCGCCAACGCCGAGCGGAAGAGGGCGGGTTGCGATCCGCTGAGGTCCGATCCGCGGCTCCGCGAGGCGGCACAGGCCCACGCCGACGACATGGCGGCCCGCGGCTACTACGCCCACGACAGCCAGAACGGGCAGAGCGCGGGCGACCGGATCACCGCGGCCGGCTACACCTGGTCGGCCTGGGGCGAGAACATCCACCGCGGCACGCGATCGCCCGCCGAGACGGTGACGGAGTGGATGGACAGCGAGGCCCACCGCAAGAACATCCTCAACTGCGAGTTCAAGGACGTCGGGGTGGGGGTGAACCTCACCGGCAACGGCCCTTGGTGGGTGCAGGACTTCGCGACGGCCCGCTGACCGCCCTCCCCCCGGGGCCGCGTGGCGGGGGTCGCGTCGGCAGCGGCGCATGGCAGGGCGCCCGGGTCAGTCGAGCGGTGTGGCCAGCTCCTGTACCCAGACCGTGCCGTCGGGGCCCGACACGGCGGCCACGCCGGTTTCCCGGTACCGGCAGTTCAGCAGGTTGGCCCGGTGCGGAGGATCGGCCATCCAGTCGGCCACGACCGACTCGGGCTCGCCCTGTCCCCGGGCGAGGTTCTCCGCCCAGGCGCTCCAGGCGTAGCCGCCCGCCGTCATCCGGCTGCCCGGATCCGACCCGTCAGGGCCGTGGTGCCCGTAGTGTCCCCGCGCCACCATGTCCCTGCCGTACGCGCGGGCGATCGCGACGAGCTCGGGATCCGAGCGCAGCGGCCCGCACCCGGCCTCCGCGCGGTGGCGGTTGACCAGCAGGTTGACCCGTTCCTCGGGGCTCGGCTCCGGCGCCCGGCTCCGGCCGGGCCGGGGCGAGGGCGTAGGCGAGGCCGTCGGCGGCGCGGTGGTGGTCGTGGGCGCCGGGCTGGTGGGCGCGGCGACCACACGGTCGCGCACCCGGGCACGCTCGACCGGATCGCCCGGCGCGAGCAGCACCGCCGCGCCGAGCACGCCGACGGCGACCGCTCCGGCCCCCCACGCGCGCAGCCCGCCGGCCGGGACGGGCGCGGTGCCGGGACCGGGATCCTGGCCCGTGCCGGCCCAGGAAGCGGGCGCGGGCTCCGTCGGCGGGGCGCCGGCCGTCGGCGTGCCCGGCTCGGCCGCCCACGCGACCGTCTCCGTCGCCACCTCCGCTCCACCGGTACCGTGGCCGGCCCAGACCAGCAGCGGAGGGACCAGGGCGAGGCCCACGAGCAGGCCCTCGGCGGGCGCCAGATCGGCACGGGCCGTGGCGCAGCGGGGGCAGGTGTCGAGGTGGCGGGCGAGGCGCTTGCGCCAGAGCGGGGAGGGGCGGCCGTCCCAGGCGGCGGTGGTCTCGGCGAGGCCGGGGCAGGGCGCCGGCGCGGCGAGGGCGCGCACGACGGCGCGGCCGGTCTCCAGGCGGGCCTTCATGCGCTGGACGCGGACGGCGGCGTGCCGGGTCGGCAGTTCGAGGGCGGCGGCCAGCTCGGCGCGGGTGAGTTCGCCCGCCGCCTCCAGCCACCACAGGGAGAGCAGCTCCCGGTCGTCCTCGTCGAGCCACCGGGTGGCCTCGGCGACCTCGCGCCGCTGCCCGGTGAGGCCGAGGCGCAGGATGGCGAGGTCGGTGAAGTCGCCGGCCGGGTCGGCGAGCGCGGCGGCGTCGTCGAGGCCGGGCTGCGGCGCCTGCCGGCGTTCTTGCCAGCGGTGTCGTGTCCGGTTCATGGCGATGGCGACGAGCCAGGAGCGGAACCGGGCCGGGTCGCGCAGTCCGGCGAGGCCGTCGAGGGCGCGGACCATCGTCTCCTGGACGATGTCGTCGACGTCGGCGTGACCGTCCAGGGCACGGCCGACGATGTTGTACACGAGCGGCAGATAGGCCCGTACGAGATCGTCCCCGGCGCGTGCGTCACCGGCCCGCGCCGCCTCGACGAGCTCGGCGGTGCGCTGCTCGACGCTGTTCATGTGGTGTGCTCCCTCGTCCCCTGGTCCGGCGGCGCCGTCCGCTGCGGGCCGTCGTCAGGAGACCGCCGGGAGCGGTCGTGACAACACTTATCGCGGCAAGCGGTCCGCGCTTATCCCGACAGGTGCGGCAGGCTCCGCACGGTCGCCCCGCCCCCTCCCCGTACCGCCTCGACGACGGCGTCGTGCAGGTCTCGGCTCTCCTCCTCGGATGCGCAGGGAACGGGACTGCCCGACATGGTGAACCAGTCGGAGGCGCCGCTGTACTGCACGGCCACGCGTGCTTCGCCCTCGGTCCAGGTGGTGTGCACGGTCAGATCGCCCGTGATGATCCCGGCCTCTTCGGTCAGCACCCCGCCACGCCCGGTGTAGACACCGGCGGTCGTCCATGATGCCCAGCTCATCCATCCAGACTCACATCCGGACGTCGTCCGCGCCACCGACGCGACAGCCCCGGCCGGACGGATGTCCGGCCGGGGCCCATGGCGCTGTGCCGGTGATCAGGCGAGGGACGCGACGGCCTCGTTGAACGTGGCGGACGGGCGCATCACGGCCGCGGCCTTGGCCGGGTCGGGCTGGTAGTAGCCGCCGATCTCGGCCGGGTTGCCCTGGACGGCGATCAGCTCGTCGACGATCTTCCGCTCGTTGGCGGTGAGCGTCTCGGCGAGCGGGGCGAAGGCCTTGGCCAGCTCCGCGTCGTCGGTCTGCTTCGCCAGCTCCTGGGCCCAGTAGAGGGCCAGGTAGAAGTGGCTGCCGCGGTTGTCGATGCCGCCGAGGCGACGGGTCGGCGACTTGTCCTCGTTGAGGAAGGTGCCGGTGGCGCGGTCCAGCGTGTCGGCGAGGACCTGGGCGCGGGCGTTGCCGGTGGTGGTGGCCAGGTGCTCGAAGGAGGCGGCCAGGGCGAAGAACTCGCCGAGGCTGTCCCAGCGGAGGTAGTTCTCCTTGACCAGCTGCTGGACGTGCTTCGGGGCGGAGCCGCCGGCGCCGGTCTCGAAGAGGCCGCCACCCGCCATCAGCGGGACGACGGAGAGCATCTTGGCGCTGGTGCCCAGCTCCAGGATCGGGAAGAGGTCGGTCAGGTAGTCGCGCAGGACGTTGCCGGTGACCGAGATGGTGTCCTCGCCGCGGCGGATGCGCTCCAGGGAGAACTTGGTCGCCTCGACCGGGGACAGGATCTTGATCTCCAGGCCCTCGGTGTCGTGCTGCGGCAGGTACTCGTTGACCTTGGCGATCAGCTGGGCGTCGTGGGCGCGGGTCTCGTCCAGCCAGAAGACGGCCGGGGCGCCGGTGGCGCGGGCGCGGGTGACGGCGAGCTTGACCCAGTCCTGGATCGGGAGGTCCTTGGTCTGGCAGGCGCGGAAGATGTCGCCCTCGGCGACCTCCTGCTCGATGACCACGTTGCCGTCGGCGTCCACGAGGCGGACGGTGCCGGCCGTGGCGATCTCGAAGGTCTTGTCGTGGGAGCCGTACTCCTCGGCCTTCTGCGCCATGAGGCCGACGTTCGGGACGGAGCCCATGGTCGACGGGTCGAAGGCGCCGTGGGCGCGGCAGTCGTCGATGACGGCCTGGTAGACGCCGGAGTAGGAGCTGTCCGGGAGGACGGCGAGGGTGTCGGCCTCCTGGCCGTCCGGGCCCCACATGTGGCCGGAGGTGCGGATCATGGCCGGCATCGAGGCGTCGACGATCACGTCGGACGGCACGTGCAGGTTGGTGATGCCCTTGTCGGAGTCGACCATCGCGAGGGCCGGGCCCTCGGCGAGCTCGGCGTCGAAGGAGGCCTTGATCTCCTCGCCGAGGCCGTGCGGGATGGTCTCCAGGCCCTTGAGGACGGCGCCGAGGCCGTCGTTCGGGGACAGGCCGGCGCCGGCCAGCACCTCGCCGTACTTGGCGAAGGTCTGCGGGAAGAAGGCGCGCACGACGTGGCCGAAGACGATCGGGTCGGAGACCTTCATCATCGTGGCCTTGAGGTGCACGGAGAACAGCACGCCCTCGGCCTTGGCGCGGGCGACCTGCTCGGAGAGGAAGGTGCGCAGGGCGGCGACGCGCATGACGGAGGCGTCGACGACCTCGCCGGCGAGGACCGGGACGGACTCGCGGAGCACGGTGGTGGTGCCGTCGGCGGCGACGTGCTCGATGCGCAGGGCACCGGCCTCGGCGATCACGGCGGACTTCTCGGTGGAGCGGAAGTCGTTCTGGCCCATGGTGGCGACATTGGTCTTGGACTCGGAGGTCCAGGCGCCCATGCGGTGCGGGTGGGCCTTGGCGTAGTTCTTGACCGAGCCGGGGGCGCGGCGGTCGGAGTTGCCCTCGCGCAGGACCGGGTTGACGGCGGAGCCCTTGACCTTGTCGTAGCGGGCGCGGACGTCCTTCTCCTCGTCGGTCCGCGGGTCGTCCGGGTAGTCCGGGAGGGCGTAGCCCTGGGCCTGGAGCTCGGCGATCGCGGCCTTCAGCTGCGGGATGGAGGCCGAGATGTTCGGCAGCTTGATGATGTTGGCCTCGGGCGTCTTGGCCAGCTCGCCGAGCTCGGCGAGGGCGTCGGCGATGCGCTGGCCCTCCTCGAGACGCTCGGGGAAGCTGGCGATGATGCGCCCGGCCAGGGAGATGTCACGCGTCTCGACGTTGATCCCGGCGGTCGAGGCGTAGGCCTGGATCACGGGCAGGAACGAGTACGTCGCCAGGGCGGGCGCCTCGTCAGTGTGCGTGTAGATGATGGTCGAGTCAGTCACCGGGTGTGCTCCGCTCCACGTCTGCGTCTGCGTCTGCAAGATTGCTCGACATCAAGATATCTCGTGATCGCGCTCCCCGGAAAAGGGGTCCTCGGAAAAGTCCTCCTCGGCGAGCGGGTCGTGGACGACCGGGCTCGTCAGGCGGTACGGGACCCGGCTGGGGTCGAGGTCGACGCGGCGGAGCAGGGCGAGCAGGACGAGGGCGACGCCGGCGGCGGTGCCGGCGGCGAGGGCCTGGGCGCAGCGGTGGGCGGTGCGCGGCAGCTCGGCCGGGAGCGGGCCGGTGCCGGGCAGGCAGTCGCCGAGGAGACAGCCGCCGGCGGCGAGCCCGGCGACGGCGAGGACGGCGAGCGGGATCGTGACGAAGAGCCGCTGCGGGGGCAGGGCGCGCCGGGAGGCGGGGTGGACCTTGCCCTTGCGGGCGAGCACGGCGATGAGCGTGGCGAAGGCGGCGAGCGCGAGCAGGTCGGCGGCGATGACGTCGCCGGGGCGGTGGTGGCCGGAGGCGATGCCGTACGCGCCGAGGGCGGCGGTCCACAGGGCGCCGAGGCCGACGGCGACGCTGCGCATCCGGTGCGGGACGACGAGGACGAGGCCGAGGGCGGTGCCGGCGGCGATCACGGAGGGGCTGCTGGGGAAGCCGCTGGTGACGGTGGTGCCGGAGGCGTCGACGAGGCGGGGGCCCGGCGCGTACCGCTGGAGGAGTTCCGCGACGGCCACGGTCGCGGCCACGGTGCCGAGGGCGGCGCCGGTGCGGCCGTAGCGCTTGCCCAGGACGCCGACGGCGACGAGCAGCAGCACCGCGAGGGCGAGGGACAGGGTCGCGACGGCCTGGAGCGAGGGGTGCTCGCGCAGGACGCGGGCGACGACCGGATCGGAGAGCCGTCCGGCCACGACGGCGTCGCCCCAGCGCCGGCCGGTGGCGGTGAGCACGAGGCCGGCGTAGGCGACGGTGAACAGGAGGATCGCGGCGAGACCGGTGCGCCGCATGCGTATGCGGACCCGGGCGGTGAAGGATCCCGGGGCCTCGGCGGCGACGGCGGCGTACCACCATGTGTCACCGGCTGCGACGCTCCGCGAGGAGCCGCCGGTGCGGGGCCTGTCGAAGGGTGCCATGTCTCGATTCGACCCCGGCCCAGACCCGCGCGCCCGCTGGAGGCACCCGAACGACGCGGGCAGGCGGCGGAGGGCCGGGTGCGGCCTGGAAGGCGGGCACGGTCGGGAAGGCGGGCACGTCCGGCGGGGCGGGCGCGGGGCGCTAGACGGGGCGCGGTGGCCCGTTCTCGGCGCCGGCGACGGCCGGGCGGCCGTCCGAGGGGGTGCGGGCACGGCGGCGGGTGCCGTCCAGGGTGAAGGCGGTGTTGATCAGCGCGACGTGGCTGAGCGCCTGGGGCATGTTGCCGAGCTGGCGTCCGGTCGCCGGGTCCCATTCCTCGGCCAGCAGTCCGACGTCGTTGCGGACCGCCAGGACCCGTTCGAAGACGGTACGGGCCTCGGCCGGGCGGCCGGTCAGGGCCAGGGCGTCGGCGTACCAGAACGTGCAGGCCAGGAAGACGCCCTCGGCCCCGTCGAGGCCGTCGACCTCGTGCACCTCGCCGTTGGTGACCTCGTCGTAGCGGCGCACGAATCCGTGGTCCTGGAGTCCCGCCATGGCGCGGACGGTGCCGAGGACGCGGGGGTCGTGCGGCGGCAGGAAGCCGAGGCGCGGGATCAGCAGGGCGGTGGCGTCGACGCGGCGGCTGCCGTAGTACTGCGTGAAGGACTGCCGCTCCTCGCTCCAGCCCAGTCGGCAGACCTCGTCGTGCAGTTCGCTGCGCAGCGCCTGCCAGCGGCGGACCGAGCCGCGCAGTCCGGCGACGCGGGCGAGCCGCAGGGCGCGGTCGGCGGCGACCCAGGCCATCACCTTGGAGTGGACGAACTGGCGCCGGGGGCCGCGCACCTCCCAGATGCCCTCGTCGGGCTCCCGCCAGCGTCTGCCGACGTAGTCGAGGAGCGCGGCCATCAGGCTCCACACCTGCGCGTCGAGGGCGACTCCGGCCCGGACGGCGGAGTAGATGGTGTTCAGGACCTCGCCGTAGATGTCGAGCTGGAACTGGCCGGCGGCCGCGTTGCCGAACCTGACGGGACGCGAGTTCTCGTAGCCGGGCAGCCAGTCCGCGTGGGTCTCGGGCACCCGGCGCTGTCCGGCGACCCCGTACAGCGGCTGCAGGTCGGCCGGGTCGCCGGCGACGGCGCGGACCAGCCAGTCCTTCCAGGCGAGGGCCTCCCGGCGGTAGCCGCTGCGCAGCAGGGAGGAGAGCGTGAAGGTGGAGTCGCGCAGCCAGCAGAAGCGGTAGTCCCAGTTGCGGCGGCCGCCGATGCATTCGGGCAGGGAGGCGGTGGCGGCGGCGACGACCCCGCCGGTCGGCTCGTAGGTGAGTGCCTTGAGGGTGACGAGGGAGCGCAGGACGGCGTCGCGCGCGGGACCCTCGTAGTGGAGGTCGGCCGCCCAGTCGTTCCAGAAGGCGAGGGTGCGGTCGAGTTCGGCGGGCACGTCGGGCGGCGGGGGCGGCGGGGTGTGCGAGGGGTGCCAGCCGAGGACGAAGGTGACGCGCTGGCCGGCGGTGACGGGGAAGGCGAAGGTGGTGCGCTCGCGGGTGACCGTCGGGTCACCGGCGCCGGGTCCGCAGTGCAGCCGGGTCGCGTCGGGTCCGGCGAGGGAGACGACCGTGCGCCGGTCGGGCGCGTGGGTCAGCGGCACGACGCTGCCGTGGTCGAAGCGGATGGTCAGCTCGCCGCGCATGTCGACGCGGCCGGCGATCCCGTCGACGACGCGGACGATCCGCGGGCCGTCCCGGCGCGGCGGCATGAAGTCGGTGACCTTCACGGTGCCGTCGACGGTCTCCCAGACCGATTCCAGGACGAGGGTGTCACCGCGGTAGCCCCGGCGGCTGCAGGGCCGGTCGCCGGCCGGGGCGAGGCTCCAGTGGCCGTGGTCGCCGACGCCGAGGAGGGAGGCGAAACAGGCCGGCGAGTCGAAACGCGGAACGCACCACCAGTCGACCGAGCCCGTGCGACCGACGAGGGCCGCCGTCTCCAGATCACCGATGAGGGCGTAGTCCTCGATTCGCCCTGCCATGACCGGATTCTAGTCCTGTCGGGCGACTCGCCGCAGGGCGGCCAGGAATTCACGAGGGGCAGGTCGCTGATCCCCCGAATTCCTTGACCGGGCCGTCGCGCGCGCCGGATGCTGAAAGCGCGGCGGAATTCCGGAGGGCTGCCCATGAGTGCCACGAGCGGGGAACCGCACCCGATGCGCCGCAGGACGGACCGCTTCCCGGCCGCCGGCACCCGCACGGCGAGCCTGGTGGTCGCGGTCCGGCCCGGCGACCGGGACACGGACTGGCTGCTCGGGCAGCTCCCGGCGGCCGTACGGGAAGTCGTCCTGGTCGGCGGCGGCCCCGCGGGGCCGGCGCGGACGGCCCCGGGCGGGGTGTCGGTGCGCCGGCTCGGCCCCTGGGACTGCACGGCCGGTGACGTCCCGCACGCGGGGCTGCTGGCCGCAACGGGCGACCACCTCGTGCTCATGGGCGCCGACGGCAGCATGTCGCCGAGGGAGATCCCGCACTATTTGCATTATCTGGAGAGCGGCTTCGATTTCGTGAAGGGTTCGCGTTTCATCGCGGGGGGCGGAGTCGCCGATTATCCGCTGCTCCGCAGGCTCGGGCACCGGGCGCTGCTGCGGCTCGCCCGGCAGTTGTACGGTCAGCGGCTCACCGATCTCTGGTACGGATTCTGCGCGTTCCGGCGGGAATTCACCGGCCTGCTCGATCTGCGCGAGGGCGGGGTGGAGCTGGGCGCCGAGCTCGTCACGCACGCCCTGCACTACGGCTTGCGGATCGCCGAGGTGCCGAGTCTCGAACTCCCCCGCCGCCAGGGCCCTTCCCCCTCCGCCCCGCACCCCCGCACGATCCGGGACGGGACCCGCATCCTGGGCACGCTGCTCGACGAGCGGCCGCACAACGCGCTGCTGCGGCTGGCCCCGTCGGCGCGCTCCGCAGGCCGCCCGGGGCCGGCGGACCAGGACCAGGGCTGACGAAGGCGGGGCCGACGCGGCTCAGGGGCAGGGGCGTTGGGCGGTCAGGAGCAGCACGCCGGTGTCGCCGTACTCGGGCAGGGTGTGGTCCTTGGCGAGGCGCGACACGCGCAGGGAGACGGTGTGGGGGGCGAACACGGCCCGCAGCGCCGACTCGTCGACGGGGCAGGCCGGCCAGACCGGGCCGGCGCCGATGCGGTAGCTCGGCATCCGCTCCATGAAGGCGGCCACGAGCCTGCCGCCGGGCCGTACGGAACGCGCGAACGCCGTGCACAGGGAGGTGAATTCGGCGAAGTCCTCGGTGACGCTCTCGGCGACGAAGTTCATGGACGCGGTGTCGTAGCGGCCCTCGTCCAGGTCGCCGGCGTCGCCGCGTACCACGCGCACGCGGCCGAGGGCCTCGGGCAGGGTCGCGGGGAGGGCGGGGTCGAGGGCGCGGCACAGCGCGTAGAAAGGCTCCCAGCTGTCGTCGGGGCCGTACGTCAGCTGGCTCCGCAGATAGGCGAGGTTGGCGGCGCTCGGTTCCAGGGCGTCGATGCGGCGGCCCGCGCCCGCGGCGAGCATCAGCGGATAGAGGTTGGGGCCCGCGCCCAGTTCGAGGGTGCGGGTCAGTCCGCCGGGGGCGAACTGTCGGTAGAAGCGGGAGTGGTGGTGGATCACGCCCCGGTCGCAGGGGTGTAGCAGTCGGTAGTTCTCGGCCAGATACGGGCCGACGGGCCAGGCGTCCCAGTCCACGTCACCGTTGTGCCGCAGGGCGGTGCGGCGGGTGGCGGGCATCACGCCTCCCGGCGCCGGCCGGCCGCGACCGCGCCCGAGCGCCGTGGGGCGCCGCGCTGGAGTGCGAAGCGGGCGGCGAGGTCGGTGAGGGCGTCGTTGAGCGCGTCGATCTCCTCGTCGGTGTTTGCGGCGGTGATCTGGATCCGGAACCCGACCCGGTTGCGCGGGACGAGGGGGTAGCCGGCGAGGGTCACGTAGATCCCCCGGTCCCACAGGAACGCGGCGACCGCCTCCAGGTCGGCGGCGTCGCCGAGCGGGATCTCGATGATCGGCAGGCCGTCGGTGTTGGGCGTGGCGATGCCCAGGCCGCGTACGTGGTCGAGGACGCGAGCGGTCTTGCGGTGGAGGTCGCCCCGGATGGCGTCGCCGCGCGCCTCGTTGACGTCGAGTCCGGCGAGGGCGGTGGCGAGGGAGGCGGTCGGCGAGGGGCCGGAGTAGAGGTAGGGCGCGGCGGCCACCTTGAGGTGGTCCTTGAGGTGGCTCGGCAGGGCGAGGAAGGCCAGCAGTGAGGAGTAGGCCTTGGAGAAACCGCCGACGAGGACGATGCCGTCGTACTCCTCGCCGAGGTGGCGGACGATGCCGTTGCCGCGCGTCCCGTACGGGCTGGTCTCCGCGGGATCGCGTTCGCCGATGACGCCGAAGCCGTGGGCGTCGTCGACGTACAGCAGGGCGTCGTGGTCGCGGCAGACGCGGGCGGTCGTGCGCAGGTCGGGGTAGTTGCCCGTCATGCTGTTGACGCCGTCCATGCAGACCAGCCGGGTGGCGCCGACGGGCGCCTCGCGGAGCAGGGTGTCCAGCTCCCACGGCTGGTCGGCTCGGAAGCGGTGCAGCCGGGCGCCACGGCCGCGTGCGACGAGACAGCCGTCGTACATCGTGCGGTGCGCCTGGGCCTCGATGTAGACCTCGCCGTCGGCGGCGAGCAGCGGGATGACCGACTGGTGGATGAGGGTGATGGTCGGCAGCAGCAGGGTGTCGGGGGCGCCGAGGAGGTGGGTGAGCCGCTCCTCGATCCGGGAGTACAGGCGGGGGCTGCCGATGAGCCGGGACCAGCTGGGGTGGGTGCCCCAGCTGCGCACCATGGGCTCGATGGCGGCCATGATCTCGGGGTCGAGGTCGAAGCCGAGGTAGTTGCAGGAGGCGAAGTCGACCAGCCAGTGGTCGCCGACGCGGAGTCGGCGGCCGTCGATCTGGTCGATGACGGCGTCGCACATGGCGCTGTTGTTCCTGAGCCGTTCCAGGTCGCGCCAGCGGACGTCGAGCCGGCCGGTGCCGGGCGAGGAAGCGGCGGTACGGGGGGCCTCGGCGCCCCGCACGGTCCCGGCGCCGGTCCCGGCTCCCGGCCCTGCCCCCCGGGCGGTCCCGGCGCCGCGGGCGGACCGGGCGGGGGCACGGTGCAGAAAGGTCTCCGCCTGGCGCGCGGTCATGGGCCGGGCGAAGAGGTAGCCCTGCCCGTAGTGACAACCCATGTCGGCGAGCAGGGCCCGCTGGTCCTCGTTCTCGATGCCCTCGGCGACGACCCGCAGGCCGAGCACCTCGGCGATGCGGACGATGCCCTCGACGAGGGCGACCTGCTGCCGGTCGGTGGTGATGTCGTCGATGAACGACTTGTCGACCTTGAGCACGTCGATGGGGAACTCGCGCAGATAGCTGAGCGAGGAGAAGCCGGTGCCGAAGTCGTCGATGGCGATGGACACTCCGAGGTCCTTCAGGGCCCGCATGGTGGTGCCGACCTGCTCGTCCCGGCGCATGAGGACGGACTCGGTCATCTCCAGGCAGAGGGAGTCGGGGGCGAGTCCGGAGGTGTTCAGGGTCCGCCGGACCACGTCGGGCAGGCCGGGGTCGCGGAACTGGCGGGCGGAGACGTTGACGTTGGCGTACAGGGGTGGCGTACGGGGGTGGGAGCGCTGCCAGCGGGCGATGTCGCGGGCCGCGTGCTCGAGCACCCAGGCGCCGAGCGGCATGATGTGGCCGCTCTCCTCGGCGAGGGTGATGAACTGCTCGGGCGGGACCATGCCACGGCGGGCGTGCGGCCATCGGATCAGTGCCTCGAAGCCGGCCAGGGCGGCGTCGTCGACCCGGACGATGGGCTGGTAGCGCAGGGCGAAGGCGTGCTCGGCGATGGCGGTGTCCATGCCGGCCTGGAGCTCGTGCCGGGCGACGAGCCGCGAGTGCAGCTCGGGCCGGAAGCGCCGCCAGCGCTTCTTGCCGGCGGCCTTGGCCGCGTACAGGGCGAGGTCGGCGTGGCCGAGCAGCTCCTCGGCGTGGGCGCTGTCCAGGACGGTGGCGACGCCGACGCTGGTCGAGACGGAGACGGCGCCGTCGGTGAGGTGGAACGGCTGGCCGAGGGTGTGGACGATCTCGGCGGCGAGGGCCTCGGCGTCGCCGGGTTCGCGGGCGCCCTCGATGAGCACGGCGAACTCGTCGCCGCCGAGCCGGGCGGCGGTGTCGGTGCGGCGGAGCACGGAGGTCAGCCGGCGGGCGACGGCGATGAGGAGTTCGTCGCCGACGGAGTGTCCCATGGTGTCGTTGACGACCTTGAAGTCGTCGAGGTCGACGAAGAGCATGCAGGTCAGGGTGGATTCGCGGCGGCCGCGGAGCAGGGCGCGTTCGATCCGTTCCAGGAGCAGCACGCGGTTGGGCAGGCCGGTGAGCGAGTCGTGGAAGGCGCGGTGGGTGAGCTCGCGCTCCAGTTTGCGCTGTTCGGTGACGTCCCGGAGGGTGAGGACGAGCCCGTGCACGGTGTGCTCGTCGCGCAGGTTGCTGCACCGGACCTCGACCTCCAGGTCGGCGGCGCCGCCGTGCGTCAGCTTCCAGTCGTCGCGGCCCTCGGTGTCGCCGCGGGAGCGGGCGTCGGCGAGGAGCCGCAGGGCGCTCACCGCGTCGTCGGGGGCGAGGAGTTCGCTGAGCGGGGTGCCGGGCAGCAGCGAGCGCCCGAACTGCTTCTCCGCGGACGGGCTGGCGTAGCGGACGGTGTCGTCGTCGTCGACGATGAGGATGACGTCCGAGGTGTTGTGCACCAGCGTGCGGAAGTAGGCCTCGCTGGCACGGCGGTTGACCTCCTCGCTCAGACCGAAGCGTTCCAGGGCGAGCGCGGCCTGGGAGGCGAGGGACTGGGCGGGGCCCGCGATCTCGGAGAGCTTCTTCTCGGTTCCGGCGAGGAGCAGGGCGCCGAGCAGCGACTCGCCGGCGGCGGGGGCCTGCAGGGCGAGCGGGCAGATCAGCGCGTGGGTGCCGGGTGTGACGGCGGTGGCGAGGGCCGGGTCGAGTCGTTCGGCGGGCAGCAGCCGGCTGCCCCCGGAGAGGAGTTCCGGCCAGGGGGTGCCGTGGGGTCCGGTGAGTTCGGTGACCTGAACGCGCCAGGGCCGGAGTCCGGTGGGCACGGCCGCCAGCCGGCCGTGGCGGTCGCGGGCGAGCAGCATCGTGTCGTGCGGGGCGCCCGGACCGAAGAGGGTGGCGGCGGCCGCCTCGACGGCGGCGGCGACCTCGCGCGGGCTCAGCGCCGCCACCAGGGACGCGGCGGCCACCCGCAGACTGCGTTCGTGGGCCTCGGCCCTGCGGTGCTCGGCCATCATGCCCCACAGGCGGGCCAGGACCAGCAGGAACATCAGGGCGGAGAAGATCGCGATGACCCCGAGGTCCCGGCCGGGTTCCTGGCGCAGCGCCTGGAAGAGCAGCAGGGCGGGGGCGATGAGGGAGGCCAGGGCGAGCAGGAGGAGCCGCCGCTCGGCGCTCCCGGACACCGGTTCGGGCGTGAGCTCGGTGAGCCCGGTCATCGAGGGGTGCAGGGCGGCGAGGCCCCAGGCGGTGAAGAAGACGACCCAGCCGAGGTCCCAGGGCGTGCCCACCTGCCAGGTGCCGTCCAGCTGCTTCACGCCGTAGACGACGTCCGAGAAGAGGATGCCGCAGGTGCCCAGGGCGAGCAGCTGCACGGCGCGGGAGCGCAGGCCGCCGGGGACGAGGAGACGGGCCAGCATGGCCAGCATCAGCACGTCGCCGAGCGGATAGGCGATGGAGATGGCGCGCTCGACCCACGTCATGTCGGGGGACGTGGCGAGCGGGGTGATCAGGTGGACCCACGAGAGCAGGGCCAGGCCGGAGGTGAGGATCAGCGCGTCGAGCGCCACGGCCAGGTTCCGCCCGACGGCGCGGCGACGGATGAAACCGAACAGGCCGACGGCGAAGAGCGGATAGGTGGCGAGGTAGAGGGCGTCTGCGACGGAGGGGAAGGGCCGGTGCTGGTGGAAGAAGGTCTCCAGCGCGTTGTACGTGGTGTCACCGGCGACGAAGGTGAAGTTGGCGGCGGCGAGCACCAGCCAGGGCCAGCGGCGGGCGGGCCGGTGGAGATGGACGCCGGTGAGGATGACGGCGACGCCGCCGAGACCGATCAGCGCCCAGAGGACGGTGTGGCGGGACGGCACCAGCAGATAGGCGACGGTGACGGTGGCCACGAACAGCAGGTAGAGAAGGGTCCATCGGCGCAGTGGCCAGGACAGCTGTCGCAGCGGCACATCCACCGCCCCCTTGCCGAGTGGGCCGTGTTTCCACGGATACGTTCAGTCTCCCGGGTGCGGCGGGGCCGTGCATCTCACGGCGCCCGCCGCGGCGGGGTCGGGAGGTGGTGGGCGGCGGGGGCCGGTTCAGCGGGCGAGTTCGGCCATGGCGCCCCAGCCCTGCTGCGGGACCTCGACGTTGATGATCTCGGGCGTGGCGGCGATGGCGGCGCCCATGGTCTCCAGACCGGCCGTGAAGTGCTCGGAGGCGACATGGGCGGCGCCGGCCTCGGCGTCGGCGAACGCCTCCAGGAGGACGTACTGGTGCGGGTTCTCGACGCTGCGGGACCAGTCGAAGAAGAGGTTGCCGGGCTCCTCGCGCGTGGCACGGGTGAAGTCGGCGACGCGGTCGAGCCAGGTGTCGGCGTGCTCGGGACGGACGGTGAAACGTACGGCGATGAAGATCATGCGCCTACGCTGCTCCGCCGCCCGCGGGCCGGGCCAGCGGCGGGGGCGGGGATTCCGGCAGGGCCGGAAACGGCGGGACCGGGCCTCCGGAGGCGTGACGGGGAACGGCGGCGGTACGGGTTACGGCTCGGCGCCCGGCGCGCCGATCCCGGCCGTGAACAGGGGCACGGCCCGGGCCAGGGCGGCGCGCACCTCGCCGTGCCGGCGTCGGAAGTCGGCGGTGGGCAGCGACACCGACAGGGCGTGCGCGACGCCGTCGCCCCGCCCGGGCAGGACCGTCGCCAGACAGGTGTACGCAGGGTCCGCCTCGCCCACGGAGACGGCGAAGCCCCGGTCGCGCACCCGGGCCAGCTCCGCCTCGAAGCGCTCGGGGCTGGTGATGGTGCGCTCGGTGAACCGGGCCATGCCGTGCTCGTCCAGGTACCGCCGGCGCAGCGACCGGGGCAGCCCGGCGAGCAGCGCCTTGCCGTGGGCGGTGGCGTGGGCGCGGGCCTCGGGGCCCGGCGCGAAGGGGTGGGCGGTGTCGGTGACGGGCGCGGTGGTGTCGACGACGGTGATCCGGCCGCCCTGGTACGCGGTGAAGTAGGCCTCCGCGCCGGCAGTGCGGCGCAGCCGGCCGAGGAGCTCGGCGACGCCGCCGTCCAGGCCGTGGTGGCGCTGGTAGGAGCGGTGGAGCGCGGGGACCCGCGGCCCGGGCGCGTACCCCTCGGGCGTACGGACGAGGTGGCCGCGGGCGATGAGGGGGCCGGTCAGGTGGTAGACGGTCGACAGGGCGCAGCCGAGGGTGCGGGCCAGGGCCTTCGCCGCGACGGGCCGGTCTGCGTCGGCCACGGCGTCGAGGATGGCGAGGGCCCGCTCCACGGACTGCGGGCCGGACGCGGGGCCGGTCACGCCGGAGGAGGTCGGATGCACCGATCCACCTTAATGCGGCAGGTTCGGAGCGATGAGAGGAGCGTCACCGTCCCGAAAAAAGGGATCATATGGATCTTTTGCCCCCTTTCGGCGTAACGTCGAGGGATACCCCTGACTCCTCACCGCCCCGGGAGGGTGTGTGCGCCGCTCCACGACCGACCACGCCGCCGCGGGCCCGCACGGGCGCCGCGGCCACATACGCAAGGCGGCGCTCGCGACCGGTGCGGTCGCGGCCGTCGCCGGCGGACTGTATGTGGCGGGTCTCGTCGCCACCGGGGACGACATCTCCGAGGGCACCCGGGTGAGCGGGGTCGACATCGGCGGCCTGAGCCGCTCCCAGGCCGCCGCCCGCCTGACCTCCGCGGCCCCCGCCGCATGGAAGGACCCGGTGCGGGTCACGGTCGGCGATGCCGGCACCGCGCTCGATCCCGCCGAGGCGGGCCTCACGGTCGACGTGGCCGCCACCGCCGACCGGGCGGCCGACCCGTCCCGCGACCCGGTCACCGTGATCGGCCGGCTCTTCTCGACCGGCAGCCGCGACATCGAGCCCGTCGTGGCCTTCGACGCCACGAAGGCGCGCGCGGCGATGGCCTCGGTCGCCAAGGAGCACGACCGGACCGTCCGCGAGGGCGCCGTGGCCTTCAAGAAGGGCAAGGCGGTCGTCACCCCGGCACGGGACGGCCAGAAGCTGGACGCCGACAAGGCGGTCGACGCCCTGCGCGCCGCCTATCCGGGGGCCGGCGGCTCGGCGCCCGTGGTCCTGCCGGTCTCCGTCACCCACCCGAAGGTGGGCGCGGCGGAGGTCGACCGCTTCGTGAAGGACTTCGCGACGCCGGCCCTGTCCGGCCCGGTCACGCTCACCACGGGCGGCAACCGTCTGTCGATCCCGGCGGCCACCCTCGCCGACCACCTCAAGGTGAGGACCGAGGGCGGCCGGCTCAACCCGTCGCTCGACTCCCGGTCGCTGCTGCGCGACCCGGACGTGGCCCGTCCGCTGCACACCTTCACCGGCGGTCCGGTCGAGGCCAGCCTCGGCGTGCGGGACGGCAAGGTGGTCGTGGAGCGGGACGGCCGGCCCGGCCGCGAGGTGTCGGCCGACGCCCTCGGCCGGGCGGTCCAGCCGCTGCTCACCCAGGTGGGCGCCGCGGCCCGTACCGCTCCCGTCGAGACCAAGGTGACCCAGCCGGAGCTGACGGCGGAGAATCTCGCCGCGCTCGGGATCACCGAGCAGATGTCGACGTTCACCGTGAACTTCCCGACCGCGCCATACCGCACGACCAACATCGGCCGGGCGGTCGAGCTGATCAACGGCTCGATCGTGCAGCCCGGCGAGGTGTGGAGCTTCAACCGCACGGTGGGCGAGCGCACCGAGGCCAACGGCTTCGTCGACGGCACGATGATCATGGACGGGCAGTACCAGAAGGCGCCGGGCGGCGGTGTGTCGGCGGTCGCCACGACCGTCTACAACGCGCTGTTCTTCGCCGGCGTCAAGCCCGTCGAGCACGGCGCCCACTCCTTCTACATCGAGCGCTACCCGGCCGGCCGGGAGGCGACGGTGGCCTGGGGGACGCTGGACCTGAAGTTCCGCAACGACTCGGGCAAGCCGATCTACATCAAGGCGAGCTCGACGGACTCGTCGGTGACGGTGAGCTTCCTCGGCACGAAGAAGTACGACTCGGTCGAGGCGGTCGCCGGCCCGCGCACGAACATCACGCCGCCGGCGGAGCGCGAGGGCAAGGGCGACAAGTGCGAGGTGCAGGAGCCGCTGGAGGGCTTCGACATCAAGGTCGACCGGGTCTTCAAGAACGACGGCACCGAGGTGAAGCGCGAGACCTTCGACACCCGCTACACGCCGCGGGACAAGGTGACCTGCGAGAAGTAGAGGCGTGAACGGACGAAGGGCCCCTCCCGATCCGGGAGGGGCCCTTCGTTCTCGTCATCGGGACGGGCTGGCGGCGGACGCCTCCCGGTCGGCGCCGTCGGGTCCGGGGACGTCGCTCAGGTCGGCGAGGTCGCGGTTGCGGGTCTCGCGGGCACAGGCGATGGCGACGACCGTGAGCAGCGCGGCGGCGATCACGTACAGGGCGATGGGGGTCGAGCTGCCGTAGTCGTCGAGCAGCGCGGTGGCGATCAGCGGCGCGGGGGCGCCGGCGGCGACGGAGGAGAACTGCGCGCCGATGGAGGCCCCGGAGTAGCGCATCCGGGTCGCGAACATCTCGGAGAAGAAGGCGGCCTGGGGGGCGTACATGGCGCCGTGGAGGACGAGGCCCACGGTGACGGCGAGCAGCAGGCTGCCGAAGGTGCCCCGGTCGATGAGGGCGAAGAAGGGGAACATCCACAGCCCGACGCCGACGGCGCCGATCAGATAGACCGGGCGGCGCCCAAGCCGGTCGGACAGCGCGCCCCAGAGCGGGATGACGGCGAAGTGGACGGCCGAGGCGATGAGGACGGCGTTGAGGGCGTTCTGCTTGGTGAGTCCGACCTGGGTGGTCGCGTAGACGAGGATGAACGCGGTGATGACGTAGTACGAGATGTTCTCGGCCATACGGGCGCCCATGGCGACGAGCACGTCGCGCCAGTGGTGCCGGAGCACCGCGACCAGCGGCATCTTCTCGACCTGCCCGGCGGCGGCCTTGCGCTCCTCGGCGGCGGTGAGGGCGGCCTTGAAGACGGGCGACTCGTCGACGGACAGCCGGATCCACAGGCCGACGATCACCAGGACGCCGGAGAGCAGGAACGGGATCCGCCAGCCCCAGGACCCGAACGCGGCCTCGGACAGCAGCGCGGTCAGCGCGGACAGCACACCGGTCGCGAGCAACTGCCCCGCCGGCGCCCCGGTCTGCGGCCACGAGGCCCAGAACCCACGCCGCTTCGCGTCCCCGTGCTCGGACACGAGCAGCACGGCCCCGCCCCACTCCCCGCCGAGCGCGAAGCCCTGCACCAGCCGCAACGCGGTCAGCAACAGCGGCGCGGCGGACCCGACGGTCGCGTGCGTGGGCAGCAACCCGATGGCGAACGTCGCCCCGCCCATCAGCAGCAGGCTCAGCACCAGCAGCTTCTTGCGCCCCAGCCGGTCCCCGTAATGCCCGAAAACCAGCGCCCCGAGCGGCCGCGCGGCGAACCCGACGGCGTAGGTCAGGAACGACAGCAGCGTCCCGACCAGCGGATCCGACTCCGGAAAGAACAGCTTGTTGAACACCAGCGCGGCGGCCGAACCGTACAGAAAGAAGTCGTACCACTCGATGGTGGTGCCGATCAGACTGGCGGCGACGATGCGCTTGAGAGCGCCGGGAGGCGTGGGAGCGTGTGTTGCGGCGGCCATGTGCACCACTTCCGAGCGGGTGACGGGGACTGTTTCGTGTCGCCACACCGTAGGAAAGCGCAGGTCACCGGCGTATGTGGTGGGACACCATAGTTCGGGGGCCGGGGGTGCGGGCGGGCACCATGCGGGGCCCGGACGGAGGTCTCCGGCGGCGGTCGAGCGCATTCCGGATAGCGATTCACACCGCCACAGGCGGGTGTCAGATATGGCAGTTTGCGCCCCAGTTCGCCGGTGGGGTCCTCACTCCCGTGCTGGTTTGGTGCTGGCTAGGGAGCGTTGAACTCGGGCATTCGGGAAACGGATCGGATGGCGACGGGTGAGCAGACGTGTGAGGCCGACAACCCTCTGTGGGGGCTGTCGGCCTCACGTCTCATCGAACGGCGTCAGGCAGCCGCAACGAGCGCGTCGAACTCCAGGGGCAGGGTCAGCTCGGTCTCCCGCGTGAAGACGGAGCCCATGAGGTTCCTTGTACGTCATCTCATGTGGTGAGTCTGTGCGACGGTTCGACGGCCAGTGGGAAGTCGTGAGGGGGCGAAGGTCGATGGAGTACGTCAATCTCGATGCGCAGGTCGGTGATCTGTCAGGGGTCTTGGACCCGCCTCGCTACCTAAGCCACCTGCCCTCGATCTCTGGTGACCTGCCGCCGGGGGCCCGGGCTTTCGCTACGGACGCGGACCACTACGACTTCCGCAGCAGGCGATGTGTGAAGGACCTGACGCTTCGGGCCGTCCGGGGCGCCGGCGGTGAGGAGATGGAGGTCGAGTTCCGGCACAACTGCTGGAAGCACGACCAGGACCTGCTCATCCGCTATGGAGGGGTGTCCAGTTTCATCATCGATCCCGCCGACGAGGACCGAGGAACGGACCTCGGGACTGTGATTCTCGACGAGATTCTGCCGCACAGGGACGGTTGCAGCCACGAGATCGCCTGCTGGGTCGGCACCCTCCTCCTTGTCTGCCGTGACTTCCAGGCGACGTGGATCGAGACCATCTGCTCCACCAAGTCGTAGGCGCGACAGTCATGGGGATTGTTGAGCGGCTGGTGCCGGATGAGCTATGGGAGCTGTTCCAGCGGGTGGTGCCGGAGGCGCCGTCGCTGCCTCAGGGTGGTGATAGGCGTCGCCACGGCGACCGGGAGGTGCTGGCGAGTGGTCGAAGGCCCGGGTGTGGGCCAAGCTCCACCGCGTGGTGCTCGACGAGCTCGGTGCCCGCGGCGAGCTGGACTGGTCCCGCTGCGCGATCGACTCGGTGAACATGCGGGCCCTGAAAAGGGGGACCTGACCGGTCCGACTCCTGTGGACCGGGGCAAGTACGGCTCGAAGATCCACTTGATCACCGAGCGGACCGGTCTGCCCACATCCGTCGGAATCTCGGGCGCGAACCTGCACGACAGCCAAGCCCTGATCCCCTTGGTCAAGGCATCCCTCCGATCCGCTCCCGCCGCGGACGCAGGCGGCGCAAGCCGGGAAAGCTCCACGCGGACAAGGGCTACGACTACCCCCACCTGCGGCGATGGTTACGCAGACGCGGCAGCGCCCACCGCATCGCCCGCAAAGGCATCGAGTCCTCACAGCGACTGGGCCGGCACCGCTGGACCATCGAGCGCACCATTGCCGTGCTCGCCGGCTGCCGCCGCGTCCGCCGACGCTACGAACGTAAAGCCGAGCACTTCCTCGCCTTCACCAGCATCGCCTGCACCCTCATCTGCTACCGCAGACTCACCAAATGAGATGACGTCTTAACTGCACCAGGGCGTCTCGTTCAATGGAGCGGCGCCCTCGGGCTGTTCTTAGCGTCAGCGTGCACGGACACAAGACGCGGTCTGTCTCAGTCGTACGGGTGAGGAGCTGGTGCTGCATCAGCCAACGTTTGCCCTGCATGTACGGTCGGGACATGGATACCAGCGGCCAGCCGACGCTTGTTCGTCGTGGTGGCCCAGTCGAGAATTCGGAGGTTGGCAGCGTGGGCCGAACTCGATTTCGTCGAGCAGCATGTCCCCAAGTACGGCTGGCCGCCGGAGACGATCGAGGAGTACCGGGCGCAGCAGCTTCAGGAGTAGGTGTCAGAGGCTTGACCAGCCGAGGAAACACAGAACCCCGTGGACGCGATGCCCACGGGGTTCTGCCCTGCTCGGCCGGCCGAGTGGGAGGTCTACGTCACTTCCCGCACTTGGTCTTGAAGCCGTCCAGCAGAGCCTTGCCGGCATCGGAGCTGTCACGTACGTACACGCTACCGCTGATGCTGATCGAGGTGTCACTGGTCGAGATGGGCTCGCTGCCGGTCCGCTCGTTGCGGGGGTCCTCTCCGGCGACCGTCCAGATGATCTGGGACTGATCCTTGGTGAACTCGCCGGTGCTGGTCACGTCCGGCTTCTCGTAGACACCATCGCAGTCGTACTCATGATGCGAGACGCTGTTGCCCTTGACAACCAACTGGCCGAGGTCGGACGTGCCGTTGACGTCCTTGATGTAGTAGGTACCGTCGCGCTTGCTGCCGCTGGCGCTGCCGCTGCTTCCGCTGCAGGCGGTGAGTATGAGTGAGCCCGCGGCCAGGGCCCCGATGGACACGGCGATCTTGGCCCGCGTCCTACGAGTGGTCCTGGTGATGCTCATGGCGTTCCCCCGTCGTGCGTTCTGGATAGTCGGTTCGAGATAGAAGGCGAGTCAAAACATCGTATGGATGGGTGACTTAGTCCAGTCGGAGCCGATCATGACATCTTCACCCTTCGCCTCCGCCCTCGGGTACGCGGCGCAGCCCGGCTGCAGCCAGGGCCAGCATCCGCTACTCCTGCCGCCTCCGGGCTCGGAAGGGCGATCAAATGCCTGATGGCCTCTCCTGCCTACCGACGAGGTGCTACCACGGGAATGCCCAGGTCAACGGTCCGGGGGACGGAGGTCAACCGCGCTGCTTCGATCTGTTTCTGCCGGAGTAGGCTCAAGGTCAGATCGATGCCCTCGATCTCACCGAGCCAGGTCAGATCGGTCTCGATCTCCTGAAGGCGGAAGGCCATCTGCGGGTTCATCCGCAGGACCGGACAGCGGATGCAGGCGTGTTCGTGGCGGCAGTCGCTGGCGTACGGCTGGCCACAGGTGCCGAGCTCAACCTTGCGAGTGTCGAAGTGCTCCTCGAACTCGTTCCACTCCGTGCTGGTCGGCATCCGGTGGAGAGGGGGTCCTCGTCCGCGTCGAGGTCGAGCTCGTCCCAGGGCACTTCTGACCACGCCTGGATGGTGTCCCTCATCCACTGGACCAGGTTCCAGCGCCAGGTCGCGGGGTGGGACAAGTACAGGTGGCCGTTGAGTTGGATCGGGGCGTATGCGTCGACAATTACCCGGTGCGCCGGATCGGTCTGCTTGTGGACCTCCATCGCCGCGAGGAACTCGGCGTCGGTCCTCGTCCGGTCGATACCGGAGACGACGGGGGCGCGAGGCTGATGCAGGCTGGAAAGGCCCAGCGCGTCCTGACTGGCCCGGCTCGGCGCGAGGCCGGCCGCGAAAGACGAGAACCGGCCAGCGTCTTCACGCTGGTGGCCCCCGATCAATCCGAGCGGTGCGACTACTCCTCGTCGACGTACGGCCCGATGGCGCCGTAACCGGGCCAGGCGAGGATGTCGAGGCCGAGCAGCCCCACTGGGACCTTCACCGAGGAGATCTGGTCGTTGGTGTCACTGTCGAGCCTGTAGCGCCCGGGCTTGAGCGAGACCTGCTTGCCTGAGAACTGATTGTCGGTGAAGAAGGTGGCTTCCAGAGCCATAGCTTTCGCCCGTTCCTCTTGAGCCGGGCAGGGGATACACAACCGTTGTATCGGCGCTTACAGGCGGAAGAAGCGGAAAAGGATCTTCTTCGCCCGATCAGGTGGACATCCCATACAGGGCCGATTCGGGCGCTTACGTCCCGCCACTCCTGCTCGACGCAAAACCCGCTCCACGCTCGACTGCTGGCACCTCCCTCCGAATCAGGGCCTTCTCGGCCGGGGCCACGGCATTTCCAGCCAACGACAGCGGACATCCGGCAGTACAGCGCGCGAATCGGCCAGACTCCGTTCAGACCCGACACGTTGGAAGGACGATGGCGACGATGCGCCGAGCGAGCCGGCTCCGGGAAGCGGACGACTACCTGTTCTCCTTCATCGACCGCTGCCGGGCCGAGGCGGAAGGCAAGGGGAACGACGTCATCCCGCTCGGCGTCGGGGACTGCGACCTGCCCGCCCCACCGCACATCGTGACCGCCCTCCAAAGGGCGGCAGACGAGCCCTGGGCACACCGTTACCCCCCGTACGAAGGCACACCGACCCTGCGTCAGGCAGCCTCCGGTTACCTCGCGCGCCGCTTCGGGGTCACGGCGGACCCCGGCACCGAGGTCCTGGTCACCCTCGGCAGTAAAGAGGCCATGGCGCACCTGGCGCTGGCCTGTGTGGAGCCGGGCGACGTGGTGCTGGTGCCCGACCCGGCGTATCCCGTCTATGCGACCTGGGCCCGGTTCTGCGGAGCCGAGGTCGTCACGATGCCACTGCGCGAGGAGAACGGCTTCCTGCCCGACCTCGCCGCGATCCCGCCCTCCGTCGCCACGCGAGCGCGGCTGCTGTGGGTCTGCTACCCCAACAACCCCACCGCCGCGCTCGCCACCCGCGAGTTCTACGCGGAACTGGCCGCCTTCGCCCTCCGGTACGGGATCACGGTCGCCTCGGACACCGCCTACAGCGAGATCTACTACGGCTGCGAACCCCCGCCCTCGTTCCTGGAAGCACCGGGAGCGAGGGCTTGCGGTGTGGAGTTCCACTCCCTGTCCAAGACTTACAACATGCCTGGCTGGCGAGTCGGTTTCGCCGCCGGGAACACCGACGTCATCGCAGCGTTGCGCGAGGTCAAGACACACACCGACTCGGGCACCTTCGCCGCCGTCCAGCACGCCGCCGTCGCCGCCCTCACCGACACCACCGGTTACCCCGACCACCTGCGCGCCGTGTACGCCGGACGCATGCGGCTGCTCTGCGACGGGCTGGAGGCCGCGGGCCTCGACGTCCTGCGACCCCAGGCCACCTTCTACTGCCTCGTCCGCACGCCCGCCGGGCTGGACAGCGAGACCTTCGCCAAGCGCCTGCTCACCGAAGCCGGCGTACTCGGCATTCCCGGCACCGGATTCGGCCCCGGTGGCGAGGGCTTCCTGCGCCTGACCGTATGCGCCGACGACGCCACCATCGCCGAGGCAGTGGGACGGATCACGGCGGTCGACTGGCACGGATGACAGACCGTGAGCCTTTTCCCACCGGGTAGTGCTGGCGGCGTGTTGGACGGATCAACGGAACGACGAAGCTCCTGGTGGACGGGTTCACGACCCGCGCCGGCAGCTCCATCCGGGTGCCGTTCCGCGGACACCGCCTCAAGCGGTGGCAGCGCCGCCACAACAGCACCCACGCCGAGATCCGCTGCCTCGGCGAGCAGGCCAGCCATGACCACCCTGAAGGGCTGGCGCCTCCTACGCTGGCTCCGCTGCAGCATCAACCGCATCACGGCGATCGACCAAGCCGTCCCAGCCGTTATTGCGGGGCATTTTCGCGTACGGCCACGCCGCAACAGCAAGCGCGCTTTCTTCCTTCCCCCAGTCCAGAAGCCAGGACGTCTGGCCTTGATCGCCGTTCCAAAATCCTCTTTCAATAGGGACGGTGAGTTTCAGTGGGCAGTGCGTGCCGGCCAGTCGAATGCGCTGCCCGCACCGGCCAGGCCGCCGGAGCACCTGCACCCCCTGCTCATAAAGCCTGGTCAAAGCTGCCCAGCTCATCGGCCGTAGGGCCTGTGGCAGAGGTCTGGGACGCCGTACGGGACTCCGATGCGGGCGGCCCCCCAGAACAGCGCGCGCATGTCGGCAGGGCGACCGGCGGGAACCGGCTGATGTGCCTGGCTCTTGGACGGCTTGCTGCGCTTCTTCCCCGGTGCCTTCGTGGCCGGCGCCTTGGCCTTCTCCCTCGGTGGAGTCGCGCGAGGGCGCTCGGAGGCGGTTGGCGGGGTCGCCGACGGCGCGCTCGGGCGGGCCTTCGCATCTCGGGTTCGGCGCGCCGCCGCCGGGGTGGTGTCTTCCAGCGCTTCACGGGGCGCGGGCTGGGTGGGCGAAGGCCACTGGCTGGGCAGCGGCGCGGGCGGCCGGTCTTCGGCGGCCGCGAGGCCGTACGGGGTGGGTCGGCGGCACTGCGGGAACGGCCACGCAGCCGGTGAGGGCGAGGAGGACACCGAGTAAGAGTGGGGCGGTGCGGCGGGGGTGCATGGGCCCACGATCGCGGAGCGGCACCTGGGGCAGTGGTGGGGCCTGCGGGTGATCCACCACGACGAGGGACACGCGGCCGGGGTCGCCGGGCCCGTGGCGTGAGCCTCCGGCGAGGAGGGGGCCGAGGCGTCTTGGACGGACCTCGGCCCCCTCCTCGCCCTCCACCTGCACACGTGCTCGGCGAGGCCCTGTACGCGCCGAGCGGGCCGGACGCAGACGCCTCGCCCCAGGGGCCTGGCGGGGCGAACGGTCCTCACGCAGCCGCGCAGGGCCCTTCGCGTACGCCGGGCGCGGCTGCGTGGTCCGGGTGGCCGACCGCAGCGCCGCCCACCGCGAGGTGATCGAGGAGTGCTTCTGCACGCGTTGGTGGCGCACCACGGCGGCGGCCTGACCAGGAACACCCGGGGGGACTGACCCGGCTGACGGAGCAGGCCGACTGCTCGACGCCCCAGGCTCCGACGGTTCCGCCGGAACCGTCGACTCGTTGCACTGCTGAAGGCGGTCAGGTTCGATGCACCAGTTGCAGAGGCGACCGACGGGCGAGTTGCAAGGCAACGGGTCGTCGATGCGTCCGCAGCGTGCGCAGGCGAGTCTGTTGACGGCGTAGCCTGTCGGCGCCAGTTCCAGCAGGAGCCTGGGAGGAGCTGCCGGGCTCTGGGATATCGGTGCGGTGAGCGCGTCAGGGTGTTCGGCCAGGTGGGCGGCCAGAGCTCGGGCGGGCCGAGGTTCCCAGGCGTTGGCTGCCGCCAGGATGCGCTGAGCGTCGCTGGAGGTGAGTTGTGATCCGGCAACGTCCTGGATGTGGCGTGCCACGTCAGCTCTGTGGCTTGCCAGTTCGGCCTGGCGGCACCGCACTTGCGGTCTGGCCCGACTGGGCCGGCTCACTGGGTCGCTCACGTGCCGGAGCGACGGACAACCGTGTCGCGCGTGACCTCCGCCAGGGCGGCATCAAGCTCCTCCAGGCAGGGGGCGTCCTGGGCTGCGGCGGGTTCGGCGGGATCGCGCATGCGCTCACCTTGCGTCGACGGAGGAGGATCCCCATGTGCGCCCGAGGCGGCTGCGGACGGCCTCCGCGGTGATATCCAGACCGGCACCGAGCTCCGCCCAGCCGGCTCTTGTGCGCCGGTCCTCCGGCACGGCGGTCAGGCCGAGTCCGGCCAGGTCCGGGACCGTGGCGGCGACGGTGCTGCTGTGGCAGCCGGCCACCGTACCGACTGGGAACGATTCCCCCGCCCGCTGCCACTGTCGCCGGGCCCGCCAGGCCGCCTGCCGGTGCACGAGGCGGCAGTGTTGGCGGCCACGTGCCCTCGACTCGAGCAGGGCACCGCGCCACTCACACCGAACGTCACCCAGATTCGGACAGTACGCCCGCCGATGGGTGACGGCATCCAGGCCAGGTACTGGCCCGCGACCTGCATCGCGGCCTGTCCGGCTGAGCGCCGGGATCAGGGCGTCAGGGTGAAGCCGCCGACGATCGCTCCGTAGCCGACGTGGGCGAGGACGGTGACCACCGGGGTGCCGGGCCCGTAGTTGCGCATCAGGAAGCCGGGCGGTTCCAGCAGCGCTGTCTCTGGGGCGCTGGTCAGGGGGCTGCCCATGCGGGGGTGGACGAGCGGCAGCAGGATGTTGACCAGTGCGGTACCGGCGAACAGGCCGTGGGCGAGACCGAACAGGGCGCCCAGCCACCAGCCGGCCTGGTCGATGGCGATGAAGACGGCGAGGTAGATGAACGCGAAGATCTGCCCGTTAAGGAAGTGCATCAGGTAGCCGAGGGCTTTGGCGCGGGTGCGGTTGACGGTCACCGCCGTGCCGAGGAGGAACGGCAGGTCCATGCGGGTCAGTCTCAGCTCACTGGCGGCGCGCAGCGCGGTGGTCAAGGCGAGTGTGCCGACGAAGGCGCCCGCGGCGGTTCCCCAGGCGTTCACCGTGCTGTGTCCTTACCTGCCGCGGTGATGGTACAGGCGGCGCTGATCAGCGCCAGGTGGCTCAGGCCCTGGGGCAGGTTTCCCAGGAAGTCGCCGGTTGTGGGGTCGATCTCCTCGCTGTAGAGGCCGACGTCGTTCGCCAGGCCGATCAACTCGTCCATCAGCTCGATCGCCTGCGCCAGACTGGCGGTGCGGGCGAGGGATTCAGCGAGCCAGAAGGAGCACGCAAGGAAGGCTCCTTCCCCGCCGGTGAGGCCGTCTTCGCCGGAATACCGGTCGACGTAGGGGCCGTGCCGCAGGTGGCGGTCCAGGGCGCGGATCGTGGCCCGCATGCGGTGACCGTCGCCGCCGTATCCATAGAGGTGGCCCAGCAGGACGGCGGCGTCCAGGTCGTCACTGCCGGCGGCGCGAACGTAGCTGTCGCGGTCGGGTGAGAAGCAGCGGCCCTCGATGAACGCGCCGATCTCGTCCCGCGTCGTGTGCCAGCGCTCGAGGTGCCGGATGGGGAGCAGGCCGCGTTCGGCGAGGTCGGCGGCGCGGTCGAGGGCCACCCAGCACATCATCTTCGACTGGGTGAAGTGTCGGGGCGGGCTACGGACCTCCCAGATGCCGGCGTCCGGCTCCTCCCAGGCCGTGCACACGAGGTCGGCCAGCTCCGCCAGACGGCGGGCGACATCCCCGTCCAGACCGCCCATGGCCTGGGCGTACTGCCAGGCCGTCTGCATCAGCTCGCCGTAGGTGTCCAGCTGGACCTGCCGGGCCGCGGCATTGCCGATACGGACCGGCGTCGAACCGCGGTAGCCCTCCCAGGACAGGGTCTTCTCCGGGGTGCGGTGCCCGCCGGCCAGGCGGTACAGCACGTTCAGGGATGGGTGGGTGAGCTGGGAGGCGTGCATCAGCCACCAGAAATAGGCGTGTGCCTCCGCCGGGCAGCCCAGCCGCAGGAAGGCGGTCAGGGTGAAGGCGGAATCGCGCACCCAGGAGAAGCGGTAGTCCCAGTTGCGCTCGCCGCCGATCTCCTCAGGCAGCGAGGTCGTCACCGCGGCCGCGACCGCACCGGAAGGGGCGTAGACCAGCAGCTTCAGCGCCAGCAGGCTGCGCATCACCGGCTCGTGCCACCGCCCGGTGTACTGGCGGTCCTGCGCCCAGTTCCGCCAGGCCGCGCACGTGGCCTCCAGACGCACCTCGCACTCGGAGCGGCCCGGCAGGACGAGAGGTTCCTGATGGGCGAACGGCATCGCAAGGAGTGCATGCCGGCCGCTGACGACTTCGAAGTGCCCGCTGACGGCGTCCCCGTCCCATACGGGCTCGCCGGCATCCCAGGCGCAGACCGCGAGTGCATCGCTTCCGGCTGTCGCCACCGGGACACCGGCACGTCGGGTGATTCGCATGTGGCGGGTGCCGTAACCGAACCGGGGCTGCACGCTCCAGTGCATGGGCACGGAGCCGGACAGTCCGTCCACGCGTCGCAGCAGTTCCCGCATCGGCGTGAGCGTCGCTTCGTCATGGAGGGTGAGCGCGTCGATGACCCGCACCGTGCCCGTGTCGGTGCGGAAGGTGGTCTCCAGGACGTTGGTGCTGGGCAGGTAGCGGCGCTCGCTCCGGTATGGGACCGACGGTGCGAGCGTGAACCGGCCGCCGCGGGCGGTGTCCAGCACGGCGCCGAACACCGCGGGCGAGTCCAGGTCGGGCAAACCCAGCCAGTCCACCGACCCGTCCCTGGCGACCAGAGCGGCAGTGCGGCCGTCACCGATCACCGCGTAATCCCGCAGCGGAGCATAGCCGCCGAAGCTCAAGCCACCGGTCGACGGCCCGGGGACGGTTCCTGCTCCCGCCCGGCCGCTGATGCTTCCCATGACACCACCATCCCAGGCGGGCTGCTCACCCGCCTGGTCCGCACCCCATGGCGCGGAGCTGGAGCCTGCCGCCGTCGACCAGCTCTGTGCCGAGGGTGACGAGATCCGTGACGAGGGCGTGGCACGGCTCATCTGCCTGCCTCAGGGCGCACCCGCTGCGGTCGAGAACGAGTACAGCCGCCTGGACTCACTGTGCCGTCCTTTCGGGTCGAGATCCGCCTTTCCCGTTGGAACGGCGGGCTTCGTGCGCGCCATGAGGGCAAGGTGCGAGTCGGGGAGGGGTTCGCGCACTCCGGCCTGGCGGCCCGCCTGATTATGGGCAGCGCCGCCGCCAGACGGCGGCGCCGCGCCCCTTTCCCCATCCCTCACCTTGAGCCGTCGCGGCTGCGACGCGCTGTGAAAGGAAGAGCCTGTGTTCAAGATTCCACGGCGCAGGAAGGTCCTCGCGCCCACTCTGGCAAGCCTGGCCGTCGCGACAACGCTCCTCACCCCGAGCGTTGGCGTGGCCTCGGCGGCCGGCCCGGGCCCGGCGGCCGGCCCGGCTGTCAGCAGCCACTCCGGGTCAGTGAAGCCGAGTCAGCGCCTTCCTGACCAACGCGCATCCGAGGAACTGGCCTCGCTCGGTCACCGAGCCGATGCTCAGGCAGCACATCGACCAGACCGTCGTGTACGCCACCGACCTGCTCAAGGGCGACTACACCGACGCCGTCAAGCACTTCGACGAGGCCAACGACCACATGATGATGCTGGCCGACATCCTCGCCAAGGGCATCATCGCCCAGTTCCCGGACAAGTGCTGCGACGAGCACGACGACCGTCAGAGCTCCGTGCGGTCGTGACCGCTTTCCTGGCCCGGGCCGGTGCCGACACCGGCCCGGAATCAGGCATTGACGGGCTGGCGGCGTGGGCGAGACCAGGTGCGGCCAGAGGGCGGAGTCGCCGCGGGCGCTCGGCCGCGGCCGAGCGCCCGACCGGGGCGTAGTACGGCAACTCCGCGAACCGGCTGCGCGCTGTCCGGGTCTGCCGCGGCGCGGCCGGGGGGCGGGAGGCGGGACTGGCACCTCTGAGATCACCTTCTCCGGGCTATCGGCCAGTCGGGGCAGGCCGGTCGAGGAGGTCGCTGAGGGACATGTCGGGGTCGGCGAGCCACGCTGGATCGGCCGGTCTCCCCGAGGTGACAAGGGCGCGGATCGGTTCGGTGACGTCCCAGACGTTGACGTGCATGCCCGCCAGTACCCGGCCCTCGGCGAGCCAGAAAGCGATGAACTCGCGGGTGTCGGTCCGGCCCCGGAAGACGACCTGGTCGTAACCGTCGGGTTCGACGAAGCCGGTGTACTCCATGCCCAGGTCGTACTGGTCGGTGAAGAAGTACGGCAGGCGTTCGTACGTGACGTCCTGGCCCAGCATCGCCTTGGCCGCGGTCCGGGGCTGATTGAGGGCGTTGGCCCAGTGCTCGACGCGGATGTGTTTGCCGAGCAGCGGGTGGAAGGCGTTTGCGACGTCGCCGGCGGCGTGGATGTCCGGGTGGGAGGTACGCAGGTGGGCGTCGACGCGGATGCCGTTGTCGACGTCGAGGCCGGCGTCGGTGGCGAGCCGGGTGTTGGGGGTGATGCCGACCCCGACGATGACGGCGTCGGCATCGATGCGGCTGCCGTCGGCCAGCAGCACTCCGTTCGCGTGCCCGCCGTTGGCGGTGATCTCGGCGACCTTCACACCGCAGCGAAGATCCACCCCGTGGTCCGTGTGCAGGTCGGCGAAGACCTGCGCCACTTCGCGGCCCAGCACGCGCAGCAAGGGCAGTTCCGCCGTCTCCAGGACCGTCACCTCGACGCCGGCCGTACGGGCGGCGGCCGCAGTCTCCAGACCGATCCAGCCGGCGCCGATCACCACGATGCGGGATGCGGACCGCAAGGCTTCTTTGATGCGGTCACTGTCGGAGAGGCGGCGCAGATAATGAACCCCGTCGAGGTCGGCTCCGGGAGCGGGCAGGCGGCGCGGTGAAGAGCCGGTGGTCAGCAGCAGCTTCGCGTAGCCGAGCCGGCTGCCGTCGGCAAGCGCCACCTCGTGTCCGGCCGGGTCGATCGCGGTGACGGTGGTGCCCAGGCGCAGGTCGACGTCACGTTCGGCGTACCACTGGGACGGGTGGACGTAGACCGTCTCCCGCTCGTCCTTGCCCAGCAGGTAGCCCTTGGACAGCGGCGGCCGTTCGTAGGGACGCTCGCCCTCCTCTCCGAGCAGTACGACAGGGCCGTCGAAGCCCTCTTCCCGGAGCGTCTGAGCTGCCTTCGCGCCGGCCAGGCCGGCTCCGACGATCACAAATGCCGAGTTCGTGGCCATGTCCTCTCCTTTGCTGCGTAGGCTCTGCCGGCGGACTGATGGCAGTCCGCTCCGCGAGCTGGCCCGTCAACACTGCGGCGTCCGCTTGCCCCCTCGCCGTCGGAGGTGCGCCGTGGAAGTGGACGACTGCGGTGCTTGCCGGCGTGTCTGCCGCTCGGTCGTCGCACGGGAACACGGGCAGGGGCCGTCAGGTCAGCGCCACGACTGCATCAGGCTGCGGCGCGTTTGGTGTGCAGTTCGGTGTCCAGTTGCTCGAACAGCTCGTTGCCGGAGGCCGTGAACGTGGCTATGCCCTCGTCCTCCAGGACGTGCACCACGTCGTCATAGGACACGCCGAGCGCCTCCAGGTCGTTCAGCACCTGCTGGGCGTGCGCATATGTGCCATGGATCGTGTCCCCCTGGATGCGGCCGTGGTCCGCGACCGCGCGCAGGGTGTGCTCGGGCATGGTGTTGACCACGCCGGGCGCCACCAGTTCCTCGACGTAGCGGGTGTCGGCGTAGGCGGGGTCCTTGACCCCGGTGGAGGCCCACAGCGGGCGTTGCGAACGCATACCGGCCGCCTCCAGGGCCCTCCATCGGTCCGATGCGCGGGCCCGCTCGAAGCGCTGGTAGGCCAGGCGTGCGTTGGCGACCGCGGCCTGCCCCCGCAGCTTCTGCGCCTCGGGGGTGCCGATCTTGTCGAGTCGGCTGTCGATCTCGGTATCCACTCGGCTGACGAAGAAGGAGGCCACCGACGCGATGGACGCCAGGTCACGTCCCGCCGCGTGTGCCCGGCCCATGCCGTCCAGGAAGGCGCGGAGCACCTGGTCGTAGCGGTCCAGGGAGAAGATCAGTGTCACGTTGATGCTGATGCCTTCGGCGAGCGCCGTGCTGATCGCCTCCAGGCCCTCCTGCGTCGCGGGGATCTTCACGAACAGGTTCGGCCGGTCCACCAGCCACCACAGGGCCCGCGCCTCGGCGACCGTTGCCGCCGTGTCCCGGGCGACGCGCGGGTCCACCTCCAGCGACACCCGCCCATCGACCGCGTCACTGGCCTCGAACACCGGGCGCAGGATGTCGCAGGCCCAGCGCACGTCGAACGCGGTCAGCAGCCGGACGGCTTCCTCGACCCGCACCCCGCGCCGGGCAAGATCACCGAGCTGCTCGTCGTAGCGGTCACCCGAGCGGATCGCCTTGGCGAAGATCGTCGGGTTGCTGGTGATGCCCACCACCCGCCGTTCACCCACCAAGTCGGCCAGCCGGCCACCGGCGAGCCGCTCCCGGCTCAGATCATCCAGCCAGACCGCTACGCCCTCGGCGGCCAGCCGGTCCAGATTCTCACTCATGCCCTTCTCCTTTCGGGCGATGGCCTCCACGTGCTCTCCGGAGTGACCTCCGCGGGCGACACACGACCCTGCCGGCGAATCGATGCCGGGCAGGTTCGTGGCGGCTGCGACGTGTCGCCGCCGCCCCGGCAGGCCGTGCGGATGGGCCGATAGAGGGCCCACCCGCCTCTCCGCCTTCGCGGCTGCTGCCTGCCGTCAGTGAGAGGGCCGCTTGCCGTGGTAGCGCTGGGCGAGCCGGGCCAGGGCCACCGCGCCGAGCAGGAGGCCGAAGTCGCGCAGCGCGATGTCGTAGTACCCGGGGATGGTCAGCAGGCTGATGATGATGCCGGCCAGCCATCCGGCGACCAGCCAGCCCCCGAAGCGCGGGACCAGGGCGACGACGAGTCCGGCCACGATCTCGACGACGCCCACGGCGTACATGGCCGCCTGCGCGCTGCCCGGAACGATGTCGTCGATCCACGGCGCGAGGTAGACGGGCCAGTCCACGAGCAGGTTGGTGAACTTGTCCAGCCCGAACAGGATCGGCGCCACGGTGAACCCCGTGCGCAGGATGACGAACGCCTGGTAGCCGGGGTCGGCGAGAGCGGCCCGCCGGGGGGCGGCGGACGTGGGGGTTGTGGTGGGGGAAGACATGACACCCTTCCTTCTATCGGCAACTCTTACTGTCAATAGAAGCGCGCACCCCTTCTTTAGTCAATGGCTCTGGGTTTTACACTGGTGTTCGTGGACCACTCGGAAGAAGCACCCCACTCCGACATCTCAGCCGTCGCCGCGCTCGACGAGCCGACCCGCAGAAGGCTGTACGACCACGTCGTGCGCCAGCCGGCGCCGGTCAGCCGCGACGAAGCCGCCGAAGCCCTCGGCCTCGCCCGGAAGACCGCGGCCTTCCACCTGGACCGCCTGGCCGACGAATCACTGCTCGACGTCGTCTACGAGCGGCGCAGCGGTCGCACCGGCCCGGGAGCGGGCCGGCCGGCCAAGCTCTACAAGCGCTCCGCCCAGCAGGTGGCCGTCACCCTGCCGGAGCGGCACTACGAACTCGCCGGACGGCTCCTCGCCCAGGCTCTGGAGGAATCCGAGGCCACCGGCGAACCGGTGCGGACCGTCCTGCACCGCAAGGCACACGAGCTGGGCAGACAGCTCTCCGAACAGAAGCAGGCGGGTGTCTTCGACCTGCTGGAGGGCAACGGGTTCGAACCCCGCTACGACGGTGACGCCATCGTCCTGGGCAACTGCCCCTTCCACGCGCTCGCCCGCGACTACACACAGACCGTGTGCGGCATGAACCTCCACCTGCTGCGCGGCGTACTGGAAGGCCTCGACGAAGAAGGGCTCCAGGCGTGCCTGGAACCCAGCCCCGGCCACTGCTGCGTCCGCCTGCAGCCCACCTCCTCACCGCCCACCGGGGCGCGACACCCCTGAGAACGGCCACCACCTGCCGCCCGCACGAGCCTTTGCCTACCCACGAGGAGCACGTCATGGACTTCGCGACCCCGGCCCCGGACACGGCAGTGGACGAAGCCGGCCTCTCCCCCAGCTTCGCCGCCATACCCGCGCCCCAGGGCACGACGCCCTCCGTCACCCCGCTGCGCGTCGTCCACGACACCGGCGGCGTGGATCTGGCCCAAGCCGAACGCGCCGCCGCCCAGTTCCTTGCCGCGCTCGGCATCGACACCAGTACCGAAAGCCTCCGCAACACGCCCGCCCGCATGGCCCGCGCCTACGCCGAACTCTTCAGCCCGCGCCCCTTCGACCTGACGACCTTCCCCAACGACGAGGGCTACGACGAGCTGGTCCTGGCGCGCGGCATCCCCGTGCGATCGGTCTGCGAGCACCACATGCTGCCCGTCGTCGGCACCGCCCACGTCGGCTACCTGCCCGGTCACCGCATCCTCGGCCTGTCCAAACTCGCCCGTGTCGTCGAGCACTTCGCCTGCCGCCCACAGGTTCAAGAACGCCTGACCAAACAGGTCGCCGACTGGCTCCAGACCCAGCTGGAGCCCAAGGGCGTCGGCGTCGTGATCGAAGCCGAACACACGTGCATGACCCTGCGCGGCGTCCAGGCCACCGGCTCCAGCACCCTCACCTCCACCCTCCTCGGCACCCTCCGCCACGACGCCCGCTCCCGCGCCGAATTCCTCTCGCTGACCGGCCTGACCGCCTGACAGGTCGTCATGGCCGCGCTCAACGGCCTCACTCTGGCAAACGCCCTGCGGGCGCCGTACACCGCAACGTCCAGACGGGCCCGCTCCGGCCTGGGTGCCGGAAAGTTCCCGGAGGAATTTCTCCTCACCCCGCGCCGAGGGTGACCGGTCCCCGGAGCACCTTCAGGAAGGTGCTGAAGGTCGAAGGCGTCTGCCGCGGCGGCTCGTCCGGCCGTGCCGGTGCCCGGCACTGGTCGGGTGCCCGGACGAGTTCCCTCAGCTGCACCCTCAGGTCCCGCTTGCTCATGTCGGAGAGGATCCACCCCAGGGGCGCGGCGATGCCGGGCGGGCGGACGGGGCCGCGAAGAAGCTGCGCACCTGCGGGCACGCGACGCCGTCGACCCGGATCGCCGACGCGTCGGCGGCGATGCCCGGCAGCGCGCCGGTGAACCGGTACAGCCCCAACTGCCCCAGTGTGGACACGCTCAGCGCGGCCTTGGGGGACCTGCCGGCGATCAGGGGGCGACGGCCTCCTGCTGACGTTCGACGTCGGGCGCCGCGGCCTTGGACTGGTAGTGGTTGTCGAGGACGACGAGGAGCGGGAGGACGTAGCGGCCGTCGGCTCCTGCGCCCCCCTCGTATCCGGCGGCGACGGCCCGGTTGTGGGCGCCGACGAGTGGTTCGACCGCCGTGGCGGCTCGCCGCCGCCGGTGCTCGCCGGTGGCGTCGTCACTTCCATGCGCCGACAGTTCAGCGTCAGCCGGAGTTCACATCGGTGCCGTTCAGCAGCAGCACCGGGCGGGGGCCGGCATCGGTGCCGTTCAGCAGCAGCACCGGGCGCGGGCCGGCATCGGGGCGGGACTGGAGGGAACTCGTGAAGAAGTCGTCCTGGAGGCGCTCGTCCAGGTTCTCCCACGAGCGTTCGAACACCGTGGCGCGGTCGCCCGGCCGCAGGTCTCCCAGACTGTTGATCCCGTGCAGGGCGCGCGGCAGATCGCGGTAGAACATGGCGGCCAGGTCGGAGGCGAGCGTGTCCTCTCCGGAGAGGCGGGCGGCGAAGTCCCGGCCGGCACTCGCAGCGGGCTCGCCTTCCCGCGGTCCCAGCCCGTGGCCGACCAGGCCCAGAGAGCCACCGGACACACCGCTGGCGCCGAAGAGCATCTCCCGGGCGCACGGGCTCCTGGTCGTCTCGTCCATGGCGGCCCCGGTCCAGTACGCCGCGCGGATTCCGCCGCCTGGCGCGGCGACGAAGACCATCGGCACGGCCGTTGTGGGCTTGAGCGTCTTGTCGGCATCCATGCAGGCCTGCACCGCCGCTCGCCAGGCGCCGAAGAAGGCCTTCGCCTCGTAGGGTTGGGCCGGCGCGGCCGGGGCGGCGCCCGATGCCGACCGCGGCTTGAGCCGCACCTCGTGGTAGCCGCCGGCGGTGTCCAGCTGGGCCTCCAGCACCAGCGCAGCGACGACCAGCAGCCAGACCGGAGTGAGCCGGAAGCGCAGGTAGCGCAGTGCCGGCAGCGGCAGGTGGAACTCGGAGCGCCGTGCCAGCCAGCCCGCGACGAGCGTCACGGTCGTCAGCAGGACGACGAGGACACCGAGGCTGCGCAGTCGCGGCCCCCACACGCCCGGCCAGACGGTCAGGAGGACTCCCAAGACGATCGCCGCTGCCAACAGCACGGCGCCGAGGGTGGTTGGCAGCCATGGTGCCGCCCTCGGAGCCGTCCCTGGAAGGGCCTTCGTCTCCGGAACCGATTCGGCATCCGCCTCCCGAACCGTCGCAGAACGCGCCTCCGGTCCCGTCTCCGCCGCCGGGCTCGGAGCGGCGGGCTCGAGCCACCGGTCCTCGCCCATCCGGACCAGTTCGTTGACCACCGGACCGGTCAATGCCGCAGTGCCCACTCCGATCCAGAACAAGAGCTGCACGTACCCGTAGACCCCGATCTGGTCCACCTCGCCTGCGCGCTCCACGATCTCGGGACCGAGCAGCTACGGCCGGGCAAAGGCACGCACGAGCGCTAGGCCGGCGATGACGAGCGGGAGTACGGCCAGCACGCGGCCACGCCTCCGACAGCAACACGATTCCCTCCCGCCAGACCTACTGGACCGATCACAACGGGTACCCGGTAGGCAGGCCCAAGGGCGGCCCGGGTCAGACCTGGTCCATCGTGAAATGGACCCCCAGCGAGCCCGAGCCCGGCACCAGCCTGTCCGACGCCGGTACTTACGGGCCTGTTCGGACCCCTCGACGTCTTCGGAACCGGCGGAATCTGACCCACACACTGGCCGCGCAAGCCTGGCAACGCACATCCGATGCGGGCGGCGCACCACTTGTAGGGTGCGCTGCCCTCGCCGACACCCTCCGCGTCCCGCGCCCATGGCAAGTCCACCCTGCCTCCGGTGCGCGAGCACGGCCGGCCTGAGGGGCCGCCTGCGCCGGTACCCGCTCCTGGCACCTGCGGGGACGGCCCGGCGCCGGCGGCCGTGAAGTCGCTGCCATCGTCTCGCCGCTACTTTACGTAGCAGAACAAGGGAGCCTGCTTCTTGCACCCAGATCGGTGCTCTGGCTTCCTGACGGCACTGAACCAGCACCGCTCGTTTCCCGTGCTGGTTCCGTGCTGACTTCAGCCCGCTGCTTCACGAGAAACCGCAGGTCCTAGCCCTGAGCCGATGAGTTGTCATACCACTCGATGGTGGTACCGATCAGACTTGCGGCGACGATGCGCTTGAGAGCGCCGGGAGGCGTGGGAGCGTGTGTTGCGGCGGCCATGTGCACCACTTCCGAGCGGGTGACGGGGACTGTTTCGTGTCGCCACACCGTAGGAAAGCACAGGTCACCGGCGTATGTGGTGGGACACCACAGTTCGGGGTGCGAGGGTGCGGGCGGGCACCATGCCCGGCCTCCCGCATCCCGGCGAGCGTGCCGTCGCTGCCCTACGGGGCCGGGCGAGTGGGCGGCTCTCAAAGAGCTCGCGCTCTCGGCGCGCCAGCGCCGAAGTCCCAGCCGGTGATCGCCTCGCGCATCAGCCGGGCGGCGGGCGACAGATGGCTGTCCCTGATGAGGTCGGCGACGGCACTCGACCCGTCCCCTTACAGACGACCTTCGGGGTGAGCCCCCCGCGCGGCAGCCGGTCGAGCAGCCGCCGCGGCCCGGCGTCGTTCAGTCGCAGCCGACCGCCACGGTCGAACAGCGGCGTCCCGGGCTCACCCTCCAGCCGGGCGATGGTGTGACTCAGCGACGGCTGTGCGATGCCGAGTTCCTCGGCGGCGAGCAGTCGGTGCGGTCAGCCGGCAGCTCGCAGCCGGCGACCGCGAGTGCCGCACGTGCCTTGGCGGGTTGCGGCGTTGTCGCAAGGCTGCGCGCCGGACCGGCGGAGGTTTACGGCGCATGCATTGACAGACCGGCGGCGGGTGCGTCTAACCTCCGACCTGTACTGCGCCAAGGAGCCCGCGCCCGAACGACCATCGGGTGCGGCTCGCCACGGGGGGAACGTTCACATGGCGATCTGTGCTGCCCAGGCCGCAACAGCGGCGGCATGCCTTCAAGGGAATGCGGCACCGCGCGGAACCAGCGCCGGGCCAGGTCCGGCCTGACGCTCGTCACGTCTCCTCTCCACCGGTCAGTCATTCCTTTCCGGGCCCGGCCCCCTGGCGGGAGACCGGGCCGCCCCTCACCGAGAGAAGGCACGATGCTCCGACACAGGCTGCGGACGGCGCTCACCGCGCTGACCGGCGTCCTGCTGGCGGGCGGCCTGGTGGCGACGACGCCCCAGGTCGCCCGGGCCGCCGATCCACCACCTCTGCCGCTGCCGGTCTCCTGCGGACCGACCGCGTGGAAGGTGAGCCAGCACTACGAGGACTTCAAAGCGTCCGACGGGCCTTGGAGGGTGGCGCCCGGGGACAACCTCGAGGTGACCGTCACCAAGTCCGACACGGTGGAGCTGAGCACCCAGTTCACGGCCGGCATGTCGGTCGAGTACGTCGTCGCCAAGGTCAACCTCGAGATACAGATCGGTGCGAAGGCGTCCTGGACGAGTTCGGTGGGTCTGAAGACCAACACCGTGTCCCCGTCGCACGAGATCACCTTCGTCTCCTACGGCATCTTCACCGAGCGCGTCTTCCTGACGCGTGAGTGGCTGCCGGCCGGATGCAACGCCGGCATGGAGCACTTCGTGGGCCACGAGAGCGCGCTGTGGGTGAACCTGCCCAAGAGCGAGGGCTTCAAGAAGGTCACGCAGGGCACGGGACGGGGCGGTGGCTCGGCGCCCGGTCCGACCAACCCGCCCGCCCCGCCGCAGCCGCAGCCCGTGACTTCGGTCCACGGTCTGCCCGACGGCACGCTCCTGCACACGACGGACACGCGGCGCATCTACAAGATGGTCGGTGGCGCCCCGGTCTGGCAGGCCACGTGCGACGGCGGGATCTGCGACTCCACGCCCCGGCCCACGTACCAGTCGGTCATCGACGCCGGTCCGAAGGTTCCGCGCAACGGCTCGTCGGCCATCGACCAGCGCGGCCGCGTGTACATCTTCGCGGGCGGTGCGCCGCTGCACCAGTCGCACTGCAACTCCCCTGTGAACTGCGGCCGTCCGCCCAAGATCTCGGACTGGTCGGTCGACGCCCGCGACCACATGAACCGGGTGCCGTCCGACGGGACGCTGGTGCAGGGCTGGAACGGCGGCAACGGGACTCCGGTGGCGCAGGTCGTCGGCGGGGCGCGCATCAACTTCGGCTCGCCGCAGGAGGTCGTCGACACCGGCCATGGCGCGGACTGGCCCTCCAAGGTCGTCATCGTGTCGGACTACTCGTTCAACAACCTCGGCACGGTCCCGGCGGACGGCACCCTCGTCCAGGGAACGGGCGGCGGCTCATCGACGCCGGTGGCCATGTTCGTGGCCGGGTCGCGCATCAACTTCGCCTCGCCCGAGGAAGTCGTCGAGACCGGATACGGGGCGAACTGGCGTGAGAAGGTGCGCGCGATCCCCAGCCGTGCTTTCAACGAGTTCCATGCCGACATCCCGCCGGACGGCTCGCTGGTCCAGGGCATCGCGAACGGTGTGCCGACGCCGGTGGCGATGATGCTCGGCGGCGCGCGGATCAACTTCGCCTCCCCGCAGGAGGTCATCGACGCGGGCTTCGGCACCGACTGGGCGAGCAAGGTCCGTACGGTCCCGGCGCGCGCGTTCAACATGATCCGGGCCGACGTGCCCGACGACGGCATCCTGATCCAGGGCACCGGCGGAAGCACCCCGGTCGCGGCGATCATCGGCGGCGCGCGGGTCAACTTCGCCTCGCCGCAGGAGGTCGTCGACTCGGGCTTCGGTACGGACTGGGCGTCGAAGGTCCGTCCGCTGCCGGGGCGGGCGTTCAGCCTCATCCCGGACCGGATCGCGGACGGCACGCGCGTGAAGAAGGCGAGCAGCAGTTCGCAGGCCGGCATCGTCGGCCGGGCGAAGGTACCGTTCGTGTCGATGGACGAGCTGATCGCCTGCGGGTTCGGCGAGAAGCGGATGTGGACGATTCCCGACCGTGTGTGGGACGCCCTGCCGACCAGGATCGCCGACGGGACGCGCATCGCCAAGAGCGGTGCCTCCTCGGAGGCAGCGGTTGTCGGTGGCGCCAGGGTGGACTTCCACAGCGAGGCCGAGCGCAACGACGCCGGGTACGGCACCAAGGCGCGCGAGGTCGTCCCCGCCCGCGTGTGGGACGCCATGACCACGAAGATCGCCGACGGCACCCGGATCGCCAAGAGCGGCTGGTCGTCGGAAGCGGCCGTGGTCGGCGGAGCCCGCGTGGACTTCCACAGCGAGGCCGAGCGCAACGACGCCGGGTACGGCACCAAGCCGCGCCTGGTCATCCCCGTCCGGGTCTGGGACGGCATGACCACGAGGATCGCCGACGGCACCCGGATCGCCAAGAGCGGGGCCACATCGGAAGCGGCGGTGGTCGGCGGAGCCAGAGTCGACTTCCACTCCATGGACGAACTCCAGCAGGCCGGGTACGGCACCAAGCCGCGCCTGGTCATCCCCGCCCGCGTGTGGGACGGCATGACCACGAAGATCGCCGACGGCACCCGGATCAAGGACGCCGGCTCTCTGAGCCAGGCGGCGGTCGTGGGCGGGGCGAAGGTTCCGTTCCACAGCATGGAGGAGCTGACGGCGAGCGGATACGCGAACGTGCCCATGCAGGTCGTCCCCCAGCGCGTCTGGCAGTCGCTGCCCACGGAGTTCGCCGACGGCACCCGGCTGAAGTCCCCGGACTCCGCGGCCGTCTGGCTGGTCACCCAAGGCCGCCGGAGCCCGACCGACGCGGCCACCGGGGTGTGGACGGTCCCGCAGCGCGTGATCGACGCGGTGCCTCTGGCCTGATCCGGTGCGATGACACCGCGACGCTCGCAAGGAAGGCCGCTCGGGGACACCCGGGCGGCCTTCCACCGTTGTACCTCTCGCCCCGACCGACGCCGCATGACGGTGAACTGCCGCACGCCCTCGGACCGGAGGCCGCCGCAGGCTGGTACCGGGGGCGGCGACGGCAGGCCGTCAGGCCGTCGCCGCCGGGGTCACCTCCACGCTGTAGATCAGGAACCGGTGGTCGGAGAGGTTCGTCTCGCCTTCCGGGGCCTTGGGTTCGACGTCGCACCAGCGGCCCTTGAGGTTGCTGAAGAGGTAGTCGAGCTTGACGCCGGCTTCGTGGGTCGGGGCGCCCGTCCGTCGGTTCGGGTAGTTCTGCTGGTCGCACTCGGCGTAACCCGCTTCGCCCGGAAGCCCGTACAGCTCGGCCGGCTTCCACACCTTGGCGTGCTCGGCCCCGGCCTCCGGCGTACGGGTGTTGAAGTCGCCGCCGAAGACGACCTGGGGGAAGTCCTCGACGACGTCCTTGACGGCCAGCTGGTAGTCGTCGCGGTAATCCAGCTGAGGGAAGTCCTGGTCCGACTCGCTGCGCGGGGAGTGGACGTTGCACAGTCGGACCTCGAAGTAGGTGGCCGTCGCGCACTGGAACGGCGGGACCAGCGCCGTCTGAGGCTGCAGCATCGGGTACCGCACCGGATCCGCGAGGCCCGCCTTCACCACGATCGCGGTGCCGACGTTGTCGTCGGCGTCCTTCGGCTGGCTGGTGCCCGGCAGGGTCTCGCAGGGGCTGACCGTCAGTGCGCCCTTCTGCGACCAGTGGTACGGGGTGAAGTTCACGCTCCACGCGGTACCGAGCTGCGACGTGAGCTCGGTCAGCGTGCTCTGGCAGACCTCCTGCAGGAGCATGGCCTGGACGTACTTGTCCTGCACCTTCTGCTTCAGCAGCGCGACCTTCTCCGTGACCTTCCGCTCTCCGCAGCCCCAGCGCGGTACGTCACACATGTTCCAGTCCAGTACCTGCAGGTTCGTGCCCGCCGGCGGCGGTACCGCGGCGCTTCCGCCCGGCACGGCGCCGACGATCACCAGTGCGGCGGCAGCCGCCATCCCCCATGTCTTGCGCACTTCTCTCCCCTGACGTTGCCCATTGCTGTTCGACGTCGATCATCTTCCGTGCCGGGCCGTCCTTCAGGGGGCCGGAGGCGCCACCAGGGGGACCCTGGGTGCCAACCGGCTCGCCCCAGGGCCTGCGCCGAAGGACCTCGCCGTCTTGGCGCAGAGTGCGCCCATGGCCGTAGCCGATCTTGTGCTTTGTGGTGATCTATGATCTCCGTACGTGGCTAGACATCACGGGACCATGTCCTCCGCGCTTGCCCGGCTGAGCGTCAGTACGGCAAGGCTCGCCGGCGTCCCGCACGTCGACTACGCACACCTCCTGGGTCTGGCGCCGGAGTACCTCGACGACGACCGGTGCCGCATACCCTCCGCCACCGCGGTCCGCATCGCCGAGCTGGCGACCGGCCGCCTGGCCTGGCCGGATCTCGCCGTGCTGCTGACGGGGTCTTCGCGGGTAGGGGCGCTCGGCGTGTGGGACTACCTGATCACGGCCGCCCCCACTCCCTTGCAGGGCATCCGTGACGCGGCGGACCTCTTCGCCACCGTTGCCGACGTGGGCAGCGACCGCCTGCAGGTCAGCGTGGACGGTGGGCAGGTCACCATCAGCCACAGCAACCGTGCCGACATGGTCCACGAGGCGGCGTGCGCCATACGCGCCTACGGACTCGGCCTGTACCGAAGACGGCTCGGCGAAGCCGCACGCCGTGAACTCACCCCGGTCAAGGTGTCCCTGGCCGCCGCAGCGCCGGAACGGCACGACGCCCTGGTGCGCCTCTACGGAACCCGCGCCATCGACTTCGAAGCGCCGACCAGCTCGATCACCTTTCTCACCGCCGATCTGACCGTCCGGTCGCCGCACGCCCAGCCGGGCCTCTCCCCCGTCCTGCGGCAGCACGCCGAGAACACCCTCAACACCGCAAGACCGCTACACATCTGGCTGGATCTGTTCCACACCGCGCTCGAATCCGCCGGTGAGGAAGAAGACTTCACGCTGGAGGCGGTGGCGCGGCGGATGAGCCTCAGTGCCCGCACGCTGCAGCGACGCCTTGTCGAGCACGGCACCACGTGGAGCAGCGAGGTCGACAAGATACGCCGCGATCGTGTGACGCGGCTCCTGAGGGACACGAAGCTCAGCGTCGAAGCCATCGCCGGCCGCACCGGGTACGCCGACGCCCGCGCGCTGCGGCGAGCCGTTCAGCGCTGGCACGGCACCACGCCGGTCTCCTTGCGGCACACCGTCTTCCAGTGATGTCGAGGGCCGACCGGCGCACCCCGTCGCAAACCGCTCCAGCCTGCCCGACGGCGCGTGTCGATCATGCGAACCGCGCGTCAACGCTTCCTTCGCAGCGTTGACGTGCCTGGCCCGTCCCGCCGAGACTCCCGGCCCATGCAGCCCCCTGTCCCGCCGCGCCCTCGGCGCAGGCGACGCCGGCCGAACCGCGGGAGCGCCCCTGCCGCGCGGTGCCCGAGCTGACGAGCCGCCGGATGGATGCGCTTGCGCGACGGGTCACGAGACGCAGGTCAGTTCCGGTCCGGGCTGCATGCTTCCGGTGTACAGAGCCTGACCGTCCGGCATCCAGTAGCCGAGCTTCGACACCACCGTGGAGCACGCCGGCCCCACGAAGACGCGGACCGTCACCTTCTCCGGGCGGCCGGGCTGGAGCGTGGTGAGGGCGCAGTCGAGTGCGTGCGGGAGGCGGGTCGTCGCCGGGTACCGGCCGACCAGCGGATTGACGCAGCGGCCGTCGGCCGTGGAGAGCCGTACGCCGGTGCCCTCCTCGCCGATCAGGCCGAACCGGGCGCTGCCGTCGCCGTCCTCGCTGTCCCGGCGGACGGTGTAGGTCACCGTGGTCGTGGTGCCCCGGTGCAGAGTCGTGCGGTCCGCGGTGACGGCGTGGGTGGCCTGCGCCCGGGGGGCGGTCAGCGCCAGGGAGGCGCGGACGGTGCCCCGGAGGTCGACGCCCGCAGGATCGGACCGGATGTGGACGGAGCCGGTGACGTCGTAGGTGCCCGGTCCTGCGTACTCGGCCGGGCCGGGCAGGGTGCCGGCGAGCGTGGTCCCCGCGTGTCGGGCCGTCCAGGTGCCGGTGCTGCGGCAGCTGTACGCGGTGCGCGAGCCGACGCGCCCGCAGGAGGCCGGCGCCGAGACGGTGAGGCGCAGGCCGCCGCTGTCCGCGCACAGACCGACCTCGGCGTACGCGCCGTCCGCGCCGTGCAGGGTCCCGGCGGACGCGCAGTGCGTGGCGGGCTCCCCGGCCGTGGGAGTCGGCGGCGCGGCGGACGGCCGGCCCCAGGCCGGGGCGACCAGTGCGAGGAGCGGCAGCGCCACCGCCCCGGCCAGTACCCTCGGGGTGGTGGTCGGACGGAACGGCGCCATGTCTCTCCCGGCGGTCCTGACCGGCCCCGTGCCGGTCGCCCTTCCCGAGGATGGGGGGACGCCTCGCCCGTCCGCGGGAGCCCCTGCCGGATGTCACCCGAGGGCACCAACCGCCGAAGGGTCGACGGGGTCGGAGCGCGGCGCGCCCCAGGGGCCGTGATCGGGCCACGCCGGTTCGTTTCCTCCCGGCCGTCGTCGGCGGCGTGCTTCAGTCGGCCTTCGCCGACTCGTCGAAGAAGCGCACGACCCTGGGCACGGCTTGCCGGACCGATCCGTTGTGGTCGTAGTCGCCGACGTCGGTCAGTCGGGGCGCGGCGCCGTTGCGCGTCAACTGATCGGCGCAGTACGCCGCATGACTGAAGTCGATGTCCTTGTCGCCCCGACCGTGGAAGATCTCCACCCGTACGTTCGGCCGCCAGTCGCATGTGGTGTCCATCGGTCGCAGCCTGTCCTTCAGGACACCGTCGGGCTTGCGGATCTTGTCCAGGAAGTCCTCGGTGAAGAGGTGCCTGGACTCCGGCGGGAGTTCGCCGGCGATCTGGCCGGGGGTGTGATGGCCGTCGAAGAGGCCCTCCACCTTGCTGTCGTAGGGGGAGCGGTAGACATCGCCGGGTGCCGTGTAGAGGCCGTACATCTTCTTCCAGGCGGTGGCGAAGTAGGCGAGGTAGAGGCTGGCTTTGGCGATCTTGTCGTCGGCCGCGGCGGCCTCGAAGGCCGAGAGGTTGAAGGGGCCGCCGATCGGGGCGAGGGCCCCCAGCCGGAAGTAGCGGTCGGCGTCCTCCTGCTGAAGCGCCCGGCCGACCAGCATGGTCGCGGGGCCGCCCTGCGAGAACCCGCTGACCTGGACCTTGCGCTTCAGCTCCCGGCCGTTTCGGTGGGCAAGGGTCCGGGCCGCGCGCAGGGCGTCCACCGAGGCCGCGACGGTGGCCCGGGGGTCACCGTACGGGTGGAAGCCCTCGCCCGAGCCGAGGCCCACGTAGTCGGGTGCCGATACGGCCCGCCCGGTCGAGGCGAACAGCAGGGCGACGAGCCGGTCGTTCGACCGCGGATTCTCCGAGGCGACGTCCTTGCGGTAGACGGTGGTGCCGTGCAGCCAGGAGACGGTGGGCAGGTGGCGCGCCCCGTTCTTGGGCAGGACGACGAGCTGGCTCGCGGTCGTGGGGGCGCCCGCGCTGTCGGTGGTGCGGTAGGTCATCCGATGGGCGGTCACGCCGTGCCGCACCTGGGAAGAGTCGATCTTTCCTCGTAGCTCCCCGGCCACTTCCTCCGCAGTGAGGTCGGCCACTTGCTCGACGGAGACGACAGCCCCGCCTCGTACCCGCTCACTGGGCGAGCCTGCCGCCGCCGAGACCGGAGCCAGGGCGGACACACTGCCGAGGACCGCCGCACCAGCCGCGATCCGGATACTTGTTCGCCGTAACGTCATGGATGGATCATGCCTGTCGGCCGCTGCGCCGGGACATGGAGCCAGCCCCCGGGCCGCCTAGGGGGACAACCCCTCGGGACAATGCCGGAGAACGGTGCGACACGCCGCAGGAACGCGCGCGTTCACCCCGAGGCGAGAGAAACGGCCCCCGCCATCGCCGCCGTGGCGCGGTAGGTGCTGGGGTTGCGGCCCTTGTGGCGCTTGAAGGCGGCACTGAAGCCGAAGGCGTCGGCATAGCCGACGGCCTTGGCGATCTGGGCGATGCCGAGGTCCGTGTCGGACAGCAGCGCCTCGGCCTCGTCCATGCGGCATTCGGTGACGTAGGCGAGGGGCGGACGGCCCATCAGCTGAGTGAAGCGCCTGGCGAACAACGCCCGGGAGACGCCGGCTCGCGCGGCCAGGGCAGCCACCGTCCAGGGCTCGGCGGGGCGGTCGTGAAAGGACCTCAGGGCGGGTGCGAGGACCGGGTCGGCCAGGCCCCGGTACCAGCTGGGCGCATCGGCGCCCGCCTTCTCGAACCAACTGCGCAACGTGCAGACCAGGGCCCAGTCGAGGAGCCGGTCCATCAACGCCTGTGAACCGGCGGAGAGATGGGCGGCGTCGGCGGCGGCCGTCTCCAGCCAGGCGCAGACCTCGGCGTCCTCCTCGACCACCAGGACGGGCGGCAGGGCACGCAGGAGCCGCTCGTGGCGGTGACCCGAGGCGCGGTACGCGCCCACGATCAGCGCGGTCGCCTGCTCCGAGTCGGTGCCCCACTGAATACCGCCGAGTTCCTGGGCGCCGCAGTCGGCACTGCCGGCGCTGTCGGTGAAACACGTGATCTCGTACGTGGCGTGGGAGGTGTGCGGGGTGGCGGGGTGGTCCACGAGGTGGAACGGGCCGGGGCCGCGCACGATGGCGGTGTGGCCCGCGCCGATCGCCCGCTCCGTTCCGTCGGGCAGCAGCAGGACGCCCCCGCCCCGCAGCACGCTGATCATGGTGAGCGGCGCGTCGTCGGCGAAGCGGACGGCCCAAGGCACCGTCAGTACGGCGTGGCTGACGACCGCCCCCTCGGCCCGGATGCCGCTCAGGAGCGAACTCAGAGGATCCATGGAAGCCACCGTAGACGATCTCCTATGGTTCGGAGCGCTTCTCCCATGGATCATCCACGTCTTCAGGGCTGTACTGGACTCGTACTTCGGACCGACCGAGACCAGCCGGGAGACACCGTGACGCAGCACGACAGCCGTACCAGGACAGCCCTCGTCGTCGTCGCACACCACCGCACCGATTCGCTCACCGCGCACACGGCCCGCCGTGCCGCCGCCCGGCTCGAAGCCGCCGGCTACCGCGTCGACCTGCTCGACCTGCACGCGGAGGGGTTCGACCCTCGGATGAACCCGGCGGACCAGCCGGACTGGGGCAACCGGGAGAAGACGTACTCGCAGGAGGTGCACGCCCACATGCAGCGCATCCTCGACGCCGATGCGGTCGTGGCGGTGTTCCCCGTGTACTGGCAGAGCGTGCCCGCCATCCTCAAGGGCTGGATCGACCGCGTCTGGAACTACGGCTTCGCCTACGGCCGCAGCAAGCCCCGACTCGGCGGCAAGCGCATCCTGTGGCTGGGCCTGGCCGGCGCCACCTCCGACGATCCGGTCGTGGCCGGCATGCAGACCGTCCTGGAAACGACCCTGAACGACGGCATCGCTTCTTACTGCGGCTTCTCCCACTCCACCGTCGGCCTCCTCACCGACGCGGAGGAGCGCCCTCAGCGCGTCGACGCCGAAGGCAACCTCCTGGTGGGCGACGCGGTGACGGGGGCGGAGCGAGAGGAGCAGTACGCGGCTTTCGACCGTCGTGCACGGGAGTTCGTGGACGCGTTCGTCGCCGAGGAACTCGTGGCGGTCTGACCGCCCGCGGCGTACGCGGCCACACCGAACTGAGGAGGTTCGGCCCCGAGCCGCGAGGGGTCGGTCGAGGACGGTCGGCCGGCCCGCAGCGGGCGCCCCCTGGTGATCCGAGTCAGAGATTCGTGCCGCTGTGAGCTCGGGACACCAGAAGACACCGTGTGTGGTGGGGGGTTCCAGCCACTTGGCGGGGGCGCTGCCGACGATCGTCGGATGGCCGACGGGAGGCACGGGCTTCCAGGCTGGTGGCATGTCAGAGCGTGCGCGGGAGCGGGAGCCCAGCACTTCCCGTCGGCCGCCGGCCGGAGCAGGGGACCGTGGGAACGTCGGGCGGCGGTTCGGACCGATGCCCGCCGCCGCTGACGCGCTGCGCGGGAGAGCACGTACGGAAGGAAGCTTGTGAACACCGCATCCGCCCCGGAGGCGACGGGTGCCCAGTCCCTGCGCGTCCGCGAGACGCTCAAGGCGCTGTACGGGTACGTCCGCCCGCACCGGTGGACCGTCGCACTCGGTCTGTTGCTGGCGCTGGTGGGCGCCGCCGGCGGGCTGCTGCAGCCGCTGGCCACGAAGGCGCTGGTCGACCGGCTCTCGTCCGGCGGCACGCTCGCCGCCATCCTGCTGGCGCTGACCGTGCTGGTGCTGCTGAGCACGGTGGCCGAGGCGTTCGGCGCCTATGTGCTGGAGCGGACCGCGGAGTCGGTGGTCCTGGCCGCTCGCCGCAGCCTGATCGGCCGGCTGCTGCGGCTGCGGCTCTCGGCGGTGGACCGGATGCAGCCGGGCGATCTGATGTCACGGGTTACCTCCGACACCACGCTCCTGCGTGCCGTCAGCACCCAGGCGGTGGTCAACGCCGCGACGGGGGCGCTCACGCTGATCGCGGCGGTCGTGGTGATGGCCTTCCTCGATGTCGTCCTGCTCGGCGTCACCCTCGTCGTGGTCCTGGTCGTCGGCGCGGGCGCCGCCCTGGTGATGCCGAGGATCGGGCAGGCCGCCGAGCGCTCCCAGGCCGCGGTCGGGGAGATGTCCACCGGCCTGGAGCGGGTCTTCGGCGCGTTCCGCACGGTGAAGGCGTCCGGCGCCGAGGAGCGGGAGACCGCCCGCGTCGAGGCGTCGGCCCGGCGGGCATGGCGCCACGGCGTGCGCGGCGCCAAGTGGGAGGCCCTGCTGGGAACGGCGGACAACCTCGCCGTCGAGCTGGCGTTCCTCGCGGTGCTCGCGGTCGGCGGGGCGCGGGTGGCGTCCGGGGACATCCCCGTCTCCACGCTCATCGCCTTCCTCCTGTACCTGTTCTACCTGATGGAGCCGGTGTACAAGCTGGTCGAGGCCGCCTCCGCGTACCAGGAGGGCGCGGCCGCGGTCTGCCGGATCAAGGAGGTGGACCGCCTGGCGGCGGAGCCGCCGGCCACGTACGAGCCGGTGCGGACCGGGGTGCGTCCGGCGTCGGTCCGCTTCGAGGACGTGTCGTTCCGCTACGGGCCCGGGCTGCCGTACATCCACCGGCAGGTGGACTTCGAGGCGCCGGGCGCCGGGATGACCGCCTTCGTCGGGCCTTCGGGCGCGGGCAAGTCGACGGTCTTCTCGCTCATCGAACGGTTCTATGAGACGACCGGCGGGCGCATCCTGGTCGACGGACGGGAGATACGGCAGTGGCCGCTGTCCGAGCTGCGGTCCGTCATCGGGTACGTCGAGCAGGACGCTCCGGTTCTGGCCGGCACGCTGCGGGAGAACCTGCTCTTCAGCGCGCCCGGCGCGACGGAGGACGACGTCCGCGCCGTCCTCGCCAGGACCGGGCTCGACACCCTCGTCGACCGTCTCCCGCACGGCCTGGACACCCTGGTCGGGCACCGCGGCTCGAAGCTGTCCGGCGGTGAGCGCCAGCGCGTAGCCATCGCCCGCGCGCTGCTGCGCAGACCTCGGCTGCTGCTCCTGGACGAGGCGACCTCACAGCTCGACGCCGTGAACGAGCTGGCGCTGCGGGACGTCATCGCCGAGACGGCACGCGAGACCACCGTCCTGGTGGTGGCACACCGCCTGTCCACGGTGACGGACGCCGACCGCATCGTCGTCATGGACGCCGGCAGGGTCCGCGCGATCGGCACCCATGAGGAGCTGGTGGCCGGGGACGAGCTGTACGCACAGCTCGCCGCGACCCAGCTCTTGCTCCCGGCCGAGTGCCCGGGCCGCTGAGAGAAGTCCCCGGGCTGCCCCCGCCGCACGACGGGGGCAGCTCTGCTGGACGGCGAAGTGGCACCGGACAGCCGTCGATTCCGCGGCACGGAGGAGGCGTGCAGGCGGGCGAGGGGCGTCGAGGCGAGGCCGTGGAGCAGGACGCCGTGCACAGTGATGGTCATGGCGTACAGGGCGGTGTCCGCGCAGGGGCCGTCGGGGAGCGCCTTGCAGGCGAGCAGGCCGAGCACGATCGCCTGGCGTCCGGTCGGGCACGCCGCCGAACGTCGAGGGCCGTCGGATCCGGGGCGGGCCGTGAGAGTCCGCCCGCCCCGGCCGGCGTCACCGGACGTACTTCGCCGGCTTGGTGGCGGCGTTGAGCAGCGCCTCCAGCGGTCCGCGGCGGAAGAGGCGGGACCAGACCGCGGCGAACGCGATGGCCCCGAGGATGAACGTGAGGACGGGGATCCAGGAGGTCTGGGTGCTCTCGCCGGCCGATACGCCGAGCATGGACTGGGCGAGGAAGTGGCCGACGTAGGCCGTCAGGGACATGGTGCCCACGGCGATGACGGGTTTCGCGAGGCTGCGCAGGCGCGGCAGGCGGTCCATGAGCACCGTCGCTCCGACGATCACGAGGACGGCGACGCCGACGCTGCCGATGATGTCGAACGTGGTGCCGCTGTGCGGCCCGGCGGACAGCAGTTCCGAGGCCGCCCGCCGGGGGGTCTCGAGGGATCCGCTGCCCAAGGACGGCGCCGTCTCGAACCCTGCGGACGACGACTTCCCGTCCTCCGCCATGCTGCGCAGCGCGTTCGGGCCCGCCAGCAGCAGGGACAGGCCGTAGGCGCCGGCGGTCAGGGCGGCGCCGAGCGCGGCCAGGCGGCGCTGGACGGAAAGGGCCGACAGGTCCAGGCGGGCCAGCGCCATGCCGGCGACGACGAACGACATCCAGGTGATCGTCGGATAGAAGCCGGTGAGCAGCAGGTCGAGGACGCCGACCTCGCTGATCTTCTTGAGCGGATCGTAGGCGTCGACGGTCTGCTGGACGGACTCGCCGAGCCGCGAGTTCAGCACGAACGCCAGCTGCGGTGTGACGAGCGCGAGCCCGGCCGCGGTGATCGCCAGGGCCTTGGCGGACAGCCTCAGCAGGGGCAGTGCGAGGAGGAAGTAGACACCGTAGAAGCCGAGGATGATCACTCCCCCGTACTCCCTCGCCAGCACGGTGCCCAGGGCCAGCAGGACCACGGCGCGGATCGCGATCCGGGCCTTCGCCTGGCGGCCCGCCAGGCCGGTCTTCGGCTCACGGCGGCCGGCGATCAGCATCAGCGAGAAACCGGCGAGGGTGGCGAACAGCACCGACGAGTGACCGTCGGCGAGATACCGGACCCAGGTGCCGACGCCGTGCGTGGACGACAGCACCGGGCCGATGTGGACGATGTACATGCCGAACACCGCCAGCGCGCGGGCCAGGTCCACGCCGACCAGGCGTCCCATCGAGGGGCCGCCCGAAGGTTTCCCGGCGGAGTGGGGCGGGGCTGCGGGCACGGGAGATGTGTTCTCCGGCGGAGCTGACGTCGCCTGCGGCGGCTGTATCTGTGTCATACGAGGAACCTCCCGGTGGGGTGGGGAGGCGGACCACCCGGCAGGTTTCGGCGGCACCCCCGCCGACCGGTCGCGACCACCCCGCCGACCGGCGGGCCGGGGCGGACGGATCACGCAGGCGGGTTCGCCGAGGGCGGTCAGCTGACCGCCCGGTTCTCCTTGATGAGGGCGTTGGCCACGACGACCACGAGTCCGAGCAGCGCGTCCACCACGCCGATCCGCAGGGCGGAGGCCCAGGTGCGGCCGGCGGCGCGGGCCGCGAGCAGGCCCCAGGTGAACAGCAGGACCACGTTCACGGCGGAGACCACGTACTCGACGCCCTCCGAGGGCCACCATCCCCAGGCCGCGCCGAGCAGGAGGAGCAGCGTCGGTACCGTCGCCGCCACCAGCGGCCACTCGGACATCAGCATCCGCACCCCGGCGCGTACGCCGTGGTGGGTCCGGTCACCGCGCAGGGCGATCAGGTGGGCGTAGCCGTGGGCCAGGGCCGAGGCGGCGGCCGTGACCAGGAGCCACTGGGCGCTGGTCAACCGGTCGGCCGCCGCCGTCTCCCCCTGCTCCGACAGGGCGACCACCATCGAGCTGGCCAGCACCGCCCCGTACACACCCCCGAACAGCACATGGGGACGCGCGGCCAGGCGGCGCAGGGCACGGACGGACTGACGCAGGTGCGAGCCGGGCAGGGCGGGACGGTCCTCGGAGCGGTGCGGACAGCGGCTGCGGTCCCCGGACTGGCGGGCCCATGACCGATCCCACGGTACGAGCACGGCGGGCGCCATCCGCCGAGCCTCGCCCGCCGGCCTGCCGAACGGCCGGAGCGCACCCCCCGAACGGCTGGAGCCGATCCGCCGGGTGTCCGCAGTCGGTGGGTGCTCACGTCACCGCGTACCCTGCCCGGCGTACGGTCGGCGTCAGGCGAACCCGTACGAGCACGTGGGACCCCCGCATGCACGGGGTCGCCGTGCATGGGGACAGCGCAGACGAGAGTGTGAGGCGGACGCCGGTGATCCGGGTAGTGGTGGTGGACGACGAGGCCCTGGTCCGGTCCGGTTTCCGGATGATCCTGAACGCGTCCGACGGCATCGAGGTCGTGGCGACCGCCGAAGGCGCGCGGGCGGCCGACGTGATCCGGCGCGAGCGGCCGGACGTCGTGCTCCTCGACATCCGCATGCCGGACGTGGACGGCCTGACCGTCCTACGGCAGGTCCAGGAACTGCCCGAACCACCGCACGTCGCCATGCTGACCACCTTCGACACCGACGAGTACATCCTCACCGCGCTGCGCTCGGGAGCCTCCGGCTTCCTGCTCAAGGACACCGAGCCCGAGCAACTCGCCCAGCTGGTCCGCACCCTGGCCGCGGGCGGCGTCGTCATGTCGCCCAAGGCATCACGCGCGCTGCTGCGCGGCCACCCGGGGGCCGGAGCGCCCCAGGACGCGGACGTCGCACGCGTCGGCCTCCTCAGCGACCGGGAACGCGACGTCCTCGTCCTGATTGCGGAAGGACTGTCCAACGCCGACATCGGCACCCGCATCCATCTGAGCGCGGGCACCGTCAAGGACCACGTCAGCTCGATCCTGACCAAGCTGCGGGTCTCCGGCCGTGTCCAGGCCGCGCTCCTCGCCGAGCGCGCCGGACTGCTCACCCACAACGACGACAACACAACAGGGGACAGGGGGCGATGAGCACGGGCCGCGCAGTGTGGCGGCGGCTGCCTCCCCGGGCCGTCGACATGGGGCTCGTGGCGCTGGCCGCGCTCGACGCCTGGATCAACCTCCTGGGCGAGGGCACCCCTGTGATGTGGGCCTGCGCCGCCGCGGGCTCCGCCGCCCTGCTCCTGCGCAGGCGCTTCCCGTCGGCCGTCTTCCTGCTGACCCTGCCCATGACCCTGTTCATGGACGTGGCGGTCGCGCCGATCGCCGCCCTGTACACACTGGCCGCGTCCACCCGCAACCGCCCGCTGCTCGCCGGCTGCGCCCTGCTGAACGCCACTGCGGCCACCCTCTTGTGGCCGTTGTCCGACGCGTTCGACGGCGACCGGACCTGGACGCTCGTCCAGTTCGTCTACACGCTGGCCACGGCCTTCGCCCCCGTACTGTTCGGCCAGCTCGTGCAGGCCAGGCACGACGTGGCCCGCCGGCTCGTCGAGGTCAAGGAGGCCCGGGAGCACGAACGCGCCCTGTACGCCCAGACCGTCCTCGCCCGCGAACGAGCCCAGATGGCCCGGGAGATGCACGACGTCGTCTCCCACCAGGTCAGTCTGATCGCCGTCCAGGCCGGAGCCCTGCAGATGGCCGCGAAGGACCCCGACGCCCGCGAGGCCGCCCGCACCATCCGCACCCTGAGCGCGAACACCCTCGACGAACTCCGCCACATGGTCACGCTGCTCCGCGCCTCCGGCGGCAAGACGACCGAGCTCACCCCCCAACCCACCCTCGCCGACCTCCAGCAGCTCATCGCCAACAGCGGCATCGAGGCCACCCTGTCCGGAGAGCTTCCTCCCGGCATCAGCACCACCGCCCAGCGCACCATCTACCGCACGGTCCAGGAAGCCCTCACCAACGTGCGCAAGCACGCCCCCGGAGCCCGCGCCGACGTCCACCTGTGGCACGACGCACACCACTTCGGCGTCACCGTGACCAACACCGCCCCCACCCGCCCGACCGTCGCCCTGCCCAGCGCCCGCCACGGCCTCATCGGCCTGAGAGAACGCGCCGAACTGCTCGACGGCACCCTGACCGCCGAACCCACCCCGGAAGGCGGTTACAGGATCCGACTGCGAGCCCCCGGCCGGCCCGCCTGACCACGAACCAGCCGATGCTCCCGGATGCCTCGACCGGTGGGGGCACCTGGGGCGACCCTGTGACCTGCGTGGAGACCTCGTGAAGAAAATGATCTTGAGGGTTCGCGATGGTTAACTGAACGAATGAAACTCATGTTCGGACGAAGAGGTCGGCTCGCCCAGCTCGCGCTCGGCGCGGCCGTCGCTGCCTCCGTCCTGATCCCGACCCAGCCCGCCCAGGCCGCCTCCGGCCTCGACCCGTTCGCCGCGAACTTCAAGCTCACCCGCGTGGACGGGGACAAGACGGGTCTGATCAACTCCGCCGAGGCCGCCGGTGTCGCCACGGCGTCCGTCACCGATGTCCTGGGCACGCGTACGGGGCGCCCGGGACTGTGTCACGCCACCGCTCTGAACGGCGCCCTCAAGCCCGACGGGTTCTGCTGGGACGACGACGACGACCGGTCCAACTACGCGGACGGCGGCGGTGGCTGGATGCCGCAGGGCTTCTCGGGTTCGCATGCCGCCACCGCCGACGGGCTGTATGCGGGCCGCTCCCTCACCGTCACCTCCTGGTACCACGGCACCTACATGGAGAGCCGCGATCCGAAGACCGTCGAGGACTACGCGAGGGTCACCATCGCGGAGTCGGCCGGCGGCCAGGTCAAGTACGGGCACATCGCGCTCGTGGAGCCGGTCAACGGCAACTTCAAGCCCCTCGAGTACATCTCGCACTCGGACGGCGTCGCCTGGTACGGCAACCGGCTGTTCGTCGCCAACGGCGCGGAGCTCCAGGTCTTCGACCTGACCCGCATGTGGCGCATGAACGACACCACGACCGCCTTCACCCGCCTGGAAGCGGGCAAGACCTCCGCCCGCTTCCACCTCTGGGCGATGCCGCTCGTCGCCCGCTACAGCACCGTCAGCACCGCCGCGGTCGACAACGTCTCCACGGCCTGGGTGAACAACACTCCCCGCGCCTGCGGTCCGTCCGTCAACAACGAGCTGTGCCTCAGCAGCCTGAGCGTCGACCGCTCCGGCGCGACGCCGGCCCTGGTCTCGGTGGAGAACAGGAACGGCGCGGGCGCCCGCATCGTCCGCTGGCCGCTGTCGTCCCTGGGCACCGGCCTTCCCACCACGGTCGCCTCGGAGACCACGGGCTACACCTCCCCCGTGTGGGGAATCCAGGGCACGGCCACGGACGGCACCAACTACTACATGAGCGGCACCTGCCCCACGTACTGGCCGGGCGGCTACTCCTGCATCCACGTGGCCAAGCCCGGCGAGGCGCCGCACGTCCTCACCCAGGCGCCGTGGCTGACCCAGGGCCTGTCCTGGGACCCCCTCGCCAAGCGGCTCTGGGGCGCCAACGAGGCACTGGTGGACTCCAGCGGACCGCGCAGGGTCGTGTTCAACGTCCAGCCCGACGCCGGCAAGCCCGTCGACGGCTGGAGCTGGCTCACCAACTTCCACGTGGCGGGCTCCGTCTGCGCGACGCCCCAGGGCAACGGCACCGCCAACGGCACCCCGATCACGGTGTGGACCTGCACGGGATCGGACGCTCAGCGGTGGAAGTACGAGAACGGCCTGATCGTCCACAGGACGAGCGGCAAGTGCATCACTCCCGAGGCCAACGGCGCCAACACCAACGGGGCGCTGCTGACCCTGTGGACGTGCAATCCCGCCAGTGACGTCCAGCGGTTCTCCCCGTCGGCCGACGGCAGCGCGGTCAACGCCTACGGCAAGGCCATCACGCCCAAGGGCAACTCCCTGGGCAACGGCGTCTGGCTGACCCTGTGGACCCAGGGCAGCCCGACCCCGAACGTCCAGGACTGGGTGGTGAAGGGCTTCTAGTCCGCAACCGCTCCCCGGACACGACGAGGGGCCGGCCCGCACGGGGGCCGGCCCCTCGTCGTCACGACCTCCGTCACGAAGGTCCGGTGCCGGGCAGCCCTGGTTACTCGTGCGTTCCGCACATGCGGAAGGTGACAGCGGCGACTGTCGGGGCTCGTGAGGGGCGTGACAACGTCTTGTCCGTCACCGACCGAGGGAGTGCGCAGTGAACAAGGGGTACGCGGTCTTCTGCGACGCCGACCGTCACTTCTACGACGCGCCGCACCGCCTCGTGTTCGCCGAGGCCGAGAGCGGCTCCCTCTACCGGGCCGCCACCCTCCCCGTACCGGAGGGCTGGACCTCTCACCGGACGGGCGACTGGCTCGCTCTGCGTCCGCTGGACCGCCCGCTCCCCTCGCAGGGCTGGAAGATCCACGTCTCGGCCGGTCTCGACAACGCGGAGGCGGTCCTCGCCAAGGTCCGGGAGTACTGCCTCGGGCAGGACGTCGCCTTCAAGTTCGTCCCCAGCCGCTACCTGCTGCACCAGCGCAACGCCAAGTACGCGGACCGCTCGGCGAGCGGCAAGTTCATCACCGTCTACCCGGCCGACGACCGGGAGTGCGAGCGCGTGGCCGGCGACCTGGCCGGGCTGCTGGACGGCGAGCCCGGTCCGTACATCCTGAGCGATCTGCGGTGGGGCCGGGGCCCCGTGCACCTGCGGTACGGAAGCTTCACCCGCCGCCACTGCTACGACGAGGACGGGGAGTTGCGGCCGGCCCTGGAGGACGGCTCCGGCACGCTCGTACCCGATCCCCGCGGCCCCGTCTTCCACGTGCCCGACTGGGTGACCCCGCCCGCCTTCCTGCTCCCGCACCTCGCGGCACGGGCCGCGGTGACCGTGCGGGACATGCCGTACGAGATCGAGAAGGCGCTGCACTTCTCCAACGGCGGCGGAGTGTACGAGGCCCGGCACCGGTCGACCGGTCGGCGGGTCGTCCTGAAGGAGGCGCGCCCGTACGCCGGGCTGGCCGCGGACGGGGCGGACGCCGTGAGCAGGCTGCACCGCGAGCGCGACGCGCTGGAGAAGCTCTCGGGCCTCGCCTGCACCCCGGAGGTCCTCGACAGCTTCACGATCGGCGACCACCACTTCCTGGCGCTGGAGTTCGTGGAGGGCAAGCCGCTCAACACGTTCTTCGCCCGGCGGCATCCGCTGATGGAGGCCGATCCGCCGGCGGAGAGGCTCGCCGCGTACGCGGAGTGGGCCCTGCGGATCCACGGGCTCGTCGAGCGGGCCGTGGCCGAGGTCCACGCACGCGGAATCGTCTTCAACGACCTGCACCTGTTCAACATCATGGTGTCCGAGGACGAGTCCTCGGTGGTGCTGCTGGACTTCGAGGCGGCCGCGCCCGCTTCGAAGGGCGGTCGCCAGACCGTCGCCAACCCGGCGTTCGTGGCACCGGCCGACCGGCGGGGCTTCGACGTGGACCGGTACGCCCTCGCGTGCCTCCGGATCGCCCTGTTCATCCCCCTCACGAGTCTGCTGGCCGTGGACCGGGCCAAGGCCGCGCACCTGGCGGAGGCCGCCGCGGCGCGGTTCCCCCTGCCCCCCGGTTTCCTGGACGAGGCGGTGCGGGAGATCATGCGCGAGCCGGCCGGTGACCGGCCCGGCGAGGGCGCCGGGGTGCCCGCTCGGCACCCGCACGGCTCCCGGTTCCTGCCCGTGGAGCCGGGTGACTGGCCGGCCAGCCGTGACTCCCTGGTGCGCGCCGTCCTCGCGTCGGCGACGCCCGGCAGGGAGGACCGGTTCTTTCCCGGCGACATCGCCCAGTTCGCCACCGCCGGCGGCGGCATGTCCGTGGCGTACGGCACCGCGGGAGTGCTCCACGCCCTGCGGGAGAGCGGGGCCCCTCGATGTCCGGAGGCCGAGGACAGACTGCTGCGGTACGCCAAGGAACCCGACTCCGGCACGCCGCTCGGCTTCTACGACGGGCTCACCGGCGTCGCGTGGACCCTCGACCGGCTCGGACACACGGCCGCCGCGCTCGAACTGGCCGCACTCGTCCTCGAACAGGACCACGACGCCCTCGCCCCCGACCTGCACGGAGGGACGGCCGGCATCGGCCTCGCCCTGGACGCCCTGGCGACCGCCACCGGCGAGAGCGGCCTGCGCGCGGCGGCCCTCCGGTGCGCCGAGCTGACGGCCCGCCCGCTCCGGACGTCCGCCGGAACGTCGGGGGCGGCGCCGGGCAAGGTGCGCACGGGGTTGCTGCACGGCGGTGCCGGACGGGCCCTGCTGTTCATACGGCTCTACGAGCGCACGCGGGACACCGCACTCCTCGACCTCGCCGCCGAGGCGCTCCACGACGACCTCTCCCGCTGCGTCCGCGGGGCCTCCGGGACCCTGCAGGTCGACGAAGGCTGGCGCACGATGCCCTACCTCGGCGCCGGCAGTGTCGGCATCGGCATGGTGATCGACGACTATCTGCTCCACCGGCACGACGATGCCCTCGACCGGGCCCGCCGCGAGATCGTGCGGGCGGCGCAGGCCACCTTCTACGCCCAGCCGGGCCTCTTCCGCGGCGTCGCCGGAATGGTGCTCCACCTCGCCCGTACGAACCTCGGCGGACCCGGTACGACTCTGGAGGACGTACGCCGCCAGATCGGCTGCCTCGGCTGGCACGGCATGTCCTACCAGGGGCATCTCGCCTTCCCGGGCGAGCAGATGATGCGCCTCTCCATGGACCTCTCCACCGGCAGCGCCGGCGTCCTGCTGGCCCTCGCGGCGGCGCTGGACGACCGCCCGGCGCACCTGCCCTTCCTCCCGCCGCTTCCGCGGCCCCACGAACCGGCCCCTTGACGGGGTCGTCCCGCACCACTGTCCCCACTCGAAAGGAAACGATCATGAACCTGTTCGACCTTCAGTCGCTGGAGACCCCCAAGGACGAGGCCATGGGCGACGTCGAGTCCGGCAGCCGCGCGAGCCTGCTCCTCTGCGGCGACAGCAGCCTCAGCGTGACGACCTGTAACTGACCCGATCCGGCTTCCGGCCCGGCGACCTGAACACGCCGGTGCGGAGTCACGGTGCCCCTGGAGCGCTGCTCCCGGGGCACCGCCCGTCGGGGCCACCGGCTGTCGGCGGCCCCTCGGAAAGGCCGCTCCCGTAGGAGAAGAGAGGGGATCGGATGGCCTCGCCGACCTGTTCCGACCGGCTGCTCCTCGGTGCCGTACGGCACACCTCGGGCCTCACCGCGGCGCTGCTGCTCTGTTCCGTCGTCGGCGCCGCCTGCTCGCTCGCCGTCCCCGCGATCGCCGGCAGGACCCTGGACCTGCTGCTGCGCCACGGGCCCGGGGCGGAGACGTGGCTGATGTGGACCGCCGCACTGCTCGCCGCGGAGATCCTCGCGGAGTCCGGCGCCGTGCTCCTGACCCAGCTCGCCAACGCCCGCGCCACCGCGTGGATCCGGATGCGCGCACTGGCGGGCCTCCTCGGCACCGCACCCCACCGGGCGGCGCCCCACTCGGGCGGTGACGTCGCCGCCCGGCTGTGCGTCAACGCCACGGACAGCGGCTCCGCCCCGGCGGCCCTCGCGACCTCGGTGTCCTCCGTACTCGTGCCGGTCGGAGCGCTCGTGGCCCTGGCGGTCGTGCACCCCTGGACCGCGGTGGTCTTCGCCGCCGGCCTGCCGCTGCTCCTGCTGCTGCTGCGCGCGTTCGCCACCCAGTCCTCCGACTCGGTCGGCCGGTACCAGCGGGCACAGGGCGCCATCGCCGCCCGGCTCGCCGAAGCGCTGGGCGGCGCCCGTACCATCGCCGCCGCCGACACGACCCGCCGCGAGGAGGACCGCGTCCTCGCCCCACTGCCCGAACTCACCCTGCACGGCACCCGCATGTGGCTCGTCCACGGCCGTGCCGTGGCCCGGAGCGGGGTCCTCCTCCCGCTGCTCACCACGGCGGTCGTCGCGGTGGCGGGAACCGGCCTCGCCGCCGGTGACGTCACCGTGGGCGAACTGCTCGCCGTGTCCCGGTACGCGGCGCTCGCCGCCGGGATCGGCGGCATCGCGGCGCCCCTCGGCACCCTGGTCCGGGCCCGCAGCGCGGGCCGCCGCACCGCCGAGCTCGCCCGTCTGGCGCCGATGCCCCACGGCTCCGCCGCCCTGCCGCCCGACGGGCCCGGCGAACTGGAGCTGCGGGGGGTACGGGTGGTGCGCGAAGGCGTTCCCCTGATCACGGACGTGACGCTCACCGTCGACGGCGGGTCGACGGTGGCCGTCGTGGGCCGCTCGGGTGCGGGCAAGTCCACTCTGGCGGCCGTCGCGGGCAGGCTGACCGACCCCGATGCCGGACACGTTCTGCTGGACGGTGTCGACCTGTCCGACCTGGCAGCGGGGGAGCTGCGCGGGGCGACCGCGTACGCCTTCGCACGTCCGGTCTTCGACGGCGGCGCCACCGTCACGATCGGCGCGGCGCTCGCCGCCGGGACCGGGCCCGCGCAGGGCCCCGCCACGGCGGAGAGGGTCAGGGAGGCCGCGACGGCCGCCTGCGCCGACGCCTTCGTCCGGCTGCTGCCGCGGGGGTACGAGACCCCGGTGGACGAGGCTCCGCTGTCCGGCGGAGAGGCCCAACGTCTGGGCCTGGCACGGGCCTTCATCGGCCAGGGGCGTCTGATGATCCTCGACGACGCGACGTCGAGCCTCGACACGGCCACCGAACGGCAGGTGGAACGCGCCCTCGCCGCGTCACCACGACCGTGCACCAGGCTGATCGTGGCCCACCGGGTGTCCACCGCCGCCCGAGCGGACCGGGTGGTCTGGATGGAAGCGGGCCGCGTGCGGAGGACCGGGACTCACCGTCTGCTGTGGGAGGACCCGGACTACCGCGCCGTGTTCACGGCGGAGGCTTCGACGCCGGCGAACCAGGTGGAAACGGTGACACCCGAGCTGAAAGCGGCGACACCCGAGGCGAAGACGTCGACGCCGCCGACCGGCTCGTCGACATCGCCGACCGGAGCGGAGGTGCGCACGTGACAGCGACACCGCGCACGACGCGGGCGAAGGATCCGGCGCAGGCGAAGGAGCCGACGGAGCCGACCGTGACAGTCGCTCGGACGCCCGCTACGGCCCGGGCCTCCGGGGAGGCGCCCACGGCCCGGCGACGCGCCACGGCGCCGATCCGGTCCCTCCTGCTCCGCCGCAAGGGCGTCCTGGGGAAACTGGCGGCATGGTCGGCCGCCGAGTCCGCCCAGACGTTCCTCGGCGGCTACTGCGTGGCCCGCTCCCTCGACGACGGCTTCTTGAAGGGCTCCCCCGCGACAGGACTGCTCTGGCTTGCGGGGGCCGCCGTGGCCATCCTTCTCGGCGCTCCCGTCGTCCGGGGAATCTTCGCGCAACTCCCCCACCTCACGGAGACGTTGCGTGACGACCTCGTACGAGGGTCGGTCGTACGGGCCCTGCGCTCGGCCACCGCCGCGGGCCGCGGCGTGGACACCACCGCGGTGTCCCGGCTGACGAGCCAGACCGAGATCGCCCGGGACAGCTTCGCCGGACTGGTGCTCGCGGCCCGCTCCTTCGTGTTCGTCGCCGTGGGAGCACTCGCCGGACTGGTGTCGCTCGCGCCGCAGTTCCTCCTCGTCGTGATACCTCCCCTGGTGCTGGGCCTCGCCCTTTTCACGGCGTCCCTACGGCCCATGGCTCGGGCCCAGCACCGCTGTCTCGACGCCGACGAGGCCGTCGGCCGGCGCGCCGAGATCACCCGTACCGCCCTGCGCGACATCGTGGCCTGCGGCGCCCAGGAGCCGACCGCCGCGGAGAACCGCCGTGCCGTCGACGAGGCCGCGGCCGCCCAGCGTGCCCTGGCCCGCTGGGCGGCCGTCCGCACGCTCTCCGTGGCGACGGCCGGGCAGCTGCCGGTGTTCCTGCTGCTCGCCGCGGCCCCGTGGCTCCTCCGCCAGGGCGTCACGGCGGGCGCCATGGTGGGGGCGCTCACCTACGTCCTCCAGGCGTTGCTCCCCGCCCTGCACACGCTGATGGCCGTGCTGGGCGCGGCGGGCGCGCGGCTGTTCGTCATCCTGGACCGGCTCACCCGGCCGTCGCCCGCCGCCCCCCCGCCCGCCGCCCCTCCGCCCGCCGCCCCTCCGCCCTCCGCTCCCACGACCGGTCCCCGACGTACGGGCCGGGCGACCGCGGCCGTGGAGCTGCGCCGCGTACGGGCCGCGTACGGACCGGGGGCCCGCGCCGTACTGGACGAGCTCGAGCTGACCGTCGAGCGGGGTGAACACCTCGCGGTGGTCGGTCCGAGCGGCATCGGCAAGTCGACCCTTCTGCACGCGATGGCGGGCCTGTTGACGCCCGAGCAAGGGGAGGTGCGGCTCTTCGGCCGCGCGATCGGGGCCTGCCGGCCGCCGGAGCTCGCGGCCCTGCGCGTGCTGCTTCCCCAGGAGGCGTACGTCTTCACGGGCACGCTGCGGGACAACCTGTGCTACCTGCGGCCCGGCGCCGGCCGGTCCGATGTCGACGGGACCGTGGACGCGCTGGCCCTGCGGCCGCTCGTCGACCGGGTGGGCGGTCTCGACCGTACGCTGACGCCCGACACCCTGTCCCTCGGCGAACGCCAGCTCATCGCCCTGGGACGGGCCCATCTGGCCTTCCCCCCGCTGTTGTTGCTGGACGAGGCGACCTGCCACATGGATCCCGTCGCGGAGGCCACGGCCGAACACGCCCTGCGGGCCCGGCCCGGAACCCTGGTCGTCGTGGCCCACCGGCTGTCGTCCGCGCTCCGGGCCGACCGCGTCCTCGTCCTCGACGGCATCCGTGCCCAGTGCGGCACGCACGCGGAGCTGCTGGAGGGTTCCGCTCTCTACCGCGACCTCATGGGGCACTGGGGCGAGGCGGAGCGGTGAGCCACCCGGGCCGCGGCGACCTCACGCGGCCGCGGGTCAGGTCCACCCGGCGCCCTGGGCGATCCGGATGGCGTCCACACGGTTGCGCGCGCCGACCTTGCGTATGACGCTCGCCATGTAGTTGCGGACGGTGCCCTTGGACAGGAACAGCGTCGCGGCGATCTCGGAGATCGGCGCTCCTTTGGCGGCCAGCGACAGGACACTCAGCTCACGCCGGGTCAGGGGCATCTCCGCGGCCTGGAGGAAGCCGAGCGCCAGCGTGTCGTCGATGAAGCGCTCCCCTCTGGCCAGCCGGTGCACGGCCTCCACCAGTCGACACTTGGAGCTGTCCTTGTCGACGAAGCCGGCCGCTCCCGCCGCGTGAGCCCGTCTCAGCACCCCCGGCCGCTGCCCCGGGACGAGTGCCAAGAGCGCCGAGCGGCCCGCCGCGTCGGCTCCGGGCGAGGGTAAGCAGGCGGTCGCGGGGACGACGGAGGGTGCGGGTACGACGGAGGGTGGCAGACATTCGGCGTCGGCGACGTACACATCCGTCTCCGACCGCTCGGCGGCCGGGCCGTGCGGCCACCGGGGCAGCGAGGCGACCACATGGATCCCGCTCGTCCGCAGCAGTTCCTCGAGCGCGGTGCGCAGGAGCCGTGCCTCGTAGACCACCGTCACGCGTATCATTCCCAGCCCTTCGGTCCTGCGTCGTGCCAGGGGCGCACGACGCGAGCAGCCACCCCCACCCCTCTGCCCTTGGCGCTCCGGCAGGAACGCGTTACCGGGCGCACGGGGGGCGCACTCCGAAGCGTCTCGGCCGGATCCGATCCGTGCCGGCCACGGGGACGCAGGCCGACGACGTGCGGTGCCGACCGGACCGCACGGGGATTGTCCAGATCCCACCCCCGCACGGCGCGCAGAGGGCGCGCTGCCCCCATGCCCGGGCTCTTGTCCGGGCTCTTGTCCAAGGCGCCGATTGCCGCTCCCCCGGCGGCGACGGCATGGCAGGATCACCTCATGTCCCGCCACGTTCCCCGCCTCCGGATCGGTTCGGCCGAGATCATCGCGCTCGCCGACGGCGAGGGCCCGTTCTTCGCGCCGCGCTCCGAGGCGTTCCCCGACGCCACGGCCGCGCAGTGGGCCGAGGCCGACAGCTACGACCCGGGCGCGGTCGACGCCGAGGGACGCTGGCGGCTCCGGTTTCGCGCGTACGCGATCCGCGGCGACAAGGGGCTCACCGTCGTGGACGCCGGCATCGGTCCGGCGGACAGCCCGGCCGGCTCGTGGGCGCCCGTGCCCGGTGTGCTTCCCGAGTCGCTCGCCGCCGCGGGCATCGACCCGGCCGAGGTGGACACCGTGGTGCTCACCCATCTCCACACCGACCACGTCGGGTGGGCGGTCGTGACCGAGGCGGCCGTCCCGTCAGCGGGCGGCGCGGTGGACGGCAACGCCTCGACGAGCGGCCGCCGCCCCTATTTCCCGAACGCCGACTATCTGTTGCAGCGCGCCGAGTTCGACGCCCTCGACGCGCTCAACCCGCAGCTCCGCGAGACCCTCACCGACCCGCTCGCGGCCGCCGGCCGGCTCCGGCTCCTCGACGGGGACACGCCGCTGCGCACCGGGCGCGCCGTCGCCACGCCCGGCCATACGCCCGGACACCAGAGCGTGCTGATCGCCGACGGGCGCGACGTGGCGCTCATCACCGGTGACCTGCTGGTGCACGCGCTCCAACTGCTCCGTCCCGAGCTCGCCTACGCGCACGAGCTCGACCCGGAGGCGGCCAGGCACTCGAGGAAGCGCATGCTCGCGCGCGAAACCGCCACCACGCTGCACCTGGCGACGCCGCATCTGACGGAGCCGTTCATCTCGGCGTGATCGCGGCGGTTCGCGGCCGGTCAGGCCTCGGGGGCGGGTCCGGAGCGCCGCCCTCCGCATCAGCCACCTCGTCCGTCGGTCACCTCCTCGCACCGGGCGCCTGGGACAGGTGCCAGAAATCGGCGTAGCGACCACCGAGGCGCAGCAGTTCGTCGTGGCCGCCCTCCTCGACGATGCGGCCGGCGTCGAGGAAGACGATGCGATCGGCGTGCCGGACGGTGCTCAACCGGTGGGCCACCATCACCACGGTCCGCCCTGCCATCAGGCGCTCGATGCCGGCGTGGACGGCCGCCTCGTTGACGGGGTCCAGCGCGGAGGTGACCTCGTCCAGCAGAACGATCGGCGCGTCCTTGAGCAGCGCCCTGGCGATCGACACGCGTTGGCGCTCGCCGCCCGACAGCCGTGCGCCGCCCTCCCCGACGTCGGTCGCCCATCCGTCGGGCAGCCGCTCGACCACCTCGTCCAGGCGCGCGGCGGCCGCGGCCGCGCGCACCTCGGCGGCGGTGGCGTCGGGGCGGCCCAGGCGCACGTTGTCCTCGATCGTGCCGTCGAAGAGATAGACGTCCTGGAAGACGATGGCGAACTGCGCCATCAGCGCCTCGGCGCCGATCGCGCGCACGTCCGCACCGCCGACGCGCACGGTGCCCGCGTCCACGTCGTAGAACCGTGCGAGCAACTGGAGCAGAGTGCTCTTGCCCGCACCCGACGGCCCGACCACGGCCAGCCGCTGCCCCTCGGGGACGGACAGGGTCAGGTCGTCGAACACCGTGTGGCCACCGTGGCGGAAGGCGACCGACTCCAGCTCCAGGCCATGGCCGAGCTGCTCGACCGGGCCGGGAGCCCGCGGGAGCGGTTCGGTGCGCAGTACGGCGTCGAGCCGGGCCAGTTCGCCGCGTGCGGCGCGCAGCTTGCCGCCGAGGTCGGCCAGGGAGAGCACCGGATCCGCGCAGCGGGCGGCCAGCACCAGGACCGTCAGGAGCTCCGCTGCCCCGATCTGCCCGCCGAGCGCTCGGTACGCCCCCAGGACGAGCACCGCGGTGAAGACCGCCTGCACCGTCAGGGTCAGGCCCAGCACGCCGGGCAGCGCCGAGAGCGTCGAACGGCGGGAGGCGCGCTGGACCTGCCGCAGGGCGTCGTCGAGCAGTCGGAAGCGTTCGACGGTCCGGCCGCCGGCCCGCAGCACCGGCTGGGCCTGGAGATATTCGACGACCCTGGTAGTGGCCTCGCGGTCGCGCGTGGCACGCTCGGCATCCTCCGTCGCCGTCGACCGTCCGGTCAGGACCTGGATCGCCGCCACGAGGGGAACGGCGGACAACGCGGCCACGCCCAACCGCCAGTCGAGGGCGAGGATGACGGCGACGATCGTCAGCGGCGTCACGGCGGCGGAGACGAACGGCGCCAGCAGGTGCGCGACCGAGCTCATCGCCCGCAGCACGCCCTGGCCGGCCAGGACGGACACCTCCCCGACCCGGGCCGTGCCGTACCAGCCGAGCGGCAGCCGGGCCAGGTGGTCTCCGAGCCGGTGGTACACGCCGCGCAGCAGCGCCGTGCCGACGCGGAACCCCGACAGGTCGCTGAGATAGCGCAGCGCAGCGTAGAGCGCCAGCGTGGCCCCGAACGCGCCCAGCCAGGGCCAGGCGCCGTCCGGTGTGTCCCCGAGCAGTGCGCGCAGGACGGGTGCCAGCAGGGCGTACGACAGACCCTCGACGACCGCGGTCGTCGTCATCAGGGCGAGGGTGCGGTGCATCGGGCGGGAGTACTGGTGGCCCAGCACGCGCAGCAGCACGCGGATCATCGAGGTCCTCTCCTTGCCGTTCGAGGAGGGAACGCGGACACGACTCCCGCGGATCCCTCGGATCTTCCGGACCGTGCGTCGTGCGTCGTCACGGCCCGGTCTTCCGGACCGTGCGTCGTGCGTCGTCACGGCCGCTCGCCCCCTCGGGTGGGTTCCGCCGCGTGAGGGGTGCGCCACAGCGCCGCGAACGTGCCGCCCCTGGCGAGGAGCTCACCAGGCCTGCCGTGCTCGACGATCACTCCGTCCTCCAGGACCGCGACGGCGTCGGCGCCGACGACGGTCTCCAGGCGATGCGCGATGACCAGGACCGTCCGGTCCTCCCGCAGCGTGTCCAGGGCGCGGCGCACCGCCTGCTCGGTGTACGGGTCGGCGAAGGAGGTCGCCTCGTCGAGCACCAGCACGGGGGTGTCGGCCAGCAGGGCGCGGGCGAGCGCGACGCGTTGGGCTTCGCCTCCGGACAGCCAGGCGTCCTCGCCGATCACCGTCTCGTACCCGCGCGGCAGTTCGAGGACGCGGTCGTGGATGTTCGCCAGCCGGGCGGCGCGCACCACCTCCTCCGGCCGGGCGTCCGGTACGGCGAGCGCGATGTTGTCCGCGACCGAGGCGCGCAGCAGACGGACGTCCTGGAAGACGAAGGAGACGTGGCGGTAGAGCTCCCGGCTGCTCAGCTCGCGCAGGTCGACGCCGCCCAGGCGGACCGAGCCGCTGGTCGGGTCGACGAACCGCGGCAGCAGCTGGACCAGTGTGGACTTGCCGCCTCCCGACGGTCCGACGAGGGCGGTGACCGTTCCCGGCTCCAGCGTGAGGTCGATCCCGCGCAGGACGTCGCGGCCGGGTTCGTAGGCGAAGCGGACGCCGCGCAGCTCCACCCGGTGTCCTCGCGGCGCGACCGGGTCGGCCGGCTCCGGCAGCGGTGGCACCGCGAGCACGTCGCGGATCCGGGCGACGGCGCGGCGGGCGGCCTGCAGCTCGTCGAAGCCGTGCCCGAGCGCCGCCACCGGGGCGGTCAGTCCGAGGCCGAGGAGCAGGAACGGCAGCAGGTCGGCCGGGGGCATTCCGCCGCCGGTGATCAGTGCCGCGCCGCCGATCAGGACGGCCAGCAGGACGAACGGGGGTGAGAGGGCCAGTTGCATCGCCGCGGCGATCGGGGAGATCCCGTGCACCCAACGGCGGAAGACGGCGACGAAGTCGTCGGCGGCGGCGCGGAAGGCACGGTGGGCGCGCTCGCCCCCGCCGTAGGCCTTGACCACCGCGATGCCCTGGACGAACTCCACGGCGGAAGTCCCGATCCGCGCCATGGCCGCGTCGAAGTCGGCCTGCTCGCGCAGCCGGGCCGGAGTCATCATCAGGGGCACCAGCGCCACCGCCGCGGCCACCGGGATCAGCGTGATCAGCGTCAGCCGCCAGTCCACGGTGAACAGGTAGACCAGCGAGACCAGCGGAACGACGAAGGCCGAGGCCAGCTCGCCGGGAGTGTGAGCGATGAACGGGTGCACGGCTCCGACGTCCTCGCCCACCAGTCTGGCCAGCTCGCCGCTGCGTCGGCGCGAGAGCCAGCCGATCGGCACGCGACCGAGCCGGTCGGCCAGCCGTCGGCGTAACGCCAACTGCACGCGACCGTCGAGCAGATGCCCGGTTCCCACCGCGGCGGCCGTGAACAGCAGCTTGACGAACAGGCCGGCCGCGCCGGCGACCACGACGAACCGGACATGGTCATGGTCGAGCGGGCCCGGCGCGAGCAGGGCGCGCCCCAGCTCGACGACCGCGAGCAGCGGCGCCAGTCCCGCCACCGCGCCGACGACCTGCAGGCCGATGACGGCAGCGAACCCCGCCGCGTACGGTCGCAGCAGCGTTGCCATGCCCGGCTCCCGCGGGAGCTGCTCCCGCGCGGGACCGGCATCGTCCGGTGGTCGTGTGGACTGATTTCTCGCCTCGGCGAGTTCGTTGGTGGTCATCGCCCTCTCGTCCTCGTCGACTCCGGGACACTCTGGGGCCCTCTGGGACACCACTGGGGACCCCTGGCACCCCTGGCACCCCACCTCAGGGATTCTTACGATGTAAGGCTATGCGGCGGGACGTTATACTTACGACGTAAGAATCGTCAATCGGTTCGCGCGGCGGCCGGTGCGGAAGGTGAGGTGCCATGGCGGCCAACAGGGCTCGCGGGCAGCGCGCGGGGCTCACTCGGCAGGCCGTCCTGGAGGCGGCGCTGCGACTGGTCGACCAGGAAGGTCTGAAGGCCCTGTCGATGCGGCGGCTCGGCGCCGAACTGGGCGTGGAGGCCATGACGGTCTACCACCACGTACCGAACAAGGTCGCCCTGCTCAACGGGGTGATCGAACAGGTCGTCGCCGAGGCCGTGCCCCCGCACTTCGGCGACGGCGCCCCATGGCGGGAGGTCTTGAGCGCCTACGCCCACGCCCTGACCGCCGCACTCCGCGCGCATCCGAACGCCGTGCCGCTGCTGCTGTCCCAGCCCGCCATGACGCCCCGCCTGACGCGGACACTGGAGGCCGTGGTGGCGATGCTGCACGAGGCGGGCTTCCCCCTGCCCCGAGCTCTGGACGTCGCCTACTCGCTGACGAGTCTCGTCGTCGGGCACGCCGCCGCCCAGGCGGGCAATGTCGGCGGGACCGACACCTTGGGCTCCTTGGCCCCGGACACGTACCCGTTGCTGGTCCGCGCCGCCCGCGAGTCGGGCGAGGACGCGGCTCAGACACGCTTCGCCTTCGCCGTCGACGCGTTGCTGTCCGGATTCGAGAGGGAACTCGCCTCCACTCCCCGCCGCCCTCGCTAGCGCGAGCGGATCAGCGGCGGAACAGGCTCGACTCCGCCGCCGAGCCACAGCCCCATCCCCTCGACGACGCGCTCGCGACGCTTCACTGCGTGACGATGTACGGCTGACGGGCCCGGGCGAACGGGCGGGTGTCACGTGTAGAGCGGTCGCGGTCGGGCAGACGCCGGGCCATGAGCGAGGCCCCGATCATCGTGCACCCGCCCAGCCCGTCCGGCGGGCGGCGGGTCACCGTGCAGGCCCGCGGGCAGGAGGTCGGCTACCTCGGGCTGGCACACTCCGACCATGAGCTCGTCGTCTTCCTGGAGGGCGCGGGCCTGCTCGACCCCGAGCGGATCCTCGACGATCCGCACTGGGTGTCGTGGCGCGGCGGCCGACCGCACGAATACCGGGCCGCGTAGCGTCCCCCGCGCCCGGCCCGCCCGCGGCGCGGGTCGGGCCCTCCCCGAGAAGACCGTGGTCAATGGCCACCCGGCCCCCTCCGGACGCGGTTCGCGTGCGCAGCCGCCCGATGCTGTACTGAAGAGGGAGAACCCCCGTGGAAAGGGGTGGACATGCGCTCGTCGTGCCGCAAGCCCGGGGCCCTGACGGCCTCGGCCACCGTGCTCCTGAGTCTCGGCCTCCTCGCCCCGGCCGCCCCCGCCCAGGCCGCGCCGCCGGGCCCCGTCGTCATCCGGGTCGTCGACGGCGACACCCTGGAGGTGCGCGGCACCGGCCGGGTCGTGCCCGCCGGGCAGATCGCGAAGGTGCGCCTGCTGGAGATCGACACCCCGGAGCGAGGCGCCTGCTACAGCCGGCAGGCCACCGCCCGGACCGCCGAGCTGCTTCCACGGGGCAGCGTCCTGCGGACGGAGACCGACGTCCAGCTGAAGGACCGCTACGGCCGCTACCTGCTCTACGTGTGGAACGAGCGGGGCGTCTTCGTCAACGAGTCGCTGGTGCGCAGCGGCCATGCGAAGAGCGTGCTGTACGAACCCAACGACAAGCACTGGAAGACGATGACCGAGGCCCAGTCGGCCGCCCGGCAGGCCAAGGCCGGTCTGTGGGGCGCGTGCCCCACAGCCTGACGGCCTGAGCCTGACGGCCTCGCCCGGCGGCCTGAGGGTCAGACGGAACCCGGCCCGCCGCTGAACGGTCCGCCCGTCCGGTAGTACGTGGCGATCTCCTCCCGGTACTGCTGGTCCGCGAGGTGCTTGTCGGAGTGGAACTCCGGTGCGTCCTTGATCTGTTGCTTGGTCAGTCCGATGTGGACGGTCTGCTCCTCCAGGTCGACACGCGTCACCGTGCTCGCCGGGAGCAGCACCTCCTTGCCGAAGATCCATACGCCGGTGTCGACGACCAGATAGGCGTCACCGACGTCCGCGGAGTGCTTGTCGACCTTGCCGATGTGCCCGTCGTTCGCCTCGACCCTCCATCCGGCCAGGTTCGTGCCCACCGGATAGCCGGACGCCGCCCCGTAGCTCCACGCGTTCTCCGTCATGCGGATCCTCCTCCGTTCCGATCGAGTGCGTCGCGGCGGCGCTTTCCCACCGCGACCTCAGGAGGACCGCCTGCCCCGACGAGCGGGACCCACACTCGTACGACCGCCAGGGCGCGCGACGAGGAGACCCCGGTGCTGTGATCGTTTAAGAGGGCGGCCGGGCGGGGGAACTCGATGCGTTGGCGCGCAGGGATGCCCCCGTGTGCTCCCTTTGGTGGCCCGCACACCCTCGTCGTCCGCCCGCCTCCTGCCGATACCGCCAGTGCCGCACAAGATCGATCCGGTCGCGCGGTGGGGCGGGGACCGCGAGACGGCCGCCTCTCGGCCATCTCGTGGTGAAGGACGGACCGCCCATGCAGGCACACCCCGACGTCGACAGGCCCGGCGCGGGCCAGGACGAACCGATCGCGATCGTCGGAGCCGCCTGCCGGTTCCCGGGCGCGGTCACGTCCCTCAACTCGCTGTGGCGGTTGTTGCTCGCGCGCCGGGAGACGATGCGGGAGGTCCCTGCCGAGCGGTGGGAGCAGGCGGAACTGGCCGGTCTGCCCCGCCAGGTCGCGGACCGGCTGCGCTACGGCTGCTTCCTGGACGACGACGTCTACGCGTACGAGCCGGAGTTCTTCGGGATCAACGCGCAGGAGGCGCCCTGGGTGGACCCGGAGCACCGGTTGCTGTCCGAGGTGGCCTGGGAGGCCATCGAGCACGCGGGGATCCCGGCCCAGCGGCTGTCCGGTACGCCGACGGGCATGTTCTTCGGGATCTACCAGAAGGACTACATGCTGCGCGTGCAGAGGCCGTTGGAGGCGGTCAACGCGTACGCGATGTACACCGGCTTCGACAGCATCGGCCCCGGACGCGTGGGATTCATGCTGAACCTCCGGGGCCCGCAGGTCGTCATGGAGAGCGCCTGCGCGTCGGGGCTCGTGGCCGTGCACACCGCCTGCCAGAGCCTGCGGAGCGGCGAGTCGGACGTGGCGCTCGCCGGTGCGGCCATGCTGTCCCTCGGGCCCGAGGGGGTCATCGCCCCCGCGCTGTGGGGCGTGTTCTCCCCGACGGGCCGCTGCCACGCCTTCGACGCGGCCGCCGACGGCTATGTCCGTGGAGAGGGCTGCGGTGTGGTCGTGCTCAAGCGGCTGTCGGACGCGGTACGGGCCGGTGACCGGGTCCTCGCGGTGCTGCGCGGCACCGCCGTCAACCAGAACGGCCGGGGTACGCGGCTGAGCGCGCCCTCGGAGCCCGCGCAGATCGACCTGTACCGGCTGGCCCTCGAACGGGCGGGCGTCGAGGCCGGGGACGTCGGGATGGTGGAGGCCCACGGGCCGGGCACCGCGGTCGGCGACCCCATCGAGTTCGCCGCGGTGGCCGCGGTCTACGGCAAGGGCCGTGACCGGTGCGCGCTGGGCTCGGTGAAGACCAACATCGGTCACACCGAGCCGGTGTCTGGCGTGGCGGGTCTGCTGAAGGCCGTCGCGTCCCTGCGCCACGGCATGGTGCCGGCCAGTCTGCACTTCACCGAGTGGAACCCGCAGATCGACCCCGCCGGCACCCGGCTGTTCGTGCCCACCGACACCACCGAGTGGCCGGTGCGCGGCGGCACCCGGCTGGCCGCCGTGTCCTCCTTCGGCATCAGCGGCACCAACGTCCACGTCGTGCTCGAACAGCCGCCCGCCCTCCCCCGCGCCCGGACCTCCACCCGCCCGGCGCCGCCCGCCGATCGCGCCGAGGCCCGGGTGGACGGGGCCCGGGAGGACGAAGGGGCACCGCGCGTGTTCCCTTTCTCCGCCGGCACCCCGGTCGCCCTGCGGTCCGCGGCCGGCCGTCTGGCCCGGTGGCTGAGGACGGAAGGGGCACGGGTTCCGCTGGGGGACGTGGCGCACACGCTCGCCGAGCGCCGCTCGCCCGCGCGCGAACGAGCCGCCGTCGTGGCCGCCGACCGGACGGAACTGATCGCCCGGCTGGAGGAGTTCGAGGCGGGCGGCACGCCCGCCACGGGGGCGGCGACCGGCAGGGCCGTGCCGGACGCGGCCCGGGGCGTGGTGTGGGTCTTCTCCGGGCACGGCTCGCAGTGGGCGGGGATGGGGCGGCGACTCCTCGACCGGGACGCGGAGTTCACCCGGGTCATCGACCGGCTCGAACCGCTGGTCGCCGAGGAGTCGGGCTTCTCCCTGCGGGAGACCCTGTGCCGGCCCGAGGTGGTGACCGGCTTCGACCGGGTGCAGCCGGTGATCTTCGCGATCCAGCTGGGACTCGCGGCCATGTGGCGCTCCCACGGGGTCGAACCGGCGGCCGTGATCGGCCACTCCATGGGCGAGGTGGCCGCCGCGGTGGCCGCGGGGGCGTTGAGCGTCGAGGACGGTGTACGGGTCATCTGCCGGCGCTCCCGCCTGATCCTGCGGGCCGCCGGGCAGGGCCTGATGGCTTCGGTCGCCCTGGGGCGGCCCGAGGTCGAACGGCTGCTCGCCGAGCAGGACGTGCGAGGGGTGAGCGTCGCGGTCGTCGCGTCGCCGGAGAACACCGTCGTCGGCGGTGACGCCGACCGCATCCGCCGCCTCGCCGAGGAATGGGAGGCCCAGGGCGTCGGCATCCGCGTGGTCGAGGTGGACGTCGCGTCGCACACCGCCCACATGGACCCGATCCTGCCCGATCTCGCCGACGCGCTCGCCGGCGTCACCGGCCGCACCCCGACGGCCGCCTTCTACAGCACCGTCACCGACGACCCGCGCACCCGGGCCGCCTTCGACGCCGCCTACTGGTCGGACAACCTGCGCCGTGAGGTGCGCTTCGCCGACGCCGTACGGGCCGCGGCCGAGGACGGGCACCGGCTGTTCGTCGAGCTCGGCCCCCACCCCGTACTGGCCCATCCGGTCCAGGCCACGCTCGCCGCGGACGGCCACGCCGACACCGCCGTCGTGCCCACCCTGCTCCGCGACACCGACGACGTGCTGGCCTTCCACACCCACGTGGCGGCGCTGCACTGCGCCGGCCATCCCCTGGACTGGGCAGCGCGTTACGGCGAGGGGTCCCTGGCGGACGTTCCGCCGACCACCTGGGAGCGCACCCGGTACGTCGTCGATCCGTCCCCGCTGCGGCAGGGCGCCGGCGCCCACGCTGCTCCCGCGTCGCATCCGCTCACCGGGCCGCACACCGTGGATCCCGACGGCGAGGGCCGGCACCTGTGGCAGACCCGGATCACCCCCACCACCCTGCCCTGGCTGGACGCCCACCGCGTGGACGACATCGCCGTGGTGCCCGGCGCCGCCCTGTGCGAGATGGCCTTCGCCGCGGCCTGCGACCTGTACACCGTCGGCCCGGAGCGGCTGCGGCTCACCGCCGTCGACCTGGAGCGCCTGCTGCTGCCGACGTCCGACGGCACGCCGGTGACCGCCACCGCCGAGGCCGCCGGCCCGGACGCCGCCCGCTGGCGGGTGGTCAGCACGTCCTCGGACGGCGTCCCCGTCCGGCACGCGCGGGCGACCCTGCACCTCGAACCCGAGGACGCGCCCGTGCCGCCGGGCTGCGACCCGCGGGACCTGCTCTCGGGGTTCCCGCACGCCGTGGACCCGGCGGACGTCTACCGGCAGATGCGCGAGGAGCGGGGCGTGCACCACGGCCCGGCGTTCCTCGGCCTCGACGCCCTGTACGGCGACGGATCCCCCTCCGACGTCCCCGGCACGCGTCTTCTGGCCCGGCTGCGGGTACCGGACGACGGCCGGGCGGGCGCGCAGGCGCTGCGCTGTCACCCCGTCGTCCTGGACAGCTGCCTCCAGGTCGTCGCGGGCGCCGTGCTGCGCAGCGGCGCCGTGCCGGCGGGAGGCATCCTGCCCCGGGGCATCGAGGAGCTGCGTCTGTACGGGGAGGTCCCGCTCAGCGGCTACTGCCTGGTCACCCTCGTGGGGATGGACGGCGGAAGGTACACGGCCGACCTCCGGCTGTGGGACGACGACGGATCCGTCATCGCCGACGCAACCGGGGTGGAGTTCCGTCACGTACCGGCCGAGAGCGCGCGGGAGCGCTTCGACCGCCGCCTGCTGCGGACCGCGTGGGAACCCGTCGACCGCCCCGCGGCCCCGGCGACGGACACGACGCCCGGCACATGGATCCTCCTGACGGAGGCCGGACGCGAGACGTACGCGGCCGACCTGCGCGAGGCCCTGGAGCAGCAGGGCGCGACCGTCGGCGTCCGGATGCTGACCTCCGGCAGCGGTGACGAGGACTGCGCCGCGTCGGTGGCACCCTTCAGGTCCGCGCCCGACGCACAGGCGCCACGGGCGGTCGTGTACCTGCCCGCGACGGGTGAGGGGCCCAACGGCTCGTCGCCCGACCGTCGGGCGCGTCAGCGGGTGGCCCGCCTGGCGGGGACGGCCCGCGCGCTGACGCGGGCCTCGGACGGCGGGCCCGCGCCCCGCCTGTGGACCCTCACCGCCACCGCGCAGCACGCGCTCGCCGGGGACGAGCCGGACCTGGGGCAGGCCGGTCTGCGCGGACTCGTGCGCGTCCTCAGCTACGAGCATCCCGAACTGCGCCCGAGCGTCCTGGACGCCGATTCCCGCACGCCGGTCGCGGACGTGGCCGCCGAGCTGTTGTCCTGCCCCGACGAACAGGACGAGATCGCCTACCGGGACGGGGCACGTCACCTGGCACGGCTGCGCACCGCTCCGCTGGGCGAGCGGGAGCGCCGCCGGACGACGGTGGACCGCGCGAGCGACCGGGTGGCCCTGGACCTCGCCCGGCCCGGTGACCTCGACTCCTTCGAGTTCGTCGCCCAGTCCCGGCGCGGGCCGGCACCGGGCGAGGTCGAGGTCCGCCTCGACGCCACCAGCGTCAACTTCATCAATGTGCTGCAGGCCCTGGGCGTCTACCAGCGCTTCAACGACGCCGGGGAGGAGCGCGAGGACGTCTGCGCGTTCGACGGCGCGGGAGTGGTCACCGCCGTCGGGGACGGCGTCGGGAACGTGCGGGAGGGCGACCGGGTGGCCGCCATGTTCGTGGACGCTTCGCAGTCCGCGACCATGGCCTCGTTCGCGACCGTCCGCGCCGACTGCCTCCTGCCGGTACCGGACGAGATGAGCGCGACGGACGCCGCCGCCCTGCCGTGCGCCTATCTGACCGCCTGGTACTCCCTGCGTCACCTGGCCCGCCTCCGGCCGGGAGAGCGGGTGCTCATCCACTCGGCGAGCGGTGGCACCGGTCTCGCGGCCCTGAACCTCGCCCGGGCCTGCGGCGCGGAGGTCTGGGCCACCGCGGGCAGCGAGGACAAGCGGGCCTACCTCCGCCGCCTCGGCGTCGCGCACGTCATGGACTCCCGCTCCCTGGAGTTCGCCGACCGGGTGCGCGAGCTCACCAAGGGCCGCGGCGTCGACGTGGTGGTCAACTCCCTGACGGGCCCCGCACAGTCCACGAGCCTGGAACTGCTGGCGCACCGGGGCCGGTTCATCGAACTCGGCAAGCGGGACATCTACGCCAACACCCGCCTCGGGCTGCTGCCGTTCCGCCGCAACATCACCTTCGCGGGCGTCGACGTGCTGATGATGATGCGGCAGGACCCGGAGCTGCTCGCCGAGGGCTACCGCGAACTCTCCGCCATGCTCGCGGACGGCACCCTGCCGCCGCTGCCCGTCACCGAGCACCCCGTCACGGAGGCGGCGTCGGCCTTCCACACCATGGCCTCCGCCCGGCACACCGGCAAACTCGTCCTCACCTGGCCCGCCGAGGGCACCGACACCCTGCCCGTACGGCCCGAGGAAGCCCCCCTCGTCCGGGCCGACGCGAGCTACCTGGTCACGGGCGGGCTCGGCGGACTCGGGCTCCTGGTCGCCCGGTGGCTGGCCGAGCGGGGTGCCGGCGCCGTGGTCCTCACCTCCCGCAGCGCCCCGACACCTGCCGTCCGTACCGCGCTCGACGCCCTCACCGAGGACTTCGGCACCCGCGTCGGGGTCGTGAGCGGGGACCTCGCCGAGCCGGGTGTCGCGGACGCCCTCGTCCGGGCCGCCGACGACACGGGCCACCCGCTGCGCGGAGTCGTCCACGCCGCGGCCGTCGTCGAGGACGCCACCGTCGCCAACCTCTCCTCCGCCCTCCTGGAAGAGGTCTGGCGGCCCAAGGCGACGGGGGCCTGGCTGCTCCATCACGCGGTCGGCGAGCGGCCCCTGGACTGGTGGGTCACGTTCTCCTCCGCGGCCTCCCTGCTGGGCAACCCCGGACAGGGCGCCTACGCGGCCGCCAACGCGTGGCTGGACGAGTTCACCTCCTGGCGCCGGGCCCGGAACCTGCCGGCCATCAGCGTCAACTGGGGCCCGTGGGCGAAGGTCGGCCGCGGCGCCGGGATGGAGCAACGCGGTTACGCCATGATCACGCCCGCGGAAGGCATCGACGCCCTGGAGCGCATCCTCGCCCACGACCGCGACCGCACCGCGTACACCCCCCTCGACCTGGCCCACTGGCTGGAGTCCTATCCCGCCACCGGTCGCACCGCGTTCTTCGCCGAGCTGGCCGCCGCCACGGCCGACGGGGACCCCGCCGGCGGGCGCAGCGCCCTGCTGGAAGAGCTGCGGGCGGCGGACGGCCCGCAGCAGCGGCACCAGATCCTGCAGCCGCACGTCGTCGACCACATCGCGGCGGTGCTGCGGCTGGGCACCGACCGGTTCGACGCCCACACCTCTCTGGTCACCCTCGGCCTCGACTCCCTCATGGCCATCGCCCTGCGCAACCGTCTCCAGCGCGAACTGGCACTGGACATCCCCACGACGGTGATGTGGACCCACCCGACGGCCGCCGCCCTCACCCGCTACCTCCTGGGCCGCCTCCACCCCGGCCTGCCGCAGGACGACGTCCTCTCGGTGGCGGACACCCCCACCGCCGTCTCCGACTGACCTGCTCCCCCCACCCGTTCGAACCGCCGCGAGGTGACCACCGCATGCCCCCTCCTCCCGTCCCCACCCGCGCGCCCGGCACCTGGGACGTGATCGTCGTGGGCGCCGGCCCGGCCGGCGCCACCGCCGCCCGCGTCGCCGCCGAGCACGGCTGCCGGACGCTCCTCCTCGAACGCGCCGCCATCCCCCGGTACAAGACCTGCGGAGGAGGCCTCATCGGGGCCTCCCTCGCGGCCCTGCCGCCCGGCCTGCCCCTGAAGGTCTACGACACGGCCCGGCAGTTCACCTTCGCCCTCGACGGCCGCAGGGAGCGGACCCTCACCTGCGCCACCCCGACCTGCGCCATGGTCTACCGCAGCGAACTGGACTCGGCCCTGACCGACGCCGCCGCCCAGGCGGGCGCGGAGGTCCGCGACAGCACCGCGCTCACCGCCCTGGAACAGGAGGGCGACACCGTCACCGTACGGACCAACCGCGGTGACGCCCTCCATGCCCGAGCCGTCGTCGGCGCCGACGGCAGCGCGAGCCGGGTCTCCCGGTACGTCGGAGTGCGGTGCGCTCAGGTCGACCTCGCCCTGGAGGCCGAAGTGCCGGTCGACGAGAGGACGGCCGACCGGTGGCGAGGCCGGCTGCTGATGGAGTGGGGCCCCCTGCCCGGCTCCTTCGGCTGGGTCTTTCCCAAGGGCGATGTCTGCACCGCCGGAGTGGTGGCCGCCCGGGGGAACCCGGTCGCCCTGCGCGCCTACAAGGAGGACTTCCTCGCCCGCCAGGGCCTTCTCGGCGCCCGTCCCCTCCACGACACCGGCCACCTGACCCGGTGCCGGCACCCGGACTCGCCCCTGGCCCGGGGTCGCGTCCTGGTCGCCGGCGACGCGGCGGCCCTCGTCGACCACTGGTCACGGGAAGGCATCTCCTACGCCCTGCGTTCGGGAGACCTCGCGGGCCACGCCGCCGCCCGCCTCGTCAGCGCCGCGGACGAGAGGGAGGCGGCCACCGCCGCCGACGACTACGGGCGCCGGATCAACGAGGTCCTCGGCGTCGAGATGCGCGCCAGCAGCGTCCTGATGAACCTCTTCACCCGTAACCCCGGCCTCGTCCACACGACCGTGACGCGACTTCCCCTCGCCTGGCGCCGTCTCGACGCCTACATCGCGGGCCGCACCAGCGTGGCCGGCATCATGACCGCACCACTGGTGCGTGCCGCCACCGCGCTGACGGGGGCGAGACGGGGGGACGTGCGGCCCTGAGCGGTGGCCGAGAGTGCGATCGTGCCGTCGTACGGCGTGGGGCGGGCAGCTCGGCTGCTCGGAGTCACTCCGGAGACGTCCGCCGATCGCACTCGGCGAAGCCGACGCCGCCACCGCGTTCGTCACCTGTGCGGACGCAGGGAGAGGCGGGCAGCGGTTTCAGACGACCCTGTCGGCGGCGGCCGGCGCGTCGGCGCGGTGGGCGCTCAGGAGCCGCCGACGCTTGTCGGCGCCTCCCGGCGTGCGGTGGAGGCGGTACGAGCCGGGCTTGTGCGCCTCCTTGGACAGGTGCCCCGGGATTCCCCTGCAGACCAGTTCCTTGATCTTCGCGCCCAGGCCGTCGTCGATGTGGAGCCCCACCGCGACGTCGGACCTGTTGGCGAACTGGTAGATGCCCGCGTTGCGGCCCAGGCTGATGCACTGGGCGTAGAACCCCTGGTGGAGGGGCTCCGGCCGCTCGCCCGCGAGTCGGCTGAGCACGGTGTCGGCGGCCCGTGCGCCGAGCGGCGTCGCGTTCAGGCAGCTCATCCGCAGCGGCAGGTTCGACGGTGCCGCCGAGTCCCCGGCCGCGAGGATGCGCTCGTCGTCCACGCTCGTCAGCGTCTCGTCCGTGATCAGGCGGCCCACGGCGTCGGTGGTCAGCCCGCTCCGCGCCGCGAGGTCCGGCACGCCGAAGCCGGCGGTCCAGACGGTGACGTCGGTCGGCAGGTCGCGGCCGTTCGCGAGGCGTACGGTGTCGCGGGTCACGGCCGTCACCTTCGTGTCGGCGCCGTCGACGACCGTCACACCGAGCCTGGTCAGCCGCTTCGCGACCGACCGCCGGCCCCGGGTGTGCAGGTACGGGCCGAGGACACCGCCGCAGACGAGGGTCACGGCGCGGCCCTGCTCCGCGAGTTCGGCGGCGGTCTCGATGCCGGTGGGGCCGGCCCCGACCACCGTCACGCGGGCCGTCGCGGGCGTGTCGTCGAGGGCCGCCCGCAGTCGGCGGGCCTCCTCCAGGGTCGAGAGCGAGTGGGCGAACTCGGCCGCCCCCGGCACGCTCGGTTCGGCGCTGCCGCTGCCCGCGGCGTAGATCAGGTAGTCGTACGCGAGCGTGCCGCCGCCCGCCAGCTGCACGCCGCGCTCGGCCGCGTCGATCCGGCTCACGGTGTCGACCACCAGCCGGACCCGGTCGGCCAGCACGTCCCGGTAGGCGACGACCGCGTCGTCGGACCCGCCCACCAACTGGTGCAGGCGGACCCGGTGGACGAGCTCCGCCCGCGGGTTGACCAGCGTCACGGTCACGTCGTCGCGCCGCGTCAGCCGGTTCGCCGCCATCACGCCCGCGTATCCGCCACCGACCACGACGACATGCGTAGTGCCCGTCATGATGCCTCCTCCGTCTCAAGGTGTTCGGCCTCAAGACACCCGGCCTCCCCTCCCCGTGACGGCCTGTGAGCCAGATCACGCGACCCTGTGCGCCGGAAGACGGAGCGGGCCCGGTCGGAATGTCCGACCGGGCCCGCCCTCCTCGAGCGTGTGCCGTGCGTCAGCCGATCGCCGGCTCCCGAGGTCGCCCGTGCCCTTCGCCGGGTCGGTCTGGTGCTCGGACGGATAGAGCCGCAGGTTGCCGTTGGCGTCCAAGACCCTCATGTCCGGCAGCTTGTCCCCGGTGAAGTCGCCGGGGGTGTCGGCCTGGTCCCTCGGGGAGACTCGTAGGAGTCCACGTCCGCCTGGGCGACCTTGAACTGGAAGGTACCCGTCTCGCCGAACTTCTTCTTGCTCCACAGCGAGTCCTCGCCGTCGTTGCCGAAGCCGTTGTCCCGGGCGTCGGCGTCCGGGAAGTCGGTGGAGACGACGGTCGGCGGCGAGGGCCGCGCGCTGTCGAAGACGAACCGGCACGGAGTCTTGGCCGGCGCGTAGGACGCCGAGGCCGAGCCCGTCTTGTCGAGGTTGGTCGGGGCCTCGGGACGCCGGTTGTACTCCAGGAGTACGTGCGGGTCGTTGCCGCCGTCGGCCTGGAACTTCTTCCAGGCGAACTGGTCGTTCTCGTTGACCGCCTTGAACGCCCGAGGCCGGTCCGGATTTTTCGGCCGGGTTTCGGTGTTCGGCCTTCAACTCGCTCAGACAGCAGGATACTTGGGGATGGCGGACCCGACGATATCCGTGTTCACCAGAGCCGAGGATGACGCATGAGTGACCTCGACCGTGTAGAGCCCCGCATCCGGCGGATGCTGGAGAGTCGCAAGCTCTTCCTTCGCAGACCGGTGCCAGGTGACGGCTCGACCTCCCCTGACATGGTCCATGTGATCTGGGACCCCGATGGGGACGGTTACGGGGTGCCGGTCGGTCATGTGCTCAAGCGGACGAACCGTCGCGGCATGCTGGGGCGCACCGAGGAGCGCTGGGATGCCCGCGCCAGGCTGGATCCGGGCAGTGCGGCGGCACCGGAGATCGCCACGGCCCTTCCGGACATCAACCGGGCCCTTGAGGCGGTCCTGGCGTTCCTCCCCTCCCGCTACAGCTAGCGTTCCGGGCTCTCCTCCTGGAGGCAGGCGGCGGGGGCGGCCCAGGAGTGCGAATCGGCGGGTTCATAGGGTGGGGCCCATGTCTGCCACGTTGAGTTCCGCGAAAGCCGCCGGCGCGCTGCGCACAGCGGCGCGTGTGTCCGCCGAGTCCTTGTTGGTCCTGCTGATGGCTGGGGTGACCCTGTGGATCGTGGGTCGCATGTGGTCGATCGTCTGGCCGCTCGTCGTCGGCCTGTTCCTCACGACCCTGACCTGGCCGCTGACGCGTTTCCTGCGGCGGCACGGCTGGCCTCCGGCCTTGGCGGCAGGGGTCGTCACGGTCTCGTTCCTGCTGGTCGTCGCCGGCATCGTCGCGCTGATCGCGGTGCCAGTCGCGTCCCAGTCCGGGGAGCTCTCCAAGGGCGTGGTCGAGGGAATCCAGCGGCTGCGTGAGTGGGCGGCCGGGCCGCCGCTGAACATCGGGGACGACGAGATCTCCGGCGCTTTCGACACGGCGATGACCCGCGTCCAGAACAGCGTCGGCAGCATGGTCACCGCGGTCGCGACCGGCGTGGGCACGGTGTTCAACGGTGTGGTCACGGCCTTCCTGGCCCTGTTCCTGATGTTCTTCTTCCTGAAGGACGGCCCTCGCTTCCTGCCGTGGCTCGCCCGCCAGCTCCCGGGGCGGCTCGCCGTCGACGTGCCGATCGTCGCGGAGCGCAGCTGGGACACCCTGGGAGCGTTCGTGCGCAGCCAGGCCTTCGTCGGCCTTCTCGATGCCGTGTTCATCGGCCTGGGACTGTGGATCCTCGACGTCCCCCTGGTCCTTCCGCTCGCGGTGCTGACCTTCGTCTCCGCGTTCGTGCCGATCGTGGGCGCCCTGTTCGCCGGCCTGGTCGCGGTGCTCATCGCGCTCGTCTCGAACGGCGTCACCGACGCGCTGATCGTGCTGGCGATCATCGTCGTGGTGCAGCAGCTGGAGGGGAATGTGTTCCAGCCCATGATCCAGAGCCGCGGTCTCGGCCTGCACGCGGCCGTCGTCCTGCTGGCGGTGACGCTGGGCGGCAGCCTCGCCGGCATCGTGGGCAGTCTGCTCGCCGTCCCGCTGGCGGCGCTCATCGCGGTGTTCTGGAAGTACCTGCGCGAGCAGCTCAGCGACGTGCGACCGGAAGCGGAAGCGGAGCCGGGCCCCGACGACGAGGCACCGACTCCGGTCCCCGTGACCTCGTGACGTCGTGACGTGGTGACGTCGGGCGGCGGTTGGCGGTCGGCGTACGGCGAAGGCGCCGTCGCCGTCGCCATCGCCGACTAACGGCCTGATCAGCCGAACGGACTGATCAGCCCAGGCACAGACCCACCACGCACACCTGCGTCGGCGACGTCGGGTCGGTCGCCGGGGTCGTCGACACGAGGCCTCCCAGCAGCGAGGTGCCGGTGCCGGCGGAAGGCTGTTCGTCACGGGCGGGGGTCGTCGTCGCCGGCTCGGTGGGGGCACCGGCCCCCGACGGTGCGGTGTTCGCGGGACCGGCGTCCGTGGCGGTGTCCGTGGCCGGCGCGGGCGCCGTGCGCGGCGGCGCGGGGCTCGGCTGCCGGTTCGTCGTGGAAGCGGCCGGGACGGCGGCGGGCGCGTCCGCGTCGCGCACCTCGCCGGCCGTACGGGGGTGGGTGCCGCGTTGCTCCTGGGACCCGGCCGTGACCGGCGGCTTGGTCGTGGCCGGGGTCTCGGACGTCGTGGCGGGCGTCTTGGAGGTGGCGGGCGCCGTCACCGGCTCCGGCGGCGGGGCGGCATGCGTGTGGGTGGTGGACGGTCGGGTGGCCGGCATCGCGGCGACGGTGAGGCCGCCGCCGACCAGGGCGACGGCCGTCGCGGCCAGGGCCCGGCGCTGGTGCTTCTTCCACCGCGCGCGCTGCCGGCGCCGAGCCGCACGGCCTTCTCCGGTGAGGGCGGCGCCTTCGATGTCACCGGAGGCGGAGACGGGGACGTGCACGTCGGCGCTCTGGGCTCCGTCAGTCGTCTCGTCCACGGGCAGGCCCTCCACGGCAGGCGCGGCAGGCCCGGCCCCGGGGTCCCTCTCGGTCGTCCACACCTCGTGGGTCGTCGTGGTGGAGGCGACGGCACGGTGGATGAGGTGGGCGGGCGGGGCGATGTCGGGGGCGTACGCACCGCAACCCGGGCAGACGAAAACACCGTTGAGGTTCCGGCGGCACGTGGAGCAGTAGTCCATCTGCGTTCCTTCTGTGCTGACTGCGCCGGCAGACGATGCCGACGACCAGTTCCCAATTCGCACCCGCGATCGAGCAACCAGTCACGCTAGCGGGACTGATCGATCATGATGCGCAGCCTCTGTGATGCTGCTGCGAAGGTTTGCGTCGGGCTCACGAACGTGGGGTCGAGAGCGCGTCCCGGACCGTCGGGCGCCGGGCCGCAGTGAGGGTGTCGGCGTTTCGGCCATCCGTGGGTATGGGCCGGGCCCTTTTACCGGCGGGGTCGGTGCATACAGCACGAACGCGTATTCGCCTGCTCGTGGGCTTCCCACCACGTCCGAAACACATGTGTTCGAAGGGCCGGGCAGCGTCGTTGAACCCCGCGACGCCCCGACTGCCCGTCCCGGAGGATGCATGACGAGCCATGAGAGTGATCCGCTGGCGGCAGCGGCGGCAAGTCCGTCGGCGTCGGAACAGTTGCTGTTCGGGGGCGAGCTCACCTACGACTACGGGTGGGGCGCCCATGACGGGGCCTGGCTGAAGCTGGGGCTGCGCGCGATGGCCGGCTCGTTGCCGAAGCAGGTCGCGGTGGCCGTCCGGCTGGCGCGGGAGGCCGACCGGCGGGCGTTCACCACGGTCGCGGTGAGCGAGGTCGCCCGCGGCATCACCCAGGCCGTCTCCCTGATCGCGGTCAATGCCCTCCTGATCGAACTGCTCGCCGCCGGTGACATCACCGGCCGACTTCGGGCGGCACTGCCGTCGCTCGTCCTGGTGGCCGTCCTCGCGGTCATCGGCTCGGCGTGCATGTCGGCGTCGTCCGCGGCCACCGGGATCCTGGAGCCGAAGGCGCAGCGGGTGGCGACCGAGCGGTATCTGGGCCTGGTGGCGCGGGTGGAGCTGGAGGCGATCGAGGACGACGCCTTCCACAAGCTGATGGACTCGGCCCAGTGGGGTGCCGACTCGGCGAGGCGGATGGTGGGCTACTGCACCGCCGTCGTCACCTCGGCGATCTCCCTGATCGCGGCCGCCGGTGTGCTCACCGTGCTGCACCCGGTGCTGCTGCCGCTCCTCGTCCTGATGGCGCTGCCGAGCGCATGGGGTTCGCTGACGATGGCCCGGCACCGGTACATCAGCTGGCACCGCTTCGTCCAGCATGTGCGGGCCGCCAAGCTGATCAGCCAGCTGCTGATCAACCAGCAGGCCGCGGCCGAGATCCGCGTCCATGACTCGGCCCCGTTCCTGCTGAAGCACTTCCGGCAGATGGCCGAGACCAGCGAGCGGGAGCAGACCCGGCTCGCGTGGACCGGTGCCCGCACGAACGTGGTGGCGGACTCGGCCCGTGGTATCGCGACGGTGGCGACCTACGGCGCTCTCGGGCTGCTGCTGTGGCACGGACAGATGGGCCTGGCCGTCGCCGGCACGGCGGTGCTGGCGATCCGGACGGGGGCGGCGAGCATCACGGACCTCGTCCTGCGCGTCACGGATGTCCAGGAGGAGGCCCTGTTCGTCGCCGACCTGGAGACGCTGTGCGAGGAGGCCGCCCGGCGCGCCATTCCCGTCGGGGGGCTCGACGTGCCGTCGGACATGGAGGAGATCCGGTTCGAGAAGGTGACCTTCACCTACCCCGGCGCCGACAAGCCGTCCCTGTACGAGGTCGACCTGGTCATCCCCCGGGGCCGGACCGTGGCCCTGGTGGGGAGGAACGGCTCGGGCAAGTCGACGCTCGTCCGTCTGCTGAGCGGGGCCCGGCTGCCCGACTCCGGCCGAGTGCTGTGGGGTGGTGTGAGCACCGCGGAGGCCGACCGGTCGCAGGTGTTCGACCGGGTCGCGATGGTCGCCCAGGACTTCTTCCGGTGGCCCTTCACCGCCCGGGTGAACATCGGCATCGGGCGCAGCAGCGTCGCGATGGACGACCGGAGCATCGAGGCGGCGGCGACCTACGCGGGCGCCGACGAGGTGGTCAAGGGCCTTCCCCGGGGCCTGGACAGCTTGCTCGCCCGGGGCTACAAGGGCGGTCAGGAGATCTCCGGCGGGCAGTGGCAGAAGATCGGCCTCGCGCGCGCCCGCCATCGCGACGGCGCCGTCCTCATCGTGGACGAGCCGACCAGCGCGCTCGACCCGGCCGCCGAACAGCGGGTCTTCGACCAGATCCACCAGCTGGCCGGCTCCGGCCAGACCACGGTCCTGATCACCCACCGCCTCCACAGCGTCCGGAACGCGGACCTCATCTACGTACTGGACGAGGGCCGGGTCGTCGAGCACGGCACCTTCACCGCCCTCATGAGCCCCGGAGCCGGAGCCGGTGTCTTCCGGGAGATGTACGAACTCCAGGCCCGCCAGTTCCTGAACCCTTCGGTGCCGCCGCAATCCGCCCCGACGGACGGGGCATCGAGAGGGGCGGCCGACACCATCGGTGAAGGACAGGTGTCGTCATGACGGATCCTTCCAGCCGCCCCACCCTCTCCCCGACGCCGCGCGTCAAGCTCGACGGCTCCGGCCCGGACGGCGTGATCAGGCCGCTCAACGCCTCGGCGATCATCCACGACGGCCACGGCCGGTACCTTCTCCACCTGCGGGACGCGAACAAGCCCGGCATCTGGGCGCCTGGCTGCTGGGACCTGCTCGGCGGCGGCCGGGAGCCCGCGGACGCGACCCTGCTCGACACGGTCCGGCGCGAGCTGCGGGAGGAGGCCGGCCTCACCGTCGCGGACCTGGAGGCCTACGGCGTCGAGAGCGTCACCGGCATCGACGGGACCCGCGTGCCCGTCCAGCTCTACACCGGCCGCTGGAACGGAGACCCGGCAGAACTGCCTCTCACCGAAGGCGTGATGCTCGCCTGGGTCGAGCCCAAGACGTTCCCGTTCATGACCATGCTGCCGCCGACCAGGACGTTGCTGGAGCGCCACGCGGCCGAGCACCCGGGCCGGCCGGCCGCCCCCGCGGCGGGCAGACCGGCGGCGGCAGCGCCGTCCGGGACCGTGCTGCACGTGGTCGGCGTCCACCTCCACCTGGAGCGCGACGGCAAGGTCCTGCTCGGGCAGCGGCACCCCGACTCCGCGTACGCGGGCGGGTCCTGGCACGCCCTGGCCGGGCACTGCGAGGCCGAGGCGGCGACCGCATGCCTCGTGCGCGAGGCGCACGAGGAGGCGGGGCTGGTGATCGACCCGGCCGGCGTCGAGCTCGTCCACACCGTGCACATGCTGGACCGGCCCGGCGACCGACCCCGCGTCGGCCTGTTCTTCCGCGCCCGCCACTGGGAGGGCACACCCGAACTCCGCGAGCCCGACACGTGCGTCCGCTGGGAGTGGTGGAGGGCCAAGGACCTCCCCGAGCCGATCGTTCCCTCCACCCGCGCGGCGATCGAAGGCATCCTGGCGGGCCGGACCTACACCGAGCTGGGCTGGTCGCGATGACCGACTTCGGCAGCGTCGGGGCCGAGTACGCCGCCCACTCCCACAGCGCGCGAGGCCGTCTCCGCCACGATCTGGTCGCCCGCCGTCTTCTCGCCGAGCTACCGGCGCGCCCCGCCCGGATTCTGGACGTCGGCTGCGGCAACGGCGAGATGACGTTCCGCCTCGCCGCCGCCGGGCATGACGTGACCGGCGCCGACCCGTCCGCCCGGATGCTGGCCGAGGCGGCCCGCCGCCTCGGCGCCGATCACTCCGAACTGGCCGACCGCGTGCGGCTGGTGGAGGCCGGTGTCGAAGCCCTTCCCTTCGACGGGGAACGGTTCGACGCGGTCTGCTGCCACGGCGTGCTGATGTATCTGGACGATCCCGCAGAGCCCGTCGCTCGCCTGGCCGGGCTCGTCGAGCCGGGCGGTCTGCTCAGCATCCTCGCCAAGAACCGGCGGTCCATCGGCGTACGCGAGGCCCTGCGCGGCGACTATGCGACCGCGCGCCGGCTCATCGAGAGCGGCACGGACACGAGCCCGGGCCGCCTCGGCCTGGCGACCCGGGGCGACACCGCCGAAGCCCTCGACCGTCTCGCCGCCGGCCACGGGCTCACCCCGCTGCCCTGGCAGGGCGTACGCATCTTCCACGACCACCTCGACGACGCCTGGGCCCCCGACCCCGCCACGTACGAGGCGGCCCTGGAGCTGGAATGGACGGCCTCCTGGCGCAGCCCGCACCGGGACATCGCCCACCTCGTCCACACCCTCGCCCGCCGACCGGAGCGCGGGACCCGCGGTCCAGCGCTGCCGGATCCGGCCGGCTGACCGGCGCGCGGTACGGCAACTCGTTCGACACCGTCATGTGAGGAGACACCCCCTTGGAGTACGTCGAGCGCAAGGAGTGGGACCGGCACTACGCGGCGGGCAAGGGCTTCCGCCTGCTCGGGGACACGGAGCGGAAACTGCTGGCCGAGCACGTTCCTGCCCCGGAGGGCGGCGGGCGGGCACTGGAAGTCGGATGCGGAACAGGAGAGCTGTCGGCCCACCTGGCCTCGCTCGACTACACGGTGGACGCGGTCGACTTCGCCGACAGCGCGATCACCCGCGCCCAGGAACAGCATCCGGACGCCCTGGCGGTGCGCTGGATCTGCATGGACATCGAGCGTGACGACCCCGTGGAGCTGCACGAGGACGGCTACGACCTGGTCGCGCTGCGGCTGGTGGTGCCGTTCTTCTCGGACCGCACGCGGGTCCTGCACGGCCTCGGTGAGCGGCTGCGGCCCGGTGGCGCGCTCGTCATCGTCACGCCGGTGGCCGAGCACACGCCCGCCGAGCGGCGGCGTATCGCGCTCGACGAGGACGAGATCGGCCTGTTGGTCGGGGGATGGGAGCACACGGAGCGGTTCGACGCCGACCGGCTGGCGGTCCTGATCCTGCGCGGCCCGTGTCATGCCGAGACACGGGCGGTGGAGCGACGTCGACCGCCGTCCGGTCCTGCGGCGACCGCCGCCCTCGCGGTCGTCACCGACCAGGCCGGTCGGGTGCTGCTCGGGCGTTCGCGCCGGGGCATGTGGGAACTGCCGGGCGGCGAACCCGTCGGCCCGGAGCCGTTCGAGGCGGCAGCGGTGCGCGAACTCGCCGAGAGGACCGGCCTCGTCGCCGAGGTCGAAGACGCTCACGTGCTGACGATTCTCGCCGACGCCGTCGGCGGTGTCCCCAGGCTCACGGCGGTCGTCCGCGTCACCAGCTGGTCCGGGACACTCACCGTTCCGGAACCCGACACGTTCCTCCGCCGGGAGTTCTTCGACCCGCACGTACTGGCCTGCGTCGGCGACGTCTTCGCGCCGGCCGCACTCGCGCTCGACGCGGTCTGGCCCGGGGTCGTCCAAGGCCTGCCTCCGGCGACCGCGTACGCGATCGATTCGGTGCAGCCGGCGGTGCCCGGCGAGCCCGCCGAGGCCGTCCGCCTCCGGCACGCCATGGCGGACGAGGTGATCGCCGACGGCTGGGCCGCCTCCGAGCCGCTCCAGGGCGCGCTGAGGTCGGTGCCTCGCCACCGCTTCGCCCCCGAGAGGAACCTTCGGACGGCGTACGACGCCGGGGACGTCGTCGTCACGCGCCGCAACGAGGCCGGTCGGGCGACGAGTTCGGTGTCGGCGGTGTGGTTGCAGGCGGACATGATCGAGGGCCTCGGCCTGGAGCCGGGCGCGGTCGTGTGGGAGGCGGGCTCCGGCGGGTACAACGCCGAACTGCTCGCCCAGGTCGTCGGCCCTGACGGGCGGGTCGTCACCAGCGACATCGACCCGTACGTCGTGCGCCGCGCCCGCCGCTTCACCGCGGAGGCCGGCAGCGGGCGCGTCACCGTCCTCCACGGCGACGCCGCGCACGGAGTACCAGCTCCTCTCGTCCCGCACGGCGGGTTCGACGCGATCGTGATCACCTACAACTGCTGGGACGTCGCACCGGCCTGGCGTGAGCAGCTCGCCGAGGGCGGCCGCCTCGTCCTGCCGCTCGAGATCGGTGGCTACACGCGGGCGATCACTCTCCAGCGGCGGGGGGATGTGCTGGTCGCAAGGAAGTTCACGCACTGCGGGTTCGTCCCGGCCCAGGGCTCACACGCCCGTGCCACCCCTGTCAGCCGCCTCCTGGACGGTCGGCTGGAGCTCCGCTTCGAGGACGGCCCGGCCCGGAGCGTCGAGGGCCTGGAGGAGGCTCTGCTCGGGCTACCTCACCAGATCGCCACGGGCGTCACCATGGGGCCCGGCTTCTCCTTCGGTTCGCTGCAGCTGTACGCGGCGACGACGCTGCCCGGCTTCTGCCGCCTCGCGGTCACCTCCGACCAGGAAACCGCGGCCGTCGGGATCACCCCCGGCTCGGACGCCCCCGCCGTCCTCGGCGACGCCTCGCTCGCCTACCTCACGTACGTGCAGATTCGGCACAGCGAGGTGCGCGAGGAGCGCGTGTGGGAGTGGTACGCCCACGCCGTCGGCGACCAGGGCCCCGCTCTCGCAGAGAAGTTGGCGGACACGGTCAGGGCCTGGGACCAGGACGTACGCGACGACGGCGGCGGGAGCACCGACCCGGCCGTGACCGTTCACCCGGCCGGAACCCCCGACGACCGGCTTCCCCTCGGCGAGGTCATCGACAAGAAGCACTGCCGCATCGTCGTGCGGTGGCCCGGACCAGGGCGCCCGACCCGCGGATCGACATCGTCCTGCTGACGATCAACGACCGGCGTCCCAGGAGGCCGCCGTCCAGAAGTGCTGACGACCGCCGGGCGCACGCCCGGCATCCGACCCGTACGAAGGGAACCCAGGAGGTTCTGATGAACAGCGATGCATGGACGACGATCGACCACCTGGCCCGCTTGTTCTCGCGACTCGACACCGAGCGGGGGCTCGCGGCCGAGGAGCAGTGGAGTCTGCAGGTACTCAAGATGTCCGAGGAGGTCGGCGAGGCCGCGCAGGCGGTCATCGGTGCCCGGGCCACGAACCCGCGCAAGGGCCGGAGCCACGACTGGGAGGACGTTCACGCGGAAGTGGCCGACGCGGCGATCACCAGCCTGGTGTCCCTGGCCCGGATGCGTCCCGACGATGCCCCGGCCTTCTTCGCGCGTCTGCTGGGACAGAAGGCGGCCGCGTTCCTGCCGGCGAAGGCCTCTGACCATGTTCCCGCGTCACCTGTGGCGCCGGCGTCGATGCCCTCGTGCTCGAGTGACTCCGCGTCCCGGCGGACCGCGTCGAGCTGACCTCATGACCCGCCCGCGCTCTCCAGGAGGGCCAGGCCCAGGTCGCTGGCCCGGTAGTAGACCTCGCGGCGGTAGCGGTGGGCGGTCACCAGGCCGGCGTCCTTCAGGACGGAGAGGTGCTGGGAGACGGCGCCTGGGGTCAGGCCGGTCCGGGCGGCGAGGGTGGTGGTCGTGCTGGGGGTGCCGGTGCGGGTGAGGAGGCCGGCGCGGCTGCGGCCGAGGAGGCGGGCGAGGCCCTCGCCGGTGGACTCCCGGCACTCCCAGAGGGTGCCGACGGCGCGGGCCGGGTAGACCACACACGGCTGGGCGCCCGGGCGGGCGTGCAGGAGGGCGCAGCGCACGGAGAAGGCGCTCGGGGCGAGGGTGAGGCCGCCGCCGTCCAGCGGGAGTTCGCCGTTCGGCAGGTCTCGGGAGCCGAGCCGGCCGCCGGACCAGTCGAGCGTCGCCGGGTGGAGCCGGGTCAGGACCTCCTGGATGCCGTCCTCGGCGAGCTGTCGGGTGCGGTACGCGACGTCGGCCTCCAGGAGGGCGCGGATCCGTGCCCAGTACGGCCGGACGCCGGCGTGCCACCAGTCGAGCACGGCGTCCGCCAGCTCCGGCGGTCCGGTGAACGCGGCGAGTTCCTCCTCGATCTCCGCGAGCGGGCACCGAGGGGCGGGGACGGCTGCTTCGAGGACCGCGAGGTTCTTGATGAGTGACTCATGATGACGGACCGTCACCATCCGTTTGATCCAAGGGAGATGGAGCGCATGCCCGCCCGGGTCGGCCACCGCGCGCAGTGCGGCGACCGTCTCCCCCAGGGGTGAGATGGCGAACCGGAGCTGCGCCAGGTCGTCCACCCCGAACCGTAGGAAGCCCACGCGTCCCCCGCCCTCCTAACCTGCGGACCATTTAGCCAAGACTAAAACAATGGTGGTACGGAGGGGAGGATGGTGGTGTTCCCGGCATGACCGCCCTCACCACCCCGGCCTCCTCCGCACCACCCCCCTCCGCACCGCCCTCCTCCGCACCGCCCCGCCTGTACCGCGTCGCCGACTTCCGCCGGCTGTGGATCGGCGACACCGCGAGCCAGGCCGGCACGGCCGTCACCGTGCTCGCCCTGCCGATCGTGGCGATCGGCCCGCTCGGTGCCTCCGCCTTCGAGACGGGCGTGCTCGTCATGTGCGAGTACCTCGGATTCCTGCTGTTCGGGCTGCCCGCCGGCGCCTGGACGGACCGGATGCGGCGTCGGCGGGTGATGATCGTGTGCGATGTCGGCCGGGCCGTACTCCTCGCCACCCTGCCCGCCGCCGCCTGGCTGGACGTCCTGTCGCTGCCTCAGTTGTACGCCGTGGCCTTCGGCGTCTCCGTCTGCACGGTGTTCTTCGACATCGCGTACCAGACCCATCTCCCCCGACTCGTCGACGCGGACCGGCTGGTGGAGGCCAACGTGGCCCTGGAGTCCACCCGTACCATCACGGCGGCCGGCGGCCCCGGCGCGGGTGGGGCGCTGATCGCCGCCGTCACCGCGCCGGTCGCGCTGCTCGTCGACGCCGTCAGCTTCCTCGTCTCCGCACTGCTGCTCTCCCGTATCCGCGCCGCCGACCCCCGCCCGCGCACCCGCCCCGCCGGCGGACGGCTGCGGAAGGAGATCGGGGAAGGGCTGCGGTTCGTGTTCCGGACCCCGGCGCTGCGGGCGCTGACGCTGGCCGCCGCCGTCTCCAACCTCTGCGGGACGGTCGGGGCGTCCATGCTGCTCGTACTGCTCTCGGGGGAGCTCGGGCTCTCGCCGTTCCTGTGCGGGCTGGTCTTCACCGCCGAGGCGATCGGCGGTTTCCTCGGCAGTCTGCTGACGACCCGGGTCGCCGCCCGGTTCGGTGAGTGGCGCGCGATGACCGGATCCGTGGTCCTCAGCGGGACGCTGTGGCTGCTGGCCCTGCCGCTCCTGCACGCCGACTGGCGGTTCTGGGCGGCGGTGGCGCTCCAGGGCCTCGGCTGGACGGCCTTCATGCCCTTCAGGATCGGCTCGGTGGCGCTGCGCCAGCGCCTGTGCCCCGAACCGCTCCTCGGGCGCGTGACGGCGACGTTCCGGTTCGTGGTGTGGGGATGCATGCCGCTGGGGGCCCTCGTCGGCGGGCTCCTGGGCGAGCACGCGGGTGTCCGGACCGCGCTGTGGGCCGGGGCGCTCGGCGAACTGCTCGCCGTACTCCCTCTCCTTCTCCTCCTGAGGATGCGCCATGGCAATCCCGATGAGCGCTGACGCGCTCGCCTTCCACCACGTGGACGTCTTCACCGATCGTCCCTACAGCGGCAACAGTCTGGCCGTCTTCCCGGCCGCCGAGGGGCTCACGGGTGATGCCATGCAGCGGATCACGCGGGAACTGCGGCACTTCGAGTCCGTCTTCCTGAGCCGCGACAACGCCGGGGAGCTACGGGCACGGGTCTTCGACCTCGTCGAGGAGCTGGACTTCGCCGGGCATCCCCTCATCGGCGCCGCGGCCGTGCTCCACCAGGTCCACGCCCCGCACCGGGAGAGCGCGACCTGGACGCTCGCCCTGCCGGGCCGTTCCGTGCGCCTCACCACCGAGCGCGGCGGCCCGCGCCACTACACGAGCGTGCTCGACCAGGGCGCCGCCCGCTTCGGGGGGCGCCCCGACCCACGCGGTCTCGCCGAGCTGTTCGGGCTGGCTCCGGACGACCTGGACCCGGACCTGCCGCCGGAGGTCGTCTCCACCGGCCTCGCCTATCTGATCGTCCCCGTCCGCCCGGGCGCACTCGCCCGCGCCCGCGTGGCCAGGCACCTGGAGGCACCGCTGTCCCGGCTGGGCGCGTCGTACGCGTATCTTCTCGACGTCGACGCCCTGGAGGGACGCCACTGGAGCAACGACGGTCTCCTGGAGGACGTCGCCACCGGCAGTGGAGCGGGGTGCGCGGCCGCCTACCTCCGGCTGCATGGCCGCCTCCCGGACGGCGTGCCCGCCGTCCTCCGTCAGGGCCGCTTCACCGGTCGCCCCAGCAGGCTGGACATCACGGCGTACGGGCGGGGCCATCGCGTGCACTCGGTACGGGTGGGCGGCGGTGTCGCCTTCGTCGCGGAGGGCCGCCTCCACGAAGCACCCCGCTGAGTCCCGGCACGTCGGCTGTGCGTGGCGGGCCCCGGTCAGCCCCTGTCAGGCATCGTCGAGATGGAGCATCGAGAGGTACAGGGGAATCTTGCCCACCATCCTCCTGGGGACCGTGGTCGTCTTCCGGACGTCGTGCACCAGGTCCCGCACGATCAGCGTGTAGGTGCCGTCTCGGTGGACCAGTTCGGCCGTGTAGAGCACGTCCACGGTGGAGGGCCGATCCTGTTCGGCCCCCGTCCCCGCCTCCGCGCCCGCCCCGGCCCCGATCTCGGCCTCGGTCGTGGTCACGAATTCTCCGCCTTCCATGTCCTTCGAATTCCTCTGCCGACGGTCGGTCAACAGCCCGACCCTCGGGCGTCGTCCATTGCCGTGACGAGGCTGCGCGGCCGCATGTCGGTCCAGGTCCGCTCGATGTGGTCCAGGCACTCGCGTCGGGTGCCCTCGGTGAGGGCCACGGTCCAGCCGTCGGGAACCTCGGCGAAGGCGGGCCACAGGGAGTGCTGGCCTTCCTCGTTGACCAGGACCAGGTAGCGTCCGGCCTCGTCCTCGAACGGATTGCTCATGGGTCACTGCTTTCCGGGAAGGAAAAGGAAGAGGGAAGTGATGCCGGCACGGGGAATTCCCCGTGCCGTGATGTCCGGTCGGCCGATCGGTCGGTCAGGCCTTTCCTGCCTTCACCGTGGGCTTCTGACCGTCGCGCAGCTCGGCGCCGATCCGCTCGGCGGTCACCTCGGCGGTGATGTCCTGGAACTCCTCGCCCACCTGGTGGGCGGCCTTCTTCATTTCCACGGCGAGGCCGACGGATGCCGCGATGGTGCTACGCACCACCGGCTTCACCGCCCGCTTCACGAGGGGTGCCGCGACGATACCCACCAGGAAAGGAAGGAAAAAAGGAGGCATGGGCCGTGCCTTTCTCTTGTACTGCCAGCAGGACGGAATGTGACCGCGTCGCGATTGTTCGCCCCCAAGGGGCGTGATGCGCCACCCGACGAAAGAGCGGATACCAACGAGTTCGCTCGTCGGCGCGCCGCGACCACTCGAACTCCGCGCGGCCAACACGCACACGCTAACCGACATTCACGCATGCCTGCCAGGCACTACGGCCGACTCCCCTGCACATACGATGACTTCGAGTGAAGATCGATTGGAGAACCGTTTAGGCCGATCCGGCCTGTGGTATGCCCCCCCGGACTGCGATGATCGGGCACCCGTCCCGCCGATGATGATAATCCCAATTCCTTCCCGGGGGGGGTACGGCGGGCTCGCGGGTCATTCCTTCGAGTGGTAAGCGCCTTCGTGCGGCGGGAGGGGAATTCCGGCCGACGCCACGCTCGAATGCCCCATGAATGCCCCGTACGGCCCTGAACGCCGCCGCAGTTCACTTCCCCCGGTTCCTGCACACTGCGACGCGCGTGTCCAGATGAATCCCCGGAGGTTGCTCTTGTCCCGCCGCGAAGTCTCCCCCCTGCCCGTCACCGCCACACCGCCGACGTCGGGGCGGAGTGCCGCCGGGTCGGCCGTGGTGCTCCCGGTGACGGCGGCGCAGCGCGAGATCTGGCTGGCCGAGCAGCACCGCCCTCAGACGGGTGCGGGGTGGCGGATCGGCGAGTACCTGGACATCCACGGGCCGGTCGACCCCGCCGCGTTCGAGGCCGCGCTGCGCCAGGTCGTTGACGAGACCGATGCCCTCCGGGTGCGCCTCGTGGCCGGTGAGGACGGCCCGGTGCAGGTCGTGGAGGACGACGTCTCCTGGGTGCTGCCGCTGATCGACGTCAGTGAGGAGCCCGCGCCGGAGGAGGCCGCGCGGGCCTGGATCGCCGCGGACGTGGCGGAGCCTCTGGACCTGGCCGAGGGACCGCTGTTCGGTTTCGCCCTGCTGCGGCTGGCCTCGGACCGCTTCTGGTGGTGTCACACCTATCACCACGCCGCCGTCGACGGGTTCGGCTTCGCCCTCGTCGCGCGTCGGGTCGCCGAGGTGTACACCGCCCTGACCGGCGGGCAGCAGGCCGACCCGAGTCCCTTCGCCCCGTTGTCCGCCCTGGTGCAGGCCGACGCGGACTACCACGCCTCGCCGGCCGCCGCGGCCGACCGCGCGTTCTGGGCCGAGCGGCTGGAAGGCTGGCCGGGGACCACCACGATCCCGCCCCGGCCCGACCTCGCGACGCCGGATATCGGCCCCGCGGCGAAGGAGCGTCCCTCGGCGGCGCCCCTGAGGAGCGGCGTGCGGCCGCTCCCGGACCACGAGGCGGTGTACGCGGCGGCCGGGCGCGCCGGTGTCGGCTGGTCCCGTCTCGTCGTGGCCGCGGTCGCGCTGTACACCCACCGGCTGACCGGCGCGCGGGACGTCACGACGGGGCTGATCGTCTCCGGCCGGCCGGACGCCGTGACCCGCTCGACGCCCGGCATGCTCGCCAACGTCGTCCCGGTGCGGCTGTCCGTGCGGCCGGACCTGTCGGTGGGCGCCCTGCTGGCGCACACGGACGAGCGGATGCGCGAAGCGGTGGCTCACCAGCGCTGCCGGGGCGAGGACCTGCAGCGGGACCTCGCCCCGGCCGTGAGCGTCAAGAAGGTGTTCGCGCCGCTCGTCAACATCACACGCTTCGACTACGACTTCACCTTCGCCGGTCATCGGTGCCGCGCCCACAGCGTCTCGGCCCAGCAGGGCGCGGAGCTGGTGGTCTGCGTGCGGGACCGCAGGGACGGCGCCGCCCCCGGGGTGGAACTGCAGGCGGCCTCCGACACGTACGGCCTCGCCGACCTGGTGGACCATCAGGAGCGGCTGCTGCGCCTGGTGTCGGCCTTGGCCGCGGCCGATCCGGACACCCCGCTCGGGCGGATCGAGCTGCTGTCCTCACGGGAACTCCGGGGCCTGCTGCCGGGTGACGTCGGCGGGACGGCGGCGGCGCCGGTGGCGCGCCTCTTCGAGGAGTCGGTGCGCCGCGCCCCGGACGCGGTGGCGCTGGTGGCGGGCGGCACGACCGTGACGTACGGGGAGCTGAACGCCCGGGCCGACCGCGTCGCGCACGCGTTGGCGGCCCGAGGGATCGGGGTGGAGGACGTGGTGGCGCTGGTGCTGCCGCGTGGTGTGGAGCAGGTGGTGGCGCTTCTCGGGGTCCTGAAGGCGGGCGCCGCCTATCTGCCGGTCGACCCGGGATACCCGGCGGCGCGGATCGCGTACATGCTCGACGACGCGGCTCCCGCCCTCGTGATCGACGACGTGCGCACGGTGGCGGAGTTGGCGGAATCCGCCCGCCCCGCCCGCCCGGCCGAGAACCCGGGCACCGGTCCGGCGGTGGACGTGGATCCCCGGCATCCCGCGTACGTCATCTACACCTCGGGTTCGACCGGTCGCCCGAAGGGGGTGGTGGTCACCCATTACGGTGTGGCGAACATGGTCGCCGCCATGGCCGACGGGTTCGCGGTCGATGCCGGAAGCCGGATGCTGCAGTTCGCCTCGCCCAGCTTCGACGCCTCCGTGGCGGAGGGGTTCACCGCCCTGCTGTCGGGGGCCGCGCTGGTGCTCGTGCCCGACGGCGACCCGCTGGCCGCCCTCACCGACCCGGAGCTGCGGATCACCCATGCGATCGTGCCGCCGTCGGCCCTGGCCGCGGTGGACGCGGCGGAGGCCGCCGCGGTGACGCTGGTCGTGGCGGGCGAGGCGTGCCCGCCGGGGCTGGTGGAACGGTGGGCCCCGGGGCGGCGGATGATCAATGCCTACGGTCCGACCGAGGTCACGGTGTGCCCGACGATGAGCGGCCCGCTCACGCCGTCCGACGCCGCACCGCCGATCGGACGGCCGATCCCCGGCGCCCGGGTGTACGTCCTCGACGCGGCGCTGCGGCCGGTGCCGCCCGGGGTGACGGGCGAGCTGTACGTGGCGGGGACGGGCCTGGCACGGGGGTATCTCGGACGGCCCGGACTGACGGCGGAGCGGTTCGTCGCCGACCCGTACGGGCCCCCGGGCACGCGCATGTACCGCACCGGCGACCTGGCCCGCCGGCGATCCGACGGGCAGCTGCAGTTCGTGGGACGTGCGGATGACCAGGTCAAGGTACGCGGCTTCCGCGTCGAGCTCGGCGAGATCGAGGCGGCGCTCGCCGCCTGCCCCGGAGTGGCGCACGCGGCCGTCGTCGCGCACGAGGTGCGGCCCGGGGACACCCGCCTCACCGGCTATCTGGTTCCCGCCGGTGCTCCTGCCTCCTGCGACACGGACGCCGCACGCACCCACCTCCGGCAGAGCCTGCCCGCTCACATGGTGCCGACCGCCCTCGTCGTCCTCGACGCCCTGCCCCTGACGCCGAACGGGAAGCTGGACCGCGCCGCGCTGCCCGCGGCCGCCCTGGAACACGGCGGACAGGGCAGGGCTCCGCGCACTCCGCACGAGCACGTCGTCGCGGGGCTGTTCGCCGAGGTACTGGGGCTCCCCGCCGTCGGGGCCGAGGACGACTTCTTCGCTCTCGGCGGTCACTCCCTTCTCGCCACCCGCCTCATCAGTCGCATCCGCACCACCCTCCACACCGAGGTGACGGTGCGCGATGTGTTCGAGGCGCCGACGGTGGCCGGGCTGGCGCAGCGGCTGGCTTCGAGTGACCGCCGGCGGCCGGCTCTCACCGCCCAGACGCGGCCGGACCGGGTCCCGTTGTCGTTCGCGCAGCGGCGGCTGTGGTTCCTCCACCGGTGGGAGGGGCCGAGCGCCACGTACACCGTCCCGCTGGCCCTGCGGCTGCGCGGCCGGCTCGACCGGTCGGCATTGCGACAGGCCCTGGTCGATGTCATGGCCCGGCACGAGCCGCTGCGGACCGTCTTCCGGGAGACCGACGGCGTGCCCTGCCAGCACCTGCTCGACCCGCCGGCCCTTGACCTGGCCGTCACCGAGGTCGACGACGAGGCCTCCCTTCCGGAGCGGCTCACGCAGGCCGCGCGGCACGTCTTCGACCTCGCGGCCGAACCGCCGTTCCATGCCGAGCTGTTCGCCCTCTCCCCCGACGACCACGTCCTGCTGGTCACGATCCACCACATCGCGGCCGACGGCTGGTCCCTCACTCCCCTGGTCCGGGATCTGACGACCGCCTACACCGCCCGCGGCCGGGGCGAGCGGCCCGACTGGCCGCCGCTGCCCGTCCGGTACGCCGACTACACCCTCTGGCAGCACCGGCTCCTCGGCGACGCCCAGGATCCGGAGAGCCTCGCCGCACACCAGCTCGCCCACTGGACCGAGGCGCTCGCGGGCCTCCCCGAGGAGCTGGAGCTTCCCTTCGACCGGGCCCGTCCCGCCGTGCCCTCGCACCGTGGCGGCTCGGTGGACGTCGAGGTCGACGCCGACCTGCACGCGCGGCTCGCGGAACTGGCCCGCCGCACGGGCACGAGCCTGTTCATGGTGCTCCACGCCGGGCTGGCCGCCCTGCTCACCCGGCTGGGCGCCGGCACCGACATCCCGGTGGGCAGCCCCGTCGCCGGACGCACGGACGAGGCCCTGGACGACCTCGTCGGCTTCTTCGTCAACACGCTGGTGCTGCGTACGGACACCTCCGGCGACCCGACCTTCACCGAGCTCCTGGCCCGGGTCCGCGAGACCGCGCTCGGCGCCTACGCTCACCAGGACCTGCCGTTCGAGCACCTGGTGGAGGCCCTCAATCCGGCGCGGTCGCCGGCCCGGCATCCGCTCTTCCAGGTCATGCTCTCCCTCGACGACGCCCCCGCCGGTGCGCCGCAGGTCCCCGGTCTCGAGGTCTCCGCCGTCACGGTGCGGACGGGGGCGGCGAAGTTCGATCTGGACATCGCCGTCCACGAACGGCGCGAGGACGGCCGGCCGCTCGGTCTCGCGGCCTCCGTCGGGTACGCCACGGACCTGTGCGACGCGGACACCGTCCGCCTGCTGGCCGAACGCTGGCTGCGGCTGCTCGGGGCGGCCGCGCGGGAGCCGGACCGGCCGATCAGCCACATCGACGTGCTGTCCGCCGACGAACACCGGCGCCTGCTCGGCGCCGACGACCGCTCCGCCACGGCGCCGCTCGCCCCGCACACCACACTCCCCCGGCTGTTCGAGGAGCGGGTGGCGGCCGCCCCGGACCGGACCGCGGTGGTGGCCGGCGCCGTCACCCTCACGTACACGGAGCTGAACGCCCGGGCCGACCGGCTGGCCCACGCCCTCGTCGACCGGGGCGTGGGCACCGAGGACATCGTGGCGCTCGCCCTACCGCGGACGGCGGACCTGGTCGTGGCGCTGCTCGCCGTACTCAAGGCGGGGGCCGCCTACCTGCCGCTGGATCCGCGCTACCCGGCCGCGCGCCTCGCCGCCATGATCGAGGACGCCCGGCCCGTACTGCTGCTGACCGACGCCGCCACGGAGGCCGCCGTCGACGGCGGGCCGGAGCTGCCGCGCCTGGTGCTCGACGCGCCGGGGACCGCCGAGAGGATGGAGGCGTTTCCGGCGACCGCCCCTGAGCCGGGGCTGCTGCCCGACCACCCGGCGTACGTGATCTACACCTCCGGCTCGACCGGCCGCCCCAAGGGGGTCGTGGGCCGGCACGCGAGCGTGGCGGCGCTGGCCGTCCAGTACCAGGAGCAGGTCTTCGGGCCCGCGGCGGAACGGGTCGGGGGGCGGCCGCTCCGGGTGGCGCTGACCGCCTCGGTCTCGTTCGACGCCTCCTGGGGTCAGCTGTCGGCGCTGATGGGCGGTCACGAGCTGCACGTGCCCGACGCGGAGACGTGGACGGACGGGGAGCGGTTCGCGGCGTGGCTGGTGCGGCATCGGATCGACTCCGTCGATGTCACGCCGTCCTATCTGCGCGTCCTCGCCGACCGGGGCCTGTTCACGCGCGAGGAGTGGCGGCCCGGTGTGGCCGTGCTCGGCGGCGAGGCCCTCCCCGAGCGGCTCTGGGAGGAGCTGCGGGCGGTGGAGGGGCTGACGGCCTTCAACATGTACGGGCCGACCGAGTGCACCGTGGACGCGGTCCGCGCCCGGCTGGACGCCACCGCGGAACCGGTCCTCGGGCGTCCGGTCCCCGGTGCGCGCGTGTACGTGCTCGACGCGGCGCTGCGGCCGGTGCCGCCGGGCGTGACGGGCGAGCTGTACGTGGCGGGGGCGGGTCTGGCGCGAGGCTATCTCGGGCGGCCGGGCATGACGGCGGAGCGGTTCGTCGCCGACCCCTACGGGCCGCCGGGCACGCGCATGTACCGCACCGGCGACCTGGCCCGGTGGCGGCCCGACGGGCAGCTCCGGTTCGCCGGGCGGGCCGACGACCAGGTCAAGGTACGCGGCTTCCGCGTCGAGCTCGGCGAGATCGAGGCGGCGCTGGCCGCCTGCCCCGGTGTCGCCGACGCGGCCGTCGCCGCCCACGAGGCCGGGGCCGGGGCCAGGGCCGGGGACACGCGTCTCACCGGCTACCTCGTGCCCGTGGACCGGCGTGCGCCCTGCGACGTGGATGCCGTGCGCGCCCGCCTCCGGGAGAGCCTGCCCGGCTACATGGTGCCCGCGGCCCTCGTCGTCCTCGACGCCCTGCCGCTGACGCCGAACGGCAAGCTGGACCGCGCCGCCCTGCCGGAACCCGACATCGATCCCGTATCGCGAGGCAGGGCTCCGCGCACTCCTCAGGAGCACGTCGTCGCGGGGCTGTTCGCGGAGGTGCTGGGACTGCCCGCTGTCGGAGCCGACGACGACTTCTTCGCCCTCGGCGGCCACTCGCTGCTCGCCACCCGCCTCACCAGCCGCATCCGCAGCACCCTCCACACCGAACTGTCCGTACGGACCCTGTTCGAGGCGCCTACCGTGGCCGCCCTGGCGCAGCGGCTGGACGGGGACGGGCTGCCGGTCCGGGCCGCCGTCGTGGCCCAGCCGCGCCCCGAGCGGTTGCCGCTGTCGCACGACCAGCAGTGGTTGTGGTCCCTGCACCGCGAGGAGGGACCGAGCGCCACCTACAACATCCCGCTGGCCCTGCGGCTGCGCGGCCGTCTCGACCGCGCCGCGCTGCGGCAGGCGCTCGTGGACGTCATGACGCGACACGAGCCGCTGCGGACCGTCTTCCGGGAGACCGACGGCGGGCCCTGCCAGCACCTCCTGGACCCGCCGGCCCTTCACCTGGCCGTCACCGACGTCGAGGACGAGGACCGCCTGCTCGCGCACCTCACGCGGGCCGCGCGCCATCCGTTCGACCTCACGTCCGAACCTCCCCTGCACGCCGAGCTGTTCGTCCTCTCCCCCGACGACCACGTCCTGCTGGTCACGATCCACCACATCGCGGCGGACGGCTGGTCCGTCACCCCGCTCGTGCGCGACCTGACGACCGCCTACACCGCCCGCGGCCGCGGTGAGCGGCCCGACTGGCCGCCGCTGCCCGTCCGGTACGCCGACTACGTCCTGTGGCAGGACCGGCTCATGGGCGACTCCCGGGATCCGCACAGCCTCGCCGCGGCCCAGCTCGGGCACTGGACGAAGGTCCTGGCCGACCTCCCGCGGGATCCTCTGCTCCCGTACGGCCGTTCCTGCTCCGGCGCCGTGTCGCACGAGGGCGGCCATCTCGGTGTCCGCGTCGACGCCGAGGTGCACGCGCGGCTGGCCGAGGTGGCCCGCCGCACGGGGACCAGCCTGTTCATGGTGCTCCACGCCGGGCTGGCCGCCGTGCTCACCCGGCTGGGCGCCGGCACCGACATCCTCGTCGGCACCCCCGTCGCGGGACGCACGGACCAGGCCCTGGACGACCTCGTGGGGCTCTTCGTCAACATCGTGGTGCTGCGCACGGACACCTCCGGCGACCCCACCTTCACCCAGCTCCTGGAACAGTCCCGTGAGGCCGCGCTCGGCGCCTACGCCCACCAGGACCTGGCCTTCGGCCGGCTGGTGGACGCGCTGGGCGCCGGCCCTCACCCGTACCCCGTCATGCTCGTCCTGCAGAACACGCCACCGGGCCGCTTCGCCCCGCCCGGGCTGCGGGTGACCGAGCTCCAGGTGGGGACCGACACGGCCATCGACCCGCTCAGCGTCGGTCTCACCGAGCGGGAGGGGCCGGACGGCCGACCGGCCGGTCTCGACGGACTCGTCCGCTACAACACCGACCTGTTCGACCGGCGGACGGTCGGTGACCTCTTCGACGACTGGGTGCGGTTGCTGGCGGCTGCCGCCCAGTCGCCCGACGAGCCCCTGAGCCGCCTGGACCTCGGTCCCCGCGGCCGGTCCGCCCTCCCTCGTGCCCCCTTCGAAACCCGGTGATAGCTGCGATGTCCTTGCTCCTGGCCCCAGCCGTCGACGTCCCCACGCCACGCCCTCCGGACGTGCGGGGCATGCTGCACGCCCGCTCCGTGATCCCCGGCAGACAGCGCTGGGACGTCGAACCGGTGCTGCGCAGGCCCTTCCTCGCCCGTCTGATCGAGAACCTCCTCGCGGACGACGACGCCGTCACCGAGGCGCGGGTCAGCCCGGTCACCGGACGGCTGCTGGTCCTGCACGACCCCGTCGTCGCACCGCGGGACATCGCCCTGCGCGTGCACGTGGCCGTCGCACGCGCCCTGACGTACGTCGAGGCCCGCCTCGCCGACGACGGCGCCTCGCCCGCCGGCGCCACGCCCCGCGGTCGTACGGGCACCGGTGCTCATGCACCGGGAGGGCTGCCCGCGCTGGCCCGGCAGCACGTCAGGTCCAAGGCGGTGGTCAAGGGCGGAGCCCTCGCGACCGCGGTGGCGGTGGCGGCCTGCGGCACCTTCTGTCTGAAACTTCTCGTCAGCCCGCTGGTCAGTCTCGGCCTTGCGGCGGCCGCGACGACCGTCGTGGTCAGACGGTCGTGGCGGCGGCTCGACGGCGCACCGCGAACCGACCGAGCGGACGACGGGGCCCCGCGCCGCCGCCCGCTGCGCACCATCATCGGCCGGCACCGCCGGCAGGTCGGTTCGGCGACGGTGCTCTCCGTCCTCGCCCAGCTGGCGGAGCTGGCGATGTACGCCCTGGTGCCGTCGATCGTGCTGGTGCTCGCGCGGGGCGGCAGCACCACGCTCACGGGCCTCGGCCTGGTGGGGACCGCGACGCAGCTGTCGGCCCTCACCGGCGCCGCCGCGCTGGCCTGCCTCACGATGGCGGCCCTGACCTACCGGGCCGACGTCAAGTGGCGCCGGATCGGTCAGGCCGTCGAGGACGACTGGCGCACCCGTACGTACGACCATGTGCAGCGCCTGGCGCCGGCCGACCTGGAGAACGAACGCACCAGCCGCGTCTCCGCGGTGCTCACCGAGGACGTCGGGCAGTTGGGCTCCTTCGTCGGCACCCATCTGCACGAAGTGGTCCAGATGGCGACCAGCTTCGCCGTGCTCGTCCCGGTCTATCTGCTGCTCGCCCCGCAGATCGCCTGGGTCGCCTTCGCCCCGGTGCCCCTGGTGACCTGGCTGTCGTTCCGGTTCCACCGGCGCGCGATCGCCGACCACGGCACGTCCGGCGAGCACCGGGCGCGGCTGAACGCCCGGATGGCCGAGAACCTGCAGGCGCACACCACCATCAAGTCGGCGTGCACGGAGGAGCACGAGAGCGGGCGGGTCGCCGAGCTGAGCCGGGAGTACCGCGAGGTCAACCGGAGCACCGACCGGAGTGCGGCGGCCCAGACGCAGGTCCTGCGGCTGTCGGCGTGGTCGACGCTGGTCGGCACGCTGCTCCTGGGCGGCAGGGCCGTCCTGCGGGGGCAGGTGTCCACCGCGGCGTTCGGTCCGCTGATCGAGCTCCCGGGCAACGCCCTCGCCAAGCTGTCGCGGCTCGGCAACGTCACCGACCAGTACCAGCGCACCCTCGCCTCCCTGGACCGCGTGCGGTCCCTGCACGAGCTGCCCCAGGAGGCCGATGCCGAGAACGCCAGGCGGCTGCCGGTCCGGAAGGTCAAGGGCAGGATCGAGCTGCGGAACGTGCACTTCGCCTACCCCGGACGGCCGGCGGCCCTGCGCGGCACCTCGCTCACCGTGGGCGCCGGTCAGACCATCGGGATCGTCGGCACCACCGGTGCGGGCAAGACCACCATCGCCAAACTGCTCATGGGTTTCCGCCATCCCGGCCGCGGGCGGGTCCTGCTCGACGACGTGGACGTGCGCTCCCTCGCCCTGCCGGACGTACGGCGCACGATCGGGTACGTGAGCCAGGAGCCGTTCCTGTTCGACTCGACGATCGCGGACAACATCCGGTACGGCACCTTCGGTGCCACCGACGAGCAGCTGGTGGCCGCCGCCCGTACGGCCGGGGCCCACGACTTCGTGACCGCGCTGCCGCACGGCTACGACACCCTGATCGGGGAGCGCGGTGCCGCGCTGTCCGGCGGGCAGAAGCAGCGCATCGCGCTGGCCCGCACCGTCCTGCGCAACCCTCCTGTCGTGATCCTCGACGAGGCCACCTCGGCGGTCGACAACGAGACCGAGGCCGCCATCCAGGACGCGCTGCAGGTGTTCGGGGCGAACCGGACCCTGGTCGTCATCGCCCATCGGCTGTCCACCGTCCGCGGTGCCGACCGCATCTACGTGCTCGGTACGGGCGGCCTGGTGACCGAGCAGGGGACGCACGCGGAACTGCTCGCGCGCGACGGCGTCTACGCCGGTCTGTGGAGGTTGCAGGCGGGCCGGCCGGTGGCGGTCTGACGGCCTGTGCCCACCCGTCCGTTCCCGGCCGCTGGCGCCCCTCGGCGTCCGCGGCCGGGAGCGGTGTCTTCAGCGTTTCGACCGAGGAGTCCCGATGACCACCACGCAGTCCCCGAGCCCGTCCCCGTCGGCCGACAGCTGGGATCCGCAGCTGTACCTGCGTTTTCGCGAACACCGCACGCGTCCGGCGGTGGAGCTGCTGGACCGCGTCCGCCTCGACGCGCCCCCGGCGATCGTGTACGACGTCGGCTGCGGTCCCGGCACGATCACCCGCCTGCTGACCGAGCGCTTCCCCGGCGCCGAGGTGCACGGCGTCGACAGTTCCGAGGAGATGCTGCGAACGGCGGCCGGCATCGCGCCGGGAGCGGCCTTCCACCAGGAGGACATCCGTTCGTGGCGCCCCGCGGGCCGTGCCGACCTGCTGTTCGCCAATTCGCTGTTCCACCTGGTCCCCGACCATCACGACATCCTGCGGCGCATGGTCGACGACCTCGCGCCGCGCGGTGTCCTGGCCGTGCAGATGCCCGTGTGCCACGACGCCCCGTGGCACCGGCTGATGCGGGAGACGCTGGAGGGCGGCGGGCCGGACGGGGGACCGCTCGGTCCGCCCGACCTGCTCCGGTCGCTGGGCCGCCGTCACACGCTGGACGCGGCCGGGTACTACGGGCTGCTCGCGGGCCCGGGCGTCGACGCGGACGTCTGGAGCACCGAGTACCTGCACGTGCTGAGCGGCCCCGACCCGGTCTGGACCTGGGTCGAGGCCGCTGGGCTGCGGCCCGTCGTCGACGGTCTGTCCGCGGCCGAGTTCGACGTGTTCCGTGAGACGTACCGGGACCGGCTCCGCGTGGCGTACCCGTCACTGCCGGACGGTCGTACGCTCTTCCCCTTCCGGCGGCTCTTCGTCGTGGCCCGCCGTCGCTGAGCGGCGGCGGGCCGGCCCGGTCACCCCGCGGCGCCCCTGGTGCCCAGTGACCGGGCGACGGCGGCCCGCAGGACCTCCTCGACCGTGTCCAGCGTGCCCGCTCCGAGCTCCTTCATGGCGACCAGCCGCAGCACCTGTTCCCCGCCGCCGGGCCCGGCCCGGCCGGTGAGGGTGTTCCCCGACACGTAGAGGCTGGTCAGCGGGGCGGCGGCGGCCTCGGCGAGGATCGAGTCGAGGACGTGGCGCCCCGCGGTGACTCCGGGGACCGGGCTCCCGCCGCCCTCTCCGGAGCGGACGGAGAGGTTGAGGATGCCGAGATCCGGGGCGAAGCAGCTGACGATCCCGGGACGCGCGCCGGCCGTCGCTCCGGTCACTCCGGTGACGCGTGGTCGGCTCGGGGAGAAGCGTTCGTGCAGTCGCTGGGCCGTGGCCGCGCAGCCGCCGAGGAGCCGGCCGTAGCCCTCGGCGTGCAGGCCGATCTGCCGGTGCGCGGCCCAGACGGCAGCGGCGGCGGCGCCGGGACGGGCTCCTTCGAGGGTGTGCGGGCCGAACGGGAGCCGGTGGCCGTCACCCTGGCCGAAATACGCCGACTCCCGGGCCACGAGAGACACGGCTCTGGCGTCACGCAGGACGAGGCCGCCGGCCGGGTAAGGGGCGTGGCCGCTCTTGTGCGGGTCGACGGTGACCGAGTCGGCCCGGGGCAGCGCGCGGAAGGCGGCGTGGACCTCCGGTTTCATGACGGCGCCGCTGCCGGGCAGCGGCCGCTCGTCGTAGGAGGCCATCGCCCCGTCGGCCCGGAGCCACAGGCTGCGGTAGTAGCCGCCGAAGGCGGCGTCGACATGGACGTGGAACGAGGCCCCGAGGCGCCGTTCGCAGTCGTCGCGCAGACGCAGGATGGCGTCGAGGTCGTCCACGGCGCCCTCGCCGCTGCTGCCGCACATGGCGACCACCGCCAGGACGGGCTGTCCTCGCTCCAGCAGGGCGCGTACGCGGCGGCCGAGGGCGACGACGTCGAGCCGATGGGCCTCGGTGAGGCCGATCGGCTCGACGTCGGACGGACCGAGGCCGAGCAGGTCGGCGCACTTGTCCCACGCGTAGTGGGCGCTGCGGGCCAGGAGGAGGGTGCCCGCGGTGTTCGCCTCCCGCCGCCGGGCGGCGGCCAGGCGCCCGACCTCGGCGAGGAGGCCTCGGCCGGCCAGGGCCTCGACGAGGTCCAGGACCCGGCCGACCGGCATGTTGGCCAGGACGATCGGGGACACGCCGGCGACGAGGTCGCGGGCGGCGGGATGGGCGGCGACCGCGGGCGGGATGCTGCGCAGGTTGCGGGCGATCCACAGCGCCTCGTAGTTGGCGGCGTGGCCGCCCGAGGACAGGTGTGCCCAGCCGGTGCCGGGTGGGTGGCCGACGAGGCGGCACAGGTCGTCGGACACCTGGTGCTCGATGTCGGTCGTCACCGGAGACGCCTCCGGCGTGACGTTGTTGGGGTTGTAGAGCGTCGTGCACAGGTGGGCCAGGCTGGCCGCCACCGGTACGTCCGGCGTCATGTGCGCGAGGTAGAGCGGCGAGGGGAAGGGGGTCGAGGCGCGTGCGAGGCGGCCCGACAGCTCCCGGACCAGGTCCTCGACGGCCTTCATGTCGTCCGTCCCGGCGGGGACCCGGGGAGTCGCGTCGGGGCCGGCATCGGGGAGAGCCGGTGCGGCCGCGTCCGCGCAGCGCGTGTGCCACCGGTAGTAGTCGTCGACGACCTGCCGCAGCAGCTCCATGAACGCGTCGCGGTTGTCCGGGTGCGGGAACGGCCCCGCGCCCGAGCGTGCGTGTCGCATCGGCTCTCCTCTCCGTGCCTGGGGCGGTCAGCGCACCATGTGGGTGGCGATGCGCTCGAAGAGCACGTCGAGCTGGTCCCACGCCTGCCCGCAGACCCGCATCAGGTGGGGGAACTGGGACGTGGACAGACCGCGGAGGTGGTCGCGGCCCAGTTCTCGGTGGTCCTCGTCGACCTCCGAGTGCAGGTCGAAGTACGTGACGTCGTCGGCCGTCTCCTCGGGGAAGGCGACGCCGGTGCGCTCGCCGAAGACCTGGCAGGACGACTCGACGACCATGTGCACGATGACGATCTTCGCCGCCTCGTCGGCGCCGTGCATCTGGAGGACGAACCAGTTGCCCACGGCCTCCAGGATCGGGTCGTAGACCGTCTCGCTGATGCCGTGCCGCTCCTTCAGCAGGACGTCGTGCCCGAACTCCTCGCGCAGGTGGCCCGCGTACACCTCGCGCAGCCGCGGGTCGGCGCAGACGGCCTGCCGCGCGTAGAGCATGCGCTGGAAGTACACGGACCAGACGTAGAGGGCGTTGACGAAGCGGGCGCGCATCTCGGGGTCCGCGGTCACCCGGCCGCTGTCGAAGAGCTCGAACATGCGGTGTCGGCCGAACTGCTCCAGCCGCTCCGCGTTGTACCGCTCCAGCTCCGCCAGCGAGGCGAGGTCGCCGTCGAACCGCACCCGCGGTTCCGTCTCGTCCTCGTAGAGGCCGCTGCCCTCGAACTGCACCGACAGGCCCTCGAACACCTCGCCCGGCCGCGTGACGAAGCCGTGGCGGGCGCCCGGCGGCACCGCGACGGTGTCCCCTTCGGCGAGTTCCCGCTCCTGGTCCCCGAGGAGCCGCACGGAGCCCTTGCAGACGAGGATCATCGACTTGGTGGGGTGCTGGTGGACGTCCAGCTGTTCGCCGTCGGCCAGGCGCACCCACGCCAGCGACAGGCGTCCCGTCTCCGGGAGGAAGGCGGCGAGCTGGTCGTTGCGCCGGAAGTCGCGCTGCTGGCCGAGCCGGTGGGTCTGCCCGTCGACCACGACGGAGGAGATCGCGCGGATGTCCTCGCGGCTGACGGTCAGGAGGGCGGTGTCCATCTGCTGCTTGGGGAGGGTGAGTTCTTCGGTCACGAGCGTCTGCTTTCCTGGGTCGGGCTGAAAAAAAGGGGGGAAGGGAGAAAAGGATGCAGGGGGTGCGGCGGAAGGAATCAGGGGGAATGTGCAAGGAATCGAGGCGTGCGGCGCAGGGAATCAGGGGGTGATGCGCCGGGCGCCGGCGCGCCGCAGGGCCGCCAGCAGCCGGGCGTTGTCCTCACGCGTTCCCACGGAGATCCGCAGATGTCCGTGCCATCTTTCGGGTGCGGGAAGCACCGCGATGCGGGAATTCTCCATTTCGGCCATGACGGCGTCCTGATCGGCGACCCGGACGGTGACGAATCCCGCGTCCGCGAAGACGCGGAGCACTCCCGGGCATTCCGCGAGTTCCTTCGCCAGCCGGTCGCGTTCCGCCACGCAGGAGGTGATGCGAGCGGCGATGGTCGCGGGGTCGGCCAATTCCGCGGCGGCGGCCTCGGCCACCGGTCGCGGTACGGGAAAGGGCGGGCGGACGAGGCGTACCGCCTCGGTGACGTCGGGGGCGGCGAAGAGGGCTCCGAGGCGGAGTCCGGCCATGGCCAGTCCTTTGGACATCGAGCGCACCGAGATCAGGCCGGGGCGGGAGGGAACCTGGTGCCGGTGCGAGGGGCGGCCGCTGAACTCCGCGTAGGTCTCGTCGATGATCACGAAGCCGTCGAACCGGTCGAGGAGGCGCTCCAGATCACCGGTGTCCAGGCGGGTGCTGGTCGGGTTGTTGGGGTCGCAGAGGTAGACCGCCTTGACCGGGAGCGAGACGAGCCGGTCGACGTCCAGCCGGTCCAACCGCTCCCCGCCGAGCGGCACGCGATGGCAGGTCACGCCGTGCAGGGCGGCGAGCCGCTCGAAGAAGCCGAAGCTCGGCCAGGAGACCGCCACGGCGTCCCGTCCGGGCTCGCACAGCACCCGCAGGACGAGGTCGAGGGCCTCCGTGGCCCCACGGGTGATCACCACGTCGGCGGCCCCCGTACGGCCGTCCTCCCGCCCGGCGGCGTGCTCGGTCCCGTACGGCGGGGGCGGGTCGATCTCGTCCAGCACACCCAGGTAAAGCGGTGCCAGATAGTCCGGCGAGTACTCCGGATACCGGCGGTGTCGGCCGCCGACCGGATTCTCGTTGGAGGTGAGATTGACGAGTCCGAGGCTTTCCGGACGGGGTCCCGCGGGACCGAGTGGTCCTAGAGAGTGAATTACTTCTCGCAGCACACGCTTGCCGCTTTCAGGAGGCACAGGACACCTCATCCGAGATCACAGTGACTTCACGGTCTACGGCCGACGCAGGGCATGCGTGCATCATGTGACGCCCCGCCATGGAACTGCAGCCTTCGGCGTATGCGCACGGAATAGGCCGACTCGCGGCTGCGGAAACAGTCTTACAGGGCTCGCTCCGGAGCATGCAACCTCGCTCTATGCGCGAGGGATAGCTGTGACGATCCGAAAATCATGGGGTATTTTTCGGCCGGAACGCGAGAGAACGTTTCCGCATTATGTATCACGTCAAGTGGCTGAAAAACGCGAGCGGCAGGGGCAAGTGGTGCCGGTCGTGTCAGGCGCGTGGCGCGCGGACGCCTTCTCGGTAGGTGGGAAACGCGGGCTTCCATCCCAGCTCGGCCTTCGCCCTGGCGTTCGACGCGCGCAGGGAGGTGTCGATCATGAGGGTGGCGAAGTACGGCGCGGCCGGCCGGAGCGCCCAGCCGGGCAGACGCCGGGGCGGCCTGGTCCCCGCCGCCCTGGCGTGCTCGTCGAACATCCGCCCCCAGGTGACGGGCTCGTCGTCGACGATGTTGTAGGCCTGTCCGGCCCTGCCCCGCTCCATGGCGGCCACGGTGGCCGCGGCGGCGTCGGAGAGGTGGATCCACGACATCGTGCCGCCGCCGTCGCGCGGCACGGGCAGCCTGCCGGCGCGCAGCGCGTCCACGAAGCCCTGCGAGCCGCTCAGGCCGTAGAAGGCGCCGTACCGCAGGGCGATGCCCTCGATGTCGTCGGCGGCGCACACCTGCCGCTCGTTCGCGTGCAGGGCGGCCACCATGGGGTCCGTCCTGCTGCCGCGCGGCCGGCCGAACGGGTCGCGCTCGGTGAGCGGGCGGGGCCCGTGGTCGACGTACCCGTAGCCGGGCACCATGGACTGGGTGAGGAAGCGGCGGGCCCCGATCGCCCGTGCGGCCTCCAGCAGGTGGCGCGTGCCGGTGGTGCGCAGGGTGTTGGTCAGCCGCATGTCCGCGTATCGGGCGGGAGGCTTGCTCAGCGCGGTGAGCTGGTGGATCACCACGTCGGCGGAGATCCCGTCCACCGCCCGCATCAGGGCGTCCCGGTCGAGCACGTCGGCGACCACCAGACCGGCGCCGGGCACCTCGGCGGTGGGCTTGCGGGTGAGGGCGAGGACCTCGTGTCCCGCCGTACGCAAGGCGTCCAGCAACGGGCGGCCGATGGCGCCGGTGGCTCCGGCGAGGAGGACTCTCATGACGTTTCCTTCTTTCGCGGCCGCGGCCGCAGGGTGGCCGGGGTGAAGAGGCCGAGGGCGGATTCGCCTCCTGAACCGGGCAGCCCCGCGTTCCCTGACACGGAAGGAGCGTGAGGCCCGTCACACCGACCGACTCGGGGAGGGGGGAAGCCCCGTCGGATCGGCCGTCTCTCGGCCGACCGGTTGTCAAGCCGTACGGTCCGTGCGGCGGAAGGCGGCGCGGTAGGCGCTCGGGCGGTGGCCGGTGTGGCGGGCGAAGAGGGTGGCGAAGGTGCCAGCGTCCTGGTAGCCGACGGCCGCGGCGACGGCGGCGACGGTGCGGTCGGTGGTCTCCAGGAGGTGGCGGGCGCGGCGGATCCGGGACGCCTGGAGATGGGCCAGCGGGCTGCGCCCGGTCTCGTCGGCGAAGCGGCGCAGCAGCGTGCGGGTGCTGACCCGGAAGGCGTCCGCGAGGGCGGTGAGGTCGTAGGGCTCGGCGAGGTGCTGGTCCAGACGCCGCATGACCCGTTGGGAGAACGCGCCGCCGGGCTGCGGAAGGAGTCGCGCGTCGACGTACGGGGTCTGGGAGGTCCGGGCGTCATCGACGAGCGCCACGCGTGCGGTGGTCCGGGCGACCCGGGGGCCGCTGTGCCGGCGGATCAGGTCGAGGGCGAAGTCGTACATGGCGCTGAAGGCGGCCGTGGTCGTCACGCCCGTGTCGGTGACGACCAGGTGCTCGGGCCGGATGTCGGCCTCCGGGCACCGCCGGGCCAGTTCGGCGGCGTGCAGCCAGGACGTGGTCGCCCGGCGTCCGTCGAGGAGCCCGGCCTCGGAGAGCAGGAACGCGCCGACGCAGAGGGAGACGACCGCGGTCCCGGCAGCGGCCTGGGCGCGGATGGCCGCGGTCTCGGGAGCGAGGCGGGCGAGGCAGGCGTCGAGGTCGGTGTCCGGGCGCAGTTCGCATCCGGGGACGACGAGGACGTCGACCTCGTGGAGGGGACGCACGTCCAGGCGCGCGCCGCCCGAGGCGGTGACCCGGCGGCGGGGGGAGACGATCGACACCCGGTAGCCGGGGGCCTCCGGTCCGGCGACGTGCGCGGCCATCGTCAACAGGTCGGGGACGCCGAAGACTTCCGACGCGAAGCAGCCCGGGTAGGCGAGCACCCCGACCCGCAGGGCGGCCGTCCCTGCGTCCGGGTCGCCCCGCTCCCCCGCCCGCCGCGTCACCTCCGCCATCCCCCCGTACCCCCGTGCCCCGTGCCCTTGGTGTCCCGGCCGCGGGCCCGCCGACCGCGTGTGGCGAGATTACCCCTGACCCTGGCGATCCCGCCCCTCACCCGGCGGCCGGTCCGGGGCGCAGGCTGGCCCCATGAGCGACGACGATCCGATCACCGACTTCAGCCGCCGGACCGTGGCCGTGGACGGGGTGGAGAAGACGGTGTACGTGGCGGGGGCCGGGCCCGCGGTGGTGGTGCTGCCCGAGATGCCGGGCATCAGTCCGGACGTCCTGCGGCTCGCCCGCTGGGTGCGGGACGCGGGCTTCACCGTCCATGTGCCCTCCCTGTTCGGGACGGACGGCGCCTTCCCCACGGTCGAGGGCGGCCGGGAGGTCGTCCGCCGCGCCTGTGTCAGCGCGGAGTTCCGGGCCTTCGCCGGAGGCGGCACCAGCCCGGTGACGGTGTGGCTGCGCGGCCTGGCGCGCCGGGCGCACGAGGTGTGCGGCGGCCCGGGGGTGGGTGCCATCGGTCTGTGCTTCACCGGCAACTTCGCCCTCACCATGGCCCTGGAGCCGGCGGTGATCGCCCCTGTGGTCAACCATCCGTCGCTGCCGCTGGACGATCCCGGCGGGCTCGAACTCGACGACGCGGACGCGCGAGCGGTGCGCGACCGGCTCGCCCGCGACGGACTCACCGTCCTCGCCTACCGCTTCGAGGGCGACCGCTGGTGCACGGGGCAGCGCTTCGCCGCCTACCGGGCGCTGCTCGGCGAGGCCTTCGACGGTCGCGTCCTCCCGGACGCTGCCGCCAACCCGGCCCCGCCGCCCTTCTTCGCCGACCTGGTCGGCACTCCGCACAGTGTCGTCACCGCCCATCTCGTCGACGAGGCCGGCCACCCCACGGTCCGGGCCCGCGACGAGATCCTCGCCTTCCTCGCCGACCGCCTGCGCCCGGACGGGAAGTGACGCCCGGACACGGCCTAGAGTGACGTGATGCCCTCGCGTGACGACCGGACCGCCCTTGACCTGCTCGACGCCCATCTGGAGGCGCTGTGGGACAGGGTGGACCCGCCGCCTCCCCCGGCTCCGGACGGGCTCGGCGCCGATGGGGCGGGCGAGCTCGTCCGCCGGACGCTGGATCGGCTGCGGCGTCTTCCGCGCGATCCGGAGGAGGTGTTCCGTCGCGAGGTCGGCGGTCTGCTGGTGGAGTTCCGCGGCGAGCGCTGCCCCTGGAACGCCGCGGCCCTGCGGCTGCTCGACGACCCGTACGTCTTCGTGGCCACCGGGCCGCGCCGGCACGAGGACTGGGCCCGTGACGTCCTCGCCGTACTGCACCGGACGGTGGAGGATCCGCGCGGCTGGCTCCGGCTCGACGGGGACCGCGGGAACGCGGTGCGCGACGCGCTGCCCGCGTATCCCTTCGACCCTCCGCCCGCCGCGCGGTTCCCCGAGGTCCTCCATCCACTGGAGCGCCGGGCGGCGGTCGCCGCGCTCGCCGTGATGAGCGAGGAGTGGCAGGGGGAGCCGGCACCGGTCCGCTCGCGTCCGAACCGGGACGCCGCCCTGGCGGACGCCCGGACGCTGCTGGATCGGTACGGCCCCACCGCGCGCTACTGGACGAACGCCACGGCCGCCGCCTCCGACCCGGCCCCGGACTTCGTCGCGGCGGGTCTCCGGGGCACCGACTCGTACCGCTTCGTCACCTCGGCGTACGTCAACGGCCTGGACATCTTCGACGACCTGGGCCTCGTCGCGGTCAGCGAGGAGGAGATCGGCGTCTTCTGGTCGATCGGGGCGTACTGAAGGCCCGATCGGACCTGGCCGACGGCCTTTGCCGTCCGTACGGCCGTCGGCGTGGCAAGCGCTTCGTCCGGGATTGTCCTCCTAGACTGACGGGCATGGCATGCCGCATCAGTGAGCTGGTCCTCCACTGCGCCGATCCCGAACGGCTCGCCGCGTTCTGGAGCGAGGTCCTCGGCTATGTCGAGCTCGGCCGGGAGGACGGAAGCATCGAGATCGGGCCGCCCGGGGCCGGCTTCGGAGGGCCGCAGCCCACGCTGGTCCTCAGCCCCAGCAGCAACCCGCGGACCGGCAGGCTCCCCCTGCACATCGATGTCAACGCCACCGACCGCGACCAGGACGCCGAGCTGGAGCGGCTCCTCGCCCTCGGCGCCAAGCCCGCCGACGTCGGCCAGACCGGTGAGGAGAACTGGCACGTCCTGGCCGACCCGGAGGGCAACGAGTTCTGCCTGCTGCACCGCCGGCTCCAGCCCCTCTGAGCGTCCGGCCGTCAGCGTCCCGGCACCGGGCCGCCGCCCCGTCTCACAGGGCCGGCCCCCTCTTGACCTGCCCCGCGCCAGCCGTTAGCTTGCGGTCAACGTCGGCCTGACACGACCGACAGGACGACCGGCCAAGACGACCGAGAGGAGGCGACCGGCGGATGTACACCAGCTCCGACCTGAGTCGCCTCGCCCACACCACGGTCTGGGTTCCGGGTCGTATCGCGCACGGCTGCTGATCACGCCGTTCTGATGTGCCCTTCGCCGGGCGCTCTTCCGTTTTTCCCGCACCTTTTCCAGGCACGTCGCTGCTGCGTGCCGTTCCGCGCCCACTGCTGCCCCGTGGCGCCCTCGAACACAGAAAGCTGCCTGACATTGGCGAACATGATCACGGTCAACGGGAAAGAAGCACCGATCTCACCCGCTGCTCCCCACACCACAACGCTGGACTTCCTGCGGGAACGTGGACTCACCGGCACCAAGGAGGGCTGCGCCGAGGGTGAGTGCGGGGCCTGTTCGGTCCTGGTGGCCCGCCCCGGGGTGAACAAGCCCACCGACTGGGTGGCGGTCAACGCCTGCCTGGTCCCGGTCGCGGCGCTCGACGGTCAGGAGATCGTCACCGCCGAGGGGCTCGCCACGGCCGGCGCTCCCGGCACGCCGCCCGCCCTGCACCCCGTACAGGAGCAGATGGCGGTCCGCGGCGGCTCCCAATGCGGCTACTGCACACCGGGATTCGTCTGCAGCATGGCCGCCGAGTACTACCGGCCCGACCGCTGCGCGCACCCGGAGCCGGACGACGGCGAGGGCAGCGGCACCGACGCCGAGCACGGTCCGAACGGTTTCGATCTGCACGCGCTGAGCGGGAACCTGTGCCGCTGCACCGGCTACCGCCCGATCCGGGACGCCGCGTTCGCCGTCGGCACGCCCACAGAGGACGACCCGCTGGCGCGGCGACGCGAGGAGGCCCCGCCTGCACCCGTCGCCACCGAATACGCCCAGGACGGACGGACGTTCGTGCGGAGGAGCACCCTGGCCGAGACGCTTGAGTTGCTGCGCGAGCGACCCGACGCGGTGGTGGTCGCCGGCTCCACCGACTGGGGCGTGGAGGTGAACATCCGCTCCCGGCGGGCGGATTGCGTGGTCGCCGTCGACCGGCTGCCCGAACTGCGGGAGCTGCGCGTCACGTCCGACGTCGTCGAGATCGGGGCGGCGCTGACGCTCACCGAGATCGAACGCCGCCTCGACGGCGAAGTGCCGCTGCTGGCCGAGCTGTTCCCGCAGTTCGCGTCCCGGCTCATCCGCAACGGCGCCACCCTCGGCGGCAACCTCGGCACCGGCTCCCCCATCGGCGACAGCCCGCCGGTGCTGCTGGCCCTGGAGGCGTCGGTGCTGCTCGCCGACGCCGACGGCGAGCGCGAGGTCCCCCTCGCCGACTACTTCACCGGCTACCGGCAGAGCGTGCGCCGTCCGGACGAGCTGATCCGCGCGGTGCGGATCCCGCTGCCGCTGTCGCCGGTCGCGGCCTTCCACAAGATCGCCAAGCGGCGCTTCGACGACATCTCCAGCGTGGCGGTCGCCTTCGCGCTCGACGTCGAGGGCGGGATCGTGCGCAAGGCGCGCATCGGCCTCGGCGGCGTGGCCGCCACCCCGATCCGGGCGCTCGCCACCGAGGCGGCCCTGGAGGGCAGGCCGTGGACGGCGGAGACCGTCGAGGCCGCGGAACCGGTGCTCCGGGCCGAGGGCACGCCGATGAGCGACCACCGCGCGAGTGCCGCGTACCGCTCCGCGATGCTCGGCCAGAGCCTGCTGAAGCTGCACGCACAGACCACCGAGGCGGTGTCGTCATGAGTCATCTGTCCGAACGCCCCGAAGGGGCCGTCGTCGGCCTGTCGATGCCGCACGAGAGTGCCGCCCAGCACGTCACCGGCACCGCGCTCTACACGGACGACCTGGTCCACCGGACCAAGGACGTGCTGCACGCCTACCCGGTCCAGGTCATGAAGGCCCACGGCAGGATCACCGCGCTGCGCACCGAGCGCGCGCTCGCCGTGCCCGGTGTGGTGCGCGTGCTGACCGGGGCCGACGTGCCCGGGGTCAACGACGCCGGGATGAAGCACGACGAGCCGCTGTTCCCCGACGAGGTCATGTTCCACGGCCACGCGGTCGCCTGGGTGCTCGGCGAGACCCTGGAGGCGGCCCGGCTCGGCGCGGCGGCCGTCGAGGTGGAGCTCGAGGAGCTGCCGTCCGTGGTCACCCTGCAGGAGGCGATCGCGGCCGAGAGCTTCCACGGCGCCCGGCCGGTGATGGTGACCGGCGACGTCGACGCCGGATTCGCCGACTCCGCGCATGTGTTCGCCGGTGAGCTGCAGTTCTCCGATCAGGAGCACTTCTACCTGGAGACGCACGCGGCGCTGGCCTATGTCGACGAGGGCGAGCAGGTCTTCGTCCAGAGCAGCACCCAGCATCCGTCGGAGACGCAGGAGATCGTCGCCCATGTGCTCGGCCTGCACAGTCACGAGGTGACCGTGCAGTGTCTGCGGATGGGCGGCGGATTCGGCGGCAAGGAGATGCAGCCGCACGGGTTCGCGGCCGTCGCCGCGCTCGGCGCCAAGCTGACCGGACGGCCGGTCCGGGTGCGGCTCAACCGGACCCAGGACCTGACCATGTCCGGCAAGCGGCACGGGTTCCACGCCCGGTGGCGGATCGGCTTCGACGCCGACGGCCGCATCCGGGCGCTCGACGCCACCCTGACCGCGGACGGCGGCTGGAGCCTGGACCTGTCCGAGCCGGTCGTGGCACGTGCGCTGTGCCACATCGACAACACGTACTGGATCCCCAACGCGCGCGTCACCGGTCGCATCGCCCGCACCAACAAGGTCTCCAACACCGCCTTCCGCGGCTTCGGCGGGCCGCAGGGCATGCTGGTGATCGAGGACATCATGGGTCGGTGCGCGCCGCTGCTCGGCCTGGACCCGATGGAGCTGCGGGAGCGCAACTTCTACGGGCGGGGGCAGTCGACCCCGTACGGGCAGCCGGTCGTCCGCCCCGAACGGATCTCCGCCGTCTGGGAGCAGGTCAAGGAGAACGCCGGCATCGCCGACCGGCGCCGCGAGATCGCCGCCTTCAACGCCGCGCACCCGCACACCAAGCGGGCCCTGGCCGTCACCGGCCTCAAGTTCGGCATCTCCTTCAACCTCACCGCCTTCAACCAGGGCGGCGCGCTGGTGCTGATCTACAAGGACGGCTCGGTCCTGATCAACCACGGCGGCACCGAGATGGGCCAGGGCCTGCACACCAAGATGCTCCAGGTGGCCGCGACCACGCTGGGCATCCCGCTGCGCAAGGTGCGGCTGGCCCCGACGCGTACCGACAAGGTGCCCAACACCTCCGCCACCGCGGCCAGCGCGGGGGCGGATCTCAACGGTGCGGCGGTGAAGAACGCGTGCGAGCAGTTGCGCGAGCGGCTGCTCCAGGTGGCCGCCACCCAGCTGGGCGGGCACGCCTCGGACGTACGGATCGTGGACGGCGTCGCGCGCATCCTGGGCAGCGACCGGGAGCTGGCCTGGGACGATCTGGTGCGCACCGCGTACTTCCAGCGGGTGCAGCTGTCGGCGGCCGGTTTCTACCGGACCGAGGGGCTGCACTGGGACGCGAAGACGTTCCGGGGTTCGCCGTTCAAGTACTTCGCCCATGGCGCCGCCGCGGCCGAGGTGGAGGTGGACGGCTTCACCGGTGCCTACCGGATCCGGCGGGTGGACATCGTGCACGATGTCGGCGACAGCCTCTCCCCGATGATCGACATCGGTCAGGTCGAGGGCGGTTTCGTGCAGGGCGCGGGCTGGCTGACGCTCGAGGACCTGCGCTGGGACACCGGCGTGGGGCCGCAGCGCGGGCGGCTGCTGACGCAGGCGGCGAGCACGTACAAGCTGCCGAGCTTCTCGGAGATGCCCGAGGAGTTCCATGTCACGCTGCTGGAGAACGCGACCGAAGAGGGCGCGGTGTACGGATCCAAGGCGGTCGGTGAGCCTCCACTGATGCTGGCGTTCTCGGTGCGGGAGGCCTTGCGGCAGGCAGCCGCCGCGTTCGGGCCGAGCGGGATCAGTGTCGAGCTGGCCTCGCCCGCGACGCCGGAGGCGGTGTACTGGGCGATCCAGGCGGCGCGGCGGGGAGACGCCGGACACGGACAGGCCGGCGACGCCGAGGTCGGGGGCGGCCGGGCCGAGGGCGGGGTCCGTGTCGACGCGGAAGCGGCGATCGGTGCCTGACATGACGTGGGTCGCCGCGGTCGCGCGGTTGCGAGCACGCCGGGAGCCCGGCGTGCTGGTGACCGTCGCGGCCGTGCGCGGCCACGCCCCGCGCGACGCCGGCGCGAAGCTCGTCGTGGGACGGGCCGAGACCTGGGGCTCGATCGGTGGCGGCAACGTCGAGGCCGTGGCGATCGACCGGGCCCGGGAGATGATGCTGGCGTCCGAGCGGGAGCCGGAGCTGATCGATTTCGCCCTGAACGACAAGGTGACCAACCGCCACGGTGTGCAGTGCTGCGGCGGCACGGTCTCGGTGCTGCTCGAACCGCTGCCGGTGGTACGGGCGGTGGCGGTCTTCGGCGTCGGGCACGTCGGGCTCGAACTGGCCCGCATCCTGGCACGTCAGGACCTCGACCTGCATCTGATCGACACCCGCTCGGACGTCCTCGCCGAGGAGCGGCTCGCCGTGCTGGCGGACGCGGTGGCGCAGGTGCATGTGCACCACACGCCGCTGTTGCCGGAGGAGGTCCTCGAGGAGCTGCCGGCCGGCACCCATGTCCTGATCATGACGCATGACCACGCCGAGGACGCCGCGCTGTGCGACGCCGCCCTGCGCACGCCTCGTCTCGGCTCCATCGGGCTGATCGGTTCGGCCGCCAAGTGGGTGCGGTTCCGCAGGCGCCTCCTCACCGAGGGCGGCCATGACGAGGCCGACCTCGAACGGATCAAGACGCCGATCGGCCTGACCGACATCACCGGAAAGGAACCGGCGACCATCGCGGTGAGCGTCGCCGCCGATCTGCTGCGGACCTTCGAGAGCGTCGAGACCGTCGAGACCTTCGAGAACGAAGGGGCGTGAGGCCCGGCCGGTTCAGCCGCGTGACAGTTCTCCGAGCAGCTTCCAGGTGCGGCTGCGGTCGGCCTCGCCGCTGAGGTCCGTCGCGGTGAAGACCACCTCCGTCGCCCCGGCCTCGCGATAGCGCCGCACCTCGGCGGCGACGGTCTCCTCGTCGCCGAGGACGGCCAGATCGGCGGCGCGGGCGGCGCCGGAGAGCTCGACGGCGCGCTGGTAGGACGGGATCCGGTCGTAGAGGGCGAGTGACTCGGCCGCGCGCTGCCGTACGCCTTCGGGGTCGGCCGTGACCGCGCCGGGCACGAGGGCCACGACGCGGGGCGCGGGGCGGCCGGCGGCCTCGGCGGCGGCGGTCACGGCCGGGACGATGTGCTCGGCGAGCGCGCGCGGGCCGGCCAGGAACGGCAGGATGCCGTCCGCGAGTTCGCCGCTGACCCGCAGTGCCTGCGGACCCATCGCGGCGACCAGCACCGGCACCGGCGGCCGGGCCCCCGGGACCGCCGCCGGGTAGGGCGTCGTCGCGGTCAGCAGCTCTCCGTGGAAGTCGGCGTGGCCCGTTTCGAGGAGGGGCCGCAGGGCGGTGAGGAACTCCCTGAGCAGACCGATGGGCCTCTGGTACGGGAGACCGAACCCGGTCTCGGTGAGGTGCCGGGTGCCGAGGCCGAGTCCGAGGTGGTAGCGCCCGCCGGTGGCGGCCTGGGCCGTCTGGGCCTGGCTGGAGACGAGCAGCGGATGGCGGCCGAATATCGGTATCGCGGACGTCCCCACCTGCAGGCCCGGCACTTCGCGCCCGACGATCGCGGCGAGCGACGGCGAGTCGTACGCGAAGGTCTGGCCGAACCACGCGGAGTGCAGGCCCGCGTCCCGCGCCTCGCGCGCGAGTCGCACGGTGTCGTCGACGGGGAGCTGCCGGGAGGTCGAGGTGAGCGTCACGCCGAGAGTCATGTACGGCGTAACCTCCGGTCGGGGGACGGGAATTCCCGCGCGGACGTGGGAGGAACACCTGAGTGGGGCGGAATCGATACTTCCGTGTCCCCCGTCGGTAACAGCTCCGTGGCAGAGGTGTCGCGGACGGCCCGCGCACGCAGACTCTGGTTACCGGCAAGAGTCGAGAGTGGCCGCGTGCGGCCGACCACGGGGGAACGAACATGAACACTTCTGCCTGGAAGAGCTATGCCGTCGGGGCCGCGGTGGTCACCGCGCTGCTCGGGACCACCGCGTGCGGGCCGGACGCGGCCGAGGACTCGGCGACGGCCGCGCCTTCGGACCGGGCGAGCGCGACGGGCTCGGCGAAGCCGGGCGCGACCGCGACCGACTCGCCGGAGCCCAGCGCCACGTCGAGCGACCCGGGTGGCTCCGGCGGGACCGGGGACACCGCCACCGTCGCCGCCTGCACCACCGAGCACCTCGCGGTGTCCGCCCAGAAGGAGCCCGCGGACAGCAAGGAGGCCAGGCACCTCCTCATCACCGTGCAGAACACCGGCGACAAGAAGTGCGACCTGTACGGCTATCCCCGGGTGCGGCTCGGCGCCGACGCCAGGACCACGGTCCCCGTGATCAAGGACAGCGACCCGGACCCCGGCAGGCCGGTCACCCTCGCGCCGGGTGACGAGGCCCATGCCGCACTGCTGGTCAGCGGTGGCGCCCGGGACGAGTACGAGGCGAAGAGCATCAGCCTCACCCTCCAGGGCCGCAAGCCGGGCACCACCGCGGGCACGGCGGTCGACGTGCCCATGCCCGTCCGCACCCTGTACGCGGACGACGGTCAGCTCGTCACCTACTGGACGACCGCCTCGGGCGCCGCCCTGGACTTCATCATGTCGAAGTGACCGGAGGACGGGGCTCCCGGCCCGCGTCAGGCCGGGAGCCAGGTCCGCCAGGTGGCCTCGTTGTCCTTCACCCAGCGGGCGGCCGCCTCCTGCGGTGACAGCTTCTGCTCCGCGATCATCAGGGCGACGTCGTTCTGCATCTCGGTCGTCCAGCGGAACTTCTTCAGGAAGGCGGCCGCGTCGCCCCCGCCGTCCGCGAAGCGGGCGTTGAGGAACTTCCGCAGCGGCGTGTGCGGATACGCGCAGGCCACCTTCTCCGGGTCGGCGTCGCAGCCCTCCGTGTAGGCGGGCAGCCTGACCTCCGTCATCGGGACCTTCTCGAACAGCCACTGCGGCTTGTACCAGTAGGTCAGGAACGGCTTCCTCTCCTTGGCGAACTGCTTGATCTGGGTGATCTGCGCCGCCTCGGAGCCCGCGAACACGACCTCGTAGTCGAGCTTGAGGTTGTTCACGAGCGCCTTGTCGTTCGTGACGTACGACGGGGAGCCGTCGAGGAGCTGGCCCTTGCCGCCGCTCTCCGCGGTGCGGAAGTCGTCGGCGTACTTGTCCAGGTTCTTCCAGTCGGTGACGTCGGGGTGCTTCTCGGCGAAGTACGTGGGGACGAACCAGCCGATGTGACCGGTCACGCCGAGGTCGCCGCCCGGCTCGATCGTCTTCTTGTCGTCGACGTACCGCTTCTCCTGCTCCGGGTGGCCCCAGTCCTCCAGGATGGCGTCCACCCGGCCCTGGCTGAGCGCGTCCCAGGCGGGGACCTCGTCGATCTGGACGGTGTCGACCCGGTAGCCGAGCTCGTGCTCCAGCAGGTGCCGGGCGACGGCGACGTTGGCCTGCGCGCCCACCCACGACTGGACGGACAGGGTCACCGTGCGGGAGCCCTTGGCGTCGGCGTACGGGGAGGACTGACGGGTCATGTCGGCGGCGCCGCAGCCGGTGAGACCGGCGGCCAGGGCGACGGCGGCCGCGAGTGCGGCGATGCGGGTGCGAGCCATCTCAGGCCCCCTTTCCGGCGGGGTCGTGGCGTCGGGTCGGCTGGGTGACCCGGTCGAGCATCAGTCCGAGGCAGACGATGGCGGCACCGGCGACCAGACCGGTGGCCAGGTCGCCCTGGGCGAGGCCGAAGACCGCGTCGTAACCGAGTGCGCCGCCGCCCACGAGGCCGCCGATGACGACGACGGCGAGGACCAGGACGACGCCCTGGTTGACGGCGAGCAGCAACGCGGGCCGCGCGAGGGGCAGTTGGACCTGGAACAGCTGCTGCCGACCGGTCGCGCCGAGCGAGCGCGAGGACTCCAGTGCGGCGGGGTTCACCGCGCGTACGCCCTGGGCCGTGATCCGTACGACCGCGGGCAGCGCGTAGACCACGGCGGCCGCGACCGCCGGGGCGCGGCCCACGCCGAACAGGGCGACCACGGGGATCAGATAGACGAACTGCGGCATCGTCTGGAAGACGTCGAGCACCGGGCGCAGCGCGCGGCCGAGCCGGCTGCTGCGGGCCGCGGCCACGCCGAGGGCGAAGCCCAGCAGCAGCGTCACGGCGACGGCGGCCAGGACCTGGGAGAGGGTGTCGAGCGCCGGGTCCCAGGCGCCGAGCACGCCGATGGCGGCCATGGCGAGGACGGCGGTCGTGGCGGTGCGCCAGGTGCCGATGAGCAGGGCGAGGGCGCCGACGGTCAGCAGGACCGCCCACCAGGGCAGCCACTGAAGCCCGTCCCGCAGGGGGTTGAGGACCCAGGTGGTGAACCGGCCGGCCCAGTCGGCGGTGCCGCCGACGAGGGGCACCCCGGAGTAGAGGTGGCCGGTCATCCAGTCGACCGCACGGTTGACGGGCTCGGCGATGTCGACGGTCCACCGGGCGGGCCAGGAGAGCCGGTCGGTCAGGCGCCCCGCGACGGCGACGGCGGCGATCGCGAGGAGGCCGGCGGCCCGGGCGAGTCCGGCCCGGCGGGCGGGGGCCGCGCCGATCCGCTCCCCCGCCGCGGCGGTGACCCGGTCCAGGACGATGGCGAGCAGCACGATCGGCACGCCGGCGGCGAGCGCGGCGCCGACGTCGACGGAGGCGAGGGCCTGGTAGACGCGGTCGCCGAGGCCGCCGGCGCCGATGACGGAGGCGATGACGGCCATGCCGAGCGCCATCATGATCGACTGGTTGACGCCGAGCAGGAGTTCCTTGCGGGCGAGCGGCAGTCGGGCCGTGAGGAGTCGCTGGCGACGGGTGGCGCCGAGGGAGGCGGCGGCCTCCATGACGCCGGGGTCCGCGCCGCGCAGGCCGAGCGCGGTGAGCCGGGCCATGGGCGGGGCGGCGTAGACGACGGTCGCGAGGACGGCCGCGGGCACGCCGATGCCGAAGACGAGGACGACGGGCAGCAGATACGCGAAGGCCGGCAGGACCTGCATGGTGTCGAGCACCGGGCGCAGAAGCCGGTGCATGCGGTCGGACAGGCCGGCGGCGAGTCCGAGGAGACCGCCGAGCAGGACGGACGCGGCGACGGCGACCACCATCAGGGCGAGCGTCTGCATGGTGGGCACCCACATGCCGAGCAGTCCGCACACGGCGAAGGCGGCGACGGAGGTCAGGGCGAGCCGGACGCCCGCGACCCGCCAGGCGACGAGCCCGGCGGCGGCGGTGACGCCGGCCCAGCCGACGGCGAGCAGCAGCAGGTACACGGCGCGGACGGACACGACCACGAGGTTGCTGACGTGGCCGAGGAAGTGGAGGAACAGCGGGTGGCTGTCGCGGTGGTCGATGATCCAGTCGCTGGTGCGCTCCAGCGGCGCGGACACGTCGACGGCGAGTGCCGCCGGCCAGCCGCCGCCGCCCAGGAGTACGGCTCCGAGGACGAGGGCGAGGGCGGTGCCCGCGCCGATCAGCCGGCCGCGGTGTCGCGCGAGCGCGTGCCGTGCGGCGAGGCCGGTGCGGGTGGGCCCGGTGGTGCTGTTCGTGGCGGCGGTGCCGGTGGTGCCCTGGGTGCCGGCGGTCGTGCGGCCGGGAGTGGCGGGGGTGACGGTGGCGGTCATCGGGCCCACCGCCCGGCGTCGCGCGTCCCGGTGCGGCGGCGCGCCGCGGCCGCGTCGGCACCGGTCGTGCCGCCGCACGGCGGCGGCCAGGTCGTATGGGAGTACATCAGGCCACCGCCTTCGCCGGAGCGGCCGGGACCCCGGCGACGACACCGAGGAGTCCCGCGTGGTCGACCACGCCCAGGCACCGGCCGCCCTCGACGACCCGCGCGTTCTCGCCCGTGCGGGCGACGGCCTCGATGGCCTCGTGGACGGTGGCGCCGGGGGCGAGCGCGGGGCCCGTCTCGCGTTCGTCGGCGAGCGCCGGGCGCATCGCCGAGCGGACGGTCAGCACCTGCTCGCGGGGCACGTCCCGGACGAAGTCCCTGACGTAGTCGTCGGCGGGGGCGCCGACGATCTCCTCCGGCGTGCCGAGCTGCACGATCCGGCCGTCGCGCATCAGGGCGATGCGGTCACCGAGCTTCAGCGCCTCGCTGAGGTCGTGCGTGATGAAGACCATCGTGCGGCCCTCCTCCCGGTGCAGGCGGACGACCTCCTCCTGCATGTCCCGGCGGATGAGCGGGTCGAGGGCGCTGAACGGCTCGTCGAACAGCAGGACCTCGGGGTCGACGGCGAGGGCGCGGGCCAGTCCGACGCGCTGCTGCTGGCCGCCGGACAGCTGGCCCGGGGTGCGGTGCTCCATGCCGTCGAGACCGACCTTGGCGACGAACTGGGCGGCGCGCTCGCGCCGTTCGCCACGGGCCACGCCCTGGATCTCGAGACCGTAGGCGACGTTGTCGAGCACGGTCCGGTGCGGCAGCAGGCCGAAGTGCTGGAAGACCATCGCCGCCCGGTGGCGGCGCAGCTCGCGGAGCCGACCGGTGTCCATGGACAGCACGTCCTCGCCGTCGATGGCGATCGTGCCCGAGGTCGGCTCGATGAGCCGGGTCAGGCAGCGGACGAGCGTCGACTTGCCGGAGCCGGACAGGCCCATGACGACAAAGACCTCGCCCTTGCGGACGTCGAAGGAGACGTCGCGTACGGCGGCGGTACAGCCGGTGCGCTCGCGCAGCCCGGCGGCGTCGAGGGAGGCGAGCTCCTGGTCGGCGGGCACGCGGTCGGCCTTGGGGCCGAAGACCTTCCACAGGTTCCGTACGGAGAAGACGGGCTGCGCCGCCGCCTCGGGAGTCGTGGTGTGCGCGGTGGTCGTGGTGGTGGGGGTGTTCATCGGGTCGTACCTCCCAGCAGGTCGGCGCATTTCTCACCGACCATGAGCACGCCGATCATGGGGTTGACGGCGGTCATGGTCGGGAAGACGGACGCGTCGGCGATACGGATGCCGTCGAGGCCGCGGATCCTCAGGTCGGGTGCGACGACGGCGAGTTCGTCGTCGGCGGCGCCCATCCTGCAGGTGCCCGCCGGGTGGTAGACGGTGTGGGCGACCTGGCGGGCGTAGGCGCTGAGTTCCTCGTCGGAGGTGACCTCCGGTCCGGGGCACACCTCGCGCTTGAGCCAGCCGGCCAGCGGTTCGCTCGCCGCGATCCGCCGGGCGATGCGGATGCCGTCGACGAGGGTCCGGCCGTCGTAGTCGTCCTCGTCGGTGAAGTACCGGAAGTCGAGGGCGGGCTTGTCCTCGGGGTCGGCGCTGGTCAGGTAGAGCCGGCCGCGGCTGCGCGGCTTGGGGATGTTCGGGGTCATCGACACGCCGTGCGCGGGCCGTTCGTAGCCGATCCGCTCGGGATTGTCGGTGAAGGGGATCTGGTAGAAGTGGAACATCAGGTCCGGCCCCTCGGACTCCGGGTCGCGGCGGACGAAGAGTCCGGCGTCGGAGTCCATGGCGGAGTTCTCCGGGATCGGGCCGTGCGTCTCCCACACGATGACCGACTCGGGGTGGTCGAGCAGGTTCTCCCCGACGCCCGGCAGGTCGTGCACGACGGGGATTCCGAGCTTCTCCAGGTCGGCGCGCGGCCCGATGCCGGAGTGCAGCAGCAGCCGGGGGGTGTCCACGGCGCCCGCGCACACCAGGACCTCGCGCCGGGCGCGTACGACGTGCTCCTCGCCGTCCTTGGTGCGGATGTGCACGCCGGTGGCGCGGGTGCCCTCGAACTCCAGGCGGAAGGCCCAGGTCTCCAGGGCGATGTGGAGGTTGGGCCGGTCCAGGAAGGGGTGGAGGTAGGCCACGGAGGCCGAGGACCGCTTGTTGTTCTCCGGGTGGTAGGCGAGGTCGAAGAAGCCGACGCCCTCGTGGAAGGGCCGCTTGTTGAAGCCCTCGACGCGCGGGACGCCGAGCGCGGTCTGCGCGGCGTCGACGAAGTCGCGGGCGATGGCGTTCCGGTCGGCCTCGTCGACGGGGACGATGTTGTTGCGCAGCCGGGCGAAGTACGGGTCCATGGACGCCGCGTCCCAGCCCTCGGCACCGGCCTCGGCCCACTCGTCCCAGTCGGAGGGCAGCGGCTTGAACGCGATGAGGGTGTTGTGGGAGGAGCAGCCGCCGAGCACCCGCGCGCGGCTGTGCCGGATGTGGGAATTGCCGCGGGGCTGCTCGGTGGTGGGGTAGTCGTAGTCGAGCTCGCCGCCGAGCAGGCCCATCCAGCGGCGCAGGGTGAGGACGTCGTCGCGGCCGACGTCGCTGGGGCCGCCCTCGATGACGGCGACGCTGACGTCGGGGTTCTCGGTCAGCCGGGAGGCGATCACCGAGCCGGCGGTGCCGCCGCCGACGACGACGTAGTCGTAGAGGTGCTGGTCGTTCATGCCTGGTCCTTCCGGGTCTCGCCGGCGAACCAGCGCACGGGGCGCGGGGCGAGGTTCTGGTAGACGTGCTTGGCCTCGCGGTACTCGGCGAGTCCGCTGGGGCCCAGTTCGCGGCCGATGCCGGACTTGCCGAAGCCGCCCCACTCGGCCTGCGGCAGATAGGGGTGGAAGTCGTTGATCCAGACGGTGCCGTGGCGCAGCCGGGCGGCGACCCGGCGGGCGCGGGCCTCGTCGGAGCTCCACACCGCGCCGGCGAGGCCGTACTCGGTGTCGTTGGCGAGGGTGACGGCCTCGTCCTCGGTGCGGAAGGTCTCCACGGTGAGGACGGGGCCGAAGACCTCCTCGCGGACGACCCGCATGCGGCGGTGGCAGCGGTCCAGGACGGTGGGCCGGTAGAAGTAGCCGGGCCCGGCCGGCTTCTCGCCGCCGGCGCGCAGGACCGCGCCCTCGGCGAGGGCGGAGGCCACGTACTCCTCGGTCCTCGCCAGCTGGGCGGCGGAGACCAGCGGTCCGCATTCGACGCCCTCGTCGGTGCCCCGGCCGAGCCGGATCAGGTCGGCCCGGCGGGCGAGTTCGGCGACGAAGCGCTCGCGCAGCGACTCCTCGACGATGAGACGGGAGCCGGCGGAGCAGACCTGACCGCTGTGGATGAACGCGGCGTTCAGGGCCTGGTCGACGGCGGTGTCGAAGTCGTGGGGCGTCGCGCAGGCGTCGGCGAAGACGACGTTGGGGTTCTTCCCGCCGAGTTCGAGGGCGACCTTCTTGACGCTGTCGGCTGCCGCCCTGGCGACCTTGGTGCCGCTGACGAGACCGCCGGTGAAGGAGACGAGGTCGACGTCGGGGTGCTCGGCGAGCCGGGCGCCGACGGTCGCGCCGGGACCGGTGACGATGTTGGCGGCGCCGAGCGGAAGGCCTGCCTCCAGGAGGAGTTCGACCAGGACGACGGTGCTGAGCGGGGTGATCTCGCTGGGCTTGATCACGAAGGTGTTGCCGGCGGCGAGGGCGGGCGCGATCTTCCAGCTGGCCTGGAGGAGCGGGTAGTTCCACGGGGTGATCAGGGCGCAGACCCCGACCGGCTCGTGCACGACGACGCTGCGGATCTCGTCCGAACCGGCGTCCACGACGCGTCCGTCGCTGTCGCTCTCCACGAGGTCGGCGAAGTAGCGGAAGGCGTCGCGGACGCAGTCCACGTCGACGCGGCCCTCTTCGAGCGTCTTGCCCGCGTCCTGGCTCTCCAGGGCGCCGATCCGCTCGCGGTCGCGCTCGAGGAGGTCGGCGACGCGCCGCAGCAGGGCGGCCCGCTCGGCGACCGGTGTCCGCGGCCAGGCGCCGTCGTCGAACGCGGCGCGGGCGGCGGCCACGGCGTCGTCGGTGTCCTGGACGCCGCCCTCCGCGACGACCGCGAAGGCGGTCGCGTCGACGGGGTCGATGATCTCGCGCGTGGCGCCGGACAGGGCTGCGCGCCACTCTCCGCCCACATGGATGGTCTGTTGTGCTGCCGTCACTTCGGGTCTGGCCTTCCGTTCCTCGGGTCCCCCTGCCGGTTGCCCGGCGGTCGGGCCGCCTGCCCTGACTCCCGAGAACCATGCGGAATGCCTTACGGAGAGTGTCCTGCTTCACTTTCCAAGTGGTGGCAAATTCGGACATCTTGCTCATATTGCCTGCGGGGTGCGGGAACCTCCCGCCGGTGTGGAGCGTCACACAGGGCGAGGACGATCACCGCCGACGCATGCACCACTCACAGAGAAGAGCCGCCCATGCAGTCGAACGCCGCCACCCCCTTCGAGGCCGAGCTCCCCGACGGCCGCCGCATGATCCTGTCCCTCCCGGCGCTCGACGCCCCCTGGGCCGCCGGTGGCGTCGCGAGCCTGCGCCCGGTCCCGGCGACGTACGAAGGCCGCGGCGAGGAGCCGCACGAGCTTCCTCCCGTCCCGGACATGCGTGCGCTGAACCTCGCCGTGCTCGGCATGGGGGCCTGAGCCGGCGGCCGGCGAAAGAGGAGACGGGGCCCGACCCCGATGGGCCGGACCCCGTCCGTGTGGTGCGTGTGTCCCGCGAGCCGCCTACCGCGGAGGCCGCGGGCGCAGGCGCAGGCCGTGCATGCCGTTGTCCACCGCGAGCACCGTGCCCACCGTCCCGCCCGACAGCGGGCTCGCCAGGTAGGCGATCGCGCCGGCCACCTCGTCGGCCGACACCAGGCGGCCCGTCGGCTGGAACGCGTCGAGCGCGGCGCGCGCGGCCTCCGGGTCCGGCGTGTCGCGCAGCGACCGGGCGATCCAGGGCGTGTCCGCCGAGCCGGGGGCGACGCAGTTGACCCGGATGCCCTCGCGGACGTGGTCCGCCGCCATGGCCAGCGTCAGCGCGTACACCGCGCCCTTGCTCGCCGAGTACAGCACCCGCTGCTCCACGCCGGCCCACGCCACGATCGAGCAGGTGTTGACGATCGCCGCCGCGGGCGAGCGCCGCAGATGGGGCAGCGCGTGCCGGGCGACCCTGACCATCCCGACCACGTTGACGTCCAGGACGCGCATCCACTCGTCGTCGCCGTTCGCGGTGACGTCGCCGATCGCGCCGATCCCGGCGTTGTTCACCACGACGTCGAGCCGGCCGAAGCGCTCGACCACGGCCTCCACGGCGGAGGCGACCCGGGCGTCGTCGGTGACGTCGACCTCGACGCCCACGATGCCGTCCGGAAGCCCGTCCGGCTTCAGGTCGAGGGCGGCGACCCGGGCTCCCCTGCTCCGCAGCAGTTTCGCCGTGGCGAGGCCGATGCCCGAGGCGCCTCCGGTCACGATCGCGACCAGTCCTTCGAAGTCACTCACGAGTTGTCTCCTGTCCGTTCCGGACCGTCGGGGAAATGCCGTCCAAGCGGTGTGGCGTCGTGGCGTCAGGAAGCGGGCTTCTCCTCCAGGGGCGCGCTGCGGCGGCGCGGCAGCGACAGCTGGGCGGCCAGCACCCCGGCCACGCCGACGAGGATCCACAGCGCCCAGGGGCCGAAGGCGTACAGGGCGCCGCCGATGAGGGGTCCGGCGCCCGTGCCGATCGTGTACGCGACGCCGTGTAGCCCCTGGTAGCGCCCGACCATGTGCGGCGGCGCCAGACTTCCCAGGTAGGCCATGGCGACGGAGCTGGTCAGCATCTCGCCGAAGGTCCACAGCAGCACCGTCGCCGCCAGCAGGACCATCCCGGTGGTGAACCCGGTCAGCGCGAGACCGACGCCGGTGATCAGGTTGCCGATGGCCAGGACGTATTCGGGCCGGTAGCGGGAGATGGCCCCGGTGATGGGCAGTTCGAGGGCGAGCACCAGCAGGCCGTTGAGTCCGATGAGGAGGCCGAAGTCCCGCTCGGTCAGGCCCACGTCGCTGACGTGCAGCGGCAGGCCGACGGTGGACTGGATGTACACGAACTCGCAGAACACCGTCATCAGCAGGAAGCGGACCAGGGTGCGGTCGGCGAACGCCTGGCGGTAACCGACGGCCTGCTCCGCCGGCTTGTCGGTGGCGTCCTCGTCGGTGAGCGCCTTGGGGGCGTCCCGCAGGAGCAGGGCCACGACCACGCCGAACAGCAGGCAGGCGACGGCGTTGACGAGGAAGAGCTCGACGTAGGAGGTGCTGGCCAGCACACCGCCGATGACGCCGCCGAGGGCGGCGCCGACGTTCATCGCGAAGCGGAACACCCCGAAGGCGGCGAGTCGTTGCTGGTTGGTGGAGACGGCGTCGACCAGCACGGCGGCCGCGGCCGGCCGGTAGATCTGCGAGGTGACGCCGATGAGGCCGACCACCGTGACGATGAGCGGCAGCGCTTCGAGGAAGGGCACGATCGCCGTGAGTCCCGCGGTGGTCACCGCGGAGAGCACGATGGTCCAGCGCCGGCCGATCTTGTCGGCGAGGTAGCCGCCGACGGCGTTGCCGAGCACCTTGCCCAGACCGGAGATGCCGAGCACCAGGCCCGCCGCTCCGGCGGAGTAGCCGCGCTCGGTCAGGTAGAGCACGATGAACACCGGCAGGAAGTTGCCGACCTGGTTGACCAGGATGCCCAGGCTGATGATCCAGACCCGGACGGGTAAGCGGCGTAACGTCTGGCGGAAGGTGGGCTCTTGGACGTCCGGCTGGTCCGTGGGTGCGGTGCTCATGCGACGGGCTCGGTCCGTACGTGGATGGCCTCGGCCAGCCGCTTGCTGTTCGCGACGGCCTCGGCGGCGTCGGCGCCGCGGGCGATCACATAGCCGCCGATGTCCTCGTTCCAGGTCAGCGGCGCCACCACGTCGCCCGGGCGCAGCTTCACATGGAGGTCGACGAAGGCCGGGTCCGCGCGTACGGCGTCGACGCCGGTGATCTCCACGACCCTGCCGGGCTCCGGGGTGAGGGCCTGGAGGGCCACTCCGGCGCGGGGCTCGGGCGACTCGGTCAGCGGCTCCACCTTGTCGAACCGGATGCCGAGCGTGTAGCGCTCCATGTCGACGCCGTAGGCGACCTCGACCATCTCGTTGACGCCGTAGCCGCCGATGCGGTTGTGGGACTCGATGATCCGGGGGCCTCGCGCCGTCAGCCTGATCTCGGTGTGCGCGGGCCCGTTGCGCAGCCCCACCGCGTCGAGGAAGTCGGTCACCAGCTCCCGTACCTCGGCGAGCGTTTCGGCCGGGTGCACGCTGGGCTGGGACAGGCCCAGCTCGACGAACCCGGAACCGCCGCCGAAGGCCGCCTTGTCGGTGATCCCGACGATGACGTGCCGCCCGTCGAAGCTGAGCGACTCGACGCTGATCTCGGGTCCGTCCAGATACTCCTCGATGAGGAACTCCTGGAAGGAGTCGGCGAAGGCGAGGTCTCCGGGGGCCCATGCCTTGTCGTCGAGGGAGCGGTAGCGCTCGGCGACGACGTCCACCTCGGCCTCGTCCCGGATGCAGAAGACGCCCACGCTGCCCGATTCGCGCACCGGCTTCACGATGACCGGCAGCCCGTGCGCGGCGACGAAGTCCCTCAGGTCCTGCGCCGAGCGGCCGACCGCGGAGGCCACCGGGCTGATGCCCTTCGCGGCCAGGTGCCGGCGCATCCGCGCCTTGTCCAGGAGGAGTTCGACGGTGTCGACGGACTCGCCGTCGAGGCCGAGCGCCTCGTTGATCCGCGCGGCGGGCAGCAGCCCGAGCTCGAACAGCGCCACGGCCGACCGGAACGGATACGTCTCGTGCAGCGCCCGGGCCAGGGGCAGGAGCCGCTCGATGTCGCCGTAGTCGACCAGCAACGCCTGGTCGACGTAGGGCCAGTGGCCGCGGTCGTACGCGTCCGGGTACTGGGCGTGAACCACGTCCAGACCGAGCTCCCGGGCCTTGCGCACAAGCTTGAGCTTGCCGCCGATGACCAGGACGCGGGGCCGTCCGGTGGGTTCGACATCGATGGACACAGTGGCTCCTTCGCTCACGTTCCGACCGGCGGGCTCGCCGGGAGTCGGAAAAGGCGTCACGACGGGGAAGGGGAAGGATGGGTCCGGCGGCTCCGTGCGGTCGTCGCAACGGAGGCGAGGCGGCCTCGGGTCCGTCCCCGTGGGGTCGAGACGGTCGGACGTCGGCAGACTATCGCGCGGAACGGCGGGCGGTCCGGGTCATCCGAGGACCCCGGCGATCGCCTCCACCCCGAAGTCGATCTCCTCACGGGTGATCACCAGCGGCGGCGCGACCCGGAGGTGCCCCTGGTTCTCCTTGCACAGCAGGCCCCGCTCGGCCAGTGCCTCGGACACCCGGACGCCGGCGGTGCGGCCCTCGGCGATCTGGACGCCGGCCCACAGGCCGCGGCCGCGGACCTCGGCGACGCCGTCGAGTTCGCGCAGCCGCGCGTGGAGATACGAGCCGAGCTCGCGGGACCGCTCCTGGAACTCCCCGGTCGCCAGCAGCCGCACCACGGCGCGGCCGACGGCGGAGGCAAGCGGGTTGCCGCCGAAGGTGGAGCCGTGCTCGCCGGGCGCCAGGACGCCGAGGACGTCGGCCCGGCCGACCACCGCCGACACCGGCATGAGCCCGCCGCCGAGCGACTTGCCGAGGGCGTACAGGTCCGCGCGGACGCCCTCGTGGTCCAGCGCCAGGGTCTCTCCGGTGCGGGCCATCCCGCACTGGACCTCGTCGGCGACGAACAGCGTGCGGGTCTCGTCGCACAGCTGACGGACCTCCGCGAGGTAGCCCTTCGGCGGGACGACCACACCCGCCTCGCCCTGGATCGGTTCGAGCAGCACCGCCGCCGTGTTCTCGCCGACCGCCGAGCGCAGCGCGTCGATGTCGCCGAAGGGCACGACCCTGAAGCCGGGGGTGAACGGTCCGAACTCCCGGCGGGCGAGGGCGTCGGTGGAGAGGGAGACCATGGTGGTGGTGCGGCCGTGGAAGTTGGCGCCCGCGACGACGATCTCGGCGGCGCCGTCCGGCACCCCCTTCACCTGGTACGCCCACTTCCTGGCGACCTTGACGGCCGACTCGACCGCCTCCGCGCCGGTGTTGGCGGGCAGCACCGTCTCGGTGCCGGTCAGCTCGGCCAGTTCGCGGCAGAACAGTCCGAACTGGTCGTTGTGGAAGGACCGCCCGGTCAGCGTCAGCCGGTCCAGCTGGGCCTTGGCGGCGGCGACGATGTCGGGGTGGCGGTGGCCGAAGTTCAGCGCGGAGTAGCCGGCGACGAAGTCGAGGTAGCGCCGGCCGTCCTGAGCGGTGAGCCAGGCGCCCTCCCCGTGGGTGAGCACCACGGGCAGCGGGTGGTAGTTGTGCGCGCTCCAGCGCTCGGTGACGGCGATGTGGTCGGTGGGGGAGGTGGCGTCCGCGGTCGTGTTCATGGCCTGCTTCACCCTTTCGGCGGTTGATCGGCGGTGCGGTGACGCGGTGATCGGCGATGCGGTGGTCAGCGGTCCGGCTGGTCGTCCGCCCTCGCGTCGACCATGCCGGCGCTGAGGGTCGCTCCGTCCTGCGGATCGATGAGCAGGAACGAGCCGGTGCGCCGGTTGTCGGCGTAGTCGTCGACGGCGAGCGGCTCGGCGGTGAGGATCCGTACGCCGCCGATGTCGTTGGCGGCGAGTCGGTCCTGGCCCGGGAGCCGACGGGCGAGGGCGACGTCCGTGCGGTACGTGATGCTCTCCACCACGGCCGGGACGGTGCGGGTGGTGTGCTTGAGCAGCACGCGCTGTCCGGTGCGCAGCGGGCGCTCGTCGAGGTGGCAGACGGTGGCGGTGAGGCGCCGTACGGGCTCGGGGGCGGGGTCCGCGGTGAGGACCTCGCCCCGGGAGACGTCGAGCTCGTCGGCGAGGCGGACGGCGACGGACTGCGGGGCCCAGGCGAGGTCGGTCTCCCGGCCCAGCACGCTGATCGCGACGACCGTGCTGGTCGCGCCGGCCGGCTGCACGGCGACCCGGTCGCCGACCCTGAGAAGGCCGGAGGCGAGCTGTCCGGCCAGCCAGCGGTCCACCGTGCGCCGGTCTCCCGAGGGCTGCCGGATCACGTACTGCACCGGCAGGCGCAGCGGCTTGCCGGTCGGATCCCCTCCGAGCGGGACGTGCTCCAGGTGGGAGAGCAGGGTGTCGCCGGCGTACCAGTCCATGGCGGCCGACGGTTCGACCACGTTGTCGCCGGCCAGCGCGGACATCGGGACGGCGACGACGTCGGGGAGGCCCCAGCCGGCGGTCCGCCCGGTGAACTCGGCGACGATCGCGGTGAAGACGGACTCCTGATAGCCGACGGCGTCCATCTTGTTGACCGCGAGGACGACATGGGGGACCCGGAGCAGGGCCGTGATGGCCGCATGCCGGAGGGTCTGCTCCACCACGCCCTTGCGCGCGTCGACCAGGATCACCGCCAGGTCCGCGGTGGAGGCACCGGTCACCATGTTGCGCGTGTACTGCACATGGCCCGGGGTGTCCGCGAGGATGAACCGTCGCCGGTGGGTGGCGAAATAGCGGTAGGCCACGTCGATGGTGATGCCCTGCTCCCGCTCCGCCCGCAGGCCGTCGGTGAGCAGCGCGAGGTCGGGGTCGTCCTGCCCGCGGCGGCGGGAGGCCTCCTCGATGGCGGCCAGCTGGTCGGCGAGCACGGACTTGGTGTCGTACAGCAGCCGGCCGACGAGGGTGGACTTGCCGTCGTCGACCGACCCGCAGGTGGCCAGGCGCAGCAGGCCGCCCGAGCGCCGGGTGGACGGGCCGGACCGGCCTTCCGCTTCCGCGAGGTCCGTTGACATGTCTAGAAGTACCCTTCTCGCTTGCGGTCCTCCATGGCAGCCTCGGACAGGCGGTCGTCGGCCCTGCTCGCGCCGCGCTCGGTCACCCGGCTCGCCGCGATCTCGGCGATCACCGCCTCGACGGTCGAGGCGGCGGAGTCGACGGCGCCGGTGCAGGACATGTCGCCGACCGTGCGGTAGCGGACCTGCCGCTCGCACAGGGGTTCGTCGTCCCGGGGACCGCCCCAGTCGCCGGGCGTCAGCCACATGCCGTCGCGCCGGAACACCTTCCTGCGGTGCGCGAAGTAGATCTCGGGCAGCTCGATGCCCTCGTGCTCGATGTACTGCCAGACGTCCAGCTCCGTCCAGTTGGACAGCGGGAACACCCGGACGTGCTCGCCCGGCTCGTGGTGGCCGTTGTACAACTGCCACAGCTCGGGCCGCTGTCTGCGCGGGTCCCAGGCGCCGAACTGGTCCCGCAGGCTGAAGACGCGCTCCTTGGCGCGTGCCTTCTCCTCGTCGCGCCGGCCGCCGCCGAAGACCGCGCCGAAGCGGCCGTCGCGGATCGCGTCGAGCAGCGGCAGGGTCTGCAGCGGGTTGCGGGTGCCGTCGGGCCGCTCGCGGAGTCTGCCGTCGTCGATGTAGGACTGCACGGACGCCACGTCCAGGCGCAGGCCGTGCTTCTCGACGATCCGGTCCCGGTAGGCGAGGACCTCGGGGAAGTTGTGGCCGGTGTCCACGTGCAGCAGGGAGAACGGCAGCGGCGCGGGGGCGAAGGCCTTGAGGGCCACGTGCAGCATGACGACCGAGTCCTTGCCGCCCGAGAACAGCAGCGTGGCCCGGTCGAACTCGCCCGCCACCTCGCGGAAGATGTGCGCCGCCTCGGCCTCCAGCGTCTCCAGGTGGGTGAGCGGGGTCACGGCCGGGGTGAGCGGCGCGCCGAGGGTTCCGGGCCGGTCGTTGACCGCGGCCCGGGCGACGGCGGTCACGACAGCCCGCGTGCGGCGAGCAGCGCACGCAGGTGCCGGATCGATTCCTCGACCGTCTGGTCCTCGGTGCGGATCCGCAGATCGGGATCGACCGGTGCCTCGTAGGGGTCGTCGACGCCGGTGAGCCCCTGGAGTTCGCCTGCCGCCTGACGGGCGTAGAGGCCCTTCACGTCCCGGTCGGCGCAGGTCTCCAGGGGGGCCGCGACATGCACCTCCAGGTACGGGACGCCGTGTGCCGCGTGCAGGTCCCGCACCGCGGCGCGGGACACCGCGTACGGGGCGATGACCGGCACCAGGACGGTGACGCCGTGGGCGGCGAGCAGTCCGGCCACGTAGCCGATCCGCCGTACGTTGGTGTCCCGGTCCTCCTTGGAGAAGCCGAGTTCCGCGGAGAGTGCGGCGCGGACCTCGTCGCCGTCGAGCACCTGGACCCGGTGTCCTTCGGCCCGCAGTCGTCCGGCGAGGCTGCGCGCGAGGGTGGTCTTTCCCGCGCTCGGCAGTCCGGTCAGCCAGACCGTGCCGCCCTGCCACCCGGCCGGTTCGCCGTTTGGTTCGGTCATGTTCGGTGCTCCCTTTCGCGCGGGCCGGCGGTGACCCGCCCTGCGTCCGTCATGGTTACCGTGGTGCCACTGCCGGCCAGCGCCCGGCTGACCGGGTGGGGGACCCGCCCGTCCGCGATGCGGACCGTCGCCACTCCGCCGGCCAGTGCCTCGCGTGCCGCGACGAGTTTGAGGGCCATGCCACCGCCGGCGAACCGGCCGGGCGCGCCGGTCGCCGGCACCTCGTAGGCGGGCATCACGCTGGTGGGGTCGTCGGGGTCGGCGAGCACGCCCGGCGCGCCGGTCAGCAGTACCAGCCGGTCGGCGCCGAGCGCGGCCGCGAGCGCCGCCGCGGCGCGGTCGGCGTCGACGTTCACCGGCTCGTCGTGCTCGTCGATCGCGGGCGGTGAGACCACCGGCACGAAGCCCGCGGCCAGCAGGGCCTGCGCCGGCCCGGTGCGCACACCGGTGAGCCGGCCGCTGAGGTTGTCCCGGACCAGGACGGTCCGGCCGTCGACGACCGCCCGGACGGCGGACTTGCGGCGGGCCCGCAGCATCCCGCCGTCCAGACCGGTGAGGCCGACCGCGGGCACCCCGAGCCGGGTCAGCTCGGCGACCATCCTCGGCTTGACCGAACCGGCCAGGGCGAGGACGACCACCTCCAGGGTGGCCGGGTCGGTGTACCGGGTGGTCACCTTGTCCGGGGCGACCAGGGTGCGCTGGGGCACCCCGAGCTTCCCGGCCAGTCGGGCGATCTCCCCGGAGCCTCCGTGCACCAGGAGGACGGACTGTCCCTCGCCGACGAGCTCGGCGACGTCGGCACAGATGCCTTCGGCGTCGACGGCCGGGTTGCCGCCGCACTTGACGACGGTCAGCGGTCTGGTGGTCACGAAGTCTCCAGTTCTCCGGGGCCCGGTTCTCCCGGGCCCGGTGCTCCGGGCCCGGTGCACCGGGGCTCAGACGGGATGCAGCCCGGTGAAGGACAGGCCGAGGTTCTCCGGCCAGCCCATGCGGATGTTCAGGCACTGGACCGCGTTGCCCGCGCCGCCCTTCACCAGGTTGTCCAGGGCGGCGATGGTCACCAGCCGGCCGGCCTCCTCGTCGACGGCGTAGCCGACGTCGCAGAAGTTCGAGCCCAGCAGGATCTTCGGCTCCGGGTAGCGGAAGGTGCCGCGCTTCTGGGCGACCAGGCGGACGAAGGGCTCGTCCTGGTACTGCTCGCGGAACGCCCTGCGCACCGCCGCCGTGTCCACGCCGGGGCGCAGCGTGGCGTGGCAGAGGGTCTGCACGCCGCGCACCGCCTCGACGCCGGTCGCGGTCATGGCGGCGTCGATCCCGAGGTGCCGGGCGATCTCGGCCTCGTGGCGGTGCCCGGTGGGCGCGAACACCCGCATGGCGCCGCTGCGTTCGGCATGCAGGTTCGCCTGACCCGCGGTGGCGCCGGAACCGCTGGAACCGGTACGGGCGTCGAACTGCGCCCTCGGCTCGACCAGGTTCCGTGCCACCAGCGGGTACAGGGCGAGCACGCCGGCCACCGCCATGCAGCCGGGCACGCTGACCCGGTCGGCGCTGCCCAGACGGTCCCGGTACAGCTCCGGTATCCCGGGGACGAAGTCGCCGAGCAGGTGGGGCGCGGCATGCTCGACACCGTAATAGCGCTCGAAGACCTCGGGGTCGTCGAGCCGGAAGTCGCCGGTGAGGTCGTAGACCTGCTTGGCGCGTCCGGTCCAGCGGTCCATCTGCGTCATGGCGGCGCGGTGCGGTGTGGCGAGGAAGACCGCGTCGCAGTCCTCCACCTCGTCGGCCGAGCAGAACAGCAGGTCGGTGGCGGACCGCAGGTTCGGGTGCACGCCGTCGACCCGCTTGCCGGGGAACCGGGACGACACCGCGCCCACCACCTCGACCTCGGGATGGCCGATGAGCAGTCGCAGCAGTTCGCCGCCGATGTAGCCGGCCGCGCCGACGACCGCGACGCGGATCACGTCGGGGCTCCGGTGAGAGTCACGTGTCCGGGCACGACTACTCCCCCCAGTCCTCTTCGACCTCGGGCGCGAGGGCGAGCACCGCCGGGCTCAGCGCCACGATCTCCAGTTCGCTGCGGCAGCCCGCGCACTCGACGATCTCGTTGAGCCGCACCGAGTCGCTGATCTGCACCGCGTCCTCGCACTCCGGGCAGGCCTGCGTTGTGGTCATGGGAAGGTGTCCTTTCGCGTTCAGAGGGTCGTGCCGGAGAGGGCGGCCGTGTCGAGGGCGGTACGGACCGTCCTCACCACCCGCTCCGCGGTCAGGTCGTAGTGGGTGACGAGGTGTTCCTGGTTGCCGACCGTGTCGACGAACCGGTCCGGCACGCCGAGCCGCAGCACCCGGGTGGGCGCGTGCTCGGCGAGGGTCTCGGCCACGGCGCCGCCGAGGCCGCCGCTGCGCCAGTGCTCCTCGACGGTCACGACGAGGGGGGCCGGGCGGGCCGCGGCCACCAGCGTCTCGGTGTCGAACGGCCGCAGGGTGTGCAGGTTCAGCACGGTCGCCTCGATGCCGTGACCGGCCAGGACGTCGGCCGCGGCGAGGCAGGCGAGCACCGGGTACGGGCCGCAGGCGGCGAGCACCACGTCGCCGCCCTGCCGCAGGGTCTGCGCCTTGCCGATGACGGGGGGCGGGGCCGGGGGCAGCGGGGGTGTCGGCTTGCGGCCGAGACGTACGTAGAGCGGGCCGGTCACGTTCAGGCTCTGCTCGACGAACGCCTCGGTGGCGGCGGCGTCGGCGGGGACCACCACGGTCATCTGCGGCAGCACCCGCAGCACGGCGAGGTCTTCGAGGGCCTGGTGGGTGGGGCCGAGGTGGCCGGCGGCGAGTCCGCCGTGGGTGGCCATGATGCGGACCGGCAGCCGGTTGTAGGCGATGTCGATCTTGATCGCCTCCAGTGCGCGGGACGCGGCGAAGGCGGCCATCGTGTTGACGAAGGGGATCCGCCCGCACGCGGCGAGACCGGCGGCCATGCCCATCAGGTTGTGCTCGGCGATGCCGAGGTTGACGTACTGCTCGCCGGCCGCCGCCGCGTGGTCCGCGCTGAACAGGCCGGTGTCGCTGTCCAGGCAGATCAGTTCGGGGTGCCGTTCGAGCATCGGCAGCAGGGTGTCCCGGTACGCCTCCCGGGTGGCGCGGCTCATCCGGCGGTGTCCGTGGTCCGGAGCGCGGCCCGCGCCCGTGCGTGGTTGCGCGGGGACAGCGTCACGTAGTGGCTGGCCGCCCGGCCGGCCAGGAAGGGGAGCCCATGGCCCTTGACCGTACGGGCGATCAGCACGCTCGGCCGGCCCGGTTCCCAGGGGGCGGCGGCGAGGTGGTCGGCGAGCTCGGCCGCGTCGTGGCCGTCCACGTCGCGGACCGCCCAGCCGAAGCTCCGCCAGCGGTCGGCGAGGGGTTCCATCGGCGCGATCCCGTCGGTGGCGCCGGTCAGTTGCAGGCCGTTGCGGTCCACGACGGCGACCAGGCGGTCGAGGCGCAGCGACGCGGCCGCGATGGCCGCCTCCCACACCGAGCCCTCCTGGAGTTCGCCGTCGCCGAGCAGGACGAAGCTGCGCGCGTCGCGGCCGGCGGACCGGTGGGCCAGGGCGAAGCCGCAGGCCAGGGCGAGGCCGTGGCCGAGGGATCCGGTCGGCAGCTCCACGCCGGGCACCGCGCGGACCGGGTGGCCCATCAGCCGGCTGCCGGGCCGTCCGTATCCGTCGAGTTCCTCGACCGGGAGGAAGCCGCGCTCGGCCAGCGTCGCGTACAGGGCGACGGCGGCATGGCCCTTGCTGAGCAGGAAGCGGTCTCGGTCCGGGTCGTCCGGCCGCGCCGGGTCCACGTTCAGCACCGAGAAGTACAGCGCGGTGAGCACCTCGACGCTGGAGAAGGCGCCGCCGAGGTGGCCGCCCTCCGGTCCCGCGCACATGTCGACGACGTGCGAGCGGATGCGGGCGGCGACCGATTCGAGGGTGTCGAGGGCCGGGGCCTGGGTCGCGGTCATGAGGCGGCCCCCGCGAGGGTGGCCACCATGTCGGTGTTCGCCCACACCTTCTCGAAGGCGTCGGCGTAGGCCCGCAGCAGGTCGCCCGAGCCCGGGTGGAGGTGGCGCTTCTGCAGGGTGAGGGAGTCGGCGATGATCGCGCGGGCCACGGGGTAGTCCTCGCCCGCCTCCGGCGCGGGCGCGCCGGTCACGGTCCACGGGTAGCCCCCGCCGAAGCCGACGCGGTCGACGAACACCTTCTGGTCGGGCAGTGGCATGAGCTGGTACTGCGACATCGGCACGCCCTCGGCGCGCAGCAGCCGCCGCAGTGCGGCGCGCAGGGCCTCGGGCCGTACGCCGTCCAGGCCGAGGGCGGCCGCGTCGAAGCGGAAGCGCAGGATGTGCCAGGCGTGGGTGGTGTCCGGGAGCGCGGTCGGCACGCGCAGGCCGGGCAGCTCGGCGAGCCGTCCGAGGAACTCGGCGACGTTGCGCTGCCGGGCCTGCTCGTAGACGTCGAACCGGGTGAGCTGGGCGTCGGTGAACGCGGCCTGGAGGGCGTTCATCTTGTGGTTCCAGCCCAGGCCGTACGAGATGTAGTCGCGGTCGCGGCCGGCCTCGATCACCTCGCCGAACTGGCGGCCCTTGCGCACCGCTTCGGCGAGCTCGGCGCTGCCGGTCACGAGCAGACCGCCCTCGCCGCAGGTGGGGATGTTCTTGGTGGCCTGGAGGCTGAAGGCACCGGCGTCGCCGAGGGAGCCGACGGGCCGGCCGCGGTGGGTGGCGCCGGGCGCCTGGGCGGCGTCCTCGACCACGGCGAGGCCGTGCCTGCGCGCGATGTCGGTGAGGCGGTCCATGTCGGCGGGCGCGCCGTGCAGGTGCACGGGGATGATCGCCCGGGTCCGGTCGGTGATCCGGCGCTCCACGTCGTCCGGGTCGATGTTGAAGGTGACCGGGTCGACGTCGGCGAACACGGGAACGGCCATCTGGTGCACGGGCGCGAGACCGGTGGCGATGAAGCTGAGCGCGGGCACGATCACCTCGTCGCCCGGCCCGACGCCGAGCGCGGCGAGCGCGAGGGACAGGGCGGCGGTGCCGGTGGACACCGCGACGCAGTGGTCGTGGCCGAACCGCCGCGCCCAGTGCTCCTCCAGGGTGGACACCGGGTTCGCGCCGTCGGAGTTGGACACCAGTCGGGCGCCGTCGAGCGCGTCGATGACGGCCTTGCGGTCCTCGTCCTCGACCAGCGGCCAGTCCACATGGCGCCGGTCCCTGGGCACGGCCGGCGAACCGCCGAACGCTGCCAGCTTGCTCATCACAGTCCTCTCGACATGGTCACGGTGGTCGGAGCGCCGTGCGGGGTCACAGTCGTGCCGCCGCCGCGCCGACGGCGTCGACCGCACGCGCGTAGGCGCCGCGCAGCACGGTGGTGTGGTGCGCGATGTCGGCGGCGACCGCTCGCGGATCGTCGAGACCGTGCGCGCCGGTGATCCGCAGTCCGGTCCACGCGTGTGCGACGGCCTCGACCGCCCGTCCGGCCCCGGCGAGCGCCGGGTCGCCCCAGTCGCGGCCGCGGCCGCGCAGCAGTTCGCCGTGCAGGGAGGCCTGCGCCTGCATGCCCCAGCCGAAGGGGTAGAGCTCGCGCAGCGCGCCGGCGTCCCCGGCGCGGCACCGGTCGAGGAGTTCGGCGGCGAACGCGTCGAAGCCGGCCAGACCGGTGCGGGCCGGGCCCGCCGTGGTGAAGCCCTCGACGTCGGTGCGCAGGAAACCGCCGAGCAGCTCGGGCGTCAGGGGCGGCGGCGTGGCGTCGAGCCGGACGTCGAGGCAGCGCCTGCCGATCCGCGAGTCGCTGAAGAACGCGTCCTGGACGTCGGTCGGGTTGGCCGATCCCCAGCTGCGCAGGAACGCCTCGATCGGGACGGCGCCACGGAACGCGGGCGGCATCGCGTCGGAGACGTACACCAGGCCGCGGACCTCGTCCAGGCCGTAGACCACCACCAGGTGCGCGGCGTGCACATCGCCGTAGGCGGGCCGGAAGGGCAGGTGGAAGTTGTCCACCGCGGCGATGACCGGGCGGTCGGCGGCCAGCGACCCGCGCAGCTCACGCCAGACGTCGTCCTCGTCGGCGGGCTGCCACCAGCGGGCGTGCAGTGCGTGGTGCGGCGCCAGGGCGGCGCCGAGGTCGGTGCCGCCGGACGCGTCGGGCGGGCACGGGTAGTAGAACTCCTCGGACCGAACGTCGCCCGGCAGGTGGAGGAAGCGCCAGCCGGCGCCGAGCACCTCCAGCGGGTCGGCGCCCGCCCGGGCCACCAGCGTGCCGAAGGTGGCCTGCAGACAGCTGATCAGATCGCGGTACCACCACTGGGGTTCTGGTCCGACGGTCATGTACGTCCGTGCCGTCACGTCGCTGGTCACGCCCCGGCCTCCGCTCGTTGCAGGGTGAGCGCGAAGACATGCACCGCGACGTTGCGGGGCAGCCGGACGCCGACGAGATCGGCGCGCCGGGTGACCGGCACCCGCTGCGCCCACATGACCGCGGAGACATCGCGCTGCACATGGTGCGGGTAGTGCATGACCAGACTCTCGAACGCCTTGACCTCACCGAACCAGGCGGGCGCCGACCAGAAGTCGGAGACGCGCAGCGCCTCCGGGTCGACCGAGCCGTCGGCGAAGTGCAGTTCGACGGTGTCCTCGCAGCGGCGTTCCGACGCCGCCAGCACGTGGATCCAGTCGTAACGGCCCTCGGGCAGGGCGAGGAACTGTCCCGCGCAGCGGATGTTGTCCGGTCCTTCGCAGACCGGGGGGAACCGGAAGGGAACCTCCGCCACCCGGACGAGACTTCCGCCCTCGGGCAGGTATTCGGCGGCGAACGAGTTCCCCCACACATTGAAGGCCCCCGCTTTGGTGTTCGTCGCGGCGGAGATGGCCGTATTGTCGAGATGAGCGGAAATATCGACCGTATCGCAGAGTCGATTGATGGCGGAGGGCGCCGGCATGCCCGTCAAGTGATCCCCCTCACTGGAATGCCGTGTGATATTGCCGAGTCTGGACGCTGGTGCGCGATTTTCATCCGCGTCGCGATAACCCTCGAAAAAGGGCGGTCACGGGCGAATGGCGGCGGCGCGCAGTTCCTCATAGAAAGGCAGGTGGTAATCGCGGTAGGACCGCAGCACCGGGTCCGCCTCGACCGTTTCGGCCCCGCGGCCCGAGCCGCGGGTGAAGCCGGCGGTCCTGCTGGTCGATTCGTGCCACCGGCTGGTCGCCTGCCACTCCGAGCGCATGCCGGGCTGCCAGCTCAGCGCGTCCGGGAGGAAGGGGATGCCCACCGCCGAGCAGTACGCGCGCACGGTGTCGGCCGGCCGGTCGAGCAGGTCGTCCGAGTCGATGACGACCGGCGTGGTGCCCGAGGCGTCCCGTACGGCCGTGAAGATCTCGTGCAGCCGGGCGAAGCCGATCTCGTCGCGGCCGAGGTCCGGGTTGAGCGCATGGTGCGAGGCGATGGCCTCGGCGGGGTGACGGATGATGAAGGTGTGCGTCGCACCCGTCAGGAAGGCCCGGTCGGCGAGCAGCGCCGGGTAGTGGAAGTCGGTGGTGTCCTTGAAGAACACCGGCTGGTGCGCGGCCATGTCGCGCAGCGCCGTGAGCACGTCCTGTTCGCCGCGGGCGACCCGGTCGCCGACCTTCACCTCACCGAAATCGACCACCTGGGAGAACGGCTCGTGCACGACGACGCGGTCGCCCCGCTCCGCCATCATCCGGGCGAACGCGGTGGAACGACTGCGTGGTGCGCTCCACAGCGCGAGCACCGGTATCCGCTCTGAATTGTGGTCCACGGTTTTCCCTTCCCTCTGGCGCGGCCGCGGTGCAACCGGGCGGAAAGCGTGCGGTGAACTATTGCGTCAGGCGCTCGGAATCCCGTCAAGAGTGGCACGGGCGGCGCCCGGGCCGGGTAAGCGAGATACGCAGCCGCGAGGCCGGAAAGTAAACGCGATGCGTCGCCCCGGATGAGCTTGTCGCGGACGCGCACGGCGCGGGACCGCCCGTAACGTCCCTCCGACGCGGCAGACCGGTTGCGCCGTCCGGTCAACCGGTGGTCCTACGACGGAGGTCACGTGTCAGCGACTCCAGAGCACCCCGGGGACGGCGGGATCGCCGTACTCGCCAGCAGGGTCGGCGCGGACGAGAAACGGCTGTTCGACGCACTCGACCGGCACGGTGTTCCCTTCGACCAGATCGACACGCGCGGACAGTGGTTCCTGGCCGGGCGCCGTGACCTGCCGTGGACCCAGGTGCTGAACCGGGAGATCGGACAGGCCCGTGCGGCGTACGCGGCGCGCTCTCTCGCCTCGGCGGGAGTCGAGGTGGTCAACAGCGCGGACGCGACCGAGATCTGCGGCGACAAGTGGCGTACGACGCTGGCGCTGCAGGCGGCCGGCCTGCCGACGCCGCGCACCGCGCTCGCCCTCACCCCGCAGGCCGCGCTGGACGCGCTGGACTCCCTCGGCTATCCGGCGCTGATCAAGCCGCTGGTCGGCTCCTGGGGCCGGCTGGTGGTCCGGCTGCCCGACCGGGCCGGCGCCGAGGGCGTACTCGAATACGTCGCCGCGCTGCCCGGACCGCAGTCGCACCTCGGGTACGTGCAGGAGCTGATCGACAAGCCCGGCCGGGACATCAGGGCGATCGTGGTGGGCGGCCGGCTGCTCGGCGCCGTCTACCGGACCGGCGAGTTCTGGCGCACCAACGTGGCGCTCGGCGCGCAGACCCGGCCGTGCGAGGAGTCGCCCGAGATCACCAAGCTGTCGGTCGACGCGGCCGCCGCCGTCGGGGCCGACATCGCCGGTGTCGACCTGATCGAGGACCGCGACGGCCGGCTGCTGGTCCTCGAGGTCAACCACCGGGTCGAGTTCTCCGGCTTCCAGTCCGCCTTCGGCGACCGGGTCGACGTCGCGGACGCCATCGTCGAACACCTACGGGAGCGAGCGCAACGATGAACTGGGCTTTCACTTCGTCCGGGCAGGTCACCGAGACGAGCGCCGTCGGACTGCTGCGCGGCATGCTGGAGATCCCGTCCTCGTCCTACCAGGAACGCGCGCTGGCCGACTTCCTGGCCGAGGCGATGGCGGACCTGGGCTTCGAGGCGCACATCGACGTGGTGGGCAACGTCATCGGCGTGATCGAGCGCGGCGAAGGCCCGACGCTGATGCTGCTCGGTCACCTGGACACCGTCCCCGGGCAGGTGCCGGTCCGCTCCGAGGACGGCAGGCTGTACGGCCGAGGGGCGGTGGACGCGAAGGGACCGCTCGCGGCGATGATCTGCGCCGCGGCGAGCGCGGTGGACTTCCGCGGCCGGCTCGTGGTGATCGGCGTCGTCGAGGAGGAGACGCCGTGCTCCCGCGGGGCGATGGCGATCCGCTCGACCCACGACCGGCCGGACGCGCTGATCGTCGGCGAACCGAGCGGCTGGTCGAGCGTGGTCATCGGCTACAAGGGCAAACTGGACCTGCGCTACACCGTCAAGGTGCCCGCCACGCATCCGAGCAACCCGACGCCGAAGGCGTCCGAACTCGCCGTCGCCTGCTGGGACGCGCTGGTCGACCTGCTCGGGCCGGACGCGGGCCACGGCGCCTTCGCGCAGCCGGGCGCGACGCTCTGCCAGCTCAACGGCGACCTGACCTCGGCGACGGCGGACCTCAGCGTCCGCACCCCGCCGGGCTTCGACGCGGAGGGGTTGGTGCGCGAGCTTCGGGACCGGCTGCCGGCCGGCCGCCTTGAGGTGCTGAACTCGGTGGCGGCCTGCCGGGCGGACCGGTCCAACCCGGCGGTCCGCGCACTGGTGTCGGGCATCCGGCGGCTGCACGCCCAGCCCCGGCTGGTGGTGAAGACGGCCACCTCGGACATGAACACCCTCGCCGAGGTGTGGGACATCCCGATGGCGACCTACGGGCCGGGCGACAGCCGGCTCGACCACGCCGACACCGAGCACATCGTCCTGTCGGACTACCTGCGGGGCATCGACGTGCTGTCCCTCGCCATCGCGGAGCTGGCGCAGGTACCCGCCCAGCGCGCGGACGACCCGGTGACCGCCGTACCGCTCGCCGAAGGGAGCCTCGGATGACGGACATGACGCAGCGTCTGGCCGCGTTGCCCGCGGAGCGGCGCGCCCGGTTCCTCGCGCGGCTGAAGGCGCAGGCGAAGAGCGCGGCCGAGCAGGGCCCGACGCCGCGCGGGAACACGGGTCCCGCGCCGCTGTCGCACGCGCAGGGGACGCTGTGGTTCCTGGACCGGTCGGCGCCGGACGGCCTCTCCTCCCACCTGCCGCTGTGCACCCGGCTGCGGGGCGACCTGGACGTGGCCGCGTTGCGGGAGGCGCTGGCCGCGGTCGTGGCCCGGCACGAGGCGCTGCGGACCGCGATCGTGGAGCGCGAGGGCGGCCCCGTGCAGGAGGTCCGCCCCGAGGTCCCGGTCGAACTGCCGCTGGTCGAGGCGGCGGGTGACGGCCCCGGGCAGCGGCTCGCCGCCGCGCGGGCGCTGGTCGCCGAGCGGATCGCCGAGCCGTTCGACGTGGGCAGGGCTCCGCTGTGGCGGGCGGTGCTGGTCAGGGTGGCGCCGGACGACCACCTGTTCCTGTTCGACGCGCATCCTCTGGTGTGCGACGCCGGTTCGCTGGAGGTGCTGACCGGCGAACTGGCCGAGCTCTACCGGTCGTCGCGCGCCGGCGGGGCACCGCGGCTGCCGGACCTTCCCGTGCAGTTCCCGGACTACGCGGTGTGGCAGCGGGCCTCGCTCGACGCGGGCGAGCGGGACCGGCTGGCCGCGTACTGGCGGGACGCGCTGGCGGGCGCCGAGGTGCTGGAGTTCCCGACCGACCGGCCGCGGGGTGACACGCTCACCTTCGCCGCCGACACCGGCGGCTTCCCGCTCGGCCACGAGGGCCTGGCGCGGGCGCGGGAGCTGGCCCGGGAGGAGGGCGCGACACCGTTCGACGTCCTGGTCGCGGCGTTCTTCACCCTGCTGCACCGCTACTCCGGTCTGGACGACCTGGTGATCGGCACGCCGGACGCGGGCCGCCGGCCCGACGCCCTGTCGTCGGTGATCGGCCCCTTCACCGGCCTGACGGTCCTGCGCGGTGACGTCTCCGGTGACCCGAGCTTCCGTACGCTGGTCCGCCGGGTCGCCCGCGTCGCACGGGACGCGCACGCGCACGGCCGGCTGCCGTTCGACACGCTGGTGGACGCCGCGGCCCCGGCCCGGGACCCCTCGCGCGCGCCGCTCTTGCAGATCGTCTTCGGCCTGCGCGACGCCGTCGCCGCACCCGGGCTGCCCGGCCTGGTGTCCTCGCCCGAGCCCGTCCGGGCCGGCACGTCCCCGTACGACATGAGCTGGAGCGTGGTGGAGCCCGCGGTGCCCGGCGCCGACGCGGAGCTGGTCGTCGACTTCGACACCGCACTGTTCGACGGCGACAGCATCGGCAGGTTCGCCCGGCACTACGACGGGCTGCTGCGCACCCTGACCGCCGCCCCGGACGCCCCGCTGTCCGCCGCGGACCTGCTCGGCCCGGCGGACAAGGAGTTCCTCGCCGAAGTCGGCCGCGGTCCGGTGCGGCCGATCCGCGAGACCACCGTCGTCGCGGAGTTCGAGGCGCGGGTCCGGGAGGCGCCGGACCGCGTCGCGGTCGTCGTCGCCGGCACCGAGACGACCTACGCCGAGCTCAACGCCCGGGCGAACCGGCTCGCCGCGCTGCTGCGCGGGCGCGGCGCCGGGCCGGGCGCACGGATCGGTCTGTGTCTGCGCAGGAACGTCGACCTGACGACAGCGGTGCTCGCGGTGCTCAAGACCGGCGCGGCCTATGTGCCGCTCGATCCGACGCATCCCCCGGCGCGGGTCGCGGAGATCGCCGCCGACGCGGGGGTGAGCGCGGTGATCGCGCACGCCGAGGTCGGCGGGGCGGTGAGCGCGGTCGCCGCGCCCGTGGTCACCCTGGACGAGGTCCGTACGGAGCTGGCGGCGCTGCCCGACGGCAACCCGCCGCTCGCGGCGGAGCCCGGTGACGTCGCGTACATCATCTACACCTCCGGCAGCACGGGACGGCCGAAGGGTGTGCTGCTCGAACACCGCGGCGTGGTCAACTTCATCGACTCCACCCGTGAGCTGTTCGACCTGACACCGGCCGACCGGGTGCTCGGCTTCGCGTCGATGACCTTCGACGTGTCGGTGTTCGAGACCTTCTCGGCGCTGCTGACCGGGGCGCGGCTGTGTCTGGCGACCGAGGACGAGCGGCTGTCCATCGACCGGCTCCAGTCGTTGATGGAGCGGGCCGGCATCACCGTGATCGATCTGCCGCCGACCGTGATGCCGCTGCTGGCGCCGGAGAAGTTCACCGAGCTGCGGATCGCGTTCGTCGGCGGCGAGGCGTTCAGCGGTGAGCTGGTGAACCGCTGGAACCCTGGACGGCGGCTGTTCAACGGCTACGGGCCGACCGAGTGCACGGTGACGATGATCGTCGAGGAGTGCCCGGGCACCTGGGAGGCCTCGCCGCCGATCGGCCTGCCCATGGCCAATCACGTCGCGCACGTCCTGGACCGCGATCTGCGCCCGGTGCCGGTCGGGGTGCCCGGCGAGCTGGTGATCGGGGGTGCCGGTCTGGCGCGCGGCTATCTCGACCGGGACGAGCTGACCGCGGAGAAGTTCGTCCCCGACCCGTTCGGCACCGCGCCGGGCGGCCGGCTCTACCGGACCGGTGACCTGGTGAAGCGGCTGCCCGACGGGCGGCTGGTCTTCCTCGGCCGGCTCGACCAGCAGGTGAAGATCCGCGGCCTGCGGATCGAACTCGGCGAGGTGGAGTCGGCGTTGGCCGCCTTCCCCGGCATCGGCCCGGTCCGGGTGCAGCCGTGGACCGACGACGGCGGCGACAGGCATCTGGTCGGTTACGTCACGGGGGTCACCGAGCAGCGGATCGGGGAGGTGCGGGAGCACCTGGGCACGCTCCTGCCGTCGTACATGATCCCGTCGTACTTCGTCGTCCTCGCCGAACTCCCGCTCACCAGCAGCGGGAAGGTGGACTGGCGGCGGCTGCCCGCGCCGGACCCGAAGACGGCGGGCGACGGCTCGGGCGACGAGCCCCGGACCGCGACCGAACGGGTGCTGCTGCGCGAGGTGCTCGCCCCGTTGCTGCGCAACGACCGGCTCGGCGTGCACGACGACTTCTTCCAGGCGGGCGGGAACAGCCTCCAGGCCGCCCAGCTGATGTCGGCGATCCAGCGCAGGTTCGGGGTGGAGATCGCCCTCGGCGACTTCTTCGTCTCCCCCACCGTCGCCCACCTGGCGGCCACCGTCGACACCGTCCGCGCCGCCCGGCTCGGCGAGGGTGCGGCGCTCGGCACCCTCGAACGGCTCCTCGCGGACGAGCCGCACACCTCGGCGACGGACGCGTCGGCACCGGGCGCGTCGGCGGACGTTCCGGCGGACGCCGACCGGGCACCGGTGCGGATGCGGGGGCCCGAACCGGCGCGGGTGGTCCTGCTGCACCCCTCGGGCGGTGAGCTGTTCTGCTACATCCCGCTGGTCAGGGCGCTGCGCGAGGGCGTCGGCGTGGCGGGCTTCGCCGCCGATCCCCGCGACACGGCCGTGGCCCCCGAGGAGAGCATGACGGCGACGGCCACCAGGATCGCGCGGGCCCTGACCGCGGCCGGACCGCCGGAGTCGTACTGCCTGGCCGGCTGGTCCTACGGCGGCGTCCTCGCCTTCGAGGTCGCCCGGCAGCTGGAGCGGGACACCGGCGCACGGCCTCCGGTGGTGCTGATCGACGCCTCCTACGAGGAGGACGTCGAGCCGCTCGACGAGCGGACGGTACGGCGGCGGTTCGTGCACGACGTCGCCCGGCTCGCGGGACAGGACGGCCCCGCGGTGCGCGCCGTCCTGGACGACCCCGTCGCCGAACCGCTCGACCTCAGGAAGACGCTGACCTCACTCGATGTCGAACTCGACCTTGGGGACGATGAGTTGGACCGTCGCTTCACCGTCTTCAGGGCCTGCGCGCTGGCCCAGCAGGCGTACCGCCCGCCGAGCGCGTACGGCGGGCCGGTCACCGTGCTCGCCACCTCGCCCCGCGACGCCGTGGAGGCGGAGTGGCGGGCGGTGTGCACGGGCCCGTTCCGGGCCGACGACCTGCCCGGCGACCACTACACCCTGTTCACGCAGCCGGCGCTGAGCCGGGTCGTCGCCGCGATCGAAGAGACGCTCGCCTTCTGAGGAGACGCACATGCGGTTCGGATTCACCGAGGAACAACAGCGGTTCCGGGCGGACGTACGGCAGGCGCTGCGCTCCCCCGAGGTGCGGGCGGCGGCGGCCGACGCCACCCCCGCGGACGGCGTCGAGCCGGACCAGCGGCCGCTGTACCGCCTGCTGGGCAAGCTCGGGCTGCTCGCCGTGCACTGGCCGTCCGAGTACGGCGGGGCGGACCGGCCGCTCACCGACGCCGCGATCGTCGCCGAGGAACTCGTCCGCGCGGGAGTCCCGGACACGCTGCACGTCAACACCATCCAGATCATCGGCCAGTTCCTGCTGATGGCGGGCAGCGCCGAGCAGAAGCGCCGGCACCTGCCGGCGCTGGCCCGCGGCGAGCGTTTCGGCTCGGTGCTCTACACCGAACCGGACGCGGGCTCCGACCTCGGCGCGCTGCGGACCGTGGCCGAGCCGGACGGCGACGGCTACCGGATCACCGGCACCAAGGTGTTCAGCCTCAAGACGCGCTTCGTCGACCTCGGGCTGTGCGCCGCCCGTACGACGCCGGGAGCCGGCAAGTACCAGGGGATCAGCCTGTTCCTGGTCGACATGGACGCCCCCGGCGTCACCGTGTCGGTGATCCCCAGCGCCAACGACGAGCAGTTCCACCGCGTCGACCTCGACGCGGTGCCGGTGTCCGGCGACGACCTCCTCGGGCCGCGCGACCAGGGATGGCCGCTGCTCAACGAGGCCCTGGCCATCGAGCGCACCGGCCTCGACTACCACCTCAAGGCGGAGTACTGGATGGAGGCCGCGCTGGAGGCGCTGCTCGACCGCGACCCGGACTCCTCGCACGACGCCCACCTCGAACGGATCGGCCGCTGGCACGGCGCGCTCACGGCCGACCACGCCCTCGCCTGGGAGGTGCTCACCGGGCTCGCGGCCGACCGGGTCGATCCGGTGGCCGCCGCCGTCGCCAAGTACCACAGCAGCGAACTCGCCCAGGAGATCGGGGCGTGGGCCGCCGGCGTCCCCTCCCCCGAGCAGCGGGCCCGCCGCACCCGGGCTGCCGTGACCCTGGACTCCGCCCACCGGGAGGCGCCGGGGCTCACGCTGTCGGCGGGCACCTCCGAGGTCATGCTCCAGATCATGGCCACCGCGTTCGACTCCATCGGACAGGAGAAGCGCTGAGATGGACCTGACCCCCGATCCCCTCCTCGTCGAGCTGCGCAGGGCCTTGCGCACGTCCCTGGCCCGTGTGCCCGTACGCCCCGAGGTGCACGGCGCGCCGGTGACCGACGGGGCCTCGGGCCCCACGCGCACCGTGCTCGACGAGCTGGAGGCGTCCGACTTCGAGCGGCCCGCGTCCGCCGGCGGCCTGGGCCTCGGTCTGACGGCCGGCGTGCTCGTGAGCGAGGAACTCGGCCGCGCCGCGTGCGGGAACTCCTACCGGGGCGACGCGCTCGCCGCCGAGGTGGGCGCCCCGGCGGGCGCGGCGACGGCCGGGTTCGAGGCGCTGCCGGTCGGCGGCGGGATCACCGCGACACCGCGTGCGGGCGGCTGGGAGCTCACCGGCACGGCCACGGTCGACGACTCCGGCGCGGGCTCGCTCCTCGTGGCGACCCGGACCGACGGCGCGCCGGTGCTCGTCGCCGTGCCCGCCGGGGCGCCCGGGGTCCGCGTGGAGCCCGGGTGCTGGCCGCCCGCCGTCCGCTTCGACGCCACGCCGGTGACCGGGTCGGACGTGGTCGCCCGGCTCGACGACTCCCCCACCGGCCCGCTGGCGCGGGCCCGGCTCCGGCAGGCCGCCTATCTGCTGGGCATCGCCGACGGGGCGCACGACATCGCCGTGCGCTACGCCGGTGTCCGGCGGCAGTTCGACACCCGCCTGCGCGACCTGCCCGCGGTGGCCTTCTCCCTGGCGCGCGCCATGGTGGCGTTGCGCGCGACCAGGGCGGCGGTGTACCGGGGGGCCTGGCTGATCGACTCGGAGCCCGGCTCCGGGCAGGACGAGGCCGGCACCGCGCCGGTCGTGGCGCTGGCGATGGCCGCCGAGACCACGCGCGAGGTGGTGCGGTCGAGCACGCAGGTCTGCGGTGTCCGGGCGATGACGACGGAGCTGGGCCTGCACCGGCACTTCCGGCTCGCGGCGGCCGAGACCGGGCGGTACGGCGAGCCCGCCGCCCTGTGGCGGCTGGCCGGCGCCGCCCGCCTCGAGCTGGCCAGGCGCACCCGCCACGGCGCGCCCGAGCCGGTCTGAGGGCCGGGGGCCGGTGCCTGCCTTCCGGACCTCCGCGCCGCGACCCGGGCGCGGAGAAGTCCGAAGGACACGGCCTAGATGAGTCCGGACCGGTAGGCCAGGGACACGAGCTGGGCGCGGTCGCGGACGCCGAGCTTGGTGCGCACCCGGTAGAGGTGGGTGCGCACGGTGGCGACCCCTATGGTCAGCGCGTGCGCCACCTCCTCGGTGGACATGCCCCGCGCCACCATCTGGGTCACCTCCCGCTCGCGCGGGGTCAGTTCGGTCACCTCGGGGTACGGTGCCGAGTCCGGGGTGTCCGGCTGCTCACGGAACCAGGTGACCAGGCGGTGGGCGATGTCGGGCGCGAGCACGGTCCGGCCGGCGGCCGCGGCGCGGATCGCGGTGACCAGGTCCTGGGGGCTCGCGTCCTTGCCGAGCAGGCAGCTCGCGCCGGCATGGAGGACGTCGCTGACGGTCTTGTCGGCGTCGGATATGCGAGTGAACACCACGATGTTCGGCGGTGCTTCCTCTTTGCCGAGCCTGCGGATCATTTCCAGGCCGGAAATGGTCCGAAGATTCAAATCGGTGACCACGACATCGGGCCGTGCGGTGCGCACCAGGACAATGGCCTCCATTCCGTTGTCGGTGGTGCCGATCACGTCGATGTCCGGAACGGCGTCGAGCAAGGTGCGTAAGCCGTCCCCGATCACGGGCAGTTCGTCGCATATGAGTACTCGAATGGTCATGGTGTTCCGCCTCCATGGGGGTAGCTGGAAGCCTCGCTCGACGCGGTCGAGATCGTCGCCGCACCGAGTTGCAACCGTCTGATCGCCCGCCCATGCCGATGTCCCGCACCGCGAACAGCGCGAACGGGGTGACGCATGACGGTGAAGAAGAGGTGTCGATCGTCGAGCTGACGATCAGCGGCCGATCAGGCCGCCGAGGGGCCGCACCGGTCTGCCGCCGGGCGTCGGCGCCGGCGCCGGACAGGACCGTCGGGTGGATCCTCGGTGCACCGCTCTGGTCGGCATCGGAAGCTTCCCCCTTGTATACGCCGCAACTCACGGGTCGTGTCACTCACCGCTCCGCGAGGAGCGGGTCTCGCCATCGACCGGACAGCGGCGCCGCGGACGCCCTGGAAGCGTCTTCAGGTGGCGGCGAGAAGCGCTTCCGGCCCTGCCTCATGCGCGATTTCTGGGGACGAGCGGCTCTGTTCCGTGGTGGAGGCGTCGTCGAACGCAAGGCGACTCTCCGCACCGAAGATCGAGCCTAGGAGGTTCTAGTTCATATTTCGAACGAGTGTCAAGGGACCCTCCGATTGCACACCGAGAAGTCCACTCCCGCATGCTCGCACACACTCGCAGGCCATTTCCGGCCATCCTTGAGTTGTACCTGGCATATCCCGTGGGGGTTCGGCGTAGGCTGCTCGATGCCGACCCGGTACTGACCGACCGGGGAGAATTCAGGGAGCGTCTGAATTTGATCTTCCTCGTCGTGCACACGCGTTCCCGGCCGGGCATCACCCCCGTGCGGAGGGCTGGATAATGGCCCCGACGGAGCAGCTCCCCGACCGGAAGAGACGAAGGACCGATGACGCTCACTGTGGGCCGGCGCGTGAAGCTGACGGCCGACCTCGTCCTGGCCGGCTCCGTCACCCTCGCCGAGGGGACCCCCGCGGAGAAGGCGGCCGTCGCCGGCTCGCTGGCGCTGGCCGCGGGCATCGAGGGCACCGTGGACCGCGTCAGCGAGCGCGAGCAGCCTGCGGAGGTGCGTGAGTACGTCCGCCTGAAGGCGCTGCTCGACGACTACGGCCCCCAGATGCCTCCCGGCAGCCGGGACCGGCTGGCGGAGGAGGTCGCGTCCCTCGAAGCGGAGTGGACCGCCTTCCACCGGCGCGGGCCCCTCGTGACGGTCCGCGTCCGGTTCGACAACGGCTTCGTCCTCGACGACGTCCCCGGGGACGTCTTCAGCTCCGCCTGATGTGCGGGCAGGCGGCGGTTCAGGCGTAGCGGTCGAAGAGGGCTTCCAGGTAGTCCTCCAGCCGCCGCGTCAGGACGTCGGGCGTCAGGTCGGTGCGGCCCAGCTCGCGCCAGGGGACCGCGTCCTTCTCCGCGTCCGGGGCGTAGCCCAGCGCGTCCAGCAGGCGCCAGTGGAGGTGCGCGCCGGGGTCCTCGGAGAGGGTTCCGCCTGCCGCGAGGTAGCGCTCGGCGAAGCGCATGCCCGCCGGAACGCCGTGCAGCAGCGCGAGGGCCGTCGAGCAGTGCGCCACGTCCAGGTCGGCGGGTCCCCAGGAGGTCTCGACCCAGTCGACGACGCCGCTGATCCGCAGCTCGTCGCCCGCGCCCTCGAAGAGGACGTTGCCGGGGTGGAAGTCCCGGTGCAGGAAGCACCCTTGATGGGCCGGGGGCTCCGCCCGGATCACGTCGACGGCCCGGCGCCACAGGTCCGCCCGCCGGGTGGCCGCGGGCACGCTCACCCGCTCGGGAGAGGCCCAGGCCTGGTAGGCACGAGGGCGCTGCCGCTCGGTCACCGGCACCCGATGGACGCGCACCAGCTGCCGGGCCATCAGCTCGGCGCGTGCGTCGGCCTCGTCGTCACCGAGGCGCACGCTGCCGGGGAGCAGGGACATCAGCAGGGACGGATGGTCGCAGTGGCGGGCCACCGGGTCGACGGCCGGCGGCGTGGCCGCGGGCACGTCGGTGCCGCCGAGCAGCCCCAGGATCGTGGCCTCGCGGGTCAGCAGGCCCTCCGCGTGCCGGACGAAGAACGGCTTCACGAAGGACCTCAGGACGAGTGAGCGCTGGCCGTGCGGACCGTCGAGGTCCAGGCGCCGCATTTCCGACGTCCAACCGCCGCGCAGCCGTACGACCCTCTCGACGCGCTCCGCCCCGGACAGGTGCCGCTCCACCCAGGCACGCGTGGCGCCGCCCCAGCCCTCAGTGTCACCGCCGCCGTCCACGTCGCCGCGACCGCCCACGTCGCCGCGACCGCCCGCGTCGCCGGGTCCGTACGCGCGGACGCCCGGCGTTCCCTCACCCACCGTCATGCCGGAACCCTCACCACCACCGGCGCCCGGCGGGTGAGAACCGGCCGTCGGTCAGGTCTTCCGGACCGGCACCGGGCGTCGGATCAGATAGACGGCGGCCGCCGCGACGAGGAGGAGCATGCAGCCGATGAAGACCAGGCCCGCGCCTTCGAGGCCGAGGGGATCGGCGAGGAGGCCGACGCCGATCACCGGGATCGAGATGCCCGTGTACGCGACGACGAAGAGGGTCGAGATCACCGCGGCGCGCCGGTCCGGCGGAGCGGCCGCGGCCACGCCGGCGAGGGCCGCGCGGAAGGCGAGTCCCTGCCCGGCGCCGCCGACGAGGGCGGACAGGACGACGAGGGCGAGGAGGTCGGTGTGGAGAGCGGCCGCCAGGAGGAGCAAACCCGCGAAGAGGACGGCGCAGCCGAGGGGCAGGGAGCGCGTCACCCCGACCCGGTCGACGGCGAGTTGGCCGGCCGTCGAGGCGAAGAAGGCCAGGGCCACCACCAGACCGCTCACCCCGTGGTTGTCCACGTGCAGATAGCGCGCGAGGAAGGCGGGGCTGACCGAGGTGAACACGCCGAACAGCGCGAAGCCCACGAAGGACGCGATCGCCGCCGGCACGAACACCGACCTCACCCGCACGGGAAGCGCGGGGCGCCGGGGGCGCACGGCGGTCAGCGGCCGCCGGTCCTTCACCGTCTCCGGCAGGCGCAGCAGGACGACGACCGAGGCCGCCACCAGCGCGAGGTGGACCGCGAAGGGCAGCAGCAGCGGTTCGGGGGCGTACTCGGCGAGCAGGCCGGCCAGCAGGGGACCGCAGCCCAGGCCGCCCATGTTGGCCGCCGTCGCCACGAACGTCGCCCGGGCCGTGTCGCCCGGCGGGGCGAGCTCCATGACGTACGCGGTGGCCGCGCCGGTGAACAGGCCGGCCGAAAGGCCCGACAGGAGCCGGCCCGCGTAGAGCCAGCCGATGCTGTCGGCGCCGAGGAAGCAGGCGGCGCTCGCCGCCGCGAAGCCGAGGCCCCACAGCAGCGCCGGCCGACGGCCGACGGTGTCCGAGGCGTTGCCCGCGAGGAGCAGGACGCCCATGACCCCGAAGGCGTACACCGCGTAGACGACGGTCACCGTCAGCTCGGAGAAGCCGAACTTCTGCTGGTAGAGCGGGTAGAGGGGGGTCGGCAGGGTGGTGCCGGCCATGCACACGACGAACACCGCGCCCGCGAGCAGACAGCGCGCCCGGCTTTGGCGGTCATCGTCCATGCCTCCGACCGTAACCCGCGAGGTGGCTCCTTCCCCGGCGGCACCACGCCTCCGTACGGGTTGGGCGGTGGGCGAATCCGATGGCGCCGGAGCGGCCGGTAAATCCGATGGCACCGGCGGCCTTCGGACGACGAGACTGCTCGGGTGAACCCCCTGCCTCCGTCCTCCGGCCCGCCGCCCCTGCCGGACCCGCGCATGCGCGATGTCGTTCCCGACCACGAGGGCATGCGGGTCCTGGTCGCCGAGCTGGCCCTGCCGAGCGCCGGGTCGATGTACGTCACGAGCGCGTTGGACACCTGCCGCGAGCTCGTCCGGCACTCCTTCTTCCGGTACGAGTTCGCCACCGTGGCCGTGACGCATTCCCTGGTCGCCCTGGAGCACGTCCTCGTCGAGCGGCTCGCCGTCGACGCGCCTCTCCGGGAGCTGATCGAGCGGGCCGTGGACGCCGGGCTCATCGACGCCGGACTCGCCGCCGAGCTGGACCGCTGCCGACTGCTGCGCGAGCGGCTCGCGCGGGGCGCCGCGACCAGTGCCGCCGTCGGGCCCGAGAAGGCCGTCGCCATGCTGCGTACGGTCTTCGACGCCGTGGCCCTGCTCCTTCGTGAGCCGCCGGAGGGAGCGGAGCGGGCCGTCGGCCCGGCCGATGGACCGTCCGAGGACCGGCTCGCCCACCTCTGGGACGTACACCGGCGGGCGTCGTTTCCCGCGAGCTTCCGCGGCGTGGACATCGAGGGCGTGGAGCTGGTGCTCCTCGACGCCGATGTCGCCGGTCTCGTGCAGAGGGAGCTGCACGGCGGGCTCGACGACCGTGGCGTCGCCCTCCTGTGGAAGTGCGTCGCCGACCTCGACAAGATCCTGCCCCTGATCGACGAGGAGTACTGCGGCTCCTATTACGCGCGGCTGCGCGCGATGGCGGGACTCGCGGCGGCGCGCTCGGTTCCGAGCGCGACCTGACGCCGAGCGCGACCTGACCGGTCGGTTCCGGAGAACGCGCCCGAGGGCGGCGTACGCCGACGGGTGTCGGGGTACGCCGCCTCCGGGCGCGTCCGGCGTGTGCGGGCCGTGCGCCCGTCCGGGTTACTTCGGGTCGCGGTCGAAGACCGCCTTCGACCAGAAGTAGCCGAGCACGGCCAGAGCCACGCACCAGGCGACCGCGAGCCATCCGTTGTGCCCGATCTCGGTGCCGAGCAGCAGTCCCCGCAGGGTCTCGATGGCCGGCGTGAAGGGCTGGTACTCGGCGATCGGCTGGAACCAGCCCGGCATCGCGTCGACCGGGACGAAGGTGCTGGAGATGAGCGGGAGGAAGACCAGCGGCAGGGCGTTGTTGCTGGCGGCCTCGGCGCTGGGGCTGATCATGCCCATGCCGACCGCGATCCAGGTGAGCGCCAGGGCGAAGGCGGTGACGAGGCCGAAGGCCGCGATCCACTCCAGGACGGTGGCGTCCGTGGAGCGGAAGCCGATGGCCACGGCGACGGCGCCGACGAGGACCACGCTGATGACGGACTGCAGCACGCTGCCGATGACGTGCCCGATGAGCACGGAGCCGCGGTGGATCGCCATGGTGCGGAAGCGGGCGATGATGCCCTCGGTCATGTCGTTGGAGACGGACACCGCGGTGCCGATGGTGGTGCTGCCGATGGTCATCAGCACCAGGCCCGGGACGAGATAGGCGATGTACGCGGAGCGGTCGGCGCCGCCACCGCCGAGGCCCGCGCTCATCACGTCGCCGAAGATGTAGACGAACAGCAGCAGGAGCATGATCGGCGTGAGCAGCAGGTTCAGGGTGAGGGAGGGGTAGCGCCGCGCGTGGAGGAGGTTGCGGCGCAGCATCGTCGCGGAGTCGCGCACGGTGAGGGAGAGGGAGCTCATCGGGCATCTTCCTTGGGCTGGTGGGAGCGGTTCGGCACGGTGCTGCTGCCGGTCAGGGCGAAGAACACGTCGTCGAGGTCGGGGGTGTGCACGGTCAGCTCGTCCGCCTCGATGCCGGCCGAGTCCAGCCAGTCGAGGATGGAGCGCAGTTCGCGCTGGCTGCCGTCGCTGGGAAGTTGCAGCGCAAGCGCCTCGTCGTCCCGGGACGCCTCGCGGAGCGCGGAGGCGGCGTTCTGGTACGCGGCGGGGTCGGCGAACCGGAGTCGGACGTGGCCGCCGGGGATGAGCCGCTTGAGCTCCTCGGCGGTGCCCTCGGCGGCGATCCTGCCGTCGTTCAGCACGGCGATGCGGTCGGCGAGCTCGTCGGCCTCCTCCAGGTACTGCGTGGTGAGGAAGACGGTGACGCCGTCGGCGACCAGGCCCCGGATGATCTGCCACATGTTGTGCCGGCTGCGCGGGTCGAGTCCGGTGGTCGGTTCGTCGAGGAAGATGATCCGCGGGTCGCCGACCAGGGTCATGGCGATGTCGAGCCGACGCTTCATGCCGCCGGAGTAGGTGGAGGCGGGTTTCCTGGCCGCCTCGGTCAGGTCGAAGCGCCGGAGCAACTCGGCGGCGACCCGCCGTCCCTCACGCTTCGGCAGGTGGTGCAGGTCCGCCATCAGCCACATGTTCTCCTCACCGGTGATCAGGCCGTCGACGGCGGAGAACTGCCCGGTGACACCGATCGCGGCCCGCACCGCCTGCGGGGCGGTGGCGAGGTCGTGGCCCGCGACCCGGATCTGTCCCGCGTCGGCGGTGACGAGCGTGGAGAGGATCTTCACGGCGGTGGTCTTGCCGGCGCCGTTCGGGCCGAGCAGAGCGAAGACGGATCCCGTCGGGATGTGCAGGTCGATGCCGTCGAGCACGACCTTGTCGCCGTACGACTTGCGCAGACCGAGGGCGGAGATGGCGGCGGGCGTCGGCGAACCGACCGTGCCGCTGGACATGGGCATGACAGAAGAAGGCATGTGCCCTCCCGTTCGGAGGCTGGGGTGACTGGGGAAGGAGGGGAAGGGGAGAAGAGGCTCCGGGGCTTCCGGTGTCAGACCTTGGCGCGACGGATGTCGATGTTGCCGTGCCGGGTGCGGGCCCGGACCTTGACGGAACCGTCGGTCGTGTCCGGGGCCTCGGTGAGGTCGAGTCCGTTGCGCACCTGCCCGGAACCCGCGCTGACGTCGAGCCAGGCGGCCGTGCCCTCGCGGACGCCGACCTCGATGGCGCCGTAGTTGGTCTCCAACTGGACGGTGCCGCTCGCCACTTCACCGACGCGCAGGGTGCCGTGGGCGGTGGTGGCGGTGACCGAGTCCTCGGCGCGGCCGATCTCGATGTCGCCGTGGGCGCCGCTCACCTTGAGTTCACCGGTCACGGCGCCGACGGTCGTGGTGCCGTGGGAGTTCTTCAGGACGGCGGAGCCGTCGACGAGACCGACGCGCACGCTGCCGGAGCTGGTGGTGACCTCGGCCGGGCCGTCGACCCGGTCCACGGTGATCGATCCGTGCGACGCGGTCAGGTCGAGGGGGCCGGTGGTGTCGAAGCGGGCGTCGCCGGAGGAGGTCTTCACCCGGACCTCGCCGAGCGGCCCCTCGCCGAGCACCTGGGTCCACGCGCCGGTCAGGTCGATCCGCGAGCCCGCGGGCAGTTCGACCGTCACGTCGACCACGCCGGTGCGGCCGAACAGATTGGACTTGGGCGTCTTGACGGTCAGCAGCCCGCTCGCGTAGGAGACCTCGGTCTGACCGGCGGTCCGCACGTCCAGGTCCTTCTTCGGGTTGCGCGGCTGCACCTCGACGACGGTGTCGGTGCGGTCGCCCGCGACGAACTGGATGGAACCGGCCTCCACGCGTGCCGTGACGGAGATCGCTTCGGGAGTGTCGAAAGAAGGCATGGCTGTCCCGTCCTCTTGGGTCTTCAGGGCGTCCCCGCTGGTGGGACGTGGTGTGGGTGAAGTGGTCCGGGAGGGGCGCGACTAGCGCGCCCAGCCCGTGATGCTCTGCCCGACGGTCCGGGGCTTCTCGGCCGGGCGCGGCCGGCCGCCGCCCTCGACCGCGGCCGAGACGGCCCGTACGAGCCAGGCGTTGACCGAGAGGCCCTCGAGGCTCGCGGCCTCCTCGGCCCGGGCCTTGAGGTGGGCCGGCAGACGCAGGTTGACGCGGGCGGTGCCGCCCTCCTCGTCCTTGGTGAGCGTCGGGGCGGCGAGCGGTTCGGCGGGCCCGGTCGGCTCCAGGTGGCCGCCGCCCTCGCTGGGCGGCGGGGTCACCACGAAGTCGGGGTCGAGCCCGCGCAGCCGTACGTCGACCGAGCCGGGCGCGAGTTCACGGGTGATCTCGTCGGTCGCGGCGGAGAGCACGTTGAGCATGGTCAGCCGGGCCGCCGACTCCAGGGGAGCGGTCAGGCGCTCGGCCAGCTCGCGCGCTTCGTCGCCGCCGGCCTCGGCGGCCACCGCCAGTTCACGGCGGAGGGTCTCGACATACGGGGTGAGGTCCATGACGTCATCATGGCACCACTATGGCGCCACACGCAAGCCCCGATGACACACCCCTTCCCGGTCCCCGCCAGATCACCCTCCTGACCTGCACAAACACCCAACGGAAGTCGCGAGCCACTCTGGCATCACGCCGCCACATCCCTCGGTGATCTCGTCACGTGGCACCACATGGCGCCATGTGATGCCACATGACACCACGTGGAGCGCAGGGCCCCGCCTCCGTCCCCCTCGTCGGGCCCCGTGAAGCGGGCCACAGGTCCCTGACCGGGGCGATTATTCGCTCCGTCGGCCCAGCGAGAGCGGTCCCGGATGGCGCAGCTCGTACAACTGCGCCCTAGTGGTGAGGGACGCGCTCACTGCGCGTCATGGTCCCACCACGGTGGACCGCCTCACCGGTGTCCACGAACGGAGCACCACATCATGACCCCCGACCCCTTCGACAGGAATCCGGCGGACGACGGCACGGGGACCCGGGACACCACCCCAGGGCCCGCCCCTCATCCCTTTCCGGCCAGGCCTCCGGAGCACGTCCCGCCGCCCGTCCTGGACTCGCAGCCCATATCCCTGACCAGGCCGGCGTCCGCGGCCCAGCCGCCGCCCGCGCCTCCGCCGGAGCCGCCGCCGGCGCCTCCCGCGCCTCCGGTGCCGCCGCTGGACGAGCCCGCCGACCAGCAGGCACATCAGTCGGCCGCGCCGCAGACGGAGCAGCCGCTCGATCAGCCGACCGATCCGCCGGCCGCGCCGCAGACGGAGGCGCCGCAGACGGAGACGCCGCAGACGGAGACGCCGCTCGATCAGCCGACCGCCGCCGAGGTGGCGGCGACGGCGGCGGCCCTGGACGAGAACGGCGAGGAAGCCATCCGCACCCTGTTGTGGACGGCGGCGACCGAGCGGCCGGTACCGGAGGTCGCCGCGCTGGTGGCCCGCCTCAAGGAGACCGGCCAGCTGTCCAGCCCGGCCGACGTCGCGCTCCGCGCGGCCGCCGTGTCCCGTCCCCTCGACGAGGTGCGCCAGCTGGTCGCCCTGCTCAACGAGTCGGGCTACGACCTGCACCAGGCCGAGACCACCCTGCGTGCCGCGGCCGTCGGCCGGCCCATCGAGGACATCGTCGAGCTCGTCAACATCATCGGCGCCGACGGCAGCAGTTGGCGTGCTCTGGGCGGCGCGGACGCCGACGGGCAGCCGGCCGAACCCGACCGGAGCGGCACGCCCTCCCCGGAGGGGCAGCCGGTCCCGGCGGACGAGCCCTCCCAGAAGCGGCTGCGCGGCGCCCTGAAGTCGGCGAAGTCCCCGCTGGACCACGCCCTCGCGGCCGGTCCCGGCAGTCACGCCCCCTCCCCCGCGCTGCGTTCGGCGCTGCGCTGGCCGGCGGCGGCCGCGCTGTTCGCCTGCGGTCTGATCCACCTGCCGACGGACGTGGCGGACCTGCGCTCGGGTGGCAGCGCCTCCATGGTGGCCGTCGTGGTCACCGTGTTCTGCCTGCTCTGCGGGGTGTGGCTCGCGGTACGGGACAGTGCGAGCGCCTGGGCCGCGTCGGCGGCCGGCACCGTCGGGCTGATCGCCCTCCACGTGCTCGCGGGCGCGCGTACCGTCGACCTCCTGCAAAGCAGTCTCGGCTCACAGTTCGCGTGGGCCCAGGCCCTGGCGGTCCTGTGCGGGGCGGCCGTGATCGCCTTGGCGGCCGCGGCACTGCTCCGCCATACGAAGGCGACCGGGGCCGCCGACGGCACCTGATCTCCCGGCACGGCCCGTCAAGGGGTGGGGCTTCCTCGGAAGCCCCACCCCTTCGGCGTCTCCGGTCGCCCGGCGTGCTCGCCCGGTACGGGCCCGGGCGTATGCATGGACGCGGGACCGGCGGGCAGTCGCCGGGCGGTGGCCGGCCCCTCGGGCCCCCCGGTCCCGGCCGCCCGGCGCCGCCCGGCGCTCGCGAGAGAGGATCCGCCATGATGACTCCGAGACGCCACGCCGTCGGGGCGGCGTCGCCCCTGCGTACGGCCGCGCTCCTGGTCGGTCTCGTGTTCCTGGTGGTCGGTGTGCTGGGCTTCGTCCCGGGCGTGACCACGAACTACGACTCCATGACGTTCGCCGAACACCACTCGGGTGCCGAACTGTTCGGCATCTTCCAGGTGTCCGTGCTGCACAACATCGTGCATCTGCTCTTCGGCGTCGCCGGCATCGCCATGTCCCGGACCGCTCCCACGGCGCGCACCTTCCTGGTGGGCGGCGGGCTGATCTACCTCGCCCTGTGGCTGTACGGCCTGCTGATCGACCTGGACAGCGACGCCAACTTCGTCCCGGTCAACAGTCCCGACAACTGGCTCCACTTCGGCCTGGGTCTCGCGATGCTGCTGATGGGTCTGCTGCTCGCCCGTCCCCGCCGCGTGCGCGACTGAGGACCGGCGAACGGCCGGACCGACAGGCCGGGTCGCCTCTCGTCGATGAGCGAGAACACGAAGGTGGCCGGGCGCAGTCGATCGCGCCCGGCCACCCGCCCACCCCTCAGCCCCTTCTCCCGTCAGGTGCGGACAGAGGCGTCCATGTCGAACTCGCCGGCGCGCACACCGGCGCAGAAGGCGGCCCACTCGGCCGCCGTGAAGCGGAGATCTCCGCGTTCCGGCCACTCGGCGTCCCGCAGGGCGACGGCACCGCCGCCGAGTCGGGTCACCTCCACGCATCCCAGGTCGCCGCTCGCGCGGCTCTTCCACCACACGGCCTGGGCGAGGTTCTGCTCGTAGAGCGGTCGCTTGTCCATGTCGTTCTCTCCTCGGCCTGACTCCCACACGTGCTCGGACACTGGTTCTGACACCGCTGTCCAGTCCATCCGACGGGATACGGGCCCGCATCAGCCGGCGGGCAACCGGGTGAGCAGGGTGGCAGCCGAGCCGGGTGGCCACGGGGTCAGGCGAGGCCGGCGCTGCCGCGGTCGAGGGCGAGGTGGAACAGCCGGAGGGTGCCGGTGAGCTCGAACAGCCGGCGGACCTGATTGGTGAGCGGGCCGACGAGGACGAGCCGGCCCGGCCCGTAGTGGGCCTTGAGCAGCTCGTGGAGGAAGCTGGAGTCGCCGAAGGTGACGCGGGAGAGGTCGAGCAGGATCCGCTCCGCGCCGGCGTCCTGGGCGTCGGTGAGCGCCTGGTGCAGGGCGCGGACGGTGTCGCTGTCGAACTCTCCGGCCGCGCAGAGCAGCCATGTCGTCGCCGAGCCGGTGGTCTCGTGCCGGACGCGCGCGCACCCGTCCGGCGTCCGGTACGTCCGGCGGACGGAGGACAGGAAGACATCGGGGATGTCGGGGATGCCAGGAGTGCGGGGAGTGCCGTCTTCGGAGGGAGACCGCGGGTTCGTCATGGGCATCGGCTCCTCCATCCTCCGGGCGGAGCGGCAGGGGGAGGATTCTGGATGGGGTGGAGCGGGCGGGGCCGGTTCCGGCCCCTTCCAGTGTGCGCCGTGCCGTGGCCTCGCGTCAGCGGGGCGGATCGATGTGGGCGTGGATCGTCTTGCCGTGCGCGCCGCCTCGTACGCTCAGATCACGGGTCAGCCGCGCGACGATGCCCCAGCCGTAGCCCCCCTCCCCCAGAAGGGCGGGCTGCCGGGGCCGCGGCGGTTCGGGGCTGTCGTCGCTGACGTCGATGTCGATGCCGTCCGACCGCAGCGCCAGGTCCAGGGAACATGTGCCGCCCGCGTGCCGCACGGCGTTGGTCACCAGCTCGCTCACCACGATCAGGGCGTCGTCCTCCGCCGACCGGCTCACCCGGTCCCCCGCGCGCAGGGCCTCCTGCGTCAGGCGGTGCACCTCCTGCCGTGCCTGCGCCGCCGCATGCGGACCGTGGATGTCGCAGTGGCGTCGTAGCGAACCCCCCATGGTCTCCGACCTCCTCCTCGGGGCTCGTCCGCGCGCTGCCGCGGCTCCTCCCGGCCGTCCGGCTCCTCGGAGCGCGAGCGCGGTGTCCTGGGGTGCTTCTGCCCAGGGAAGCGCCCCGGATGCACGCGCCGCCGCCTCCGACGGCCGGCCGGTGGCGAAGCCGGGCGGTCAGCCGCCCGACCGCGCTCAGGGTGAGGGCGACCTCGGAGAACGGCATCAGCCACGGATGGGCGCACAGGCATGTTTTCGGCTGCCCGGGCGCGAGGGGGCCGGGGCCCGACAAGCCCGGAGTCCTGCTCCGTTCGGTGGCAAGGCGTGACGGCGGAGCCCACCGAGGGAACGTTTCTCCTGCCGGACGACACCGACCTCCGGCCCCGCCCCCGCCCTCACCCCCGCCCCGAGGAAGGCCGCATGTCCTCCGCCGCCCAGGACCCGAGCGACCACCACGACACCCCCGGCGACTCCGAGGCCGACGCCGTGCTGCGGCGGCTGCTGCGCCACCGCATCCTGCACATCGCCGCGCCGATCACCGACGAGACCGCCGCTCGCATCACCGCCCAGCTGCTGCTCCTGGACGCCGAGGACGACCGTCCCGTCACCCTCTACGTCAACTCGCTCGGCGGCTCACTGCCCGCCGGCATGGCGATCTACGACACCATGCAGCACATCGGCAGCGACGTCATCACCATCGGTCTCGGCTACTGCGCCTCGATGGCCCAGTTCCTCGTCGCCGCGGGGACCCCGGGCAAGCGGTACGCCCTGCCCAACACCCGGATGATGCTGCACCTGCCGTCCTTCGTCGACGCCGTCGCCGCCGACAGCGAGGGCACCCGGATCGACGAGCTGCACCACACGCGGAGCCGGATCACCGACCTCATCGCCCGCCACACCGGCCGCGACCCCGCGCACGTGGCCCGGGACTTCGCCGAGGACCGCTGGCTCACCCCCGAGGAAGCCAAGGAGTACGGCCTGATCGACGCCACGATGACCGGCTGACCCGGACGTCGGCGCGCCGCGCGGAACGGCTCACCGCACCCCGGGCAGACCGGCCGTCCGGGCCGCCTCGGCGAGGACCTCGCGCAGCATCGCCGGGGTGAGCCGGCCGGTGAACACATTGCGCTGGCTGACGTGGTAGCAGCCGAACAGTGTCAGCACGCCCCCCGTGGTCCCCGTGCCGTCCGTCGCCGACAGCGTCGTGCGCGCCCCGTGTCCGAACGCCGGGCGCGGGCGGGGCACGGTCCAGCCGGCGTCCGTCAGGGCCGCCAGCGTGGCCTGCCAGCCGAAGGCGCCCAGCGCGACGACGGCGCGCACGGTCGGTCGCAGGAGACGGAGCTCGCGGCTCAGCCAGGGCCGGCAGGTGTCGCGTTCGGCCGGTGTGGGGCGGTTGTCGGGCGGCGCGCAGTGCACGGGTGCGGTGACCCGCACCCCGTACAGTTCGAGCCCGTCGCCGGGGCGCACCGCGGTCGGCTGGGAGGCCAGACCGAGCTCGTACAGCGTGGCGTACAGCAGATCGCCGGCCCGGTCGCCGGTGAACATGCGGCCGGTCCGGTTCCCGCCGTGGGCGGCCGGAGCGAGGCCCGTGACCAGCAGCGGGGCGTCCGCGGGCCCGAAACCGGGCACGGGACGCGCCCAGTACTCCCAGTCCTGGAACGCGGGCCGTTTCACGCGTGCGGTCTCCTCCCGCCACGCCACGAGGCGCGGGCAGGCCCGGCACCGTGTCACCCGTTCGTCCAGCTCGGTCAGCGTGCGGGCGCCGGCGGCGGCGCGCTCGGGGTGGTGGTCCTGTGCGGCGCTCGACATGGTGTACCCCCGCTCTCCCGGGACGTCACTTCCCGTCGCTGGTACCCAGCGCCTGGAAGTCGAGCATGCCGTACACCTCGTGCACGTACGCGTTGGTCAGCCGCGGGTTGCGGTAATTGAGGGTCTTCTCGGCGACGACCGGCAGGTAGTGGGCGCCGTCGGTGACCTTGTGGTTGATGCGGCGGTAGAGCCGGATGACCTCGGCGGGGTCGGTCTCGGCCACCGCCCGGTCGAACAGGGCGTTGATCGCGGGGTCGTCGACCTGCGCGTAGTTGGTGCTCGCGGACGGGACGATGAGCCGGCCGTCGGCGAGGGGCTGCAGGAAACCGGAGCCGTGCGGGAAGTCGGAGCCCCAACCGAGCGCCAGCATGCCGTAGCCCTTGCTCCTGACCTGGTCGGGGGACCGGACGGTCTCGAAGAACTCCGTCCTGTCGAGCTGCTCGATCTCCACGGTGATGCCGACCGCCTTCAGTGCCTGCCGCAGCGCCTCGGCGGACTGGACGTCCTTGGTCCTGTTGCTGCTCACGGCGAGCTTGGTGGTGAAGCCTTCGGGCCGGCCGCAGGCCCGCAGTTCCTCTGCGGCCTTGTCACGGCGCGGTTTTCCGGCGGCCAGGGCGAACGGGTCGTAGGCGTCGGCACCGGGGAGGGTCGGCGGCAGCACATTGCCGTGCGGGGTGCCGGCGGTCGGGCCGCCCCGCGCGTACTGGAGGGCCTTGGTGTCGGTCGCGTACAGGACGGCCTTGCGGCAGTGCGCGTTGTCGAACGGCACGGTCTTCGACACGAGGCCGACCAGACGCACATAGCCGTTGTACGGGGCGTCCGCGTCGGCCTTGAGCTTCGCGTCCTGCATGACCTTGGCCGCGGCGCTCGGCGGCAGCCCGACCTGCCGGGCGTCGAGGTCCACGGTGCCGCTCCCGTCGAGGAGCCGGGCGGCCAGCTCCTCGGCATCCGTGGTGACGGTCAGCTCCACCCGGTCCGGCAGGGCCTTCCGCAGCGGGTCGCCGGCCCGGTCCCACTGCTCGTTGCGGACCAGGGTGAGCGACCGCCCCGGCGTGTACGAGTCGAACTTGTACGGGCCGGAGGAGACGGGCTTCATCGCGTAGCGATCGCCGTTGTCCCGCTCCCGCGGCACGGGGGCGGTCGCTCCCATGGCCAGGAGGTAGGGGAACCGCGAGTCCGGCTCGGCCAGCCGGAAGACGATCGTCCGGTCGTCCGGTGTCAGGACCGACTTCAGACCGGTCCCACCCGGACTCTTGTACGGGCCCGGGTAGCGCTGCCCCTGGTCGAGCACCTCGATCAGGTAGGTGGGGCCGCCCGTGACGACGTCCTGGGCGAAGACGCGCTCGATGCCGTACTTGACGTCCTTGGACGTGATCGGCGTCCCGTCCTCGAACCTCAGGCCGGTCCTCAGCCGGAGGGTGTAGGTCCTGCCGTCGGGCGAGACCTCCGGCGACCCCGCGGCCAGGTCGGGGACCAGGGTGTGCCCGGCCTTGCCCGGCTTGGCGTCGTACGTCAGGAGCGTGCGGGTGTAGAGGCGCTGGAGGTTCCAGACCCAGCCCTGGTACGAGCGGGCCGGGTCCCAGGAGTCGGCGTCGCCGCCGCTCCGCAGGCGGAGCGTGCCGCCCTTCCGGTCGGACGCGTTGGCGACGTCGCCCACGGCGGCGTCGAAGCCCGTGGCGACGCCCGTGCCGCTCGGGCCGCCGCCCTGGGTCTGCCGACCGGACGCGTCCTTGCCCTGGTTGACGAGGAGGGCGGTGATGCCGCCGGCGGTGACGAGGGCGGCCGCGAGCGCGATCGCCACGAGCCGGCGGATCCTTGCCCGGCCGGGCAGCGGCGCGGGACCCGAGGGGGCCGGGCGGGCGGTCCGGTGGGTGACGAGCACCGGCGCGGTGGCGGGCGAGGCGGGCGAGGCGGGCGAGGCGGGCGGAGCCTCGGGGACGGGAGGAGCGGCCGGCGGGGCCGATGCCGGCCCCGGGGCCTGCGCCGGGTCGGGCCGCTTGCTCAGCGAGATCCTGGGATCGGGCGCGGCCGCGGGTGCGGGCGAAGGCGGGACGTCAGGCGCGGGTAAGACTTCGGGCGCGGGTTCAGGATCGTGCGCGGGGTCGGACGCCGGTACGGAATCCGGGGAGGGCGTTACGGACTCGGGGGCGGGATCCGGCGCCGGTACGGGATCGGGGGCCGGTACGGAATCAAGGGCGGGATCCGGCGCCGGTACGGGATCGGGGGCCGGTACGGAATCAGGGGCGGGATCCGGCGCCGGTACGGGATCGGGGGCGGCTGTCGCCCGGGGCGTCAGGGCCAGGGCCACCGCCTCGGGCAGCCAGGCGGGCTCGTTCGGCAACCCGTCGGCGTACGTCTGGCCGCCCGTCTCGCCGAGCATCCGCGCGAACTCGGCCAGGAGTTCCGGGACGGTCGGCCGCCGGCCGGGGTCCTTGTCCAGGCACCGGTCGACGAAGTCCGTGCCCTCGGGCAGTCCCTTGAGGTCGGGCCGCTCGTAGACGGCGCGGAAGTTGACCGAGTGCGGGGAGCCGGTGCCGAAGGGGGCGGATCCGGTGCCCGCGAAGGCCAGGACCGCGCCCAGGGAGAAGACGTCACTGGCCGGGCCGACCGCGGCCCCGGTGATCTGCTCGGGCGACATGAATCCCGGCGTGCCGATCACCATGCCCGTCCGGGTGAGGACGCTCGCCTCCGAGGCGGTCGAGATGCCGAAGTCGATCACGCGCGGACCGTCGGCGGCCAGCAGCACGTTCGAAGGCTTGAGGTCCCGGTGGATGAGGCCCGCGCCGTGGATGGCCTCCAGGGCCTCGACCAGACCGGCGCCGAGCACGAGCAGCGGGGTGCGGGGCCACGCCCCGTGGGCACGGACCGCAGCGTCCAGCGGCATGCCGGGCACGTAGGCGGTGGCGAGCCAGGCGGGCGAGCCGTCGGGGTCGGCGTCGACGACGGCCGCGGTGAAGAAACCCGTCACGCGCCGGGCCAGCCGCACCTCCCGGGCGAAGCGGCGCCTGAAGTCGGGGTCGTCGGCCAGTTCGGCGCGCACGACCTTCACGGCGACCATCCGGCCGCTGGTGGAACGGCCCAGGTACACCCGGCCCATTCCGCCCGCCCCGAGACGCGCGAGGATCCGGTAGCGCCCCACCTGCCGCGGGTCCGCCGCCCCCAGCTCTTCCAACGCCGCCCCCTCCGGCAACCGGTGCCCCAGCCCCCGTCGTGCGCCCCCGGGGACCGTCCGGCGTCGATTACATCAGACCCCGGCGGCCCTGCGAGCCCCGTCTCCCCTGCTTCCCTGGCCTCTCCCGCCTCCCCCGCCTCGTGCGGCGCTTCCCTCTGTGTTAGGGTTCAGGAGTTGCAGTTTTGGTACCCATGAACCCATGTGCGCCTGACGGGAAATGTTTCTCCTGCAGGCGCATTGTTGTTTTTCCGGCTTCTCCGGATGGGGCCTCTGCCTACAGAAGGAGAATGTCATGGCACAGGGAACCGTGAAGTGGTTCAACGCGGAAAAGGGCTTCGGCTTCATCGAGCAGGACGGTGGCGGCCCCGACGTCTTCGCCCACTACTCGAACATCGCCACCCAGGGCTTCCGTGAGCTCCAGGAGGGCCAGCGGGTCTCCTTCGACGTCACGCAGGGCCAGAAGGGCCCGCAGGCGGAGAACATCGTCCCCGCCTGATCTTCGGACGCGTGTCCGCTTGCCAGGGGTCCGCACCGTCACGGTGCGGGCCCCTGTTTCGTGCTGTTTCCAGGAAGGCAGACAACGGTTGTCCCGTAGGCCCCAGAAATCCACCCGGCGCACGTCTTCGTCCTCGCGGCCCGCATCGCCGCCGAGGGAGTTCAACGTGCCGGAGACGTCGACGCCCGCGCTTCCGCCGGTCGCGGACTTCGCCGCGCTCGACATGCCCGCGGCGCTGACCAAGACCCTGGCGGCACAGGGCGTGACCGTCCCGTTCCCCATCCAGGCCGCCACCCTGCCGAACGCGCTGGCCGGCCGTGACGTGCTGGGCCGCGGGCGCACCGGCTCCGGCAAGACGCTGGCGTTCGGTCTGGCGCTGCTGGCCCGCACGGCGGGGATGCGCGCCGAGTCCAAGGCGCCCCTCGGCCTGGTGCTGGTGCCCACCCGGGAGCTCGCCCAGCAGGTCGCGGACTCGCTGGCCCCCTACGCGACGGCCCTGAACCTGCGGCTCGCCAGTGTGGTCGGCGGCCTGTCGGTGACCAAGCAGGCCGCGACGCTGCGGCGCGGCACCGACATCCTCGTGGCCACCCCCGGCCGGCTCAACGACCTGGTGGCGCGCGGCGACTGTCTGCTCGGCGACGTGCGCGTCACGGTGCTCGACGAGGCCGACCAGATGGCCGACATGGGCTTCCTGCCGCAGATCACGCAGGTCATGCGGCAGGTGCCGGCCGACGGACAGCGTCTGCTGTTCTCGGCCACCCTGGACGCCACGGTCGACAAGCTGGTGCAGCGCTTCCTGACCGATCCGGTCGTGCACTCGGTGGACCCGAACGCGGGAGCGGTCGCGGACATGGAGCACCATCTGCTGCACGTCCTGGACGAGACCGACAAGAAGGCCGTGACCACGCGGATCGCGGCCCGTGACGGCCGGGTCATCCTCTTCCTCGACACCAAGCGCTCCGCCGACCGGCTCGCCAAGCGGCTGCTCGCCTCCGGTGTCGCCGCGGCCGCCCTGCACGGCGACCGTTCCCAGTCGCAGCGGACCCGGACCCTGGAGCAGTTCCGGGACGGCCGGGTGACCGCCCTGGTGGCGACGAACGTCGCGGCCCGCGGCATACACGTCGACGACCTCGACCTCGTCGTGAACGTCGATCCGCCGACCGACCCCAAGGACTACCTGCACCGGGGCGGCCGCACGGCCCGCGCGGGCAGCTCGGGCAGCGTGGTCACGCTGGTGCTGCCGGACCAGAAGCGGGACGTCAGTCAGCTCATGACGGACGCCGGCATCCGGCCGCGTACCACCCGGGTCACGTCCAGCGCCCCGGAACTGTCCGAGATCACCGGCGCCCGCGAGCCCTCCGGCGTGCCGGTCGTCCTCGAGGTCCCGCAGCCGACGCAGCCGAAGGCGTCCTCGTCCCGCCCCGCGCGGAAGAAGGCGGCCGCCGCCCGCGGCGCCGGGGCCGGTGACGGCGGCGGCGACCAGAGCGCGCCGTCGAGCCGGCGCCGCAGGACCGGCGCGGGCCGGCCGAAGGCCGCCGGCACGGAGCCCCGCGAGCGCGGCGGCCAGAGCGCCCAGCGCGGTCAGGGCGGCCGCACCGGGCAGAGCGAGCGGACCGGGCAGGGCGCCCGGACCGGTGGGTCGGGTCGCGCCGGTGGGGCCGGTCGCGCCGGACAGGGCACGCGAGCCGGGCAGGGAGGTCGCGCCGGCCAGGGAGGCCACGCCGGACAGGGCAGCGGGCGGAACGGCCGTCGTGGAGGCACGTCCTGAGCGGCGCGTCCACGTACTGATCGGGCGTCCCGCCATCCGGCGTCCTGTGCAGAGGAGGGCTTGTGCAACGTGGCGAAGTCTGGTGGGTCCGGTTCGACGAGCGGAGGCTGGTCGTACTGCTGTCAGGGGACGACGCGTCCGGGTTCCAGGTGATGCAGGTCGTCGCTCCGGCGGGCGTCGACATCAGTGGCCTGGGCGTCGAAGTGACGGTCGGCGCCGCTGAAGGGCTGCCGCTCGAAGGCGTGCTGCGGCTCGCGTTCCCGAGTCCGGGCTTCACCCCGTGCACGTGGCTGACCACCGTGTCCCGGGACGACCTGATGGAGCGGGCGGCCGTCCTGCCCTCCAGGAAGCTCAGCGAGATCGAGGATGCCCTCCGACTCGCTGAACACGCACAGGAGCGGACCCCGGCAACGACCGCGAGGCTCAGCGAGATGAGGGACGCGCTCCGTCGCGGTGAACTCGGGTAGGGGCGATCTCGGGCGGGATGGTCCGCGCTGGATCACTGGGCGGCACGTCCTGGATCTCGAACGCCCTGGGTGAAGTGTTCATGTCGTGTTCGGTCGGCGGGGCGGGTGCGGGTCGGAGCTCTTCACGCTCCGGCCGAAGCATGTGCGGGACTTGTTCACGACATGAAGGAGTTCCGCCGTGCCCCAGTCCCGTACGTGGCGGTCGGGTGTCCTCGCCACGGCCGTCGGTTCGGTGCTCGCCGTGCTGTCGCCCTGGCAGGCGCAGGCCGCGCCCTTGAGCGACCTTCCCTCGGTCACGGCCCGGGCCGAGACGGCCGCCCTGTACGACGACGAGGAGGGCGGCAACGCCGACGCCGACGACCCGGCGATCTGGCGCAACGCCGCCGACCCGGATCGCAGCCTCGTCGTCGCCACCGCCAAGGAGGGCGGGCTGCGGGTGTACGACCTCGACGCCCGCGAGGTCCAGGCGATCGCCGCCCCGGCCGGGCCCGGCGCCGACGACGCCCCGGGGCGGTTCAACAACGTCGACCTCGTCAAGGGCCTGCGGCTGTCCACCGGCCGTGCCGACCTCGCCGTGACCAGCGACCGCGGAAACGACCGGCTCCGCTTCTACCGGATCGACCGCGACCGGCCCGGCGGCCCCCTCTCCGACGTCACGGACCCGGCCGTCGCCCCGGTCTTCTCCGCCGACCAGGCGGAGGTGAACGAGCAGCGGACCGCCTACGGCCTCGCCACCTGGACGGACCGGGCCACCGGCCGTACGTACGCGCTCGTCAGCCGGCGCGAGACGACCCGCGTCGCGCTGCTGGAGATCCTCCCGACGGCGTCCGGGACCGTCACCTACCGCACCGTCCGCACGCTCGACCTGCCGTCCGCCTTCCGGCTCCCGAACGGGGCCTCGTGGTCGCCGTGCGCCGAGCCGGGCGAGCTCCCGCAGGTCGAGGGCATGGTGGTCGACCCGGCGAACGGCACGCTCTACGCCGGTCAGGAGGACGTCGGCATCTGGCGGATGCGCGCCGACCTGACGGGCACCCCGGTCCTGGTGGACAAGGTCCGCGAGTACGGCGTGCCCGGCACGTACGACGAGGAGACCGAGGAGTGCGCCCCGGGCGCCGACCCCGGCTTCGGGGGTGACCGTCTCGCCGCCGACGTCGAGGGGCTGACCCTGGTCACCGAGTCGGACGGCGACGGCTACCTGCTCGCCTCCAGCCAGGGCGACGACACCTTCGCCGCGTACGACCGCGAGATCGGCGACGCCAACGAGTACGAGGGCGGCTTCCGCGTGACGGCCGCCGACGCCGTCCTCGACGGCTCGGAGGAGTGCGACGGAGCGGCGTCCCTGAACGCCCCCCTCGGCAGCAGGTACCCGAACGGCCTGCTGGTCGTCCAGGACGGTCACGCGAACCCGGAGGACGGCGAACGCGCCGCGACCGGCTTCAAGTTCGTCGACCTCGGTGACGTCCTCGACGCCCTGGACGACTGACGACCGGCCCGGGGCCCGCGCGCCCCGGGGCCCGAGGGCGCCCCCCGACCACCGATGCGCTCTTTCGCGCCGGTGGTCGGGGTCCGTGGTCAGGCGGCCCGGGCCAGGAGTCCGGCACGCTCCACGAGCATCGGCATCAGCCGCTCCCGCCACGTGTCGAGGTGGACCACGCCGCTGGACATGCCGCCGTGGGCGTACTGCTCGCGGTAGACGGAGGACTCGGGCGTGTCGAGGTCGACCCCCACGACCTCGGCGAACGCGGCCCGCAGCAGGGCGGTCGCCGCCTCGGTCGTCGGCGGGACGTCCGTGCCGGCCAGTCGGTCGCGCAGGGTCCGCCACACGTAAGGGTCACCCCGCAGGCCCCAGACCTCCGGCTCGGGATCGAAGAGGGCCGCCATCTTCGCGGCCGCCGCGTCGTGTCGTGTCATGCGGGCAGTCTCCCAAAGCCCCGCACCCGGGCACCGCGGGGGTGCGTGCCCGGGGCCTGGACGGAGACACGCCGACGCCGATAGCGTCACCTCCACCTATTCACTTTGTTGACTAGTCATGGAGGCGTTCATGCAGTCTTTCCGTCAGGCCGTCGAGGCGAACGACCACGCGGCCATCGAGGCGCTCCTCGCCGACGAGGTCGTCTTCACCAGTCCGGTGGCCTTCAAGCCGTACACCGGCAAGGCCATCACGGCGGCCATCGTGCGCGGGGTCTCCCGGGTCTTCACCGACTTCCACTACGTCCGTGAGCTCGCCGGCGCGGACGGCCGCGACCACGCGCTCGTGTTCCGGGCCAAGGTCGGCGAGCGGGAGATCGAGGGCTGCGACTTCCTCCACCTGAACGAGGACGGCCTCATCGACGACTTCACGGTGATGGTCCGCCCGCTCTCCGCCGCGCAGGCCCTCGCCGCGGCGATGGGCGACCAGTTCGACCGCATCGCGCGGGAGGCGAGCCGCTCATGACACCGCCGCCGGAACGCCCTGGGGTGGGCGTACGGCGGGTCCGTGCGGGACGGCCGGGCGTCCGGCCGTGAGTCCCCGCCCGGAGGGCCGGTGATTTCACCGATGCCCGCGGGCCGTGCCGCCTGGACAGTGGCCGGGCCAGTCCAGGGTGCGACCGCCGACCGGCTCCTCGGCGGCGGCCGCCACACGACACGAGAGGACGACTCGTCGTGCGACGACACCTTTCCGCCTACGCTGCCTCGGCCGCGGTCTCCGCCTGCCTCGCCCTGCTCCTCGCCCCCGGCGCCACGGCCGCCGACACCACGGCCGCCCTCGTGGCCGCGGACAACCCGTACGAGCGCGGTCCCGCCCCGACCCAGTCGAGCATCGAGGCGCTGCGCGGCCCGTACGCGGTCGCCGAGACCAGCGTCTCCTCCCTCGCCGTCACCGGCTTCGGCGGCGGCACCATCTACTACCCGACGTCCACCGCCGACGGCACCTTCGGCGCGGTGGCCATCTCGCCGGGGTTCACCGCGACCCAGTCCTCCATCGCCTGGCTCGGGCCGCGCCTGGCGTCCCAGGGGTTCGTGGTGTTCACCATCGACACCAACAGCACGCTCGACCAGCCCGACAGCCGGGGACGGCAACTCCTCGCCGCCCTCGACTACCTGACGCAGCGCAGCGTCGTGCGGGGCCGGGTCGACGCGAGCCGGCTCGGGGTGATGGGGCACTCCATGGGCGGCGGCGGCACGCTCGAGGCGGCGAAGAGCCGGCCGTCCCTGAAGGCGGCCGTGCCCCTCACCGGCTGGAACACGGACAAGACCTGGCCGGAGATCAGCACGCCCACCCTCGTCATCGGTGCGGACGGCGACACCGTCGCTCCCGTCGCCTCCCACTCGGAGCCCTTCTACGAGAACCTGCCGAGCTCGCTCGACAAGGCGTACCTGGAACTCAACGGGGCCACCCACTTCACCCCGAACACGTCCAACACGACGATCGCGAAGTACAGCCTGTCGTGGCTCAAGCGCTTCATCGACGACGACACCCGCTACGAGCAGTTCCTCTGCCCGCTGCCCCGCCCGAGTCTGACGATCGAGGAGTACCGCGGGAGCTGCCCGCTCGGCTCCTGACGCCGGCGCGGACCGCCGCTCCCGCGGTCTGTGCTCGCGTCACAGCCCCCGCGTCCCGGGTCTGGGCGGTGGCCCAGACCCGGGGACCTTCCCCCTGCTCCTACGGGCCAGTAACGTGGGCGGGGTGAACGGAGCGACGCCTGCCGCCGCCCCCGGCCCGCGGCTGTACGACCGCGCGCCCCAACTCGCCGCGGTGGCCAGCCTGTCGGCCCGTACCGTCGAAGGAAGCGGCGGCGTCCTGTTCGTCACCGGAGACCCCGGTACGGGCCGCAGCACGCTCCTGGCCCGGGCGGCGCACGACTTCCCGGGGACGGCACACCGGGTGGCCGCGCCCGGCCACCGGGTGCCGTGGAGCGGGGCGCGGGCGCTGTTGACGGCCCTCGCCCCCACCGCGTCGGCGGCGCGGCGAGCGCTCCGCCAGGCACGCGGCGAGGCCGGTCTCGGCACCGCCGTGGCCGGCCTGGTCTCCGCCCCCGCCGCCTCCGCTCCCAACCTCGCATCCGGCCGTGGTCCCGGGGTGCTGGTCTGTGTGGACGACCTGCACCTGTGGGACGCGCATTCCCGCGCCGCGCTCGCCGCGGCCTGGCAGGACCGGAGGAGGGCCGGCCGGCCGGGCACGGGCTGGCTGGTGTCGGCGGCCCGGCACCACCGGCTGCCCGAGGTACCGGGAGCCGGCGCGGTCAGGCTCGGCCGGCTGGGCCCGGCCGGCGCGCGGGCGCTGGTGCGGGACCTGAGCCCGGTGCCCGTGGCGCCCGAGGTCCTGGACCGACTGCTCCAGGAGGCGGCCGGGCACCCCGGCGTGATCGGCGCGGCGGTACGGCGCCTGGGCCCTGACCGGCTCTCCGGCACCGTCCCGCTGTCGCCGTCGCCCCTGGTCGACGCCACCGTCCTCCACGAGGTGTACGGCGGCCTGCTGAGCGCGCTGCCCGCGGACAGCCGCCGTCTCCTCGCCCTGGTGGCCGCCCTGCCCGGCGGGTCGTCTTCCGTCCCCGTCGACACCGTCCTCGCCGCCGCGCGGGCCGCCCGCACTCCGGTCGACGCCCTGGACGGCCTGATCGCGGACGGCCTGCTGCATCGCGCGGACGACACGCTCCGTTTCACCGACGTCTTCCTCGCCCGCACCGCCCTCCTCCGCACCGCCCCTGTCCCCCGGACCACTTCCGCACCGCCTGCGTCGCCTCGGACCGACCGCACCGGCGACATCGATCCGCCCCGGTCCGTCACCGCCCGCGCCGTCGACACGACACGGGCCGAAAGCCACCGGGGCGAAGCCCGCAGGAGCGAAGCCGACGGGGCCGACCGGCTCGGGCCGCCCGCCGCGACACGGGACCACGAGGGCGTCGGGCGGGGCCGGCTCCATCTCCTCCACGGCAGGGCGGCGTTGACGGGCGGGCCGGTGGCGGAGGCGTACGAGGCGCTGACGCGGGCGGCGGCGCTGTTGCGGGAGGGCGCGCCGGTGGAGGCGGCCGACGCGCGGTTCCTCGCGATGGAGGCCGCCTGGGCGGCGGGGGACGCCGCCGGCTGTCTGGCCGCTCTCGACGACGCGGGCGGTGCGCGGGGCACGGAGCGGGACTTCGCCGAGGGGCTGCGCGCGGCGCTCGACGGCCGGCTCGGCGAGGCCCGTGGTCTGCTGACCCGCGTGGTGGCCGTGGACGGCGCCGAGGACGAGCCCCGGGTGCTGCTGCGGGCCGGGTCCGCCGCGCTCGTGCTGGGTGCCACGACGGCGGCGGCCCGGCTCCACGCGCGGGCGCTCACGCTGGCCCGGGCGGAGGACCGCGCCACCCTGCTGCCGCACGCCCTGGAGCATCTCGCCTACGCCGAACTGCGGGCCGGGCGCTACGGGCGCGCCGCCCGGCACGCGCGGGAGGGCCTCGGCGAGGCGGAGCGCACGGGCCAGGCGAACGTGGCGGCCCATCAGCATGCCGTGCTGGCGCTCGTGGCGTCGGTGACCGAGGACGGGCCGGGCGCCGCCGAGCACGCCGAGCGGGCCCTGGCGACGGCCCGCTCCCACGGCCTCGTCCAGGCGGCGACGCTCGCCGAATGGGCGCTGGCGCGGGCCGATCTGGGCCGTGGTCTCGCCGCGCAGGCCGCCGCCCGGCTGGTGCCGCTGGTCCGCACGGGCCCGCGCGGCGGGCACTTCGCGCTGCGGATGCTGGCCGTGCCCTGCTTCGTGGAGGCGGCCGTGGCCTCGGGCCGGTACGCGGAGGCGCGGGCGGCGACCGAGGAGTACGCGGTGTGGGCCGCCCAGGGGCTCGACCGTCCGGCCCCGGCCCGGCTCGCCCGCTGCCGGGCCCTGCTCGCCGACGGCACGCGTGCGGCGTACTGGTTCCAGGAGGCGGTCCGCCGGCACGACGCCGACTGCGGCAACGACTTCGAACGGGCCAGGACGCTCCTGGCGTACGGCTCCTGGCTCCGGCGCCGTCGCCGCCCCAGCGAGGCTCGGGGGCCGCTGCGCGACGCGCTGGTCACGTTCGAGCGGGCGGCGGCGACGGGCTGGGCCGAGCGGACCCGTGCCGAGCTGCGTGCGACCGGCGGCGAGGTGGCGGGCGCGGCCGACCGGCCGGCGGCGTGGGGGGAGCTCACCCCGCAGCAGCAGCGGATCGCCCGCCTCGCCGCGCAGGGCGCCACCACCCGGGAGATCGCCGACCGGCTGGTCCTGAGTCCCCGGACCATCGACCACCATCTGCGGAACATCTACGCGCGCCTGCAGATCCGCTCGCGCGTGCAGTTGCCGGGTGTGCTCAAAAGCGCGGGGCCGGACGGGGACGCCGCCGCCGCGCGTCGCTGACCGTGTCCCCGGATGCGCGCCGTCGTTGGCCGGGTATGACCAGGATTCTGCACCGTGTTCTCGGCGCGGCGGCCGTCGCCGGCGCCGCCGCCCTCACCTCCGCCGGCTCCGCGGCCCCCGCCGCTGCCGCCGACGGCCCCCTGCCGCTCGTCGGCCTCCTCGCCCCCGACCACGACCGCGGATCCGACCGCGGCTCCGGCGGCGGCGACGCGTCGAACGCCACCGTCGCCGGCAACGCCTCGACGAGCGTCATCGGGGGCACGACCGCGGGCTGACCCCGACCCCGCCGAGGCGAGCGGACGGCGAGCGGACGCGACCGGTCCCGGGATGCCCGGGTCACATGTCCTGGATGCGCCGGAAGGGCTGCTCCGCCTCCAGGGCGAACGCGGCCTCCAGCAGCGTCCGTTCGCCGCCGGGCCGGCCCGACAGCATGACGCCGATGGGCAGCCCGCCCTCGGTCGTGCGGGCGGCCGGCACCGAGATCGACGGTGTGCCGACCACGTTGTTGATCGGAGTGAACGCGACGTAGGCGAGGATCCGTTCGACCAGTGCCTGGTAGGGCACGGTCGGGCTGAGGTGACCGATCCGGGGGGTGGTGTGGGCGAGTACGGGGGTCAGGATCAGGTCGAGTCCGCGGAACGCCGCCGCGTACGCCTCCTGGGTCCGCTTGAGCCTGCGCAGCACGCCCGGCGTGCGGCGCCAGTGCTCGAGGTACGTCTCCCGCAGGCCGCGGCTGAGGCCGTCCATACGCTGCCGGTCGAAGTCGGTGCCGAGGGTGCGGCCGGTGACGCCGAGGAGGAACGACAACAGCCCCCAGTAGACGAGGAAGTCCTCGGTGAAGCGGGGGTCGATGGCCAGCTCGACCGGCTGGACGGTGTGGCCGAGCCGTTCCAGGGTGGCCGCGGTCTCGGTGACGGCCGCCCGGGTGTCGGCGTCGGTGGGGACGCCGTTCGGCGAGTCCGACAGGAAGCCGATGCGCAGCCGCCGTCCGGAGGGTCCCTCCACGAGGCCCACCGGCGGCAGCTTGGGGCTGCGCCGGTAGGTCTCGGAGGCGGCGAGGAAGGCGGCCGAGTCCCGCACGGTGCGGCTCACGATGCCGTCGGAGACGATGTCGAGCGGCAGTTGGCGGCTCTGGGCGTTCGGCACCACCCGGCCGCGGGTCGGTTTGAGGCCGACGAGCCCGCAGCAGGCGGCGGGGATCCGGATCGAGCCGCCGCCGTCGTTGGCGTGCGCGATCGGCACGGCTCCGGCGGCGACCAGCGCGGCGCTGCCGCCCGACGAGCCGCCGGCCGAGTGGTCGGTGTGCCAGGGGTTGCGAACGGGTTCGGCTCCCTCGTACTCCGTGGTCGGGCTGAAGCCGAACTCGGGCAGCCGGGTCTTGCCGAGCACCGTGACGCCGCTGCTGAGGAACTGCCGGACGAACGGCGCGTCCCGGCGTGCGGTCCGCGGGGTGAAGGCCGCGCTGCCGTGACCGGTGGGCAGGCCCCGGTGGTCGGTGTTGTCCTTGACGAAGGTCGGGACGCCGGCGAAGGCACCGGGGCCGAAACCACCTACGGCGGCGCCCGCGCCGGGGGAGGCGAGCGCGACGGCGGGGGCCGGGTCGTCGACGTACACCTGCACGGCGTGCAGCCGGTCCTCGACCGCCCGTACCCGCTCGGCCGCGTCACGGGCGACCTCGGCGGCACCGACCTCGCCGCGCCGGATCGCCGCCGCGAGGCCGACGGCGTCGTGCTCGCCCAGGGCGTCGTCCCGGAAGGCGTGCACCCTGGTCAGTTCCTCGGAAGTCGTCACCGCTGCATCAGCCCCCGCCACGTGGTTGGTTGACCGCCATCATTCCGTACCGACAAGTAACACGCGAGGGTTCCGCGCCGGTGATCCCCCGGTGTTCCCACGGTCGTGATCCGCCCGTCGGCCGAGCGCGGGCGTTCGTCAAACTGGTGATCGAAAACGGGGGTGGGTGTGGCTATGATCGTCCGCAGCAAGGCCGTAGCGCAGAGGTCGTCGCGCCCACGCATCGAGCTGGAGGACGTCGGTTCGAATCCGACCGGTCTTGCGTCTTCTTGATGTCGACGCGGACGCCGGGCCCCGGCGGAGGACCGGTGGAGTGGTGATGGACCAGCCGACAACGCCCGTACGCTGCCCGGCGATCGAACACCCCGACCTGCCGCTCGCCGACCCCGCACTGCTCGGGCCGCTGCTGCACCGGCTCGCCGACGCCCGGCCCGTCGCCGACGACGAGACCTTCCCGCTCGGCACCCTGCGCGCCGACGGCCGCGTGGACCTCTGCAAGCAGGGGCTCGGCCCCGAGGGCGCCGCCCGCCTGCTGCCCGCCGCGGCGGCCTCCCCGCACGCCGCCCATCTGCTGCTCGGCACCGACGCCCTGGGCGACGAAGGCGCCCGGTCGGTCGCCGCCGTCCTGACCGCCGCGCGCGAGACCGGCGTCCCGCACGGCGTCCACACCCTCTACCTCGGCTGCAACCGCATCGGCCCCGACGGCGTGACCGCCCTCGCCGAGGCACTCGCCGACGACACCACGCTGCGCGCCCTGTGGCTGAAGCGGAACCCCGTCCATGCCGACGGCGCCCGCACCCTCGCCGGACTGCTGCGCCGCAACACCACCCTGCGCACCCTCGACCTCGTCAACTCCGGCATCGGTCCCGAGGGCGTACGGGTCCTCCTCGACGCCCTCCTGGAGCGCGAGACCCCGCTCGAACGGCTCTTCCTCGGCGGCAACGGCCTCACCGCCGCCGACGCCCCGCTGCTCGCCGCCCTCCTCCGCGACGCCGGAGTGCGCGAGCTCTACCTCTCGGCCAACCACCTCGGCGACGAGGGCACCGCCGTGCTCGCCGCCGCGACCGACCCGGCCCGGCCCGTACGCCTCGGCCTCGGCGGCAACGGCATCGGTCCCGAGGGCGCCCGTGCCCTCGCCGACGCCCTCGGCGGCATCGACACCCTCGACCTCGGCCGGGCCATGTCCGAACGCAGCCTCGGCTCCCCCGGAAACACCACCGGCGACGACGGCGCCCGCGCGCTGGCCGCCGCCCTGCCCGGCAGCCCCCTGCGCCGCCTCGAACTGCGCCACACCGGCATCACCGGCCGCGGCGCGAAGAGCCTGCTCGCCGCGCTGCCCGAGGGACACCGCCTGGAGTACGTGGGCCTCGGCCCCGGCACGCCCCGCCGCGTCAAGCGGTCCTTCGCCGAGCGGCTGCGCCCCGCCACGCCGACCCACCTCGACCTGCGGGCGATCGGCAGCGTGTACCGATGAGCGCGAGCCACCCCGTGCCGCCCGGCGGTCTCTCCTCGGAGGACGCCGCCACCTGGGCCCGCGTCCGCCGCTACGCCGTGCCCGGCTGGATGATCGAACGCGCCACGGAGGCCCGCGAGTCCGGTGACTGGCGGGCGGCCTGCGCCGCCGCCGCGGTGGACGTGCCCGACGACCTGACGCCGGAGCGGATCGCCGAGCGCTACGGAGCCGAGGTCGCGGCCCGGGTCGCCGACGACCTGCGCCACCTGGCCCCCGACCTGGTGCGCTGGCACCTGCCGCGCAACCTCGGCGGACACACCACGCTCACCCCCTGCCGACGGATCCTGCTCGCCGCGTACGGCGCTTCCGGGCCCGTCCTGTCGCTGACCAACCTGCCGATGCTGTCCGGACCGCAGCGGCTGCGGCTGCACCTCGGCCCCGAGGTCGCGCCCGGGCGCGACCGGATGCACGGCCTGACGTACCTCACCGAGGACTGGACCGCCGCCCGCCGCTTCTGGGACGCCCGCCGCACCGGCGAACTGCGCCGGAGCGCGGGCCTCGTCGACGAGGCGGCCGGTCCGGTCGGTGCGATCGGTTCCGTCAACTCCCGTGGCCCCGGTGTCTCGGGGAGCTCCGGTGGCTCCAGTGGTTCCGGCGAGACCGGCGCCGCGGCCGTTCCGGGCCGGCTGCCGTTCCTGCACCCGGACGGCACGCCGCTCGGCCCCGGGGAACTGCCGGACGAGGATCCCGGAAGCGCCGACCCGGCCGCGCGCGCCGAGTGGGTCGCGGTCCTGCAGGCCCGCGGCGAGCACGCCGAGGCGTACGCGGCCGCCGGGCTCGCGCTCGACCTCACTCCGCCGCCGCAGGGCCCGCGTTCCCACCGGCAGCTCGACGTCGCCGCGATGATCAGGTCCACCGCTCCCGACCTCGCCCGCCTGGGCCCCGAGACGCGGCTGCTCGCCCGCGCGGGGCGCGGGTCGCGTTTCCTCCTGCCGATGGAGTGGCGCGGTCACCTGCGCGTCGAGCTCGACTCCGCCGCCCCCTACGGGGCCGGGCCACGCGTCACCGGCCGGGACCGCGGCCAGGAGGACGGCGTGCCCCGCCTGCCCTCGTACGTCTGGCAGCGGCTGCCCGACATCGGGCTGCTGCGCGCCGGCCGGATCCGGCCCGAGGAACTGCACCCGCTCGTCGCCGCCGCGCTGTTCCCACAGGCCGGGCCCGCCGTCGGCCCGCCCGGCCCGACGGCGCCCGAACCGGTCCGGGTCCGCTGCGGCGGCGTGTGGCACGAGGTCGTGTCCCGGAACGGGGTCCTGGACGTCCCGCACACGGAGCAGGAGCGGCAGCGCGAACTGGCCCTGCGGGCCTTCGGCGGCACCGTCACCGGCTGCTTCGCCACGCAGCACGCCTGGACCAGCGGCGAGGGCCGGCTGCCACGCGCCCTGCGCGACCAGCGCCGGGCGCTGTTCCTGCACGCCCAGCACGGTGACACGCCGGCGGTGCTCGCGCTGCTCGACGCCGGCACGGATCCGCACGTCCGCGACCGCATGGGGCGCGGCCTGCTGCACGTCCTGTCGCTGCTCGACCACCGGGAGCTGCTGCCGCGGCTGCTGGCCGCCGGGCTCGACCTGGAGGCGAAGGACTCGACGGACCGCTCCCCGCTCCAGTGCGCCGTGCACGACGGGGGTTCCGTCGAGCTGGTCAGGGACCTCCTCGCCGCCGGTGCCAGGATCGACGTGACCGACGAGACGGAGCTGTCCCTCGCCCAGGTGATCCGCCGCTACCAGCGCACCGACCTGGCGTTCCTGCGCCGCCGTGTGCTGCGGGAGCATCCCGGCATCGGATCCGACTGGTTCGACGACTATCTGGACGAGCGGGACTCCGCCGACGACTTCGACTGGGACGCGGAGGAGGCGTCCGTACCGGATGCGGCCGCCGCGCCGGAGAACGGATCCGGGGATTCCGGGCGGCCCGACGAGGGCGCCGCCGCGACAGACGACGAGGACCTCCGCGCATGACGACCGGCCCCGCTTCCGCCCCCGCCCCCGCTGCCCCTGCCGTGCCCGCGGCCCTCGCGGCCGCCGACGCCCTGGGCGCCCGGCTGCGCGCCACGCGCACCGAACCGGCCGGCAACCCCCAACTGGAGGCCTTGGCCCTGGCCGTGACGGCGAACCAGCCCGTCCTGCTGTGGGGTGAGCCCGGCATCGGCAAGTCCGCCGGCATGGAGCGGCTCGCCGCCGCCCTCGGCGTCCGCCTGGAGACGGTCGTGGCCAGCGTCCACGAGCCGTCCGACTTCGCCGGACTGCCGATCGTCGGCGACGACCCCGCCTCCTCCGGTGTGCCGATGGCGCCGCCGGACTGGGCCGTACGGCTCGCCCGCACCGGGCACGGCCTGCTGTTCTTCGACGAGTTGTCCTCGGCGCCGCCGGCCGTGCAGGCGGCCCTGCTGCGTGTGGTCCTCGAACGCCGGGTCGGCAGCCTCGCGCTGCCGGAGTCGGTGCGGATCGTGGCGGCCGCCAACCCGCCGTCCAGCGCCGCCGACGGCTGGCACCTCAGCCCGCCGCTCGCCAACCGCTTCGTCCACCTCGACTGGACGCACGACCCGCGCACCGTGGCGCGCGGCATGGCCGGCACCTGGCCCGAGACGGTGCTGCCGACGGTGGACCCCGGGCGGGTGTCCGGCGCGGTCGCCCGCGCCCGGGGCGTGATCAGCGGTTTCCTGACCGCGCGTCCGGGCCTGGTCCACCACATGCCGCAGGACGCCGAGGGCCGCGGCCGTTCCTGGCCCTCCCCGCGTACCTGGGAGATGGCGCTGCGGCTGCTGGCCACCGGTTACGCGTCCGGGGCCGGGCGGGAGGCGCAGGCGGCCGCCCTGCTGGGCGCCGTCGGCGAGGCGGCCGGCATCGAGCTGCTCGCGTACCTGGAGAACCTGGACCTGCCCGACCCGGACCGGGTGCTCGCCGACCCGTCGGCGTTCGCGCTGCCCGAACGCGGCGACCGCCAGCTGGCGTTCCTCATCGCCGTGGTCGCCGCCGTGCAGAGCGAGCCGACCCGGGCGCGGTGGGAGGCCGGCTGGGAGGTCCTCTCCAAGGCCGTGGACGCCGGGGTGCCCGACGTGGCCGCGCGGGCCGCCCGTGACCTCGCCGCGATGCGCGAGCCGGCGTGGCCGGTCCCGCCCGGCATCGACGCCTTCCTGGAACTGCTGCAGCTCGCCGGCGCCCTGCCGGGCGCACGCTGACGGGCGCCGACGGCATGGCAGCCAGGGGAGGCCCGCCGAAGAACCGGCCGGGGGGAGGCGCGAACGGTCGTGCCGGCGGGTCGGCCGACAGTCCGCCGCTGGACCGCGCCAAGCTGCTGGCCGCGCGCTACAAGGCGGCCGAGGCCCGCCCGTACCTCGCCTCCGCCCTCTACGCCCTGACCGTCGTCCCCTCCGACCAGGTGCGCACGATGGCGGTCGACCGGTACTGGCGCTGCTACGTCGCGCCCGCGTTCGTCGAGGCGACCGACGTCGAGGAGCTCGCCGGGGTGTGGATCCACGAGGCGGCCCACCTCCTGCGGGACCACCACGGGCGGGCCGACCGGCTGCCGGCGGCCGACCAGCGCGACCGTCTGCGGGTCAACATCGCCCAGGACTGCGAGATCAACGACGACCTCGTCTCCGACGGGCTGCGCCTGCCCGAAGGGCGCATGGAACCGCACCTGTTCGGGCTGCCCGAGGGCCGGCTCTTCGAGGAGTACGTGCGGGGCGTCCCGGCGTCGTGCGCGCACCGGCTGGACTGCGGGTCCGGGGCACACGGCGTCCCCGCGCCGTGGGACCTGGGCGAGGACGGCGGGGGCGCGGCGGGGATCGGTCCGGTGGAGGCGGAGGCGCTGCGCCGCCAGACGGCCCAGGCCGTCCGGGCTCACGCGCGCTCCCGGGGCACGGTCCCGGGGGGCTGGCGGCGCTGGGCGGAGGAGGTGCTGGAACCCACCGTCGACTGGCGCAGGGCACTCACCGGCGCCGTGCGGGAGGCCGCCGCGTGGGCGGGCGGCGCGGTCGACTACACCTACCGCCGTCCCTCGCGCCGCACCCCCGCCCTCGGCGGCCGGGTGGTGCTGCCGAGCCTGCGCCGGCCGCTGCCGCGCGTGGCGATCGTCGTCGACACCTCCGGCTCCATGGGCGAGGACGACCTCGCGGCGGCGCTCGCCGAGGTCTCGGGCGTGCTGCGCGAGGTGGGCGTCGGCGGCAACCGGGTCGCCGTCCTGGCGTGCGACGCCGATGTGCAGGCCGTCGCCCGGGTGACCGCCGTCGACCAGGTCGAACTCGCGGGCGGCGGCGGTACGGACATGACCGTCGGCATCCGTACGGCCCTCGCCGCCCCCGAGCCGCCCACCATCGTCGTCGTCCTCACCGACGGCTACACCCCCTGGCCCCCGGAACCCCTCTCCTGCCGCCTGATCGCCGCCCTGATCGGCCCGAGCGCCCCGCAACCGCCCGCGTGGGCCGAGACCGTCCGGATCACCCCGAGCCGCTGAGGCCTTCCGTGGCGATGGGGCCGTGGGCCGTCCCCGGGCCGGGGCGGGGCCGACCGCGCACGGGCGCGGTACGGGGCGGGGGAGGTGGTCGCCGGAGGACGGGAGCCGTGCCTCCCGGCTTCGCCCGGGCCTCCACCGGGACGGCACGCCCCGACGCCACCATGGACCTCCTGTCCGCGCCCCCTGTCCAGTGGGGTTTCCGTAGAGCGCAGGGCGACCGGAGGGTTGCCGGACTACGTCGAAGCGGCGTCCTCGGCGAGCCCGCTCGCGGCGTCGGCCGCCTCGTCCGCCGTACGTCGGGCCTCGTCGGCGGCGTCGCGTGCGGTGGCGGCCTCGCGGCGTAGGCCGTCGGCGGCCGCGTGGGCCTCCTTGCGGGATCGGCGGGCTTCGGTGAGGCGGTGTTCCAGGTCGGTGACCTGCGCGTCGGCTTCCTCGGCCCGGCTCGCGGCGGCCTCGGCCGCGTCCTCGGCCGTCCGCGCGACTTCCTCGCGGGCGTCCGCCTCCTCCTCGGCCTTCGCCGCACGCGCGCGGGCGCGCTCCAGGCGCCGACGCCGTTCGTGTTCCCGCTCCCGCTCCCGTTCCCGTTCCTTGTCCCGCTCCCGTCCTCGTCCTCGCTCTCGTTCCGCCCCCGCCTTGTCCGCCCGGGGCGGCGCGGCGGCGGGACGGGGCGCCGGGGCCGCCGCCTCGGGGGTGACCGCGCCGAAGCCGAGCACCGGCTCCGGCGCCTCCGTCAGACGGCCCCCGGCCCACCGCTCGGCGACCCCGGCGTCGGCGAGGACGGTGCGGAGGATCTGCTCCACCTCCTGGAGGACGGCGGCGCTGACCGGGTGGCCCGCTTCCGCGGCCAGGGCGGCGGCCTGCCGGCCCAGGGCGGCGATCACGCGGTGCTGCTGACCGCCGGCCTCCCGGAGTCGGGCGGCGTCGAGGGTGCGGGTCGCCTCCCGCAGGGTCTCGCCGAGCGCGAGCAGCCTGCCGGTCTGCTCCGGCTCGGCGCGGGCGAGGAGGTTCACGGCCCAGACCGCCAGCGTCGGCCGGCGCAGGCCGGCGATCCGGTGGGCGGCGTCGGCGTCCTTCTCCTCGCGCGCCCGCGCCACGTGGGCGTCGCGGGCGGCGACGAAGTCCGACGGCGGCAGCCCGTACAGCTCGACGATGATCTCCTCGACGTCCACCCCTCCACTCTCGGGGACGACGGTGCTCCCCGGCCGTGCGCGACACGGGACGACCGCGCATGCTCGAAGCATGTCCGAGGTGACCGCCACCGACCTGTACGAGGTCACCATGGCGCTCTCGTACGTACGGGAGGACATGCGGGCACCGGCCGTGTTCAGCCTCTTCGTGCGCGACCTGCCGCCGGGGCGGGGGTTCCTGGTGGCCGCGGGGCTCGAACCGGCGCTCGACCGGCTCGCGCGGTTCCTGGTGGACCGGTCGGACGTCCAGGCCTTCGCGCGAGCGCTGGGCCGCCCCGTCGCGGAGGTAGAACCGCTGCGGGGGCTGACCTTCGACGGTGAGGTCCGGGCCGTGCCCGAGGGGCGTCTCGTCCTCGCCGGGGAACCGCTCCTGGAGGTCACCGCTCCCCTGCCGCAGGCCCAGCTGGTGGAGACGTGTCTGCTGTCGCTGCTCTGCCACCAGACGGCGGTCGCCTCCAAGGCGGCCCGGTGCGTCCTGGCCGCCGAAGGGCGCCCGCTCGTCGACTTCTCGCTGCGCCGCACGCACGGGCCCGAGGCGGGGCTGCAGGCGGCGCGCCTGGGCGCGCTGGTCGGTTTCGCCGGCACCAGCAACGTGGCCGCCGCTCAGCGGTACGGCATTCCCGCCACGGGGACGATGGCGCACTCCTACGTCCAGGCGTTCGCCTCCGAGGCGGAGGCGTTCCGGGCCTTCGCCCGCGCCCATCCCGGGCCGGTGACGTTCCTGGTCGACACGTACGACACCGAGCGCGGGGTGGCGACGGCAGCGCGCGTGCTCGCGGAGCTCGGACGCGGTCCCGGGTGCGGGATCCGGCTCGACAGCGGGGACCTGGGCGAGCTGGCCCGCCGGGCCCGTGCCGTGCTCGACGGGGCGGGGCTCCGGGACGTGCGGATCGTGGCCAGCGGCGGCCTGGACGAGTATGGTGTCGCCGCGCTCGTACGGCAGGGGGCGCCGATCGACGTCTTCGCCGTGGGCACGAAGGTCGGGGTGGCGGCCGACGCGCCGGCGCTGGACGCCGCGTACAAGATCGTCGAGTACGACGGCCGGCCCGTCATGAAGTTCTCGGCGGCCAAGGCGACGGCTCCGGGCCCCAAGCAGGTCTTCCGCGGCCCCGGACTGCGGGACGTCATCGGTCTGGCGAACGAGGAACCGCCCGCCGGCACGGAGCCGCTGCTGCGGACCGTGATGCGCCGGGGTCTGCGGGTGGATCCGCCGGACACCCTGGCCGCGGCCCGTGCCCGCTTCGAGGCGGACCTCGCCGCCCTGCCGGAGGAGGCCCGCCGCATCGAGGAGCCGGTGGCCCCGCGCCCCGCGCTGTCGACGCGGCTGTCGGCGCTGACCACCGTCGTACGGCACCGGATCGAGGCGCGGTCGTCCGCGACGGAGCAGACGGAACCGACGGCAGGGCCGGTGCCGCCGGTGCCGCCGGCCGGGGGTCCGCCGCCGGACCCCTCACCGCCGCACCGACCGCCATGGGGCTGAGTTCGCGGGACGGCGGGCGAGCGGACGGCGCCCCACGGGGAAGGAGGCCCCCATGACCTGGCTTCCGATGCTCGCGGGCGCGCTGCTGGTCCTGTTCGTTCTCCGGGACCTCTTCCACACGCTCTGGCACCCGACCCGTCACGGCGGCCTGAGCAGGCTGGTCATGATGTCCCTGTGGCGGCTCTCGGCGGGCCTCGGCGCGCGGTGGCGGCCGGCCGGTCTCGCCGGTCCCATGGGCATGGTGGCGGTCCTCGCCGTCTGGGCGCTGACGGTGTCCGTGGGGTGGGCGCTCATCTACTGGCCCCACATGCCGGACGACTTCTCGTACTCCTCGGAGCTCGACCCCTCCCAGCACGCGACTCCGCTCGACGCCCTCTACGTCTCGCTGGTCACCCTCGCCACGCTCGGACTCGGGGACATCGCGCCGACCGCCGGCTGGCTGCGCGTGCTCGCCCCCATGGAGGCCCTGGTCGGCTTCGTCCTGCTGTCGGCGACCGTCGCCTGGATCCTCGGCGTCTATCCGGCGCTGGCCCGCCGCAGGACCCTGGCGCTGCGGCTGTCCCACGCGCGCCGCAGTCGGACCGGTGCCGGGGCGCTCGACTCGGACGGCGGTGCCGCGCTGCTCGACGGGCTCGCGTCGGCCCTGTCGACGATCACCGTGGACTTCCTGCAGTACCCCGAGTCGTACTACTTCTACGACGTGGACGAGCGCACCTCGCTGCCTCTCCAGCTCGGGCACGCCGTGGGTCTGGCGGACCAGGCGGCGGAGGCTGGTCATCCGGACGTCCGTCTCGCGGCGTCGGTGCTGCGTACGGCCCTGGACGACCTGGCGGGCGTGCTCGACGAGCGTTTCCTGCGGACGGACGGCGCTCCCGACCGGGTGTTCGCGGCCTACGCCGACGACCACGGCCGGGGGCGCGGACGCGGACACGGGCGGGGACGAGGGCCGGACCAGGGGCGCGGCGAGGGGCGGAGGTCCGGACCGGCGTGACTCCGTTGCTCCTCTTGGCCCTGTCGGCCCGGCCGGCCTGGTGTGCGAGGGGCCCGGCGGCACACACTCGTGGTGAGGACAGGTGAGGGCAGTGACGCCCCACGGGATCGGGAGGCCCAGCAGCGCAGCGGCCGGAGGCCCGTCATGAAGCATCCACGCACCGTCGACGACGTCATGAGCCACGTCGTGGTCTCCGTGCGGCTCGACGCCACGGCGCGGGAGATCGCCCGGTCCATGCGGCGCTGGGGCGTGAACACGGTTCCGGTCGTCTCGCCCGAGGGGCGGGTCGTCGGCATGGTGTCGGAGAACGCCGTGCTCGGCGGCGACGAGCGCGGCGGGCCGACGGCCGGCCGGCTGATGGCGGCACCCGCCGTGACGGTTCCGCGCGGCGCCACGCTCGCCGGGGCGGCCCGGCTGATGGGGCGCGGGCAGCTGAAGCGGCTGCCGGTGGTGGACGAGGAGGGCCGTCCGGTCGGCGTCGTCAGCCGGGGCGACCTGCTGAAGGCCTATCTGCGCTCCGACGCCGAGGTCGCCGAGGACGTGCGCCACGAGCTGGCCACCCGCCTGGCGTCCGGCGGCGACGCGTCCCTCACCGTGCGGGTGACGGACGGCGCGGTGACCCTCACGGGCCGCCTGCCGGCGTCCGTGCCGGAGGACCTGGCACTGCGGCTCGCCCGCGCGGTGCCGGGGGTGGTGGACGCGGCGGCGGAGCTCACGCCCGGGCCGCGTCGGACGGTGGAGAGGTGAGCGGCATGGCGGGAAGCGTCGTGGTCGGCCTGGACGGTACGGAGCAGGCCGACGCCGCGGCCGAGTGGGCGGCGGACGAGGCGGTGCTGCGCGGCACCGGCGTGCACCTGGTGCACGTGCTCGAACCGTCGCCGGACCTGCTCGTGCCGTTGGTGTCGCGGGAGCCGGTCGCCTCCTGGGGCGAGAAGCTGCTCGCGCACACGGCGGCGCGCCTGCGCGAGAGCCGTCCCGGCCTTTCGGTCACCACCCGGCTGCTGCCCTCGGATCCCGTCACGAGCCTGGTCCTGGCGACGGAGGAGCGGGGTGACCTGCTGGTCCTCGGCTCACGGGCGCTGGGCGGGGTGGCCGGGTATCTGCTCGGCTCCGTCGGGATGACGGTCGCGGGCCGCATCGAGCGGCCCGTGGTCCTCGTACGGGCGCCGGACCCACCGGGCCGGGAAACCCTCGACGCTGACGGCCCGGACGGTCCGGGAGCCCTCGATCCGGAGAGCCCGGAAGCCCCCTCCTCCGGGGCACCGGTCGTCGTCGGGGTCGATCTGCGGGATCCCGTCGACGGCGTCCTGGCGTTCGCCTTCGCCGAGGCCGCCTCGCGGCGCACCGAGGTCCGGGTCGTCCACGCGCGGCGGCTGCCGCTCCATGACCGTCTGGTGCCCTCGGGGACGCCGGAGGCCCGGCAGGCGCACGCGGTCTCCCCGGAGGTCCTGCGCTCGCTCGAAGGGCTCCTCGAACCGTGGCGGGAGCGGTTCCCCGAGGTGGCGTCGACCGGGCGGGTGGTGGCCGGTTCGGCGGGCCAGGAGCTGCCGCGGGCCGCCGAGGGCGCCGCGCTGGTGGTGGTCGGGCGGCGCACCCGTCGTTCCACGCTGGGCGCGCACCTCGGCAGCGTGGCGCACGCGGTGCTGCACCACGTCCGGGCCCCGGTCGCCGTCGTGCCCCACGACTGAGCCCACCGGGAGCGGCCCGGCCGTCACCCCGCGGTCTCAGGACTCCGCCGGCCTGCTCGTGGAGGACCTCGGGCCAGTAGCGGTCGTCGTCGCCAGCAGAGAGCGCAGCAGCGGCGCGATGTCCTCGGCGAGCGCGTCGGCGTCCGCGCCCTGGTCCGGCAGGTACTGACGCACCGTCCGCACACGCGCCTCGCCGAGCGGACCGAAGGTCATGAGGCGGTGCCGGGCGGGAAGGCCCCGGGTGGCGAGCCATCGCCGGGTCGGCGCATAGGTCAACGTGGGGACCAAGGTGTCGGCCGCGAGGGTGATGACGTCGGTGACGGCGGCGTCGGTGTCTGCGTCTGGGTCTGGGTCTGGGACCGCGTCCGTGCCGGCGCTGACGCTCGCCCTGTCTCCCACGACGCCCCCGCGATCGGCCGTCCGATTCGGGTCTCTCGGGCGGCCGCCACCGTACGGCGTCGCCTTCCGTGCGCGCCGGCTGCCCTGCTCCTCGACACGACCGCCCCCGCCGCGCGCGCTCCCCGCCGCTCGGATGCCGTCGCGGGCCGGACGTGGTGTGCTGGCACAGGGGGCGGATTGCCGCCGTCAGGGACAGCGCAGGAGGCGCTGCCCCGCCCATGAGCACAGGAGTGACCGCCATGGCGATCTTCGTCCACGCCGTCGTCCCCGGAGTCACCACGGACCAGTACGACGCCCTGAACGCCAGGCTCCAGCAGGTGCCCGGCATCTTCGACGGCTGCGTGTCCCACGCGTGCGTTCCGACGGACGAAGGCCTGGAGGTCTTCGACGTCTGGGAGAGCGAGTCGCAGATGAAGGCGTTCGCCGAGAAGATGATGCCCATCGCCACCGACGAGGGCTGGCCGGTGACACCGGGCACGCCGCGGGTGATGCGTATCCACAACCACTGGATCCCCGGGGCCGCCGGCTGACGCGCGGCCGACGACGCCGGACCGTCCGCACCGGGCGACGACACGTCGCGACGACACGTCCCGCGCCTCCCCCGCCGGAGGTCCTCCGGCCGCGATACTGGGCGCGATGCGTGTGGCACTGATGACAGCGGGCTCCCGGGGTGACGTCGCGCCGTTCACCGGGCTCGGACACGGGCTGGCGCGCGCGGGGCACGACGTGACCGTCGTGACCCACGAGACGTTCGCCGGCCTGGTGGGCGAGGCGGGGCTGTCCTTCCACGGCCTGCCGGTGGACCCGCGGGCCGAGTTGCGCACCGAACACGGCCGGCGCCTCCTCACCAGCCGGAGCGGGCCCGGCAAACTGGCGCTGGTGCTGGCCATGGCACGGAAACTGGTCGGGGACATGGCGCCGGGAATGCTGGAGGCGGCGCGCGCGAGCGACGTCCTCCTGCTGTCGGGATCCGTCGCGCCGCTGGGGCATGCCCTCGCGGAGGGCCTGGGGCTGCCGAGCCGGGGCGTCTATCTGCAGCCGCTCGCGCCCACCGGCACGTTCCCGCCTCCGGTCGTCGGGACCCGCTCCTGCGGCAGGACCGGCAACCGGCTGGCCGGACGGGCCGTCAACGCCGCTCTGGGCAGGGTGTTCGACGAGGCGGTCCGGACGGTCGAGGCCGAACTCGGCAACCCGCGCCCTCGGTCCCGGGCACGGGGCGGGGGCCGCGGCCGGGTGCGCCGCGACTGGCCCGTCCACCACGGCTTCAGCGGCCTGGTGGTGCCCCGCCCGGCCGACTGGCATCCCGGCCTGACGATCGGCGGCTACTGGTGGCCCTACACCTCGCCGACGGCGGAACTCCCGGCGGAGATCGAGGCCTTCCTCTCCGCCGGTCCGCCCCCGGTCTTCGTGGGCCTCGGAAGCCCGACCGTGCCGGATCCGGAACGGGTGAGCGACCTGATCGTGCGGGCGCTGCGCCGGGCCGGGCTGCGCGGCGTGATCCAGTCCGGCTGGAGCGGGCTGCGCGCCGACGGCGACGACATGCTGACCATCGGCGACGTCCCGCACTCCCTGCTGTTCCCGCGCACGGCCGCCGTCGTGCACCACGCGGGCGCGGGGACGACGGCCGCGGGGCTCCGCGCCGGCGTGCCGGCCGTACCGATGCCGGTGTGGTTCGACGGCGGCTTCTGGGCGGCGCGGCTCACCGCCCTGGGCGTCTCGCCCGGCCCCGTACCCCTGCGGCGGCTGACCACCCCGGAACCGCTGGCCGACGCACTCGCCGCCGCCGTCCGCGACCCGGCCTACCGGCGGCGCGCGAGCGCCCTCGCCGAGCGGCTGGAGCGGGAGGACGGCGTGGCACCGGTACGGGACGCGCTCGATCGGCTCGAACGGCGGGGCCGCTGAACGTCAGCGGCCCAGGACGCCGTCCAGCCACCGCAGTGCCTCGGGCGTCACCGGGTCGGTGAGGTCGGCGAACTCCTCGTGCTTCTTCAGGAACTTCGCCACGTACGGGCAGACGGGCACGATACGCATGCCGGAGGCGCGCACGTCGGTGAGCGCCTCCTGGACGAGGATCGACGCCAGGCCCTGTCCGGCGAAGGCATCGTCTACCTCCGTGTGGAAGAACACACGCTGTTCCCCGCGGTCCCGGTACGCGGTCAGCCCGGCGCGCTCGCCGTCCACGAGGATCTCGTAACGGTGCCGGTCGTCCACGCGGCGGACGACGGGGGTGGTGGTCTGCTCGGTCATGGCGTGCTGCCTTTCGGGTCGTGGCGTGCGGGGCGCGGTGCCGCGCGTGAGGGTGCCACCACGGCCCTGATACGTACCACGTCCACCGAGGCGGATGCCATGGTCCCTCGGCTCGGGGCGGATCGACCGGTCGACAGGTCGACGAGTCGATCGGCCGGGGCGGTGTGTCCGGGGCTCGCGTGCGGCCCGGGCGGGGCACGGGCCTGGAAGGACGGAAGCGGAGGCATGTCATGCTCGTCCTATGACCGACCGCGAGGTGCCGTCCGTCCCCCCGTCACGAGGGGGCGGTTTCGATGAGGAGGCTGGAGCCTCCGCGTTGTCGTCCAGCCGCTACGTGTCGAGGCGGGGCAAGGCGGCCCGAGGTGCCCAGGCCGCGCCCGTCGTACCGGTGCCGGACGTCCAGCAGGTGCTGGACGCCCTGCCGGGATCGGCGATCTACCTCACACCCGTGCTCGGGGCGGACGGGGAGGTGACGGACTTCCGGATCATGGCGGCGTCCCCCGACGCCGTCGACGCCGTCGCCCGCAGGGGCAGGGAACTGGTGGGGCTGAGCGTCCGCGAGACGTACCCCGCCGTGGTCGGCACGGAGCTGTGGGAGGGATATCTCCGGGTCCTGCGGAGCGGCACGCGCTTCGAGGGCGAGCCGTTCGACTACGAGGAGGTCGTGGCCGGGCTGCCGCGACGCTCGCGCTTCGTGGTCCGGGCCTCGGCCTGCCAGGCGGGGCTGATCGTCTCCTGGGCGCGCCTGGACGCCGAGGAGCGTGACCAGCGCAGGCTCGTGGCCATGCAGCGCCTGGCGCGGATGGGATGGGCGGACTGGGACCTGGCGGGGAACGCGATCTCCTGGTCCGAGGAGGCCTATGCCATCTTCGGCCGGGAGCCGTCCCTCGGCCCGATGACGCTGGAGGAGCTGCCCGCCCACGTCGTCCCCGAGGACGTCCCGGCGCTGGGCGACAGCGTGCGGCGCCTGCTGGGCGACGGCCGGCCGCTCGACCACACGTTCCGCGTCGCCGCCCCCGCGGGGCAGGTCCGGCACGTACGGATCGTGGCGGAGGCCGACATGGACCTCCAGGGCACTCCGGTCGAGGTCCACGGATTCTTCCAGGACCTCACCACCCTCAAGCGGGCGGAGGAGCGGCTGCTCGAGCACGAGCGGACCGCGCTGGCGCACCGCAGTCTGCTCGAAGCGGAGCGCGACCTCGCCGCCCGCCTCCAGCACGCCCTGCTGCCGCTGGCCCAGCAGTCACTGAACCTGGCCGGGCTCACGGTCGACGTGGCCTATCAGCCCCTGCAGGAGGGGCTCAACGTCGGTGGGGACTGGTACAGCGCCATCGAACTGCCAGACGGCAGCGCGCTGCTCGTCGTCGGCGATGTCGCCGGTCACGGACTCGACGCGGTGGCCACCATGGCCCAGCTGCGCTTCACCGCCAAGGGCATGGCGATCACCGGCACGCCGCTCCCGACGATCCTGGCCCGGCTGAACACGCTGCTGCTGCACAGTGCCGAGCGGAACTTCAGCACCGCCACCATGATCATGGCCCGGTACGAGCCCGCCACGTCGCGCTTCACCTGGGTCCAGGCGGGACATCTGCCGCCGCTGCTCATCCGTGACGGAGAGGCCCGCTGCCTCACGGGTCCCCACGGCGTTCTGCTGGGCGCCGTCCCCACTCCGCGGTACGAGCCGTCCTCGGTCGAGCTGCTGCCCGGCGACCAGCTGCTGATGTACACGGACGGGCTGGTCGAGGAGCCGGGCGAGGACATCGGCGACGGTCTGGCACGACTGGCACGCACGGCGGCGGAGTGCTCCGGCAGCGGCCGGGTCCTGGAGGACCTTCTGGACGCCCTCGTCACACCGGACCTGCGGCGCGACGACATCTGCGTCCTGCACGCCACGCTCTGACCGCCCCCGGCCCTCCGCTCGCTGACCGGCCGCCCTCCCCCTCCCTCCCCCGGCACCCGCGTTCACTCGCACGTGTGGTCCGTCCCGGATCGTCGCCACTCCGGGCGGCCGCCGCGCGTTGGTGTGACGCGACGCTCGTGCAGTGACGGTTCTGCACGCGGGACCCGCGGTCATGCCACCGTACGGCGGCCGGTGGCGTCGTCGTGGAAGGCGATGGGCCGGATTGCGGGTGGAAGCGGACGTGTGGGCGGGAGCCGAGGGGGACGACGCCCCGAGCGCGGGGCGTCACGGCAGGCTGGTGGGGCGCGACGAGGAGCTGGCGGCGCTGGAGGAGGCGCTGGCCGCGAGCCGGCTGGTGACCGTGGTGGGTGCGGTCGGTGTGGGCAAGAGCCGGCTGGCGCTGGCGGCCGCCGGTCGCCCGGCTCGGGCGCCGTGGTCGGGGACGGTGAGGGTCCGCTGGCACGACGGCGTCCCGGCGGGTCCCCATGCCCTGGCGGCGCGCATCCTGCGGGCCCTGGACACCGTCGCCGATCCCCTCGCCCCACCCGACGGGTCCGGCCGGCTCGACCAGCCCTCGGCGGACCGGCCGTCGGCGGACGCGTTTCGCCTTCCGCCGTTGTCGACGGGCCGGCCCCTGCTGTTCCTGGACGACGTCGATCCGGTGCACGCCGAATGCATCAGGCTGGTGCAGTCCTTGCTGATGCGCCTGCCGGAGCTCCGGGTCCTGGTCACCGCGCGCCGTCCCCTGGGGCTCGGCGAGGAGCATGTGCTGCGACTGGCGCCGCTGCCGACCGGTGGCCCCCCGGGCCCCACGGGCGGGCCCACGGACCCTTCGGCGCTTCCCGCGTCCCCGGGTCCCTCCCCCGCCGCCGAACTGTTCCTCGCCCGGGCCGCCGCCGCCCACCGGCCGCGCGGGGCCGCGGAGCTCGGCGCGGTCGAGCGGATGTGCCGCCTGGTGGAGGGCGTGCCGCTGGCGATCGAGCTCGCCGCCGCGCAGCTCGGCGACACCGGCCTGAACGAGCTGGTCGATCGCCTGGAGGCCGGGGTGTGCTGGCTGGCCGGTGCCGGCTCCCCGGTCGGCCGGCACCGGTCGGTCCGCTCGTCGATCGGCGCCGTGCACGCCCTGTGCGAGCCGGACGTACGCAAGGTCTGGCGCTGTCTGAGCGCTTTCGCGGGGGCCTTCACGGAGGCCGCGGCCGGGTTCGTCTGCGAGGGGCTGGGCATCGCCCCGGACCGGGTGCCTCCGGCGCTGGCCGCGCTGTCCGCGACCGGCGTGCTCCAGCCGCGGGGCGAGCTCGGCACCGTACGGGAAGTGCGTTTTCGGATGGCCCGAGCCGCCCGGGACTTCGGTCACGAACGGCTTGCCACGTCCGGGGAGGCGGCCGCGGCCCACGACCGTCACGCCCGTCACTGCCGGAGCGTGACCGGGGTCGCGGAGGCGCTGTGGAACAGCGGCCTGCAGTGTCAGGCCGCCCGGCTGGTGGTCGACGAACACGCGGACGTCGTCCGCCTGGTGCGCCGGGCCGCCCATGAACCGGCGCTCGCGCGTGCCGCGGTGGACAGCGTGCTGCACCTGTGGTTCTGGTGGGCGGCGCACGGTCACGCGGAGGAAGGCGCCGCGCACCTCCTGGGACTGCTGCCGCTCCTGCCGACGGACGGTGTCGCGAAGGCCCGGGCGCAGTGGCTCGCCGCGTGGCTCGGCGCCCCCGCGGATCCCGTCACCTCCCACCGGCTCCTGGACGCGGCCTGGCCGGCCGCCGTCCTCGCCGGCGACGACGCGCTCGTCGGCCGCATCCTCCACGTCCAGGGCACCCTCGCCTGGCGGCGGCACGACCTGCGCGCCGCCGCCGAGCACTACCGCCATGCCGCCGCGACCGTTCCCGAGGACGCCACAGGCGGGCCGCCGGCCGTCCTCAGCCTGGCGGCCCTGGCCGTCGTCCAGACGCACACCGACCCCGGGGCCGCCCTCCGGACGGCACGGCGCGCGCTGGCCCGGCCGACCGTCCGCGACGACACCTGGGCGCGGGCTCTCGCCCACTACGCACACGCCCTCGCCGACCACCGGGCCGGCCACACCGGCCGGGCCCGTCACCGTGCCCGCCGCGCGCTCGCCCACCTCGACCCCGTCCTGGACGCCCCTCAGGCCCACCGAGCCCTCCGCCGCCTCCTCGACCACATCGACCGCGCCGGACGGCCTCTCCCCCGCCTGTCCCTGCCCGCCCAGCGCGCCACCGCCGCCGAGGACCCCACCGGAGCAGGGCGACCCGCCCGGTGAGGCCCTGGGTTCGGCGGCCGTCAGCCCTTGGCCGCCAGGTCCCTGAGGGCGATGTTGAGTGCGAGGACGTTGACCCGGGGTTCACCGACGAAGCCGAGGACGCGGCCGTCGGTGTGGTCGGCGACCAGCTGCGCGACGACGGCGACGGGCAGGTGGTTGCGCTCGGCCACCCGGTGGACCTGCAGTCTCGCGTACGCCGGGGAGATGTGCGGGTCAAGGCCCGAGCCGGAGGAGGTCACGGCGTCGGCGGGGACGTCCGACGGCCGCACCGTGTACGTGGCGGTGGAGTTGTCCTTCACGACGGCGGCCTTGGCTTCCGTCACCCACCGGATCAGCTCCGCGTTGTCACCCGAGCGGTTGGTCGCACCGGACACGATCAGCTCGTACCGCGTGTTGACGCTGTTCGTGCCGAGGCCGTTGGAGGGGCGCGGCTGGAACCACCTCAGGTCGGGGGCCGGGCTCTCTTCGCCGTCCCCGAGCGGCAGGTCGTAGCGCTGGCCGATGAGTTCGGATCCCACGACCCTGCCGCTCGTGTCCTTGATCTCGGAGCCGTTCGCCCGGTGGGGGAAGGCGACCTGGGCGACGCCGGTGACGGCGAGCGGGTAGAGCACCCCGCACAGGAGGGTGAGGACGAGGAGGGCGCGGAGTCCGGCCGCCGCCGACCGCCCGGCGTTTCCCACGGAGTTGTTCATGGTCGATCAGCACGCTTTCCGGGTTAACCCAGTCCGGGGATGAGGGACAGGAGCAGGTCGATGACCTTGATGCCGACGAACGGGGCGACGAGGCCGCCGATTCCGTAGAGGCCGAGGTTGCGTCGGAGCATCGCGTCGGCGCCGGCCAGCCGGTAGCGCACGCCCTTCAGGGCGAGCGGCACGAGGGCCACGATGATCAGCGCGTTGAAGACGACGGCCGAGAGGATCGCGGACTCGGGCGAGGCCAGGCGCATGATGTTGAGCCTGTCCAGGGACGGATAGGCGACGGCGAACATGGCGGGGATGATCGCGAAGTACTTCGCGACGTCGTTGGCGATCGAGAAGGTCGTCAACGCTCCTCGGGTGATGAGGAGTTGCTTGCCGATCTCGACGATCTCGATGAGCTTGGTCGGGTCGGAGTCGAGGTCGACCATGTTGCCGGCCTCCTTGGCGGCCGACGTGCCCGTGTTCATCGCCACGCCCACGTCGGCCTGGGCGAGGGCCGGGGCGTCGTTCGTCCCGTCGCCGGTCATCGCGACCAGCTTTCCGCCGGCCTGCTCGCGTTTGATCAGGGCCATCTTGTCCTCGGGGGTGGCCTCGGCGAGGAAGTCGTCGACGCCCGCCTCCTCGGCGATGGCCTTGGCGGTCAGCGGGTTGTCACCCGTGATCATGACGGTCCTGATGCCCATGCGGCGCAGTTCGTCGAACCGCTCGCGCATGCCCTCCTTGACGACGTCCTTGAGGTGGACGACACCGAGGACGCGGGCGCCCTGATCGTCGCTGACCGCGACGAGCAGCGGCGTGCCGCCGGCCTGGGACATGCGGTCGGTCAGTTCCCGGGCGTCGGGGGCGACCGTGCCGCCCCGCTCCTCGACCCAGGTGATCACGGAGCCGGCCGCCCCCTTGCGAACCGCCCGGCCGTCCACGTCGACGCCCGACATGCGGGTCCGGGCGGTGAACTCGATCCACGTGGCGTGGTCGAGCTCGCCCTGGTGCCGCTCGCGCAGCCCGTACCGCGCCTTGGCGAGGACGACGATCGAGCGGCCCTCGGGGGTCTCGTCGGCGAGCGAGGACAGCTGGGCGGCATCGGCCACCTCCGCCTCCGTCGCCCCTCGTACGGGTACGAACGCGACGGCCTGCCGATTGCCGAGGGTGATGGTGCCGGTCTTGTCGAGCAGCAGGGTCGACACGTCGCCGGCGGCCTCGACGGCGCGCCCCGACAGGGCGAGGACGTTGCGCTGCACGAGCCGGTCCATGCCGGCGATGCCGATCGCGGAGAGCAGGGCCCCGATGGTGGTCGGGATCAGGCAGACCAGGAGCGCGGTGAGGACGATCATCGAGGTCTGACCGTCGGCCCCGGCGTAGATCGCGAAGGGCTTCAGGGTGACGACGGCGAGCAGGAAGACGATCGTCAGCGAGGCCAGCAGGATGTTGAGGGCGATCTCGTTGGGGGTCTTCTGCCGGGCGGCGCCCTCGACCAGGCTGATCATGCGGTCGATGAAGGTCTCACCGGGCTTCGTCGTGATCCTGACGACGATCCGGTCGGACAGCACCTTCGTACCGCCCGTGACGGCCGAGCGGTCGCCGCCGGACTCGCGGATGACCGGGGCCGACTCGCCGGTGACGGCGGACTCGTCCACGGAGGCCACGCCCTGGACGACGTCCCCGTCGCCGGGGATCACGTCACCGGCCTCACAGACCACGAGGTCGCCGACGCGCAGTTCGGTACCCGGGACCTGCTCCTCACCCGCCCGGGTGCGGCGGCGGGCGACGGTGTCGGTCCTGGCCTTGCGCAAGGTGTCGGCCTGCGCCTTGCCCCGGCCCTCGGCCACCGCCTCGGCCAGGTTGGCGAAGACGGTGGTCAGCCACAGCCAGGCGGTGATGGCCCAGCCGAACCAGTTCCCGGGGTCCCTGACCGCGAGGACGGTGGTGAGCACCGAGCCGACCAGGACCACGAACATGACCGGGGACCTGACCATCACGCGCGGGTCGAGCTTGCGGAGGGCGTCGGGGAGGGACGTCACCAGCTGCCGGGGGTCGAACAGGCCACCGCCGACCCGGCCGGCGGGCGGGCGGCTGCCGGGCACAGCGGCGGACCCGTCGGCGGGCAGGTGGTCACCGGGCAGGTCGCCGTGGGGCGCCTCGGTCGAGGGGGCGGCGGAGGTGGACATCGTGTCCTCGTTCTTCGTCACGTGGGTGGTCATGCCGCGAGTCCTTCGGCGAGCGGGCCCAGGGCGAGCGCCGGGAAGTAGGTGAGACCGGTGATGATGGTGATCGTGCCGACGAGCAGCCCGGCGAACAGCGGCTTCTCGGTGCGCAGGGTGCCCGGGGTCGCGGGGACGGGGGTCTGTCCGGCGAGGGAGCCGGCCAGCGCCAGGACGAACACCATGGGCAGGAAGCGGCCGAGCAGCATCGCGAGGCCGATCGTCGTGTTGAACCACTGGGTGTCGGCGTTCAGGCCGGCGAAGGCGGAGCCGTTGTTGTTGGCGCCGGAGGTGTAGGCGTAGAGGATCTCGGAGAAGCCGTGGGCGCCGGTGTTCGTCATCGAGTGCGCCGGGGTGTCCAGGACGAACGAGACCGCCGTGAAGCACAGCACGAGCGCCGGGGTGACCAGGAGGTAGCAGGCGGCGAACTTGATCTCGCGCGTGCCGATCTTCTTGCCCAGGTACTCGGGTGTGCGGCCGACCATCAGACCGGCGATGAACACGGCGATGACCGCCATGATCAGCATGCCGTAGAGGCCGGAGCCGACGCCGCCGGGCGCGATCTCGCCGAGCTGCATCCCCAGCAGGGTGATGCCGCCTCCGAAGCCGGTGTACGAGGAGTGGAAGGAGTTCACCGCTCCCGTGGAGGTCAGCGTGGTCGCGACGGCGAAGAGCGACGAACCGCCGATGCCGAAGCGCGTCTCCTTGCCCTCCATCGCGCCGCCGGCGAGGTCGAACGCCGGGCCGCCGTGGTGGAACTCGGTCGCCGTCATCAGGGCGGTGAAGACGAGCCAGATCGTGGCCATCGTCGCCAGGATCGCGTAGCCCTGCCGGAGCGAGCCGACCATGCGGCCGAAGGTGCGGGTCAGCGCGAAGGGGATGAGGAGGATCAGATAGATCTCGAAGAGGTTGGAGAGCCCGCCGGGGTTCTCGAAGGGGTGGGCGGAGTTGGCGTTGAAGTAGCCGCCGCCGTTGGTGCCCAGCTCCTTGATGACCTCCTGGGAGGCGACCGCGCCGCCGTTCCACTGCTGGGTGCCGCCCGTGAACTGTCCGACCTCGTGGATGCCGGAGAAGTTCTGGATCGCGCCGCACGCGACGAGGACGAGTGCGCCGATCACCGAGATCGGCAGCAGGATCCGTACGACGCCCCGGACCAGGTCGGCCCAGAAGTTGCCGAGTTCGCCGGTACGGGAGCGGGCGAAGCCGCGTACGAGGGCGACCGCCACCGCGATGCCGACGGCCGCCGAGACGAAGTTCTGCACCGCGAGGCCACCGGTCTGCACGACGTGGCCCATGGCCTGCTCGCCGTAGTACGACTGCCAGTTGGTGTTGGCGACGAACGACGCGGCCGTGTTGAACGCCTGGTCGGGGTCGATGGAGACGAAGCCGAGCGAGCCGGGCAGCGAGCCCTGGAGCCGCTGGAGGCCGTACAGGAAGAGGACGCCGACGAGGGAGAAGGCCAGCACACCGCGCAGATACGCAGGCCAGCGCATCTCGGCGTCCGGGTTCGCGCCGATGCCCTTGTAGATCCATTTCTCGACGCGCAGGTGGCGCTCCGAGGAGTAGACCTTGGCCATGTGGTCGCCGAGCGGCCGGTACGACAGACCGAGCGCGACGACCAGGGCGAGCAGCTGGAGGATGCCGGCCAGGAGGGGACTCATAGCTGTGCTCAGAACCTCTCCGGCTTGACCAACGCGAGGACGAGGTATCCCAGCAGGGCGGCGGCGACGATCAGGCCGACGACGTTTTCCACCGTCACAGCTTCGCCACCCCCTTGGCGATGAAGGCCACCAGCGCGAAGACCGCGACCGTGGTGACGACGAAGGCCAGATCGGCCATCGTGAGCTCCTGGAGTCAATGGACGGGACGACGGGCCGTACGGAGCTGTCCGTACGGCGCCGAAGACGAGGAAACCGTCTTTCGGCCACGTCCCCGCCGCCCTTGACGCCCCCCTGACGCCGCCCCCTGCCGTCTTGACGCATCCCGTACGGCGGCGCCCTCGGCACCCGGGGCCCGGTGCTGCGGACCGACTGATCCGGCCTGATCGACCGGATACCCCTCAGCGACCGTCCCGAAGCTGTCGGTCCAGATGGTCGATCAACCTGGTCTCGCTCCGCTCGATGCGTTCCCGCTGGTCAGGAGGCAGCGACGCCAGAGCGTCGACGAGGACGCGATGTCGGGGAACGTGCACCATCGAGCCGGAGTAGACCCGGCAGCCGGAACACCAGGCAAGCCCGACGCACCGTTCGTACAGAGGCGACTCGGGTGGGTGGAAGCGGTACCGGTACGAGCGCACGGGCGTCCCGCAGCGCGCGCAGATCCGCCGATCGCCGTCGGGGATCGTCTCCCAGGTCCCGTCCTTGAGCCACCGGTGGCGCTGGGCAGGTGCTCTTCACATCGTCATGCCGGGCATTCTGCCTCATGGCTCCTGGTGGGAGGCGCGGGAGGCGTTTGCGGTGCACACTTGGCACCACATGGTGTCGAGTCCTGTTGGGGGCCGAAAGGGTGAACGGCGGGAGCGGCAGACGGCGTCTGCACAGCCGGGGCTCGGCCGGGCGGGACCCGGAGCCGGTGCGCCGCCCGGCCGGTGGGAACGTGCGGTTCCGCCGGAGCAGGGGCGTGCTGCCACCGGACCGGTTCACCACGCGCAGCCGGCTCGCCTGGCTCAATTCCGCGACCTCCAGGATCGGCACGACCCTGGACCTGGAGCGCACCGCGCAGGAGCTCGCCGAGTTCACCGTGCCCCGCTTCGCCGACGGCGCGGCCGTGGACATCCTGGAGAGCGTCCTGCGGGGCGACGAGGGCGCCCGGTGGACGGAGCCGGGCATTCCGGCCATGCGGGCCACGGCGCTGTGCGCCATCGAGGAGCTCTCCTCCCTGGAGCCGACCCCGGTCGGCGAGACGTTCGTGCACGCCGAGCAGCCGCACGAGACCCTGCTGCACCGGTACTGCCTCCGGCAGGGCAAGCCGGTTCTGCTGAGCCGCATGCGGGACGACGACTTCATCCGTGTCGCGCCCACCGCGAGCGCGGCGTCGAAGATGCGTGCCGCCGGGGTGCACAGCTATCTCGCCGTCCCCCTGATCGCCCGTGGGCTGCTCCTCGGCAGCGCCGACTTCGTCCGCGGCCCGGGAACACCGCCGTTCTCCTCCACCGACCTGGCCCTGGCGGAACAGCTCGCCTCCAAGGCGGCCGTGTTCATCGACAACGCGCGACTGTACGGACGCGAGCGCGAGCACGTCGTCTCGTTGCAGCGCAGCCTGCTGCCGCGCGTGACCCCGGCGACGCCGGGCCTGCTGGTGCACTCCGAGTACGCGCCGTCGGTGGCCCGTCACGGCGTGGGCGGGGACTGGTACGACGTGATGGGCCTGCCCGGCGGGCGGACGGCGCTCATGGTCGGCGACGTGATGGGGCACGGGCTGCCCGCGGCCGCCACCATGGGGCGCCTGCGGACCGTCGGCCGCACCCTGATGACGCTGGACATGGCCCCCGAGCGGATCCTCGCACGGCTCGACCTGGCCACCCGCGACCTGGAGGACGAGCAGGTCGCCACCTGCCTGTGCGCGGTCTACGACCCCGCCGACTCCACCTACACCCTGGCGAGTGCCGGGCACCTGCCGCCCCTGCTGATCGACGGGCAGGGCTCCGCCGAGTTCGTCCCCGTGCCGACCGGCGCGCCGCTGGGGGCGGGAGTGATCCCGTACGACCCGCTGCGGCTGCGGGTCCCCGACGGCGCCCACCTGGTCATGTACACGGACGGCCTGGTCAAGACCCGGGAGGAGGACGTGGACACCCAGCTGGAGCGGCTCCGGTCGGCGGCGCTGGGCCTGCCGCCCGGGGCGCTGGAGCGGGGCGGCCTGGTGGAGTGCGCTCCGGCCGCCGCCGCCCGCTTCGACGAGGCCGTGCTCCTCATCACCACCGGAGCCGCGCTCCCGGCCGGAGACCTACGGGTGTGGGAGCTGCCGAAGGACGGACGGGCCGCCTCCGTCGCCCGGGGCCTGGTCACCGAGCAGCTCGCCGCCTGGGGTCTCGCCGAGCTCGCCGACGTGTCCGAGCTCGTCGTGTCCGAGCTCGTCGGCAACGCGCTGCGCTACGGGAACGGCCCCGGCCTGCTGCGGCTGCTGCGCGGGGAGCGCCTGGTCGTGGAGGTCTCGGACACAGGACCCGATCTGCCCCAGATCCAGCACGTGGACCTCAGCGACGAGGGCGGGCGGGGGCTTCAGCTCATCAACATGCTGTGTCGCCGCTGGGGCTCCTGTCGCACCGCCACCGGCAAGGTGGTCTGGGCGGAGCAGAACATGCCGTCCTGAGGCCTGTGGGGGACGCTGAAGGAGAGGGTTCCTGCCCTTGGGGACCCGTGCCCTGAGACCGTGCCGCAGGCACCGGGAGGCCCGTATGGGACGCGATGTCCCGGCGCTGGTGTTCACCCGTGACGACCGTCGCCGGTTCCGGAACAAGATGCACACGTGCCTCGACGTGTTCGCCCGGTTGCTGCGGGAATCGCGCTTCGACTTCGAGCTGCCGCAGGTCGGGCTCGAGATCGAACTGAACCTCGTGGACGCGGACGCCGAGCCCGCCCTGCGCAGCGCGGAGGTGCTCGAGGCGATCGCGGATCCCTCCTGGTCCAGTGAGCTGGGCAGGTTCAATCTGGAGATCAACATCGCTCCGCGGCAGCTCACCGCGGGTGGCCGTGACTCCTGGGAGCAGGAGATACGGGACGCGCTCAACCACGCCGAGCACAAGGCCGCGGCGATCGGGGCGCACCTCGTCATGATCGGGATCCTGCCGACGCTGGAGCTGAAGGACGTGGGCCTCGCGGCGTTGTCCGAGAATCCCCGCTACCACCTGCTGAACGAGCAGATCTTCGCCGCGCGGGGCGAGGACCTGCTGATCGAGGTGGACGGGGTGGAGAGGCTGCGCACGTACGCCGACACGATCACGCCGGAGGCGGCGTGCACGAGCACCCAGTTCCACCTCCAGGTCTCGCCGGACGAGTTCGCGGACTACTGGAACGCCGCGCAGGCCATCGCCGGGGTGCAGGTGGCCCTGGCCGCGAACTCGCCGTTCCTGTTCACCAAGGAGCTGTGGCGTGAGACGCGGATTCCGCTGTTCGAGCAGGCCACCGACACCCGGCCGGACGAGATCAAGGTGCAGGGCGTCCGCCCCCGGGTGTGGTTCGGCGAGCGGTGGATCACCAGCGTCTTCGATCTCTTCGAGGAGAACGCGCGGTACTTCCCGGCGCTGCTGCCGCTGTGCGACGACGAGGACCCCCAGGAGACGCTCGACCGCGGACGGGTTCCCCAGCTCGCCGAGCTCACCCTGCACAACGGCACGGTCTACCGCTGGAACCGACCCGTCTACGCCGTCGTCGACGGCGTCCCGCACCTGCGGGTGGAGAACCGCGTCCTGCCCGCCGGCCCCACCGTGGCCGACGTGCTGTCGAACGGCGCCTTCTACTACGGGCTGGTCCGCGCCCTGGCCGAGGAGGACCGCCCCGTCTGGTCGCGGATGTCGTTCTCGGCGGCCGAGGACAATCTGCATGCCGCGGCCCGGCACGGAATCGACGCGCACCTGTACTGGCCCGGGATGGGCGAGGTGCCCGCGACCGAACTCGTCCTGCGCCGGCTGCTGCCGCTCGCCGACCGGGGGCTGGAGCGGTGGGGCATGGACACGGCCTGGCGCGAGCCGCTGCTCGGCATCATCGAGCAGCGGTGCGTCAGCGGCCGGAACGGCGCGGTGTGGCAGTCCGAGACCTTCCACCACCTCCTCGATCACGGCCACGGCAGCCGCCATCAGGCACTGCGGCGGATGACACGGCAGTACCTCGACTACATGCACATGAACGCCCCGGCCCACACCTGGCCGGTCGAATGAGCCACGGTCCCCGTGCGGCGCGGACGGCCGGTCAGCCGCGCAGCAGTACGGCGAGCATGGCGAGCCAGGCGCCGGGGCTGTACGGCACCGGGGGCTCGACCTCCGAGCCGAGCGTCACCAGCGCCTGGGCGAGGCCGTCCTCGTCGAGGCCGAGGGCGAGCAGGTCGTGCAGCTCCCCCGTCAGCTGGGCGACGAGCCCCGGATCGGTGCCCTCCAGGTAGTCGGCGAGCGCGGACTCGTGGTCGCCGAACTCCTCCGGCATGTCCTGGGTGAACCAGCCGCCCAGCAGTTGCGCCAGCTCGGGGAAACGGGCCCGCCACTCCCAGGGGGTGACGGGCGGGCCGGGCGGCGGCGCCTGGCCGTTCGCCAGGCTCTCGTCGAGCCGGTCGGCGAGGCCCGTCAGCCAGCCCCCCACCTCCTCGGGCGGCAGCCCCAGGTCGGGCAGCCGGTAGTACTCGCCGAGCCGCAGCCGGAGCCGCCCTGGCGGGTTCTCCGCGAGCGTGCGCAGCTGCTCGGCGGCGACCGCGAGGGCCCAGGGCCGGGTGCGCCAGGTGTGCCGCAGATAGCCGGCCACCGCTTCGGGGGCGTGCGGGCCGAGGCCCAGGTGGGCGCGGACGACCTGGTCGAGCTCGCCGTACTTGCGGTCGTGCTCGGCGGGGTTCAGGGACACGGGGGCCTCTACAGCTCGACGGGCAGGGAGGAGTGGACGGTGAAGGGGTACGCGCCGGGCTCGGTGGACGCGGTCCGGCGGAGCACCACCCGGGCGGCGCGCACCGGGATCGGGTCCTGGTCGGCCAGCGCCATCCCGGTGGTCATCAGCGTCCCCACCGGATCGGGCCGGGAGGGCCAGGCGGCCTCGATCACGAGCCGCTGCCGGGTGGACTGGGCGAGCCAGCGGTGGATGACCTGCTCGTTCAGGGCGATGACCTGCTGGGTGGCCCACTGGGCGGTCGCACGGTCCGGGAAGGTCGCGGCGCGGTCGGCGCGGGCGGGGACCGGAGGGGTGGGGGGTGCGGGAGGGGTGGGAGGGGTCGTCATGCTCAGGCACCGCCCCAGCCGCGCAGGGTCGCCCGATGGGCGGCGGAGTAGTTGGCGTGTCCGGTGGAGACGATGGCGTGCAGCCACTTCTGCGCGGCCTGGAGGTCCTCCACCTGCCGGTCCCAGCGGTCGAGTTCGTCGACGAAGGCCTCGCGGGCCTCGCCCTGCCAGGCCAGGACGACCGGCACCGTACGGTCGTACAGCGCGGCCAGGCGCTCGTTGAGCTTGGCCAGGATGTCCTCGAGGTCGCCGGCGATCTCGCGCAGCGCGACCAGGTCGACGGAGATCGAGCCGTCGTCGTTCACGTTTCCCCCTGCCTTACGGACGTGCGGTGGTGCGGATGTACGGGTGGACGGATGTCCGTTCCACCGTACGGTCAGATGTCGTTGATCCTGCTGGTCGGTGCCGTCCCGCCGCCGGGCCCCGTGCCGCGCGGCCCCTCGCCGGACAGTTCTCGTACCTCCGCGTCGATGTCGACCTTCTTCATCTCGGCCCGGAACTGCCGCAGGATGTCCAGCTCCTGCCGGGTGAACCCGTCCCGGCTCATCCGCACGGCCTTCGCCAGGACCCCCAGGATCTCGCGTATGCGCACGGCGTCGGCGCCGGCCTCCCGGTGCAGCTTGCGGTAGGCCGTCGCCGCCTCGCTGCGCCACCGTGCCTCGGCCCGGTCGACGATCGCGTCCATCCGGCGCACCTGGCCGTCGATGTGCGACCGCATGGCGTCCAGGTCGTCCGCGAGGCGCTTCAGGTCCTCGTCCGTCACGTCGAGGTTCGGTTCGGTGGACATGGCGGCGGCTCCTTCCGGTGTGACGGGGTGGGCGGTCAGTGCTGCTCGGCGAAGTGGGCGTGGACGGCGTCGAGGAGGAGGCGGACCCGGGCGTGGGTGACGTAGGGCGCGGCGTCGGCGAATGCCGCGTCGAGTTCGGCGGGCGTGCGGAACAGGTAGAGGAGCCGCTGCAACTCGCCGGCGAGGTTCCCGAGTCGCTCGTGGCAGTCGGGGTGCTCGCTGGTCAGGATCTCATCCAGGGCCTCGTCCACGCTGTCGTACTCCCCCGAGATCATCGACGAGATGAAGGCCGAGGTCAGCGAGAAACGGGCACCTGCCTCCCAGATGGAGAGCGGCAGCTCCGTCAGGTCCGGGTACGAGACGAACTGCCGGTCACGGACGAGTGCGGCCAGCGCGCGCAGGAAGTCCGCCGGCGGATCGTCGCCGGCCGCCCGAGCAAGCGCCTCGCGATACGCGGCGGGCCTGGTCCCGAACGCCTCCGTGCCGACCTCGTCGGCCAGGAGGTCGAGCAGCGAGGCCAGCGCGACCAGCGGCATCATCTGCACGGTCGCCGAGGAGTCCTGCAGGAAGCGCGACAACCGCCGGAGTTCGTCCTCCAGTGGTGCGGCCCCTGGGTTGCGGGACGCGAGGGCGACGTCCAGGAGGAGCCCCACCGTGCCGGAAGTGAAGAAATCGTCGTGTTTCGAGGTCACGGGGCGCATGTTACGGCGGGGTCGGGAAGGCGGTGCGGACATAGAAGGTCCCGGACTCCGGCGAGTAGGCGAGGACGAGCTTCACGCTGTGGACCTGCTTCGGCTGGGCGCCGAAGCCTTGGGCGGCGAAGTCGGACTGCGTGACGGAGGACCCCGTCACGACCGGGTTGCCGTTCGCGTCCCTCACGGTGAAGGCTCGGAGATCCGGCGAGGAGGCGGGGCTGAAGGTGCCATTGGCCACTCTCTGCTTCTGCCTGTCCATCCAGTTCTGGACCGTCTGGATGTTGGCGGGGTCGTTCAAGGCGGCCTGGACGTGCTTCTGGGCGGCCGGCAGATCCGGGAAGGCCGACGCGTCCACGCCCTGGTCCCGGACGCGCATCCGCAGTTGGTCCACGGTGAGGCCGACATGCCGGTCGATCGTGTGCGCGTCCTTGCCCGGCTTCAGCGGGTCGTTCGGGGACGCCTGGTAGGGGTTGGTCTCCCATTCCATCGAGGCGAGGTCGATGCCGAACCGGTTGTTCGGGTCCCGCGACTGCTCGTTGAGCGGGACGATCGACCGGTCGAACTCGAAGAGCGACCGCGCGCCGAACGCCTCGGCCCTCGCCGACTGCGCCTGGAAGGTCGGAACCGCCCGCGAAGCCTCCCGCAGGGGCTCCAGCAGCTTCTTCACCACCTCCGTCTGCTCCCGCAGCGCGGTCTCGTAGGTGGCGACGGCCCGGTTGACGGCTTCCGTGTCGATGCTGAGGAGCACGGCGGCGCCCAGGCCCTTCCACAGCTTCTTCAGGCGCTCGGCGATGTTTCCCAGGAAGCCCTTCAAGTCGGTGGCTTCCAGGAGCGCCAGGGCGTCCTTGATCGCCTTGTAGAGGATCTCGCGCAGCTCCGTGCGGACCTTCTCGGCGGCCTCCGCGTACGAGCGGAGGGCCTGGGCCAGCATCTGCGCCGTGGTGCTGAGGACGGCGAAGACCGGAAGGCTGGTGCCCGCCCCGGTCGCCGGCTTGTGGCCCCACTCGTAGCCGGCCGTGTTCTTGCCCCAGGCCTTCGTGCCCCACAGCGACGACACGAACTCCAGCATCGCCCCGTGCCAGTCGCCGTTGGCGTTGTCCGTGATGGTGTCGACGGTGCCGGTGAGCTGCCCCTGGATGGTGCCGAGGCCGGTCTGGTACGGCAGCCACGCCTGGGAGAGTTCGTTGACCCTCAGGTAGTTCGGGAGCGGCAGGATCTCGAGCGCGCGGCCGGCGCCCAGCGCTTCCTCGATGACCGTGCGTATGAGGGAGCCGGGGACGTCGCCGTCGAAGATGTCGAGGAAGTCGTCGACGGGGTTGCCGTCGCGGACGCCGAACGCCGGCGGGGCCGCGTACGCCGGCGGTGCGGTGATGACCTGCGGCGGCGGTTGCGGCGCGAAGGGCGGATTGAGCGGGTGGGTGGCCGCGTCCGCCTGCCGGAAGTTGTTGGCCGTGGTCGTGAAGCCGACCGCCGCGCCGCCGATGGCGACGACCGCCTTGCCGTGCACCTCCATGAGCAGGGCGATGACCGCGGCGTACTGGGTGGCGAACTCGGCCGTGACGGTGCCGGCGCCGCCGACCCGGGAGTAGTGGCCGTGAACGTCGAGGAACTGGGTCAGCGCCTTGTGGAACGACCCCTGCTCGACGGCGAGGGCGGCCGACACCTGGTAGAGGTGGAGCGGCTGGATGTCGAAGCCGCCGGGGGCCGTCCAGGGGTTGGACACCGCGGGCGGGGTGGCCGGAGGCAGCTGGGGCGGCGGGCCCGGGGGCTTCGGCGGCGCGTTGGGGCTCGGCGAGGGCGTCGGCTCGGCGCTGGGCGTACCCGACGGCTGCGGGGACGGCGGCTGCGTCGTTCCCGGAGTCGGCGTGGTGCCGGGCTGCGGAGTCGCACTCGGGCTCGGGCTGGTGCTCGGGCTCGGCGTGGGTGTGCTGGTCGGGCCGGGTGTGGGCGGGGTCACCGGGTCGCCCCGTCCGCCTCACGACGGTGGGCGCGCGTCCCCGTTCCTCGTCCCATGAGATCCCCCCGGCTCTGTCGGACTGTTCGAGACGCTAGCAGGTGAACTCGCCAAGTTCCTGGATCACTCGCACAGTTGGCCGAAATGAATCGAACGCAGGCTGACCTGCGGATGGACCTCCACTCCGGAGTTGCGAACCCGGCACTTCGGGGGTAGGGGCGTCGTCCGGAAATCGTCGGCGGTCTTCACCCCCGCGGGGGCGTTTGCGAGGGCCAGGACGGGACATTCGCCGCTTACGCCCCTCGCGCCCGTGGCCGAACCTGCCACGGCCCGCCCGACACGCTGAAAGGTGATCATGACCGCATCCGCAACCGCGTCCGTCCCCGTGCTCGCATCGGCCGGATCCAACGCCGTGGTCTTCGCGATCGTCATCGGCGTGGTGGTCGTCGCCGTTCTCATCGGCGCGTTCCTGTGGGGCAGCCGTCGCGTCGCGCGCCGGCGCCGCCCCGTCGGGGACCCCACGCAGGCGCACGGCCGGCGGGGCCGCGACGACTCCTGGACGACACCCGACGAGGACCAGGACCTCGGTGACTCCCGCCGCTGAGCCGGCGGGGCCGTCGTCGCCGAGAGGCTCAGTCGCCGGGTGCCAGGCGCTTGACGTCCACCTCGGCCCACACCGTCTTGCCCCATCCGTGCCGCTCGACGCCCCACCGGTCGGTGACCCGCTCGACGATGAACAGGCCGTGGCCGCCGGGCAGCGTCGGATCGTGCGAGCGGCGTGGGGCGGGCAGCAGCGTGTCGCGGTCGCTGACCTCGACGCGCAGGCGGTGCGCGGAGGCGTCCAGGACGAGCTCCAGCGCTCCGCCGCCGTGCGCCACGGAATTGGCGACGAGCTCGGCCACGACCAGCACGATGTCACCGGCCACGTCGGCGTCCACGCCGGCGGTGGCCGCGGACCAGGACCAGTCGGCGAGGGCCTGCTCGGTGAACGCCCGGGCGCGCCCGGCGGGCGAGGGCAGCCCCGCCAGTCGCAGCTGCCGCCAGGCGGCGACGGGGTTCGTCGGACGGTCCGGGCGCGGCGACCGCGGGCGACGCGCCGTCCCCGGCACCGCCTCGCACGCCGGCGTGTCGGTCTGCGCCTCCGCGCCGTCCCGGGCGCCCCCGCTGATCGTCATGTGTCGGGTTCCCTTCGGCGTCGGTGATGCCTGGTACGGGTGCCGGGCCGTGCGGGAGCCCGTCACGCCGCGATTGCGTCCGTGACCGAATCGTAGAGAGAGAACACCGTGTCGGCACCGGTCAGTTCGAGAACCCGCCGCACGGCGGGAGCGACCGCGGCCAGCCGGAGGTCCATCCCCGCGGCGACGGCCGCCGCGCGGGTGCGCAGCAGCAGGTTCAGGCCGGAGGAGTCGCAGAACCCGACCTGCGCGAGGTCGACCACCAGGGCGGACGGACGAGGCGGGGTCCGCTCCTCGACGAGTCCGGTCAGCTCCTCCTCGACGGATGCCAGCGTGTCGAAGTCGAGGTCACCGACGATCGTGCACACGGCCACGCCCGTCTCGGTGTGGTGCGTGCGCAGGGTCACCGCGACCTCGGCGCGCGGCGCCGCGGCGCGTGGCGCCTCCGCCGGCGGCGCCTCCGCCTGAGGTTCGCGCTGCGCCGCGGTCTCCTGCCCGTTGTCGGCTCGCATCGTGATGGTGTGCTCCTTGCGTACGAACGGAAAAGGTTCTACCCGCGCTCCGCGCCCTGAACCGAGACGCCGACGAGGCACGTGTCGTCGTCCGTGTCCGAGCCGCTGTAGCGCAGGAGGTGGTCCAGGCGCGCCTCAAGGGCGTTGGGGCGCTCCCCGGACTCGGCGTCGGCCCGCTCGGTCAGAGCGACCAGGTTCGCCAGGGACGTCTGCAGGCCCTGGTCGCGGCGTTCGATGAGGCCGTCGGTGTACATCACGAGGACGTCGCCGGGCTGGAGGTGGACCTCGTCCTCGTCGTACTCGGCCTGCTCCAGCACGCCGAGGAGGATACCGCCGAGCTGGGGAAGGGGCGTGGCGCGGCCCTCGCGCAGGAGCACGGGGGGCAGGTGCCCGGCACGCGCCCAGCGCAGGCGGCGGGTCGCGGGGTCGTACAGGCCGCAGGCCGCGGTGGCCGTGAGGTTCTCGGTCAGGCGGTGCGTGATGCTGTTGAGCCAGGTCAGCAGCTGCGCGGGGCCCGCTCCGGTGGCGGCCAGGCCGCGCAGGGCGTTGCGCAGCGCGACCATGCCGGTGGCCGCGTCGATGCCGTGGCCGGCGACGTCCCCCACGCAGAGCAGGACCTCACCCGAGGGCAGGGCCAGGGTGTCGTACCAGTCGCCGCCGACCAGGTGCTCCTTCTCGGCCGGGCGGTAGCGGACGGCCACCTGGAGGTCGTGGAGGTCCACGGTGCCGCGGGTCGGCGGCATGATGGCGTGCTGCAGCTGCAGGACGAGGCGGTTGCCCTCGGCGGCCTGCTGCGCGGTCTGGGCGAGCTGGTCCCGTGTCGCGGCGAGCGCGACCTCCGTCCAGTGCTGGGCGGAGATGTCCTGGTAGGCGCCGCGGACGAGCCGCAGGCCCGCGTCGGGGTCGTGCACGGGTTCGGCGACGATACGGATGTGGCGGGCGACACCGTCGGGGCGCTGGAGCCGGAACGCGGTGGACGCCGGCCGCTCGTGGTGCAGCAGGGTGCGCAGGAACCGGCCGATGCTGTGCTGGTCGTCGGGGTGGGCGTGGTCGGCGAGCTGGTCCAGCGGAATCGGCTGAGCGGTGGTCGACAGGCCGTGGAGCTCGTAGACGGTCTCGTTCCAGGCGATCTGACCGGTCTGCAGGTTCTCCTCGAAGCCTCCGATCCGGCCGAGCCGCTGCGCGTGCTGGAGCAGTCGCGCCACCCGGGGCGTTCCGTCGTCCAGGCGCCAGACCAGCGCCAGGCTGTCGCCGTGCCGGCTGATGCTGACCTTGGCCCGGGCGCTGAGCGGAACCCCTTCGACCATGGCCGTCAGTTTCATGTCCGCGGCGCGGAACGGCTCGCCGGTGACGAAGACGTGCTCGACCTTCTCCATGAGGCCGCCGGTCTCCGCCGCGAGCGGGTACGCCTCGAGGAGGCGGGCCCCCAGGATGGCGCCGACGGGGCGGCCGGCGAAGTCGACGAACGCCGGGTTGACGTAACGGATGACGAAGTCGAGCGGTAGCTCGGCGCTGTCCGGCGCGACCTGGAGGACGAGGCAGGGGTCGGAGAGGCCGTCGACGAGCTCCCGGAGGTCCTCCAGCTGCGCGTCGGGGCCGGCCGGTTCGGCGCCGCCGCGGTCGCCCCAGGTTTCCAGGGTCGCCGCGGCGAGTTCCGCGAGCGCCTCGAACTGCCGCTCCAGCGACTGGGACAGCGTCGGCAGCGCGTCCGGCCAGCAGATCTCCAGGACGCCGGTGAGCCGCCCGCCGATCCCGGCCGGGACGGCGATGCGCCCGCCCCCGACGTCGTGCTGCCCGATCGACGGCAGGGCGGCGTCGGCCAGGGTGGCGTAGCCGACCGCGGCCCGCTCGTCGAGCGCTCTGCGGGCGGGCGTGGGAACACCGGGCGGCACGTGCCGCCAGCGGGTGGCCTCCTGGGGACTGAATCCGGCGCTGCCCGCCAGGGACAGGGACTGGTCGGGGTGGGCCGCCCAGACGGCGACGGCGACGGCCCCGAGCGGCCGGAGCGCCTGGTCGAGCATGGAGCGGGCCGCCGCGGCGGTGTCCCCTCCGGCCAGGGCGTGCGCCTCGGCGCAGCGCAGCCGCAGGGCGACGGAGTCCTTCGCGGGCTCCGCCGAGGACTGGACGAAGTCCCGGGCGATCGCCGAGATGCGGTCGGCGGCGGCCTGGTTGACGAGATCGGCGGCGAGTTCCAGGACGGAGACGTCGGCCTGGGCGGCCAGGTCGGACAGCTGCACGGCGGCTTCGGCGGGACCGCAGCGCAGCCGCTCGATCAGCATGCCCACGGCCATCTCCACCAGGGCACGTCCGGCGGCGTCCGCATGGGCACGCTGGAGCTCCTGCCGCAGCCGCTCGACGGTGGTCGCCAGCCGGCCGACGATGGAGACGTCCCCACCGCGCCCGGCCGCGGGCTCGGCGTCATGTCCGGGGCCGGACGTCAGCCGCACGCCCGCCTCGCGCTGGGGCCCGACCGTCATCCCGCCGGAGGCGGGGACGGACGCCACGCGGTCGCGCGTACCGGGCGGTTCGGAATGCTGCTGCACGAGAGGACGCTCCTCGGTTCCGTGGGGTGCTGTCGGCCGACGCGCCTGCTACAGCGCCAGATGGTGCTTGATGCGGCTGATCAGCTCCCCGGAATCGACCGGCTTGGTGATGTAGTCGGTGGCCCCCGAGGCCAGGCTCTTCTCCCGGTCCCCGACCATCGCCTTGGCCGTGACCGCGATGATGGGCAGCCGGGCGTGTTCCGGCATCGCCCGGATCGCGGCGGTGGCCGTGTAGCCGTCCATCTCCGGCATCATCACGTCCATCAGGATCACGTCGATGTCGGGGTGCGCCCCGAGGGTGTCGAGCGCCGCCCGTCCGTTCTCCGCCTGCATGACGCGCATGCCGTGCAGTTCGAGGATGCCGGTGATCGCGAACAGGTTGCGGTCGTCGTCGTCGACCACGAGGGCGGTCCGGCCCACCAGCGACGCGTCCACGTCCGACTGCCACACGGCGCCCGCGGAGTCCGTGCCGCGCACCAGCGGTACGACGTCACCGGGCCGGTCGGCGCTCATGTGCAGGGCGATGCGCTCGCGCAGCTCGTCGAGGCTGGTGATCAGCTCCAGCAGCCGCGCGCCGTCCTGCCGCTTCAACAGGCGCTCGTCCTCGGACGCGACGCCACGGCCGCTGTGGACCAGGACGGGCACCGACTGCAGGGCCGGGTCGCGTTCCATCCCCTCCAGGAGGGTGAGGGCGGCGCCGTCGGCGAGGTCCAGTTCGAGGACGACGCAGTGGCACGGCTGGGTGGCCAGGGTGGCCGCCGCTTCCTGCGCGCCGACCGCGGTGATGACCTCGACACCGCGCCGGCCGGGCGCCTCGGCCTGGCGGGGAAGGTCGCCGAGGGCGCTCTCCGCCACCAGCGACAGCAGGCCGTTGGGCCGTGCCTCGACCACCAGGAGGCGGCGCTGCTGTGCCGGCATGGTGGTGCCGGCCGGGTCCTCGTCGTGCCGGTCGGTCCCGGTGAGGGCGACCTGCTCGCGCGATTCCAGGGGTCGTACGGGCGTGGTCTCGGCGAAGTCCGTACGGGCGGCCGGCAGGTAGAGGGTGAAGCTGCTGCCCTTCCCGAGGGTGCTCTCGGCGGTGATCGCGCCCCCCAGGAGGTAGGCGATCTCGCGGCTGATGGACAGGCCGAGCCCGGTGCCGCCGTACTTGCGGTTGGTGGTGCCGTCGGCCTGCTGGAAGGCGCCGAAGACGGTCTCCAGGTGCTGGGGCGCGATGCCGATCCCGGTGTCGCTCACCCGGAACGCGAGGACCAGGCCGTCGCGTCGGACGATGTCGGGGATCCGGGTCTCGTCGGCGGGCTCGATGTGCAGCTCGACGCCGCCCTGCTCGGTGAACTTGACCGCGTTGGAGAGCAGGTTCCGCAGGATCTGCCGCAGCCGGTAGTCGTCGGTGAGCAGCTCGTCCGGCACATCCGGCGAGGTGCGGACGGTGAAGGAGAGGTTCTTCTGGCCGGTCAGCGGGCGGAAGGTGGCCTCGACGTAGTCGAGGAGGCCGGCCACGGGCACGACGTCGGGGTTGACGTCCATCTTCCCGGCCTCGACCTTGGACAGGTCGAGGATGTCGTTGATCAGCTGGAGCAGGTCGGAGCCCGCCGAGTGGATGATGCCGGCGTACTCGACCTGCTTCGCGGTCAGGTTGCGGGACGGGTTCTGGGCGAGCAGCTGCGCGAGGATGAGCAGACTGTTGAGCGGGGTCCGCAGCTCGTGGCTCATGTTGGCCAGGAACTCCGACTTGTACTTCGAGGCGAGCGACAACTGGTGGGCGCGCTCCTCCAGTTCCTGGCGGGCCTGCTCGATCTCCAGGTTCTTGGTCTCGATGTCGCGGTTCTGGGCGGCCAGCAGGGCCGCCTTCTCCTCCAGCTCGTCGTTGGAGGCCTGCAGCTCCTCCTGACGGGCCTGGAGCTCCTGCGAGCGGGCCTGGAGCTCGGCGGTCAGGCGCTGCGACTCACCGAGCAGCTCGTCGGTGCGGGCGTTGGCGACGATCGTGTTCACGTTCACCCCGATCGCCTCCATCAGCTGGTCCAGGAAGTCCCGGTGGATCTGCGTGAACCGGTGCACCGACGCCAGTTCGATGACGCCCAGGACCTGTTCCTCGACCACGATGGGCAGGACGATCAGCGACAGCGCCTCGGTCCGGCCGAGGCCGCCGGCGACCGGCAGGTAGTCGGCCGGCAGGTCGTCGACGGCGATGGGGCGTCTGCCGCGCGCCGCCTGGCCGACGAAGGACTCGCCCAGCCTGAAGCGGGTCGGCCGGGCGCCGTCCGGGAAGGCGTAGGAGGCGACGAGCTTGAGGACGGTGCCGTCCCCGGTGTCCTCGGCCAGGTAGAAGGCGCCGCACTGGGCGGAGACCAGCGGCGTCAGCTCGTCCATGATGGACTCGGCCACCACGGTCAGGTCGCGCCGGCCCTGCATCAGGGCCGTGATGCGGGCCAGGTTCGTCTTGAGCCAGTCCTGCTCCTCGTTGGCCCGCGTGGTCTCCCGCAGGGACTCCACCATGAAGTTGATGTTGTCCTTGAGGTCGGCGACCTCGCCCGAGGCGTCCACGGTGATCGACCGCGTGAGGTCGCCGGCCGCCACGGCGCTGGTGACCTCGGCGATGGCCCGGACCTGCCGGGTGAGGTTGCCCGCCAGCTCGTTGACGTTCTCCGTCAGGCGCTTCCAGGTGCCGGAGACACCGGCGACCTCCGCCTGTCCGCCGAGCCGGCCCTCGCTGCCGACCTCGCGGGCGACGCGGGTCACCTCCGCGGCGAAGGAGCTCAGCTGGTCCACCATCGTGTTGATGGTGGTCTTCAGCTCCAGGATCTCGCCGCGCGCGTCCACGTCGATCTTGCGGGTCAGGTCGCCGCGGGCCACGGCCGTGGTCACCTGGGCGATGTTGCGCACCTGACTGGTCAGGTTGTGCGCCATGAAGTTGACGTTGTCCGTCAGGTCCTTCCACGTCCCGGCGACGTTCGGCACCCGGGCCTGCCCGCCGAGGATGCCCTCGGTGCCGACCTCGCGGGCCACTCTCGTCACCTCGTCCGCGAACGCCGACAGGGTGTCCACCATGGTGTTGATCACGCCGGCGAGCGCGGCGACCTCGCCCTCCGCCTCGACCGTGATCTTCTGCGAGAGGTCGCCCCGGGCGACCGCGGCGGCGACCTGGGCGATCGATCTGACCTGGCCGGTCAGGTTGAACGCCATCACGTTGACGTTGTCGGTCAGGTCCTTCCAGGTGCCGGAGACCCCTCGTACGGTGGCCTGGCCGCCGAGGTTGCCGGCGGTGCCGACCTCGCGCGCTACACGCGTGACCTCGTCGGCGAAGGCGGACAGCTGGTCGACCATCGTGTTGATGGTCTCCTTCAGCTCCAGGATCTCGCCCCTGGCGTCCACCCGGATCTTCTGGGTCAGGTCGCCCTGTGCCACCGCCGTGGTGACCTCGGCGATCGCCCGGACCTGGGCGGTGAGGTTGTCCGCCATCACGTTGACCGACTCCGTCAGGTCACGCCAGGTACCGGAGACGCCCTTGACGTCGGCCTGGCCGCCGAGGATGCCGTCGGTGCCGACCTCGCGCGCGACGCGCGTGACCTCGCCGGCGAACGAGCCGAGCTGGTCGACCATGGTGTTGATGGTGTTCTTCAGCTCCAGGATCTCGCCCCGGGCGTCCACGGTGATCTTCTGCGACAGATCACCGTCGGCCACGGCGGTCGCGACCTGCGCGATCGCCCGGACCTGGCTGGTCAGGTTCCCGGCCATGAAGTTCACCGAGTCCGTCAGGTCACGCCAGGTGCCCGAGACTCCCTTGACATCGGCCTGGCCGCCGAGGATGCCCTCGGTGCCGACCTCTCGCGCGACACGCGTGACCTCGCCGGCGAACGAACCGAGCTGGTCGACCATCGTATTGACGGTGTTCTTCAGCTCCAGGATCTCGCCCCGGGCGTCCACGGTGATCTTCTGCGACAGATCGCCCTTCGCGACGGCGGTCGCGACCTGCGCGATGTCGCGCACCTGGGTGGTCAGATTGCCGGCCATCGCGTTGACGGAGTCCGTCAGGTCCTCCCACGTACCGGAGACGCCCGGAACCTGCGCCTGGCCGCCGAGCCTTCCCTCGGTACCGACCTCCCGGGCCACCCGCGTGACCTCCGAGGTGAAGCGCGACAGCTGGTCGACCATGCCGTTGAAGACCAGGGCGATCTCGCCCAGCAGCCCGTCCGCGTCGGAGGGCAGCCGCGTGCCGAAGTCACCGTCACGCACCGCCGTCAGCCCCGCGAGCAGCAGGCGCAGCTCGGACTCTCCGACCTGCGCAGCCGAAGACTCCGCGTCCATACCCGTCCGTGCACTTCCGGGCGCTGTAGAGCCAGCCATCGAACGTCGCCTCCGTAGAACGCCGGGCCGGTGTTCCGACCCGCCCGATCCTCCCCCCGACCACCACCTGACGTTCCGCCAGATGCCGGGGCGCGTACCGCCCCGGAGGCTACCCCACCGCTTGCGCGACCGGTCAAACCCGCCCGGGCCGTCCCGGAACAGACTCCCGCCCGGTCGAAGAGTCCCTGCCCGCTAAACCGCGGGGCATTCCCCTCTCGTCTCGGGCCCGCGGCCGTGACGGCCGTCACGGCCGCGGCGCCGCCACGGCCGAGCGGGCCGGAAGCGGGGCGTCGACGCGCCCGGCGCACACCACCCGGTCGGTGCGGGTGACCCGCCGCGATAAGGTGTTCGGCCGGAGACGTTGGCTGTTGCACCCGGCGCGCCGAGAAGACCGTCAGCCGACTGGTGAATGGTGGAGGAGTCCGAGGGTGGATGTCCCGCATGCGGTGGGCGGGCCCGGCGTGACGGCGTCGGCGAGGGCCGCGTTGGAGGTGAGCCCCTTGCCCGGTCGTTCCGGGATACGTGCCGGCGGTGAGATCAGCGAGGTCACCCGCCGGTCCTGGGAGGAGGCTCTGTCCGACCTGGCCCGGCAGCACACGGGGGTTTCCTACGTGGAGCTGTCGGACGTCGCCTTCGTCGACGTGGCAGGGGTGACGGCGCTGGCGGTCACGGCCATGGGCCTGCCCGAGGGGCGGATGGTGGTGGAGCACCCTCCACCCCAGTTGCTGCGGGTGCTGGAGATGTTCTGGCCGGACCTGCCGCAGATCGAGGTGGTGCAGCGATGAGCACGGTGAGCACCGAAGAGAGGTTCCTGCACCCCGCCCTGTTCTACCGCACCGAACAGGAGTACACGCGGCAGACGGTGGACTTCCTGCGCAAGGGTCTGGCGAGCGGTGAGCCGCTGGCCGTGGCGGTGCCCGGCCCCCATCTGGAACTGATCAGGGACGGACTGGGCGCGGACGCCCAAGGCGTGCTGTTCCTGGACATGACCGATGTGGGTCGCAACCCGGGGCGGATCATCCCCCGGGTGCTGCGCGGCTTCGCCGACGCCCACCCGCAGGGGCGGGTGCGGATCATCGGCGAGCCGATCTGGGCCGGGCGCAGCGCGGTGGAGTACCCGGCGTGCGCCCAGCACGAGGCCTTGATCAACGCGGCCTTCGAGGGCCGCGCGGTGACGATCCTGTGCCCGTACGACGAGGCGCGGCTGGATCCGCAGGTGATCGCCGACGCGCGCATGACCCACCCCACCCTGATCAGCGACGGCCGTGAGGAGGACAGCGACGCGTACGACTGGGAGGCGGTCGTCTCCAGGTACAACGAGGCGCTGTCGCCCGTGGCCGACTCCGCCGTCTTCGGCTTCGGCGGGGGCGAGCTCCCGGCGGCCCGCCGGTTCGCCGTCGCCCAGGCGACGCGACTCGGCCTGGCGGGGCCGCGTCTTGGCGACGTGGAGCTCGCGGTCGCCGAGCTGACGACGAACAGCGTGGTGCACGGCGGTGGGCGCGGGACGCTGGCGGTCTGGAGCGAGGACGGGTCTCTCGTGTGCGAGATCCGCGACGCCGGCCGGCTGTCCGACCCCCTGGCGGGCCGCCGCCCCCCGCAGCCGGGGCAGATCGGCGGACGGGGCCTCATGCTGGTGCACTACGTGGCCGACCTGGTGCGCGTCCACACGGGCGCCGACGGCACGACGGTCCGCTTCTATCTCGGCCTGTAGCGCGTGCGGGGCGGGTGCCCGGCCGGTGCGACGGCACGCGGAAGGGCCCGGACTCGTCGAGTCCGGGCCCTTCCGCGGACGACCGCTCAGACCATCGGGCCGAAGGGCCCGCCGAGGCCGTAGTAGTGCGTTCCCAGCTGCCGGCGGTAGTCGGGGTCGTCGAGGTGCGTCTCGCGGTGGAACTCGGGGGCGTTCTTGATCTGCTCCTTGGTCCGGTCGACATGGATCGTCCGGTCGTCCGGATCGACCCGCACCACGGCACCGGCCGGGATGAGGACTTCCTTGCCGAAGATCCACACCCCGGTGTCCACGACCAGATAGGCGTCACCGACCGCGTCGGAGTACTTGTCCACCTTCCCGATGCCGCCGTCGATCGCCTCGACCTTGTAGCCGGTCAACTCGGCACCGGCCGGATGGCCGGCGGTCGACTTGTAGCTCCACACGTCCTCAGTCACGCGACACCACTCCTCGGGTTGGCAAGGACGGGAGAGCCGGCGGATCGCTGCGACCCTCCCCTTTCGTGTGCCTTTTCCGTCTGCCCCGCCACCCGGCACGCATTCCCGGCGCGTGGTTTCACGTCCCCCTCACAGAGACCGTGCGTGAAATCCGTGTCCGGGGTTACGAGCGGAAGTACGGCGCCGGTCGGACCGGCGCGACTTCACGGCGGAACCGGTGACGACGCCCAAGGCCTCGTACCTGTTCGTACGACCGTAGACACAGGAGGAACCGATGCTGGACGACTGGCGCGCGCGTGCGGCCTGCCAGGATGCCGACCCCGACCTCTTCTTCCCGGTGGGCACGGGCGCACCGGCACTGGTCCAGGCCGAGGAGGCCAAGGAGATCTGCCGGCACTGCCCCGTGCGCGAGGCGTGCCTGCGCTGGGCGATGGACGACTCCCGCCAGGTGACGGGCGTGTGGGGCGGCCTGCGCGAGGACGAGCGTCAGGCGCTGAAGCGGCGGGTGCGCAGGCGGGCCAACAAGGCGGAATGAACCCCTCGAGGAGGTGCGCGGTGACAGAGAGACGCGCGGTGGCACGGAACGGCCTCACCGGAGGGGGTGGTGAGGCCGTTCCGTAGGCCGTAGGTCCGTAGGCCGTAGGTCCGTAGGCCGTAGGTCCGTAGGCCGTAGGTCCGTAGGCCGTAGGTCCGTAGGCCGTAGGTCCTCCGACGGGTTACGACTGGTCCAGCATGCCCTTGCGCAGCCGTGCCAGATTGCGGGAGAGCAGCCGGGAGACGTGCATCTGGGAGATGCCGAGTTCCTGGCCGATCTCCGCCTGCGTCAGCTCCTCGACGAAGCGCAGATGGAGGATCCGGCGGCTGCGGTCGTCGAGTTGGACGAGCAGCGGCGCGAGGGTGTGGAAGTCCTCGAAGAGCTCGAGCGCGGGGTCCTCCACGCCGATGAACTCGGCGAGGGCCGTGGCGTCGTCCTCGCCGTCGGGGCCGATGGCGGCGTCGAGCGACGCCGAGTTGTAGCCGTTGGCGGCGATCCGCGCCTCGATCACCTCGTCCTCGGAGAGGTTCATCAGGGCCGCCAGCTCCGCCACCGTCGGCGCGCGCCCGAGTCGGGAGCTCAGCTCCTCGGTCGCCTTGGCCAGCTCGACCCGGGCTTCCTGCAGCCGGCGCGGTACGTGGACCGCCCAGGAGGTGTCACGGAAGAAGCGCTTGATCTCGCCGACGATGTAGGGGACGGCGAAGCTGGTGAACTCCACCTCCCGGGACAGGTCGAACCGGTCGATGGCCTTGATCAGACCGATGGTGCCGACCTGGACGATGTCCTCCATCTCGTCGCCACGGGTCCCCCGGAACCTGCCGGCGGCGTAGCGGACGAGGGACATGTTCATCTCGATCAGCGTGTTCCGCACGTACTGGTACTCATGGGTCCCCTCCTCCGTCACCGCCAGCTTGTCGAAGAACACCTTCGACAGCTCGCGCGCGTCCTTCGGAGCGACCTTGCGGGGAGATTCGAGTACGGGAAGGTCCTCCATCCCGGTCTCGACACCAGCCCTCGTCTCCGTCGTCACCTCAGTCGGCACTCTGATGACCTTCCCTCGTCCAATGGCAGCCGTTGCCCCCGTGAGTGGTCCACCTACCCCCACTTCGGCGGCGCATGTCAAAAAAATCTCACCGAGTCGCATCATGTGAGCGAGAGCCGCGCGCGGACGCGCTTCCCTGACCGATACGGCTCCACGCTCACGCTCTCGCAGACCGCCAGCACGATCTCCAGACCGTGCTGCCCGATGCGGTGGGGGTCGTGGGGCCGCGGCACGGGGGCGGCCTCGAGCCGGTCGGCCACCGAGATGTCCAGCGCGTCCTCGAACCGTTCGAGAAGCACCCGACAGGGGCCGGGGGCGTGCCGCACCGCGTTGGTCACCAGCTCGCTCACGACCAGGCGGGCCAGATCGACGCGCTCCCGGGGCACCGGGTCGCCTCCGGCGCCCGGTGCGGCGGTGAGGAACTCGGCCACGAAATCGCGGGCCGCCGCGATCGTCCCGTCTCCCGTGTCGGCGTCCCCGTAGGTCACGCTCGCCGACAGCGACGGCCGACGCACCGCGCCTCTCCTGGTGATCACCTCAACCATCGCCGCTCCTTCCTCCCGGGGCCGCCGTCCTCACCCACCGCCGTACGACCTTCGTACGACCGCCGTACGACCGCAGCGTACGGACGACCTCCCGGGGTGGCCTGCCCCGGAGGCCGTCAGACATCCCTTCGACGGCACGAATTTTTTCTGTCGGAGGGGAAATCGGTGCCCGCTTCCCCACCGGGTTTACCCCCGCGGTTTCCGGTCAGGCGCATATGCGTCAGATGTGCCGAACGGACAAGGAGTGATCGGCTGTGTCCGGTGAGCAGAAGATGAAGGCCAAGGGCGAGCAGACCAAGGGCAAGATCAAGGAGGCGGCCGGGCGGCTGACCGGCGACGAGCGCCTCGAGGAGGAGGGCCGGGCCGAGCAGGCGAAGGGCGACGCGCGCCAGGCCAAGGAGAAGACGAAGGACGCCTTCAAGCACTGACGCACGACCGCTCGACGAGTCGGCCTGTTCCGACCGACTCGTCGAGCCGACTCGTCGAGCGACTCGTCAGGCTGAGAAGGCCGGCACCGCGGAAGCCCCCCTGGGATCCAGGGGGGCTTCCGCCGTCCTCCGCGCCGGGGCGCCCGGTCACGCCCGGAGCAGCCGTTCCGTCACCTCACGGTAGGTCCGCAGGGTGAGCCGGAGCTGCTCGGTGTCGGGACTCACACCGTTCTGTTCGCCGGTCCCCTGCCAGCCCGCTCGGAGCGCGGCGCGGCGGTCCTTGAGGGCGGCGACGAGCTGGTGCTCCGCCGCGTCGAGGACCTCTGCCGCCTCGGTGACCGAGGCCTGGGGCGAGTCGACGAACACCGCCAGGGCGTGGTGCAGGCGCTGTTCGAGGCGGTCGCGTTCGCCGTCGTCGAGCAGCCGGTGGTCGGTCGTGTCCCGTCCGCGCGGTGCGGCGGGGGTCACGGCGGGAGTGTGCGTACGGCTCCCGCCGCTCCGGCCCGTGGCACTGGGGTCCTCGGACGGGACGGTGGACTGCGGCGCCCGCGACAGGGGCGCGACGACCGGCTGTGCGGGGGGCGGGGCGGGCACGGGCGCGGGCGCGGCGCCCGGGGCCCCCGGGGGCGCGGGTTCGTGCCGCGTGGCTCGCTCGGCCTCGCCCGCTGTCCGCTGGTACCGGTGCTCGTGCGGCATCAGGCATCACTTCCCTTCGGCTTGAGGAGGTGTCCGCGGTGCCGGCCGGACGCCGGGCGGGGGCGGGCGGCCTCCGTGGCGGCCGGAGTCCGGGCCGAAGTCCCGGCCGCGGCCGCCGTCAGATCCTCGAACAGGGCACGTGCGTGGACCAGCGCCTCCCGCAACTCCTCCGTGGAGGCCGATGTGGAGTGCACCGCACGTCGTAGCGTGCGCAGCCCCTCCACATGGCGCGGATGGTGCACCGACAGGGCGGCGAGCTGTTCCTCGCGCCGGTCGGGATCGGGGAAGCCCCGGGTCGCGGCGATCCGCGCGAGGAGCTCGTCGGCGTCGGCGACCGCCTGCCGCGGCGCGTCGACGAAGCGCTCCTGGAGCGTGGTCCAGCGGGCCACGTAGTGCTCACGGATCGCCGGTTCGAGCGGCACGGGTCGGATCCCGCCGTACCGCTCGACGCGCTCGCGCAGGTCGTGCCGGGCGGTCTCGTGGTCTCCGCCGTACCGTTCGAGCGTGCGGTCGTACTCGGGACCGAAGCGGCGCTTGAGGGAGCGTGCGCCGCTGTCCGCGCCCGTCCGGGCCCGGATCAGGACACCGGCCGCCAGTAGCACGGCGACCGTCGCCCCGATGATGAGAACTGCGGTCAGGGTCGACATGGCTGCCTTCCTGGAGATGACTCCGGCTGGCTGTTCGTCACTGCTTGTTCGGCGCCTGTCACTTCGGCTTGCCGGTTCTCGGACCCTCAAACCCGACGTCCGTCAGTGGCGCCGGTGCCACTCGCGCAGAGACGCCTCGGGGGCACCATGCCCCCGAGGCGTCGTAGCCTTACGGACGATGCGGCCGCTCCCCGCGGCCGGGCGTTACGGTGGAGGAGACCTCATGGACAGCACCGCCTGGCTCGTCGTGGCCGCCGTCCTGGCCCTCGCGGTGGCGGCCTGCGCGGCCGTTCTCCTCATCCGCGTGCTCCGAACCCGCCGCCTCCTTCAGGACGCCGGCGTCCCACTGCAGTCCAAGGCCCTGTTCTGGTCAGCGGTCGTCTACACCGTCTCCCCGATCGACCTGATCCCGGACCCGGTCTACCTGGACGACATCGGCGTACTCCTCCTCGCCCTGCGGGCGTTGCACGCGGCTGCCGCCAGGAGCGGCGTCGACGCGACGGGGCAGCGCGGTTCGCGCCGCGGCTTCGAGGGAGTCGCGGGGAGTACGAAGGAACCTGGCGGCGCGTAACGGCCCGCCGGGTCAGCAGGGGCCGCTCCACCTCGCCGAGGCCGCGTTGTACCAGATGCTCTCCCCGTATCCGGCGAGGCCGCTGCCCTTGTTGAACGTCAGGTTCGGGGAGGTCGCCTGCCCGTAGCCGTAGCCGGGCGGGATGCAGAAGTAGGCTCCGGTGTAGGACGAGCCCCAGTAGAGGCGGATCCAGTCGCATCCGGAGCACGGGTAACCGTAGTTGCCGACCAGGTAGTTCTTGTTGGTACAGGATCCGAGCGTCGGCGCGTTGCCGACCCACTCGCAGCGGGAACCGTTGTCGCCGTTCCACGCGTAGAACTTGCCGTCCGCGCAGGCGTAGGGCGAGCCGCCGCACGGGTTGCCCGCCGCCGCGGCGGCGGCCGGTGACGAGGTGCCGAGGACCGCGAAACCGACCAGCGCCATGAGCGCGATGAGGTACGTCGAGATGCGTCGCACGAGTCTCCCCCTGTCGTCGTGCCGGCGGGGCGCCGCGCGTGAAGCGCGCCGCCCATCCCGAAGAACGTAGCGATGCCACCGCACAGCGGTAATGCGGCTTTCGGCCAACACGGGGCCGGGCGGGGGTGTCGTGTACCCGCCCGGCCGGGCGTCAGATGGTGGTGGGGGCGGTCTTGTTCGTCGTCGTGCCGTCTTCGTCCTGGGGCTCCGGCGCGGCGGGCTGCGGCGGAGTGGGCGGGGTGCGGACGAGGAGGGCGATCAGGATGGCCAGGGCGCCGAGCACGGCGCCGACGCCGAATCCCCACTGGATGCCGGAGGCGAGTGCGCCGGTGGGGGCGGCGCCGTCGGCTGCGGCCGCGGCGGTCCGTCCCGACATGACGCTGATGACCAGGGCGGTGCCCGCGGCGGCCGAGACCTGCTGGAGCGAGCCCAGGATGGCGGAGCCGTGTGCGTAGAGGTGAGGCGGCAGCACGGAGAGGCCGGAGGTGAAGACCGGGGTGAAGACGAACGCCATACCGGCGCTCAGGGCCACGTGCAGGGCGAGAATCAGCCACGGCGAGGTCTCTTCGCCCGCGAAGGCGAACAGCCCGAGGCACAGCGCGGTGAGTACGGCTCCGGGCACGACCAGGCGCGGTGCGCCGAGCCGGTCGTAGAGCTTGCCGACCTGCGGTCCGAGCAGGCCCATCGTCAGGCCGCCCGGGATGAGCAGCAGGCCGGTCTGCAGCGAGCTCAGGCCGCAGACGTCCTGAAGGTAGATCGGCAGCAGGATGAACGCGCCCATCAGCGCCATGAACGACAGGCACATCAGGCCGAGCGCCACGGAGAAGTGACGATACGTCAGGCTGCGCAGGTCCAGCAGCGGTGTGGACGTGCGCTGCAGTGACAGCTGTCGCCATACGAACAGGCCCACCAGCACGGCACCGACCGCGGTCGTGGCCGACGGCGGCACGGTGGCCTGGTCCGCGTCCGCGGCGCCGAGCCCGCTCAGGCCGTAGACCAGGGCGCCGAAGCCCGCCGCCGACAGGAGGACGGACAGCCAGTCGATCCGGCCCGCCTGCGGCTCGCCGACGTTGACCAGCTGGCGCAGGCCGAATATGGCCATGGCCCCGGCGATGGGCAGCACGGCCAGGAACAGCAGTCGCCATGACCCGAGCTGCAGCAGCACACCGGAGACCGCCGGGCCCAGGGCGGGGGCGACGGAGATGACGAGGGTGATGTTGCCCATGACCCGGCCGCGGTCGTGCGGAGGCACGAGGGTCATCAGCGTCGTCATGAGCAGCGGCATCATGACGGCGGTGCCGCTGGCCTGGATGACGCGGGCGGCCAGCAGCACGGGGAAGGCGGGCGCGGCCGCTGCCAGCGCCGTGCCGGTGAGGAACAGTGCCATGGCCAGGCCGAAGGCGGTCCGGGTCGTCACGCGCTGGAGGAACCACCCCGTCACCGGGATGACGACGGCCATGGTCAGCATGAAGGCCGTGGACAGCCACCCGGCGGCCGCCGCCGTGACCTCGAACTCCCGCATGAGCCGCGGGATCGCGTTGACCATGATCGTCTCGTTGAGCAGCACCACGAACGTGGACAGCACGAGAATCCGCAGCACGGCGGTGACGCGGGCGGGCGAGGGCGTTGGTGTTGCGTTCGGTGCGAGCATGGTGCCTTCCGTCGTGTGAGTGTCCTCCGCGGGGGCGCGACACATTCACAGACCACGGCGGCGGGAAGAACTCATCGGTGTCACCTGATCCTGCCGGTAAGGCCGCCGAGGCTCAAACGATTTTGCCGACCCGGTCCCGACCGCCGGCCCGGATCCTGGAGACAGGTCGGCCGACGCGGCCCGGGGACGACCGCATGGCGAGCCGCCTTCGGTCCACGTAGTGGACGCCCAGGTGGCGGGTCTTACCGGGGAGGCCGGTGAAGTCCCAGGTCAGGGCGGTGCGTACGGCTCGTCAGGTGGCGCAATACTGCGGCAACACCACCGGCGGCGCTCCCCCGGTACGTTCCCTGCCATGCCACCCGAACCCACCCCGTCAGCCGGCCCGGTCGCCGCCGCCCGCCGCCGGCAGCTGCGTGCGGACCGGGCCCGGCAGCTCGCCGACGTGCTGCGCCGCGAGATCCTGGCAGGCGGCTTCCCCGCCGGGATCCTGCCCCTGGAGGACGTGCTCGCCGCCGACTACCGCACCAGCCGCAACACCGTGCGGCAGGCCCTGGACCTGCTGCGCGGCGAGCGCATCGTCGACCGCCAACCGGGCATCGGCACCGTGGTGGTGTGCGAGAAGTACCCGCACGGACTGGACCGCCTCCAGGGCCTGGCCGAGACCCTGCGCGAGCACGGCCGGGTCACCAACGAGGTCCGCACCGTCGGGCCGGTCACCGCCCCCGGCCCGGTGGCTCACCGGCTGGGTCTGCCGGAGCACAGCGACGTGCTCTGTATCGAGCGGCTGCGCCGCCTGAACGGACTGCCGCTGTCCCTGGACCTGTCCTATCTGCCCATGGACGTGGGCGGCGCGCTGCTCGACTGCGACCTGGAGAACACGGATGTCTTCCGGCTCCTGGAGGCGTTGACCGGTGGTCCGCTGGGCCATGCCGAGATCACCCTGGAGGCGGTCAACGCCGACGCGCACTCCGCGGCGGTGCTCCAGGCTCCGCGCGGGGCCGCCGTGCTGATGCTGGAACGGCTGACCCATCTGCCCGACGGCCGGCCGGTGGACCTCGAGTTCATCCGGTTCCGCGGCGACCGCATCACCATGAGCGGCGTGCTGCGCCGCTCCCTCTGACCTTCTCCCCCGGCAGCGCCGACAGGCACCGCATTCCCCCCGTTCCCTTCTCGTTCCCCGCCCTTTCGGGCCTTGGAGACCGCCATGCCTCTTGTTCCTCAGCGCGCGGACGTTCCCGTGACCATCGACGAGTCCCGATGCATCGACGGCTGCACGCTCTGCGTCGACATGTGTCCGCTCGACTCGCTCGCCATCCGCGAGGACAACGGCAAGGCGTACATGCACGTGGACGAGTGCTGGTACTGCGGCCCGTGCGCGGCGCGCTGCCCCACCGGCGCGGTGACCGTCAACATGCCCTACCTGCTCCGGTGAAAGGCCGAACCGCCATGCCCCGCACGAGAATCCGGCTCCTTCCCCTGCTCCCGGCCGCGCTGCTGCTCCCCCTGGCCACCGCCTGCGGCGGCGGCGCGGCAGGCGCCGACTCGTCGACCGTCACCGTGACCGTCGGCTACCAGTCCAAGACCATCAACACCGTCACCGCGGGCACGCTGCTTCGCTCCCTCGGCTACTTCGAGGAGGAGCTGGCGGCCCGCGGGAAGAAGGACGGCGTCACCTACCGGGTCGAGTGGCAGGACTACGCCACCGGCGCCCCCATCACGGCCCAGATGACGGCCGGGAAGATCGACATCGGTTCGATGGGCGACTTCCCGCTGCTGATCAACGCCGCGCGGGGCAGGGAGTTGAAGCAGCCGACGCGACTGGTCGCGGTCACCGGCTACAACCTCCGCGGCGGCCTGAACACCATCGTCACCCGCCCCGGCTCGCCCCTGCGGTCACTGACCGACCTGCGCGGCAAGAAGGTGTCCACGAGCGTCGGTTCGGCCGCCGACGGCACTCTGGTCAGGGCCCTCCGCCAGGCCGGCATCGACCCGGACAAGGACGTCCGCAAGCTCAACCAGCAGCCCAGCGTGGGCGCGTCGGCCCTGGCGGCCGGCAGCGTCGACGTGCTCTCCCAGTTCGTCGCCTGGCCAGGGAAGCTGGCGTTCGAGGGCAAGGCCACGGCCCTGTACGACGGGGCGGAGCTGAACCTGCCCACCTTCCACGGTGTCACCGTCCGGGAGAAGTTCGCCGAGGAGCGGGGTGGGATCCTCGACGACTTCCTCCGAGCTCAGCGGCGGGCCACCGATCATCTGCGCGCCCATCCCGTGGCGGCGGCCGAGTCGGTGGCGAAGGTGACCGGGCTGCCGGCCGAGGTGGTCTACCTCTACAACGGCGCCCACGGCATCGCCACCTTCGACCCGGAGCTCCGCCCCGAGCTGATCGCCGCGCTGAAGAAGGACGTGCCGGTGCTGAAATCCGCCGGGCTGGTGCGTGACGTCGACGTGGACGCCTTCGTCGACCCGGCACCGCTGAACAGGGCCGTCACGTCCCCCTCGTACCCGGTGGCCACCGCCGCCAGGTCCGAACTGTGGCCGAAGGGCGCGAGCACCACGCGCACCTTCGAAAGCCCCGAGGCGTTGCTGAAGGCCGTCAAGGGCGCGGACGTCCGGGCCGCGTACGTGCCGGACGCGGTGACCGGGACCCTCTGGTTCGCCGACCGGGCGGTCTGGGTCGCGGACGGCACCGAACTTCGCGCGTTCGTCACCCGGGCCGGCGCCGAGAGGTACGCCGCCGGGCGCCCCGGGGCCCGGATCATCCGATACGCGGACGCCCTGAGGCTGGCGTCATGAGCGCGGGCCGCACGGGGACGGCCCGCACGAGCCTCGGCCGCCGACTGCTCCGTGTCTCCTCGCTGGCCGCGGCGCTCGGGCTGTGGCAGCTGCTGACTTCACTGGACGTCAGTCTCTGGCTGCGGTTCGAGCAGTTCCCCACGGTCGGCGAGGTGGCCGCCGCCTTCGCCGACCGGGTCGGCACCGGCCCGTACTGGCAGGACCTGGGCCACAGTCTGCGCCGCATCGTGCTGGGCTTCCTGCTGGCCGCGGTGCTGGGGGTGGCGGTCGGCACGGCCGTCGCCCGGTCCCGGTGGGCCGCCGACCTGCTGGGGCCGCTCGTGGAGGTGGTGCGGCCGGTGCCGGCCATCGCCCTGGTCCCGGTCGCCATCCTGCTGCTGCCCACCAACGAGCAGGGCATCGTGTTCATCACCTTCACCGCCGCCTTCTTCCCGGTGCTGGTGTCGACCCGGCACGCCGTGCGGGCTCTCACCCCCGTCTGGGAGGAAGCCGTGCTCACCATGGGCGGTGGCCGGCTGCGGGTGCTTTTCTCGGTGGTGCTGCCGGGCGCTCTCCCGGGCGTCTTCGGGGGCCTGTCGGTAGGCATCGGCGTCTCGTGGATCTGTGTGATCTCCGCCGAGATGATCTCCGGTGAGTACGGGGTGGGCTACCGCACCTGGCAGGAGTACACGATCGTCGACTACCCCGGCGTGTTCGTCGGGATGGCCACCATCGGCGTCCTCGGCTGGCTCACCTCGACCACGGTGGAGGTCATAGGCCGCCACGCCACCTCCTGGCTGCCCCGCCCGGCCGCACGGGGCGCCGCCGGATCCCCGCGCCCGTCGTTCCGCCGGGCCGCCACCACGGTCCGTAGCGCCGCATCAGCCCGTACCGCCGCCTCGGCCCCAACCGCCGCCGGCGCCCGCGGACCCGCCTCCCCGGTCCGCACCACCGTCGCCCGGAAGGAGCCGGTCCGGTGAGCATCGCACCCACGCCCGAGCCGCCCGCCACGCCCTCTCCGCCCGCCGGTGCCGCACTCGCCCTGGACGGCGTGCGGCTCGGCCACCCGGACGGCGCCGCCGTGCCCGGCACCGTCACGCTGCGGATCGCACCGGGCGAACTGCTGGCCGTCGTCGGGCCTTCCGGCTGCGGCAAGTCCACCCTGCTGCGTACCCTCGCCGGGCTGCTGCCCCCACTGGACGGACAGGTCACCCAGGACGGCGAGCCGATCGGACGGCCCGCCGCCGACCGGGCGCTGGTCTTCCAGCACGACGCCCTGCTGCCCTGGCGGACCGTCCGTGCCAACGTCGAACTGCCGCTGGCGATCCGCAAGGTCCCCCGGGTCGAGCGACGGCGTGTCGCGGACGACTGGCTGGACCGGGTCGGCCTGGGCGGGCACGCCCACAAGCTGCCGCACCAGCTGTCCGGCGGACAGCGGCAGCGCGTGCAACTGGCCCGCGCCCTGGCCGGCCGGCCCCGAGCCGTCCTGATGGACGAGCCCTTCGGCGCGCTCGACGCGCACACCCGCGCCGGGATGCAGGACCTGCTGGTGGAGATCCTGCGGGGCACCGGCGCCACCGTCGTCTTCGTGACCCACGACGTGGACGAGGCCCTGCACCTCGGCGACCGGGTCCTCCTGCTGGGCGCCGGACAGGTGCTGGATGTGCGCCACCCGCGTGAGCGCGAGGCCCAGCACGCCCCCGCCACGGCCGAGCTGCGCCGCCGCATCCTCGAGTCCCTCTGACCCTCCGCACGAAACCATCCCGAAGCACCTGAAAGGCACCCCGTGGACACCCTGGTGGACAGCCCTCCGGCCATCCCCGCCCTCGCCGACGCGACCGAACTGTCCTGCGACGTCCTCGTCATCGGCGGCGGCACCGCCGGCACCATGGCCGCGCTGACGGCCGCCGGACGCGGCGCGTCCGTACTGCTCCTGGAGAAGGCGCACGTCCGGCACTCCGGGGCGCTCGCGATGGGCATGGACGGGGTCAACAACGCGATCATTCCGGGCCGGGCCGAGCCCGACGACTACGTCGCCGAGATCACCCGCGCCAACGACGGCATCGTCGACCAGTCCACCGTCCGGCAGACCGCGACCCGCGGCTTCGACATGGTCAAGCGCCTGGAGTCGTACGGGGTGAAGTTCGAGAAGGACGAGCACGGCGAGTACGCGGTCCGCCAGGTGCACCGGTCCGGCTCGTACGTCCTGCCGATGCCGGAGGGCAAGGACGTCAAGAAGGTCCTGTACCGGCAGCTGCGGCGGCGCGAGATGCGCGAACGGATCCGCATCGAGAACCGTGTCATGCCGGTCCGGGTGCTCACCCACCCCGACGACGGCCGGGCCATCGGCGCGGCCGGCTTCCACACCCGTACCGGCGCGTTCGTCGTCGTCCGGGCGGGCGCGGTGATCCTGGCGACGGGGGCCTGCGGCCGGCTCGGGCTGCCCGCGTCGGGCTATCTCTACGGGACGTACGAGAATCCGACGAACGCGGGCGACGGATACGCCATGGCCTACCACGCGGGGGCCGCGCTCACCGGGATCGAGTGCTTCCAGATCAACCCGCTGATCAAGGACTACAACGGGCCGGCCTGCGCGTACGTCGCGAACCCGTTCGGCGGCTACCAGGTGAACCGGCACGGCGAACGGTTCGTGGAGTCGGACTACTGGTCGGGCCGGATGATGTCCGAGTTCGCCGCCGAACTCGCCTCGGACCGCGGCCCGGTGTACCTCAAACTGAGCCACCTGCCCGAGGAGACCATCACCGCCGTCGAATCGATCCTGCACACGACCGAGCGGCCCACCCGCGGCACGTTCCACGAGGGCCGCGGCCACGACTACCGCACCCACGACATCGAGATGCACATCTCGGAGATCGGACTGTGCGGCGGTCACTCGGCCTCCGGGGTACGGGTGGACGCGCACGCCCGCACCACCGTGCCCCGGCTGTACGCGGCCGGCGACCTGGCCTGCGTACCGCACAACTACATGATCGGCGCGTTCGTCTTCGGCGACCTGGCCGGCGAGGACGCCGCGCGGTACCGGGCGTACGAGGGAGAGCTGCCCCAGGACCAGCTGGCCACCGCCCACGAGCTCGTCTACCGGCCGCTGCGCCACCCGGACGGGCCACCACAGCCCCAGGTCGAGTACAAGCTGCGGCGGTTCGTCAACGACTATGTGGCGCCGCCGAAGACGGGGGCGAAGCTGTCGCTCGCGGTCGAGGCCTTCACCCGGATGTCGGAGGAGATCGCCGGCATGGGGGCGCGCACCCCGCACGAACTGATGCGGTGCGCGGAGGTCGGCTTCATCCGCGACTGCGCGGAGATGGCGGCCCGGGCCTCACTGGCGCGGACCGAGTCCCGATGGGGCCTCTACCACGAGCGGCTCGACCACCCGGAGCGGGACGACGCGGGCTGGCTGCACCACCTCGACCTGAGGAAGTCCGCCTCGGGGGCGATGGAGTTCACCGCGCGGCCGGTCGAGCGGTATGTGGTACCGGTCCCGGAGTTCACGCCGACGCCCGGGCCGGAACGGCGGCTGGGCGAGGTCACCCTGGTGCCCGTGGCGACGGCCGGCCCACGCGCCGCCGCTCCGGCCGCCCGCCCGGGCGCGCCCACGGCGACTTCGATGCCGGTCGAGGGCGAGGCGCTTGAGGCGTCGGGGGCGGGGGCGGGCCTGGACGCGGACAGGGCCGGCAAGGCTCCCGGGTTGCCTGCGGCGCTGCCGGTCGCGGCCGAGGCGCCCGGGGCGTCCGCGACGGCCCCGGCCGTGCCCCAGGCCCCCGGTCCCTCGCCCGGCACCGCCGTCCTGCGCCTTCTCGCGCTCGCCGAGGAGGCGCCCGATCTGGAGGCGCTCCGCCCCTTCCTGGCCGACGCCGATCCGGCGGTGCGGGCGGCCGCCGTGGTGGCGCTCGGTGAGACGGTGCCGGCCGGCGCCGGGCCCGCGTTGGCCGAGCGTTTGCGGGACACCGCACCGCAGGTACGGGCCGCCGCCGCGGCCGCGCTGCGCGAGCTGGTCGAAGTGCTGCCCGCCGAGGCCGCGTTGGCCGCCGGGCTGCGCGAGGCGCTGGGTGTCGCCGACCCGGCGGTCCGGGCGGCCGCGCTCGACGTGCTGCGCGCCTTGCGGCTGGGTGACGCGGGGGTGTTCGCCGCCGCACTCGACGACCCCGACGTCGAGGTGCGCATCGCCGTCGTCCGGGCCCTGGTCTCGGTGGACGCGGTCGCGGAACTGGCGGTGGCCGCCGCCGACCCGGCCCGTGAGGTCCGGGTCGCGGTGGCCCGCGGTCTCGCGGCTGTGCATGCCCCGGCCCCGGCTCCGCTCGGCCCGCTCCTCGACGACCCCGACGTGCTCGTCCGTGGCGCCGCGTTGTCCGCTCTGGCCGTCACGGGCTGCCCTCCCCACTACGCCGCCCTGGCCGTGTCCGGCCTCGACGACCGGGCCTGGCAGGTCCGGGCGGGCGCCGCGACCGCCCTCCGGGCCGCCCCGCCCGCCCAGGCCGTCCCGGCCCTCGCCGGGACGCTGGCCGACCCCGACGCGGACGTCCGCAAGGCCGCCGTCCTCTCTCTCCTCCACCACCGCGCCGACCGTGACGCCCGCGCCGCCCTCGCCACGGCCACCGCCGACCCGGACGCCGACGTCCGCGCGTACGCGGCCCGTGCCGGCTCGTGAGACCGGGGGCGTGGGGAGGGGCATCCGTGCGGCCGCGGCTTCAGGGCGTGACGATCGGGAAGTCCGGGTCGGGGGCTGCCAGGACCGACAGGAGGCGGTGCAGCAGGGTCGGGTCACCGCTCATGGCGATGCCGCCGGTTCCCTTGCCGGCGAGCAGCGCGAGGAGTTGAGGCTTCGTCATCGTCATGGTCAGGCCCGCGTCCGGCGCGGGCCTGCTGTCGGTGGTCCAGGTGAGCAGGCCGTTGGCGAGGCGGAGGTGCCAGTAGTCGTCGCCGATGTGCCAGTCGATGGCGAGGCGCAGTGACCACGCCTTGGGTCCGTCGACGCGGACGGCGAGGCCGTCGATGAGCTGCCCGACGGTGAGGGCCAGGTACATGTCGGGGCCGAGGGTGGCGCTGGTGCTGGGTGTGACGCCGTGGATGAGCTCCTGGGCGCCGGTGAGGTAGAAGTTGCGCCAGACGGCGTTCTCGACGGCCTGGCCGAGTTCGGTGTAGAGCGCGGCGAGCTGGCGCTTGGCCTTGGCGTCCTTCGGGTCGTTGAAGACGGCGTGGTTGAGCAGGGTGACGGCGAAGCGCGGGTCGCCGTGGTCGGCGTAGTGCCGGGCGCGGGCGCGTACGGCGGCCTGGCCTCCGAGGGACTCGACCCAGCGGCGGGCCTCCTCCCTCGGCGTGTGCTCCCACAGGTGCGCGGGGTTGCCGTCGAACCAGCCCATGTACCGCTGGTAGATCCCCTTGACGTTGTGGCTGATCGAGCCGTAGTAGCCGCGGTTGGCCCACACCTGGTCGAGCTGGGGCGGGAGGCGGAAGTTCTCCGCGATCTCGTTGCCGGTGAGGCCCTGGTTGATCAGGCGGACGGTCTGGTCGTGCATGTAGCCGTAGAGGTCTCGCTGGGCCGTGAGCAGCGTGACGATGTTCTCGTTGCCCCAGGTGGGCCAGTGGTGGGAGGCGAAGGCCACGTCGGCCGTGCCGGTGTAGAGGTCGATGGACTCGGTCAGGTATCCGGCCCAGGCGTGGGCGTCGCGGACCTGGGCGCCGCGCAGGGTGAGGATGTTGTGCATGGTGTGCGTGGCGTTCTCCGCCATGCAGACCGCGCGGAGATCGGGGAAGAGGAAGTTCATCTCCTCCTGGCACTCGGTCCCGGGAGTCATCTGGAAGCGGATGCGCACCCCGTCCAGGGTGACCTCCTGCCCGGTGGCGCCGATGTACCGGGTGGGGGCGATGAGCCCGACGGTGCCGAGGGAGACGTTCAGCCCGAGTCCGCAGCCCACCTGGGCGGTGGCACCCGTGGGCAGCTGGGCACCGTACATGTAGGCGGCGCGGCGGGCCATGGCCGGACCGGCGTAGACGTTCTCGCTGACCGCGTGCTCCATGAAGCCCTGCGGGGCGAGGATCGGAAGGTCACCGGCGCCGTCGGGCAGGACGCCGCGGCAGCCGCCGAAATGGTCGACGTGGGGGTGGGTGTAGATCATCGCCCGGACCGGGCGGTCTCCGCGGTGGTCCCGGTAGAGCCGGAGCGCGGCGGCCGCGGTCTCGGCGGAAATCAGCGGGTCGATGACGATGATGCCGGTGTCGCCCTCGACGATGGTCATGTTGGACAGGTCCAGGCCGCGTACCTGGTAGATCCGCTCGGTGACCTCGTAGAGACCCTGGCGGGAGAGGAGCCGGGCCTGCCGCCACAGGCTCGGGTCGACGCTGTCGGGCGGGCTCGCGGCACCGGTACGGGCACGGGCACGGGCGTCGGCACCTGCATCGCCATCACCATCGGCATCGGCGAGGAAGCGGTACGCGCCGGGGTCCCAGACGGTCTTGCCGGCAGCGGTGGTGATCGGCCCGCCGGTGAACGCGGCGATGAACCCCCGGTCGGCGTCGGCGAAGTCGGCCCGGTCGTCATAGGGCAGCCCGTCGGTCCGGGTGGGCGTCGGAGTCACGGGGCGGTGACGTCCGGGGAGCGGGATCGCCTCGGCGGTCTGCGGGTTCAGCGATACGGCTGCCGCCGCGGCGCCCACCGCCGTGGCGACGAACCCGCGCCGGTCCATGGGAGTCATGCCAGTACACACCCTTCTCGTCGGTCGGGGGCGGTGGACAGGCCGACAGCGCCGGTGCCGGGAGAGCACGGTGACGCGTTCACCGGCCGTGTCGAGGCCGCGCCGCACGAGGGTCACTATTGCAGTACGACTGCAATAGCAGTCAAGGGATGCGGACGCGACGCGGTTACGGGAAGGGCCGCCGCCACCGCCCCACGGCGCTCAGTCCTCCACCGCGGCCAGCAGCGCTCGGAGGGTCCGGCGCACCGCCGAGCAGGCGTCATCCGCGTCCAGCCCCCGCCGGCTGCGCAGGTGGTCCCAGGCCGCCCACGAGGAGGCCGCCTCCAGAGCGTCCAGCAGTCCCCCGGGCCGCCGCGCGCGCGGCACCCGTCGCAGCTCCGGGGCGAAGATCTCGGCCAGGTCCTCACGGAACCAGGCGTCTCCCCGCGCCATCACGCGGCGAAGCCCCGGGGAGGTCGGTTCGAGGCCGAGTCCCACCTTGCGGATCGGTGTCATCACCTCGTACATCCGGCTGCGCTGAGCGACCAGCGCCCGCACCTTGCGTGTCGTCGCCCACTCGGGCGGCACCGGTTCGGCCAGCGCCCGCCAGCGTTCCGCCTGCCGCTCGGCGGCCGCGACGTGCAGCGCCTCCCGATCGGCGAAATGCACGAACACCGTGCGCTCGGACACCCCGGCCCGCTCGGCCACCGCCTTCCGCGTGGGCTCCGCCTGCTCCTCGGCCATCAACTCCAGCAGGGCGTCCACCAACACCGCGTGGGTCCGCTCCGGATCCCGCCGCCACCGGCGCTCCCGCCCCGCCGAGCTTCCCTTGCTGTCCCGTTCATCCTGTGCGCTCACGCCACCCATCGTGACAGCGCCGGGTGGTGGGCTCGGCCGACGTGACGTGGGGTCGGTCCGGACGCGGGTCACCGGCCGTGTCCGGCTAGCGTGGGCGCATGGTTCATCTCGAGCAGCCGCAACTATCCGGCCTGGGGCGCAACTCGGCCGCCCCGGTGGAGGTCATGACGCGGCTGGCCGCGCACGAGGCCGGCCGGGACGGGCTGACCGTGCGGGACGGACAGCTGCCGGACGTGGTGGCCGAGGCCCTCCTGACGTACGGCGGCAGCGATTCGGCCGTCCTCCTGCACGGGCGCCGGATCTCCTCGGCGATGCGCCGGCGGATCGCCGAACACCCCGACGCGGCGATCCGCGACGCCCGCGCGGACTTCGTCCGGACCATGGTGGAGCGCGGGGTGCCGATGGACATCGAGGCCTTGGTCGAGGTCTACGGCCGGCCGCCGGCGGAACTCGCGGCCGACTCCGATCCCAAGCTGCGCGCGATGGTCGCGGAGTCCTGGCGCGACCGGCCGATGGCCGTACAGGTGGCGCTGCTCGACGACGTGGACCCAGGGGTACGGGCCTCGGCCACGCGGGCGGAGCGGCCGGGTGTTCCGCCGGAGCACCATGCGCGCTGCCTCTCCGATCCGGCCACCCGGGCCAACGTCGCGCGTCGCCTCCCGCTGACGTCCGAGCAGTTCGAGCGGCTGCTGGCGACCGGGGCCGAAGAAGTGCTGCACGCGGTGGCCGGCAACCCGCACCTGACCGCTGACATGGTGGCCCGCCTGCAGGACTGCGCAGACCCGTCGGTGCGTGTCGCGGTGGCCTACGGTCGCCATGTCACGCCCGAGACCCGGGACCGGCTGCTCGCGCGGGTGGAGGCCGAGGCAGCGGCCGGAAGCATCGACGCGCGCATCGCTCTGCGCTGGTCGCACAACGAACCGAGCTGGCTGCGGGACGCACCGCTCGCCGAGCGGCTGGCCTACCTGGACTGTCCGCATGCGGTGTTCCGGCGAGTGGTGGCGGCCGGCCGGGACCTGCCGGAACATGCATGGCGGAGGCTGGACGACGACCCGGACGTCTCCGTCCGCCGCACCGCCGCCCGCCGGCCCGACACACCACCCCAGGTCCTGCTGCGGCTGCTTCGCGGCCACGGCGAGGTCTTCCACATCCGGCCGCTGCTGGTGGACCACCCCAACTTCCCGCGCGAGGCGCTGCGCGACTTCGCGAACGAGGCGGATCCGCGGGTCCGTGCCCTCGCCCTGGAGGACCCCGAACTGCCCGTTCCGGAGCTACGGCGGTTCGCGGTCTGCGACGAGCCGTTGCTGCGCCGGGGCGCGGCCCGTCACCCCAACGTCACCGCCGAACTGCTGGAGCGTCTCCTGGCGGACTCGGACCCCGAGGTCGCCGACGACGCAGCGGCCAACCCCGTACTCCCCCGGGACCGGATGGACCACATCCTCACGTCGGCCGGCCTCTGACAGCCGCCCGGGCCCTGACGAGGGAGGACCAGGTCAACGCGGGTTGCGACGAGGCTTCAAGGGGGTCGTGGGGAGTTCGGGGGCGGGGAGGGGCGAGCCGGGGTAGCCGCGCACCTCGCCGAAGCGGGTGCCCGTCGTCCAGTCCTCCCTCGCCTGGCGGATCTCCTCGTCCGTGCGGGCGATGAAGTTCCACCACATGATGATCTCCTCGTCGAAGGGCGGGCCGCCGAGGAGGATCAGGCGGGCGGTGTGGTCGGAGGTGTTGGTGAGGGTCAGGGTGTCGCGGCCGGGGGCGACGTAGCCGAGTTCGGCCGGGCGCAGGAGGGTGGTGGCGAGGTGGACGTCGCCCTCGTCGACGAGGACGCCGTGCTCGAAGGCCGGGTCCACGGGGAGGGTGACGGTGGCGGCCGGGTCGAGGAGGAGTTCGGCGCCGAGGAGGGGGGTGAAGGTGCGTACGGGGGAGGTCTCGCCGGCCAGGGTGCCGAGGAACACCCGGAGCCGCGCGCCGTCCACCCGGAACGGGTGGGGCGCGTGGTGCTGGAAGTCGCGGGCGGCGTGGCGGTGTTCCTCGGGCAGCGCCACCCAGAGCTGGACGCCGTGCAGGACGGTGGTGTCCGGGGTGGAGACCTCGGTGTGGCTGATGCCGTGGCCGCCGGTCATGAGGTTGAGTTCGCCGGGGCGTACGAAGGCGTGGCTGCCCAGGCTGTCGCGGTGCTCGATCCCGCCCTCGAAGAGCCAGCTGACCGTCTGCAGTCCGGTGTGCGGATGGGGGGCGACGTCCATGCCGCCGGAGTCGGCGACGCGGTCGGGGCCGTAGTGGTCGGCGAAGCACCAGGCGCCGATCAGGGTCCGCGAGCGCTGCGGCAGGGTGCGGCGTACGGTCATCGCGCGGGGGCCGCCCAGCGGCACGTCTCGGGCGGACAGGACCTCGACCTCGACGTCCACGGTGCTCATTCCGGATCTCTCCCCAAGAAGTCTCATTTAGTTTCGATTTCAACAACCATGCGTCATGATAGCCCCTGCGTCCATGACGCGCACGGACCGGCGAAGGAGCACAAAAGTGAGCGATCGCGGCATGAGCGATACGGCGGAAGTCCCCCCCGGCCGACGGGTGTTCGTCGACAAGCAGAGCCCCAAGGCCTACCACGCCCTGCTCCAGACGGCCGAGGCGGTCCGCACGACGGCCGCCGAGGCGGGGCTCGACCGGACCCTGGTGGAGCTGGTCAACCTCCGCGTGTCCCAGCTCAACGGCTGCGCCTACTGCCTCGACGTGCACACCCGGGCGGCCCTGCGCGCCGGTGACACGACCCGGCGCCTCGGTGTCCTCGCCGCCTGGCGCGACACCGAGCTCTTCACGGACCGCGAGCGCGCCGCCCTCGCCCTGGCGGAGGCGACCACCCACCCGGCGGACGCCTCGGCGCAGGAGCGCGCGTACGACGCGGCCCTCGCGGTCCTCGGCGAGGAGGAGATCTCCGCCGTGATCTGGGTGGCGATCGCCATCAACGCCTTCAACCGGGTCTCCATCCTGAGCAAGCACCCGGTACGGGAGTCCGCCCACCACCACCGGGAGGGCTGACGGGAAGGGGACCCGGGCCGGTTCTCGGGGAGGGGATGTCCTGTCGGGCCCAGGGGATGTCCTCTCGACCGGGCGGACCGCCGGCGGCGCCGTACCTCTTGCCGAACGCGGGGTCGACGTGCTCAAATCCCTGGCGTCACCTACGGACCGGGATGCGTGTCAGTCCCGGGGCGGCCCCGGGGCGCGAGGCCGGACGGCGGGGAGCGCGGCGTGCGATGTGCGTGCGCGCTGGACGCCGGGCGTACGGGAAACACGTTTCCACGTATTCGCGTACCCGCAGGAGCCGCACCATGAGCAAGCACGTTCTGGCCCAGAACCAGTACGGCAAGGCCGAGAACCGCATCGTCAAGATCACCCGCCAGGGCAACGAGGGCGCCTGGCACGAGATCCGCGACCTGAACGTCTCCGTCGCCCTGCGCGGCGAGTTCCGCGAGGTCCACCTGACCGGCGACAACGGCAACTGCCTGCCGACGGACACCACGAAGAACACCGTCTACGCCTTCGCCAAGGAGCACGGCGTCGAGTCCCCCGAGGCCTTCGGCATCCTGCTCGCCAGGCACTTCGTGGACTCCCAGCCCGTGATCCACGAGGCGCAGATCCGCGTCGAGGAGTTCGCCTGGGACCGCATACCGGTCCCGACCCGCCCGGAGCAGCACTCCTTCGTCCGCAGGGGCCAGGAGGTGCGGACCGCGCAGATCACGTACAGCGGCAGCACGGGTCAGCTCCAGGTCATCTCCGGTCTGAAGGACCTGACCGTCATGAACTCGACCAACTCCGAGTTCCACGGCTTCATCAAGGACCGGTACACCACGCTCCAGGAGGCGTACGACCGCATCCTGGCCACCAAGGTGACCGCGCGCTGGGCCCACTCGGTGGCCGCCTCCGGCACGGTCGACTTCGACTGGGACCGCTCCTACAAGCAGGTCCGGCGCCACATGCTGGAGGCGTTCGCGGAGACGTACAGCTACTCCCTCCAGCAGACCCTGAACGCCATGGCCGAGCGGGTCCTCGACCACTGCCCGACGGTCAACGAGGTCCGCCTCAACCTGCCGAACAAGCACCACTTCCTCGTCGACCTCGAGCCCTTCGGCCTGAAGAACGACAACGAGGTCTACTACGCGGCCGACCGGATGTACGGCCTGATCGAGGGCACCATTCACCGCGACGGCGTGCAGCCGGTCATCGCGACCAGCGACTGGATCACCGCCTGACCGTCCCACACCGCCACACCGCCGATGCACCGCCGCCGGGGAGTCCCCGGCGGCGGTTTCGTGTCCGGCCGCGGTTTCGTGGCCGGCGACGGCTTCACGTCCGGCGACGGGCGTGCGTGACGGGGCTCACACAGGATCTTCGGGGAGGGTGTAGACCGTCGGGGTCGTGACAGGCGTATGCCCGGTGAAGCGAGAGACCCGGGAGTTGCCCTTGACCGTCGAAGAGTTCGAAGAGTTCTACGTCCATGCGGTCGGGCGGCTCACCGGGCAGCTGTACGTCATGCTCGGCGATCTGCAGGAGGCGGAGGACGTTGTCCAGGAGGCGTTCGTCAAGGGCTGGAACCGGCGGCGGCAGCTCGACCGCGACGCCGGTCCCGAGGCGTGGATCCGGACCGTGGCCTGGCGGCTGGCCGTGAGCCGGTGGCGTTTCCGGCGGCGCACCGCCGACGCGTGGAGCCGGCGCGAGACGCCCTCGCACACGCCCGGGCCGGGTCCCGAGCACGTGGTGCTGGTCGAGGCCCTGCGCACCCTGCCGGTCCAGCAGCGGCGCACGCTCGCCCTGCACTATCTGTGCGACCTCACCGTCGAGCAGATCACCCGCGAGACCGGTCTGTCCGCCAGCACCGTCAAGACACACCTCGGCCGCGGGCGGATCGCGCTCGCCGACCGGCTGCGGGATCACCCACCGGGCCCCGGACCCGACGCCGGGCCCGACGCCGGGCCGGAAACCGAGCAGTGCGACGAGCAGAGAACCGACCAGGACGACGATCAGGAGGCCGGATCCCGGTGAACGACCACTCCACGGACCCCGCCCTGAGGGCCCTGTTCCGCGCCGCGGCCGAGCACGGCCGGCACCACGCCGCTCCGCTCCCGGTCGCCGATGTCGTCGCCCGGGGCAGGCGTTCCCACCGACGGCGCGTGGCCCTGGCCGCGGCCGGTGTCACCACCGTGATGGCACTCGGCGCGCTCACGGCCGTCGTCCTCGTGCCCGGCCGCACCGGCCCCGCCCTCCCCGCCACGAGCCCCTCGACCGGATCGGCCACCAGCTCCGCGCCGGGCCCCACACCGGACCCCACCACGTCACGCCCCGGCCCCGGCGCCCAGGAGACGCAGAGCGCGCCGCCGAACCCGCCCACTTCCACCCCCGGCACGACCGCGCCGGCCGCGGGCTCCACCGCACCCCGCCGCTGACGTCCCGACCCCTCGGAGAGACTCGCCCATGCCGGTCACGGCACCGCCCTCCCCTCGGCATGCCCTCGCACCGCCGGAGCCCGCCGTCACGCCTCCCCCGTCCCCCACGTCCCCGCTGTCCCCGCTGTCCCGCCTGCGCCCGGCCGACCTCGAGGTCCTGTGGCTGTACGTCGTCACCCGCGCGGCCGTGTGGCTGACCGCGTACTGCACGCGCTGGCTGTTCCCCGCCCAGGGCGACACCCGGGTGCCCGAGCCCGTCCTCGCCCCGTTCGAGCACTGGGACTGGGGGCACTTCCTCCACATAGCGCGGGACGGCTACTTCCCCGGCGGGGACAACCGGGAGGCGTTCTTCCCCGGCTTCCCGCTGCTCCTGCGGGCCGTGCACACCGTCGTCCCCGACTGGACGGTCGCCGGGCTGCTCATCTCCCTGGTCGCGGGTGCCGTCGCCGTGGTGGCCCTCGCCCGTATCGCCGAACTCCATCTGCCGCCCGGATCGCGCGCGGGCCGCCGGGCCGCCCTGTTCCTGCTGCTGTCGCCCTGCGCGGTCTTCCTGGCCGTCGGCTACAGCGAGGCCCTCTTCCTCGCCTTCGCCCTCCCTGCCTGGCTCGCCGCGCAGCGCGGGAACTGGCCCCTCGCCGCCGTCCTGGCCACGCTCGCGACCGGTGTGCGCGTCAGCGGGCTCTTCCTCGCCGCCGCTCTCGCCGTCCACTTCCTCACCACGGTCCGCGCGCGGCGGCTGCGGGCCCTCTGGCTCGCTCTGCCCCTGCTGCCCGCACTCCTCTATTTCTGGTACCTGTACGAGCGGACCGGCGACCCCATGGCGTGGAAGCACGCGCAGGAGCGCGGCTGGTACCGCTTCTTCAGGCCGCCGTGGGAGGCCTGGGCGCAGACCTGGCACGAGGCCTTCGACCACACCCAGGCGACCGGCTACGCGGCCCTCTTCCAGGCCGACCTGGCCGCCATGGTCCTCGGGCTGCTGCTGCTCGCCGTGCTGGTGCGGCGCCGCCGGTGGGCGGAGGCGGTGTACATCGCGCTGACGCTGTGGGCCCTGGGCACCTCGTACTGGTACATGTCGGTCGCCCGCAGCACGCTGCTCTGGTGGCCGCTGTGGACCCTGCTCGCCGTCCGGAGCCTGCGCGGCACCAGGACGACCACCGCCTACCTCTGTCTGGCGGCGCCGCTGGGTACCGTCCTCGCCGTCACCTTCCTCTCGGGCCGCTGGGCCGGCTGACCGCGCCGGGTGTGGTGCGTGTCGCGTGTCGGTCGGCCGTGCCGCCCCGGGTGCGCACCCCCGCCGTGGCGCCCGGGTTCACACCCTCGTCGTGTCACTCCGACGTGTCACTCCGGCGTGTCACTCCGGATCCTTCCGGATGCCGTGTCCCGTGCTCACGCCCCTACCGTGTCGGCGGCGTCCGCCGGACCGTCCGACCGGACCGGGAACCCAGGGGGCAGCGATGCCGACGACCGTCACCACCGGCCGAGCGACGGGCACCGTTCTCGGAGGGCAGGAGCGCGAGGTGCTCGCCGCGGTCGGATGCGGTCTACGGGACGACGAGATCGCCGCCGCGCTCGCCCTCTCCGAGGAGGCCGTGGCCGGCCACCTCGCGCGGATCCTCGGGACGCTCGGGCTGCGCGACCGGGCGGCCGCCGTCGTCCACGCCTTCGACTGCGGCCTGGTCGTCCCCGGCCACGGCCCCCGCCCGTGGGCCGTCACCGGGCGGGCGGCCGGGCCGCAGCTGCGGATATCGGTGCTGGGACCGGTGCGCGCGTGGCGGGACGGGCGCCGGCTGGACCTGGGGCATCTGCGCCAGCAGGCCGTACTGGCGGCGCTCGCGTTGTGCGCGGGGCGGACGCTCAGCCGGCAGGAAGTGCTCGACGGGGTCTGGGGGATGGAGCCGCCGGGCGCGAACGTGGTGCCGGTGTACGTCTACCGCCTGCGCAAGGCCCTGCGGGGCGGGGACGACCAGGACCCCGTCATCGAGCACGACCGGCGCGGCTATCGGCTGGTCTCCGGCGCGGTCGACGTGGACGTGGCACGCATGGAGCGCCTGCTCGGGGAGAGCGGAGCGGCCGAACGGGCCGGCGACCCGGCCGAGGCGGTCCGCCTGTGCGCCCGGGCGCTCGACCTGTTCGGCGGGGAGCCGTTGGCCGGCCTGCCCGGGCCGCTCGCCGGACTCGAACGGCTGCGGCTCTCCGAGCGCAGGATCGTCCTCCTCCAACGGAAGCTGGAGTGGCAGTTGCGTCTCGGCCGGCACGTGGAGGTGATCGACGAGCTGGTCGCCCTGTCCGCCGCGCACCCCCTCAACGAGTCGGTGGCGGCGATGCTGATGCGCGCGCTGTACGGCAGCGGTCGCCGGGCCGACGCGCTGGCCGTGTTCGACCGCGCCCGCCGCCGACTGGCCGGGGAACTGGGGGTGCCGCCCGGCCGGATGCTGCGGCGCGCGTACCGGACGGTCCGGTACGGGGACGAGACCGGCCTCGACCCCGCACCCCGCACCCCACCCTCGCCCTCACCCGTAACCCGCGCCGGCATCCGGCGGTTGGCGGGATGACCGGCTTCCGGACGGTCAGGAGGCGAAGGACCGCTCCAGCCGGGGGATCAGATCCCGCAGGTCCTGTTCCCAGCAGCCGGCGTTGTGCCCGCCGTCGCACTGGGTGCCCCAGCCGGAGCCGTCACCGTAGTTGACGTAGTGGTACGGCATGCCCAGGGCGTCCATGCGGGCCTTGACGTTCTTGGCCGCGCCCGACACCCAGAACTCCATGTTGCCGGGCGAACCGCCGCCGTCACCCGTGTAGATGGAGACGCCGATGCCGGCGAGCCGGTCCATGTGCTGCGACGGGTCGACCTCGTTCCACCGCCAGTCGATGTTGAACACCGGATACGGCGAGCCGAACAGGGCGTCGCTGTCGACACCCGGCTTGTAGGGCGAGTCGTTCGGGTCGCAGTAGCCCGACGCCGAGGCGCAGACCGCGCCCAGGGCGTCCGTGACGGAGGCGACGACGGCGAGCCGCAGGTCCATGGAGTTGGCCGACAGGTCGATGTCCCCGGACAGGGACGCGGTCTGGCTGAACAGGTCGGGGCGGGCCTGGGCGTAGTGGAAGGCGCCGAAGCCGCCCATGGAGACCCCGGCGACGGCCCTGGACTTCTTGGCGGGGATGGTCCGCAGGTTCGCGTCGATGAACGGAATCACCTGCTTGAGGTGGAAGTTCTCCCAGTTCTGGGCACCCAGCACCGTCTTCTGGTTGAGCCAGTTGGCGTACCAGCTCCGAGCACCGCCGTCCGGGATGACGGTGATCATGTCGTCCGACATGGACAGCGCCGGATACGTCTGCTGGACCGGGTCGTCGGGCGAACCGTGCAGGAAGTACAGCACCGGGTAACGGCGGCCCGGGTCGTCGTGGTACCCCCTCGGAAGAATGATCTTGATGTGCTGTTCGCCCGAGACCTCGGGCGTGGTGACCGTGAGGTGGAAGTCGGTGGGTCCGCCCGTCGCCGGGGCGACCTGGGTCAGGCCGAAGCCGTCCGCGATCGGTGGCGGTGCGGTGCCTTCCGCGGCCTGTGCCGATCCCGCCGCCGGCGTGAGTACGGCGACGACGGCGACCGCCCATGCCACCCCCACGCGCCACCAGTTGCCTGTTCTCTTCACCGTGTTACCCCCTCGTGAGTAGGTGTGCGTCAGTAGGTGTGCGTCGGCGTCCGTGAGTCGGCCTCAGGACAGGACCTTGATCCGCAGGACCGGTGAGGCCGCTATCTGCTCCTCGGTGAATCGTTCGGGCACCCACCGGCCGGCCGAGAACAGCCTGGTCTGGTCCGCGTGGTGCGGCGACGTCGGGTCGGCCGACTGGGAGTAGGCCAGGACGGAGAAGGCCTGCGGCGGGCCGTCGGCGGTGAAGCGCACCTGCTGGACGAAGCTCGACCCGAAGACGATGTCCGGCTTGCCGTCCACCTGGCCGGGCGTGATCACGTTGAGCACGCCCAGTTCGGAGATCCCTCCGTGGATCGGGATCCGCTCGCCGCCCCGGGTGATCCGCTGGACGTCCGAGAGCGGCGCGTTCAGCGGGATGCCGGCCTTGCGCAGCGCGAGGACCGCCCGGGCGAGCGCGTCGCGGAGCGCGGAGCTTCCGGTGTCCAGCGAATTGGGCGTGTGCACCGGATCCTTGGGGTCGAAGGGCACCCGCCACGGCAGTTTCTCGACTCCCTGTCCGTTGAGCAGCAGGGCCCAGTAGTTCGCGAACAGCCAGGATCCCCGGCTGTCGTTCGTGTAGTCGTGGTCCTTCCAGGCGGCCAGGACGGGGCAGGCCTCGCTCACGTCGACCAGGTTGCCGTCCACCAGGACGAGGCCGAAGGGGACGTTCTGGCACATGGTGACCGTGGCGCCCAGGGCCAGGTCGGCGGCCCTGCTGTTGTCGGCGAACAGCAACCGCCCCATGCTCTCCGGCGTGAATCCCCGGCCCGGCAGGCCGTCGGTGCCGTTGATCCGGTTGCGCGCGGTCAGGATCAGTTCCTGGGTGCGCAGCGACCGGGGCGTCGCGCTGTCGCCCATCACCCGCGGGAAGGACAGCGGCTGCTCGGGGTTGGCCAGCCACGGGCTGTCGTTGGCGTTGCCGACGAAGTCGGAGCGGATCAGGCGGGGCTGCCGGTGCGGGTCCAGGAGGCCCGGTGCGACCGCGTTCGGGTCGTCGGGCCAGTCGCACGCGCCGCGCTTGCCGTCGAAGATCGAGATCGGCGGCACGTTCGGCAGCCGTGGCTGCTGGTTGAACAGCAGTTTCCCGGTCTCGGTCAGGCACGACCGCGCGTGCTCGTCGGTGATGTTCGGAGTGGCCTGGATGTCCGCGTACAGCGCGTTGCCCTTGCGGTCGGAGGCGACGGTGTTGAAGAACGGGACGCCCTGGGTGGTCTCCAGGGTGCTCACGACGTCGTGGACGTCCGTGGCCTGGTCGAGGCGGAACCAGGTGTTCAGCGCCCGCAGGTTGTCCATGTTGGCGTCGCGCACCGCGTGCGCGCTGACCACCCAGGGCAGTGGGACGCCCTGGATGGACGTCGTGACCGGGCCGTAACGGGTGGACCACAGGGTCCTGGTGACCCTGCCGAGGGAGCCGTCCGCGTTCCGTACGTCGACCCCGACCCGCTGCGAGGTCATCTTCTCCCAGGCGCCGTCGACCAGGTACATGGTGGGGTTCAGCGGATCCACCTGTACGTCGAACAGCCCGAAGGGGGCGACGGTGGCGACCGTGTGGCTCCAGGCGACGTCGTCGTTGTAGCCGATGTTCACCGCGGGGAGTCCGAGCAGACTGGCCCCGGAGACATTGAGCTTCCCCGGGATGGTCAGGTGGCTCTGCCACATCCGGTTCTTGCCCTGCCACGGGAAGTGCGGGTTGGCCAGCAGCATGCTGGTGCCGCCTGACGTGCCCTGCGAGCCGACCGCCAACGCGTTGCTGCCCATGCTCTGCCGGCGGCTGACGGCCAGCGCGTCCCGGATCTTCTCCGCGGTCCGCGCGGGCGAGGTCGCCGCCGGCGCGGCGGCCGACGCGCCCGCTGCCTCGGCGGCCGAGGCGCCGGGCGGTGCGGCGGTCACCAGGCCGTCGAGGAGCGGTTCGGCGCTGCCCATGATGATCTCGGCGTGCGCGTGCCGGTAGACGTCCAGCTCCGTGATCGGCCGCACCCACGCCGCGCCGCGGCAGGCGGGGTCGGAGATGCCGTTCACGCCCGTCTCGGACAGATACCTGTTGTAGCCCTGGACGTAGCCGGTGATGGCCTCCCTGACCTCCGGCTCCGGCCCGTCGGGGGCGGGCTGGTCGAGCAGCCGCTCCACCACCCGGTTGTCCTTGATCCGCTGGAAGTACAGGTCGCTGTGGAGATTGGTGGTGCCGTTCTGGTGCTGTCCGGGGCTCGCCTTGCCCTCGGGCCCCAGGTGGCGGGACCGCTGGGCGTTGACCATCAGATATGTGTCGGCCAGCGTGCAGATGTTGTCCTTGGCGGCGGCGTATCCGTAACCCGCTCCCAGCCCCTGCCAGTCCGAGGCGATGACGTGCGGGATGCCGTATTCGGTGTAACGGATCGTCGGCTTCTCCGGGCCCTGCGCCACGGCCGGCGAGCCGGCGGACGGCGATCCCGGGGACGACGATCCCGTAGGCACCGACCCCGTCGCCGCCGTCGTGCTCATCACCGCCACCGCGGCCATGACCGCCAGCGGCAGTCTCGCCCTGTTTCTCCTCCGCGCCATCGCACCGTCCTCCCCTGTGGTCCGGGCCTTCGTCGGCAGGCGGCCACGCTAGGGAGGAGCGATGAAATCCCGATGAAGGGGAACGGCTGAAGGGGAATGAGGACATACCGGTCGCGCCGTTGGGCTCGACCGGTATGCGGTGAGGAGATGCGGGACGAACGGGGAAACGTCGTCACCATGGTGTCCGAGGGGGGACTTGAACCCCCACGCCCGATAAAGGGCACTAGCACCTCAAGCTAGCGCGTCTGCCATTCCGCCACCCGGACAGGGTGTGTGCCGTACGCGGTGCTGGCCGCGGCGACGGAGAACAATCTACCAGGTGTTCGAGCCGCTCCGCACCACGTTTCCCGTGGTCAGGGCGGTGCGCGGGGTGGCCGCGGCCCGGGGCGGACCGCCGGTTCCGCCGGCGTTCACATGCCCGCCGTACGACCGCCTTCCGGCGGCGGGTCCGCCGCTCTACGGTCACGGGGTCGCGTTCGCCCAGAGAGCGGGAGGTCCCGATGTTTCCGCCCCGTACGACCGTCGTCCCGGCCGTCACGTCGGCCATCGTCCCGGCTGTCGTCCCGGCCGTGGTGCTGGCGACGGCGCTGGCGATGACGCCGGCCCTCGCCGCGCCGGCCGCCTCGCAGCCCGTCACCGGGCCCGCCGCCGCCGGGCCGCTGCCCCAGAAGACCCACTTCGACGTCCAGGCGCACCGCGGCGGCCTCGGACTCACCACCGAGAGCACCCTGGAGGGCTTCGCCAAGGCCCTGCGGCTCGGGGTGACGACGCTCGAACTGGACACGCAGATCACCAGGGACCTCAAGGTCGTGGTGACCCACGACCGCAAGGTCAGCGCCCAGAAGTGCCAGGACACCGGGCCCGTGACACCGGGCGACCCGATGTACCCGTACGTCGGCAAGTACGTGAAGGACCTGACGCTGCGGCAGCTGCGCAGCATGGACTGCGGCTATCAGCGGCTGCCCGGCTTCCCCGAGCAGGAGCGAATCGCCGGGGCCCGCATGGTCGAGCTCAAGGACGTGCTGGGCCTCGTCAAGCGGTTCCGGGCCCACGGGGTCACCCTGAACATCGAGACCAAGGTCGAGGCCGGCGCCCCCGAGCAGACCGCGCCGCGCGCCGTCTTCGTCCGACGGGTCCACGAGGAGATCCACGCCTCGGGGATCGGGCGTCAGGTCACCGTCCAGTCCTTCGACTGGGGCGCGCTGAAGGAGATGCACCGGATCGCGCCGCGGTATCCGCTCGTCGCGCTGACGAACCACGACTTCCTCCAGGTGGGCAAGCCCGGCGCGTCCCCGTGGCTGGGCGGCATCGACGCCGACGACTACGGGGGCGACTTCGTCGCGGCGGCCGCCACGATCCCCGGCCTGACCGCCCTCTCCCCGGTCTACGGCTTCCCGCAGAACGGCACGGTCGCCGACCCGGACTTCCGCTTCTACCCCTCGCCGCGGATGGTGGCCGCCGCACACGCCCGCGGTCTGAGGCTCGTGCCGTGGACCTGCGACGACCCGGCCACCATGGGCGCGCTGATCGACATGGGCGTCGACGGGATCATCACCAACCACCCCGACCGTCTCCGCCGGGTGATGGCGGAGCGCGGCATGCGACTGCCGAAGGCGTACGACGAGCACTGACCGCCCGCGGGCCGGGCCCGGGCCCGCGGGTCCAGGGGGACCCGGGCCCGCGGGTCCAGGACTGATCCGGGCCCGCGGGTCCAGGGGGGATCCGGGATACTGCTGCGATGCCGCAGACGACCTCGTCCCCGCTGTTCGTGCGCTACCAGGGAACCGTGCGCAGCCCGCGCGGGCACTTCCCCGGCGTCTTCGCGCTGGCCAACGGCCTGGCCCGGGAGGGGCGGCTCAGCGAGGAGCAGCACCGCTTCTGGCGGGCCGCCAACGACTGGTACGACGCCGCCTACCCCGATCCGTCCCTCACCGACCCGACCGTCTACGACCACCGGGTGAACCCCGGTGCCGTCGCCTGGTTCAAGACGACGGCCACCCACCTGCTCGACCGGGTGCCGGGCTATCTGGAGCTGCTGGCCGCGCACGGCGTGCCGTGCGTGCGGGTCGAGTCGGCGGATCCGGGGCGGATCGTCTACGAGGACGACGTCCAGGTCGTGGTCGTACCGCGATAGCCGACGGGCCGGGACACACGGGGACACGTGAGGCCCGGCGGCCGGCCCGGCGGCCCGGGCCGTCACTCCGGCAGGCGGGTGCCGTCCGGGAGCCGGATGCCGAAGTCGTCCCGCAGGACGCGCAGCACCTCGTCGGCGTCCGCCAGATCCCGCTCCTTGAGGGTGCCGTCGGGGGCCGTCTCGGTGAGGCGGAGTCCGCTGAGCGAGAGATGGGTGTCGGCGGTGGTGCGCTGGGCGTAGACCCCGCGGGCGAACGGCGAGCGGGGGTTGGTGGCGATGTGCCAGTTGATCACTTCGTAGTCGGCCGCCTCGAACGGCTCGACGGTGAAGGAGTACTGGTCCTCCCACTCGCCCTCCGCCGGCAGGTACGTCTGGAGCACCCACAGCTCCAGCGGCCCGTCGTGCGGCGCGTGGACGAGCCGGTGCCGGCGGGGAGCGTCGTGCAGCTCGGGGCCGACGGTCAGCGGGAGCGGCTCCAGCAGGGCGCCGATGCTGCCGAAGCCGACGTCGGTCACGTACGGCACGGGCTCGCCCGGCACGTCGGTCAGCATCAGCATGTGCGTACGGGGCCGGATCTCGCCCGGCCGGGCGCCGACCAGCACGCGGGCGGTGAGCAGCGTGACCCGGAAGCCGAGGGCGGTGAGGGCCGCGGCCAGCAGGGTGTTGTGCTCGTAGCAGTAGCCTCCGCGCTCGCCCCGGACGAGCTTGGCCTCCAGATCGGGCAGTGCGAGGGAGGGCGCGCTGCCGAGGACGGCGTCCAGGTTCTCGAACGGGATCCCCTGTATGTGCGCGCGGTGCACCTCCCGCAGCACGTCGAGAGTGGGGCGGGAGTCCGCCGGGAGACGCAGGCCGATGCGGTCGAGGTAGGCGCGGAGGTCGATGCTCATGCGCCCACCGTACGCAGTCGGAGGCTGCCACCGCTTCGGCCTGACGTCGTATCGGTCGCCGGGCCGGTCCTAGGACTTCGGCCCGAGCGGAGGGGAGGTACGGGGGGAATCGTCCGCGCTACGACGGCGCGGCGGATGACGCTGGTGACACCGGTGACGCCGGGTGCAGCCAGTGGCGCGAGACGGTCCAGCCGGTCAGGCGGCGGGCCCGGCCCGCGTCCGCCGTGCCGTCGTCGGCGAAGGACCCTCCGGCCGCCACCAGGCGCAGGCCCTCCAGGGCCGGCGCCAGGCGCGCGGCGACGACCGGGCGGTGGCGGGCCGTCTCGTCGGGGAGCCGGGCCAGGAACGCGTCCCGCTCCGCCGGTTCGCACAGCGACAGGTGGAACACCATCTGCCGCCAGGCGTAGGCGGTGTCCTTGAGGGTGGCCAGGGGGTACGGGGTGTGCTGTGCGCGCTCCGTCAGACGGCACACCGTCGTGTGGCAGCGGCGGGCCAGTTCCGCCCAGCCCGGCTCGGGCTCCGCCCCGAACCGGTGGACCAGGGTGGCCAGGTTGTGCGTGGTGAGGATCTGCGCCTGTTCGATCACCGTGCCGTTGGCCGCGACGGACCAGCTGTCCTTCGGGGACCCGGCCCGCTCGTGGCACAGCGCGGCGAACTCGGGTGTCATCCCGGTGGCGTCGCCCCTCCGGCCGGCGAGGGCTCGGACGGCCGCGTAGTCGATGCCGTAGTACCGCTCGTACAGCGAGCCGCCGCCGAGGAGTTCGGCCGCGATGTCCGCCGCGGTGAGGAACTTGCGGGCGAAGGTCCCCATGAAGATGTCGGCGGCCAGCTCCTCGACCAGCGGGGCGTCGTCGCCCGTGCGGCGGACGAGGACGCTCAGCTCCCGTACCAGCGGGTTGGGCAGCAGGGTGCCGGGGAAGCCGGCCATCGCCGCCTCCGCCAGTTCCCGGACCGCGGCCCGCGCGGCCGCCCTGCCGTCGCGGCGGCCGCGGCCGGCACCGTCGTCCACGCCTTCTTCGCGGCGGTACGGCTCCACCGCCCGCACCCAGGGCAGTTCCTCGGGCCGCACCTGACGCTGGAGGTCGAGCAGCAGCAGCGATCGGCGGTTGCGGAAGGCGCGGTAGTGCGCGGCCATCAGGGTCCGGAGCGAGAGGTCCGGGTACGCCGCGGCGGTCTCCTCCGCCACGATCGGGGGCACGAGTTCGGCCATCGCCTCCGCCGACGGGACGATGCCCCGTGCCACCAGGGTGGCGAGCGGCGCGCTCAGTGCCCCCTCGACGTGCCGCCGCACGGCCGACGGCACCGCCGTCCCCGTCGGCAGGCCGGTGCGCTCCGACTCGGCCCGGGTGACCGGGGCCACGAGCGGCTCGATGTCGGCCACGCCGGTCTGCTGCGGCAGGTCCGAGAGCCGCTCCGCGACGACGAGTGCCACATCGCGGTGGGACGGCAACGCGGCCTGCGCGGCCTGGGCGCGGCGGAGGGCCGCGTGCCGTGCGGAACCGGGCAGTCCCCGCTTCCGCACCATCGACGCGACGGCGTGCCGCAGCAGTCCGAGCCGCCGCGCGTCCAGCGGCCGGCCCGCGACCGTCTCCTCCAGCGCGGCCCGCAGGATGCCCTCGTTGCTCTTGGGGTCGCGGTGCCTGCCGCACCGGGTGTGCTGGCGGGCGAGCCGTGCGTAACGTGCGAGGAGCTCGGCGCCGCGCTCCCGCCAGCCCGCGTCCGGCTCCCGGTCGAGGACCCGGACGGGCTCGCGGCCGCTCTCCCCGCCGGGCTCCCGGACTGCCTCGTGCCCAGACCCACGCCCGAGCCCGCGGGCTGCCTCGCGCCCGGACTCCCGACCGGATGCGCGGCCGTCCTCCCGCTCGTCCTCCCGGTCGGGCCCCCGCCCGGGCTCGCGGCCGTCCGGGGTCGCCGTCTCCAGCCAGTGGCGGAGCAGGTCGTCCGTGAAGGGCCGCCAGATGGTGAGTGCCTCCCGCTGGGCCTCGACGGCCGGGCTGAGCTCGCGCCGGACGAGTGCGGAGACGGCGTCGCCGACGGTACGGCGGTGGACGGCGCCGGGTCGCGGGGCCGGCACCTCGGCCGGTCGCGGGGTGAAGCGCAGCCGGTCGGCGAACGGGCTGAGTTCCAGGACGAGTTCGAGCGCCGCGGCCGCCGTCCCTTCCCGTACCAGCCAGGCCACGGTGAGCAGGGCGGCCTCCTCGGGCAGCGTCACCTCGTAGCGGCCGGAGTCCAGCAGGTCCCACAGCTCGCGCAGGCCGGGCTCGGTGAGGTAGTGGGCGAACAGGGCCGCGCGCTCCTCCGGCACCCCCGCCCGCCGGGCCGCCGCCGTCTCGTACGGGAGCAGCGGGCCCTCCGCGCGGGCGGAGCCGGTGGCGAAGCCGCCGTGCAGCACCTCGGGCGTCACCCAGGCGGGCAGCCCGGACACGGGCGTGCGGGACCCGATGCGGAGGGTGCCTGCGGCGACGCCGGCGAGCACCTGGCGCCAGCCGCGTATCCGGTCCTGCGCCCGGTCCCTGGTGGCGGGGTCCGCGTGGGTGTGGGCGGTGACGAAGGCGCGGGCCAGCCGGCCCTCGGCGTAGGAGCGGAACGTCGTCGCCGGGGGCTGCTGCTCGGCGTCCGCGTCGTCGCCCTTGTCGGCGACCGGATCGGCGTTGTCGGCCCTGGAGGCCTCGTCGGCGTGGCGGGGATCGTCTGCGCCGTAGGCGTTGTCTGCGTTCATAGCCGACGTGGCGGGTTCCGCCCCCGCGCCCTCCGGGTCCCGAGCCCGGCGCTCTGCTGCTGAGCTACACGTCGTCGCCACCCGACGTTAGTGACGCCGCCACGAGCCGGACAACGGGTTTTCCCGTGTGCCCGGGAGCGGGCGGACATCGCGGCCACGTAGGCTCACGGCGGCGCGGCCCATGCGACAAGGAGGACCCCATGAACGCCACCGAGGAAGGCCGGCAGCGGCTGGACGCGGCCGACGTCCTCAACGCGAAGAAGACCCTCGTCCAGCTGCTCGCCCGGGCCGGGGTCTACTCCGGTGACGCCGAGGAGCTGATCGGGCTCGTCGAGGCCGGGGCCCTCGCCCTCGCCCACGAGGAGCTCGACGGTCTCGCCCGCCGTGCGCCCGTGGAGAAGGGCGAGCCCTACACGTCCGGCTGGCTCGACGGTGCCCACACCGTGGCCGACGGGCTCGGCGGCATCGCGGAGCGGACCCTGCGTCAGGTCGTGGGCGCCCACGGGCCCGCCGCCGACGCTGAGCCCCGGCCGCCGGTCGGCCGGATGGAGCTGGAACGGGCGAAGGTGGTGGTCCTGCCGCTCTATCTCTCCTTCACCACCGTCTCCGACCTCGACCCGGAGGTCTCCGAGCAGGTCCTCACGGCCGTCCTCGGCACGATGAGCGCGCGCGGGCGGGCCGGGTACGCGGGCCGGCTCACGGAGTTCGCGTCGACGCATCGCGCCCGGGTGGAGCGGATGTACGCGGAGTTCGGCCCGGGCAGCCCCATCGCCATCCACGGCCGCTACTCCCTGCTCCACTCCCCCACCAGCATCGCCGTCCTGGAACGGCTCACCACGACGCCGGAGAGCCTGCGCGAGGAGTGGGACGCGGCCGAACTCCCGCCCGCGTGGCTGGAAGGACTGACGACGGCATGGGACACGGCGGCATGAGCGGGTCCGGTTCGGCGCCCGCTGCGGAGCCCGTCGCGTTCGTGGACACCGAGGGGATCGGCTTCGCCGAGTGCCCGCCGCCCTCGCTGTCGCCGGAGGAGCGGCGCGAGGTCGACCGACTGTGGGTGCGGACCACGGCCCGCAACCCGGCCACCTTCGACGGGCCCCTCGTCGCGAGCCTGGGCCTCGACCGGCCGGCGCCGGAGCGCTGCACGGTGCGGTGGGCGAGGATGACGTACCGGTACCGGGCGCTGCGCGCGCTCCGCCCGGCCGAGGAGGTGCCCGGTTCGGTCTTCGTGACCGTGCTGCTGCCCACCGACGAGGGCCTGGTGGTGGGCCGCGGCTCCGCCGCCACCGCCGCGCCCGGCCGCTGGACGCTGCCCGGCGGCGCGGCGGAACCTCCGCCGCCCGGGGCCCTCTTGGACCTGGCGGTGCTCCGACGGCACGCCGTCCGCGAGCTCGCGGAGGAGCTCGGCGTCCGGCTGCCGGAGAACGCGCCACGCCTGTGGGCGGTGACCCGGCAGGCCCGCTTCGGCAGCCTCGGCTTCCACTTCCTGGCTCCGGCCCTGCCCGCCGCCCTGGTGCGGCGTCGGCACGCCGCGCTCACCGAGGACGAGCTCGACGCGATCGCCTTCGTGTCGTCGTCCACGGAGGCCGCGCTCCTGGGTCCGGGGGCCGACTATCTGCCCCAACTGCTCGACCGGTACGACCGGTACGACCGGTCCACCGAGAACCGATGAGGAGCGACGAGGGCCGTGACGGATCGTGACGGGATGGGCACGGATGCCAGAACCCGGGCGCGCTCGCGCACGTCTGCCTACGCGATCGCCGTAGAGGACGAACGGATGCTGCTCACCCGGCTCTCCGAGGCTTCACCGGTCTTCGCCCCCGGCACCTGGCATCTTCCGGGCGGCGGGATCGACCACGGCGAGCAGCCCGTCGAGGCGCTGGCGCGCGAGCTGCGGGAGGAGACAGGCCTCGAGCTCGTCGAGGCCCGGCTGCTCGACGCCCGGTCGTACACCGTCGTACGGAACGGGGTGCACTGGCATCTCGTCGCGCTCTTCTACGAGGTGACGCTCGGCCCCGGCGCACCGCCGGAGGCCCTGGAGTCCGGCGGCTCGACGGAGGCGGTCGCCTGGCGGCCGCTGTCGGAGCTGAGCCCCGCGGAGCTTTCCCCGGCCGCCGCGGAAGCGCTGCATCTCGTACGCGCGGGCTGAACGCCACCGGGCAGGACTCGGCGGGCCGGGACGGGGCGGGGCAGGACGGGGCGGGGCGGGACGGGGCGGGTGCCGCGGACCCCGGCCCCATGAGCTGCGCGTCTACTATGCGTGCCGGGAATGTTCGTACGGGGAGACGTCGGCGGAGAGGACAGCGGCCCATGCGTCGGCTGGGGGACCTGGAGGCGGAGATCATGGACCGCTTCTGGCGGTGGAACCGCCCCGCCACCGTGCGCGAGATCGTCGACGACATCAACCGGCACCGGGACATCGCGTACACCACCGTGACCACCGTCACCACGATCCTGTTCCACAAGGGCTATCTCACCCGCGAACGGGACGGCCGCGTCTGGGTGTACCGGGCCCCGGCCACCCGGGAGGCGTACGCGGCGGCACTGATGGAGGACGGTCTGCGCGCCGGCGAGGACCTGTCCGCCGTGCTCCTCCGCTTCGTGGAGAACCTCGACGAGCACGAACTCGCCGCGCTGCGCGCCGCCCTGCGCACCGTCACCGGCCGGGCCGGACCGCGCCCCGGCCCGTAGACCCCTGGGCGGCCCAGGTCGCGGACCCGGGCGCCGCGAGGATCAGCCTCCGCTGCTCAGCGCTCCCTGCGGCAGACCCAGTTCGCGTTCCGCGACCCGCACGACGAGGGTGTCGAGGACGGGGTGGCACGGGGCCACGTCGTCGTCGACGTTGGAGTACGAGTCGAGACCGTCGATGGTCACGAGGACGACCACGCAGGCCGCCGACGGGTCGTCGGTGACGAAGTCGCCCGCGCGGACGCCGTCTTCGATGAGAGCGGTCAGCATCTCCCGCATCACCGCCTCCTGTTCGGCGACCACCCGCCGCAGGTTCGGCCGGTAGCGGGCGAGGTGGCGGGCGTTCAGCCAGAGGCGCCCGAGGTTGGCGAAGTCGGCGTCGCCGACGCGGTCGAGGAAGCGGGCCATCCGGCGCACGGGCGGCAGCGCCCGGTCCGCGTCCGGCAGCAGGGCGTCGCGCTCGCGCGTGACGGCGCGGGCGAAGGCCTCGCAGAGCAGGGCGTCGATCGCCGGGAAGTAGTGGCTGATCAGACCGGGCCGTACGCCCAGCTCACCGGCCACCAGTTGCATGGTGACCCGCTCGAGGCCGTGCTCCAGGGCGAGGCGGGCGGCGGTGTCCAGGATCTCCGCGCGCCGCTCGGCGGGGGGCTTGCGGATGCGGGTGCTCCGGGGGGTTGACGTCACACCGCACAGCCTATTGGATGACGCACCAACAAGCTATTGGTTACCGCACCAATAAAGCTCCCGCCTGCCCCCGTCACCCGTCACTCGCCGGCCGGCGCACCCGGCGCCCTCCTCGGACAAGGACACCTCCATGGCCTCTTCCCCCGCACGCCACGACGTGGCCGGCCGGACCGACTCCGCGCCCACCGGTGTCGACCGGGCCGGACAGGTCGAGACCCGGGGCATCGACTGCGTGCCCGACGCCGAGCGGCACGGCTCGCCCCGCGAGCTCTTCGCGCTCTGGGCCGCCCCGAACGTCAGCTATCTCAGCTTCGTGGTCGGCGCCACCCTCGTCCTCATCGGCCTCCCCCTCGTCGAGGCGCTGGCCGTGACCGTCGTGGGCAACCTGTGCTGGCTGCTCACCGGCTTCATCGCGATCAGCGGCCCCGCCTCGGGCACCACCGGCTCGGTGGTGTCACGGGCGATCTACGGCGTCCTCGGCAACAAGGCGGTCGTCGCGGTCACCGGCTGGCTGATCTCCGCCCTCTACCTCGCGCTCAACTGGTCGGCCGCCTCCGTCGCCGGGATCGGCCTCGCCGGCCGGCTCGGACTGCCCGAATCCGCCGGCCTCGACACCGTCGTGATCTGTCTGATCGCCGGCGGCACCGTCCTCGTCGCGATCTACGGACACGCGACCATCGTGCGCCTCTACTCGGCCCTGACGGTCCTGCTCACCCTCGTCTTCCTGGTCGTCTCGGTCCTCGTCGCCCTGCGCGCCGACTGGTCGTACGCCCCGGCCGAACCCCTCACCGGGCTCGGCCACGCCGTCGCCCTCGCGACCGGCTTCACGCTCGTGGCCTCCGCCCCGCTGTCGTACGCCAACAGCCCCGACCTCGCCCGCTACCTGCCGCGCGAGACCGGTGGGACGGCCGTCGCGCTGTGGACCGCGGCCGGGGCGTTCCTGCCGAGCGTCCTGTTCACGGGCGTCGGCGCGCTCGCGGCCACGACGCTCGACATGAGCGACCCACAGGCCGCCCTGGAGAGCGTCATGCCCGGCTGGTTCGTGCCCGTCCTCGTCATCGGCGTGGTCCTGAACACGATGGCCAACAACGGCATGACCGCGTACAGCGCCGGCCTGTCCCTGCAGTCGATCGGCGTCCGGCTCCCCCGCGTCGCCGCGGTGGTCGTCGTCGGTGTGATCGGCACGGCGATGACCCTGTTCGCGATCCTGGTGTTCGACTTCCTCACCGCCGTCAACGCCATGATGGAACTCGTCGTGATCATCACCGGCCCCACCATGGCCGTGTACGCGACCGACGTGGTGCTGCGCCGGGGCCGCTACGACGGCGCGGCCCTGCACGACCAGAGCCGTACCGGCCCCTACTGGTATCGCGGCGGCGTCAACTGGGCCGGTGTCCTCGCCACCGTCACCGGCGCCGCAGCGGCGGCCCTGTGCGCGAGCTCCGCCTTCTGGGCCGGCCCCGTCTCCGCGAGCCTGGACGGCCTCAACCTCGCCGTCCCGGTCGGCCTGCTCGGCTCCTCTCTCCTCTACTGGTCGCTCTCCCGGATCCTGGGCACACTGCCGCCCACGACGGCGACCGCCCGAAGCTGACCGCGACCCGCCCGAAACGCGACCGCCCCGAGCCCCGGCGGGCCCCGAACGATCGCCCGCGCCACCCCTCCCCGTACACCCCTCAGGAGCCCACACCCGTGACCATCGCCTCGCCGGCCCCGGCCCCGTTCCCCCGCCCCGAGCACCGGCCGCACGTGGCCGTCGCCGACCCCGACCCCCGCCGCCGGGGGTACGAGCGGGGACGGCGGCTCACCCCGCCGCTGCACGGCGCGATCGAGACGTACGACCGGCTGTTCGCCCTCGGCGGCATCCGACCGGGCGCGGTCCGGGACGACGCCCGGCGGGCCCTGGACGCGGTCGACGCCTTCCGTCCGGTGCTGCGCGCGGAGCTGGAGGGCATCGCCGAGGGGGCCGGGGTCGAGCCCTGGCGGATCGCCGCGCTCAACGCCCGTACCGAGATCCTGGCCCGCTCGGCCGCCGTACCGCCGGGCGAATGCTCCACGATCGTCCGCCGGGTCCGTACGGCCGACGGCGCGGGAACCACCCACGTCGGCGTCCAGACCTGGGACTGGCACATCGAACTCGCCGCCTCCTGGCACACCCTGGAATCGGCGGGCGGGGCCCACCGCTACGTCGGACTCACCGAGCACGGCATCCTCGCCAAGATCGGCGTCAACAGCGCCGGGCTCGCGCTGCACTTCAACATCCTGGGGCATCACGACGACCGCGTCGGCGGCGTCCCCGTCCATGTGCTCGCCGCACTCGTCCTGGAGGAGGCCGAGAGCGTCGCCCACGCGCGGGAGATCGTCCGCTCCGCCCCGGTCACGTCGTCCGGTTCGTTCATGCTCTTCGACCCGGACAGCGCCGTCCTGCTCGACATCAGTCCGGTGGGCGTCTTCGAGGCCCGTCGGGTGGGCGACGGCACGCATCTGCGGACCAACCACTTCCTCACCGGGGAACCGGCCGCGCGGGAGAAGACCTGGCTCTACCAGCCCGACTCCGGGGAGCGGTTCGGCTTCCTGCGTGACCGGCTGACCCGCCCGCCGGGCCGGCGCGAGCCGCTCGACGAGAGGGTGAAGGAGGCGGGGCCCGGTGACGAGCTGCTTCGGCAGCTGGTCACCGGGCCCGGCGAGCCGCCCGTGACCTGTGTCCCGGACATGGCCGCTCCGATCGGCCGCCGTTGGGCGAGTCTCGCCACGGTCGTCCTCGACCCGGCCTCCCGCACGGCCCGAATCCTCGACGGCACACCGGCCGAGCACCGCACCCGGCCCTGGATCCGGCTGACGGCCTGAGCGGAGAGCCGGCGCGCCGAGGGGCCGGGGGCCCGGGGGCCGAGGGCGGGGCGCTCGGCGTCAGGGCGCGGGGGCCTCCGTCGCCCGCGGAGCGGCCCCCGGAGCGGCGTCCGGGGCGGCGTCCGCGCCGGATTCGGCTGCGGCTGCGGCTGCGGGAACGGACTTGGCCGTCGCCGTACGGCGGTCCTGACGCCAGGCGAGCAGGCTCGCCAGGATGCCGAGGACGGTGAGGGCGGCGGCCACCGGGTAGATGCCGCGCGGTCCCAGGCCGGGCTCTCGATGACCCGGCCGCCGAGCCAGGAGGCGCACGCCGCCGCGAGCTGGTACGCGGAGGAGTTCACGGCGAGCGCCAAGGTGGGTGTGGGCGGCGGCGCCGAGCACCCGCGCCTGCAGGCCGGGGACGATCGCGAAGCCCAGCGCGCCGAGCGGGAACACCATGACGGCGGCGCCGACGCGTCCTTCGCCCACCACGCCCGCCACGGGTCTTCGACTTCGCCGAGCAGATGTCGGCCCTTCAGGACCGCGAGATCGACGCCGCCTTCGCGTATCTGCCCGTCCCCGATGGGCTGCGCGTGGCGCCGCTGGTGGTGGAGCCGCGCCTGGTGTGCGTGGCCGCGTCGGATCCGCCGGCCGACGGGCGCCCGTCGGTGACCCTGGCGGAGCCGGCCGGCCGTCCGGTGGTCGGTCAGGCGCCGGGGACGTTCCGGGGCGCCAGGGAGTTCTGGGCCGCCGATCCCCGCCCGGACGGTGAGCCGGTCCGCTACACCGACCACGGGGTCTCCCGGTTCGAGTCGCTCCTGTCCGTGGTGTCGTTCGGCGGGGCGGTCGCCTTCGTGCCGTCCGCGGCCGCCCGGCTCTGTCCCCGCCCGGACCTGCGCTATCTGCCGGTGCCCGACCTCACGGAGTGCACCCTGGCCGTGGTGTGGCCGACGGCCGGTGGCGACCGGCCCGCGCTGACCGCCCTGGCGGACGTCTGTGCCCAGGTGCACCGCCTCGGCCTGCTCGCGGGCTCCTCCGACGGGCCGCTCGCGAACGGCTCCGCGCGAGACGGCTCTCCCCACGACGGCAGGCGGACCCTCACCCGGCTGCCCGGGTGGGAGTCCGTCCCCTGGCTGAGCCTCCCCGTTCCGGGCGGCCCTCTTCTGCCTCTCCTCTGCCCCTACCGCACGCCGTCCGGTCTGCGGGGCGTCATCGTCAGAGCGCCGACGAGGGCCGCGAGCAGGGCGGCGCCCGCGCCCCACCAGAAGCTGGTGCCGTAGGCCCTCAGCACTCCCGTGAAGTGGACTTCGACCCCACGCAGGACGGTGCCGAAGACCACCGCCCCGATCGCAGCGCCGATCTCCACGGCGACCGCGAGGGCCGCCGCCACGCCGCCGGTGTGCTGGGGCGCGATGCCCTCGGTGGCGGCGACGTAGAGCGGCACGAGGGCCATGCCGGTGCCGAACCCGCTGAGCAGCAGGGCGGGCAGGACGTGGGTGACGTACGCGGAGCCGGGTCCGACCCAGGTCAGCAGGACGAGCCCGACGGCCATGAGCACCGCGCCGCCGGCGACGAGGAGCCGGGGAGCGCCCTGTGTCGCGAGGCGGGCGGAGATCTGGGTGGCGGCGACGACCGTCGCGACGAGCCAGGGAAGGGCGAGCAGTCCGGCCGTCATCGGGGGGTGACCCAGCACGTAGTGCAGGCCCTGGCCGAGCACCTCGGTCAGGGCGAACGTGCCGACGCCCAGCAGCGTCAGGGCGACGAGGGATCCGGCTCGGCGGCCGTCCCCGAGGGCGTACGGAGCGATCAGCGGCGCCGGGGCCTTGCCCTGCCACCACAGGAAGCACGCGAGGAGAAGGAGCCCCGCGGCGACGAGCGGGACGGCCGGCGCGTGCGTCCAGCCCTCGGAACCGGCCTGGCCGAGTCCGTACACGAGCGCGGCGAGCCCGGCGCCGCCCACCAGCACGCCGAGCGGGTCGAAGCGGACGGCGCCGGCCGTGGCGGACGGCTCGCGCACCAGGGCGAGTGTGCCGACGAGCGCGGCGAAGGCGAGGGGAATGCCGGCGTACACGGCCAGACGCCACGACCCGAGGAGTTCCAGGAACGCTCCGCTCACCAGCATGCCGACCGCCGCGCCGCCGCCGGCGAGCGCGACGTAGACGCCGAAGGCCGTACGGCGCTCCTTCGGGTCGGTGAAGGACGCGGCCACGAGGGACAGCGCGGCGGGGGTGAGCAGCGCGCCGGAGACGCCCTGGAGGACGCGGGCGGCGATCAGCAACCCGGCGTCGGCCGCCGTGCCGCCGAGCGCACCGGCCAGGATGAAGCCGACCAGACCGATGACGAGGACGCGTCTGCGCCCGAGTACGTCGCTGAGGTGCCCGCCGAGCGGCAGGAGTCCGGCGAGGGCGACGACATGGACCTGGAACATCAGGCCGAGGGCGTCGCTGTCCATGGAGAGGTCGGCGTGGAGTACCGGCACCATGCCGGTGAAGACGGCCACCTCCATGGCCACGAGGAGCTGTACGAAGGCGGCCACCGCCAAGGCCCACCAGCGCCTCGTACGAGGGTCGTGGCTCGCCGGGGCGGTCGCGGCGGCCCATGCGGCCGGGCCGGCCGGCTGCCCCGACGGCGGGCCGAATCCCCCCTGGGCCGGTGGGCCGAAGCCGGCTGCGGGGCCGCCGTGGGCGGGCGCGGTGGGCGCGTAGGCGGGCGCCGGCGGTACGGGCCGGGCGAGGGCGGCCCGGGGATCGTGCTGGGCCGGCACGGCCTGACCGGACGGCGCCTGAGGCACCGGTGTCGGCGGGGCCGGCGGGGCGAAGTCCAGCAACTGAGCCGCGTGCCGTCCAAGTTGGGCGAGCACCGAGCCGGGCAGCCATTCCGACGCGCGGTCCGTCGCCGTGGCCTCGGCCACCTCCCGGGGCGTGGGCCGCCCGGCGGGATCCTTGGACAGGCAGGCCCGTACGAGGTCGACCAGGGAGTCCGGTACGCCGGTGAGGTCCGCCTCCTCCTCGGCGACCCGGAACAGGTGGGCGTTGAGTCCGGTGTCCGTGGCGCCGAAGAGCATCCGCCCCGTCGCCGCGTAGACGAGCACGGCGCCCAGGCAGAACACGTCGCTGGCCGGGGTGAGTTCGAGGCCGCGGACCTGCTCCGGCGACATGAAGCCGGGCGATCCGATGAGCATGCCGGTGCGGGTGTGCAGGCTGTCCCCGGCGAGGCTGTCCATCGCCCGGGCGATGCCGAAGTCGATCACGCGGGGGCCGTCGACGGTGACGAGGACGTTGGAGGGCTTGAGGTCCCGGTGGATCAGACCGGCCTCGTGGACCGCCTGCAGGGCGAGGGCGAGGCGGTTCGCCAGGGCGTGGACGGAGTACTCGGGCAGCGGGCCGAAGTCCTCGGCCACGACCGTGTGCAGGTCGGGGCCGGGAATGTACTGGGTCGCCACCCAGGGCACGGCGGCCTCGGGGTCGGCGTCGAGCACCGCGGCCGTCCAGCTCCCGCCGACCCTGCGCGCGGCGGCCACCTCACGCGCGAACCGCCTGCGGAACTCGGCGTTCCCGGCGTACTCTGCCTGCACCACCTTCACGGCCACGGTGCGTCCGCCCTCGGAACGGCCCAGATAGACCAGGCCCATTCCGCCGGCGCCCAGGCGGGCGATCAGTCGGTACGGCCCTAGGCGGGTGGGATCTTCGGCGGTCAACTGGTCCACGGGACGCAAAGATAGTGCAACTCTCCTACGACGGTCAGGTGATCGCCCGAACTCCCCCGGCCGCACCGCCGGGCGCGGCGACGGGGGGCCCGCCGGGCGCGGAGGCGGGAGAAGCTGGAGGCCCGGGAGCGGGAGACGCTGGTCGCGTGGGGGCACCGGGTGTCATGATCGGCGGTATGGAATCTCCCCGGAGCAGCCAGGCGCAGGCCCTGTCCTACGGCGAGGTGAAGCGCGCCGTCGAACGCGTCGCCGGTCATGTCCGCCCCGTGACGGTCGCACCCGCCGAGCCCGGAGCGTCCGGCCACGGCCACGAGCTGTTCCTCGCGCTGGAGTTCCTCCAGCACACGGGGTCCTTCAAGGCGCGCGGCGCGTGGAACTTCCTCCGGGCGCACGCCGAGGCCGGCACCCTGCCGGACGCCGGGGTGACCATCGCCTCCGGCGGCAACGCCGGGCTCGCCTGCGCGTGGGCCGCCCGGGAGCAGGGCGTGCGGGCCACCGTCTTCCTGCCCGTGACGGCACCGAAGGTGAAGGTCGACCGGCTCGTGGGGTACGGCGCCGAGGTCCGGCTCGTCGGCACGGAGTACGCGGAGGCGCTGGCCGCCTGCGAGACGTTCGCGGCGCGGAGCGGGGCGCTGGCCTCGCACGCGTACGACCACCCGCTCATCGCCGCCGGGGCCGGCACCCTCCTGGAGGAGATCCACGCCCGCGTCCCGGATCTGGACACGGTCGTCGTCTCGGTCGGTGGGGGCGGCCTGTTCGCGGGGGTCGCCACGGCGGCCCGGCAGCACGGGATCCGTACCGTCGCCGTCGAGCCGGAGCGTTGCCGGGCGCTCGACGCGGCGCTGGAGGCGGGCACTCCGGTCGACGTCCCGGTCGACTCGGTCGCCGCGGACTCCCTGGGCGCCCGCCGTGCCTCCGCCGCGGCCCTGCACGCCGCCCTCCAGGACGGTGTCCGCTCGGTCCTCGTCCCGGACGACGAGATCGTCCGCGTCCGCCGGGCGCTGTGGGACGACCGCCGTCTCGCCGTCGAACACGCCGCCGCCACCGCCCTGGCCGCCCTCCCGCACGCCTACCGCCCGTCCCCGGGCGAGAAGGTCTGCGTGGTCCTCTGCGGCGCCAACACCGACCCGACGGACCTGGTGGCGGACGTCTAGGGAGCGTCTCGGTCGGCCGCGGCCCGGGGCGGGTCCCCGCCCCGCCTGCCGCAGACGTCAGTACCCCTGGCAGGCGAAGGCGGCCCACAGCTCCGGGGCCGCCGGGTCGGTGTCGTGGAGGATGTCGGCGACGGCCCGGGGCATGCCCTCGGGCGGGCGGCGGTCCGGGTCCAGGAGCCAGAGCTGGGTCTCGCGCAGGGCCCGCGCGAGGGGAACGCCGTGGCGGAGGCGGTCGTGGAAGACGTACATCATCAGGCCGGTCGGACCGTCGGGCACCTCCCAGCGCGATCCGACGACGGCGGTCGCTCCGGCGGCGAGGAAGGCCGTGGAGAGGGTGAGGGACTCGTCGAAGTCCCCCGCCAGGTGGTCGCTGACGCAGGCGTCGAGCACGACGAGGCCGCCCGGCGCACCGGGCGGGCGGCCACGGGCCTGCTCCAGGATCGCGCGGACCGACAGCCGTTCCGCGGGCCCGCCGGGTGGCGCCGCGAGGACGAGACAGGCGTCCAGGGGCGACAGTCCGGAAGGACGGGCGTGGCAGGCGAGATGGAGCACGGACGCCCCGGCGCGTTCACGGCCGGGCAGGGCGGCCAGGACCTCGGTGGGCGAGCCCGGCCCCTTCGCCTTGCGGACCCGGCCGAGCAGCAGCCCGTCCGGATAAAGGGCGGCGTGGATCTGCCGGGCCTCCGCGGCGGCGCCGGGCAGGGTCTCGTCCGGGTTGCCGACGATCACGGGCGAGCCGTCGAGCGGGAGCCTCGGGCGGCGGGTCACCTCCTGGAGCTGGCGGGCGGAGGCCGCGTACGAGACCGTCATCCGCTCGACGGCACGGACCGGCCGGCCGCCGTCGCGCAGACCGCTGCTCAGGACCGCCGCGTGCCAGGGAATGCCGCCGAGCTCGCCGAACGGCACCAGGACCAGATGGGGGTCGGGGCCGACCGCGCGGATCAGGGGTGAGCGGGCGAGCGGGGCCATGACCACGGGCCCGGCCCAGTCGCACAGTTCGGCGAGCGCCGCCTGCCAGCGCGCGTGGGCCGCCTCCAGCTCCGCCTTGCGGGCGGCCGCGGCGACGGGATCGGGACCGGGCCCGGGGCCGGTGTGGGGGTCGGCGGCGTCGACCGTATCGGTGGCGTCGAGCAGGGTCTGACGGTCCCGGTGGGCCTCCCGGTAGGCCGTCAGGACGTCAAGGCCGCGCCGCCTCAGCAGGCCGAGGTCGACGGTGCCGATCTCGCCGTCGCGGGTCACGACGACGGCGGTGCCGCCGCTTCCCGTACCGGCGGGGAGGTGGCCGGCGCCTCCGGGTGGCAGGAGGTAGACCAGGGCGTGGGCGTCCGCCCGGCGCAGGGTGGCGGCGATCTCCTCGGTGGGCGGCGGCGCCGTGAGCCGGGTGCCCGCCTCGGAACGGGCCAGGGCCGTGAGCGCGCGCTGCCGCAGGTCGTCGGGGAGCGGTGGTTCCATGCCCTCGCCGAGCGCCCCGAGCAGCGATCCCGAACCGGCGCCCTCCAGGAGCGCACCGAGATCGGCCACCGCCCCCGCGACGGAGGCGCCGGCGGAGGCGGTGGGGCCGCCGTCCCACTCCTCCGCGAGATCGGGGCGGCCCGCCTCCCGCAGCAGGGCGGGCAGGTCGGAGGTGGTGGTGGCGGCGTGCAGGACCTGGCCCCGGCCCAGTTCGAGGGCGTCGAGGGCGCCCCGCAGGTCTCCGTCGGCGAGGCACCAGCGGGCGAACTGCAGGGCCCGGTCGCTCGCGGTGCGGGCCATCTGGAGCGCCGGTTCGGCGGCGGCCTGGAGCAGGACCACGCTCGCTGCCTCGCGCAGCGCGGCGATCCCCGCCTCGCGCGCGTCCCGCAGGTCGTCGTCCCGGCCCCTGCCGGCCCCCGCCCCGGCGGCCCGTACGCCGTCCGTGTCAGGACCGGTGGTGGCAGGGTCCGCGGTGGCGGCGGCGCGGGCGCGGAGTGCCTCGGCGAGGACGTAACCGACCAGGCTGCTCATCGGCGTCGGGGCCCGCCGGCTCATCCGTTCGCGTGCTTCGCGGGCGATCTCGACGGACCGGTCGGCGTCGGCCGGCACACCCGTCCGCTGGAAGCGGTTGAAGAGGAGGACGGCGAGGAGGGCGGTGGCCCGCAGCCCCTCCTGACTGTCCGGCGACATGGCCGCCAGGGTTTCCCGCAGCATGCGCTCGGCGGTCTCGATGCCCCGGGCGTTGTACGGGGTGTACGAGCTGACCATCAGCGCGCCGGCCGTCCTCAGCAGCAGCCGCGGCCGGTCGGGATGGTCCTCGGGGAAGGACTCGACGCTCTCGACCATGGCCATGAGTCCGTCGATCCGGTCCTGCACGCTTCCGCTGAAGTAGGCGTTGATGAAGAGGCTCAGGCCGAAGTCCGCCTCGATGGGCGCGCGGCGGGGGTCGTCCGGGTCGAGGGAGTCCCGCAGCCGGCGCATGGCCGCGACCGAGGCCGCCATGCCCTCGGTGTCGCGCTCGATGAAGGCGAGCATGAACCGCATCTGGACCAGGCCGTGTTCGAGGAACGGACGGTCCCGCTCGACCAGCCGGTGGCCGGTGAAGACCCTGACGCCGCCGGACACCGCGCCGGCCACCTCGCCCAGGTAGCGGTAGGCCGTGTGCAGGTCCTGGAGGTCGCCGCCGGCGAGATAGCGCTGGTAGAGGCCGACGCCCAGGTTCTGCAGGTAGACCACCCGGTTGACGTCGGAGACGGAGGTCTGCCGGAAGGCGGCGGTGAGATGGCGGATGGAGGCGTCGAGGTCGTCACTGGAGTGCGTCAGCGCGTGGCGCTGACTGAGCGCGGCGGCGTACGCCCCGTGGGCGTGGGAGCCGAAGCCGGGTGTCTCGGAGGGCGTGCTCATCGACTCGTTGAGCAGGGCGATGGTCCGGTCGATGTGCTCGATCCTGCGGGCCCCGCGGTCGTCGGCGAGGGTGGCGTGGGCGAGGTGGTTGATCAGCTCGCTGCGCAGCGGGCCGTCGTCGGGGTGGAGTTCCACGGCGCGCTCCAGGTGGAACGCGGCCTCGGCGACGTCGTACCGCTCGGGCTCGTAGTCGTGGAGGGAGTTGAGCAGGCTGCCGAGTGCCGCGTGCCCGCTCGCCCGCAGCGGGTCCTCGTCGGCGAGTCCGCCGAGCGCCTGCCGGAGCAGGACGACGGCCTCGTGGTGGGCGTCGGTCGGGCCCTGACCGGCCGGGTCGACCGGGACGGCCACCGGTCCGCTCCCGTCGCCGCCGCCGTCACCGCTCCCACCATCCCTGTCGGCGGATCCGGAGGGCGGTTCGGGCCGCTCGGCGAGGGCCGCGCCGAGCAGTGCCGTCGCACGGGCGTGGTCGGGGTCCTCGGGGTCGATCAGCCGGTGCAGGTCGCGCAGCCGGGCGAGGCGGGCGGCGCGGTCCTCGGGGCGGACCCTGCCGCCGCCGCGGTTCTGATAGACGTCGATGAGGTGACCGGCGGCGAAGATCCGGGCGGGATGGTCGGAGGGAGCGGTGGCGGCGAGCACTTCCAGGTGGTGGGAGGCCCGTTCGACGTCGTCGGGCTCTTCGGATGCCTGGAGCAGCCGGACCAGACGGACCCGGGTCTCGGCCTCCAGCTGATCCGCCTCGGCCGACTCGCCGAGGTCGGCCGGCTCGGCCTGCCCGAAGAACTCGGCGGGCTCGGCCGGGCGCATCACCTGGAGGAGTTCCTCCAGGAGAGCGGCGGCCGTCCGGAGGTCCACCGGGTCCCGGTCGCGGTCGTAGCGGTCGGCGAGGGCGCAGCCGTAGCTGACGAGCAGTCCGGGGTGCGGCTCTTCGTCGAGGAGCCGGAACCCCTCCTCGAAGACGGCGAGCGCCTCCTCCAGGTCGTCCGGCCCGTCGTCGCCGTCCGTCTCCTCCGTCCCCGCCCCCTCTTCGGGGTTCTCGTACCGATCGTGCAGCAACAGCGCGAGCCGTACGCAGGCGTGCGCGTGGGCGGGGTCGTCCTCCGGCAGGAGGGCGCGGCTCAGGGCGAGCAGGGGTGTCGCCTCCCGCCTCAGGGCGAAGGGGTCCTCCACGCCGTACGCCTCGGCCTGTCCGGTGACGGCCTGCCAGTAGCCCACCGAGAGCGTGAGGCCGTGGAGGTAGCGGACGAAGGCCCGTTGGTACGGGTCGGTCCGCGCGCCCCGTTCTTCGAGCAGGTCCCGGGCGCGCAGCAGGACGTCGCGGCAGCGCCACAGCGAGCGGGCGGCGTCCTCGGGCCGGTCCTGCTCGTCGTGGTGCTCCAGCAGCCGCTGGGCGGCGGCGACCAGTTCCGCCGGATCGGCGCCCTCGGCGGGCACCTCCGGCTCGGCAGGCGCGGCAGCCTCCGCAGGTCCGGCGCCCTCCGTGGGCAGCTCCGGCCCTGCGGTCTCCCGCCACCGGTCGTCGGATCCCGTCATCGTCCCGCGCTCCTGGTACGGCGCAGGGCGAAGGAGCCGGTGGCGGCGCTGAGCGGCAGGGCCAGCAGCAGGGCGGCCCAGAACGCGGCGTGGCCCCAGGTCGCGGCGGTCTCCGCGAAGAACGCCTCCCAGACGGGCACGCTCACGGCCCGGGCGGGCTCCACCGGCGGTGGCCAGGCGCCGAAGACGACCACGCCGGCGAGGCCCCAGCCGAAGATCCGGCGCGCGGTCCGCGGGGTGCACAGGGCGGCGAGGGCGCAGAGCACGGCGCAGGCCACCAGGTAGTGCGACTGGTAGGCGGCTCCCTCCTGCCCCGTGCCCCAGGACGCGGGTGTCGGGTGCTCGCCGGTGAGGGCGACCCGGAACTCCACGGCCGCCCACAGGACGACGACGAGGGTGGCCACGGCGGCGAGGGCGAACAGGACGCGGTCGCGCAGGCCGTCGGAGCCCATGCGCCACTGCACCTCGTTCTGGTACGGACGGCCCGGCAGGCCCGCGCGCGCCCGGCGCCGTTCCGCTCGCTCGCGCCGCAGTCCGGCCTGCTGCTCCTCGTCCGCCCGGGCCCGGCCGAGGAGCTGGTACGCCCAGGTCAGCGTGATCAGGCAGAGGGGAAGGACGGCGAGGGCGGCCACACCGTTCCAGCTGCGCCAGCCGCCGAGCAGCTGCCGGCCCCGCTCCACCAGCCAGTCGGGGGCGTGCAGCAGGTCGAGCGGGGGCAGGTCCGGGCGGCGGTAGCCGACGGCGAGCGCGAGGGCCGCGCACAGGACGAGCGCGCGGACCGGGACGCGGGCCCGGGGGACGGCGAAGACGGCGGCGGCGACCAGCGCGACCGCGCACAGACCGCCCGGGGTCGCGGCCGCCGCGTCGGCGGCCCGGGTCAGCGGGACGACGAGCGGTTCGTCCGGCTTCAGCGCGGCCCAGCCGATGCCGCTGTCGACGACGGTACGGGCCACGGCACCGCTCCACATCAGCGACCACGCCGAGGTGAAGAGGAGGGCGGCCGCGCCGGCTCGGCGCAGCAGCGGCGGCCAGGCGGTCGACCACCACTCGGCGAGGGTGACCTCGTGGTCCTGTCCGAGCGCGTCGGCGCGCAGCAGCCGGGGCAGCAGCACGGCCGCCGCGACCAGGGCCGTCCGCCCGGAGACGGTGGTCGGCGATCCGGCCGCGGCCCTGCGGTGCAGGCCCGCCCAGCGGCGCAGGAAGACCGCGTCCGGGCCGCCGCGGCGCAGGGTGGCACCGACCCGGTGCCGGACGGCGTTCAGATGGGCGAGGAGCACGAGCAGCAGCAGGGGGGCCTTGGCGGCCAGCGGAGCCAGGGCACCGGGCAGCCCGGTGAGCGGCAGCAGCGCCCGCTTCCGGTCCTGGGGGCGGACGAGGAGCGCCGCGGCCAGACCGTACGCGGCGTTCCGCTCGTACGGGCTGAGGTCGGCGGTCCGGCCGTCGCGGTGGCCCAGCGTGGCGGCCTCGGCGCGGACGCCCTCGACCGTGCGCGGGAGTTCGTCGCCGAGGGCGAGCAGCAGCCGACAGCGCCCCTCGCAGCCGTCGTGGCCGCAGCGGAAGCCGGCGGCGACGGTGGGCACCGAGGCGCCGAGCAGTTCGTCGATGAACGTGACGGCGTCGCCGCCCTGGGCGATCCGGGCGACGCCCTCGGCGTCGACGCGCCGGCCGCGGTACTGCGGGGTGGCGTCGGGCGCGAACACGGCGACGAACGCGAGGGCCGCGACGGCGGCGCGGACGGGCCGGTTCGGGCCCTGGTGGAGGTCCCTCAGCTGCCCGATGTCGTAGGCGGTGTCGTCCAGTTCGTCGCGCAGCCAGTCCGCGAGTCTGCGGCCGCCGCCGCCCGCCAGCCAGTCCGCGGCCTCCTGGGAGTACCGGGCCATGGCTGCGGCGAGGCTCTCGGCCTCGTGGTGGGCCTCGCCGCGGAAGGTGATCGGCCGGTTGGCGTGGCGTGCGGTGGCCGGTGCGTCGGGGATGTCGGGCCGTACGACCCGCGGTGTCTCGCCCTTGAGCCAGCGCCGTACCTCCGCCGCCGTCCACCGGTCGTCGGGGTCCTTGGTGAGGAGGCCCTGGAGCAGCAGGTTCTGGCGGGGGTCGGTGACGGCGGTGAGGTCGACCTCGTTGCTGATGATCAGCCGGCGGGTCCAGGCCGTGTCGGTGATCCGGGCCTCGTCGTCGAGCACGTACAACGGCCGGCCGGTGAACACCTGGTAGAGCACCAGACCGAGGGACCACCAGGGGGTGGCCTTGTGGTTCTGGTTGACGATCTGTTCCGGTGCCATGTAGAGCGCGGTGATCTGGACGTCGCGGTAGCTCTGGCTGGCCGTGAAGCGGGCGATGCCGCCGAAGTCGGCGACGACGAACTCGTGGCGGCCCCGGGGGCGGGGCCTGACGAGGATGTTGGCGGGCTTGAGGTCGAGCGGGTTGCGGTCGATGCGGCTCTGCCAGAAGTCGAGCAGTTCGGTGAGCTCGCGGACCGTCTCCTCGGTGTGCGCCCGCTCGCCCTGGCGGGCGCCGTCGCGCGACCGCCCCGCGAGGTGGTCGTCGAGGGTGTCGGGCAGATACTCCATGGCGACCCAGCCGCAGCGGGCGGCGCCGACGGGGAGCTCGCCGAACTCGAGGATCGCGGGGACGTGCCGCCGGAAGTCGGGCGTGGCGAGGTGGTCGAGGGTGTCCATGTCCATCGACTGACCGAGATGCGCGATCTTCACCGCCGCCTCGCGCCCGTCGGCGAGCCGCACGTGCCAGACCGTCCCCTCGCTCCCCGCGCCCGCGATGCCGATCGGCTGGTAGCGGTCGCGTAACGCCTCGGGGAACTCCGCGTGCGGGGTGCTGCCCGGCTCGCGGCGCGTGGGCGGATCGCCGTGCGAGACGGCGCCGGTGGGTGCCTCGGAGTCGTGGGTGGAGGTCGGGGTGGGGATCGGGGTGGGGGTCTGCGACGGCTGGACGCGCGTGGGCGGGCTCGGCTCGGCCCTGCCGGAGGAAGGGGCGGACGTCGGCTGGACGCGCGTGGGCGGACTCGGCTCGGCCTTGGCGGAGGAGGACGTCGGCTGGACGCGCGTGGGCGGACTCGGCTCGGCCTTGGCGGAGGAGGACGTCGGCTGGACGCGCGTGGGCGGGCTGTCCCGTCGTGGCTGCGGGACGTTGGCGTCACACTGCTTGCGGGTGGGCGGGCTCGGGCGGCCGCGCCGGGGCGGCGGGCTGCCGTTCGCCGGGTCTTCGGTCGGGTTGTCGGCCATGAGGTGTCCCCGTTCCCCGGCAGGCCGCCGGGTCCGTACGGATGTCGTGCGTGGGAAGGGCGTGGGGGGTGTACGGGCGTTGCTCCGGGCGCCGGCTAGACCGGGGCCCCGAAGTCGTCGAGCTCGACGACGGTCAGGTCGACGTCCTGGGCCAGCCGAAGCCGGTGCGTGCCGGGCCAGAGCCGGGTGGGGCCGTGGATCCGCTTGCCGTCGACGAAGGTGCCGTTGCTGGAGCGGGTGTCGCGGATGTACAGCTGGCCCGACTCCCAGTAGAGCTCGGCGTGTTCGCGGGAGATCTGGTCGAGCCGGTCGAGCCCGCTGACATGGGCGCACTCGGGGGCGTCCCGGCCGAGCCGGGTGGGCGCCTCGCCCTCGCCGCGCAGGGGTACGAGCGTGCCGGCCAGGACCAGGGCGAGGCGCGCGGGTGCCGAGCGCACCGTGGGCTCGATCCCGGTCACCCGCCCGGCCCCTTCGCCGTGCCCACTCGCGCGCCGGTCCTGGCCCTCCCCGTCGCCCTCGCCCTCCCCGCCGTGCACCTGCTCGGGCGCCACGGTCACGGGCCGCTCGGTCACGACCGGCCCCCGACCCCGAACCTCCCCCTCTCCCCCGCCCGGGGCGGCCCGGGACACGACAGGCTGCACCGCCGTCTCCTCCACCTCGTCGGCCAGGAAGACCCGTTCGGGGACGAGTCGTTCCCACTCGTGGGTGGGGCAGAAGCCGCGGGTGGTCGAGGTGGGGCACTCGTCCGGTGTCACCGGGCACCGGTAGCGGGTCACGGTCGCCATGTGTTCTCCCGAAAGGTCACTCCTCGGGAGGCCAACTCCCGTTCCAGTGATCCTAGTTCGCCTGGACGTGGCACGCCGATCACCCGGACCTCCGTATCGGTGACGCGCACCTGGAGTTCGGGGCGGTCGGCCTCCCGCCGCAGATGGGGCTCGTAACGGAGCCGGCCGAGGGGCGTGCGGGGGACGAGCCGCTGGTTGGCCGAGCCCCGCCAGACGAGGCGGGTCGGTTCGCCCGCGCGGTACCGGCCCGTGATGACCGCGTCCGCGAGGTCCAGCGCGGCCCGCGCCCGCGGCGAACCGGCGATCTCGTCGTCCTCGCGACCGGTGTAGACGAGGAGGTCGGCGTCCGTGCGGCCGGCCGCGCGCCGTTCCCGGTCGGCGGCGGCGAGCAGGTCCGCCAGCGCCGCCGGCTGCTCCAGGGGCTCGCCGCCGCTGACGGTCAGTCCGTCGTAGCCGTCGGCGAGGGCGCGGCGCCACGCCTCGGCCAGTCGCTCGACCTCGACCTCCCGGCCGCCGCGCGGGTCCCAGGTGTGCCGGGACATGCAGCCGGGGCACGCCAGCGGGCAGCCCTGCACCCACACGCCGAGTCGCCGGCCGGGCCCGAGGGCGGTGACGGGTCCGAGGACGTCGGAGACCCTGATGGTCCGGCCGGTCACGTCCACCGCCGTATCCGCAGCGCGTACGTCTCGCCCTCGCCTTCCACCGCCTCGACCTCGATGTGTTCCCCGGGGGTGGGCGGCCGGTGGAACAGCTCGCGCGAGAGGGGGTTGACCAGGGCCGACTCCACGGCGGTGACCACACCGCGGCCGCCGTGGTCGAGCCGGCCCGCCGCCTCGACGCGCAGCACCTCCCAGGCGTCGTCGGACAGCCTCAGCTCGGCGTCGTGGACCTCGCGGACGCGGGCGGTGACCGAGTCCAGCGCCTTGTTCAGGATCAGCGGCACGGAGGCGGGCTGGATGAAGTCCATGGGGACGAAGCTGTCACCGAAGCGGTTGCGGAGCTCGGGCCGTCCGATGTGCTCGTTGAAGAACGTGTCGAACGCCGACCGGAGTGCGTCCCTGACCGCCTCCGGTTTGTCGTGCCGGGTCAGCCGGGGCTGCCGGCGGGCCCGCTCGCGCGCCGCGCGCTCCGCTGCGTCCTCGCCCCCCGCCCCGCCCGCACCGCCCGTACCGTCGGTGCCTTCGCCGGCCTCACCGCCCTCGCCGCCCCCGCTCCCGTCGCCGCCGTCACCGTCACCGCGCCGGTCGGCGCCCTTGGCACCGCGCCGCTCGGCCGCCCGTACCACCTGTGCGTTGACGCCCAGGTTGGAGGTGAAGATCAGCACGCACTCGGTGAAGTGGACGGTGGCGCCCTGGCCGTCGGTGAGCCGGCCGTCCTCCAGGATCTGGAGGAAGAGGTCGAACAGCCTCGGGTGCGCCTTGTCGATCTCGTCGAACAGCAGGACGCTCATGGGGTGCGCCCGCACCGCGTTGGTCAGTTCACCGCCCGCGCTGTGTCCGACGAAGCCGGGCGGGGCGCCGATCAGCCGGTCGCGGGCGTGCTCCTCGGCGAACTCGCTCATGTCGAAGCGGATCGGCCGGGCGTCCTCGCCGAGGATCATCTTCGCGACGCCCTTGGCGAGTTCGGTCTTGCCGACGCCGGTCGGCCCGGACAGGAAGAGGGTGCCGCGCGGCCTGCTCGGCGAACTGGAGGACTGGGCGCCGGTGAGTCCTGCCGCCGACCGCATGAAGATCTCGACCGTGCGGCGGACGGCGTGCGGCTGGCCGATGACATGGGCGTTGAGGTACTTCTCGCCGTTGATGATGTTCTCGCGGACGGCCCGGGTCGCCCACGGGTTGTCGAGCACGCCGACCCGGTAGAGCCGGGCGGCCTCGTCGAGCCGGCCGAGCGGCAGCTGCCGGTCGGCCGCCATCCGGCCCACTGCGAGGATCTCGCCGACCCCGAGGCCGTACGAGGACTTGGCGAGGGCCTCGGCGGCCCGGGCGCGGGCCTCCTCCGGCACGGCTTCGCCGGTGTCGCGGGTCTGGTGCCCGGCGAGCCGGTCGACCACGTACCGCCCGGCGGCGTGGCGCTGGTCGTGCGGTGGCTCGGGCACGGAGATCACCCGCAACGCCCGGCTGCCGATGGCGAATTCGAGCGGCAGGTCCTCCTGCTTCTCCACCACCCAGAAGATCGTGTTGTACGGCGTGACGCCACCGTCACCGGCGACGGGCTGGGCGGTGTGCCCGAGCTCCTCGACGGTGGCCAGGAGGCGCGCCGCCTCCCCCGAGACGGGTCCGCGCGAGGAGCCGAGCCGGTCGGTGTAGGGCACGATGAGGCCGATGGCGGGCCCCCGGTGCCGGACGGCGCCGATGATGATCTCGCGCAGCCGGGCGGTACCCGCCTCGACGTCGTCGTCCTCGTCCGGATCCCGCCCGTCCACCGCGCCCTCCTGTTCGGCGCGGGCGTCCTCCTCCGCCATCCGGCGCAGCGCGGGCGGGAAGGCGAACGGGTCGGCGGTCAGCCGCCAGGCGACCACCCGGTCGATCACGTTGTCCTGCCGGGCCAGGGCGCCGTAGCCGCGGGCGCGGCAGACGGACTCGATGACCTCCTCCAGGCTGTACGGCATGAGGGGCCGGCCCGGCTCCGGCGCGGCCACGCCGCCCTCGCCGTCCTCGGGCAGCAGGAACTGGTCGCGCACGTTGCCGGTGAGCAGGACCTGCGGGTAGACGGCGAGCGCCATGTCGAGTTCGCGGATCCAGGCCGGGGCCACGGGTGCGGCGGTCGGCGGAGGTGGGGGCGGGGACGCCGGCGGGGTGGCGGGTTTCCGTAACGGGTCTCCGTCGCCGGCCTTCCGGAAGGCCGTGTCGTCGTCAGCGCTCACGCTGTCGCTCCTGGTACGTGGGGGACTGCGCGGACCGGTTCCTGTTCTTCCGCCGTCGTGTGCCGCGGTCGCCGTCCTTGGCCCGGTCCGGCCACGGCGCGTCGGGGGCCTCGGCGGTGGGCCGGACGCCGGGCGGCAGGACGGCGGTGCGGTCCAGGGCGACGCCCTTCTCGCGGATGGCGTCCTCGAGGCGGGGCAACTGCTCGTCGCAGAACCAGCGTTGGACCTCGGCGTCGACCTCGGCGGCCGCGGCGTCATCGGCGCCGGCGGCGTCCGAGGCGGTGCTCGGTGCCCGGACGAGTGCGGTGGTCAGACCGGCCCGGTCGGCCGCGAGGGTGACGCGCAGCCCGTATCCGTCGGGCATGCCGCCCTCCCCGGCGTCGGACTCCCCCGCGCCGGTCTCCTCCTCGGCGCCCGGCGCGAAGGGCACGACGACGCTGCCGTCCTCGGTGAGCAGGTCGGCGAAGTCGTCGCCGACGGCGTAGTCCCGCTCACGGAGCACCTGCATGAGGGTGTCGGCGACGGTGGACCGGTGCCGGGCGGTGGTCTCGCGGGCGACGGCCCGGCGCACCTCGTCCGCGAGGTCGGAGGGGTCGGGTGCGTCGGTGACGAGCGGTGCGAGGCGGCGCCGGTCCTCGGGCGAGGCGTCCTCGAGGTGGTCGAGCAGGGCGGCCCGCAGCGCGGCGGCCCGTGCCGCATCGCGCCGCCGGACGGCCGAGCGGTGGACGAGGACGCCCAGGTCCGCCAGGAGGGTGCGGGCGGAATCGGCGCTGCCCGCCCGGCGCAGGGCCTCCAGTCGACGCGCGAAGACCGGCAGGTCGGCGGGGTCGCAGGCGGGGCCGTCCCGTTCGAGCAGTGCCTCGGCCTCGGCGAGGGCGGCCTCGCGGGCGGCCGTCGCCCGGTCCGCCCTCTCGGCGGCCGCTCGGGCCTCCCGGTGGGCGGCCGCCGCCCCCGTCCCGGCTGCCCGGTCGGGTACGGCCTGGCCGTGATCCGTCTCCTCGGGGGGTGCGGACCAGATGCGCGCGGCGGCGCGACCCAGTTCGGCCTCGGCCCGCTCGTTGATCCGGCGGGCCGATTCGAGGGCCCGGGCGAGCTCCGCCGAGTCCGCCTGGGCGGCGGCGGTCACGACGGGCACGTCGACGCGGGCGGTGCGGTGCACCCGGCGCAGTGCCTTGGCCTGGGCGCGGAGGTCGCGTGATCGGGCCGACTCCTGGGCGAGCTGGGCGCGCAGTTCGCGTCGTCGCTCGGCCTCCACGTCGACGTAGGTCCACTGGTATGCCGCGGAGTTGCTCAAGGACCCTCCCCCGGGGGCCGCGTGTGATGCCGGACACCCATGATGCCTCACGCGCCGGGTGCGCGGAGCCGGTCGTCCGATATCAATCGCCGCCCGTCGGGGGGCTGTTACGGTGTCGGTGATCACGGAGAGGTGGTGTCGCGGTGGCCTTCGACCCGCAGGGAGGGGCGGCGTTCCTCGCGGTGGCCGTGGAGACCATCCAGCGGCACTGGCGCGAGCTGTATCCGCTGCTCGACGCGGAGGCCCGGGCGGAGCTGATCGAGATCCTGGAGGACGCCGAGTCGGATCCGGTGGCCGCGGCCCGTGACCTGCGCGAACTGATCAAGCCGTTCACCCCGCCCGACCATCCCGCGCGGCGCGCCCTGACGCCGACGGGCGTCCGGCTACGGCCGACGACCGGCGAGCCGCCCGCCGACGCCGTACTCCTGCCGATGCTGAGCGCGTTGCGCACGGCGGCGCTGACGGGGACGGCGGACGGAACCGAGCCGGAGGTGTCCCGAGTGGACGGGACCGAGCCGGAGGTGTCCCGCGCGGGCGGCGACGACGCGCCCGCCGTTCCCCGCCTGCCCGCCGCGGCACCCGCCCCGGCGCCCTCTCCGCCGCCCTTCGCGACGCTGAAGATCCGCGTCGCCGCGCTCGTCTACTGCGGGAACGAGGTCGCGCTCATCCGCCGTGACCGTGCCGACTCCGTCCACTACACCCCTCCCGGCGGGAACGTCGAACCGGGCGAGGACCTGGGGGAGGCGCTCGCGCGGGAGCTCCATGAGGAGCTGGGGCTCGATGTGGGGCGGGCCGAGGGGGGCGAGCTGGTGTGGGTGGCCGATCAGCGGGTCAGCCGGCCCGGGCCGACACCGCCGCCGCGCAAGCTGCACCTGATCTACCGGCTGCGGATCGATCCCGCGGTACGGGCGGGGCTGGCCACCGAGGAGTTCGACGAGCTGCCGGACGGCGGCCGCGAGACCGGGCACATCGTGTGGGTCGACCACCGGGCGGCGGCGGAGCTGCCCGTCTTCCCGCCCCTCGGGCCGCGGCTGGCCGCCCTCGGGCCCGACACCGCGGTCACCGACGCCGCCCTCCCGGCGATCACGGACGACACGTACCGCTGGGTGTAGCGGGGCCGCCGGCACGACCCGGTCGGGGGAATGTGCGGCCCGGGGCGTGGCCCGGGGGCGGCCGGGTGGTACGTCGATGGCCATGCAGCCAGGCTCTCCCCCCGCGGTCGCCCCCTTCCTCCGTACGGCCGCCGCCTACGCGTGGCGCCTTCTCGTCGTCGGCGCCTTCGTCTACGGCCTGTTCGCCCTGCTCGGGAGGTTCCACGAGATCGGGGTGGCCGTGTTCCTGGGGCTCGTGGTCACCGCGCTGCTGCGGCCGGTCGCCAACCTGGTCGCGCGCGGGCTGCCCCGCCCCTTCGCGGTGGCCTTGACGCTGCTCGGCGGCATCGCCCTGGTCCTGGGCGTCCTGACGCTGGTCGGCGAGGCGGTCGCGGGCGAGCGGACGACACTGGTGCGCGAGTTCCGGGACGGCGTGGGCCGGATCGAGCGGTGGCTGGAGCAGCCGCCGTTCCGGCTGGACCAGCACGCGTTGTCGGACGTGCAGTCGAGGATCGGGCAGTTCCTCGCCGACCATCGTTCGACGCTGGTCAGTGAAGCGGTGAGCGGGGCGCACCACGCGGTGGCGGTGCTGACCACGCTGGCGCTCGCGTTGTTCTCCTCGGTGTTCTTCATCCACGCGGGCGACCGCCAGTGGGCGTGGTTCCGGGAGCAGTTGCCCGTGTCCGTGCGGGGCCGGGTGGATCTCGGCGGCCGGGCGGCGTGGCGTACGTTCACGGGGTACACCCACGGGATCGTGCTGGTGGCGGCGACGAACGCGGTGCTCGTGGGGATCGCCCTGTGGCTGCTGGGGGTGCCGCTCGCGGTGCCGCTGGCGCTTCTGGAGTTCGCGGCCGCGTTCGTCCCGCTGATCGGTTCGCCGATCGCGCTCGCGGTGGCCTCGGTCGTGGCGCTGGCGTCCCAGGGGCCTTTCGTGGCGCTGGTCGTGATCGCGTTGATCGTGGTGATCGGCCAGATCGAGGGTCATCTGCTCCACCCCCTGGTGATGAGCTGGGCCGTACGGCTGCACCCGTTGGTGGTGGCCGTCTCGGTCGTCGCCGGTTCGATCGCGGCCGGCATCGTCGGGGCGGTGGTGGCGGTGCCGTTGGTGTCGGTGGTGTGGTCGGTGCACACGGCCCTGCGCGGGGCCCGCGCGGCGGAGCGGGCCCCGGAGTCAGCCCCTTGAGGGCGGTCGGCGGTGTGAGGTGAGGATGCTGAGCGCGTTCGCGGTGACGACGGCGCCGATCGCGGCTGCGTCGGCCCAGCCGAGGCGCTGGCCGAGGCCGATCCGGCCGACGAGTGCCGCGAGGACGGGGTTGACGCTCATGAAGAGGCCGAAGGCCGCGGGCGGGACGTGGCGCAGGGTGAAGAGGTCCACGAGGTAGGGAACGGCGGAGGCGAGGACGCCGGCGGCGACGGCGTACCCGAGCGAGGCGGCGGTCGGCGGGTGGCGCAGGGCGACGACGGCTCCGACGGGCAGGAAGGTCAGGGCGGACAGGGCGGCCGCGGCGGCGCTGCCCTGGGCGCCGGGCAGGCGGCTGCCGACGGTGCGGTTGAGCAGGATGTAGGCCGCCCAGCAGACGGCGCCGAGGAGGCCGAAGCCCATGCCGACGTAGTCGGTGCTGGGCTGGGGGCGCATGAGGATGACGACGCCGGCGGCGGCGAGGACGGCGCAGCAGGCGTCGACGCGGCGGCGGGTGGCGGCGAGGGCGAGGGTGAGGGGGCCGAGGAACTCCAGGGTGACGGCGAGTCCGAGGCCGACGCGGTCGATGGCCGTGTAGAGGGAGAGGTTCATCGTGCCGAACACGACCGCGAGCAGGATCACCGGCTGCCACTGGTGGCGGGTGAAGTCGCGCAGCCGGGGGCGGGCGACGGCGAGGAGGACGACGGCGGCGACGTACTGACGGACGGCGACGACTCCGACGGGGCCGAGGACGGGGAAGGCGAGGGAGCCGGTCGCGGCGCCGATCTGGTTGGACAGGCCGCTGCCGAGCATGGCGGCCACTCCGGCCGGGGACGTGCGGTGGGCGGTGGGGGTTCGGTTCACCGCGGCGGGTGCGACGGGGGCTGCGGGCATGGCCCGATGGTCCTCGTCGCCGGCGCTTGCACAAAATGCATGACCGGATTCCATCTATACGCTTGTCGTATGGATGTGGAACTTCGGCAGCTGCGGTGTCTCGTCGCGATCGTCGACGAGGGCACCTTCACGGACGCCGCGCTCGCGCTCGGCGTCTCGCAGGCCGCGGTCTCCCGGACCCTGGCTTCCCTGGAACGGTCTCTCGGCGTGCGGCTGTTGCGCCGCACCTCCCGCTCGGTGACGCCGACGGCCACCGGGACGCGGGTGGTGGGGCATGCCCGGCGGGTGCTGGCGGAGGCGGACGAGCTGGTCCGGGAGGCGGCGTCCGGGGAACGCGTCCTGCGGATCGGCTACGCCTGGTCGGCGCTGGGACGGCACACCCCGGCGTTCCAGCGCCGCTGGGCCGCCGCCCATCCCGAGATCGAGCTCCGGCTGGTCCGGGTGAACTCGCCCAGTGCCGGGCTCGCCGAGGGTTCGTGCGACCTGGCCGTGCTGCGCAGGCCGCCGGCGGACCGGCGCTTCGACTCGGCGATCGTGGGCCTCGAGCGGCGGCTGTGCGCGATGGCCGCCGACGAGCCGCTGGCCCGGCGCCGTTCGGTGCGGCTCGCCGATCTCAGCGGGCACACACTGCTGATCGACCGGCGCACCGGGACCACGACGCCGGAGCTGTGGCCGCCCGACTCCCGGCCGGCGACGGAGGAGACGTACGACGTGGACGACTGGCTCACGGCGATCTCGACGGGCCGCCGGATCGGCATGAGCGCGGAGGCCACGGCCAGTCAGTACCGCCGGCCCGGCGTGGTCTACCGGCCGGTGCGCGACGCCGAGCCGGTCGCGGTGCGCCTGGCCTGGTGGCGGGACGATCCGCATCCCGCCGCACAGCCGGTGATCGAGCTGCTCAGCGCGCTCTACCGGGGTCCCGGCTCGGTCAGATGACCTGACGGGCGCGCAGCGCGTCGATGTCCGCCGGGCCGTAGCCCAGTTCGGCGAGGAGGTCGGCGGTGTGCTCGCCGACGGCGGGGACGGCGTCCATCCGCGGGCTGGTGCCGGCGAGGTCGGCCGGCGGCAGCAGGGCGGGCACCTGGGCGCCGCCGGGTATGCGGACGTCCCGCCAGCGCTCGCGGGCGTCGAGGACGGGGTGGGCCAGGAACTCGGTCATGTCGTTGACGCCCGCGTTGGCGATGCCCGCCTCGTCGAGGAGCTTGCCGGCCGTGGCGCTGTCGAGTGCGGCGAACCGCTCGGCCACCAGGGCGTCGAGCTCCTCGCGGTGGGCGACGCGGTCGGAGCCGGTGGCGAACCGCGGGTCGACGGCGAGCGCGGGCCGCTCCAGGAACCGCTCGCACAGGGCGACCCATTCGCGCTCGTTCTGGATGGAGAACAGCACGTCCTTGCCGTCGGCGGCGGTGAAGGCGCCGTAGGGGGCGATGGTGGCGTGCCGGGTGCCGATGCGCGGCGGCTGGGTGCCGCCGTAGCGGGTGTAGTAGGCGGGCTGGTGCATCCACTCGGCGAGGGCCTCGAAGAGGGAGACCTCGACGGCGCGGGCGACGCCGGTGGTGGCGCGGGTGAACAGGGCGGTCAGGATGCCGCTGTAGAGGTACATGCCGGCGGCGATGTCGGCGACCGAGACGCCGGCCCGGGCGGTGCCGTGCTCGTTGCCGGTGAGCGAGACCAGGCCGGTCTGGCACTGCACGAGCAGGTCGTACGCCTTGCGCTCGGCCCACGGCCCGCTCGTCCCGTATCCGGAGAGGCCGGCCGGGATCAGCGAGGGGAACCGCTCGGCGAGTGCCTCGGGGGCGAGGCCCAGCCGGGCGGCCGCCCCGGGCGCCAGGTTCTGCACGAACACGTCGGCCGCGCCGAGCAGCCGCTCCAGGACCTCGCGGCCGGCCTCCGTCTTCAGGTCGAGCGTGATCGACTCCTTGGAACGGTTGAGCCACACGAAGTAGCTCGACTCCCCGTGCACGGTGGTGTCGTACCGGCGCGCGAAGTCGCCGCCGCCCGGCCGCTCGACCTTGATCACCCGGGCACCGAGGTCGGCCAGCTGGCGGGTGGCGAAGGGGGCGGCCACCGCCTGTTCGACGCTGACGACGGTGATGCCGGAGAGCGGCAGGTCTGTGGGACGTCCGGACATCGGGCGACCTCCTGGGCCGTGGGGTTCGGCGGCTGGGCTAGAGCGGGTTGGAGCCCGGTCAGCGTATGACGGCGTCGGACAGGGCGTGCAGGCGGAGGGCCAGCTGGATCTCCAGGGCGCGGGCCGGGGCCTGCCAGTCGGGGCCGAGCAGTCTGCCGATCCGCTCGACGCGCTGGGCCACGGTGTTCACGTGGACGTGGAGGTCGTCCTTGGTACGGGCGGGGCTCATCCCGCTCGCGAAGTAGGCGTCCATGGTGCGCACCAGGTCCGTGCCGCGGCGGCGGTCGTAGGCGATGACCTGGCCGATGGTGCGGTCGACGAAGCCCTCGATGTCGCGGGTGTCGGCGAGCAGCAGACCGAGGAAGCCGAGGTCCTCGGCGGCGGCGCCCTCGCCCTGGCGGTGCAGGAGCCGCAGGGCGTCCAGGCAGCGGCGCGCCTCCTCGTAGGCGGGGGCCACCCGGTCGGGATGGGCGAGGGGTGCGGCGACGGGGGCGGAGGCGCCGACGGTGACGGGCTCGCGCAGGGCTCCGCCCAAGTGTTTCGCGGTCTGCCGGGCCAGTTCCGCCGCGCTCTCGCCGGGGCCGAGGGGCAGCAGCAGGACCGTGCCTCCGTCGCGGGCCGAGGCCAGGCCGTGGCGGGTGGCGGCCAGGTGCGAGGCGGCCGAGCGCAGCCGCTGGCGGTCCGCGCTCTCCCGGCCGCCGGGGTCGGGGTCGGGACCGGCGCCGGCCCGGTCGATGCGGGCGGCGAGCACCACATGGGGGGCGTCGCTGTCGGTGTGCAGCCGGGCGGCGCGCTCGCGCAGCAGCCGCCGGTCGCGGTCCGGCGCGTCGAGGAGGTCGTCGAGGAGCTCGCCGCGGACCCGCTGCTCGGCCTCGCCGGCGGAGCGGCGGGCGAGCAGCAGCAGGGAGGTGACGAGGGCGGCCCGCTCGAGGGTGCGCAGGTCGACGGGGTCGAGGTCGGGGCGCCCGCGCAGGACGAGGGTGCCGAAGGTCTCGCCGCCGGCGGCGACGGCGGCGATCCAGTCGTCGCCGTCCCGGGTGGCGTGGCCTTCGGAGATCCTGGCGGGGCCCGGCCGCTGCTCGACGAACTCGACGGTGCCGCCGAGGACTTCGGAGACGGCGGCGGTCACGTCGTGGACCCCGCCGCCGCGCAGGACGAGCTCGGTGAGCCGGTCGTGGACCTCGGAGGCCCGCTCGATGACGCCGCTGTGCTCCCGGATGATGTCGTTGGCCCGCTCCAGCTCGGCGAGGGCGGAGCGGGTCTCGGCGAGCAGGTTGGCGGTGTCGATGGCGACGGCCGCGTGGGCGGCGAAGGAGCCGAGCAGGGCGACCTGCTCCCGCTCGAAGACGCGGGCCCTGCGGTCGGCGGCGAAGAGGACGCCGATGACCTGGCTGCCGAGGGTGAGGGGCACGCCGAGGATGGCGACCAGGCCCTCGTCGCCGACGGCGCTGTCGATGGCCTCGGTGTGCTGGAACCGCTCGTCGCGGAAGTAGTCGTCCGTGACATAGGGGCGCGCGGTCTGGGCGACGAGCCCGCCGAGCCCCTCCCCCATGCCGAGCCGCACCTGCTGGAACCTGGCCGAGACCGAGCCCTCCGTGACCCGCATGTACGTGTCGCCCCGCGCCGGGTCGTTGAGGCTGAGGTAGGCGACCTCGGTGCCGAGCAGGGAGCGGGCGCGCTGGACGATGGCGCGCAGCACGTCGTCGAGGTCGCGCAGGCCCGCGAGGTCGTGGGCGGTCTCGAACAGCGCCGACAGCTCGGCCTCGCGGCGCCGCCGGCCCTCCAGCTCGGCACGCACCCTGAGAGCGAGCAGCTTGGCCTGCTCAAGGCCGGCCAGCTCCTCGGGGCCCGCGCCGCTCGCACGGGCGAGCAGCACGGGCCGGTCGTACGCCTCGGTCGCGGCGCCGCGGGCGAGGAGCTCCAGGTAGACGGCCTGTTCGTGGGTCATGGTCACAGGGATACCTGCCGTTCGGGAGGTCGCACCACCCCTGGGGCCCCCGGACGGAGTCGGGGGGAGGGACAACCGCCTGTGGACAACGGCTGCGGCGCTCAGTGGGCCGTCCAGCCTCCGTCGAGGGCCAGCGAGGCGCCGGTGACGAAGGAGGCCTGCGGCGTGCAGAGGTAGAGCACGGCCTCCGCGACCTCCTCGGGCTCGATGAGCCGCTTCAGCGCCGAGTCCTTCAGCAGGACGTCGGCCACCACCCGCTCCGGTGGGATCCCGTGGGCGGCGGCCTGGTCCGCGATCTGGCGCTCGACGAGCGGCGTTCGCACATAACCGGGGTTCACGCAGTTGGAGGTGACGCCGTGCGGGGCGCCTTCGAGGGCCGCGGTCTTGGAGAGGCCCTCCAAGCCGTGTTTGGCGGCCACATAGGCGGACTTGTAGGCGGAGGCGCGCAGCCCGTGGACGGAGGAGATGTTGACGATCCGGCCCCAGCCGCGTGCGTACATCTGCGGGAGGGCGCCCCGGATCAGCCGGAACGGTGCCTCCAGCATCACGGTGAGGACGGTGTGGAAGACGTCCGGGGGGAAGTCCTCGATGGGGCGGACGAGCTGGAGTCCGGCGTTGTTCACGAGGATGTCGGCGCCCGCGGCGGCGGCCTCCGCGGCGTCCAGGTCGGTGAGGTCGAGCAGCCGGCTCTCGACCTGTCCGGGCAGTCCGCGCGCGGCCTCGGTGAGGGCGCCGAGTCCTTCGGCGGCCCGGTCGACGGCTCTGACCCGGGCTCCGGCGGCGGCGAGCCGCAGGGCGCAGGCCCGTCCGATGCCGCCGGCCGCGCCGGTGACGAGCGCGGTGCGCCCGGAGAGGTCGAGGGTGACGGACCCGGTGGCGGGCCGGGGCGCGGGGGCCTGGGACGGGACGGGCCCTGATGTGGTGGGGGCGCTCATGCTCCGCACCTTATGAAGCGCCCCACCTCCGACCGATGTGTGCCGGGCACACAGTTCAGCCCAGGGGCGTGGTGTCGAACCATGTGGGCTCGTCGGCGAGCGCCCGCTCGATGCGGAAGTGCGAGAAACGCTTCATCTCCGGGAGCGCGTCCAGCTCGAACCAGCCGACCTCCGTCGACTCGTCGTCGTTCACCCGGGCCTCGCCCCCGACGGCCCGGCACCGGAACGAGACGTCCATGAACTGGCACTGGTCGCCGTTGGGGTAGACGACCGGCTTGCGCAGGGTCTGGACCAGCACGACCCGCTCCACCTCGCAGCGCACGCCGGTCTCCTCGTACACCTCGCGGACGGCGCAGGCGGCGGGCTGCTCGCCGGGCTCGACGATGCCGCCGACGATCGCCCACGTCCCGGTGTCCGCCCTGCGGCCGAGCAGGACGCGTCCCCGGTCGTCGAAGACGACGGCGGACACCCCCGGCAGGAACAGCAGCTGGTGGCCGGCGGTGGCGCGAAGGTCGCGGATGAAGTCAGGGGTGCCCATGCCTCGACCCTAGATGATCACTGCCGGCGGTCGGCCGAGGCCCGGTCCGGTCGGACCGGGCCCGGGCGGGGCCTCAGGCCTGGCGGTCGGCCCTGCGGGCGCGCGCGGACCGGACCGCCGCCCCGCCCAGGCCGGCCACCGCGACGGCGACGAGCAGCGCCTCGGGCAGGGTGCCCATGCGGGTCGCCGGGGTCAGCGAGGAGCGCAGCGGCACCTTCTCCACCAGCACGTCCGGGGTGAAGAGCTTCGTCTGCGCCACGATCGTGCCGTCGGGCCGGATGACCGCGCTGACGCCGCTGGTGACCGGCACGACCACGCTGCGGCTGTGCTCGACGGCGCGCACCCGGGACATGGCGAGCTGCTGGTAGGTCATCTCGCTGCGGCCGAAGGTGGCGTTGTTGCTGGGCACGCTGATCAGCTGGGCGCCGTGCGTGACCGTGTCCCGTACCGCCCAGTCGAAGGCCGCCTCGTAGCAGGTGGCGAGGCCCACCTTCGTACCGGCGAGGTCGAACACGCCGACCTTGGTGCCCGCGCCGAAGTCACGGCGGACCCGGTCGACGTCGCTGTTGAAGATCCGTACGAAGGACCGCATCGGGATGTACTCGCCGAAGGGCTGGACGTGCCGCTTGTCGTACTCGGCGACGGGGCCCTTCCCCGGCTCCCAGGCGATGAGGGTGTTGCGCAGGCTGCCGGTCTCGGGGGCGATGACGGCGCCGATGACGGTCGGCGCGTTCACCTCCCGTACCGCCCGGTCGATGACCTGGTACGCGTCGGGGTTGGCGTACGGGTCGATGTCGGAGGAGTTCTCCGGCCACAGGACGACGTCGGGCCGCGGTGCGCGGCCCGCCTTCACCTCGGCGGCCAGCTCCCTGGTGCGGTTGGCGTGGTTGTCGAGGACCGCGCGCCGCTGGGCGTTGAAGTCGAGGCCGAGCCGGGGCACGTTGCCCTGCACCGCGGCCACCGTGGCCGTGCCGTCCTCGGCGGCGTCGGACACGAGCGGCAGCGCGGCGACGGCACCGGTGACGGGGACGAGCACGGCGAGGGCGGCGGCGACCAGCGGGCCGGTCTCCAGGGCGCCGGAGCGGCGGGCGCGGACCTGGCGCAGCACCTCGTACAGGCCGAAGCCGCAGAGGGCGACGGCGAAGCCGAGCACCGGTGTGCCGCCGACCGCGGCGAGGGGCAGGAAGATGCCGTCCGCCTGCCCGAACGCGATCTTCCCCCAGGGGAAGCCGCCGAACGGCACGCGCGCCCGGGCCGCCTCGCCGAGGATCCACACGGCGGCGGCGAACACGGGCCACGCGGGCAGCCGGGACACGGCGCTGACGCCGAGGCCGACGGCCGCGACGAAGAGCGCCTCCACCGCGGCCAGCGCCAGCCACGGCACCGGCCCGACCTCCTCGCCGGTCCAGACGAGCAGCGGCAGCAGGAAGCCGAGCCCGGTCAGATAGCCCAGCCCGAACCCGGCCCGCGGCCGGCGGCCCCACAGCGTCCAGCCGAGCAGCGCGAAGGCGGGCACCGCGAGCCACCACAAGGGCCGCGGCGGGAAGCTCAGGAAGAGCAGCACCCCGGCCAGCACGGCCGCGCCGGGCCGCAACAGCCGCCGGGGGCCGCGGCCCCGCTCCGGAACGGCGGGGGTCTCGGGCACGTCGGCGGGGGCGATGGTGGTGCTCACCTGCCGGAGTCTACGGCGCGTCCCGCCCGTGGCAGCAGTGCGGCCCCGGCCACGGGTCGTGCGGGCATCCCGGCCCGTCGCTCAGCCACCGCCGGCCGGCCCGGTGGGGGTCGGCGGGGGTGTGCGGTGGGGCAGCAGAGCGCGGATGGCGTCGACGGCGGATTCGGCGTCGTCGACGGTGACGGTGAAGGTGCGGCCGTCGCCGAGGCGCAGGACCAGGCCCTCGCCACGGCGGACGACGACCGCCGTGCCCATCTCGGGGCGCCAGCGGTAGCCCCAGCCGCCCCACTGGCGCGGGGTGACGGAGGGGGCGAAGTCGGCGCCGACGACGTGGGAGAGCGGAATGCGGCGGCGCGGCACGCCCATGTGGCCGCAGCGCACCTCCATCGCCCGGTGGTCGACGCGGACGGCGACGTGGACGAAGGCCAGCGTGCCGAAGAGCACCAGGAGGCCGGCGGCGACGCAGCCGACCACGGCCATCAGGAGCGGGGCGATGCCGGAGGTCCACGGGGAGGCGACCGCGAGCGTGACGCCGAGCGCCATGCAGGCGACTCCGCCGATGGCCGGCAGCCACTGCATCCGGTTGGTCGCGCGACCGGTCCAGACCGGGGGTGCGGGTCCCTCGGGACCCTGGTTCTGGGATTGGTCCCTCATGGTGACAGCCTACGCACGTTCCGTTGCGACGGCGCCCCGGGCGGAGTCGTTCGGTGACGTTCAGTGCGCGGCGGTCGCCGCCCCCAGGAAGCGCCCCTCGGTGTAGCCGAGCGCGGTCCGCGGGAGCACGCCCTCGCGGCCGCTCAGGAGCACGGTCAGGGCGCCGGTCGGGGCCGCCTCGGGGTCGGCCTCGGCGCCGATCCGCCGGAACGCCTGTGCGGCGACTGCCCCGGCGGAGCCGTGCAAAACGACCGGCGGCCCGTCGGTGCGGTGCAGGGCCGAACGGATGAGTTCGGCGACGAGCTCGTAGTGGGTGCAGCCGAGCACGACGGCCCGTACGTCCCGGGGGGTGAGCGCGGCCGCGGCGGCGACGGCCCGGCGCACGGCGTCGGTGTCGGCGTGCTCGACGGCGTCGGCGAGACCGGGGCAGGGCACCTCCGTGACCTCGGCGCCGTTCGCGAAGTCGCGGATCAGCCCGCGCTGGTACGGGCTGCCGGTGGTGGCGGGGGTGGCCCAGATGGCGACCTTGCCGCCGCCGACCGCCGCGGGCTTGATCGCGGGGACGGTGCCGATCACGGGGATGCGGGGCTCCAGTGCGGCGCGGAGCGCCGGCAGGGCGTGGACGGTCGCGGTGTTGCAGCCGACGATCAGGGCGTCCGGCCGGTGCGCGGCGGCGGCGCGGGCGACGGCGAGGGCACGCTCGGTGAGGTCCTCGGGGGTGCGCGGGCCCCACGGCATGCCGTCGGGGTCGGAGGAGAGCACCAGATCCGCGTCGGGCCGCATGCGGCGGACGGCCACCGCTGCCGGGAGCAGGCCGATTCCGGAGTCCATGAGGGCGATCTTCACCCGGTCACCCTAGCCGACCACCCTTGATTCCCCGGCAATCTGGGGCAGACTGCGGCGAATGAGCCCGCTTGCCTGGATCGCGTTCGCCTCGCTGGCCGTCTGGGGGTGGCTGCTCCTCGGCCAGGGGTTCTTCTGGCGCACGGACCAGCGCCTCCCCCGCCCGGTCGGCGGTCCGGAGCGCCCCCCGCGGGTGGTGGTGGTCGTCCCGGCCCGGGACGAGGCCGAGGTGCTGCCGGTGAGCCTGCCGTCGCTGCTCGCCCAGGACTATCCGGGTCCGGCGGAGGTGATCCTCGTCGACGACGGGAGCACCGACGGCACCGGGCGGCTGGCCGAGGAGCTGGCGCGCCGGCACGGAGGGCTGGCGCTGACGGTGGTCTCGCCGGGCGAGCCGGAGGCGGGCTGGACGGGCAAGCTGTGGGCGCTGCGCCACGGAATGGCGCTGGCGCGCACGCGTTCCCCCGAGTTCCTGCTCCTGACGGACGCGGACATCGCGCACGAGCCGGACAGTCTGCGGCTGCTCGTCGCCGCCGCGACGGGACACCGCCTCGACCTGGTGTCGCAGATGGCGCGGCTGCGGGTGGCGAGCGGCTGGGAGCGCCTGATCGTGCCGGCCTTCGTCTACTTCTTCTGTCAGCTCTATCCCTTCCGCTGGATCAACCGGCCGCGCCCGCGGGCGACGGCGGCGGCGGGCGGTTGTGTGCTGCTGCGTGCGGAGACGGCGGAGCGGGCCCGGGTGCCGGAGGCGATCCGGCAGGCCGTGATCGACGACGTGTCGCTCGCCCGGGCGGTACGGCGGGCGGGCGGCCGCGTCTGGCTGGGGCTCGCCGAGCGGGTGGACAGCGTCCGCCCGTACCGCCGCCTGGGAGATCTGTGGCGGATGGTCTCGCGGAGCGCGTACGCGCAGTTGCGCCACAGCCCGCTGCTGCTCCTCGGCACGGTCGCGGGCCTCGCGCTGGTCTATCTCGTGCCGCCCGCGGCCCTGGTGGCCGGCCTTGCGGCCGGGGACGGATCCGCGGCGTGGGCCGGGGGACTCGCCTGGGCGGTGATGACGGGCACGTATCTGCCGATGCTCCGCTATTACCGTCAGCCGCCCTGGCTCGCGCCGCTGCTGCCCTTCACGGCGCTCCTCTATCTGGTGATGACGGTGGACTCGGCCGTCCAGCACCACCGGGGCCGCGGCGCGGCCTGGAAGGGGCGTACGTACGCGCGGCCCGAGGCGGCGCCCGACCGCTGACGCGAGAGCGCCGGAAAGCACACCGTTCCTGAACGCCGGGCCAATTCCGCCCGCACCTCACGCGCGGTCAGCGGAAGATTGACTCCCTTAAGCGTGAACGCGGGCCGCCATCGCGTCTGTCACGGCATCAAGATTCCTTTACACGGAGCTGAGACCGGGCATGCCGGTCACCCCCTGCAACCCGCCGGTAACCCCTCCCGAGCTCGGGGTTTTCAAGATCCCTTACTCGCCGGGCGACCGTTTTTGCCAGTTTCGCTCACATTGCCGATCGGTAGCCTCAAAGAACCCGTCAAACAACCCTCTTATCGGTCTCCCCAACCACCACATCGTGGGCTTAACTTATGGCCATGACCTCCCCGCGCTCCACCTACGGAGGCGGTTACTACACCGCGCCGTCGTTCCCCGACACCCCGATCTACGACTCCCTCGTCGCAGAGCGGGGCACGCCTCAGATCGCCCCGATCCGAGTGCCCTCCGCGTACGACACCGGCAGCGGCTTCTCCGGAAGCAGCAGTTACCTGCCGGCACTGCCCGCGGCCCTGCCCGCCCTCCCGGCGGCGCCCAGCCCGCAGCCCACCCCCGCGTACGCCGGCCACGGCGGCGGCTACGGCTATCCCCAGCCCGCCCCGCAGATGGCGCCCGTCGCCCAGATGACCCCGGCCGCGCAGATGGCGCCCCTGCCGCTGCAGCACGCCGCCCCCGCCCCGTACATCCCGCAGCAGCCCACCGCCCCGCGCGGCTACCCGGGCCCCCAGGCGCCGCAGCCGCCGCGCCCCATGGCCGGCGGGTACGAGGCGATGCGCCCCGCGGCCCCGCGGCCGGCCCCGGCGCCCTCGGCCGCGCCGTACGACGACCCGTACAACCAGCCCTACCAGGGCCGGGGGTACTGACCTTCGAGGACGGCGGAGCGACTGGCAGGATGAGGCCATGTCGAATCCTGTCCTGCACTCCGTCCATGTCCACCCGGTCAAGGCTCTGCGCGGGTTCGCCCCCGCCGAGGCGGAGGTCCAGCCATGGGGACTGGCCGGTGACCGCCGCTGGACCGTGGTGGACACCGCGGGCAAGGTCGTGACCCAACGCCAGCACGCCCGGCTGGCGTTGGCGTCGGCCGCGCTCCTCCCGGACGGCGGGGTCACGCTCTCCGGGCCCGGCCGCGAGCCGCTCACGGTCGAGGTGCCGCGCCCGGCCGCCGCCGACGGCACGATTCCGGTGGACGTCTTCGGCACGACGGTCCGGGCCGTCCCCGCCGCTCCCGCCGCGGACGCCTGGTTCAGCGCCTATCTGGACAGCGAGGTCCGGCTCGTCCACATGGACGACCCGGCCCGGCGCAGGCCCGTCGACCCCGACTACGCCCTGCCCGGCGAGACCGTCAGCTTCGCCGACGGCTATCCGCTGCTGGTCACCACCACCTCCTCCCTCGACGCCCTCAACTCCCTGATCGCCCAGGGCGACCACGCCGACGAGGGCCCGCTGCCCATGAACCGCTTCCGGCCGAACGTCGTCGTCGACGGCACCGCGCCCTGGGCCGAGGACGGCTGGCGTCGGCTGTCCATCGGCGACGTCGCCTTCCGGGTGGCGAGGTCCTGCGGCCGCTGCGTCGTCACCACCACCGACCAGCTGACGGGCGAACGCGGCAAGGAGCCCCTGCGCACCCTGGCCCGGCACCGCAAGGACGGCAGCCGGCTGATCTTCGGCCAGAACCTGGTGCCCGAGCACCCCGGCGTCATCCGGGTCGGCGACCCGGTCAAGATCCTCGACTGACGAACGGGGAGACACCCCCTGGGCCGCGTCCACGGCCTCGTCGCGTCGACCTCGCGCCGGGCGATTCCCTCCGACAGGCGAGGAACCCACCCCCGGGGCACACTCGTTGGAAGAGCGGCAACCGCCGAAGGGCCCCTGGCGGGCCGTCGACGAGACGAGGGGGTGCGCAGCGTGCGCGCAGCCACCGGACTCTGGCGCTGGCGGCACAACCCTCTGCGCCGGACCACGGACCTGGTCGAGGCCTGGGTGGCCCTGACGGCCGCCCTGCTGCTGTGCCTGGCCGTGCCGCTGGCCGGCTGGGCGGTGGGCACCTCGGCGAACGAGTCACTTCAGCGCTCCGTCCGCGCCCAGCACGAGGAACGCGTCCCGACCGTCGCCCGGGTGGTGCGGTCCGCCGAGACCGGAGAGGCCGGGGCCACCGGGCAGCGGCCCGCGGACACGGCCGGGGAGCGGCGGCTCCGACCCGCCGTCGTGGCCGCCTGGACCGCGCCCGACGGCACCCGGCGGACCGGCACCGTGACCACCACGCGGGAGCAGGCGGACCCCGGCGACCACTTCCCGCTGTGGACCGACCGGACCGGGCGGGCCGTGACCCCGCCGATGCACCCCGAGACGGCCCGGGCCCACGCGCTGATCGCCGGGCTCACCGTGGCACTGCTCGCCGGCTTCCTCGTCGAGTCCGCCAGGCGGGTGGCCGTCCACCGGCTGCTCCGGCGGCGATACGACCGTCTCGACCGCGCGTGGGCCGAGGTCGGTCCGGACTGGGGTCGTACGGGCGCGGGCAGCTGACGCCGCGGAGGGAGGGCCGGCGACCCGTCAACCCGGCGGCGCCGCGCGCGCTACGGTGGGGCATCGGATCCGGGATCCGGGATCCCCTTCCTCGGATCCGGGTTCAGCGTCGACGCACGAGGCGGGGGCAGAGCACACCCATGGCACAGGGCACGGTCCAGGTGACGCACACCGGCACGTCGCGGTGGCGGCGCCGCACGGGCGAGTACGCCTCCCTCGCCGCGGCCCTGGAGGCCGCGGGCGACGGGGACGTCCTCACCGTGGCCCCCGGCACCTATCGGGAGAACCTCGTCGTCCGGCGGGCCGTCACCCTGCGAGGCGGCGACGGCCCGGTGCGGATCGCGCCCGCCGACGGCGTACCGCTGACGGTGCGGGCCTCGGCGACCCTGCAGGACCTGCACGTCGAGGGGCAGGACGCGGCCGCTCCGGCACTGCTCGTCGAGGACGGCACCCCCGAACTGCTCGACGTGCGGATCGTGACCCGCTCGGCCGCCGGCCTCGAGGTGCGCGGCGCGGCCCGGCCCACGGTCCGCCGCTGCACGGTCGACAACCCGGCCGGTGTCGGGATCGCCGTACTCGACGGCGCCGGCGGCGTGTTCGAGGAGTGCGAGGTCGTGGCCGCGGGCCAGTCCGGGATCTCGGTGCGCGGCGGCGCCCACCCCCGGCTCGAACGGTGCCGCGTGCACCACGCCTCCGGCGCGGGCATCACCGTCAACGGCGAGGGCAGCGGCCTGGAGGGCATCGGCTGCGAGGTGTACGAGATCAAGGGCTCCGGTCTGCAGATCGCCGCGCGGGCCACGGCCCACCTCACCGACTCCACCGTGCACCGCACCTCCGCCGACGGCATCACCCTCGACACCGACGCGGTGCTCACCCTCTCCGACTGCGACATCCACGACATCCCCGAGAACGCCGTCGACCTGCGCTCCCGCTCGGTCCTCACGCTGACCCGTTCGTCGGTACGGCGCTTCGGGCGCAACGGGCTGTCCGTCTGGGACCCGGGGACCCGGGTGGACGCCAACCAGTGCGAGATCCACGACAGCACCGGCGACTACCCCGCCGTCTGGGTGAGCGACGGGGCGACGGTGGTGCTCGACTCCTGCCGGGTGCACGACGTGCCCGACGCCCTGTTCGTGCTCGACCGCGGATCGCGCGCCGACGTCGTCGACAGCGACCTGTCGCAGGTGCGCAACACCGCCGTGTCGGTGAGCGACGGGGCGACCGCGCAACTGGACGACTGCCGGATCCGGGAGGCGTCCACGGGCGCCTGGTTCCGGGACCACGGCAGCGGCGGCACCCTCGGCGGCTGCACGATCGACTCCGTGCAGACCGGCGTCATCGTCACCAAGGGCGCCGACCCGACGATCGAGCGGTGCACCGTCACCTCCCCCGCCGAGGCCGGGTTCTACGTGTCGGCCGAGGGCCGCGGCTCCTTCCACGGCTGCCGGGTGACGGGCAGCGGCGGCTACGGCTTCCACGTCATGGACGGCTGCCGGACGACGCTGCGCAAGTGCCGCACGGAGCGGTGCGCGCGCGGTGGTTACGAGTTCCCGGAGGACGGGCCGGTCGCCGAGGACTGCACCAGCGACGAGAGCCAGGCGCGGGTCCCGTCCGCCCCGGACGGATCGGTGCTGACGGCCACCCAGCCGGGCGGACTCCTCGGCGCCCTCCCGGTGCCCCGCTCCCCCGCCGTGACGCCCTCCGTGACGCCCGCCGCGGTGCCGGTCCCCGCGTCCGAGCCGCCGACCGCCCGCTCCTCGCAGGAGGTGCTCGGCGAACTCGACGCGCTGGTCGGCCTGGAGAGCGTCAAGCACGAGGTGCGGACCCTCACCAACATGATCGAGGTGGGCCGGCGGCGCCAGGAGGCCGGGCTCAAGGCGGTCTCCGCGCGGCGCCATCTGGTCTTCACCGGCAACCCGGGGACGGGCAAGACCACGGTGGCCCGGCTGTACGGGGAGATCCTGGCGTCCCTCGGCGTCCTTCAGCGCGGCCATCTGGTGGAGGTGTCCCGGGTCGACCTGGTCGGCGAGCACATCGGCTCGACCGCGATCCGTACCCAGGAGGCCTTCGACCGCGCCCGCGGCGGAGTCCTCTTCGTGGACGAGGCGTACGCGCTGTCCCCCGAGGACTCCGGGCGGGACTTCGGCCGGGAGGCCATCGACACCCTGGTGAAGCTGATGGAGGACCACCGGGACGCGGTCGTGGTGATCGCCGCCGGGTACACGGCGGAGATGGAGCGCTTCCTGACCGTCAACCCGGGTGTGGCGTCCCGCTTCTCGCGGACGATCAGCTTCTCCGACTACGAGCCGGAGGAGCTGCTGCGGATCGTGGAGCAGCAGGCGGAGGAGCACGAGTACCGGCTGGCCCCGGGCAGCGGCGAGGCGCTGGTGAAGTACTTCACCGCGCTGCCCAAGGGCCCGACGTTCGGCAACGGCCGTACCGCTCGGCAGACGTTCGAGTCGATGGTGGAACGGCACGCGGGCCGGGTCGCCGCGCTCGCCGAGCCGAGCACGGACGACCTGACCCTGCTCTACCCCGAGGACCTGCCCGAGCTGCCCTGAAGCGGGCTGCTCCGAGCCGCGTCGCCCGGGAGCGGGTTTCCCTGAAGCGGGATTCCCTGCGGCGGGTCGCTCGGGAGCTGCGGCTCGGCGTCGCGCTGCCGCGGCAGCGCGGGCGGAAGCCGGTCGAGGAGCGCGGAGCGGGCGTCGGCGAAGGCCGGGTCGGCCTGGTAGTCGGAGTGGCCGAGGATCGGTTCGGGCAGCGGATGCCGCCGGGTGCGTCCGTACGCGACGGGGTCGAGCAGTTCGGCCCGGTCGACGGCCGGCCGGTCGCCCTCGGCCGGGACCCGGACGGGGCCGCCGATGGGGTCGGTGGACCGGTAGAGGTTGCTCCAGCAGTGCACGGTGCGGTGCAGCGCGCGCAGGGACGCGGGGCCGAAGTAGGCCGGGAACCAGCGCCCGTAGAGCCGTTCGAGCGGCGAGCCGTACGTGAGCAGCGCGACCCGGCCCCGGGTGGTGGGCGGGAGCTGCCAGACCGCGGCGGCGGCCAGCACGCTGCCCTGGGAGTGGCCGGATATGACGAGGCGTCCGCCGGTCTGCCGGGTCCAGGAGCTCATCCGCCAGGTGAGGTCGGGGACGGCCCGCTCGGCGTAGCAGGGCGGGGCGAAGGGGTGGGCGGCGCGCGGCCAGAAGGTGCCGACGTCCCACAGGATGCCGATGGTGCGGCGCGCGGAGGCGTCCTTGTAGGCGCGGCGGCCCCAGGTGACGAAGAGCAGGAAGCCGAAGCCGATCATCCAGGAGCCCAGGGCCTGGGCGGCGGTGGCGGCCGAAGCGATCGCCGGGTGGGCGCCGTCGAAGGCCCGGCCGGGGACGTTGTCGCTGGCCCAGGCACCGGCGACGGAGGCGGCGCCGAGGAGCAGGGTGGCGCCGGAGACGACGCCGACGAGGACGGGCGCCGCGTCGGTGAGCCCGGCGCGGGCGCGGCCCGCCGCGATCTGGTCGGTGCGCAGCCGGTCCGGGTCCTCGGTGCCGTAGGCGGCGTCGACGACCGGGCGGAGCCGGCGGGCGGCGAGCACGGTGCGGGCGACGAGCAGGGCGCTCGGGACGAGGAGGAGCAGCAGCAGGACCGGGATCACGGAGGCCTGCCAGCTGAGCAGGACGGGCGGTCCGGTGATGAGTCCGTCCCCCGCGCCGGGGGTGCCCGGCCCGTCGAGCCAGTCCGCGACGCGCTGGGCGACACCGCCGGACATCACCCCGCCGAGGGCGCAGGCCAGCATCGCGACGGCCGGGCCGCCGAGTCCGTACAGGACGGTGCGCGGGTGGCGGCGGGGCCGGTGCAGCAGCAGGGCGACCACGCCGAGGGCGACGACGAGTCCGCCCTGGGCGAGGGTCAGGACGCCGAAGACGGTGTCGCCGGGGAGCGTGCCGGAGGAGCGCCAGCCGGGGCGGGCCCACGCGGTGTGGACGGCGGTGAGCGCGAGCAGCAGCAGGGCGGTGGCGGGCAGCCAGGAGACCAGGGCGCGTTCGACCCTCAGGTCGAGCCGGTGCTCGCTGCGGCCTCGGCGGCAGACCACCCAGAGCACGACGGCGGCGAGCACCGCGATGCCGCCCTGGACGGCCCAGCCGATCACCTCGCGCGCCGAGCCGGCGACGGCCCGCTGGTCGTGCCCGGCGGCGGCCCCGGCGAGGGCGGCGGCGACCGTGAGGAACCCGGCGGCGGTGTGCGCGGCGCGCAGCCGGGCGACGAGCCGGCGCCCGTACCAGAAGCCGGGCCGGCCGAGCGCGGGCCGCGGTGCGGCGGGGGTCGCCGCGTCCACGGCCGCCGCGTCCACGGCCTCGGTCTCAGCGGCCGCCATGTCCGCGGCCTCCGTGTCCGCGGCCTGGTCGGGGGCGGCCTCGGTCGGGGCGGCGGGGCCGTCGGGTGCCGCCGGGTCCGTCTCGTAACCGGAGGGCGGGCGCTGGGCCTCGTAGGCGCTCCAGGTGCGGTTGGACAGGTACCAGAGGAGTCCGACGAGGGCGGTGGGGACGAGGGCGGCGAGCGCGAGGCGGCGGCCGGGCTGCGACCACCAGCCGGCGCGCTCGGCGGACAGGAACCCGAGCCAGGACCGCTGGCCGGCGCAGGGCCCGGAGCCCGCGCACTGCCAGGCCGTGAGGTCGAGGGCGACCTCGCAGGCCGCCGCGGTCAGCAGGACGGTGAGGGTGAGCGCGACGAGCCGGACCAGGACGCCGTAGAGCCGTACGAGACCGGCGCGGCCCTCGGTGGGCGGGCGCATCCAGTGGGCGAGGTTGGCGACCATGAACGGCAGGAGCAGCAGCCACAGGGCGCGGGTCCCGTTGCCGGAGGTCAGGTTGGACCAGCAGTACGCCTCGGGGACGGGCCGGTCGGCGTACCGCTCGGGGTGGTCCTCGGCGTCGACGTCGTCCCTGCGGCGGTGCATCGCCGCGGTCCGGTCGCCGGTGACCCGTACCGTGCGCGGGTCGTCCAGCATGTCGGCCGCGGTGGCTCCGCCCACGCCGTGGACGAGCAGTTCGAGCGCCGCACCCCCGCTCTTCGGGTCGGGTGTGGCAGGGGACACTTCGGGGACTCGCTCTCTGGATGGGAGGATGCGACGGCGGGCACCAGGATCGCGGACGGCCGCGCCGCACGGCACGGTCCTCACCGAATCCGACGTCCCTCTACGCCTTTACCCCTTCCTTCAGTCCCCCAGTTCCCAGTTCCCCTTCGGAAAGGACCGGCCCCGGCGGTGAGTGACAATCAGAACCTCCTCGCGGAGCAGCGGCGCGCCCTGATTCTCGACGAGGTACGCCGGCGCGGTGGTGTACGGGTCAACGAGCTGACCCGCCGTCTCCATGTGTCCGACATGACGGTGCGCCGGGACCTCGACGCGCTGGCCCGGCAGGGTGTGGTGGCCAAGGTGCACGGCGGTGCCGTGCCGGTGGTCGAGGCGAGCACCCACGAGCCGGGTTTTGAAGCGAAGTCGGCGCTCGCGCTGGGCGCCAAGGAGGAGATCGCCCGGGCCGCCGCCGCGATGGTGCGGCCGGGCACGGCGATCGCCCTTTCGGGCGGCACGACGACGTACGCGCTGGCCCGGCATCTGCTGGACGTGCCGGACCTGACGGTGGTGACGAACTCGGTCCGGGTCGCGGACGTCTTCTACGAGGCGCAGTACGCCGGCTCCGGCGGCGAGGCCCGGGCGGGGGCGGCGACGGTGGTGCTGACCGGCGGGGTGCGGACGCCGTCGGACGCCCTGGTGGGCCCGGTGGCCGACCAGGCGATCCGCTCGCTCCACTTCGACGCGCTGTTCCTCGGCGTGCACGGCATCTCGGTGGAGGCCGGGCTGTCGACGCCGAATCTGGCCGAGGCCGAGACCAACCGGCGTCTGGTGCGGTCGGCGCGGCGGGTGGTGGTCGTCGCGGACCACACCAAGTGGGGGACGGTGGGTCTGAGTTCCTTCGCGACGCTCGACGAGGTGGACACGCTGGTGACGGACCGGGGGCTGTCGCCGCGGGTGCGCGAGGAGATGGCGGAGCATCTGCCGGGACTCGTGGTGGCGGGCGAGGAACCCCACGAGGGCGAGGAGGGCGAGCACGCCGCCCAGGAAGCGGAGGAGACGGGAGAGACGACGGGGACGGAGGCGGAGTGAGCCGGTTCCGTATCGAGCGGACCGTGCCGCTGCCGCCCGCCGAGGTGTGGCGGCGGCTCACGGACTGGCCGGCGCACGGCGCTCGGATCCCGTTCACCAGGACCACCGTGCTCACCGAGGGCCCCGCCGGCGTCGGCACCCGCTTCACGGCGCGGACGGGCGTGGGGCGCCTCGCCTTCGACGACCCCATGGAAGTGGTGCGTTTCGAGCCGCCCGAGGTGGGTCTGCCGGGCGTGTGCCGGCTGGAGAAGCTCGGACGGGCGGTGCGGGGTTCGGCCGTGTTCGAGGTGGGGGGCGAGGGCTCCGGAAGCCGGGTGCTGTGGGTCGAGGAGCTGCGGCTGCGCGGAGTGCCGGCCGCCCTCGACCCCGTACTGGCGGCGGTGGGACGGCTGTTGTTCGCCAGGGCGCTGGACGGACTGCTGGGCAACTGAACGGCCGTCAGCTAGGGTGTGCGCTCCCCGCAGCCCCGTCCCCACGGAGGTACGGTCCATGGCACGCCGACTGAGGCCGGTGGAGCTCGACTTCATCGCGTCCGCTCCCGTCCGCCTGGTGTTCTCGGCGAAGGTGGCCGCCCCGCCCACCGCGGTCTACCGCTCGCTCGCGGTCGAGGTGGGCAGCTGGCCCGCGTGGTTCTCGGCGGTCAGGTCCGCCGCCCCGACGGGCGAGGGCGCGGGGCGGACGGTCCGGCTGCGCGGCGGGGTCTTCTTCGAGGAGACGGTGATGGCGGCCGACCCGGAGGCGCGTTACGCCTACCGGGTCGACTCGACCAACGCGCCCGGCGTCACGGCCCTGCTGGAGGAGTGGACCCTGTCCCCCGTCGCGGGCGGCACCCGGGTCCGGTGGACGATGGCAGCGGACGGCAGCCGTCCCTTCGCGGTCGGCCTGCGGCTGGCCCGGCCGGGGATGGGTCTGTCGTTCCGGGACGCGGTCCGCCGCCTGGACCGGCGGCTCACTCCGGCCAGACACCCGTCGCCAGGAACCGGTCGATAGCGGCGGTGTACGGCTCGATGTCGAGGCCCTGGGCGGTCAGCCACTCGTCCGAGTAGTACTTGTCGAGGTAGCGGTCGCCCGGGTCGCAGATCAGGGTGACGACGCTGCCGGTACGGCCTTCGGCGACCATCTCGGCGACGATCTTCAGCGCGCTCCACAGTCCGGTGCCGGTGGAGCCGCCGGCCTTGCGGCCGATGGCTGCCTCCAGGGCGCGGACGGCGGCGATGCTCGCCGCGTCGGGCACCTTCATCATGCGGTCGATGGCGCCGGGCACGAAGCTCGGCTCCATCCGGGGCCGGCCGATGCCCTCGATGCGGGAGCCGCAGTCGGAGGTGGCGTGCGGGTCGTGGTGCGTCCAGCCGTCGAAGAAGCAGGAGTTCTCCGGGTCGGCGACGCAGATCCGGGTGTCGTACTGCATGTAGTGCACATAGCGGGCGATCGTCGCCGAGGTGCCGCCGGTGCCGGCCGTGGCGACGATCCAGGCGGGCTCCGGGTAGCGCTCCAGCTTCAGCTGCTGGTACATCGACTCGGCGATGTTGTTGTTGCCGCGCCAGTCGGTGGCCCGCTCGGCGTAGGTGAACTGGTCCATGTAGTGGCCCCCGGTGCGCTCGGCGAGCGCGGCGGACTCCTCGTACATGGTGCGCGAGTCGTCCACGAAGTGGCACTGACCGCCGTGGAACTCGATGAGGCGGCACTTCTCCGGGCTGGTGGTGCGTGGCATGACGGCGATGAAGGGAACGCCGATCAGCTTGGCGAAGTACGCCTCGGAGACCGCGGTCGATCCGCTGGAGGCCTCGATGACCGGGGCGCCGGGACGGATCCAGCCGTTGCACAGGCCGTAGAGGAACAACGAGCGGGCGAGGCGGTGCTTGAGGCTGCCGGTGGGGTGGGTCGACTCGTCCTTGAGGTAGAGGTCGATGCCCCAGCTCTCCGGGAGCGGGAAGCGCAGCAGGTGGGTGTCGGCCGACCGGTTGGCGTCGGCGTGGACCTTGCGCACGGCCTCCTTGAGCCAGGACCGGTAGTCGGGGTCGCTGCGGTCGACGTCGACGGTGGCCATGGGGCTGTCGATGGTGGTCATGCGTCCGTGCCTCTTCTCCTGGTGCCCACGGGGTGCCCGCTGCCGGGTTGTGCCCGCTGCCGGGTTTCCCACTGCCGACGATACCCCTCTCACCTGGGCAAACGTTCTCTTTGAGGGTCCATAGGAGTGCCTTGTGGACGGCCTCGCGCAGGGCCTCGGGCAGGGCCTTCTGGTGCCGGCGGGGCAGGCCCGGCACACTGGGGGAAGCAGTCTGCGCGAAGGGGGCGGAGTCATGTCGGAGCCGATGCCGAAGCCGATGCCGGAGTCGATCTCGGAGTCGACCTCGGACTCCCTGCCGGAGCCCGTCTCGGAGCCCGAGTTCATGGCGACGGGGGTACGGATCGACCGCTGGCCCCGGTCGCTGACCCGCGCCGGCGAGGTGCGCATCGAGGACGGACGGCTGTCCCTCCTGACGAGTTACGGCAGCGAGATCGACAGCGCCCCGCTGGGCGCGGTCCGGGCGGGGCGGCCGTGGTTCGCGAAGCCGGACGAGGCGGTGGCGACCGTGAACGGCACGCGCTACCGGATCTCGGGCTCCGGGCGGCTGCTCGAAGCGCTGCAGAAGGCCACCGACCCCTCCTGACCGGTGCTCGCGACACACCGCTGACCTGCGGCGGGGCGCCGTTGAGTTGCGGGGCGGTCACCACTGGTTCAGGCTGGAACCACCTCACCCAGGGTTGACCGGCGGTGACGCTGCGCAGCAGCCGCCGCCCTGCTACATCGCATTGACAGATCCGAATCTCCGTCTTCTTCCGGACCTACTTCGGGGAGTCGCAGCCGTGATCAGTGAGCCCAGCAGATACTGCACGGTGGAGCTCCAGGCCCTGCCGTCGCGGATCGGACAGGTCCGCAGAATCGTGTCGGCGCACTTGCGCCACTGGCAGGTCGACGCACTGATCGACCATGCCACGCTCGGTGTCACCGAGCTCCTGACGAATGTGCACCGCCACGCGCAGCCGGACAAGACGTGCACGGTCGAGGTCGAGCTGCTGCTCGACCGGCTGACCGTCTCCGTGCGGGACAACGACCCGCGGCTGCCCGACATGGGCGCGGCGGGCGGCGACGGCGACGAGTTCGCCACCTCGGGACGCGGCCTGGCCATCATCGAGGCCATGAGCGAGAGCTGGGGAGCCCGCCCGCACGGCGACTCCGGCAAGGTCGTCTGGTTCACGCTCCAGGCCCCCGCCTCCCCCGTCACCCCGACCCCGCGCGAGCTCGCCGTCTACGGCGCCACCACCACGGGCCCCTTCACCGAACGCCCCCTGGAGACCCTCCCCTTCGGCACCCCGGACGAGCCCCTGCGCACGCCCGCGGTCGCGCGGACGGCGCTGGCGTCGCACTGAGGACGGCCGGGAGTACGGGAGTACGGGAGTACGGGAGTACGGGAGTACGGAGCCTAGAAGTCCGGGAGGACCTCACCCGTGTGCGGTGGTCGGCGCGTTCTCCACGAGGACGAGCGCCGGGCACTCCACCCGGTGCGGTACGAGGCAGTGCGCGCCTGGCGCGGGCTCGGCGGCGCCGCCGTTCCAGGCTCGGCCGTCCCGGTCCACGTACCAGCGGTGCCCGGCCGGAACCAGATGCGCCGCCCTCCTCGTATCGGGTTCGAGCAGCACGTGGGCGCCGTAGTAGGTGGGGCGCCGGTCGCAGAGCCGCCCGCAGCGCCGGCACCGCGGCGGCTCGGGCGGCGCCGGGCCGTCGGCCCCCTCGTCGTACGCCTGCTGACGGTCGACGGCCGCCCACACGGTCTCGGTGGCGGCGCCGGCGGCGGCCGGTGGCACCGCGGCGGCCTGACGTGCTGTGTCGAGTTCCCCCATGAGGCGAGGGTCGGCCCTGCCGCCGTCGGGCGGTAGGGCGCGAACCGGGCACGGCCCTCGGTGACGCACGATGCGCCCGATGGCGCGAGCCGCCACACGAGCCACCCGACCACCGCGAGCGCCCCAGCCGTCACGGCCGGGGACGCGGCACCGGGGCGCGGCCGCGCCACCGCGTCGGGCGGTGCTCCTAGCGCCGTTTTGCCGACGCGGCGGCCGCGGGACGCGCACCCGGCCGCCGCCGCTCCGACAGAGGCGGCCTCGGGCGCACGGGTCAGGGCCGGTGCCTCCTGTCCGCCGTGGGGCGCCCGAACTGCTCCTCGAGGACGGTCAGTCGGCGCCAGTACTCGTCCTCATCGATCTCGCCCGCCGCGAAGCGGTGGCCGAGCAGCGCGATCGGCGAGCGCTCGGCGACACGGGAGGCGTCGGGGGAGGCGTCGGGGCCGCCGAAGCTTCCCGGACCGCGTCCGCGGCGCGGGCCGAAGCGGCGCAGGACGGTGATCACGGCGATGATCACCGCCGCCCAGACGAGCGGGAGGAAGAGCATCCACGGGCCGGGGCCCGCGTGGGCGAGGGTGTTCATCGTCGGTCAGCTCCTCGTGCGTGCTTGTGTCAGATGCCTCTGACGGATCCTTCGGTCGGATCCTTCGGTGGTGCTTCGAGACTGGCCCGCGAGCGGGCTCCCGGGCGTCGTACGGCCGGCGGCTTCGCGCGTACGACGGCGGGAGCAGCCGGGGCCGGGGCGGCCGCTCCTCGACTCTGTACCTACTGGTATGTACAGTGACCTCATGAGCGCCACCACGTCCGAGCGACTGATCGAGGCCACCCGCGCCCTGCTGTGGGAGCGCGGCTACGTCGGCACCAGCCCCAAGGCGATCCAGCAGGCCGCCGGCGCCGGGCAGGGCAGCATGTACCACCACTTCGCCGGCAAGCCCGACCTCGCCCTCGCCGCGATCCGGCGGACCGCCGACGAGATGCGGGCCGCCGCGGAGACGGTGCTCGGCGGGGAGGGGTCCGCTCACGCGCGGATCGAGGCGTATCTGCTGCGAGAGCGCGATGTGCTGCGCGGCTGTCCGGTGGGCCGGCTGACGATGGACCCCGAGGTCATCGCCGACGACGAGCTGCGCGCGCCGGTCGACGAGACGCTGGACTGGCTGCGCGGCCGGCTCGCCGGAATCGTCCAGGAGGGCCTGGACAGCGGGGAGTTCACCGGCCCGCTGCGGGCGGAGGAGATCGCCTCGACCGTCGTCGCGACGGTCCAGGGGGGCTATGTCCTCGCCCGCGCCTCCGGCTCCCCCGCACCCTTCGACACCGCCGTACGCGGCCTGCTCGCCCTGCTCGCCCCGCTGTCCCCGAGCCCGCGAACGCCCTGACCCGAGGAGCCCGAACCGTGCACGCCATGCAGTACGAGATCGCCCTGCCCGCGGACTACGACATGGAGATCATCCGCAGGCGGGTGGCGACCCGGGGGCACCTCCTCGACGACTTCCCGGGCCTGGGCCTCAAGGCGTATCTGATACGGGAGCGGGAGGACGGCTCGCCGGTCAACCAGTACGCCCCGTTCTATCTGTGGGCGGCCCCGGCCGGGATGAACGCGTTCCTGTGGGGGCCCGGCTTCCAGGGCATCGTCAGCGACTTCGGCCGGCCCGTCGTCCGGCACTGGACCGCGCTCGCCTACGAGGAGGGCCCGGCGACCTCCGCGACACCCCGGGCCGCGACCCGCCGCCGCCAGCCGCTGCCCGAGGGAGCGGCTCCGGGCGACGCCGTCGCGGACGCCGTGGCCCGTCACGCCCGGGAGGCGGCGGCGGACGGGGTGGTGGCGAGCGCCCTCGCCGTCGACCCGCGCCACTGGGAGCTGCTGTCCTTCACCCTGTGGGCGGCTCCGGAACCGCCGGACGGGGACGAACGCTTCCAGGTGCTGCACCTGTCGGCGCCGGAGCGCGGGCGGCTGGGACGGGGAAAGCTGTGGTGAGACGGGTCAGCGGACGACGCGGGCGGCGATGAGGCGGGCGCACTCCAGGGACTCGGCACGGGTGGTGTCGACCTCCAGGTCGTAGACGACGCCCTGGTGGACCAGCTCCGCCTGCTGGGCGGCCATGCCCGGGGTGCGGTCGCCCCGGGCGATCTCCCGGCCGGAGGCGACGGCGCTGTCGCACCGGACGCCGACCCACAGCGCCTCCGCGTCGAGGTCGCCGAGGGCCTTGCGCCACCGTTCCTGTGAGGCGGCGCCGCCGAGGAAGACGTCGTCGACGACGATCCGGGCACCGGCCCGGGCCATCGTCACGATGCCCTCCGTCCAGGCCGCCTCCAGTGTCCGGAAGTCGTCCCCGACGCTCACCCCGCCGTCGTCCGCGAACACGATCCCGTCGTCCGAGGAGCGCATCGCCGCGGGAAGCGCGTCCACGAACGAGTCGCATCCGAAGGCGAGCCAGGGGTCGGGGAGCACGGCTTGCAGACACCGTACGATGCCCGACTTGCCCGCGCTGGAACCGCCGTTGAGGATGATCATCCGAGTGGCCATCGCGCCACGGTAGGCCGGTTCGCGCGGGGCATCAAACGTATTTCGGCGGGTCAGCTGGTCAGCGAGCGCTTTCAGTCGACCGGCACCAGGGTCAGATAGGCGATGCCGAGGAACGAGCGGTAGCCGAACCAGGCCGAGCGCTGGCGGTCGACGCGGGCGCGGGTCTCGGCGGCCGACGGGTGGTCCGGGTGGGCGGCGAGCCAGAGTTCGGTCTCGTGGCGGTAGCCCGACTCGAACTCCTCCCACTCCTCCTGGCTCGCCGTCTCGACCCACGCGGGCCGGAAACCCGCCTCGATCGCGAGGTCCACCAGCTCGTCCAGCGGCAGGTGGTCGCCGGCGGAGGCGCCGGGCCACATCCGGGCCAGTTCGGCGTCGGTGGGAGTGGCCTGCCAGAACCCCTCGCCGAGCAGGACCCGGCCGCCGGGACGGACGAGACGGCGCAGTTCGCGCAGGACGACGGCCGGATCGTACGGGGCTTCGGGGTCGCACAGCGCCTGGCTGGAGCCGAGGCACAGGACCGTGTCGGCGGGGCCGCGGGCGGTGGCGAACCCGGACTCCTCGGCGTACTCGACGCGTTCGGCGAGACCGCGTGCGGCGGCGAGGCGCCGGCCGAGGGCGAGGTCGTCACCGTTGATGTCGATGCCGAGGCCCTTGGCGCCGGGAACGGCGGCCAGCAGCCGCAGCAGGAACTCGCCCCAGCCGCAGCCGATGTCGAGCACCGTGCCGGGCGAGGCCGCGGCGAGGCGGGCGACGATCCGTTCCGCCCGGACCTCGGACATCGGGCCGTGGAAGGTGAGTCCGGCGCCGAGGCGCGGCGGGAGGGCGCCGGGTTCGGCGGCGGAGGCCGTGCCGGATGGAACGGAGGGAACGGAGGGAACGGAGGGAACGGAGGCGACGGAGGCGACGGATGCGACGGTGGCGTTCGGGTCGGTCATGGGTTCGGACCCTACTCGGCGACGGTCGGGCCGCCCAGCGCTTTAAGGGGGTCGTCCAGGACGGGCTGCCAGGCGAGTTCGGCCGCGCCGACCAGGCTGTTGTGGTCGAGGGTGCACGGCAGGATCGGTACGCCGCCGCTGCGGCCCCACAGGCTGCGGTCGGCGACCACGGCCCGCAGGCGGTCGGGGTCGGCGCCCAGGAGCTCGCGGTGCAGGCCGCCGAGGATGATCCGGTCCGGGTTGAGGATGTTGACGAGGCCGGCCAGACCGAGGCCGAGCCGGTCGATCAGCTCCTCGGTCGCGGCCCGCACTCCGGGGTCGTCACGGTGGTCGCGCAGCAGGTCGCGGGCCTGCTGGAGGAGGGAGACCTCGGGGCCGGGGTCGCGGCCGGCGACGGTGAGGAAGGCGAGCGGATCGGTCTCCACGTCCAGGCAGCCGCGGGAGCCGCAGTGACAGGGGCGGCCCTCCGGGTTGACGGTGAGGTGGCCGACCTCCAGGGCGAGGCCCGAACTGCCGGTGTGCAGACGGCCGTCGAGGACGAGCGCGCCGCCGACGCCGCGGTGGCCGGTGGCCACGCAGAGCAGGTCCTTGGCCCCGCGCCCGGCGCCGTGGCGGTGCTCGGCCAGGGCGGCGAGGTTGACGTCGTTCCCGGTGAAGGCGGGGCCCTCGATGCCGGCGGCGCGGACCTGCTCGGCGAAGATCTCGCGGACCGGCGCCCCGGCGGGCCAGGCCAGGTGCAGGGGGTTGAGGGCGGTGCCCTCGGGTTCGGCGACTGCGGAGGGCGCGGCGAGCCCGGCGCCGACGCAGCGGCGTCCGCTGGCGCGCAGCAGCGCGGCCCCGGCCTCGACGACGGCGCCGAGGACCTGCGCGGGGTCGGCGGAGACGGTGACGCAGCCGGGCGCGGTGGCCTCGATGGTGCCGCCGAGGCCGACGAGGGCGGCGCGGAAGCCGTCGGAGTGGACCTGGGCGGCGAGCGCGACGGGGCCCTTCTCGGCGACCGCGAGGCGATGCGAGGGCCGGCCCTGGGAACCGGCGGCGGCGCCGGGGTTGGAGTCGACGCGGATGAGGCCGAGCGCCTCCAGTTCGGCCGCGACGGCTCCGGCGGTGGCGCGGGTCACACCGAGCTCCGCGGTGAGAACGGCGCGGGTGGGCGCCCTGCCCGTGTGCACCAGTTCCAGCGCGGGGCCGAGGGCACTGCGCCCCCTGTCCAGCCGTGTCCGCGTCGCCGTCGTCGCCTTGCCGTTCATGGGGCCGAGTCTCCCATGATCGCCCCGCCCGGGGACGCCCCTACCCCTCCCCGGCCCCCTCCGGGTCCCCTCCCGCTCCTCTCCGGCTCGCCTCCGGTCGGCTTCCGGACCCGCGGGCCGGATGCTCGGGCCACCCCGGCCCTCTCACCGAGCGTCGGGGCGGCCGACGGGTTGAAACGGTCGGGCGGAGGCCCCTATCCTGAGTTTGTGCCGCTACTAAACAAAGTACGGACGGCCGCATCGGGGGGATCCCGCGGAGACACCGCCTCCCTCTCCCTGACCCGCCTCCGCCTCGCCCTGACCCTGTTCTTCGCGCTCGACGGCTTCCTCTTCGCCGGCTGGGTGGTCCGCATCCCGGCCATCAAGCAGCAGACCGGCGCCTCCGCCGGCGACCTCGGGCTCGCGCTGCTCGGCGTCTCCGCCGGAGCCGTCGTCACCATGACGCTCACCGGACGGCTCTGCCGCCGCTACGGCAGCCATCCCGTCACCGTCGCCACCGCCGTCCTGCTCTCCCTCTCCCTGGCCCTGCCGGCCCTCACCCGCTCCCCACTCTCCCTGGGGCTGGCCCTGCTCGTGTTCGGCGCCGCGTACGGCGGCATCAACGTGGCCATGAACAGTGCCGCCGTCGACCTCGTCACCGCCCTGCGCAGGCCCGTGATGCCGAGCTTCCACGCCGCCTTCAGCCTCGGCGGCATGCTCGGCGCCGGCCTCGGCGGACTCGTCGCCGGGAGCCTGTCGCCCACGGCGCATCTGCTCGGCCTCACCGCGGCCGGACTCCTCCTGACCGCTGTCGCCGGTCCCGTGCTCCTGCGCCACCCCTCCCCCGCCGTACCCGAGTCGCTCCCCGCGGACCCGACGGCCCCTGCGGGAGCGGGCTCCGGGGGCAGCCGCCGGACCGTGCTCGTCTTCGGCGTGATCGCGCTCTGCACGGCGTACGGGGAGGGCGCGCTCGCCGACTGGGGCGCCCTGCACCTGGCGCAGGACCTCCACGCGCACCCGGGCGTTGCGGCCGCCGGATACTCGCTGTTCGCCCTGACCATGACCGCGGGACGCCTCTCGGGAACGGCCCTGCTGGAACGGCTCGGCCAGACCCGCACCCTGGTCGCGGGCGGCCTCACCGCCGCCGCCGGGATGCTGCTCGGGGCGCTCGCCCCGACGGTGTGGGCCGCGCTGCTCGGCTTCGCCGTGACCGGCCTGGGCCTCGCCAACATCTTCCCCGTCGCCGTCGCCCGCGCCGGTGCCCTCGCGGGCCCGAGCGGGGTCGCGACCGCCTCCACCCTCGGCTACGGCGGCATGCTGCTCGGGCCGCCGTCGATCGGCTTCCTCGCCGACTGGTTCTCGCTGCCGGTGGCCCTCACCACCGTCGCCGCCCTCGCCGCCGGTGCGGCCGCGATGGGCTACGCCGCACGGAACAGCCGGGCGGCCGGGCCGAGTTGAGCCGGAGAGGTCCGGGAGCGGTCCGGGAACGGTCCGGGAGCGGCCCCACGACGAGCCGATCGACGCCCGGGCCGGACCGGCCGGGGCGGACCGGCCGGGCCGCAAGACGGCCGGGGCGCGCCGCCTGTCAGGCCGCCGGTCGGAGCGCCGGCTGAAGCGCAACGGCCCCCCGGGGACAGGGGCGTGAGGCGATAATCCCAGGCATGGACAACCTGAGCACCGACGCGCACATCGACGCGCTCGACGCCGCCGGCAAGGCCCTCCTGGACGCCGCGTCGGCGGCCGGACCGGACGCCGAGGTCGCGACCTGCCCGGACTGGCGGGTCCGTGACCTGCTGCGGCACACCACGATGGTCCACCGCTGGGCCACCGCCTTCGTCGTGGAGGGTCACACGTCGTACCACCCCGACGGAGGCGAGACCGACCTCGACGGCGACGCGCTCCTCTCGTACGTCCGCGAAGGGCACGCCCGTCTGGTCGCCGCCCTGCGCGAGGCGCCCGCGGAGCTGGAGTGCTGGACCTTCCTGCCGGCGCCGTCGCCGCTCGCGTTCTGGGCGCGGCGCCAGGCGCACGAGACGACCGTGCACCGGGCCGACGCCGAGTCGGCGCTCGCCGCCGGGCCCGGCCGGGTGGACCCGGCCCTCGCCGCGGACGGCGTCGACGAGCTCCTCCGCGCCTTCCACACCCGCGACCGCAGCCGGGTCCGCGCGCCCGAGCCGCGCACGCTGCGGGTCCGCGCCACCGACACCGGTGACGTCTGGACCGTACGGCTGTCGCCCGAGCCGCCCCGTACCCGCACCGACGCCGAGGGGCCGGCCGACTGCGAGCTGAGCGGCCCCGCCGACCGGCTCTATCTGACGCTGTGGAACCGGCTGCCGCAGGAGGCCGTGACCGTCACCGGCGACGCGTCCCTGGCCCGGCTGTGGCGGGAGAACTCCGCCGTCACCTGGTCGTAGACCCGGTACGCCCCCCGCCGGCCGAGCCCGCTCAGCCCAGCCAGCCGGGACGGACGAGGCCCGACTCGTACGCGAGGACGACGAGTTGGGCCCGGTCGCGGGCGCCGAGCTTCACCATGGTGCGGCTCACGTGCGTCTTCGCGGTGAGCGGGCTGACGACCAGGCGGCGGGCGATCTCCTCGTTGGACAGTCCGATGCCGACGAGGGCCATCACCTCCCGTTCGCGGTCGGTGAGTTCGTCGAGCCCGGCGGCCCGAGCGGGCGGCTTGGAGCGGGCCGCGAACTCCTCGATGAGCCGGCGGGTCACCCCGGGCGAGAGCAGCGCGTCGCCCCGCACCACCGCCCGCAGGGCGCGCAGCAGCTCCTCCGGCTCGGTGTCCTTCACGAGGAAGCCGGAGGCACCGGAGCGGATGGCCTCGAAGACGTACTCGTCGAGTTCGAACGTCGTCAGCATCACGACCCTGACGGCGCCGAGCTCCGGGTCGCCGGTGATCAGGCGGGTGGCGGCGAGACCGTCCAGGCGCGGCATCCGGATGTCCATCAGGACGACGTCCGGGCGCAGTCCCCGCACCCGGGCCACGGCCTCCTCGCCGTCGGCGGCCTCGCCCGCCACCTCGATGTCCGGCTGGGCGTCCAGGAGCGCGCGGAAACCGGCCCGTACGAGCGACTGGTCGTCGGCGAGCAGCACCCTGATCACGGGGCGCGCAGAACTCGCGGGGCTCCCGGAGCTCACGGAATTCGCCGGGTTCACGAAACCGTCGGGGCTCATGGGACTCTCGGGACTCACACAGACTCCTCGGGTCCGACGGGGAGGTGGGCGCGCACCCGGAAGCCGCCGTCCGGCCGGGTGCCCGCCTCGATCGTGCCACCGAGCGCCGCGGCCCGCTCCCGCATTCCGGCGAGTCCGTTGCCGCTGCCGCCCGCGTCGCCGCCGGTGGCCGGTCCCTCGTCGTCGATCCGCAGGTCGAGGGCGCCGGGGCGGTAGGCGAGCACGACCAGCGCCGCGCGCGAACCGGAGTGGCGCACCACGTTGGTCAGCGCCTCCTGCACGATCCGGAAGGCGGCGAGCTCCGTGCCGGGCGGAAGGCGCCTGCGTCGGCCCTCGGTCTGTGTGCGGACGGCGAGTCCCGCGGCGGCGGCCTGCTCGACCAGCTCGGGCAGGCGGTCGAGGCCGGGCGCCGGGGCGCGGGGCGCGTCGCCGGGGGCGCGGAGGGTGTCGAGCACCTGCCGCACCTCGCCCAGGGCCTCCTTGCTGGCCGCCTTGATGGTGGTGAGGGCGCTGCGGGCCTGGCCGGGGTCGGAGTCGAGCAGGGCGAGGCCGACGCCGGCCTGCACGTTGATCACGGAGAGGGAGTGGGCGAGGACGTCGTGGAGCTCGCGGGCGATCCGCAGGCGCTCCGCGTCGGCGCGGCGGCGCTCGGCGGCGGCCCGCTCGGCGCGTTCCCGCGCCCACTGCTCGCGGCGGACCCTGGCGAGTTCGGAGGCGGCGAGGATCGCCACGACGAAGGCGGCGACCGGCAGCTCCTGCCCCCAGGGGGCGGGGCCGTCGCCGTCGGGCGGCAGATACCCGTAGAGCCAGTGCGCCGCGACCACATGTCCGGCCCACAGCAGCCCGAGCGCCCACCAGGCGGCCCGGCGGTGCCCGTGGACGACGGCGGCGAAGCAGGCGAGGGCGACGGTGACGAAGACGGGACCGTACGGGTAGCCCGCGGCCAGGTACGCCAGCGTCACCGCCGACACCCCGAACACCACGGGCACGGGGTGACGGTGGCGCAGGAGCAGCAGCGCGGCCCCGAGGAGGAGCAGGACCCGCCCCAGGCCGTCGAGCGCCACGCGATCGAGCTGGCCGCGCCCGGCGAAGCCCGTACCGACGGACACGAAGACGGCGACCGCCAGCGTGGACCGCCATGGCAGCCCGCCCGGGGTCCCCTCGGCACCGCCTCCGAGCCCGCCTCCGAACCGGGCCTCGACTCCGCGCACGGCGGCCCGCCCCCACGGCCCGCCGTGCCAGGGGCCACGGGGGCCGGTGGCCGGGGTACCGGTCGGCTGTTCGTCCATGCGGCCACGCTAGACGGGCTCATGGGGCCGGAGCGTCCGCCGGGCGGGGTGGTCACCCGTACTCCCCGGGGAGTACGGCGGCGACCCGACCTCGATCGCGGTGTCGGGGCCTCGGGCCCCGTGTCAGGGCCTCGGGAGGAGGCCGGTCTCGCGGCCGAGGCGTTCGGCGGCGGTGGCGAAGAAGGCGTCGCGGTCCTCGACGATCCGGTTGAACTGGCCGAAGACCTCGAAGGAGATCAGGCCGAAGAGCTGGGCCCAGACGAAGACGAGGGCGACGGCGAGGGCGGGCGGGAGATCGGGGGCCAGGTCGGCGGCGAGCCGTTCCGCCTCGGGGTGCAGGGTGGCCGGGAGCGGGGGCAGCGCGATGCCCTGGTCGCGGTAGGCGGCGCGGGCGATGGACACGAGGAGGAGACCGACGCGGGAGGCGGGCGCGACGGTGTCCTGGGGGGCGTTGTAGCCGGGGACCGGGGAGCCGTAGATGAGCGCGTACTCATGGGGGTGCTCGACGGCCCAGGCGCGGACGGCGCGGCAGACGGCGGTCCACCGGGCGAGGTGATCGCGGGGGGCCGCGGCCTCGGCGGCGGCGTGGGCCCGTTCGGCCGCGGCGCCGACGGCGTCGTAGGCGTCGATGATGAGCGCGGTCAGCAGGTCGTCGCGGCTGGGGAAGTAGCGGTAGAGCGCCGAGGAGACCATGCCGAGCTCGCGGGCGACGGCGCGCAGGGAGAGCTTGGCGGCGCCCTCGGCGGCGAGCTGGCGGCGGGCCTCGTCCTTGATGGCGGCGGTGATCTCGATCCGGGCGCGGGCGCGGGCTCCTTGAACGGTGGTCATGGAGAGCAGTCTGCCACGGTTCGGAGCACCGCACCGAAAAGAGAGCACTGCTCTTGCTTGTGAGCGGCGCCCCGTGCACACTGTCCTCAAGCGAGAGCAGTGCTCACACTTCAGAGCAGCGCTCCACTCTCTTCTCTCAGGGAGATCCTCGATGACCGCCACGCAGCAGCCGGCCCCCTCCGCACATGTCCTCAAGCCCGGCTGGTTCACGATCAACGTCGTCAACCGGGCGGTCGCCTGGATGACCCGCCGGGGCATCAGCGTCTGGGGCTCCCGCGTCCTCGCCGTACGCGGCCGCAAGAGCGGCGAATGGCGCCGCACCCCCGTCAACGTGCTGACGGTGGACAGCGTCCAGTACCTGATCGCCCCGCGCGGCCACGTCCAGTGGACCCACAACATGCGGGCGGCGGGCGGTGGCGAGCTGCACCTCGGCAGGCACGTGCAGCCGTTCACCGCCGTCGAGATCGCGGACGACGACAAGCCCGCGCTGCTGCGGGCCTACCTCGTGCGCTGGAAGGCCGAGGTCGGCGTCTTCTTCAAGGGCGTCGGCCCGGACTCCACCGACGCGGAGCTGCGTGCCGTCGCGCCCCGGTACCCCGTCTTCCGGATCACCCCCACCCCTCACGTCACCTCCGCCCCGAACGCGTGAGGGCGGTACGGAGAACCTCCGCACCGCCCGATCGAGCCTGGTCAGGCCCCGACAACACGTACTAGGACGCCTCCGGCACGTTCCCCTCGGCGGGCCGATCCGCGTCCGCCACCCCGTCCTCCGTCCGCGGCGCCACACCCCGTCCCGCCGGTCCGACGCCCGCCGAGGTGTCCATCCGGCGGTCGAGCAGGTCGAGGGCGCGGTGCGCCAGACCGTTGCCCCGGACCAGGCCGGCCAGCGTCGTCGCGCCGCGCGTGATGTCCGTGAACGCCCGCCACGCGGGCCGCAGTCCGGTGATCGCCGCGTGCAGCAGTCCCGGGCGCCGCTCGAACACGGCGAGCATCCGCCGGCCCACGGCCATCTCCACGCCCAGCCCGGCCTTGATGGCGAAGGCGTAGTTGAGCGCCTGCCGGCGCGCGTCCACCGCGTCGCCCGCCTCGGCGATCCGGACCGCCCACTCCCCCGCGAGCCGTCCCGAGCGCAGCGCGAACGAGATGCCCTCGCGCGTCCACGGCTCGAGAAGGCCGGCCGCGTCGCCGCAGACCAGGACCCGGCCGCGGGACAGCGGCGAGTCGTCGGTGCGGCAACGGGTCAGATGTCCCGAGGAGATCGCCGGCTCGAAGCCCGCGAGGCCGAGCCGCGCGACGAAGTCCTCCAGATAGCGCTTGGTGGCGGCGCCCTCGCCGCGCGCCGAGATGACACCGACGGTCAGCGTGTCGCCCTTGGGGAACACCCAGCCGTAACTGCCCGGCAGCGGCCCCCAGTCGATGAGGACGCGGCCCTTCCAGTCCTCGGCCACCGACGGCGGAACCGGGATCTCCGCCTCCAGACCGAGGTCGACCTGGCCGAGCTTCACACCGACGTGCGCGCCTATCCGGCTCGCGCTGCCGTCGGCGCCGACCACGGCGCGGGCGAACACGGTCTCGCCGTCGGCGAGGACGACGGCGACGGTCCGGCGGTCCGGCACGGCCGGGCCGTGCTGTTCGACGCGCGTGACGGTGACGCCGGTGCGCAGCTCGGCGCCCGCCTTCTGGGCGTGCTCGACCAGCCGGGCGTCGAACTCGGGCCGGTTGATGAGGCCGAACAGCATGCGGCGGGAGCGGCGGGTGCGCGCGAAGCGGCCTTCGAGGGAGAAGGTGACGGCGTGCACCCGGTCCTGCAGGGGCAGTTCGAAGCCGGGCGGCAGCGCGTCGCGCGAGGGCCCGATGATGCCGCCGCCGCAGGTCTTGTAGCGGGGCAGCTCGGCCTTCTCCAGGAGCAGCACCCGGCGTCCGGCGACGGCCGCCGCGTACGCCGCGGAGGCGCCGGCGGGCCCCGCGCCCACCACGACCACGTCCCAGACGGTGCGGTCCTCGTCCGGGTCCACCGCCCCCGCGCCCGCTCCGGCCGCTCCGGTCGCGCCCGTCTCCGCCGCTCCGGCGTCTGCGTTCTCGCTGCTCACGATGTGCTTCTGCTCCTGATCCGACCGGTGGTTCCTGCTCTGCACGCATCCTACGGCTCGGTAGCGGGGCCCGGCCGTGTCGCCCTGCGCCGTAGGATCGGCCATGCGTTCGCCGTACAACCGATACACGGCGTCGTCCTGACAACGTCGCACCCACCAGGAGCGTGCCCATGACCGCGAATCCGATCGCCGAGACCGTCGCATCCCTGATGCCCCGCGCGAAGGCGGAGCTGACGGAGCTGGTGGCCTTCCAGTCGGTCGCGGACGAGGCCGTCGCTCCGCGCAGCGAGTGCGAGGCCGCCGCGAACTGGGTGGCGGACGCGCTGCGCGCCGAGGGCTTCGAGGACGTGGCGCTGCTCGACACCCCGGACGGTTCGCAGTCGGTGTACGGCGTGCTGCCCGGCCCGGCCGGCGCGCCGACCGTCCTGCTCTACGCGCACTACGACGTGCAGCCGATGCTGGTCGAGTCGGCGTGGGTGACGCCGCCGTTCCAGCTGACCGAGCGGGAGGACGGACGCTGGTACGGGCGCGGCGCGGCCGACTGCAAGGGCGGCTTCATCATGCACCTGCTGGCGCTGCGCGCCCTGAAGGCGAACGGCGGGGTGCCGGTCACGGTCAAGATGATCGTGGAGGGCTCCGAGGAGCAGGGCACGGGCGGTCTCGAGCGGTACGCGGAGGCGCACCCCGAGCTCCTCGCGGCGGACGCGATCGTCATCGGCGACGCGGGCAACTTCCGGGTCGGGCTGCCCACCGTGACGGCGACGCTGCGCGGCATGACGATGATCCGGGTCACCATCGACACGCTCCAGGGCAACCTGCACTCGGGGCAGTTCGGCGGGGCCGCGCCGGACGCGCTGGCGGCGCTGATCCGCGTACTGGACTCGCTGCGGGCGGAGGACGGTTCGACCGTCATCGACGGGCTGCCGGCGGACGCGGTGTGGGAGGGCCTGCAGTACCCGGAGGCCGACTTCCGCAGGGACGCGAAGGTGCTGGACGGGGTGGAGCTGCCGGGCAACGGCACGGTCGCCGACCGCATCTGGGCGCGGCCGGCCGTGACGGTCATCGGCATCGACTGCCACCCGGTGGCGGGCGCGACGCCGTCGATCCCGGCGACGGCCCGCGCGCAGATCAGCCTGCGCGTGCCGCCCGGCCAGGACGCGGCGAAGGCGACGGAGCTGCTGTACGCGCACATCGAGAAGCACACGCCGTGGAACGCGCGGGTCAGCCTGGAGCAGGTCGGCCAGGGCCAGGCGTTCCAGGCGGACACGTCCAGCCCGGCGTACGTCTCGATGGCGGAGGCGATGAAGGTCGCGTACCCGGGCGAGGAGATGCAGACGGCGGGCATGGGCGGCTCGATCCCGCTGTGCAACACGCTGGCGACGCTGTACCCGGAGTCGGAGATCCTGCTGATCGGCCTGAGCGAGCCGGACGCGCAGATCCACGCGGTGAACGAGTCGGTCTCGCCGCAGGAGCTGGAGCGGCTGTCGGTGGCGGAGGCCCACTTCCTGCTGAACTACGCGCGCTCGAAGGCCTGATGCCGCCGCGGTCACGCTCTGGGCGGAACTCGCCCAGAGCGTAGACCGGGCCCGGGGTCGGTGCCGTGGACGTACGTTCGCGGCATGGACCTCGTAGAGATCACTCCTCGCCTGCACATGCTCCGCTTCCCGATCGGCCAGGCGTATCTGTGGCGCGACGGCGCGGAGGACGGCACCGGGGGCGACACCGAACTGACCCTGATCGACGCCGGTTGGGCGGGCTCGGCCGACGCGATCGAGTCGGGGCTGCGCGGGGCGGGCCTCGATCCGTCCCGCATCCGACGGATCGTGCTCACCCACTGCCACCGTGACCACGTGGGCGCGGCGCGGGAGATCGCGGACCGCTTCGGCGCCGAGATCCTGGCGCACGCCCTGGAAGCGCCGGTGATCCGGGGCGAACTCCCGGTCCCCGAACCGGTTCTGCTCGACTGGGAGCTGCCGCTGTACGCGCACGGCCTCGCCATCCCCGAGGCCCCGCCGACCCGGGTGGACCGGGAGGTCGCGGACGGCGAGGCGCTCGGCTTCGGCGACGGCGCGGTGGCCCTCCACACCCCCGGCCACACCCCCGGCTCCCTCGCGGTCCATCTTCCGCGCCACGGCGTCCTGTTCACCGGCGACACGGTGGCGTCGGTCCCGGACGTGATGTTCGGCGTCTTCCACGTGGACCGCGCCGAGGCCCTGGCCTCGATGCGCCGGCTGGCCGGACTCCGCCCGTCGGTGCTGTGCTGCGGGCACGGCGAACCGGTGACGGCCGACACGGCGGAGCGGCTGACGAAGGCGTCGGCTCAAGGGGAGGGACCCGCCTGAGAAGAGGTGTCAGGCGAGCGGACGCCTTCGCCGCGGGAGCGGGCGGGGGCGGGACGGACGGCCCGTCAGCCCACCGGGACGCCCGCCTCCAGGTTCAGGACCGTGCCGCGTTCACGGGCGCGCAGGGCCCACCGGAGGCGGTGGTAGCGGACCGGGGGCAGCAGGTCGGCGGCCTCCTCCTCGGTGACGAAGCGCCAGGCGCGGAGCTCGGCGCCGGGCAGCAGGAGGCGGTCGGCGTCGGCGGCGGGGAGGAGGCCGCCGTCGAAGAGGAGGCGCAGTCCGCCGTAGCCGGGGGGCTGGGGGCGTTCCCAGTCGACGAGGAGCAGCCGGGGGACGGTGTCGAGTTGGAGGCCGATCTCCTCGGCGACCTCCCGCATGCCGGCGCGGGCGGGCGGCTCGCCGCGTTCGACGACGCCGCCGGGGAACTCCCAGCCGGGCTTGTAGGTGGGGTCGACGAGCAGGAAGCGGTCCTGTTCGTCGAAGAGGAGCACGCCGGCGGCCAGGGTCTCGCCGGTGGGTTCGGGGGTCTGGACGATGCCGCAGGGCGCCGCGTGGCCGGCCGTGACGGCGTCGGCGACCGCCCGGGCAGTCTCGGCGGCCGTGAGCGCGGAGTTGTCGACGGCGTACGCGTCGGCGGAGAGCCAGCCGTCGAGCGCGGCGCGGTACGGGTCGATGTGGTCGAGACACCAGCGGCGGGCGCGGTCGACGGCCTCGGCCGCGGTCTCGCCGCCCTGAGGGGTGCCGGCACCGGTCTGTTGCGGGTCCGTGTCGCCGGCGAAGGCGGCACGGCTGTCTATCCGGCCACGCAGGATCGTTTCGTCGGGAGTGAGCACCACATGCCGCACCTCGATCCTCCGGGCGGCGAGCCCCCCGAAGATCTCGTCGCGGTACTCCTGGCGGAGCAGCGTCATCGGCACGACGAGCACTCCGCCCACCTCGGCGAGCAGCGCGGCGGCGGTGTCCACGACCATACGGCGCCAGATCGGCAGGTCCTGGAAGTCGCTCACCTCCGCGAGACGTTTCCGCGGGAGCATCAGGCCGATCGCGCCGCCGGTGAGCTCCGGGTCGTACAACGTGCTGTTCGGGATCAGATCGACCAGCTCGCGCGCGGTGCTGGACTTCCCCGCGCCGAACGCACCGTTGATCCAGACGATCACGATTCCCCCTCTTCGGTTGGCCCCAGTGGACTGCCCGCACCACCCTGCCACGGAAACCCCCCGGGGGAACCGCGCTCCCGTGCCCCGGCGTAACACTTCACGAGGGACCGTCGTTGGAAACGGCGAGCACGAGGGGGTGCGGAGATGGACCGTACGGTTTTGGAGCGTTTTCCGGCCGGTGGGCCGCGGGGCAGCTGGCCGGCGGAGGAGTTCGCCAACGCGCGCCGCGAGGAGGGCCTGCCCGCGCGCGTGGTCATGGATCTGGCGACCGACACCTTCCTGGTGATCGTGGAACAGCGCTCCCCGGAGTCGGTACGGGGCTGAGGCCACGGACAGGGAGGCGCACGCGCACACGGGCGCGGCCCGCTTCCGCGCCGCGGCGGGCGGGCACGGCGCCGACGCCCGCCGGGCTCGGCCCGTCAGGCTCGGCCGGCCGCGCTCTCCGGAAGCGCCGCGGCGGCCGCGCCCAGCAGACCCGCGTCCGTGCCGGTGAGCGCGGGGACCACGGTGAGTCCCCGCACGAAGGAGAGCGTGGCGTACGAGCGGAGGCTGCGCCGCAGCGGCGCGAAGAGGACCTCGCCCGCGCCGGCCACTCCCCCGCCGACCACGGCGATGTCGACCTCGACGAGCGTGGCGGTGGCGGCGATCCCGGCCGCGAGGGCCCGCGCGGCGCGGTCGAAGGAGGCGACGGCCACGGGGTCGCCCGCCCGGGCGGCGGCTGCCACCGCCGCGGCGGAGGTGTCGCCGTCGGGTCCTGGGCGCCAGCCCTCGTCCAGGGCGCGGCGGGCGATGTGCGGGCCGCTGGCGATCCGTTCGACACAGCCCCGCCCTCCGCAGGCGCACGGGTCACCGTCGAGGTCCACGCTGATGTGGCCGATGTGACCGGCGTTGCCGGTGGGGCCCGGGTGAATGCGTCCGTCCAGGACGAGCCCGCCGCCGACGCCCGTGGAGACGACGAGGCACAGCGCGTTGTCGTGGCCGCGCGCCGCGCCCCGCCAGTGCTCGGCCGCCGTCATGGCGACGCCGTCGCCGACGAGGGTGACGGGCCGTCCGCCGGTCGCCCGGCGCACCCGCTCGACGAGGGGAAAGGCGCGCCAGCCGGGCACGTTGACCGGGCTCACGGTGCCCGCCGATGCGTCGACCGGACCGGCGCTGCCGATGCCGACGGCCGTCGCCGACTCCCAGAGCGGCGCGGCGGACAGCTCGTCGAGGACGGCCGCCACGGCCCGCATCACCGTCTCGCCGTCCTCCCTCGCCGGGGTGGGCCGCTGGGCCCGGACGCGGATCCTGCCGTCACCGTCGACCAGCGCTCCGGCGATCTTGGTGCCGCCGATGTCGAGGGCGACGACGAGGTCAGTGCGCATGGGCTCCGTGTCTCCGTGGGGGCAGTGGGTGTGACCTACAGTCTTCCCGGCTCTGACAACGTTGTCCAGGCCCTATGCTCGACAGCAACGAGATCGAGACCGGGAGCCCGGCCCCAGGCCGCGACCGAGATCGGGACCGATGACCCCGCACACGACGGAGGAACCGCGCACCGTGGCCGACATCGCCCGCCGCCCCGAGCACCGTTACGGCAATCGGCCCACGATGAAGGACGTCGCCGCCCGGGCCGGCGTGGGCCTCAAGACCGTCTCGCGGGTCGTCAACGGCGAGGCCGGTGTCACCCCCGACACCGAACGCCGCGTCCAGGAGGCCATCGACGCCCTCGGCTTCCGCCGCAACGACAGCGCACGGGTGCTGCGCAAGGGACGCACGGCGTCGGTCGGGCTGGTCCTGGAGGACCTGGCCGACCCCTTCTACGGTCCGCTCAGCCGCGCCGTCGAGGAGGTCGCCCGGGCGCACGGCGCGCTGCTCATCAACGGCTCCAGCGCGGAGGACCCGGACCGGGAGCAGGAGCTGGCGCTCGCGCTGTGCGCGCGGCGCGTGGACGGACTCATCGTCATTCCGGCGGGCACCGACCACCGTTATCTGGAGCCGGAGATCCGGGCCGGTGTGGCCACCGTCTTCGTCGACCGCCCGGCCGGCGGGATCGACGCGGACGTGGTGCTCTCGGACAGCTTCGGCGGCGCCCGGACGGGCGTGGCGCACCTGATCGCGCACGGCCACCGCCGGATCGGTTTCATCGGCGACCGGCCGCGCATCCACACCGCGACGGAGCGGCTGCGCGGTTACCGCGCGGCCATGGCGGACGCGGGCCTCGACGTGGCCGACGCGTGGGTGTCGCTCGGGACGACCGACCCGGAGCGGGTGGCGGAGGCGGTCGCGGCGATGCTGTCCGGGCCCGAGCCGGTGACGGCGCTCTTCGCGGGCAACAACCGGGTGACGGTCACCGCCGTACGGGTCCTCGCGGAGCGCGGACGGCCGGTGGCCCTCGTCGGCTTCGACGACATCGAGCTCGCCGACCTGCTCGGCATCACCGTGATCGCGCAGGACGCGGCGGCGCTCGGACGAACCGCGGCGGAACGGCTCTTCCGGCGCCTCGACGGGGTTGAGGAGGCACCGGCGACGGTGGTCCTGGAGACGCGCCTGATCGCCCGCGGCTCGGGCGAGATCCCGCCGCCGCCCCCCGCCTGACGGCCGCGCGGTTCGGCGCCCCGCCCGTCCGCCGACGGCCGTCGGCCGGGGTCAGCAGACGGGCAGGCCCGGCACCGGCTGGTCGTTGTCGCCGCCCTTGATGTAGACGACGCTGAAGTACACGCCGGTGTTGCCGCTGTCGTCGTCGGTCCTGGCCCACCAGACGTTGGTCCACTGGCCGTACGTCTCGCGGCGGCCGAGGTCGGCCTGGCAGTAGAAGTAGTTCGTGCCGGCGTTCAGGACGCCCATCTGGCCACCGCCGTGGCTGTACGTCTTCTCGGTGCGCCACACCTGGCAGTCGTACTTCCCGCCGCCCTTGGGGAAGCAGACGGGCGCGGGCGTCGTACCCGTACCGCCTCCGCCACCGCCCGTCGTGGTCGAGCCCCCGGTCGCCCCGCCGCTGCCGCCGGTGCTCCCGCCCGTCGTCGTACCGCCGGACGCGCCGCCCGGGACGGGGGCCTTCGTCGTCCTCGCCGAGGGCGACGGGGAGGCGGACTTCCTCGCGCCTTCGCCTTCCTTCGAGGGCGTGGCCGAGGGGGTCGGGGTGCCGGTCGCGGTCCCGTCCGCTCCCGGTGCGCCCGGGTCGAGCACGCGTCCCTGGTCGGCATCGGGGCCCACCGGCGACCGCCCGTCGGCCAGCTGCTCCTGCTGCGTACCGCCGTCCCGTCCGATCAGCGCGTACGTCACGCCACCGCCGACCAGCAGGACGGCGGCCACGGCGGCGGCGACCAGCACCCCGGAGCGGCGCCGCCCGGCACGGCCGGCCTGCCGGGTCGGGACGGTGGTCCCGCCCGGCACTCCGTACGGCGCGGCCGCCGGCCCTCCGGACGACTGCCACTGCGGGCCGCCGCTGGTCGGCCCCGTGCCCTGCCCGCCGGGCGCGTCGTAGGGGGTCGGCCCGCCGAATCCGGACGGGGTTCCCGGGCCGGCGGTGGGGCCGCCCGCCATGCCGTACGGGCTCGGGCCGCCCGTCCCGTACGCGCTCACCGGACCGGCGGGCGTCGGCGCCGTCGGCCGGGCGCCCTCGCCGAACGGATTCCCCGGGGTGCCCGCGCCGCCCTCCGGCCGGAGCGGTACGGCGCCGGGCTCGGTCGGCACCCACAGGTGCGGGGGGCTCGCGTGCGGGGTGCTCGCGGTGGGCGGTGCGCCGCCGTGCCACGCGGACGGCTCGCCCGGCGGCGTGCCGGGTCCGGCCGTCGGAGGGGCCGCGGGCTCCTGGCCGTCGGCCACCGCCCTCAGCAGGCGCGCCGCCGTCCGCGCGTCGGGGCGCTGTGCCGGGTCCTTGTGCATGAGCTGCCGGAGGACCGGGATGAGCGGGCCCGCGTTGCGGGGTTCGGGCAGCGGCTCGACGACGATGGCGTTCAGCGTCGACCAGGTGGAGGTGCGGCGGAACGGCGAGGCGCCCTCCACGGCCGCGTACAGGGTCGCGCCGAGCGCCCAGACGTCCGAGGCGGGACCGGGCTGCTGTCCCTGGGCGCGCTCGGGCGCCAGGTAGTCGATCGAGCCGACGATCTCGCCGCTGCGCGTCAGATGCGTGGCGGAACCGTCGTCGGGGTCCTCCATCGCGGCGATGCCGAAGTCGGTGAGGACGACCCGGCCTCCCCGGTCGAGCAGGACGTTGCCCGGCTTCACGTCGCGGTGCAGCACGCCGACGTCGTGGGCGGCGGCCAGGGCCTCCAGGACGGCGGCGCCGATCTTCGCGACCTCGCGCGGCGGGAGGGTGCCGCGCTCGCCGAGGACTCCGTCGAGCGAGGGGCCGTCGACGAGCTCCATCACGATGACGGGCCGGCCCTCGTGGTCGGTCACGTCGTGGACGGCGACCACTCCGGGGTGGCGGACGCGCGCCGCGGCCCGCGCCTCGCGCTGCATCCGCAGCCGCAGGCCGTCGAGTTCCGGCCCGGACGCGTCGTTGTAGGTGCGCAGTTCCTTGACGGCCACCTCGCGTCCGAGGACCTCGTCGACCGCGCGCCAGACGACTCCCATGCCGCCGCGCCCGAGTTGCCGCACGACCCGATAGCGGCCGGCAAGCCGCTCGTACTCCCCCGAAGACACCCGTGCCCCGTTCCCTGTCCGGCTGCTGTGAACGCGTACAGGGTACGGGGCGGAGGCGGCGGCCCCGCGCGGGCCTTCGCCGCTGCGGGCCTGGCCGCTACTGGTTCGTCGCGGTGAGGTCGCCGCGGCGCGGGGCGGCGAAGCGGTCGAGGTCGGCGCGGGTGAGGCCGGTGAGGGCGTCGACCTCGGCGGTGTCGAGGGCGCCGCAGTCGATGCCGCGCAGCAGGTAGGAGCTGAGGGCCTTGGCGGTGGCGGGCTCGTCCATGACGTCGCCGCCGGCGTGGTTGGCGTACGCGGACAGGCGCTTGGCGGCGGCCTGGAAACCCTCGCGGTAGAAGGCGAAGACGGCGGCGTAGCGGGTGGGGATGTGGCCGGGGTGCATGTCCCAGCCCTGGTAGTAGGCGCGGGCCAGGGCGCGGCGGGTGAGGCCGTAGTGCAGCTTCCAGGCCTCGTGGACGTGGGCGGTGGGGCCGACGGGGAGGACGTTGGTGGAGCCGTCGGAGACGCGTACGCCGGTGCCGGCGGCGGCGACCTGCATGATCGCCTTGGCGTGGTCGGCGGCGGGGTGGTCGCTGGCCTGGTAGGCGGCGGAGACGCCGAGGCAGGCGCTGTAGTCGAAGGTGCCGTAGTGCAGGCCGGTGGCGCGGCCCTCGGCGGCGTCGATCATGCGGGCGACGGTGGCGGTGCCGTCGGCGGCGAGGATGGCCTGGCTGGTCTCGATCTGGATCTCGAAGCCGAGGCGGCCGGCGTCGAGGCCGTGGGCCTTCTCGAAGGCTTCGAGGAGGCGGACGAAGGCGGTGACCTGCTCGGGGTAGGTGACCTTGGGGAGGGTGAGGACGAGCCCGTCGGGCAGGCCGCCGTTCTCCATGAGGCCGGTGAGGAAGACGTCGGTGGTGCGGATGCCGCGGTCGCGTACGGCGGCCTCCATGCACTTCATGCGGATGCCCATGTACGGGGCGGCGCTGAGGTCCGCGTACGCGTCGGTGATGATCCGGGCGGCGCGGGCGGCGTCGTGGTCCTCGTCGGAGCCGGCGTAGCCGTCCTCGAAGTCGACGCGGAGGTCCTCGATGGGCTCGCGCTCCAGCTTGGCGCGGACGCGGCCGTAGACGTCCTCGGCGAGGTCGTCGGCGAGGCCGAGGACGGCGGCGAAGGTGGCGGCGTCGGGGGCGTGCTCGTCGAGGGCGGCGAGGGCCTGGTCGCCCCAGGAGCGGATGGTTCCGGCGTCGAAGACGTTGCCGGGCACGTAGACGGTGTGGACGGGCTGACGGGTGCCGGGGTCACCCGGGTAACGACGGTCCAGCTCGGCGTCGACGCTGGCGAGGGAGGCGCTGATGCCCTCGCTGACCGCGCCCGCGAGGCTCGTCGACACCTTCTCCTGCTGACCCATCCCACATCCTCCTGTTTTCCGCTGCACGGAATCAACAATCCGTATGGCGAAGTTAGTAGTCCGTCGGGACCTGCGTCAATGGTTGTCCGAAACGGCCCGGGGCCGCACGGCGAGAGTTCGCCGTGCGGCCCCGGGACCGACAGAACCGCTGGTCAGCCGTTGGTCATCAGCCCTTGCGGGTCTTGACCTCTTCGGTCAGCGTCGGAACGACGTCGAAGAGGTCGCCCACCACGCCGTAGTCGACGAGGTCGAAGATCGGGGCCTCGGCGTCCTTGTTGATGGCGACGATGGTCTTCGAGGTCTGCATGCCGGCGCGGTGCTGGATGGCACCGGAGATGCCCGCCGCGATGTACAGCTGCGGCGAGACCGACTTGCCGGTCTGGCCGACCTGGTTGGAGTGCGGGTACCAGCCGGCGTCGACGGCGGCGCGCGAGGCGCCGACGGCCGCGCCGAGGGAGTCGGCGAGCGCCTCGATGATCGCGAAGTTCTCGGCACCGTTGACACCACGGCCACCGGAGACCACGATCGCGGCCTCGGTGAGCTCCGGACGGCCGGTCGACTCGCGCGGGGTGCGGGCGGTGATCTTGGTGCCGGTGGCCTTCTCCGAGAAGGAGACGGCGAGGGCCTCGACGGCGCCGGCGGCCGGGGCGGCCTCGACCGGGGCCGAGTTCGGCTTCACGGTGATGACCGGGGTGCCCTTGGAGACACGGGACTTGGTCGTGTACGAGGCGGCGAACGCGGACTGCGTCGCGACCGGGCCCTCGTCACCGGCCTCCAGGTCCACGGCGTCGGTGATGATGCCGGAACCGATGCGCACGGCCAGGCGGGCGGCGATCTCCTTGCCCTCGGCGGAGGACGGGACGAGCACGGCGGCCGGGGACACGGCCTCGTACGCGGCCTGGAGGGCCTCCACCTTCGGGACGACGAGGTAGTCGGCGAACTCGGCGGCGTCGGCGGTGAGGACCTTGACGGCACCGTGCTCGGCGAGGACGGCGGCGGTGTCGGCGGCACCGTTGCCGAGGGCGACGGCGACCGGCTCGCCCAGGCGGCGGGCCAGCGTCAGCAGCTCCAGCGTGGGCTTGCGGACGGCTCCGTCGACGTGGTCGACGTAGACGAGAATCTCAGCCATGGGACTTCAATCTCCTGCGAACGAAAAAGGGGGCGGTCTGGTGGCTCTGCGCGAGCCCGCCGGTCCCGGGGCCGCGCCCCGGGAGATCGGCTAGATGAACTTCTGGCTCGCGAGGAACTCGGCCAGCTGCTTGCCGCCCTCGCCCTCGTCCTTGACGATCGTGCCCGCGGTGCGCGCCGGGCGCTCGTCCGCCGAGTCGACCTTGGTCCAGGCGCCCTCCAGGCCGACCTCCTCGGCCTCGATGTCGAGGTCGGAGAGGTCCAGGGACTCCACCGGCTTCTTCTTGGCGGCCATGATGCCCTTGAAGGACGGGTAGCGGGCCTCGCCCGACTGGTCCGTCACGGAGACGACGGCCGGAAGCGAGGCCTCCAGCTGCTCGGAGGCGGTGTCGCCGTCACGGCGGCCCTTCACGACGCCGTCCTCGACGGAGACCTCGGAGAGGAGGGTGACCTGCGGGACGCCCAGGCGCTCGGCGAGGATGGCCGGGAGGACACCCATGGTGCCGTCGGTGGAGGCCATACCGGCGATGACGAGGTCGTAGCCGGTCTTCTCGATCGCCTTGGCGAGCACCAGCGAGGTGCCCATGACGTCGGTGCCGTGCAGGTCGTCGTCCTCGACGTGGACGGCCTTGTCGGCGCCCATGGACAGCGCCTTGCGCAGCGCGTCCTTGGCGTCCTCGGGGCCGACCGTGAGCACGGTGACCTCGGCGTCGTCCGCCTCTTCGGCGATCTGCAGCGCCTGCTCGACCGCGTACTCGTCGAGCTCCGAAAGGAGGCCGTCGACGTCGTCGCGGTCGACCGTCAGGTCATCGGCGAACTTCCGGTCGCCAGTGGCGTCCGGCACGTACTTCACACAGACAACGATCCTCAAGCTCACGCCGGCTCTCCTACTGCATCGTCATAACTGGGCTGCGTTGCTGGTCGCAGCATAGGCGCCTGAAGGGCGGGTTTCCGGTCGGGGCCCCGGTGGCCCCGACCGAAATATTACTCGTCAGTACACCCAGTTCGTTACCAGTAAGCAAGCGCTCAGCCGTGTGACCTTGCCAACGCGCCCACAGGGGCCGCAGGGGAACTCTCAGTCACGCAGGGCGTTGAAGCGGCCCTGGTGGTACAGCAGCGGACGGCCACCGCGCCGGGAGGCCTCTCCGCCGGCGTCACCGGCGCTCGGCTCCCCGGCGCTCGGGTCACCGGCGCTCGGGTCTCCGGCGACGACCTCGGCGATGACGATCCGGTGGTCCCCGGCCGGGACGCGGGCCACCACCCGGCACACCAGCCAGGCGAGCACCCCGTCGAGGACGGGAACGCCCTCGGGGCCCCGGCGCCAGCGGGTGGGCGCGGCGAACCGGTCGGCGCCGCTGCGGGCGAAGGTGGTGGCCAGCTCCTGCTGGTGCTCGCCGAGTATGTGCACGCCGATGTGCTCGGCCTCGGCGAGCACGGGCCAGCTGGAGGAGCCGGTGCCCACGCCGAAGGAGATCATCGGGGGTTCGGCGGCCACGGAGTTGAGTGAGGTGGCGGTGAAGCCGACCGGGCGCTCGCCGTGCGCCGTGATGACCGCGACACCGGCGGCGTGCTGCCGGAAGACGGAACGGAGCAGGTCGGGAGAGGCGGTGCGGGGTGTGCCGACGGCGGGGACGTCGGCGGGTCGGGGAATCGTCGGGCGCGTGCGGAGCTCGGGCGAGACCGTCATGGAGTTGTCCTTCAGCGGGGGCGGCGGGAGGCGGGTCGCGGGTTCCTCAGGCACCCGGACAGCGCGCGCTCGCGTTGCGGGCGAGGTCCACGTGGGCCCGGCCGTAGAGAAGGAGTTCTGACACCATTGCGCCAGCCTGACGATCGTTGACGTGTGCAGTCAAGTGCGTCCCGTCAGATGGGAGCAGGGTCACGACGTCCGGATGGCGCGGCCGAGGGCGGCGATGACATCGACCTTCCGGGGCTGTCCCGCGGCCCTGCGGACGATCCGGCCGGCCCGGTCGAGGACCAGCACCGTGGGCGTACGGACGATGCCCAGGTCCCGTACGAGATCGAGGCGCTCCTCGGCGTCGATCTCGACGTGTCCGACGCCCTCGACCATGGCGGCCACCTCGGCGAGGGTCCGTCGGGTGGCCCGGCAGGGCTGACAGAAGGCGGTGGAGAACTGGACGAGGGTCCCCCGCTCCCCCAGCTCCGCGCCCAGTTCCGCCGCGCCCAGCACCTCGGTCATCCGTCCGCCTCCTCGGCTCTCTTCCCCACCCGGTGCAGCGTCCCACGGCACCGTTCGATTCCCGCCACGGCCACCGCGAGTGACGAGAATCTCCCCGTACGAAGCCGTCAGGACTGGTCACCAGCCCGCACATGGGGCACGATCTGCCCCAAAGCCGAAAACCTACGGCCGCGTAACTTCGCCGGGAGAATCCCCAGGCACAGACGAAGGGTTTCCTTCCAGATGGCAGAGCTCGTCTATCGTCCGGTCATCGGCGCCGCTCTCACGATGTTCAAGGCGCTGGACCTGAAGATCGACACTCAGGGTTCGCACCACATCCCCCGCCAGGGCGGAGCGGTGATCGTGAGCAACCACATCAGCTATCTGGACTTCATCTTCACGGGTCTCGCCGCACTGCCGCAGAAGCGTCTGGTGCGGTTCATGGCGAAGGACGCGGTCTTCCGGCACAAGGTGTCGGGACCCCTGATGCGCGCGATGAAGCACATCCCGGTGGACCGCTCCCAGGGCGAGCACGCCTACGAGCACGCGCTGAGCGCGCTGCGGGCGGGCGAGATCGTCGGGGTCTTCCCCGAGGCGACCATCTCGCAGTCCTTCACGCTCAAGAGCTTCAAGTCGGGTGCCGCGCGCCTCGCGCAGGAGGCCGGGGTGCCGCTGATCCCGATGGCCCTGTGGGGCACCCAGCGCGTGTGGACCAAGGGCCGGCCGCGCAACTTCAAGCGCAGCCACATCCCGATCACGATCCGGGTCGGCGAGCCGGTGGAGGCGCCGGCCGACCAGTACGCGGGCGCGATCACCCGCCGGCTGCGCGGGCGGGTCCAGGAGCTACTGGAGGCGGCCCAGCGCGCGTACCCCGTGCGCCCCAAGGACGCGTCGGACACCTGGTGGGTGCCCGCGCACCTCGGGGGCACGGCGCCGACGCCCGAGGAGCTCAAGGCCGCCGAGCGCGGCGAGGAGGGCTGAGCCCCCTCCCTGGGGTGGGTCCCGCCCCGCGGGCGGGACCGGTCACTCCGGGTCGCGGACGGTGATCCGTGCGCCGGGGCTCACCTTCTGGAGCAGCTCGGCGAGCTCCTCGCCGGCCGCGCGGAGCTCGTCGAGGGTCATCGGGTCGAGCGACTCCAGCAGGAAGAGCGCGTCGGTGGTGTCGACGTCGATTCGGGTGCGGGGCCCCTGGCGCCAGTTCCAGCGGCGGCAGGTGACGCCGGCCTCGTCGCACCAGACGACCTCGCCCGGTTCCGGGTGCTCGACGGCCTCCTCGCCGCCCGCGACGGTGACGAAGTCCTCCTGACCGGTGGCGCGGACGAGCCTCATGGCGCCCTGGATCCTGTTCAGGTCCTCGCCGCCCACCGGGATCAGGTGGGCCACGCTGATCGCGTTGTAGGCGTCGACGAGCCGGTTGATCCGGGGCAGTCCGCCGTCCGCGAGGGCGCGCCGGGCGAGCGCCTCGGCGGAGTTGCGGGTGCGGGAGGGTTTGGCGCCGAAGGCGGAGTACGCGGCGCGCCAGGCGGCGATGTGCGGGTCCTGGTCCGGGGTCCGTCCGGCCAGGCGCTCGGTGAGCCGGCGGGCGGCGTCGTCGAGCAGGGCAGAGCTGGTCGCGTCGCTCGGCCCGTTGACGAGTCCGCGGGCCTCGACGGCGAGGTGGGTGAAGCCGGGTACGAGGGTGCGCACCTCGTCGGAGACGGTGAGGGTCAGGGTCATGATCCGCCGTTCAGAGTTCGCTGGGGAGCATCGTCCAGAGGTGGGGCCGGTCCCGCGCGGCCCGCAGGGCGCTCAGGACAGCCGGATGCGGTTCATCATAGAGCACCGGATAGTCCACTTCATTGAACTCTGGGCGTACGGGCCAGGCCAGCCGCTCCTCGTCGAGCGAGAACCGCGCGTCGATGCCGGCCTTGTTGCCCCGCGGGTCGAGCCGCGCCCAGGCCCGCCCCGGCAGTTTCACCGCGACCAGTCCGTGGACCACCGGGTTCGCCCCGTCGTCGGTCAGCCGCTGGTAGCAGAAGGCGGTGGGGACGGACCGGGCCCGCAGCAGCGCGGCAAGGGCGTGGGACTTGGCGGCACAGATGCCGTTGCGGGTGGCGAGCACGTCGGAGGCGCGCCAGGTGACCCGGAGGTTCCCGGAGTCGGCGGAGTGCGGGACGGTGTCCCGTACGAAGAGGTAGGCCGCTTCGGCGTATGAGTATGCGTCGGAGTGTTCGCGCGACAGCCGGTCGGCGGCCTCTTGGACCACGGGGTGCTCGTGGTCGACGACCTCGCTCGCGGCCAGATAGGCGGAAAGGTCGGGGTTCCCCTGGATGAGTTCCATGCGCGGTGAGCATAGGAACGCGGCCGAACGGAAGTCAATGACTTTCCGTCCGGCCGCATATTCATGCAGACGTCGACACGGCAGCCCTAGCGTGCCATCTCTTCCTTCAGTGCCTGGAGGAAGGCGTCCACGTCGTCCTCCGAGGTGTCGAAGGAGCACATCCAGCGCACGTCGCCGGCCGCCTCGTCCCAGAAGTAGAAGCGGAATCGCTCCTGGAGCCGGCGGCTGACCTCGTGCGGGAGCCGCGCGAAGACCGCGTTCGCCTGGACCGGGTAGAGGATCTCCACCCCGTCCACGCCGCGCACGCCCTCGGCGAGGCGCCGGGCCATCGCGTTGGCGTGCCGGGCGTTGCGCAGCCACAGGTCCTTGGCGAGCAGCGCCTCCAGCTGGACCGACACGAAGCGCATCTTGGAGGCGAGCTGCATGGACAGCTTGCGCAGGTGCTTCATGTGGCTGACCGCGTCCGGGTTGAGGACGACCACGGCCTCGCCGAAGAGCATGCCGTTCTTGGTGCCGCCGTACGAGATCACGTCGACGCCCACCGCGTTGGTGAACGCCCGCATCGGCACGTCGAGCGACGCGGCCGCGTTGGCTATGCGGGCGCCGTCGAGGTGCACCTTCATGCCCTTGGAGTGGGCGTGCTCGACGATGGCCCGGATCTCGTCGACCGTGTAGACGGTGCCGAGCTCCGTGTTCTGGGTGATCGAGACGACCTGCGGCATCGCACGGTGCTCGTCCTCCCAGCCCCAGGCCTGCCGGTCGATCAGCTCGGGGGTGAGCTTGCCGTCCGGCGTCGGCACGGTGAGCAGCTTCAGACCGCCCATCCGCTCGGGCGCGCCGCCCTCGTCCACGTTGATGTGCGCGGACTCGGCGCAGATCACCGCGCCCCAGCGGTCGGTGAGCGCCTGGAGCGCGGTCACGTTCGCCCCGGTCCCGTTGAAGACCGGGAAGGCCTCGGCCGAGGGGCCGAAGTGGCTGTGCATGATCCGCTGCAGGTGCTCGGTGTACTGGTCCTCGCCGTAGGCGACCTGGTGGCCGCCGTTGGCGAGGGCGATGGCCGCGAGGACCTCCGGGTGGGCGCCGGCGTAGTTGTCGCTGGCGAAGCCCCGGACCGACGGGTCGTGGTGACGACGGGCGTCGGTCCTGGAGCCCAGGGCCGCGGTCACGGCTTGGGGGTCAGCCACAGGCGCTGTCCATTCACTTCCTCGGCGGGCCGGTCCCACAGTCCGGCGATGGCGTCGGCCAGGTCCGTGACGTCGGTGAAGCCCGCGAACTTCGCATTGGGGCGCTCGGCGCGCATGGCGTCGTGCACCAGTGCCTTGATCACCAGGATCGCAGCAGCCGCCTTCGGGCCGTCCTCGCCCCCCTCCTTACGGAAGGCGTCCGCGAGGGCGAGCGTCCACGCCTCGGCGGCGGCCTTGCCCGCGTTGTACGCGGCGTTGTTGGCCAGCGGCTTGTGCGCGCCGACCTGGCTGACCAGGGCGTAGCGGCCACGGCCGCCGCTGCGCAGCAGGCCGTCGTGGAAGGCGAGCGAGGTGTGCTGGACCGTGCGGATCAGGAGCTTCTCCAGGAGGTCCCAGTCCTTGAGGTCGGTCTCGGGGAAGGAGGGGCTGCCGCGCCAGCCGCCGACGAGGTGGACCAGACCGTCGATGCGGCCGAACTCCTTCTCGGTCTTGGCGGCCCACTCGCGGGTGGCGTCCAGGTCGAGCAGGTCGACGGTGTCGCCGGTGACGGTGGAGCCGCCGTGCGCGTAGCGGGCGGCGTCGACCGCCTCGGCGAGCCGCGTCGGGTCGGCGTCGGAGGCGACGACGGTCGCCCCCGCGTCGGCGAGGCGCAGGAGGGTCGCCCGGCCCGCGGGGCCGGCCGCACCGGCGACCGCGATGACGGCTCCGTCCAGCGCTCCGCCGTTTCCGTTGCCGCTCATGGTCGTCGCCTCCTGCTCCGTCTCCTGGAGGGGTCCCTCGGACCCCTTCGCCCGTGCCGTCCCGGTCACGCGGCGGCCTGCTCGCCGCGCGCCGCCTTCGCGGCGGTGATGCCCTTGGTGGAGGCGATCACGCCCTTGAGCTTCTTGGCAAGGGCCTCATAGAACATGCTGAGCGGAAACTCGTCCGGAAGCACGTCGTCCACGAGCTTGCGCGGCGGCTGCGTCAGGTCCAGGGCGTCGGGGCCCTTGGCCCAGGTGGAGCCGGGGTGCGGGGCGAGGTAGGTGGAGACCAGCTCGTAGGCCTTGAACCAGTGCACGAGCTTGGGGCGGTCGATGCCGTCGCGGTACAGCGTCTCGATCTCGCCGCAGAGCTGGTTGGTGACCTCGGGGGCCCGCTTCCAGTCGATCTTCAGCTGGTTGTCGGTCCAGCGGAGCACGTCGTGCTTGTGGAGGTACGCGAAGAGCAGCTGGCCGCCGAGACCGTCGTAGTTGCGGTTGCGGTCACCCGAGACCGGGAAGCGGAACATGCGGTCGAAGAGCACCGCGTACTGCACGTCACGGCCGTGCTCGTTGCCCTCGGCCTCGAGCTTCACGGCCTCCTTGAAGGCAGTGAGGTCGCAGCGCAGCTCCTCCAGGCCGTACATCCAGAACGGCTGGCGCTGCTTGATCATGAACGGGTCGAAGGGCAGGTCGCCGTGGCTGTGGGTGCGGTCGTGGACCATGTCCCACAGGACGAAGGCCTTCTCGCAGCGCTCCTGGTCGTCGACCATGGCGGCGATGTCCTCGGGCAGCTCGAGGCCGAGGATGTCGACGGCGGCCTCGGTGACCTTGCGGAAGCGGGCGGCCTCGCGGTCGCAGAAGATGCCACCCCAGGTGAAGCGCTCGGGGGCCTCGCGCACGGCGATGGTCTCGGGGAAGAGGACGGCCGAGTGGGTGTCGTAGCCGGCCGTGAAGTCCTCGAAGGCGATGCCGCAGAACAGCGGGTTGTCGTAGCGGGTGGCCTCCAGCTCGGAGAGCCACTCCGGCCACACCATGCGCAGCACGACCGCCTCGAGGTTGCGGTCCGGGTTGCCGTTCTGGGTGTACATGGGGAAGACGACGAGGTGCTGGAGCCCGTCGACCCGCTCGCCGGCCGGCTGGAAGGCGAGCAGCGCGTCGAGGAAGTCGGGGACCTCGAAGCCGCCCTGAGCCCACTTGCGCAGGTCGGCGACGAGCGCGCGGTGGTAGTCCGCGTCGTGCGGGAGCAGCGGGGAGAGCCGCTCGACCGCGGCGACGACGCGCTCGACGGTCTGCTCGGCGTGGGCGCGGGTCGGCGCGCCCTCGGCCTCGAAGTCGATGGAGCCGTCCGCGCTCTGCCAGGGGCGGAGCTCCTCCACGGCATTCTTGAGCTCGGGCCAGGCAGGGTGGTCGATCACCGGAGCATCGGTGGAAGTCCCCCCACCGGTCACGTCCTGCACAAGAATTTCCGTCATGCCTCTTCCTCCACAGGAGAACCTTGCGTCAAGACACCGTATGCATCCGCGGTTCTTCCCCGCAAGAGGGGGCAAGAGAAATTATCCTGCCTGACCCCCCATGTCGCCGCGAATTTTCCTGTCCGGCGGGCTTGCGCAGCGAGAAACACGGGCTTCCGCACGGAGACTTCCCGTTTCGTCCCCATCTACTAGGCTGCGCCCCGAGCCGCACTGCGCCGCACCGAGCCGCACACCGGGAGCGGCGGAGCGGGGACCGGACCTCGACGGAAGCGAGAAGATCTTGAGTTTCCTCACCATCGGTCATCGCGGAGTCATGGGCGTCGCGCCCGAGAACACCCTGCTCTCCTTCGTCCGCGCGGAGCAGGCGGGCATGGACGCCATCGAGCTCGACCTCCACCTCAGCAAGGACGGCGCCCTGGTCGTCATGCACGACGCCGACGTCGACCGCACCACCGACGGCACCGGCCCGATCGCCGGGAAGACCCTCGCGGAGCTGCGCGAGCTCGACGCCGGCGACGGGGAGCGCGTCCCCGTCTTCGAGGAGGTCCTGGAAGCGGTCCGCGCCCCCATCCAGGCGGAGATCAAGGACGTCGCCGCGGCCCGGGCCCTCGCCGGCGTGCTCAACGAGCGCGCCCTCGCCCCTCGGGTGGAGGTGCTCTCCTTCCACGACGAGGCCCTGGCGGAGATCGGCGCCCTCGTCCCCGGAGTGCGCACCGCGCTCGTCGCCGACGAGCAGCAGTCCGACGTGGTCGAGCGCGCTCTCGCCGTGGGCGCGGGCGCGCTCGTCCTCAACATCCGGCACCTCACCCAGGACACCGTGGACCGGGCGCACGCGGACGGCCTGCGGGTGATCGGCTGGGTGGTGAACACCCAGGACGAGCTGCGGCTCGCCCGGGCGCTCGGACTCGACGGCGCGACCACGGACCGGCCGGAGATCCGCCGCACGGGCCGTTTCACGGCCTGAGCGGCCCGAGGGACCGGACCGGTCTCCCCGTCTCTCGACGGATGCCCGCCGGTCCGTCGGTCGGACCGTCAGCCGGTCAGACGGTCAGCCGAGCTCCTTGACCAGGAGTTCGAACTGCAGGTCGTCCCGCTGCGGCACGCCGAAGCGCTCGTCGCCGTACGGGAAGGGGGACATCCGGCCCGTACGGCGGTAACCGCGGCGCTCGTACCAGGCGATCAGCTCCTCGCGCACGGAGATCACGACCATGTGCATCTCGCGCACGTCCCACAGCTCGAGCACCCGCCGCTCGGCCTCGGCGAGGATCTGCCGGCCGAGGCCGGCGCCCTGGAGCTCGGGGCGGACCGCGAACATACCGAAGTAGGCGGCTTCGCCCCGGTGCTCGAGCTGGCAGCAGGCGATGATCCCGCCGTCCCGCTCCACCACCATCAGGCGGCTGCCGGGCGCGGTGACGACCGCCTCGACGCTCGCGGCGTCGGTGCGCTGCCCCTGGAGGAGGTGCGCCTCGGTGGTCCAGCCGACCTTGCTGGAATCGCCCCGGTAGGCCGACTGGACGAGCGGGACGAGCGCCGGGACGTCGTCCAGGACGGCGTCCCGGTAGGTGATCCGGCCGGTGTGCTGGGGCGCGGCGGTGTCCATGGTGTGCGGGTCTCCCCTCGGGCGCTGATGATCGGCGGACGCGATCGTCCCGAGCCTAACGCGCGCCCCGCACTCCCCCCTCGTACACCTGTGCGCGCCTGTGCGCCCGCGTGGGTGCCGCGAGGGCCGGGCATGCACTCCGCCGGGACCGCGAGGAGGGGACCGCGAGGAGGGGGGTGTCCGGCGTGCACGGACCGGCTCTGTCCGGCTGGCTGCTGGTGGTGCTGTGCGCGGCGAGCGGCACGTTCTGCCTGTGGCGCATGCGCGGCAGCGCCGGCGAGGCGCGCGCGGCGGCCGGGAGCGAGGCCGTGATGGGCTTCGGGATGGCGGCGATGGCGCTGCCCGCCGCCGTACTCAGCCCCCCGGAGTGGACGTGGGTGGTGTACGCGGCGGTGTTCGGGGCCGCGGCACTGCACGGACTGATGGGCGCGGTGCGGGGCGGGCGCCACCATCTGCACCATCTGGTCGGCTCGCTCGCCATGGTCTACATGGCGGTGGTGATGGCCGCGCCGCAGGGCGGCGCACACGGAGCGCACGGCGGGGGGCACGGCGCCGCGGCCGCGGCGTCGGGCATACCCGTGCTGACAGGGGCGCTGCTCGCGTACTACGGGGTCTACGTGCTGCGTTCGGGCGCCCGGCTGGTCCCGGTGACCGGGCAGACGGCGGCCGTGACCGGAGTGGGCGGAGGCACTGCCGGCGGGGCGGCGACCGGGCGGGCCGGGCCGGAGCTGACGCTGGTGTGCCGGCTGTCCATGGCGCTCGCGATGCTGGCGATGCTCCTCACACTCTGAGGGGCCCGCACGGCGAACTCAAACCGTGGCGTACGTCACTTGAACCGCGAGCCCGTACCCCTGCCTGGTACCGCGCTCATAGGGTGGCGCCATGTTGGTCTCCCTCGCGCTGCTCGCGCTCGGCGTCCTGACCGCCCTCGTCGCCCCGCGACTTCTGGCGCGGGCCGACTGGGTGGAACGGGAACCCGTGGTGGCGCTGTGGGTGTGGCAGTGCGTCGTGGCGGCCGTGCTGCTGAGTTTCGCGCTGTCGATGACGCTCAGCGCGGCGGTCGCCTGGCAGGCGGTGCGGGGCCACGTCTTCGCGCCCGCCCCGCGCGCGGTGATCGAGGCGTACGAGCTCGGCACCGACGGCCCCTGGTCGGCGGCGCTCGCCGTGCTGCTCGCGGCCGGCGGGCTGTGGACCGGGGCGATGCTGGGCCGTGAGATCGGCGGCGCCCGGGCCCGCCGCAAACAGCGGCGCTGCGAACTCCTGGTGAGGGCGCCGCTGTTGCCCGGCGAGGAGCCCTCCGGCAGTGAACGCCTCGTGGTCCTGGAGGGCGAGCGTCCGGACGCCTGGTGGCTGCCCGGCGGGACTCCGCGCCTGGTCGTCACCACCGCCGCGCTGCGCCGTCTCAAGGGTCGCCAGCTCGACGCCGTCCTCGCGCACGAGCACGGCCACGCCCGGGCGCGGCACGACTGGCTGCTGCACTGTGCCACGGCGCTCGCGGCCGGCTTCCCGGGGGTCCCGGTCTTCGCCGCGTTCCGGGGCGAGATGCACCGGCTGGTGGAGCTGGCGGCGGACGACGTGGCCTCGCGCCGCTTCGGACGGCTGACCATCGCGCTGGCGCTGGTCGAACTCAACGAGGACCGGGGGGTCTTCGGCCCCGGCCCGGCACCCGACGCCGGCCTGCCGCAGCGCGTCAACCGCCTGCTGACGGCCACGCCCCGCCTCACCGCCGCCCGCCGCCTGCGCCTGACCGCCGCGGCGGCCTTCGTCCCGGTGGTCCCGGTCCTGGTGGCCTTCGTCCCGGCACTGACGGCCCTCGGCTAGGCCGCACCGGGCCGGGCCGTCGGGTTCGGGCCACGGACCCGGCCGGGCGGCCGGGGCTGATCCGCGCCGTACGGACCCGGTGTTCGTCGGCCGGATACGGACGACAGGCGGCCCCGCGCGCACGGCGAGGGGGGCCCGTGGGGCAGGATCGGCCCATGCGCATCTCCGCCGTCGTGACCGGAGCCCTGGCCGTACTGCTGCTCGTCCTGGTGGCCGTGGGGTGGTCACCGCTCCTGTCGTTCGACCGGGACGTGTCCGAGGAGCTGCACCGCAGCGCGGTCGCCGAACCAGGGTTCACCCAGCTCAACCGCGTGCTGAGCGACTGGGTCTGGGACCCGTGGACCATGCGGACGCTCGTCGCCGCGGCCGCCGTCACGCTGTGGTGGCGCAGGGAGCGCCGACTCGCCGTGTGGGTGGCGGTCACCACCCTCCTCGCCGGCGCCCTCCAGCACGGCATCAAGGCCGCGGTGGGACGCACGCGGCCGAGCTGGCCCGATCCGGTCGACTCGGCGCACTACGCCGCGTTCCCGTCCGGCCACGCCATGGCGGCGACGGTCAGCTGCGGGCTGCTGCTGTGGGTGCTCGCGCTGCGCTGGCGCGAGGAGTGGCGGGGCTGGGGCGCGCTCACCGGGGCGGCCGTGGTGTCGGTCGTCGGCGTCGGCTGGACCCGGGTCTACCTGGGGGTCCACTGGCCCTCGGACGTCCTGGGCGGCTGGCTCCTGGGCTGGTGCTGCGTGGCCGTGGCGATCCTCGCGTACCGGCGACTGGAGGCCCGCAGGCCGCCGACGACCGGCGCGGACGACGGGAGCAGAATGGGAGACACACGATGAAGCCGCCTGTTCTGGACGATCCCCCGCGTCGCCCAGAACAGACGGCATGCCCCACCGCCGGCCACGAGGGCACGACGGCAGGTCGCGCTGAGTATATTGGCTGCGAGCCAGTCAACGCAGGAGTCCAGCATGTCCCCGCGTAGCGCATCGGTCAATGAAGAGCTTCGAAGGCGCTCCCGCGAGCGGATCCTGACGGCCACGGTGGAACTGGTCTCGGAGCGGGGTTACGAGGCCACGACGCTCGGCGACATCGCCGAGCGGGCCGGCTCGGCGCGCGGGCTGATCTCGTACTACTTCCCGGGCAAGCGGCAGCTGCTGCAGTCCGCCGTGCACCGGCTGATGCACCTCACGCTGGAGGAGGCGCTGGAGCGCGAGCCGCGCACCGAGGACGGCCGGGAGCTGCTGGCCCGGGCCATCGACGCGATCCTCGGCCTCGCCGAGGACCGGCCGGTGCTCATGCGGACGCACATGGCGGGCATCCTCCAGGCCGAGGGGTTCGTGCAGTGTCCGGAGCAGCAGCGGCTGGCCGCGCTGTTGCGCGACACCGTGGCCCGCTACGGCGCCGCGGACGTGGACCGGGACTACCCGCTGCTGCGGGCCCTGCTCATGGGCGCGGTGTTCGCGGTGCTGCTGCCGGGCGCGCCGATGCCGATGCCCCGGCTGCGGGCCGAGCTGTTCCAGCGGTACGGGCTGGACTGGGAGCAGGGCGTGCCGCCGGACGGAGGTCCGCCCGGCGGCACGCAGGTGGTTCCGACGGCGTTACGGGGCCGGCCGGTCCGGCTGCCGTCCCCGGTGGTCGCGCAACTGCCGTCGCCTTCCGGCCACTCGTCGGTTCCGGGTCAGTCGTCCGTTTCCGGTCAGTCGTCGGAGCCGGAGGCCCGGTCGAAGTCGCGGAAGTAGTCCGGCTGCGTCTGTACGTTGAGCTCGTGCATCCGGACGCGCTGCGCCTTGTCGGTGCGCTTGTCCGAGAGCTTCAGGACGTCGAAGCCCTTGGCGATGTCGTTCGAGTAGATGTAGCCGTTGTAGTAGTAGGCGGACCAGGAACCGCCGCCGACGGGGGTGGTCGCCGAGATCGGGCCGCGCTCGAAGTAGGCGATCTCCTTGGGCCGGCGGGAGTCGGTGAAGTCCCAGACGGAGACACCGCCCTGGTACCAGGACTGGACCATGATGTCCTTGCCCCTGACCGGGATCAGCGAGCCGTTGTGGGCGACGCAGTTCTCGGTGTCGGCCTGGTGGCGCGAGATCTTGAAGTAGCTGCGGAAGACCAGCTTGCGCCCGTCGCCCTTGCCGACGATGTCGTAGATGCCGTTGGCACCGCGGTTCGGGCCGACCTCCGCGTTGCAGGTGGCCGCGCCGCCGCCGCCGAGCTCGTCGGCGAAGACCACCTTGTCGGCCTTCTGGTTGAAGGTGGCGGAGTGCCAGAAGGCGAAGTTGACGTTGTCCTGGACCCGGTCGATGACCCGGGGCTTCGCCGGGTCCTTGATGTCGAAGAGGATGCCGTCGCCCATGCAGGCTCCGGCGGCCAGGTCCTCGCTGAGCAGCACCGTGATGTCGTGGCAGCCCGTGGTCTTGGAGACACCGGGGTTGGTGGGGCCGCCGGGGTTGCCGCCGCCGTCCGGGCCGTCGCCGGGGAAGAGGACGGGGAACGAGACGACCGCGGCCCGCTCGGGCGCGTCGCGCGGCACCTTGATGACGGAGATGCCGTCGTGCGGCGGCCGGCAGTCCGGGAAGGCCGCGTTGGGCGCGTAGGAGGAGACGTACACGTACACGTCGTTCCGCTTCGGCACCAGGGTGTGGGTGTGCGACCCGCAGGCGGTCTCGACGGAGGCGACGTAGCGCGGGTTGGCGATGTCGCTGATGTCGAAGATCTTCATGCCCTCCCAGGACTCCTTCACCGTGGCCGGCTGGGAGACGCTGGCGCAGGAGTCGTCGCTGCGGGAGGAGTCGGTGGAGAGGAACAGGAGGTTCCCGGAGACGGAGACGTCGTTCTGGGATCCGGGGCAGAGCACCTGGGCCACGGTCTTCGGGGACCGCGGGTCGCTGATGTCGAAGATCCGGAAGCCGTCGTAGTTGCCGGCGAAGGCGTATTCGCCCTGGAAGGCCAGGTCGGAGTTGGTGCCCTTGAGGGCGTCCTTCGGGATGTTGGCGAGGTGTTCGATGTTGGGCGTGTGGACGATCTCGTCCACCCCGGGTATCTCACCGCTCGCGATGGCGGCGCGGGCCCCGGCCGCCCGTTCCGCGCTGACGGTGTCCGGTACGGGGATGGCGCCCGGGTCGGGTGTGGCGGCCGCGGGCCCTGCGGCGAGCAGGCTGACCAGCAGTCCGGCCGCGGCGGTCGCCACACCCAGGCTTCTGATCCGTGTGCGCGGGGTACTCGTGGTACGCAACGAAGTCACTCCGTCCTCTCTGGGACTTCCGTTCACAGGTGAACGACGGATGGACGTGCGCAGTATGGTCCTTGGCGTGCGCATCTCAACAGATGGCGACACGAACGTCCTGAAGTTTCGCCGCACCATCGCCCTGCCCCGAGTGCTGCCCGTGCTCCTCGTGCTCCGCACGAGCCCGAGCGATCCGAGTGACCCGAGTGACCCGAGTTGCCGACGTTCCCGTGGAGGTCGCCTTGTCGAACCGCCGTGTCCGCCGCACCGCCGCGGTGCTGCTCAGCACCACCGCCGTACTCGCCCTCGGGGCCTGTGAGTCGGCGCCCGGTCCGGACCGGTCAGCGGGTGGAGCGGGCGGTCCGAGCGGACCGGCGGTCGTCGTACCGGGCCGGCCGGGTGAGCCGGCCAAGCGCGTCTCGCCCGAGGAGGCGGCCCGTATGCTGCCCGACGAGCGACCCAACGGCGCCGACTTCCGTTACGTCCAGATGATGATCGCGCACCACCGGCAGGCCCTCACGATGACCGCGCTGGCGCCGCGGCGGGCGGCGTCGCCCCAGGTGAGGAAGGTCGCGGAGCGCATCGCCGCCGCGCAGGGCCCGGAGATCGCGGCCATGGAGGGCTGGCTGACGAACAACGGCGGCCCGCGCCCGCAGACCGGCCACGACCACCACACCATGCCGGGCATGGCGACCGCGGCCCAGCTCGCCGAGCTGAAGGCCGCCGAGGGACGGGCCTTCGACGCGCTCTTCGTGAAGCTGATGATCACCCATCACGAAGGCGCCGTGACCATGGCGGCGGAGGTGCTCGGCCAGGGCAACAACGTCCTGGTGGAGGAGATGGCGAACGACGTGATCGCGCAGCAGACGGTGGAGATCGACCGGATGCGGTCGCTGTAGGCGGGCGGGGGCGCGGAGGCGGGCGGCGGACGGGCCCGGTCGGGTGGCGCGCCGTTTCGCCGGCGCGCGCCCACTCCCCCGGCGGGGCTCCCGGTGCCATGCTGGAGGTCTCCCGGCGGGAAGGGGTGCTTCCGTGCTGCGCGTCGCCGTCGTCGGTTCCGGTCCCAGTGGGGTCTACACCGCCCAGGCCCTGGTCGGGCAGAACGCCGTGCCCGACATCCGGGTCGACGTCCTGGACCGGCTGCCCTGCCCCTACGGGCTGGTGCGCTACGGGGTGGCGCCCGACCACGAGAAGATCAAGTCGCTGCAGGGCAGCCTGCGGGCGGTCCTGGAGGACGAGCGGATCGCCTTCCTCGGCGACGTGGAGGTGGGCGCGCGCGGGCTCACGCCCGCCCGGCTCCTGGAGCTCTACCACGCGGTCGTGTACTGCGTGGGCGCCTCGCGCGACCGGCGGCTCGGGGTGCCGGGAGAGGAGCTGCGCGGCAGCTTCTCGGCGACCGAGTTCGTCTCCTGGTACAGCGCCCATCCGGACGCGGTCCACGACGACTTCGGCCTCGACCGGCCCGGCGCCGTGGTGGTCGGGGCGGGGAACGTGGCCGTCGACGTCACCCGGCTGCTCGTCCGGCGGGCCCAGGAGCTGGAGCCGACCGACATTCCGCAGAGCGCTCTGGTGGCGCTCGGCGCCAGCGGGGTGCGCGAGGTGCACATGGTCGCCCGACGCGGGCCCGCGCAGGCGAAGTTCACCACCAAGGAGCTGCGCGAGCTCGGCGCGCTCCCGGACACCCGGGTCCTGGTCGACCCCGCGGAGCTCGCCCTCGACCCCGCGTACGCCGACCCCTCCGGGCTGCCGGCCGTCAGCAGGCGCAATCTGGAGGTCGTACGAGGCTGGGCGGAGGCCGCGGACGCGGCCGGCGCCGTCGGCGCCACGCCCTCCGCCCGCACGGTCCGGCTGCGGTTCTTCCTGCGGCCGGTGGAGATCCTCGGCGAGGACGGCCGGGTCGCCGCGGTCCGCTTCGAGCACACCGCACCGGACGGGGCGGGCGGGGTACGGGGCACGGGGCGGTACGAGGAGATCCCGGCCGGCCTGGTGCTGCGGGCGGTCGGCTACCAGGGCGCGCCGCTGCCCGGGCTGCCCTTCGACCCGGCGCGGGGCACGGTCCCGCACGCCGCGGGCCGGGTGCTCAGGGACGGGACGCCGTCGCCGGGCGAGTACGTGGCCGGCTGGATCAAGCGCGGCCCCACGGGCGTGATCGGCACCAACCGGCCCTGCGCCAAGGAGACCGCCGCCTCCCTGCTGGCCGACGCGCCCGTCCTCGCCCGCAGGACCGTGGCGCCCGACCCGGTCGCCGCGCTGCGCGCCCTGGGGCACGAGCCGGTGCTCTGGACCGGCTGGCAGGCGATCGAGGAGGCCGAGGCGGCCCTGGGCGGCACGCTGGGCCGGGGTCCGGTGAAGATCCCCGACTGGGCCGGACTGCGGGGCGCGGCGCGGCGGGGTCAGCCGATCGGCTGACCCCGGGGTCGGCCGGGCGGGCCGGGAGGAGGAGCCGCCGGGCGGACCGGCCGGCGGCGGGGGCGGACCCAGGATGGATGACAGAGCGGGACGGCGCGGCGCCTCCCGACCGGCCGACCACCTGAGGAGTCATCCACCATGAAGAAGATCTCGGACAGGAAGAAGCTCTCGAAGCGTGCCCGTGTCCTGACCGGCGGCGCGACCCTGGTCGCCCTCGGTGCCGGTGCCTTCGGCGCGGTCTCCGCGAACGCCGCCACCGCCGCCGGCGACGCCCCCGCGGCCGCCGTGGCAGCCAAGGCCGACACGAAGAACGCCGACGCGAAGAACACGGACACCGCCCGGTCGACGCACCTGACGATCGCTGCCGCGACCGAGGCCGCGCAGGCCGCCCTGAAGGCCGCCGAGAAGGAGAACCAGCGGGTCTCCGTCGCCGTCGTCGACCGCAACGGCACCACCCTCGTGACCCTGCGCGGCGACGGCGCGGGCCCGCAGTCCTACGAGTCGGCCGTCAAGAAGGCGTACACCGCCGTCTCCTGGAACGCCCCCACCTCGGTCCTCGCCGGCCGTCTCGCCCAGGCCCCCAACCTGAAGGACATCCCCGGCACCCTCTTCCTCGCGGGCGGCGTCCCGGTGACCGCGAACGGCGGCCCGATCGCCGGCATCGGCGTGGCCGGTGCCCCCTCCGGCGACCTCGACGAGAAGTTCGCCCGGGCCGGCGTCGCCGCGCTCAACTGACGCCTCTCCCGCCCCGCCCCTTTTCGTACCGAGGAGTCCTCATGCCCGCCCCCGCAGACCTGCGGCTGCTCGCCGCCGCCCGTCAGGGCGACGCCGCGGCCGTACGCGCCGCGCTCGCCGAAGGTGCCCGCACGGACGCCCGCGACGAGGAACTGCGCTCACCGCTGCTGCTCGCCGCGCTCGGCGACCACGTGGACGCGGCGCGGGCCCTGGTCGCCGCGGGCGCCGATGTGAACGCGCAGGACGCGCGGCACGACAGCCCGTGGCTGGTGACGGGCGTCACCGGGAGCGTCGCGATGATGCGGGTGCTCCTCACGGCGGACCCCGCGCCCGACGTGACGCTGCGCAACCGGTTCGGCGGGGTGAGCGTGATCCCCGCCGCCGAACGCGGCCATGTGGCCTATGTCCGGGCCGTCCTCCAGGAGACGTCGATCGACGTCGACCACGTCAACGACCTGGGCTGGACCGCACTGTTGGAGGCGGTCATCCTCGGCGACGGCGGCCGGGCCCACCAGGAGGTCGTTGCCCTGCTGCTCGCGGCCGGCGCGGACCGCGACCTGCCGGACGCCCACGGGACAACCGCCCTGGCCCACGCGGAACGCCGCGGCTTCGAGGCGATGGCGGCGCTGCTGCGGGACACATAGAAGCCGAAGCGGGGCGGCGGACCGCGGGGCCGTCACCGGCTTCCGGCGGCCTCGCGCTCCTGGTGGGCGGTGCGGACGCGGTGCCACAGCCCCGCCCGCGCGGGGGCGTCGACGTCGTTCAGGTCCAGCCGGAACACACCGGCGAGGACGTCGTACCAGTCGTCCGCCGCGTCGATGATCCGCTCGTGCGTGCCGTCGGCGTCGATCCGGCGCAGCACACAGCCGCGCAGCACGTCCACGCCCGTGGCGTCGCGGCGCTGGGCGGTGAGGACCCGGACGAATCCGGACTCGGGCGAGGTGGACAACCGGACGTGCTCCTCGGCGAAGGAGGACAGCTCGACGGGCTCCGGCGCGAAGTCCATCGCCATGAACGCGCCACGGGGGTCATGGGTGAAGCGCCAGCCGCCGGGCTCCGCCGCCGACGGGGCCATCGCGTAGGTGAACGGCCCCTGGGTGTAGGAGCCCTCGCGCAGCGGCAGGGGGTCGTGCATGCCGCCGGCGAGCCCGGTGTCGACGAGCCAGCGCTCACCGTCGAGCCGCACGGTGAGCGCGAGATGGTCGCCGCCCGCGCCCGCGGTGTCCTCGGGGCTGCCCTGCACCCCGGCCCGGTGCAGGGTGACGTCGTAACCGAGGGCCGTCAGCAGCGCGGCGAAGGCCCCGTTCAGGTGGAAGCAGTAGCCGCCGCGCCCGCGCAGGATCCGGGCCACGGACTCCTCGGCGCCGATGCCCGTCGGCCGTCCCAGATGGATGTCGAGGTTCTCGTAGGAGACACGTTCCACCTGTGCCCGGTGCAGGGCACGCAGCGCCTCGCCGGTCGGCCCCGCCGACCGGGCGACGCCGAGCACGCCCAGATACCCGTCGACGTCGATCATGCTCCCCCTCGCTGCCCCGAGCCCAGGTGATCAGGATAGTCGTCGGAGGGGCGCTCAGCGGGTCGACAGGAGGTCACGGAGTCGGTCGGCCGCGGCGGGCCCCGGGAGGCGGACCGTGAGCCAGGAGCCGTCCGCGCAGGCGATGTCCACGCGACGGCGCAGGCTCCGTGCCCAGGGAGTGACGCGTACACCCGCGTGCGGGCACGACGTCGCCTCCGAGGAGGCCTGCCACGCGGTCCGCACGGCGATCCTGCCGTCCGCCACGAGGAGCAGGCAGTCCGCCGCCTCCTCCGCGCGCAGCGCGTCCCGCTCCCAGTACGCCGCGTGCACGGCCAGCACGAGCCGCCCCGCGTCGCTGTCCCAGCCACCCCGCATGCCCGGCCCGGCCAGGAGGCGCAGCAGGAGCCGGAAGGCACAGCGAACTCCATGTCCACCCCCGGGCGGCGGGTCTAGGCGTCGCCGAGGCGGTCGGCCTGGGCTTCGGCCGCGGTCAGGATGCTGTGGAGAAGGCCGGGGAAGAGCGCGTCGAGGTCGTCGCGGCGCAGCATGTTGAGTTTGGCCGTGCCCTGGTAGACCTGCCGGACGACTCCGCTCTCGCGGAGGACGCGGAAGTGGTGGGTGCTGGTCGACTTGGTGACCGGGAGGGCGAAGTACGAGCAGCTGAACGCGTCGCCGTCGCCGCGGGCCATGCACCGCACGATCCGCAGCCGGACCGGGTCCGACAGCGCGTGCAGCACGGCCTCGAGCCGGATCTCCTCGCGGGCGGGGTGCTCCAGGACCCGGGGGTTGGTCGCGGTCGTCACGGCTGCGGCTCCACGGGGCTCGGGAATGGTACGACCATGGTACGAGGGCGCCGGTGGCCCTCCGGTGGGCGCAACACGCCTCTCACCTGGGCCGGAGCCGCCTCCGGGGGTCGTTGTCAGTGGGCGGGTGCAGACTGGCTCGTATCCGCGACAACGGCGTCATGGAGGTGTCGGCATGACCGACGTGCTACTGACCGTAGGTACCCGCAAGGGACTGTTCATCGGCCGCGGGCGAGACGGCCGATGGGAGTTCGACGACCCGCACTTCAACGCGCAGGCGATCTATTCGATCGGGATCGACACCCGTCGCGCCACCCCCAGGATCCTCGTCGGCGGGGACAGCCTGCACTGGGGACCGTCCGTATTCCACTCCGACGACCTGGGCGCGAGCTGGACCGAGCCGGCCCGGCCGGCGGTCAAGTTCCCGCAGGACACCGGCGCTTCGCTGGAGCGGGTCTGGCAGCTGCACCCCGCACCGGCGCACTCCCCCGACGTCGTGTACGCGGGGACGGAGCCGGCCGCGCTCTTCCGGTCCACCGACGGCGGCGAGTCCTTCGCTCTCGTGCGCCCGCTGTGGGAGCACCCCACGCGTGACCGGTGGGTGCCGGGCGGGGGCGGTGAGGCGGTGCACACGGTGGTCACCGACCCTCGCGACCCCGACGCGGTGACGGTGGCGGTGTCGACCGCCGGCGTCTTCCGGTCCCGCGACGGCGGCGCGAACTGGGCGCCGGCGAACGACGGGGTGTCGGCGGTGTTCCTGCCCGACCCGAACCCGGAGTTCGGCCAGTGCGTGCACAAGATCGCCCAGGACGCGGGCGATCCCGACCGGCTCTATCTCCAGAACCACTGGGGCGTGTTCCGCAGCGACGACGGCGGCGGCCGGTGGACCGACATCGGCGACGGCCTGCCCTCCGACTTCGGCTTCGCCGTCGCCGCCCACCCCCACCGGCCGGACACGGCCTATGTGTTCCCCATCAACGCCGACTCCGACCGCGTCCCCGCCGAACGGCGCTGTCGTGTCTACCGCACGACCGACGCCGGGGAGACCTGGGAGCCCCTCACCAAGGGCCTGCCCGACGGTGACCACTACGGCACGGTGCTGCGCGACGCCCTGTGCACGGACGGCGGCGACCCGGCGGGCGTCTACTTCGGCAACCGCAACGGCGAGGTGTACGCGAGCGCGGACGACGGCGACAGCTGGCAGCTCCTCGCCGACCACCTGCCGGACGTGCTGTGCGTGCGGGCGGCGGTGATCGGCTGAGCGGCGCCGCCGGCGCGGCAGGCGCGGCAGGCGCGGCCGGGGGCAGTCAGGGGTGCGCTAGGGAAGGCGCCAGTCGACGGGCTGGGCGCCCTGGCGCACCAGGAGTTCGTTGGTGCGGCTGAAGGGTCGGGAGCCGAAGAAACCTCGGTCCGCCGACATGGGGGACGGGTGGGCCGATTCGACCGCCGGCAGGTCGCCGAGCAGCGGGCGCGCGTTGCGGGCGTCGCGGCCCCACAGGATCGACACCAGGGGTTTGCCGCGCGCCGCCAGCGCGCGGATGGCCTGCTCGGTGACGGCTTCCCAGCCCGCGCCTCGGTGCGCCCCCGGCTTGCGGGGGGCGGTGGTCAGGGCCCTGTTGAGGAGCAGCACGCCCTGGCGGGTCCAGGGGGTCAGGTCGCCGTTGGAGGGGCGCGGAAGGCCGAGGTCCGTGTTCAGCTCGCGGAAGATGTTCTCCAGGCTGCCGGGCAGGGAGCGGACCTCGGGGGCGACGGCGAAGCTGAGGCCGATGGCCATGCCGGGGGTCGGATAGGGGTCCTGCCCCACGATCAGCACCCGCACGTCGTCGAACGGCTGCTGGAAGGCGCGCAGGACGTGCTGTCCGGCCGGGAGGTAGGTCCGGCCGGCGGCGATCTCCGTGCGGAGGAAGTCGCCCATCTGGGCGACTTCCTCCGCCACGGGGGCCAGTGCCTGCGCCCAGCCGGGCTCTACGAGTTCACTCAACGGTCGTGCTGTCACGGGCAGTCACCCTACCGGCCCACACCGACAATCCGATCGGCCCCGCCCGCCTCCGCCACCTCGCCCACTAGGCTTCCGGCCGACGTCCGTCCCCGTGCCGCAGGGAGCCGAGCCATGAGGTCATCCAGCGCGTCCGACGGTCTCGTCGTCGGGGTGGACTCCGGCGGCTCCGGACTGCGGATCGCGCTCGCGCGGACAGCGGCCGGGGCAGAGGCAGGGGCAGAGAACGGGGGCGCGGGCGGGGCCGGGCGGGTCCTGGAGACGGTCGCGTCGGGCGAACCGGTGCGCACCGGCCCGGGCGGGATCGACGCGGACCATCTCCTCTCCCAGGTGCTCCCCGCGGTCGAGGCCATGGCCGGGCGGGCCACCGGGGCCGGCCAGGGCGGCGAGGACGGCCGGATCGTCGCGGTCGCCGTCGGGGCCGCCGGGATGGCCACGCTCGGCGAGAGGCTGCGGGCCGAACTGCCGGGAGCGCTCGAACGGGCCTGGGGCGTGCGGCGGCTCGCGCTCGCGGCCGACGCCGTCACCGCGTACGCCGGGGCGCTCGGCCAGCGTCCGGGCGCGGTCGTCGCGGGCGGCACGGGCCTGATCGCACTCGGCACGGATCTGTCCGGCTGGCGCCGGGCGGACGGCTGGGGCCATCTCCTGGGTGACTGCGGCAGCGGGGCCTGGATCGGCCGGGCCGGACTCGAGGCGGCGATGCGGGCGTACGACGGCCGGCGCGGCGGTTCCGCGGCGCTGCTGGCGCGCGCCGAGGAACGGTTCGGGCCGGTGGCCGGTCTGCCGGCGGCGCTCTATCCGCGTACCGACCGGCCGGCCGTCCTGGCCTCCTTCGCACCGGAGGTGGCGGGCTGCGCCGCCGACGGCGACCCGGTGGCGACCGGCATCCTGGAGCGGGCGGCCGGCCACATCGCCGAGGCCGCCGCGGCCGTCTGTCCCGCCGGGCCGGCGGTCTCGGGCGAAGTGGCGCTGACGGGCGGGCTGTTCAGGATGGGCGAGCCGCTGCTCGGTCCGCTGCGGGCGGAGCTCGGTGTGCTGCTGCCGGAGGCGCGCGTGGTCGCCGCGGCGGGCGACCCGCTGTCCGGGGCGGTGACGATCGCCGCCGCGCTCGCGCAGGACACGCTCCGGCTGCCGGCGGACCCGCACCTGCTGCGACTCGCCAGATAACCGAAGGTTTCCGGCCACTTCGGACATAGACGGGCAGAACTCGCGGGACCGCACCTCAGCGAACCGGGCGGTGGGCAAAACCAGTAGCATGCGGCGCCATGAGCTCCCCCACTGGGCCCACTCCCGGGCTGCCTGTACGAATGCCGCGACCCCGCCAGTCCGGGCGGCACCGTCGCCCTGAACCCGTGGCGGCGCCCGAGGGCGCTCCCGCGCTGGTTCTCGCCGTCCCCGGTGTGCCGTCGGCCGCCATACGCTCGCTGGCCGAGGAGGTCGTGAGCATCGCCCGCTCGGAGCTGCCCGGCCTCGAGGCCGTGATCGGCTACCTGGACGGCGACGACGCCGAGTACCCGACCCTCGCGGCCGTGCTGACCCGGGCCGCCGCCCTGCGCACGGAGCGGTACGAGATCGCCGTGGCCGCGGGCCGCGAGGTCGCCGCCCCCGAGGGCCCCGCGGCGGTCGTGGTGCCGCTGCTCGCGGGCCCCGACAGCGCCCTGACCCGGCGGATCCGCCAGGCCGTCATGGACGCCGGCAACACCGCCGAGCTGACCGATGTGCTCGGCCCGCACCCGCTGCTCGCCGAGGCCCTGCACGTGCGGCTGTCCGAGGCCGGTCTGGCCCGCGCCGACCGCGCCCGGCTCTTCACGGTCGCCACGGCGGCCGACGGCATCATCCTGGCCACGGTCGGCGGCGAGGAGGCGGTGCAGGCCGCCGGGATCACCGGCATGCTGCTGGCGGCCCGCCTCGCGGTGCCGGTGATGGCGGCGGCCCTCGACCAGGAGGGTTCGATCGCCTCGATCGCCGAGCAGCTGCGCGCCGCCGGTTCGGAGCAGCTCGCGCTCGCGCCGTACCTGATCGGCCCCGAGCTGGCCGAGGGCCTGCTCGACGCGGCGGCGAAGGAGGCGGGCTGCGCGGCGGCCGAGGCGCTGGGGGCGTACCCGGCGATCGGCCGACTGGCGCTCTCGCAGTACATGGCGACGCTGGGGATCACCCCGCAGCAGGGTTCGCCGGTCCACTGACACGGACCGTTGATACGGACCGTACCGCGGACAGGGTCCGTAAAGATGAAGGGCCCGCACCGACAGCTTCCGGTGCGGGCCCTTCCCGTACTCACGTGCCCCCGTGGCGCCGTCAGCCGAAGACGACGCAGGAGGCGGCGGGGAGCGGGAGGGAACCGGCGCGGGACGGGACGCCGGTCTCCGCGTCGACGGTGAACCAGGTGACGTCGCCGGAGCGCTCGTTGGCCGCGTACAGGTGCCGTCCCGACGGGCCGAGGGTCAGGTCGCGGGGCCAGTGGCCGCCGCAGGGGACGGAGGCGACGAGCCGGGCTCCGGCGCCGTCCTCCTCGAGCGCGAGGACGGCGAGGGTGTCGGCGCCGCGGACGGCGGCCCAGAGGAAGCGGCCGTCGGGGGCGGCGACGACCTCGGAGGGGTAGGCGGGCCCCGTGGGAGCCGCGGGGCCTTCGGGGACGACGGCGGTCTCGCCGAGCGGGGTGAGGACACCGGCCTCGGCGTCCCAGCGGCAGACGGTGAGGGTGGGTTCGAGCTCGTTCAGGACGTAGGCGTGGGTGCCCGCCGGGTGGAAGGCGAGGTGGCGCGGGCCCGTGCCGGGGCGCAGGGCGGTGATGCCGTGCGGGGTCGGCGCGCCGGTGACCGGGTCGAGGACGCCGATCGTGACGGAGTCGGTGCCGAGGTCCACGGCCAGCACCCAACGCCCGCTCGGGTCGGGCAGCACCTGGTGCGCGTGCGGCCCGCCCTGCCGGTCGGCGACGGGCCCCGAGCCCTCGTGGCGCAGCTGTCCGGCCACCGGCCGGAGCGTGCCGTCGGCGGCGCGGGGCAGGCAGCTGACGCTGCCGGAGGTGTAGTTCGCGGTCAGGACGTGGCCGCCCACGACGGCGAGGTGCGTCGGCCCGGCGCCGTCCACCGGCACGGGCGCCCCCAGCGGGCGGGGCGCGGGCCCGGTGACGTCGAAGGCCGCGACGGCGCCGGCGTCGGTCTCCGACACCGCGTACAGCACGTCTCCGTCGAGCGCGAGGAAGGACGGGTCGGCGACGTCGTCACTCGCGCCGGTGACGGTCAGCGCGCCGCTGCCCTCCTCCACCTCGACGGCGACCACCCCGCGCCCGCCGGCCGACGTGAACGACCCCACAAACCCCCGCCCGATCCGTGTACCGCCCACGCCGCCTCCCCTTCCCAGGGGCCGGTCCGTACCGACCGGCCGTCGTCCGAACCGACGTTAGCAGGAGGTCTAGACCAAGTCGGGTCCTTGGCCGCAGCACGTGGGGGCTCTCGGGGAGACGACACGGGCACGCGGGACGACGACGTGCCGTCCGGCAGACGGACCCGGCGGCGCACCCTGGCCACGGTGAGCGCGACCCTGGTCGCCCTCTGCTCGCCGGCGCGCCGCCCGCGTGGGGCCGGCCGGGGCGGGCCCGGCCGGGGCGTCGACGGCGCGCTCGGCGAGGACGGGTCAGGCGGCGGGGACCAGGGGGGAGCGCGGCGAGGTGCGGAGGGGGGTGGCCAGGTCCGCGAGGGCGCGTTCGAGGCTGTGGAGGTGGGCCAGGGCGGCCTCCGCACCGGGGTGGTGGGGCGGCGGGTCCGCGCCGGGCTCGGCACTGGCCGGAACGGAGGCCCGACCGCCGGGACCGGCACCGGCACCGGCACCGACCGGCCCGGCGTCCGCCGCCGGCACGCCCGAATCGCGAGCAGACCTGGCACCGGCCTCCCCGGCCTCGGCCCGGACATCGGCCCGCCCCGCGGACTCGACCGCGGGCCCGGGCTCCGTCGGGAGCAAGGCGTGGACCGCGGCCTCGACGCGCCAGGCCGCGGCGGCGAGGCGGGCGTCGTGGGATGCGGTGGGGTCGGCGGCGACCGCGGCGAGGCCGCGGATCTCGCGGGCGCAGTCGTCGAGGAGGGCCATGACGCGGCGGGCGCGGGCCTTGCGGGCGCGGAGGGGGCTCAGGGGGTGGACGAGGGGGGCCAGGGTGAGGCGGGCGCGGGCGAGGAGGAGGTCGAGTTCGGCGGCGTGCGGGGCCGGGTCGGCGTCCGGGTCGCCCGCGAGGCGGCGGGCCGCGGCGGTGGTGCAGGCGTGCACGCAGGTCACGGCCCGCTGGATCCACGCGTTGGTGGCCGCGTGCGTGGTCACGGGCAGCAGCGCCACGCCGACGGCCGCGCCGAGGGCGCCGACCGCCGTCTCCTCGAAGCGGAGCAGCAGCAGCCCGGGGTGCAGGACGCCGAGCAGCCCGTAGAGCAGCCCCGCCATGACGGTGACGAAGAACATCATCCAGCTGTAGGAGAGCGGCGCGGTGTAGAAGATGCCGAAGACGCACACGGCGACCAGCGCGGCCGTCGGCGCGGGCGCGCCGCCCAGCGGGAGGGCGATGAGCAGGCCCGCGGCGATGCCGGTGACCGTGCCGACCACCCGGCGGAAGCCCCGTACCAGCGTCTCGCCGCGCGAGGCCGTGTTGACGAAGATCCACCAGGCGGTGCCGACGGCCCAGTACCAGCGCTCCTGGGAGAGGAGCTGACCGGCGGCGAGGGCGACGGCGCAGGCCGCGGTGGCCTGGAAGGCCTGCCGGGTGGTGGGCCGGTTCAGGCCGGTGCCGGGCAGCGGGGCGGGCGCGGCCGGCGGCGGGACGCGCCGCTCGATGCACCAGACGAGGAAGCGCACCCCGGAGGTCGCCGCGAGTGCCAGCAGCACGGCGGCGAACAGTTCCGGCAGCTGCGCGGGCAGGGCGTGCAGGAACTGGGTGATGAAGAACTGCATGAAGGCGAAGATGCCGAGCGCGTGTCCGCGCGGCCCCCAGCGGCGCGCGTACACGCCGGCGAAGACGACGAGGAGCCACGCGGTGTCGCGCAGCAGCGGCACGCCGTGCAGGGCGGTCGCGAGGGCGAGCACGGGGAAGCCGACGAGCGGCAGCAGGGCGGTGGTGACCGCCTGGCGCCGCACGGTGGGGTCGCCCACGGTGAACAGGGCGAGCAGCGCGGCGAGGCCCGCCGTGATGGAGGCGGTGAGGGAGAGCCCGGCCAGTTCGGCCGCGGTGACGGCGAGGGAGACGCCGACGACGGCGCGGCTCGCGACGCGCAGCCGGACCTTGCCCGGATCCGGTGCCACACACGTCCTGCGCAGCAGCCTGCCCACGACCACGAGGCCCTTCTTCCCCTGCTTCATGACGGTCTTTCCGCCCCCGCTTCCGTACACACACCCTCTTCACACGCACACGCACGTACACATGACGAAGGCGCCGCGGGTCCGGGGCCGGCCACCTCGCCGGTCCGGCGCGTGCGCGGCGCCATCTGTTCAACTCTCACAAGAGGAAAGCATCCCTCCGCCCAGTGGCTCAACCGACCGGCCGGAGGCTGCGCCATTGGTACAGTGGATGAGGGAAAGGTACGACCAGAAGGGGGCCAACGGACCATGGCGGTGGACGAGCTCGACACCCGCATCCTCCGGCTGCTCATCGAGCAGCCGCGCACCAGCGTGCGCGAGTACGCGCGGATCCTCGGCGTGGCCCGGGGCACCGTCCAGGCACGGATCGACCGGCTCGAGCGGGACGGGGTGATCACCGCCACCGGTCCGGTGCTCTCCCCCGCGGCGCTCGGCCACCCGGTCCTCGCGTTCGTGCACATCGAGGTCACCCAGGGCTATCTGGACGAGGTCGGGGACGCGCTCGCGTCCGTCCCGGAGATCGTGGAGGCCTTCTCCATCACGGGCGGCGGCGACCTGCTGACCCGCGTGGTGGCACGTGACGCCGGACACCTGGAGGACGTGATCCAGCGGCTGATCCAGCTGCCCGGCGTGGTCCGCACCCGCACCGAGATCGCCCTGCGCGAGCGGGTGCCGCACCGGCTGCTGCCGCTGGTCGAGGCCATGGGACGAAAGGCCCTCTGATCCGGCCGCCTCCTCTGGAAGGCTGGACACATGGACACCGCGCGCATATCGGTCATCTTCGATCTCGACGGCACGCTCGTGGACAGCGAGCCCAACTACTACGAGGCCACCCTCCGCACCCTCTCCGCGTACGGCGTGACGCGCGAGGACTTCGGGTGGGAGGACCACACCCGGTTCATCGGGATCGGCACCCGCGAGTCGCTGGAGCTCCTGGCCGAGCGCTACGGCGTCGACGCCCCGCTCGACGAGCTCCTCAGCGCGACCAACCGCCACTACCTGGAGCTGGCCCGGGCCTCGACGCCCGTCTTCCCCGAGATGCGGAAGCTGGTGGAGCGACTGTACGCGGACGGGGTGCCGATGGCGGTGGCCTCGGGCTCCTCGCGCGCGGCCATCGAGGCCGTGCTCGCGGGCACCGGCCTCGACGCGTATCTGACCACCCTGGTCTCGGCCGAGGAGGTGCCGCGCGGCAAGCCGGAGCCGGACGTGTTCCTCGAGGCGGCCCGCCTGCTCGGGGCCGTACCGGAAAACTGTGTGGTCCTGGAGGACGCGCCTCCCGGCGCGGCGGCGGCGCGGGCGGCCGGCATGCGATGCCTGGCACTGCCGTATGTGCCCGGGACGGCGGACGAGCCGGCCTTCGCCACCGCCGATCGCCTCTTCCGCGGCGGACAGGCCGAGTTCACGGCCCAGGCGGCACTGGCGGTACTGGAGGCGCTGTCGTCCGGGTCGGCGGTGTCGGCGACGTCACCGTCGGCGGTGGAGTGGTCGGCCGACGCGCGGCCCGCCCGAAGCCGGGATGCTTCGTAGCTTCCTCCAGGGTGCCTCGTAGATGCCAGGGCGATGAACCACAGTTGATTGCAGATGAGCCGGCCCCCCGCTTAACGTGGCGCACATGCAGTCCTACACCATCGGACAGGCGGCGCGGCTGCTGGGCGTGAGCCCGGACACCGCCCGCCGCTGGGCCGACGCCGGCCGGGTCTCCACCCATCGCGACGAGAGCGGCCGCCGGCTGATCGACGGCCGTGACCTCGCCGCGTTCTCCATCGAGATCGCGCAGGGCGGCTCGGGGGACGAGGAGGAGCCGTACACCTCGGCGCGCAACGCGTTCCCCGGCATCGTGACGGCCGTCAAGCTCGGCGACGTCGCCGCCCAGGTCGAGATCCAGGCGGGCCCGCACCGGCTCGTCTCGCTCCTGACCCGTGAGGCGGTGGAGGAGCTGGGGTTGGAGGTCGGCATGCAGGCCACGGCGCGGGTGAAGTCGACCAGCGTGCACATCGACCGCTCCTGACCGGGACGACAGGCAGCCGGCCGCGCACCGACCGCCGGCGGGCGCAGGGCCGAGGCCCGAAGCCGCAGGGCCGTGCCGTCACCCGCCGCAGCGCCGCGACCCCGACCCTTCGCTCCGGGGATGACCGCCTCCGGGCTCTGACTCCCCTTCGGACCAGGAACCAGCGATGAACCGACCCCGCACCCCGATCGTCCTCGCCGTCCCGGCGCTGCTCGCGATCGCGTTCCTGCTCCTGCCGTTGCTCGGCATCCTGGTGCGCACCGAGTGGAGCGAGCTCGGTGCGCATCTGACCGGGCCGGGCACCGTGGAGGCGCTGAAGCTCTCGCTCCTGGTGTCGTTCTGGGCGCTCGCGCTCTCGCTGCTCCTCGGGGTGCCGCTGGCCTGGCTGCTGGCGCGGGTGCCGTTCCGGGGCAAGGCGTTCGTCCGCTCCCTCGTCCTGCTCCCGATGGTGCTGCCGCCGACGGTCGGCGGTGTGGCGCTGCTGCTCGCGTTCGGGCGGCGCGGGCTCGTCGGGCCGTGGCTGGAGGACACCTTCGGGCTCACCTTGCCCTTCCACACCTCCGGCGCGGTGGTCGCGGCGACCTTCGTGGCCATGCCGTTCCTGGTGATCAGCCTGGAGGGCGCGCTCGGCGGACTGCGGCCCCGTTACGAGGAGACCGCCGCCTCGCTGGGCGCCTCGCCGGTACGGGTCTTCCGCACCGTCACGCTGCCGATGGTCGCCCCGGGACTGATCGCGGGCGCCGCGCTCACGTGGGCGCGGGCGCTCGGTGAGTTCGGCGCCACGATCACCTTCGCGGGCAACCTGCCGGGCACCACCCAGACCCTGCCGCTCCAGGTCTATCTGCTGCTCCAGGAGGAACCGGAGGCGGCGACCTCGGTGTCGCTGCTGCTGCTCGCCATCGCCATGGCGGTCCTCATCGCCCTGCGGGGCCGCTGGACCGGGACGCCCACGGCCGCCCGGCCCGCCCGCCCGGCCCCGGCCGAGCCCGCCGCCGAGCCATCCGCCGGCCCTTCCGCCGACATCGCGGTCGACATCGCGGCCGCGCCCTCCGCCGCCGACGTGGCCGCGCGCTTCCAGGACGGCGAGCGCTGGGCGCTGCGCGCCCAGGTCAGCGGCTTCGACCGGCTCACCCTCGACGCCGGGCCCGGCACCACCATCGCGGTCGTGGGACCGAACGGGGCCGGCAAGACCACGCTGCTGCGTGCCCTGCTCGGCCTCACCCCCCGCGCCCACGCGGACCTCGTCCTCGGCGACACCGACGTCACCGCCCTGCCCCCGCACCGCCGGCACGTCGCCTGGGTGCCCCAGGACGGGGCGCTGTTCCCGCACATGACCGCCCTCGCCAACACCGCGTACGGGCTGCGGGCCCGCGGGGTGCCCCGCGCCGAGGCCCGGCGGGCCGCGCAGGACTGGCTCGACCGGCTCGGTGTCGGCCACCTCTCCCAGCGCAGGCCCGCCCAGCTGTCCGGCGGGCAGGCCCAGCGGGTCGCCCTGGCCCGGGCGCTCGCCGCCCGTCCCCGGCTGCTGCTGCTCGACGAGCCGCTGGCCGCCCTCGACCAGACCACCCGCGCCCAGGTGCGGCACACCCTGCGCACCCACCTCGCCGGGTTCGGCGGCGTCTGTCTGATCGTCACCCACGACCCGGTCGAGGCGGTGTCGCTGGCGGACCGGGTGCTGGTCCTGGAGGACGGCCGCGCCCTCCAGGACGCCCCGCCCGCCGAGGTCTCGCGGCATCCCCGCTCCCCGTGGGTCGCGCGGATGCTGGGCCGCAACGCCTGGCCCGGGACCGCCGCCGAGGAGGGGCTCGTGCTCGCCGAGGGCGGGGGCACGCTGATCGCCGCCGATCCGCTCGCGCCCGGCACGGAGGTCCTCGCGATCATCCCGCCCGAGGCGGTCGCCGTGCACCGCGAGCGGCCCGGCGGCAGCCCCCGTAACGTCTGGCCCGGCACCGTACGGGAGATCACGGCGAGCGGCAGCAGACTGCGCGTGCTGATCACGTCCGAGCGGGTGCCGCCGCTGGTCGCGGAGATCACGCCGCAGGCGGCCGCCGAGCTGGGTCTCGCGGAGGGCGCCGCGGTGTGGACGGGCGTGAAGGCGACCGAGGTCACGGTCGTGACGCTCTGACGTCCTCGCCGGTGCTGGCCCACGCCGGAAAAGGCGTGGCCCGGCCGGGCTTTCTGTGCCAGGGTGCGGGGCGCAACGGCCCCTCACCCCTGGAGCGTTCGATGACGATCCCGCCCCGCCTCGTCCCCCTCCTGGAGCAGTTCGACTTCGCCCGCGAGCGGCTCGTGAACCGGCTCAAGGGCCCGGTGATGGACAGCGGCAACGGGACGGACGTCGTGGTGGGGCCGATCACCGACGACGAGTACCTGTGGGAGCCGGTCGCGGACTGCTGGTCGGTCCGCCGCCGCGCGGACGGTCCGGGACCCCGCGCCACCGTCCTGGCGGGCACCGGCGCGTGGGGCCGGGACACCACGCCTCCCCCGCACCCCGAACCGGCCCCGTTCACCACGCTCGCCTGGCGGCTCAGCCACCTGATCGAGATGTTCACGCTGCGTACCGACCACACGGTCGGCGGTCACAGCCTGACCAGGGACGACTTCCGCAGCCGCGGGGACGCGGCCTCGGCCGTCACCGACTTCGAGGCGGCCACGGACGGCTGGCGGAAGGCGCTGCTCTCGGTGACGGACGCCGACCTGGACACGGTCGGCTTCAGCACGTACCCGCACGGCAGCGACCCCGAGAACCCGTTCCTGGACATCGTCTGGTGGATGAACCAGGAACTCCTCCACCACGGCGCGGAGATCGCCCTGCTCAGGGACCTCCACCGGGCGCGGGGCGGCGGCCGCTGAGCCTGCGCCGACCGGGTGGGGCGTGGGACGATGGAGGCAGATCCGTTCCTCGCGCAAGCAGGGAGGCGACATGTCCAGGATCACCGGCTCCGTCGACATCTCCCGTCGCCCCGAGGAGGTGTACGCGTACCTGACCGACCCCACGCACCTGCCGGAATGGCAGGAGAGCGCGGTGAACGTACGCCGGACCGGCGGCGCCCCCGGCACCTCCGGCCAGAGGGTCACCGTCACCCGGCACTTCGGGCGGCGTGACATGGAAATGAACGTGGAACTCGACGAGCTGGACCCCCCGCGGAGCTGGCACGTCCACGGCGTGGACGGGCGCGTGCGCCCCGACGTGCGGGGCACCATCGAGCCGCTGGACAACGGGGCGCGCTCGCGGGTGAGGTTCTCCGTCGACTTCGAGGGGCACGGCATCGGCAAGGCCCTCGTCCCGCTGGTCGTGAAGCCGCGCGCCCGCAAGGAGATGCCGCGCGACGAGCAGCACCTGAAGGAGATTCTGGAGCGCGGCGCCCCGGTCTGACCGCTCCCCCGCCCCCGTGACGCCCGAGCTCAGTCCGGCTTCGTACGGGCGAGCAGCATGGCGACGTCGTCCTGTGCCGGTCCCTCGGGGAGCCCCGCCAGAATCTCGTCACACAGCTCGTCCAGCGGTCGGTCCATGTCCCGCAGCGACCGGGCGAGCCGTGCCATGCCCTGGTCGAGGTCCCGGTCGCGGGCCTCGATGAGGCCGTCGGTGTAGAGGACGAGCAGTCCGCCCGCGGGCAGGGCGATCTCCTCGGTGCCGAACTCGTGGGCGCCGGTGCCCAGCGGGGTGCCGGGCGGGCCGTCGAGGAAGGTGACGGCACCGTCCGGGGTGACCACGGCGGGCGGGGGGTGCCCGGCTCGGGCGATGGTGAGGACGGCGGTGGCCGGGTCGTGGACGGCGTACACACAGGTCGCCATCTCGTCCTCGCCCAGGTCGGCGACGACGGCGTCCAGCGAGCGCAGCATGCGCGCGGGCGGGATGTCATGGCGGGCGAGCGTGCGCACGGCGGTGCGCAGCTGGCCCATGACGGCGGCGGCGTGGATGCCGTGGCCCATGACGTCGCCGATGACGAGGCCGGTCCGGCCGCCGGGCAGCGCGACCACGTCGTACCAGTCGCCGCCGACGTCGTGGTCGCTGGCCGGGAGGTAGCGCCCGGTGAGCTCCAGGCCGGTGACGTCGGGCAGCGCGTTGTTGGTGAGGCTGCGCTGGAGGGTGCGGGCGGCCTGCCGCTGGGTGGTGTAGAGGCGCGCGTTGTCGATGTTGAGGGCGGCGCGGGCCGCCACCTCGTCGATGAGCACCCGGTCCTCGTCGTCGAAGGGTTCGCGGGAGCGCAGCCGGGTGACCGAGACGGTGCCGAGCACCTTGCCGCGGGCGACCAGGGGGATCAGCCGGGCGGAGCCGATGCGGGTGCCGAAGTAGCGGCGGAGGGCTTCGAGCCGGGGGTCCTTGAGGAGCGCGGGTATGTCGGCGACCGTCAGGTCCATGGCGCGGGCGTCGGTGATGACCGACTCGTAGACGGAGTCGAGCGGGATCTGGAAGGTCTGGCCGACGGCGAGGAGGGCGGTGGGTGCGGTCGGGTCGGGGAAGCCGGCGGCGAGGCGGCGCAGGATCCCGCGGTTGGCGGCGGTGGACTCGTCGGGGTCGAGGACGGATTCGAGGAGCTGGACGTCGGCGGAGTCGGCCAGCTGGGGGACGAGGAAGGCGACGACCTCCTCCGCGGTCTGCCGCAGGTCGAGCGTGGTGCCGATGCGTTCCCCGGCCTCGGCGAGCAGGGCGAAGCGGTGGCGGGCGCGTTCGACCTCGATGTGGGCCTGCTGGCTCTCGGTGATGTCGATGAGGGAGGCGATGATGCCGAGGGGCCGGCCTCCGTGGTCCAGGAGCGGTGCGTAGGAGTTGGACCAGATGTGGTCGTGGTCGGGGTCGGCCGGGGTGCGGCCGGCCCTGCGGGCGTCCACGACGGCGGTGCCGGTGTCGAGGACCCGGCGCATCAGGGCTTCGAGCGCGTCGGCGTTCACGCCGGGGACGACCTCGGTGAGGCGGCGGCCGACGTGGTCGGCGGGCGGGACGCCGTTCATCCGGGCCAGGGCGTTGTTGACGCGGACGAACCGCAGGTCGGGGCCGAGGGTGGCCAGGCCGATGGGCGACTGGGTGAACAGCGACTCGAGGGCGGCGAGGGAGTCGCGCATCTTGACGACCTGGGAGGTCTCGAAGGCGATCAGCATGGCGCCGGGCCGGCCGTCCGGGTCGGCGGCGGGCACGATCCACATCTCCATGGCGACCTGACGGCCGTCGCGATGCCGTACGGGGAGGGTTCCGACGACGGTCTCGCCGGCCTGGACCTTGCGGGTCAGCCGGTCGGCGAGCTCGCGGTTGGCGTCGGGCACGAGGAGCGGGGTGGCGAGCCGCCCGAGAATGTCCTCGGGGCGGTATCCGAGCAGGTCCTGGGCGGCCAGCGACCACTCGACGACGCGGCCCCGCGCGTCCTCGCGCCACAGCGCGATGGGCAGCAGGTCGTTGAGCACGCCCGCGTATCCGACGGCCGCGCGCGGCGGCTGCGGAACCCTGCTCGGCGACTGGTGAGTGTCCAACGCATCGACCTACGCATCGGCCGGGCCCGGTGGGGCACAATCCCGCGATCTCTACCGAATCACCCTATCCGAGACCTCTCGAGCAGGCGTTGCGCGGATCGCCCGACCGCACTCCCGCCCCCTATACTCAACAATATGAATAATCGACGAGGTGCGTGAGGAGCGGAGCATGTACCTGCGGTACGTCGCTCTCGGCGACAGTCAGACGGAAGGCGTCGGGGACGGCGACGACATCGCGGGGCTGCGTGGCTGGGCCGATCGGCTCGCCGAGCTCGGCGCCCGGTCCGAACCGGGGCTGCGGTACGCCAACCTGGCCGTACGAGGACGGCTGGCCGGGCAGGTGCGGGCGGAACAGCTCGGGCCGGCGCTGGCCCTGGAGCCCGACCTCGCCACGGTCGTCGCCGGGGTCAACGATCTGCTGCGTCCCCGCTTCGACGCCGACGAGGTCGCCGGTCACCTGGAGGCGATGTTCGCCGCCCTCACCGCGCGGGGCGCCCGGGTCGCCACCCTCACCTTCCCGGACATCACCCGGACGATTCCCGCGGCCCGGCCGGTCGCGCCCCGGATCACCGCCCTCAACGGGCGCATACGGGAGGCCGCCCGCGCGCACGGTGTCGTCCTCGTCGAGATAGGCCACCACCCGGTCGTCACCGATCCCCGGCTGTGGAGCCGCGACCGCCTCCACTCCGCTCCGCTCGGCCACGCCCGGATCGCCGCCGCCTTCGCCGAGGCGCTCGGCCTGCCGGGCGGCGACGACTCCTGGACCCGCCCGCTGCCGCCGCCCGCCGTACGACCGCCCGGCGGCCTGCGCGCGGCCGGCGCCGAACTGGCCTGGGCGGCCGGCTTCCTCGGCCCCTGGCTGGGCCGCCGCCTGCGCGGCCGCTCGTCCGGCGACGGCCGTACGGCCAAGCGACCGGAACTACTGCCGGTGACCCCCCTCGCCTGAGCGGCCACACGGGGAGTCCCGTTCGGTCCGCCCACACTCGGGGCCGCGCCGAGAAACACGCGGGCGCGACCGGCCCGGCCTTGTTACAGTCGGTCGCATGGGTTCGTACTACTTCTTTCTCTGATTCCGGCCCCGGACAGGGCCTTGAGCCGCTGACGCGCGCACGCGCGGGCGGCAGGCCGCGTTGTCCGTCCGCGCCCGAGGGGCGCTCAGCCCGGATCAGTCGAACCCATCCCCAGGGACTCCCACCATGCGCGACCGCGCCCAGCTCACGCTGCACCACGTCTCCAAGTCCTACGGAGACCGCCAGGTCCTCGACCGGGTCTCGTTCACCGTCCGGCCCGGCGAACGGGCCGCCGTCGTCGGGGAGAACGGCTCCGGCAAGTCCACGCTCCTACGGCTGATCGCGGGAGCGGAGGCGCCGGACGCCGGCGAGCTCACCGTCCGCTTCCCCGGTTCCGTCGCCCGGCTCGCGCAGACGCTCGGCGACACCTTCGCCGTCGGCCCCGAGCACACCGTGCGGGACACCGTCGACGCCGCACTCGCCGAACTCCGCGCCACGGAGCGTGAGTTGCGGGCCGCCGAGGAGCGGCTCGGCGACGCGGGGCCGGAGGAACTCGCCGCCTACGGGGCACTGCTCGAACGCTTCGAGGAGCGCGGCGGTTACCGTGCCGACGCCGAAGTGGCCGCCGCGCTCCACGGCCTCGGCCTCGGCCACGTACCGTACGACCGCCGCGTCGGCACGCTGTCGGGCGGCGAGCAGTCCCGGCTGGCGCTGGCCTGCGTCCTCGCCTCCGGCGCCGAGCTGCTGCTGCTCGACGAGCCGACCAACCACCTCGACCGCGACGCCGTCCGCTGGCTGCGGGAACGGCTGCGCGCCCATCGCGGCACCGTCGTCGCCGTCACCCACGACCGGGCGTTCCTGGAGGCGACGGCCACCACGATCCTGGAGGTCGACCGGGACACCCGCGGCGTCGCCCGCTACGGCGACGGCTGGGCCGGATACCGTACGGCCAAGGCAGCGGCCCGCCGCCGGCAGGCGCAGGAGCACCAGGAGTGGCGGGACGAACTGGCCCGCACCGAGGAGCTGGTGGCCGGGGCCGGACAGCGGCTCGCCGCCTCCGGCCGGGATCCGCGGCAGGGCTTCGGCAAGCACCGGCGCTCCAGCGAGAACAAGCTCTCCGGCCAGGTCAGGGCGGCCCGGACCCGGCTGGAGGAGCTGCGGGCCCATCCCGTACCGCCGCCGCCGGAACCCCTGCGCTTCCAGGCCCGGTTCGCCGGGGACGCGGACCCGGCCCTGGCCGCGGCCGAGCTCAGCGGGGTCACGGTCGGCGACCGGCTGGCCCTGGACGCACTGATTCTCGGCCCCGGCGACCGCCTCCTCGTCTCCGGGCCCAACGGCGCCGGCAAGACCACGCTGCTGCGGGTGCTCGCCGGTGAACTCGCCCCCGACAGCGGGGAGGTGCGGCTGCCCGCACGGGTCGGGCACCTGGCGCAGGAGCTGCCCGCCGTGGCCGCCCCCGTGCCGCTGCTCACCGCCTACGCCCAGGGCCGGCCCGGCCCGCCGGACGAGCACGCGGAGGAGCTGCTCGCCCTCGGGTTGTTCCGCGAGGAGGACCTCGCCGTCCCGGTGCGGGCGCTCTCGGTGGGGCAGCGCCGCCGCCTGGAGCTGGCCCGTCTGGTGACCCGCCCGGTCGACCTGCTGGTCCTCGACGAGCCGACCAACCATCTGGCCCTGTCCCTGGTCGAGGAACTGGAGGCGGCGCTGGCCGGCTTCGCGGGCGCGGTGGTGGCGGTCTCCCACGACGAGCGTTTCCGCGAGTCCTTCGGGGGCGCGCGGCTGGAGCTCCGGGCGGGGCGTCCGGTGCCGGCCCACGGCTGAGGTCCTCAGCCGCCGTAGTCCTCCATCAGGTTCGCGATGAGCGCCAGCAGCGCGTCGGCGCGGTGGCGGTCCTCGGTCTGGGCGCGCAGGGCCTGGTCGGCGGCGCGGAGGCGGGTGACGGCGGTGGGGTCGCCGTCCATGAGGTCCTCGATCGCGGACGGGCTGACCACGTCCAGGCAGGTGGTGAGCAGACGGCGGGTGGCGGGGGCGGGCGGGGCGGGATCGGGGGCGGCGAAGGCGTGGGTGAGATGACGGACCGGGTCGTTCAGCCGCCAGCCGACGACCGCCCCGCGCTGGACCAGCAGCGCGAGGTCGGGCGCGATGCCGACCGCGGCCTCCAGCGGCTCGGCGAGCACATCGAGGTCGCGCAGGCAGGTCAGCGCCGCGTCGCCGGGCTCGCGGCACAGTGCCATGCACATCTCCAGGCGGAAGTCGCGCGCCTCGTCCGCGACCAGCCCGCCCGGCCGCACCGGGGGGACGGCCGGGGCGTCGTCGACGGTGTCGGAGTTCACCGTCACGTACGGCAGCTGGAACTCGGCGCCGACCAGCCGCCGGTTGTCCGGGTCGAACCGCAGCAGGTCGGGGGTGTCCCACAGCCAGGCCTGGCTGCCGAAGGTCGCCCCGAGGAACCGCTCGCGCTCCGCCGGGCTTCCGTACCCGGCGAGGTCCACCGAGTTGCCGGTGAACCGGGGGGTGAGGGCCAGCGGCTCGGCCGTCACCGTCGCGGACCAGTCGCCGCCGATGGTCACTCTCATGGTCACTTCCGCCTCATTTGATCTGCACCGCCGGGGGCATGAACCCGTTCTTACCCGGAATCCTGCCCTCCACGATGTCGTCGTGGGTGATCGGCCGGCCGGCGTCCGTGGCCTTGGCCCCGTTGCCGACGGCCGTCGCCCCGGATTCGCCGAGGACGCCGGACGGTCCGTACGCCGTGATGGCCTGACCGGCCTCCGAGCCGACGCCCTTGGTCACGACGACGTCGTCGCCCTGCCGGAAGATGAGGTTCCCGGCGCCGCCCGTCGACTGGTACACCGCGTCCGGCTTCTTGAGGATCTCCAGGACCCGTTCGTCGCTGAAGCCGTGCATGGTGTCGCCGTGGTAGTCGGGGTGCTTGCGGAAACGGCCGTCGTCGGCCCGGTCGATGACTCCGTCGGCTGCCTTGACCGCTCGCTGCCTGGCCTTCTCCTCCTTGGTGCACTTGGGTGCCAGGCCCAGCGGGTCGCACCCCGCGTAGGGGTTGTCGACGTAGCCGAGCGGGTTCGGCGCGGGGCCGAGTCCGAGGGGGTCGGGCGACGCGTAGCGGCCGGTCTCGGGGTCGTAGTGGCGGAAGTGGTTGTAGTGGAGTCCGGTCTCGGGGTCGTAGTACTGGCCGGGGAAACGCAGCGGGGTGTAGGCGCTGCTGTCCCGGGCCCAGGCGGTGGTTCCCCACAGGGTGCTCCGGGTGCGCCAGACGATGTCGCCTGACTCGTCGACCAGTTCGGTCGGTGTGCCGACGAGGTCGGTGGCGATGGCGAAGAAGCGGCGGTCGATCTCCTCCTGGCGGCTGTCCGCCGTCAGGAGGCGTTCGGTCTGGGCCAGCGGGGCGACGTCCCGGTGGTCCCAGGTGAGGGCGACCGTGTGCGGGAGACCGGGCCGGTGGCTGGTCTGTTCGCAGAGGGTGAGGCCGTCCCAGGTGAAGCGGATCTCCTCGACGACCGTCTCGCCGTCGGCGGCCAGGCGTTGCTTGGCGGTGCGGCGGCCCAGCGGGTCGTAGCGGTAGGTCCACCGGGTCCCGTCGGGGGTGGTGACGGAGGTGAGGCGGTTCTCGGTGTCCCAGGTGTAGCGCCAGGTGTCGGGCTTGCGGGAGAGCCGGGTCTTCTGGCGGAGCACGATCCGGCCGAGCGCGTCGTGCTCGAAGCGGACGCCGCCGGCCCGGACGAGGGTGGTTCCCGTGTACGAGCGGGGGCCGGTGGCCTCGCTGCCGGGGTGTCCGGCGGGCCAGGACGCCGAGGTCTGGTTGCCGGCGTCGTCGTAGGCGTACCGCTCGGTCCAGCCCTGGCCGTGGACGGCGGTGATCCGGCCGAGCGGGTCGAGGTCGAAGGCGCGGTGGCCGGTCAGGCCGTCCGTGACGGAGACCAGGTGGCCGTCGGCGCGGTAGGCGTAGGCGCGGCTGGTGACGGCGCGCGTGCCCGCGGCGATGTGCTGTGCGGCGAGGCGGCCCGAGGCGTCCCAGGCCGAGGACACGGTCAGCGCCTCCCCGTAGACGCGGGCCAGTTCGCGGCCGGCCGCGTCGTGGGTGAAGTCGACGTGCCGGCCGCCCGTGGTCAGTCGCACCGGCAGTCCGTCGTCGCCGTAGGAGTAGGAGGTGACGTGGCCGGTGGGGGTGGTGCGGCGGATGCGGCGCCCGAGGTCGTCGTAGGCGTAGACGACGGGGTTGCCGTTCACCATCTCGGCCTTGACGCGTCCGCCGCGGTCGTACTGGTAGCGGAGTTCGCCGTCGGGTCCGGTCGCTTCCAGGAGACGGCCCGCCCGGTCGTAGGCGTACGTCGTCACCCGGCCGTCGACGGTCTTGCGGACCACCTGGCCGAGCCCGTCCCGCTCGAACGAGACGGTGCCGCCGAGCGCGTCGGTCCGTGCGGCGAGGCGGCCCGCCGCGTCCACGCGGTAGGTGAGGGTGCGGCCGTCGAAGTCGGTCTCGGCGACGATGTTGCCGACCGCGTCGTAGGTGTAACTCCAGGTCAGGCCCTGAGGATTGGTGATCCGGGTGAGGCGGAGGTCGTCGTCGTGCTCGAAGGCGTAGCGGGCGCCGTCCGGGCGGGTGGTGGTGAGCGGGAGGTCGAAGTGGGTGTAGGCGTAGCGGGTGATGCCGCCGGATGCGTCGGTGTGGCTGAGGCAGTTGCCCTCGCCGTCGTACGTCCAGGACCGCGTGGCACCGCCGGGCTCGGTGCGCCGGGCGAGCTGCCCGTCGGCGTTCCACTCCAGCTCGGTGACCGCGCCCGACGGGTCGGTGACCCGGACCGGCCGGCCGAGTCCGTCGCGTGCGGTCCGGGTGGTGGCGCCGGTCGGGTCGGTGACCGCGACGGTCAGTCCCGCCGGGTCGCAGATCACCCGGGTCGTGTCGCCCAGGGCGTCGGTGACGGAGGTGAGGCGGCCCGCCGCGTCGTACGCGGACGTGGTGGTGTTCCCGGTCGGGTCGGTGACCGACGTACGGTTGCCGCGCTCGTCGTAGGTGTACGTGGTGCGGGCGCCGTCGGGGCCCACGACCTCGACGGGCAGCCCGAACGGTCCCCGCGCGACGCGCAGTTCGGATCCGTCCGGGCGTACGGCGGTGAGCAGTCGGCCGTCCTCGTCGTAGGTGAAGGCGGTGGTGGCGCCCAGCGGGTCGGTGCGGGACAGCAGGTTGCCGTCCCGGTCGTGGCGGAACCGGACGGTGTGGCCGAGCGCGTCCGTGGTGGCCAGGACCTGGCTGCCCGGGCCGATCAGATGCCGGGTGGTGCGGCCGTCGGCGGTGGTGAGGACGGTGGTCCGGTGACCGGTGGCGGCGTCCGGTTCGGTGTACGCGAGGGTGATCTGGACGTGGCCGGCCTCGCCGCCCTCGGCGACCACGCGGTCGCGGTCGTCGTAGACGTAGTCGTAGCGACGGCCGTTGGAGTCGATCCAGGCGATGACCCGCTGCCGCTCGTCGTAGTGGAAGGCGGTCGCGGCTCCCGAGGGCCGGGTGACGGTGGTCAGCCGGCCGTCCTCGTAGCCGTACGCCATCAGCGGGAGGTCCGCGCCGCCCTCACCGGCCGCGAGGGACAGGGCGGTGATCCTGCCGTCGGCGGTGGTCAGCCGCACCCGGTGGCCCGCCGAGTGGACGAGGGCCAGCGGCAGGCCGTCCTCGGCGCGGTCGACGGTGACCGTGTGCCCGTTTCGCTCGGAGACGGCGGACAGCCAGGCGGTGCCGTCACCGCCGGGTTCGGCTCCGGCCGGGGCCGCGAAGCGGCGCACCACTCCGGTGTCGGGGTCGGTGAGCGTGTAGTCGCCGTCGGTCTCGCGGGCCAGGAGCGAGCGGGTCCGGCCCGGTCCCGGGCGGGTAGGCGCCCCGGGGGCCGGGTGGGGATGGGGGACGAGCAGTCCGTCCGCCGTGACGTGCAGGACCCCGAGGGCGTCGACCTCGAGGCGTTCGTCGACGGTGGACGACCAGGCGGCGCCGAGGAAGCGGCCGGTCGCGGCGCCGGACTCGGTGCGGCGGGTGAAGACCAGCGGCAGGATGCCGGGGATCTCCAGATCGGTCTGGGACAGGAACATCCGGCCGGTGGCCAGGTCCACCGGGTCGGTGCCGTCGGTGCAGCGCTCGCAGTCCGGGCGGTTGTGCGTGCCGTCCGGGCTGTCGTCGACCAGTTTGCGCAGCCGCGCCGCGTCGGCGGCCTGCTCCGCGACGCGGACGCCCTTGACGGCCGCGCCGCCGCCTCCGGTGGCGGCGGCCAGGGCCAGGTCGGGGATCAGCCGGCCGAAGCCCTCGGCCGGGTCCTTCATGAAGTCCTTGACCATCTGGCTGCCGGTGCCGACGGGGTCGTTGACGGCGACGACCAGGCCCGCGGCCAGACTGTTGAGGGAGGTGGCGTACTCGGCCGGGTGGGTGATGTTGTACGGGTCCAGGGGGTTGACCGAGCGCACGAAGTTCACGAGGCCGGCGGCGCCCTTGATGATGCCGCCGCCGACGTGGTCGCCCATGATCTGCGACTCCTCGTAGCCGTCGCGCAGCTGCTCGGCGTACGAGGGTTTCTCCGGCGCCATGTCACGGGCGGCGCGGACGGCCGAACGCGCGGTCTCGGCGGCCGAGTTCCGCTGCCTGCGCGCCTCGGCGAGGATGTCCTGCGCCTCCTTCATCAGCTTCTTGCCCGGGTCCTCGAAGGAGTCGCCGGGGCGGGGAGGCAGCGTGGACGGGTCGCGTTTGTCGGCGGGCTGGGCGTTGTAGCGCTCGACGGCCCTGTTGTAGTCGTCGACCTTCTTCTTGTGGGCGTCGGCGGCCTGCTCGGACGCCTTGACGCCTTCCTTCCACTTGTCGATCGCGGTCTGCGCCTGTCCCTGGGCCCAGGTGACGGTGTCGGCGAACCGCTCGAGCGCGCCGATCGCCTTGGAGCAGGCGTCGGCGGCCTTGTACCACTTGGGGGGCTGGGTGCTCACGGCCGTCCGCAGCGCCTCGGCCGTGGCGCCCTTGAGCTGGGCGGAGTCGAGGCCCTTGAGGCCGTCGCCGGTGTCGTCGAAGGCGATGTGGAAGCCGCGGAGCTTCGCGGCGGTGGAGTTGATCTTCTCGGCGCTGCCGTGGATCAGCTTGGTCCTGTCCTCGGTCTGGCCGAGGTCCATCTCGTCGACCTCGGCGCCGAGGCGGTTGGCGACGGACCGGGACTGCTCGCGCACCCAGTCCGCGCCGGACTCCCAGCCGACGTCCTCCAGCCGGTCCGCCGTCCAGTTGCCGGCGTCCTCGATGCGGTTGCCGACCCACTCGACGCCGTCCTCGACGGCGTCCTCGACGGCGTCGGGCGTGATGTCGCTGATGATGTCACCGATGCCCATGGTCACTCACCCCCGTGTCCGGCGTGCGGATCCTGCTGCTTGACGCGTTCCTCCGGCGACGGGCCGAAGGTGTCGTCGAGTGCCTGGTTCCACTGGTCGTCGTCCACGCCGAGCAGCTCGTTGAGAATGCGCGAGCGCTGCCCGCCCTGGCCCTCCGTGAGGACGGTGCGTCCGGTGTCCTTCCAGGTCTGTGCCATGTCCTGGCCGGCCTTGTCGAAGGACTCCGCGCTCCAGTCCGGGTTCAGGTAGTCGGGCGTGAAGATCTCGCCCCAGTCCTGCTTGGCGATGTCCTCCTCGCTCGCGTGCGGGTTCCCGCCCATGATCGAGTTCGCGCCCACCTTGAGGGTGCCCGCGATGTACTGGTCGTGCTCCCACTGGGTGCCGGCCGCGAGGCCCAGCCGGTTCGCGAGCTGGCTGGCGTCCCGTACGAGAGCGCGCACGCCCCATTCCCAGCGCTCGCAGAAGTCCTCGAAGTCGACCGAGAGACCGTGGTGTCCGGCCTCCATCCCGGTCATCGACAGCTCCGAGAAGCCCTTGCCCATCACCGAGCCGGTGGCGCCGCCGAGATCGCCGAGCGCGTCGATGGTCGCGCCGACGCCCGAGGTGAACTTCGCGACGGACGCCTTGTCGAGGTGGAGGTCCGCTCCGTCACCGCTCATGCCCTCTCCCCCGTCCGGTCGGTGGTGTCCACGGCCGCCGCGTCGGGAACGATGCCGGCGGCGGGCGGGAAGAACATCGACCCGTCCTCGGTGGCGATGTCGACGGCGAGCCCGGCGGGCTCGCCGAGGGCCGGCACGATCTCGTCGACGATCCGCGCGCCCAGCAGCGCCGCGTACTCCATCGGCTCGTCCCCGCGCCCGTGGTGCAGCGCGAACCGCGCGAGCGCGGCCTCGTCGGTGAACCCGCAGATCCACCGCACCCCGCCCGCGCGCACCGACCAGAGGCCTCCGTCGGCGACCGGCACCAGAAGCACCGAGCGCCGCATCTCCCCCACCAGTGCGCGGGGATCGTCGCCTCCCCTTCTCCGCTCCGCGATGCGCTCGGCGAGCGCCGCCCTCGACTGCGCCACGGCCCCTCCCTGCTCCTCGTCGGCTGAAATCGACCGTAGAAGAAAACGCGGATGGCGGGCGCGTGGTTCTGGTGAAGGTTTCCCGAGTGACTTTTCTCGCGGGGCGAGGTGGGCTCCGTCAGGCGCCGTACACGCGGGTGCCGCCGACGAAGGTCTGTTCCACGCGGGCCTCTGCGATCTCCTCCGGCGGTGCGGTGAGGATGTCGCGGTCGAGGACCACGAGGTCGGCGAGGTGTCCGGCCCGCAGGCTGCCCGCGTCGTCGTGGCCGCCCGCGTGGGCGGATCCGGCCGTGTAGGCGGCGAGGGCGGTGGTGAGGTCCAGGCGCTGTTCGGGCAGGAAGACGCGGCCGTCGGTGGCACCGGGCTCGGCGCGGTTGACCGCGACGTGGAGACCGGCGAGCGGGTCGGGGCTGCTGACCGGCCAGTCGCTGCCGGCGACCAGGGTGGCCCCGGCCCGTACGAGGTCGCCGAACGGGTACTGCCAGGCGGCCCGCTCGGGGCCGAGGAAGGGAATGGTCAGCTCGTCCATCTGGGGTTCGTGCGCGGCCCACAGGGGTTGGATGTTGGCGAGCGCCCCGAGCCGGGCGAAGCGGGCGATGTCGTCGGGGTGCACCACCTGGAGGTGGGCCAGGTGGTGGCGGTTGCCGCGCCGGCCGTTGGCGGCGACGGCCGCCTCGACGGCGTCCAGGGCCTCCCGCACCGCCCGGTCGCCGAGCGCGTGGAAGTGCACCTGGAAGTCGAGGGCGTCGAGCGCGGTGACAAAGCCGCGCAGCGCTTCGGGGTCGACGAAGCTCAGGCCGGTGTTGGCGGTGGCGCAGCCGCAGCCGTCGAGGTAGGGGCTGGTCATGGCGGCGGTGAAGTTCTCGGCGATGCCGTCCTGCATGATCTTCACCGATCCGGCGCGGAACCGTCCGTGGCGCGACGCCGCCCGTCGCTCGACCAGTTCGGGGATCTGTTCGGCGCCGCGGGCCCGGTCCCACCACAGGGCGCCGGTCACCCGTGCGGTGAGGCTGCCGTCCCGGGCGGCGGTGAGGTAGGCGTCGTACGGGTCGGGCCTGCCGCTGAACGCGCCGAGCAGGGCGTCCTGCCAGCCGGTCACGCCCAGGGAGTGCAGCAGGGTCTGGGCGCGCAGCAGTCCGGCGAGGCGGTCGGCGGCGGTGCTCGGCGGGACGAGCCGGGAGACGAGGTCGGAGGCGCCCTCCTGGAGGACACCGGTGGGGACGCCGTCCGCGTCGCGCTCGATCCGCCCGTCGGCGGGGTCCGGGGTGTCTGCGGTGACGCCGGCGAGTTCCAGGGCGAGGGAGTTGGCCCAGGAGCCGTGGTGGTCGCGGTTGACCAGGAGGACGGGCCGGTCGGCGACGACCGAGTCGAGCAGCTGCCGGGTGGGCAGGCCGCCCTCGAAGCTCTCCATGGACCAGCCGCCACCGGTGATCCACGGAAGCTCGGGGTGGGCCGCGGCGTACTCCCCGACGAGCCGGAGGCAGGCGTCGGCGCCGGTGGTACCGCTCAGATCGCACTCGGCGAGCTCCATCCCGCCGAACACCGCGTGGATGTGGGCGTCCTGGAAGCCGGGGATGAGCAACCTGCCCGCCAGGTCGACGACTTCGGTGCGCGGGCCGATCAGCTCGCGGACCTCGTCGTGGCCGACGGCGGTGATCCGCTCGCCGACGACGGCGAGGGAGGAGGCCCGGGTGCGGGCGGGGTCGCCGGTGAAGACGGGGCCACCGGTGAAGACCAGGTCGGCCGTGCTCATGTCCGTGCTCCTGGAGGGTGAGGGGGCCGGCGCGGGGCCGGTACGAGGTGCGTCATGCAACCGGGCGGGCCGATGACAGGTCAAGGGTGTTGTCATAAGAGCCGTCCGGGTAGGGTCCGCGCATGGCCGAACGAGTGGTTCCGGAGGACCGGCGACGGCGCCGTCGCCCCACCAAGCAGGGCGTGGTGCTCTCCGAGCGGATGATCGTCGAGACCGCGCTGCGCCTGGTCGCCCGGCACGGGGCGGACGCGCTGTCGGTACGGCGTCTGGGGGCCGCGCTTGGCGCCGACCCGAGCGCGGTCTACCGCTACTTCCGCAACACCGACGACCTGCTGCTCGCCCTCGCCGACGAGATGGTGGGCAGGGCGCAGGCGGGCTGGCGGGCCACCGGCGACTGGCGGGCCGACCTGCGGGAGATCGCGCTGCGCATCCACGCCGCCTATCTCGCGCATCCGCAGGCGGCGGCGCTCGCGGCGCACCGCACGACGGGCCGGACGCACGAGACCCGGGTGGTCGAGGCGATCCTCGGGGTGCTGCGCGGCGCGGGGTTCCCGGACCGGGAGGCGGTCAGGATCTATCACGCGCTCGCGGACCAGGCGCTGGCCTTCGCCGCACTGGACGCCGCCGCCCTCGCCCTTCCCGAGCCGGCCCGCGAGGCCGACGAGCGGGTCTGGCACGCGGCGTACGGGAAGCTCTCGGCCGACACCCATCCGCATGTGGCGGCGACGTATCCGCTGCTCGCCGAGGACATGCGGGGCAGCGGCCATCCGTTCGCGCTGGAGCTGCTGCTCGACGCGGTGGAGGCGCGGCTGGCGGCGCACGGGCGTCGGTAACGGTCGTGGCGGTCCTGGGAGCGCGTGGGCAGCCGACCGGTTCATCCCTCCTTCACCCGCCGACTCCCCTACGGCAGGCCCCCGTTGGGCTCCGCCTCACCGGCCCGGTGTGCGGTGGGCGGCATGCGACGGACACGACGGTGGTACGCGGTGGCGGTGGCCGTTCCGGTCCTCGCGGCCGTGGCGGCGGACGGGCCACGAGCCCCCGGGGGCGCGCACGCGGGTGGCGGGACGCACGGGGGCGGCCGAGCGCAGCCCGCCTGCGCGTCCTCCGTCCCGTACGTCTCCGGCACCGGCGGATACGCGGCCTATCGCATCCCCGCCGTGGTCCGCACCCGGGCCGGCACGCTGCTGGCCTTCGCCGAGGGCCGGGTGGACGGCGTCGGGGACGCGGGGGCCGTGGACATCGTGCTGCGGCGGTCGTCCGACGGCGGCTGCACCTGGGGGCCGACGCGGGTCGTCGCGGCGGGGCACGGGGACACGCGGGGCAATCCGGCGCCGGTGGTCGACCCGCGCAGCGGTGATGTGGTCCTGGTGAGCGCGGGCAACGACGGGGCCGTGACGGAGGGCATGGTGCTCCGGGGCCGGGCCACGGCCGCCACGGGCCGGCGGGTGTTCGTGCAGCGCAGTGCGGACGACGGGCGGAGCTTCTCCGCGCCCCGGGACATCACGTCCTCGGTCAGGAAGCCCGGCTGGCGCTGGTACGCGACGGGCCCGGGGCACGCCCTCGCGCTGGCCCACGGCCGGTACGCCGGCCGGCTCGTCGTCCCCGCCAACCACTCGGCCGCTCCCCCGCGGGGCTCCGCCGACACGGGCCGCGAGCCGCGCCACTACGGGGCGCACGCCCTGCTGAGCGACGACGGCGGTCACAGCTGGCGGCTCGGCTACACGGACGAGACGTACGAGGGCACGGTGAACGCCAACGAGTCGACGGCCGCCGAGCTCCCCGACGGCACGCTCTTCCTCAGCGCCCGCGACCAGCACGGCACCGGCCCCGGCCACCGCGTCGCCGGCCGGTCCCGTGACGGCGGCGCCACCCTGGACCGGCCCTTCGCACCGCACCCCGGCCTGGAGGAGGTGCCGGTCGTCCAGGGCAGTCTGCTGTACGTGCCCGGACCGTCCGGTCTGCTGGTCTTCTCCGGCCCCTCGGTCCCGACCGCCCGCGCCGTCCCGGCCCTGTGGACCAGCGCGGACGGCGGCCGCACGAGCGCGCGGGCGCTCACCCTCTCGCGCCGCCCGGCCGCCTACTCGGACCTGGTCCGGGTGGACGGGGGGACGATCGGCGTGCTGTACGAGACCGGGGCGCGCGGCCCGTACGAGACCATCGCCTTCCGCCGCGTACCGCTCACCGCGCTCACCCCTCCGGCTCAGGGGCGCAGTTCCTTCGCCTCGAACCGGCCCTCGCCGAGGACCAGCACGAAGGAGACCTGCTGGCCCTCGGAAAGCGCGTGGCCCTGCTCGACGTCGTCGGTGCGGAAGTAGACCGGCTCCTCCGAGTTGAGGGGGAGGACGAAGCCGTAGCCGGCCGTGCGGTCGAAGGAGGTGACGAAGCCGACGCTCCTGCCTGTCTCCATGGGGGGCTCCCTTCCGTCGCGAGGGGGTGTCTGGTGTCGATACCCGCTGCGGCGTCCGGGATCCCACCGGCCCGGCCCGGGGATCACCCGGGGGGCCGCACGCGGATCACTGCCGCAGGGCGGGCCGGGCGTTGCGGGCGAGGGTGTGGGCGAACTCCGGCCACCAGGCTCCGGCGGGCGGGTCGACGACCCCGTACACGGGGTCGACGGTGCCGCCGGTGCCACGGGTGCAGGAGCCGTCGGACTCGCCGATCGTCTTGACGTAGAGGTACGCGTCGACGAGCGGGACGCCGGTGTCGGCGGTCGGGCGCTCTCCCATGCCGCGGCCGGGCGGGTTGCACCAGGTCTCGGCGTCCTCGTAGGTGCCGGGGGCGGGCTTCCAGGGGCCGAGGCCGTTGCGGCTGGTGTCGACGACGAAGTGGAGCAGGTCCGCGGCGGCGGGGCTGCCGACGTTCCGGTCGTACCAGGCGTCGGTCCAGTGCCAGGTGGTCGGGTCCTCGGCGGACACGGCGTTGCCGGGCTGTCCGTCGTTGGGGGCGGCCCCCGAGTAGTACTGGTTGGCGCACCAGTCGGTGTGGCCGCGGGCCCAGTCGGGCCCTTCGGTGGCGAACCAGACGCACTTGGCCACCCAGGTGCCGTACTGGTCGCTCTGGTCGGTGGGCTGGAAGTTGGAGACGTTCAGGGCGAAGCCGTCGGCGCGTGCCGCTCCGGCGTCGATCAGCCGCTGGGCGATGTCGCCGACGGCGCGCCACTGGCTGTTCCCGGCGTCGAGGTAGACGGCGGTGCCGGGCCGGTTCTTGAGCGTGGTGACGGCGAAGTCGAGGTCGGCGAGGCGCTGGGCGGTGAGCGTGCCGTCCGGGTCGACCGAGCCGGCGCAGTCCTTGGGCAGGGCGGCGAGGCCGTCGGGCTCGAGGATCACCACCGCGGGCGCGTCGCCGATCCCCTCGGCGACGGCGGTGATCCACGCGCGGTAGGCGGCGGAGGAGGCGGCCCCGCCACTGGAGTACAGGCCGCAGTCGCGGCCCGGCACGTTGTAGGCGACGGCGACGGGCACCTGTCCGGCGGCCCTGGCGGCGGTGACCAGTTCGGACGCCTCCGTGCGGACCTCCGCGGGGGTACCGCCGGTGAACCAGGCGGCCTGCGGCAGACCGGCGAGGGCCGTCATGTTCGCCGCGTTCTCGGTGTCGCCGGCGGCGGCGTCGACGGCGGCCTGGCGGGCGGCGCCGTTGTCCGGGTCCACATAGAAGCGGGTGGCGGCCGTGAGCGGGCCGGCGCCCGGCTCCGCGGCGGCCGGTGCCTCGGCCCGGGCCGTCGGGGTGACGGCGAGCCAGGCGGCGCAGACGGCGGCCGCCGATGCCAGGGCGGCGGAGCGCCGCCCTCTCATCCGGTACGTCATGACAGGACCTCCCTTGGAGTGATCATGTGCAGCGTAGGCGGCGGTGATCATTCCTCGGGCGGGAACGGGGCGATCGCCCCGGCGCGCGCCGGGGCGGGAAGGGCGCGCGGCGCTCAGTCCTGGCGGCTGCTCTCGTCCCTGAGCCAGGTCGCGAAGTCGCCCGACCGGACGGCCCGGCGCGCTCCCCGGCGCGCCACGAGCGCCGCCGCGAGGAAGACCACGAGGGCGGGCAGCAGGGTCGGCTCGGCGCGCAGGAGGGCGCGCAGGTCGCCGAGGCCGGTGCGGGCCGAAGGGGGCGCGGTGCCCCCGTCGGCGGCGGACCGGTGCTGGTGGGCCTCCAGCTGGGCCGTCGAGGTGGCCGCCCGGACCCGGCGGCGGATCAGGTCCGGCCAGGTGCGCGGCGGGCGGACGACGACCCGGGCGGCGGGGACCACGGCGCGTTCGGCCGGGGCGAAGGCGAGGGAGGCGGCCAGGTCGTCGGCCATCAGGGGCGGCAGGGCGGCGAGCCGGGCGTGGCCTTCTCCGGAGACGGCGATCACCCCGCGCCCGAACAGCCCTTCGCGTACGGCGGGCAGCCGCTGCCAGACCCGGTAGTAGGCGCGCACCGGCCAGGAGCAGCCGGTCATCGGGAGCTCGCGTTCGGGCGCGGCGGCGAGGACGGCGCCGGGTCCGCGGAGCGCGGCGGTCAGGGCGCGTGCGTCGGCGGCGCCCAGTTCGACGTCGGCGTCCACGTAGATCCGCGGGAAGCCGCGGGCGTGCGCGTCGCCGAGGCGCAGGGCCTCGTGCTTGGAGGGCACGGGGGTCTCGACGACGCGGACGCGCGGGCCGTAGGTGGCGGCGACGCGCGCGGTGGCGTCCGTGCAGCCGTTGCACACCACCACCACGTCGAACGCCTCCTCGGGGCCGTCGTCCCGGCGGTTTGCCAGGAGTCCGTCCAGGAGCCGGCCGAGGGTGCGTTCCTCGTTGTGCGCGGGGATCACGATGCTGGGACCGTCGGGCATGCGGCCAGTATGACCTTCCCGTCCCACTCTTACAGTTCCTTCAAGTATCGGTAGGAGTTTCACACAACTCCTGGATGACCTGCCCTAGTTGCTCTAGATTGAGCGCTGCCGGATCCGCTCGGTCACGAACACCCGTGTCCCGGGCGGATTCTGCGTCCTGTGCGGACCCGGCCGTGGCTGGGGAGACTTGCGACCTCGGTCCGCACCGTTCAGTCAGGCGGAAGAGCCGCGTACCCTCGTCGACCGTCGCCGCCCTTCCCCTGCCCGTGAGTCGTCATGCTCGCGGGCGAACCGGGGGATGGACCGCGAGGGCTCGGGAGGGGTGCGCGCGAAGCGCCCTTGGGGGGAATGGATGACCGTCCTGCCGGTCACGCATGAGCGGCATCGTGTCGAATCCACACATTTCGACGTCCATCGCCTGTGGTGGCGAAGGAGACACCAGATCGTCCTGATAACCGCGGACGGCGTGGCGGCGCTCGTCGCCGCCCTGCTGGTGCTGCGGGCGGGCGGCCACTGGCCGGTCGTCCTCGGCCTGCCGCCGGCCTGGGTGGCCGTGCTGTACGCGCACCGCGCCCACGCCCGCGGCTCCCTCGGTTCCGGGAGCGAGGTCTACCGGCGCGTGCTGCGCGGCGCGCTGGTCCTGCCGGCCCTGGCCGCGGTGCTCGGCTGGGGCGTCGCGGACGACCTCGTCCTGGCGCACGAGATGGTCCTCGCGACGCCGCCGGCCGCCGCGCTGTCGCTGGCCGCCCGGTTCGCGACGCGGCGCAGGCTGCGCCGCGGCTGGGCACGGGGCCGGAACCGTACGACCGCCGTCCTGGTGGGCCCCTCCGCCGGGGTCGCCGAACTCCTCTCCGCGCTGCTGCGCGACGGGCACCCCGGCGCTCCGGCGGGCTCGGTGCTCCAGGGGATGGACATCGCCGGGCTGTGCCTGACCGATCCGCTGAACGCGCAGGCGGTCGACGCGTTCGGGGTGCCGGTGCTCGGCGGTGTGGACGAAGTGCCGGGCGCGATCAGGACGTTCGGCGGCGGGACCGCGGTGGTGGTGCTGCCGGCCCCGGAGATCGACGTGGCCCTGTTGCGCCGGCTGTCCTGGAGCACGGCCGCCGCCGGGGGCGACTTCCTGGTCGCGCCCGCGCTCGGTGACGTGGCCGCCGCGCGCATCGAGGTCCGGCCGGTCGGCGGCATCCCGCTGCTCCATGTGCGGGCGCCCCGGCTCTCCCGGCTGGCCCGGCTGCCGAAGGAGGTCGCCGAGCGGCTGATCGCCGCCGTGCTGCTCCTGCTGCTGTCCCCGCTGATGTGCGTGGTCGCGCTGACCGTACGGCTCGGCAGCCGGGGCCCCGCGCTCTTCCGGCAGGTGCGGGTGGGCCTGCACGGCCGGCAGTTCACCATGCTGAAGTTCCGTACGATGCGGCCCGACGCGGAGGCCCGCAGGGCGGAGCTCGCGCACGCCAACCACAACAGCGACGGACTGCTCTTCAAGGTCCGCGACGACCCCCGGGTGACCCGGGTCGGTGCCACGCTCCGCCGCTACTCGCTGGACGAACTGCCCCAGCTGATCAATGTGCTCGGCGGTCACATGTCGCTGATCGGGCCGCGTCCGCCGCTGCCCGAGGAGGTCGCCGGCTACAGCCACGAGGTCCGGCGCCGGCTGCTCGTCAAACCGGGGCTCACCGGCCTGTGGCAGGTCAGCGGCCGCTCCGACCTGCCGTGGGACGAGGCCGTCCGGCTCGACCTGGCGTACGTGGACAACTGGTCGCTCGGCCTCGACGCGGTGATCCTGCTGCGCACCGGCCCCGCGGTCCTGCGCGGAACGGGCGCGTACTGAGATGCGCGCCACCATCACGACGACCTTGGGGGAAAGAAGTTGAACGACGCGGACCGAGCGGACGAGCGGCAGGAGCGGGACCCGGCGAGAGGACCCCTCGGGGTCGCCGTCATCGGCGCCGGCTACTGGGGCCCGAATCTCGTGCGCAACTTCCAGGGCAGCGACCGGTTCCGGCTGCGCTGGCTGTGCGACCTCGACGTCACGCGCGCCCAGCGGGTGCTCGGCGGCTACTCCACGGTGCAGGCGACCGCCGACTACGCGGCGGTGCTCGCCGACCCGGAGGTGGACGCGGTCGCCGTCGCCACCCCGGCCGGCACCCACCTGGACGTGGCGCTCGCCGCCCTGCGCGCGGACAAGCACGTCCTCGTGGAGAAGCCGCTCGCCACCACCTACGCCGACGGGGCGCGCCTGGTCGCCGAGGCCGAGGAACGCGGCCTGACCCTGATGTGCGACCACACCTACTGCTACACCCCGGCCGTGGCGAAGATCCGCGAGCTGGTGCACGAGGGGGCGCTCGGCGACATCCACTACGTGGACTCGGTGCGGATCAACCTCGGTCTGGTGCAGAAGGACATCGACGTGCTGTGGGACCTCGCCCCGCACGACCTGTCCATCCTCGACTTCATCCTGCCCGAGCACGTGCAGCCGGTCGCGGTCGCCGCGCACGGCGCGGATCCGATCGGCGCGGGGCAGGACTGCATCACGTACCTCACGCTCCAGCTCAACACGGGCGCCATCGCTCATGTGCACGTCAACTGGCTGTCGCCCACCAAGGTCCGCACCACCATGGTCGGCGGCGCCAAGCGCACTCTGATCTGGGACGACCTCAACCCGGCACAGCGCATCGCGGTGTTCGACCGCGGGGTGGACCTGGCGACGCCCCAGGACCTGGGGGCGGACGAGCGCAGGCAGGCCCTGATCTCGTACCGGACCGGCGACATGATCGCGCCGGCGATCGGGGAGAAGGAGGCGCTGCGCAGCATGGTCGACGAGTTCGCCGCGGCGATCTCGGAGCGGCGGGCACCGCTGACCGACGGACGGGCGGGCCTGAGGGTCCTGGACATTCTGGAGGCGGCCTCGCGGAGCCTGGAGTTCCGTGGTGCGGTCGTCGGCCTGCGGACCGGCGCGGACCGGTCCCTGAAGCACGGACACGAAGCGGCGGGAGAACGGCGTTGAGCGACATTCGGGGCAAGCGGATCCTGGTCACCGGCGGCGCCGGCACCATCGGCTCCCATGTGACGGACCTCCTGGTCGAGGGGGGCGCGCGCGAGGTCGTCGTGCTCGACAACCTGGTGCGGGGCCGCCGGGCCAACCTGGCCCGGGCGACGGGCAGCGGCGTCGTCGAGCTCGTCGAGGGCGACATCCGCGACGCGGCGACGGTGCGGCGGGTGACCGCGGGCGCGGACCTGGTCTTCCACCTGGCGGCGATCCGCATCACCCAGTGCGCGGAGGAGCCGCGGCTGGCGAACGAGGTGATGGTCGACGGCACGTTCAACGTCCTGGAGGCCGCGGCCGCGGCGGGCGTCGAGAAGGTGATCGCCTCGTCCTCGGCCTCCGTGTACGGCCTCGCCGAGTCGTTCCCGACCACCGAGCGCCACCACCCGTACAACAACGACACCTTCTACGGGGCGGCCAAGGCCTTCAACGAGGGCATGCTCCGCAGCTTCCACGCCATGTACGGCCTGGACTACGTGGCGCTGCGCTACTTCAACGTGTACGGGCCGCGGATGGACATCCACGGGCTCTACACCGAGGTGCTGATCCGCTGGATGGAGCGGATCGAGGCGGGCGAGCCGCCGCTGATCCTCGGCGACGGGACGCAGACGATGGACTTCGTCGACGTCCGGGACATCGCCCGCGCCAACATCCTTGCCGCCCGCGCGGATGTCACCGACGAGGTGTTCAACGTGGCGAGCGCCACCGAGACGTCCTTGCGGGAACTCGCCGACGCGCTGCTCGAGGTGATGGGCTCCGACCTGGAGCCGGTGCACGGTCCGGCGCGCGCGGTCAACGGGGTGACCCGGCGGCTCGCCGACACCCGGCTGGCCGAGGAGCGGCTCGGCTTCAAGGCGGAGATCGACCTGCGGACGGGTCTGACGGACCTGGTGGCGTGGTGGCGGGCCGAGAAGGGCGCGACCGCGACGGACGCCGAGAAGGCCGCCGAGGGGCCCGCGCGGATCCCGGTGATGGTGCCGTGGCTGGGCGAGGAGGAGGCGAAGGCGGCCTCCGACGCCGTGCTGTCCGGCTGGGTCGCCCAGGGCCCGCGGGTCGCCGCCTTCGAGCGGGCCTTCGCGGACCGGGTCGGCGCCCGGCACGCAGTGGCCGTCAGCTCCTGCACGACGGCCCTGCACCTGGCGCTGCTCGCCCTCGGGCTCGGCCCCGGGGACGAGGTCGTGGTCCCCTCGCTCTCCTTCATCGCCACCGCCAACGCCGTACGGTACGTGGGCGCCGTCCCGGTCTTCGCGGACGTCGACCTCGCCACCGGCAACCTGACGGCGGCCGGCGTGGACGCCGTGCGCACCGACCGGACGAAGGCCGTGCTCCTCGTCCACCAGGGCGGGGTGCCCGCGGACGTCTCCGCGCTGCGGGCCGCCTGCGACGGCTGGGGCCTGCCGCTGGTGGAGGACGCGGCCTGCGCGATCGGCTCCACCGTGGACGGCGCCTCCGTCGGCCGGGGCGCGCTGCTGGCGGCCTGGTCGTTCCATCCGCGCAAGCTGCTCACCACCGGCGAGGGCGGCATGATCACCACCGACGACGCCGAGTGGGCGGCGCGGCTGCGCCGGCTGCGCGAGCACGGGATGAACGTGTCGGCGGCCGAGCGGCACGCCAGCGGGACGCCGGTCCTGGAGAGCTATCTGGAGACCGGGTTCAACTACCGGATGACCGACATCCAGGCCGCGGTGGGCCTGGCCCAGTTGGAGAAGCTCGACGCGATGGTGGCGCGGCGCCGTGAACTGGCCGCGCGGTACGGGGAGTTGCTGGCCGACGTGCCCGGTCTCGATCCGGTGCGGGATCCGGCGCACGGCCGGAGCAACTTCCAGTCGTACTGGGTGCTGCTCGCCGAGGACTTCCCGGTGGGCCGCGACACACTCCTCGGCGTCCTCGCCGAGGCCGGGATCTCGGCGCGCCGGGGCATCATGGCGAGCCATCTCGAACCGGCGTACGCCGGGCATCCGGCGGCGCCGCTGCCGGTGACCGAGCGGATCAGCCGCGACTCGCTGATCCTGCCGCTGTTCCACACGATGACCGAGGAGCAGCAGGACCGGGTGGTCGCGGTGCTGCGGGACGCGGCCGGGCGGGAAGCGGCGGCGGGGCGGTGACCGGGCGGCTCGTGATCATCGGCGCCGGCGGCTTCGCGCGGGAGACCGCGCAGGCCGCCCTCGCCGCCGGACTGCCGCTCGCGGGCCATCTGGACGACGACCCGGCGCTGCACGGCGTCGCGCTCGACGGGGTGCCCGTGCTCGGCGGCACCGAGCGGGTGCCCAAGCTCAAGGACGCGTCCTTCGTGGTCTGCGTGGGCAACCCGCGCGACTACGCCTCCCGCGCCCGGCTGGTGCGGCGGCTCGGCCTGCCCGAGCACCGCTACACCACCGTGGTGCACCCGACCGCGTCGGTGTCGGCGAGCTCGACGGTCGGCCGGGGCACGGTGCTGCTCGCCCACGCGGTCCTGACGGCGTCCGTGCGGCTGGGCCGCCATGTGGCCGTCATGCCGCAGACGGTCCTCACCCATGACGACGAGGTCGGTGACCTCGCCACCCTCGCCTCGGGGGTACGGCTCGGGGGCGGCGCCCGGATCGGCCGGGGCGGCTACATCGGGGCGGGCGCGCTGGTCCGGGAGGGCGTGACGGTCGGGGACTGGTCCCTGGTCGGCATGGGCTCCGTGGTCCTCGCGGACGTGCCGCCGGGCGAGGTGTGGGCCGGTTCCCCGGCCCGCCGGCTGCGCGCGGCGGCTCCCCCGGCGCTCGAACAGCTCACGGCGCGCGGCGCCCTCACGATCCCTGCACGAGGAGTGAACGGCTGATGGACCAGACGGACCAGATACCCCTGGTGGACCTGCGGGCGGCCCACGCGGAGGTCGACGAGGAGATACGCGCCGGCTTCGACCGGGTCCTCGCCGACACCGCCTTCATCGGCGGTGAGGAGGTCCGTGCGTTCGAGCGGGAGTACGCGGAGTTCGGCGCGGTCGGCCACTGCGTGGGCGTCGCCAACGGTACGGACGCCCTGGAGCTGGCCCTGCGGGCGAGCGGGGTCGGGGCGGGCGACGAGGTCGTGCTGCCCGCGAACACGTTCATCGCCACGGCGGGTGCCGTCGCCCGGGCCGGGGCCCGCCCGGTCCTGGTCGACTGCGAGCCCGACACCCTGCTGATCGATCCCCGGGCCGCACTGGCCGCGGTCGGCGCGGCCACCCGGGCGGTGGTTCCGGTCCATCTGTACGGGCAGTGCGCCGATGTGGCCGCGCTCGCCGAAGGGCTGCCCGGTCACGTGCGGATCGTGGAGGACGCCGCCCAGAGCCAGGGCGCGAGCCGGCACGGCCGTACGCCGGGCAGCGGAGGGATCGCCGCCACCAGCTTCTACCCGGGCAAGAACCTCGGCGCCTACGGCGACGCGGGCGCGGTCCTCACCGACGACGCGGAGGCCGCCGCCCTGGTGCGGGCGGTCGCCAACCACGGCGGCGCCCACAAGTACCGGCACGACGTGCCCGGTTTCAACAGCCGGCTCGACGGCCTCCAGGCCGTGGTGCTGCGGGCGAAGCTGCGGCGACTCGGCGCGGGCGACGAGGCCCGGCGGGCGGCGGCGGGGCGCTACGACGAGCTGCTCGCCCCGCTCGCGGAGACCGGCCGGGTGGTCCGCCCCGTCACGGCCGACGGCAACGTCCACGTGTGGCACCTGTACGTGGTGCGGGTGCCCGGCTCCGACCGCGACGAGGTGGTCGGCAAGCTCAACGCGGGCGGCGTCGGGGCCGGTGTGCACTATCCGGCCCCGGTCCACCTGACGCCCGCCTACCGTCATCTCGGCTACGCACGCGGGGACTTCCCGCACGCGGAGCGGGCGGCGGACGAGATCCTTTCGCTGCCGCTCTTCCCGCAGATCACCCACGACCAGCAGCGCCGGGTCGTGGACGCGCTGGTGAACGCCCTCGGCTGAGGTCACCCTCCCCCACCCCGGCCGCAGGCCGGGACCTGTACTGCCCGTGAAAGGTACAGCGATGCACAACCACTACCGTCGCCGGGTCAGAGGCGCCGTGTTCGCCCTGGCCGCGGCGCTGGCCGCGATATTCCTGCCGCCCGCCGGGAACGCGACCGCGCTCGCCGATCCGTGCGGCACGGGCAGCAACCCGATCGTCTGCGAGAACTCCAAGCCGGGCACGCCCATGCCGGACTGGTTCGCCGGCAGCTCCTGGGGCGACATCGCGGGATTCCCCGCCAAGACGAGCCTCCAGGCCGGCGAGACCCTGCCGTTCAAGGTGCAGTCACCGGCCCCGTACCACGTGAAGATCTACCGTCTGGGCTGGTACGGCGGTGACGGCGCCCGGCTGGTGTCCACGCCGGCGCAGGCCGCCCAGACGTATCCCGCCACCTACGGCACGCAGCGGCCCGCCTGTCTCAAGGACCAGCCGACGGGTCTGATGGACTGCGGCAACTGGCCCACCACCGCGAGCTGGACGGTGCCGGCCGACGCCGTCTCCGGGCTGTACATCGCCAACTTCGACCAGGCCGACGGCAACGGGCTCATGCCGTACCCGTTCGTGGTGCGCAATGACGCCAGCCGCTCCGAGATCCTGGTGCAGACCTCCGACCAGACCTGGCAGGCCTACAACGACTGGGGCGGCACCAACCTGTACGACGGCCAGGGCCCCGCGCCCGACGGGCGTGCGTACAAGGTCAGTTACAACCGGCCGATGGACATCGGCGGCGAGAACGGCATCTACGGCTCCGAGTACATGATGATCGCCTGGCTGGAGCGCAACGGCTACGACCTGAGCTACGTCTCCGGTCTGGACTCCGCCACCCGGGGTGCCACGCTGCTGGCGAACCACAAGATGTTCATGTCCCAGGGGCACGACGAGTACTGGACGCAGGAGCAGTTCACCAACGTGCTCAACGCACGCAAGGCGGGACAGCACCAGACGTACTTCGCGGGCAACGAGATCTTCTGGAAGACCCGCCTGGAGCCGAGCATCGACGGCAGCAACACGGCGAACCGGACACTGGTCTGCTACAAGGAGACCAAGCTCAAGTTCCCGACGCCCAACGGCGTCCCCGACCCGAGCAACGTGTGGACGGGCACCTGGATGGACCCGGACAGCACGAAGGAGGGCGAGCCGTACCGTCCGCAGAACATGCTGACCGGCTCGCTGTTCCAGGTGAACGGCCCGCGCAACGACGCCATCACCGTGCCGGCCGCGTTCGCCAGGATGCGGCTGTGGCGCAACACCTCGGTCGCCGGACTGACCGGCAACCAGGTCGCCACCTTCCCGGCCGGGACGCTCGGCTACGAGTGGAACAGCGACATCGAGAACGCGAGCCGGCCGGCGGGCCAGATCCGGATGTCGTCCACCACGCTCGACATCACCGACGGCAACTACCTCCTCGACTGGGGCAACAACTACGGCAACGGCACCGCCACCCACAGCCTGGTCGCCTTCCGCGACCAGACGTCGAAGGCCCTGGTGTTCGGCACCGGCACCGTGCAGTGGTCCTGGGGCCTGACGAACGTGCCGACCGCCGATCCGGCCGGCGGGGTGGTCACCGAGGACAAGCGGATGCAGCAGGCCACCGTGAACGTCCTCGCCGACATGGGCCTCCAGCCGAAGACCCTGCAGTCCGGCCTGGTCGCGTCCACGGCCTCCACGGACACCACGGGCCCGGCCGTCACGGTCACCAGCCCGGCCGCGAACGCCTCCGTCCCGGCGCTGCGCCCGATCACCGTCACCGGCACCGCCGCCGACTCGGGCGGCGGCGTGGTGGCCCGGGTGGAGGTCTCCACCGACGGCGGCACCACTTGGCGGGCCGCCGAGGGCACCGGCTCGTGGAGCCACACCTGGACCCCGATGAACCAGGGCCCGGTCCAGCTGAAGGTCCGCGCGGTCGACGACAGCGTCAACATCGGCGCCGTGACCACCGTGCCGCTGACCGTCGCCGACCAGCAGTGCCCGTGCACGGTGTGGCCGGCCTCGGCCGCTCCGGCGAAGCCCAACGGCGGCGACGGCAGCTCCGTCGAACTGGGGGTGAAGGTCCGCAGCTCGGTCCCGGGCACCATCACCGGCGTCCGGTTCTTCAAGAGCGCCGCCAACACCGGTACGCACAAGGGCAGTCTGTGGTCCGCCTCCGGTCAGCTCCTGGCCACCGGCACCTTCACGAACGAGACCGCGTCCGGCTGGCAGGAGATGAAGTTCGCCAACCCGGTGCCGGTGAAGGCGAACACCACGTACATCGCCTCGTACTTCGCACCCAACGGCGGATACGCCTTCGACGCCCACTACTTCACCGACAAGGGCGCGGGCCTCGCCCCGCTGACGGCGCTGCAGTCGGGCACCGACGGCGGCAACGGCGTCTACCGCTACGGCGCCACCGGCGGCTTCCCGTCGCAGGCCTCCCCCGGCAGCAACTACTGGGTGGACGCCGTCCTGGAGACCGGCTCGGCGAGCACCGCCCCGCCCGTCGTCACCGGCCGCACCCCGGCCCCCGGCGCGACCGGCGTGGCGATCACCGCCCCGCTGTCCGCGACCTTCGACCGGAGCATCGACAGCGGCACCCTGGTGTTCACGGTGAAGGGGCCCGGCGGCACCGCCGTCCCCGGCCGGGCCACCCTCGACGGCGACGGGAAGACCGCCGCCTTCACTCTCAACAGCCAGCTCGCGCTCGACACCGCCTACACGGTGTCCGTGCAGGCCGCCGACCTGTGGGGCAACGCCATGGCCGCGCCGGTGACCTGGACCTTCACCACGAGCGCCACACCCCCGCCGGCCGCGTGCCCCTGCACCCTGTGGAGCGCGCAGACCGTGCCCGCGAAGGCGGCCGAGACCGGGGACGCCAACTCCCTGGAGCTGGGGACCCGGTTCCGGTCCTCGCTGGCCGGCCAGGTCACCGGGGTCACCTTCTACAAGGGGGCCACCAACACCGGTCCGCACACCGGCAGCCTGTGGACCGACGACGGCACCCTGCTGGCGACCGGCACCTTCACGGACGAGACCGCCACCGGCTGGCAGCGGCTGACCTTCGCCACTCCCGTCCCCATCACGGCCGGGACCACCTATGTCGTGTCGTACCACGCGCCGAAGGGCAACTACGCCGCCGACAGCGGCTACTTCGCCGGGGCCCACCTCAACTACCCGCTGTCCGCACCGGCGGACGCGACGGGAAGCCGCAACGGCCTCTACCGGTACGGCGCCACGACCGTCTTCCCCAACAGCTCCTACAACTCGACGAACTACTGGGTCGGCCCGGTCTTCACGACCGGCTGATCCCGACCGAAATCGGGGAACGCAGCACATGAGCTCTGTCAGCGTCGTGATCCCCTGCTACAAGTACGGCCACTTCCTGGCCGACTGCGTACGCAGCGTGCTCGACGAACAGCCCGGCCTGGACGTGCGGGTCCTGATCATCGACGACGCGTCGCCCGACGACTCGGCGGAGGTGGCCGCGAAGCTGGCCGCCTCCGACCCGAGGATCGAGGTGCGGGTCCACGAGCGCAACAAGGGGCACATCGCCACGTACAACGAGGGCCTGCTGGAATGGGCGGACGGCGACTACGTCGTCCTGCTCTCCGCCGACGACCGGCTGGTCCCGGGGGCGCTGGTGCGGGCCGTCGCCCTGCTCGACGCGCATCCGGAGGCGGGCTTCTGCTACGGCAGGCCGCTGCGCTTCCGGCACGGCGGGCCGCTGCCGGCGGCCCGCACCCGCAGCACCGGCTCGGTGGTCTACCCGGGCCACTGGTGGCTGGAGCGGCGCTTCCGCGAGGGCACGGGCTGCATCACCTCGCCCGAGGTCGTGGTCCGCACCAGCCTGCAGCGGAAGGTGGGCGGCTACGACCCGGAGCTGCCGCACGCCGGCGACATCGAGATGTGGATGCGGCTCGCCGCCCACGCGGACGTGGGCTATGTGCGCGGGGCGGACCAGGCGTTCTACCGGGTGCACGGCGACAACATGTCCACCACGGACTTCGGCGGGCAGCTCGACGACATCCGCCAGCGGCGGGCCGCGTTCGCCGCCGTCCTCGACAAGTGCGCCGACCGGCTCCCGCAGGCCGACCGGCTGGCCGGCCTGGTGCACACCCGCCTCGCCCGGCACGCGCTGCGGCGGGCCTACCGGGCGTACGACCGGGGCCGCACGGACGTGGTGCCGGTCGACGAACTCGTGGCCTTCGCCCGCGAGTGCCGGCCCGACGCCGAGACGCTGCCCGAGTACCGGGCGCTGCGGCTGCGGCGGCGGATCGGCGCGCGGACCATGCCGTACCTCCAGCCGCTGGTGCTGTCGGCGGTGGCCGACCGTGCCCGCGAGTGGCTGTGGTGGCAGTCGTGGAAGCGCCGCGGGATCTAGGGGCCTCGCCTAGGACGCCGCCGGATCTCGTTCGTTCCTCTCCGAAAGAAAGGCACATCCGTGAACTACCGGGTCAAGCCCACCGCCCAGGTCGACGAGAAGGCGGTCGTCGGCGCCGGCAGCAGTGTGTGGGAGCTCGCCCAGATCCGCGAGGACGCCCGCCTCGGCGAGAACTGCGTGGTGGGCCGGGGCGCGTACGTCGGCCCCGGCGTGATCATCGGCGACAACTGCAAGCTGCAGAACCACGCCCTGGTGTACGAGCCCGCGGTGCTCGGCGACGGTGTGTTCATCGGCCCCTCGGTGGTCCTCACCAACGACCACAACCCGCGGGCCGTGGACCCCGACGGGCGGCTGAAGCGGGGCGGCGACTGGGAGCCGGTGGCCGTGCGGATCGGTGACGGGGCCGCCGTCGGCGCCCGCGCGGTGTGCGTCGCGCCGGTGACCATCGGCCGCTGGGCGCTGGTCGCGGCCGGGTCGGTGGTGACCGCCGACGTGCCCGACTTCGCCCTGGTGATGGGCGTCCCGGCCCGGCGGGCGGGCTGGGTCGGCAGGGCGGGCGTCCGGCTGACCGCGCACGCGGAGCGGCCGGGGCTGTGGGAGTGCCCGGAGACCGGTGAGCTGTACGAGGAGCGGGACGGCCGTCTCACGGAGTACGGTGCGGCGCACTGACCTCGCGGCCGGAGCGACGGCGGCGGCGCGCCGTCGCGTACCGCTCCGTCCAGACCACGGCCATCACCCCCGCGAGGGTGCCGAGCAGGCCCACCCCGGCCAGGGCGCGGGTCCGGTTGGGAGGCAGGGCGACGGTGCCGGGGCGGTTGACCAGGTCGACGGTGAGGAGGGCATGGGCGGGCACCCGCTGCTCGCTCTGGAGCGCCTTCAGATGGCGGCCGTAGACCGCGATGATCGACTGCACCACCCGGTCGGCGTCCTCGGGCGCCGGCTGCTCCGCCTCGACCTGCAGGGTGGGGATCGAGTAGTACGGGGTGGCGCTGGTGCCGCTGTTGCGGGGGGTGAGCCGGTAGGTGCCGTGCACCCCCGCCTCGCGCAGCTCGGCGCGTCCGGCCGGGGACTGGAGCCGTTGCACGACCGCGTAGGAGACCATGGCCAGCGAGGGCTGGAGGTTGGTCAGCTGGTTGGGCTGGTTGTCGGTGCGCGGCGGCTTCACCACGAGCACCGCGGAGCTCTGGTAGCGGGGTGCGGGCCGCAGCGCGGGGTAGCAGGCGGCCGCGGTGACGAGCGCGGCGAGGACCAGGACGTACCAGCGGCGCAGCAGCACGCGGGCCAGGCCCTCGGGAGTCAGCGCTCCGGCGTCCGCCGGTTTTGTCAGTGCTTCCGTCGGTCGTTTCGTCGGTCGTTCCGTCAGTGGTTCCATCAGCACCGATACTGGCACCACGGAGGGGAACCGGGGGAGGGTTCGTGAGCATCGCCGAGATCTTCCGCGTGCTGGCCCGGCGTTGGTACGCGATGGTGCCGCTGACCCTGTTGAGTCTGGTCGCGGGCGGCTACCTCTATACGACGGTTCCCGTGACGTACGAGTCGCAGAGCCAGCTGGCCCTGGTCAACTCCAGCCGGGTGGCCCGGCCGGCCCCCAGCTACGGCAATCCGCTGGCGTACGCGAGCGGTTCGCTGATCGGCACGGCCGATGTGCTGATCCGGGCGCTGCAGTCGCCGGAGACGGTGGTGGTGCTGCGCGGCCACGGGGTCACCGACGAGTACGGGGTCGACTTCGCCGCCCAGGCGGAGGGGCCGCTGCTGACCCTGACGGTCAAGGGCGAGGACCGGGACAAGGTCCTGGAGGAGACCAGGACGATCACGGACTACGCCGCCGAGCAGCTTCAGGCCCTTCAGCAGCAGGCCCGGGTTCCGGACGGCTACTACGTGCAGTCGGCGCGGATCGTGCCGCCGCAGAAGCCGGTCTCGCAGCCCAAGTCCCGCTACCAGAAAGTCGCGGCGGTCGTCGTCTTCGGTGTCACCGCGGCCTTCGTGCTCTCCTTCGTGCTGGAGGCCCGGGCGGGGGCCCGCCGCCGGGCGCGGGGCCTGCCGGCCCTCCACGCCACTCCCCCGGTGCCACGGCCGGGGGCGGGCCGGGTGCGCAGGATGCTGTCCCGGCCGCTGGACGCCACCGCGGTCCTCACCGGCTATCTGGCGCTGGCCCTGTTCCTGCCGTCGAACCTGGCGCTGCCCGCGCTCGGCGGCGCCGGCACCCCGGCGAACGTCTTCGCGCTCCTCGGTCTCTTCTGGTACCTGGCGACCTGGTGCTGCGGCCGGATCGCCCCGGCGCCCGGCACCCGCTCGATGCGGACGGTGATCCTGGTGCTGGCCCTCACCGTCCTGATGTCGTACGTGGCGAACCAGGACCGGATCAGCTCCCAGAAGGAGATCCTGGCCGCCGACCGGGGCCTGATCGTGCTGCTGGTGTGGGTGGCGCTGATCGTGCTGACGACGGCCGGGATCCAGGACCGGCAGCGGCTCGACGTGCTGCTGCGCCGGCTGGTCGTGATGGGCTCGGTGGTGGCCGCGCTGGGGCTGTACGACTTCGTCACCGGCACCAACATCGCCGACTCGCTGCGCATCCCGGGCCTGAACTCCAGCGTGGCGAGCGTCGCCGTCCTCGACCGCGGCTCCTTCACCCGGCCCCGTTCGCTCACCGCCCATCCCCTCGAGTTCAGCGGCATGCTGGCGATCCTGCTGCCGTTCGCGATCTGGTACGCCTTCGACCCGGCGCGGCGGCACCTCGGCGGGTTCAAGCGATGGGCGCCGGTGGTGCTGCTCGGTGGCGGGCTGCCGCTGACGGTGTCGCGGACCTCGATCATCGGGATCCTGGTCGTCGTGCTCGTCATGGTGCCGCGGTGGAAGCCCGAGCGGCGCTGGGCGGCCATCGGCATCCTGCTCGGGGCGGTCGCGCTGTTCAAGGTCCTGGTGCCGGGCCTGATCGGCACCATCACGGGGCTGTTCTCGGGGAGCCTCAACAACGCCGACAGCAGCACCCAGGCCAGGACCGTCAAGTACCCCAAGATCTACGAGTACTTCGTGCAGGATCCGGTCTTCGGGCGGGGCTTCGGCACCTTCACCCCGGAGCGCTACTTCTTCACCGACAACCAGTATCTGCTCACGCTCGCCGAGCTGGGCGCGCTCGGCGCCGCCTGTCTGCTGCTCCTGGGGCTCTCCGGGGTGCACAACGGCGGCGCGATCCGCCGGCTCGCCCGCTCCGAGTCGGACCGGGAGCTGGGGCAGGCGTTCTTCGCCTCGGCGATGGTCGCCCTGGTGGTCGGCGCCACCTTCGACACCCTGAGCTTCCCGATGTTCGCGGGGGTGTTCTTCCTGCTCCTCGGGCTGGGTGGGAGCTGTCTCGGCTTCGTACGGCACGAGGCGGCGGGGAAGCCCACGGCCGGCGGCGAAGCCATGCCCGCGGCGCCCGCGCGAGCCGCCCGTACGCCCGACTCCTCTCGTCTCGTGGAGACCCGATGAACCGTCAAGAACCGCAAGGGGTCGGCCCCGTGGTCGTGATCGTCGTCACCTGGAACAGCGCGGAGGTGCTGCCGGGCTTCCTCGACGCGCTTCCCGCCGGGATGAAGGGGCTCGACTGGCGGCTCGTCGTCGCCGACAACGCGTCCTCGGACGACACCGTCGCCGTGGTCCGCGCGCACGCCCCCGAGGCCACCGTCGTGGAGACCGGCCGCAACGGCGGCTATGCCTTCGGCGTCAACGCGGCCCTGCGCGCCGCGACGGAGGACGACGAGGACTACCGGGCCGTGCTGATCTGCAACCCGGACATCCGGATGGGCGAGGGCTGCGCCCAGACGCTGGTGGAGGCCCTCGGCGCCCCGCTGCCGGACGGCGGCCGGGTCGGGATCGCGGTGCCGCTGCTGTACGAGGAGGACGGCGCCCTGATCCACTCGCTGCGGCGGGAGTCGAGCCTGACCCGGGCGCTGGGCGAGGCCGTCCTCGGCAACCGCAGGGCCGGCCGCTTTCCCCGCTGGAGCGAGCTGGTCACGGCTCCGGCCGCGTACGCCGGGCGGACGTGCGCGGACTGGGCCACCGGGGCGCTGATGGCGCTGTCCAGGGAGTGCGTCGAGGCCTGCGGGCCGTGGGACGAGTCCTTCTTCCTCTACTCGGAGGAGACGTCGTACTGCCTGCGGGCCCGGGACCTCGGCCTCGCGACCCGGCTGGAGCCGGCGGCGCGGGCGACCCATCTCGGCGGCGACTCACGGGTCTCGGCCCGCCTGTGGTCGCTGCTGGTGGTGAACCGGGTGCGGCTCTACCGGCGCCGCCACGGCCTGGCGGCCACCGCGGCCTTCCGCGGGGCGGTGCTGCTGCGGGAGCTGTCCCGGGCGGCGCTCGGCCGCGAGCCGGCGCGGGCCGCGGTCGGGGCCCTGCTGCGCGGACCTCAGTCCCGCCACGAGGTGTAGAAGCTCGCGGGGTTCACCAGATAGCGCACCGTGGGCCGGGGCAGGTGGGCCACGCGGTGCCTGCGGGCGTAGCGGCGGATCAGCTCCCAGTCCTCCCGGGGCAGCACCTCGGGGGTGCGCCGCAGTCTGCTGAAGTGCAGGGCGGGGACGCGCCGGGCCACGAAGGCGTTGGTGTCGAGGAAGGCCTCGTGGGCGGCCCTGCGCCGGTCGAAGGGCACCGACAGGACGTCCATGTCGGTGCCGTCGGGCCGTACCCTCCGCAGCGCCGTGTACACGCCGTCGGGGCCGCCCGGGGCCTCCAGGGCGGCGAGCGCCTCCTGGAGGTGGTCGGACTCCCACAGGTTGTCGTCGTCGAGGAAGGCGACGTACGCCGACGAGGTGAGCCGGATGCCGATGTTGCGCACGACGCCCGCCACCCCGGTGTTGCGCGCGAGCGAGACGGAGAACAGCCGGGGGTCGGCGGGGAGTTCGGGGAGCCCGGCGCCGTCGTCGACGACGATGACGACCTGGTCGCGCACGGTCTGCTCCAGGGCGGAGCGCACGGCCCGCAGCAGTGCCTCGGGCCGACGGTGGGTGGCGATGACGGTCGCGACGCGTGCCGTGGGGCGCCGGCCCAGGTGCCGGGCGAGCCGGGCGGTCTCGGCGTCCTCGAAGCGGCGCAGCCGCCGGGCGGTCGGGGCGAGCAGGACCTTGTTGCGCAGTTCGTGGAGCACGAGCCAGCCGAAGAGCCGCTTGAGCAGCTCCCAGGGGCCCCTGACCAGGCTAGGCACGCGCCGTGTTGCGCACGGCCGTCAGCGACTTGGTGAGTCCCGCGACCCGCTCGCTGAGGATCACGGAGCGGGGGAAGAGATAGCGCATCTCGGCGCGGGTGAGCAGCTCGATGTTGATGACCGCGTCCATGCCCTCCTCCGGGGTGGCGGGCCGGCTGTGGGTGAGCGGCCAGTGCCGGACCAGCTTGGCCTGGGCGGCCAGCGGCAGGAACTGGAAGCCGGGTGCGAGGAAGTGCGGCTCCACCGGGAAGTAGCGGTAGGGCGTCTGGACCCAGTGCAGCGGGGCCAGTTGCTCGATGGCGGCGACGAAGCGGCGCCGCTGGCTGGGGCCGCCCACGTGCTCGATGGTGGAGTTGGAGACCACCAGGTCGAACTCGCCCAGCCTGGCGGGGATGCCGGGGTCGGTCACGTCCGCGATCTCCGCGGTGATCCAGTCGGGCAGCTCGGCCGGGTGCGCCTCCAGGTTGACCAGGTGCACGTGCTTCGGCCGGAGCGGGGAACGGAGCCAGTTCTCGGCCGTGCCGCCGAGGTCCACCACCCGCATGCCGTCGATGTGGGGGAAGCAGGACCGGAACCGCTCCCAGCGGGCCGCGCGGAACCGTTCGCCGAGGGAGTCGGGCGCGTCGACGAAACGGTCGCGGAGGGCACGGATGCCGGACATCGCATCAACCACCTGGGGTTCGAGGAAAGCGGGGTGGGGTGGGGGTGGATCGCGGTCAACCGTAGTCGGGGATGAGGGGATTTATCAGGCGGATGCCCGGAACGCGGCCTCGCACTTTACGGGGCCGCGCCGCCCGGCCCTCAGGAGGGCGGTGGCGGTACGACGGGGGTGCCGTCGGCCATCCGGTTGCCGCGCCAGACGTTGCCCTTGCCGGTGGGGTTCCAGTAGGCGACGGCCCCGTATCTGCCGCCCGCCGGGTAGTACTGGGGCGAGAAGACGTTGTCGGTGACCTCGATCCCGGAGGAGTCCTTGCCGCCGGCGTAGAGCGTGTAGGCGCCGCCGGCCAGCCAGTTGTCGTCGACGACCGTCTGGGTGACGGGTGCGCTGTCGGCGAAGAGGCCGATGGCGGCGGAGGCGCCCTTCTCGACCGGGGTCGGGTTGAGCAGCGTGTTGTGCCGGATGATCAGCTTGCCCTTGCCGCCGCCGTTGCTGATGACGGCGTTGGTGTGCTGCCACTCCCCGTCGAGGTTCTTGAAGGGGGTGATGTCGTGGACGTAGTTGTCGTGCAGGTTGCCCTGTCCCATGGACAGGGCGTCGCCGAAGACGGAGATGTCGCAGTGTCCGACCTCGACCGAGCTGGTGCTCATGTTGGAGACCGCGTAGTCCGATCCCCCGTTGTTGGGTCCCTTGCCGGGCACGGCGGTGATGGTGGTGTACAGCACGCGCAGTCCGGAGTAACCGGGGCGCAGGTTGATGCCCCACCAGTTGGTGGAGGTGATGCGGCTGTCGATGACCGTGACGTCGTTGGCGTAGACGTCGAGGGAGCCGGTGATGTCCCAGCCCCGGATGACGGTGCCGTCGGTGCGGATGGCCGCGTTGCCGGTGCTCTGCGGGGTCAGGGTGCTGATCCGCGGGCCGGTGGTGGTGTCGTCGGGATAGCCGCAGGCCCGGGGGCTCGCGCAGCCCTTGGGCGCGGGCGGCTTGCCGTCGGACCTGTCGGCGCCGGGCGGCGGCGAGCCGTCGGCGCCGGGCGCGGTGATGGCCCGGGAGTCGCACAGGGCGGCGCCGCCGAGGCAGAGCGCCTTCTGGCCGAGCCCGGTGAAGGTGAACAGGGAGAACAGCAGGACGGCGCTCAGCAGCGCCGCCCCGAGGACCTTGCGGCGGCCGGGTCGGGCCAGGGGACTCACCTCATCGCTCACGGGCCGGGTCGGCCGGCCGCTTCGGCACCGGTACGGAGGGAACGGCGCGCGCGGCGGCGACCGCGGGCACCTCGGGCGTCTCAGGCACCCCGTGCGCATCAGGCACCCCGTGCGCCTCGGGCGGCCGGTCCGCCGTCGGCTCGTCCGCCCGGCTCCGGCGCCGCCGGGCGAGTACGCCGCGCACCAGTGTGCGGCCGGGCAGCACGCACACGCCGTAACACGCCAGCCCGATGACACACGTGGCGCACAGGGCGGCGATCCCCTCCCCCAGGCGCTGCCGCAGCAGGACGACGGCGACGGCCATGACGGCGCCGCCGAGCACCGGCCGGAGGCAGACCCGGGCGAGCGCGCGGACTGCGACGCCGCCGCGCCGCAGGGCCAGCAGGAAGGCGGGCAGGACGACCGCTCCGGCGACGGCGACATGGCCGGCGCCGACCGTCTCGATGCCACCGGCGCGGGCCGCGAGGATCAGCACCGGGACGAGGGTGACCAGCCAGAGTCCCTGGATGAGCAGGAGCGAGCGGCGCCTGCCGACGGCGACCAGACAGTCGTACGTGAGCTCGGCGGCGATCCGGGCGAGGCCGAGGGCCATCAGCCAGGGCAGCGCCTCGGCGGCGGGCCGCCACTTCGCGCCGTAGACGAGCTCCACGAGGGGTCCGGCGAGCGCGCCGAGCAGCACACAGGCCGGGACGGTGGCGGTCATGAGGACGCCGAGGGCCCGCGCGAAGCCCTCGGAGAGTGCCCTGGGGCTGTCGGCGAGCCGGGAGAAGCCCGCGAAGGAGACCCGGCGGGCGGTCTCGGAGATGACCCGGACCGGCCAGCCGGCCATGTTGAAGGCGAGCATGTAGTAGCCGAGGGCCACGTTGCCGAGGACCGCGCCGACGATCATCGCGTCCGCGTTGACCACGGCGAGGGAGAGGAGGCTGGCGCCGGCCAGCGGCAGTCCGAAGCGCAGCAGCGCCCGTGCCTGGGCGGCGTCCCAGCCGAAGCGGAGGAAGCCGGGGGCGGCGAGCGCGCAGCCCGCCAGGGCCACCACGTTGCCGGCGACGGCGCCGCAGGCGAAGCTCATGGCGCCCCAGCCCTGGAAGGCGAGGACGAGGGTCACGGAGGTGCTGACGACGAAGTTGAGGGCGTCGACGACCATCCGGCGGCCCTGGCGGAACTCACGGGTGAGGACGCCCGCGGGGACCTGCGACAGACCGTCCAGGACCAGGCACAAGCACATCACGCGTAGCACGGCGGTGGCCTCGTCGGAGCCGAGGAGCGCGGCGACGGCGGGGGCCGAGGCGAACAGGAGCAGGTACAGCAGGCCGCTGGAGAGGGCGCTGAGGGTGAGGACGGTCGGCGCGAACCGCCGTACGTTCCCCTCCCAGCGGACGATCGCGAGGGTGACGCCCAGTTCGTTGGCGGCGAGCAGGACCATGAGGACGGTCTGGGCGACCCCGTACACGCCCCAGGCGGCGGGGTCGAGGACGAAGCGGACGAGCACGATGCCGGTGGCGAAGTTGCCGAGCCGCATGACCATGGTGTTGATCAGGCTCCACCGGGTCGCCGAGCGGACCTTGGTCCCCAAGGCCGCCCGGTCGCCGGATGCGGTCTCGGTCTCTGTCTCGGTCTCCACGGCGCGGCCCCTCGTCACTTCACCCAGGACGGCGGGCGCTTGGCGGGGCGCCGCTCGGCGACGGGCAGGACGGGGAGCTGGACCGTGGGCTGGTCGGGCTGCCGCTCGGGGTCGGCGGTGGGCAGGTCCTCGTCCGGCGCGTCCGTGCCCGTCAGCAGACCGTCGGAGAGGTCACCGCCCAGATCGACCGGGCGGGCGGGGCCGGTCGCGGTCGGCTCGGGGTCCGGCTCCGCCCCTGCCTCGGGGGCCGGCTGGGCCTCCTGCCGGTGCCTCGCCGGGGTGCGGCCCCGGCGGCGCGCCTCCGTGAAGAAGGTGGCCACCAGGCTGAGGACGATGCCGAGGCCGGCGCCCATGATCATGTACTGGATCTTGGACTTGAGCTGGGCCTCGGGGTTCTGCGGCGGGACGATCGTGGTGATCCGGATCATGGCGTCCGACGGCACCGCCTGCTCCGCCTGGAGGTCCTCCAGGCGCTGGGCGGTGAACGCCATCAGCGTCTTGTTGCCCTGGAGGACCGCGGCCCGGTCCTCGCCGGTCACGGTGAGCCAGAGCAGCGGCCCCTGGGCGTTGTCCGCGATCTTGGCCTCGTACTTCAGGGTGAGGCCCTGTTCCCTCAGCTCGGCCTTGGACGCGTCGGAGTTGACGTTGCGGGCGAGGCTGTCGGCCATGCCGGTCAGCGAGGGCTCCATGCTGAGGAAGGGGTTGCCGTCCGCCGCCGCCCCCTTGCGGGAGTTGAGCATGGCGACGGTGCTCTGCGACTCGTACGAGACGGGCACGAGCAGCCACGCTCCCACCACGAGCCCGGTGGTGAGCAGCAGCCCGGGCACGAGGACGTACCACCGCCGGCACATGACCCGGAAGATCTCTGCGAGGTCCATGGCGTTCCCCCTTGCGCGCCCCGTGTGGCGGCTGCTCAACTGCCGTCCCGCAGATGAGGATAGGTGGGATCGCGCCGGGTTGTGAGCCCTTCGCGATCACCACGTCTGCGGTTCAACGGTGGTCGGTGGGCCTCGGGCGGGTGCCGGCGGTGCCTCCTTCCAGCAGGACCTCCGCGATGCGCTCGCCCGCCCTTCCGTCCCAGAGCGCCGGGCGGCGCGGCGCGGGCGGATCGGCGAGGAGCCGTACGGCGGTGGCGACGATCCGGTCGGGGTCGCGGCCGGCCAGCACGTTGGTGCCCTGCTCGACGGTGATCGGGCGCTCGGTGTTGTCCCGGAGCGTGACGCAGGGGACGCCGAGGGCGGTGGTCTCCTCCTGGACGCCGCCGGAGTCGGTGAGCACGATCCGGGCGCCCGCCTGGAGGGCGATGAAGTCGAGGTAGCCGGCGGGCGGGACGAGCCGGATGCCGCCGGGCACGCCGAGCGCGTTCAGCTTCTCGGCGGCCCGGGGATGGACGGGCAGGACGAGCGGGCAGTGGGCGGCGACCTCCCCGAGTCCCTTGAGGAGGCCGGCGAGGACCTCGGGGTCGTCGACGTTGGCGGGCCGGTGCAGGGTGACGAGCCCGTACTCGCCTTCCACGAGCCCGAGTTCGGCGAGGGCTCCGGACGCCTTCGCCCGTTCCCGGTTGGCGAACAGGGTGTCGATCATGACGTTGCCGACGACATGGATCTGGTCGTCCCGGTAGCCCTCGGCGCGCAGGTTGTCGGCGGCGTCGTGGGAGGGGGCGAGGAGGTAGTCGCTGACCCGGTCGGTGGCGACCCGGTTGACCTCCTCGGGCATCGACCAGTCGCGGCTGCGCAGTCCCGCCTCGACATGGGCGAGCAGCGGGCCGGCCTTGGCGGTGACCAGGGCGCAGGCGAGGGTGGAGTTGACGTCGCCGACCACGACGACGAGGTCGGGGGCGAGCTCCTCGACGAGCGGTTCGAAGGCGGCCATGACCCGCCCGGTCTGGGTGGCGTGGCTGCCGGAGCCCACGCCGAGGAAGTGGTCGGGCGGGCGCAGGCCGAGGTCGTGGAAGAAGACGTCGTTCATGGCCGGGTCGTAGTGCTGCCCGGTGTGGACGAGGATGACCTCGGCGTCCCTGGCCTCCAGGGCGTCCATCACCGGTTTGATCTTCATGTAGTTGGGTCGCGCGCCCGCGACGCAGATGATCCGCATGGGGGTCAGAGCACCTCGATCCTGGGACCGCTCAGCCGGCGCCGGCAGTCGAGTACGTAGTCGGCGTGGGCCTCGACGAGCCCGTAGTCGAAGGCGTCGTGGTCGGTGAGCAGCACCACCGCGTCGGCTGCGGCGAGCTCCTCCTCGGTGAGGTCGACGCGGGCGAGCCGCTGGTCGACCCGGTGGCCCTCGACCACGTGCGGGTCGGCGGCCCTGACCTCGGCGCCCATGTCGAGCAGGAGCTGGGAGATGCGCAGCGCGGGCGACTCGCGCGCGTCGCCGGTGTTCTTCTTGTAGGCGAGGCCGAGGAGCAGGATGCGGGAGCCGTTGACGGCCCGCTTGCGGGTGTTGAAGGCGCTGACCAGCCGCCGGGTGACGTAGTCCGGCATGTGGTTGTTGATGTCGTTGGCGAGTTCGACGAAGCGGAAGCTCTGGCCGAGTTCGCGCTGGACGCGCCAGGAGAGGTACGAGGGGTCGATGGGCAGGCAGTGGCCGCCGACGCCCGGTCCCGGGGTGAAGCGCATGAAGCCGAAGGGCTTGCTGGAGGCGGCGTCGATGGCCTGCCACACGTCGATGTCGAGGTGGCGGGCGAACATCGCTATCTCGTTGACGAGGGCGATGTTGACGTGCCGGAAGGTGTTCTCCAGGAGTTTGGCGAGCTCGGCCTCCTTGGGCGAGCCGACGGGCACGGTGGTGTCGACGAGTCCGTCGTAGAACTCGCTGACCGCCTTGAGGGAGGCGGCGTCCACGCCGGAGACGACCTTGGGGGTCTGCTCGAAGCCCCAGACGGGGTTGCCGGGGTCGATCCGCTCGGGGCTGTAGCCGAGGTGGAAGTCGGCCCCCGCGACGAGTCCCGAGCCCTCTTCGAGGAGCGGACCGAACAGCTCCTGGGTGGTGCCGGGGTAGGTGGTGGACTCCAGGATCACGGTGGCGCCAGGGCGCAGGTAGCGGGCGAGGGCGCGGGCCGAGTCCTCGATGTAGCGCAGGTCCGGCGTGCCCTCGTGCAGCGGGGTGGGCACGGTGACGACGGCGATGTCGAAGCCGCCGCAGTCGCGTACGGAGTCGCTCGCGCGGTACCTCCCGGCCTCGGCGGCGGCGCGGATGCGTTCCGAGGAGACGTCCTCGACGTACGACTCGCCGGCGGTGAGGCTCTTGACCCGTTCGGCGTCCACGTCGTAGCCGATCACCTCGTGGCCGACCTCGGCGGCCCGGATGGCGAGCGGCAGGCCGACGTATCCCTGTCCCACGACGACGACTCGCATCAGGATTCCCCCCTGGTCACGGTGCTGGCGGTGCTGACGGTCGGCGTACGGCGGAGCAGCTCCCGCCCCGTCATGAGGGCGAAGGAGACGTTGGTGGTGAGGTAGCGGCGGCCGAGGCGGCGGGGTTCCTGGAGGGCGCGGTAGAGCCATTCGAGGCCGAGCCGCTGCCAGCGTTCGGGTGCGCGACGGGTGATTCCGGCCAGGATGTCGAAGGAGCCGCCGACGCCGTGCACGAGGCTCACCTTGCTGCGCTCGCCGTATCCGGCGGTGAAGATCTCCTTCTTGGGCGAGGTCATGCCGAGGAACAGCATGTCGGCGCCGCTGGCGGCGATCGCGTCGGCGATCTCCGGCTGCCGGCTGTCGTCGAAGTAGCCGTTCCGGCTTCCGGCGACCCGCAGGCGGGGGAAGCGGGCGGCGACCCGGTGGAGCATCTTCTCCAGGACGTCCTGCCGGGCGCCGAGGAAGTAGACGGAGAGTCCTTCCCGCTCGGCCTCGGCGAGCAGCCGCGTGAACAGGTCGATGCCGGCGACGCGTTCGGGCAGCGGGCGGCGCAGCAGCCGGCCGGCCCAGACGACGGCCTGGCCGTCGGCGAGGACGAGGTCGCAGCCGGAGACGGCGCGGGCGAGGGCGGGGTCGCGGCGCATGTTGACGAGCTTGGCGGCGTTGACGACGCCTATCTCCAGCCGTTCGCCGGAGCGTACGGCGTCGAGGCAGCGGGCCACGGTCTGGTCCATGGTGAGGGCGTCGAGGGTGACGCCGAACAGGTTCTGGCGTGTCGTCATCTGCCGTTCGCCTCCCCGTCGGTGTCGTGGATGCCGCCCAGCCACGCGTGGAGCATCCAGCCGAACTCGTACGGGCGGCACTCGCGGTCGACGGCGGTGGGGCGGAACACCGCGTCGAGCGGGCCGAGCCGGAGTCCGGGGAGCACGCGGGTGGTGAGGCCGCGGGCGGCGCGCACCGCCTTCCTGGGGTCGCCGCGGTGGACCTTGCGCCAGGTGACGCCGAGGTCGTCGAGGATCATCGGTTCGCTGACGCCGGCGCGGGCGAGTTCGGGGACCTCGGTCATCCAGCGCAGGCCGCGGCGGATCGGCTCGGCGAAGTCGGTGCCGCCGGCCTCGGCGAGGTCGAGCAGGGCGGTGGGGGCCATGGCGTGCTGGTGCACGCTGTAGACGGGGTAGCCCTCGACGACGGTGCCGCGCCGGGCGTCGTAGTGCCACCACCACTGGCCGCCGTCGCCCTGGAGGGCGCAGATGCGGGTGGCGCAGGCGTCGGCGGCGGCCAGGGCCTCGGGGTCGTGGCCGGTGGCGTGGGCGCGGGCGAGAGCTTGCAGGGGGTAGGTCTGGTCGGCGAAGCAGCCGATGTGGGCGCGGTACCAGGGGTTCAGGCCCGGTCCCGTGGCGTGCGGGAAGAGGGGTCCGCCGTCGATCCGGGCGCGCAGCAGCCGGTCGCGGGCGGCGGCGAGGCGGTCCTCCACGTCGAGGGTGCCGCGGGCGGCGGCGAGGGCGGAGAGCACCCAGGCGGCCTCGACGGTGTACTGGGGCCGGCCGGGCGGGTCGAGGGCGGTGACCCGGTCGAGCGCGTCGGAGAGCTTGGGGTGGCCGGTCTCGGCGGCGGCCCAGGCGACGAGGGCGGCGTCGCCGAGGTTGCGCACCCCGGGCAGCCGCTCGATCAGCAGGCCGGTGAACTCCTCGGCGGTGCGGCCGCCGAGGACGGCGCGCTGCCGGTCGGTGGGCAGGAAGCGGGTGCCGAGCACGGTGATGGCGGCGTAACGGATGCTGGTGCCGCGCTGTTCGAGGGTCCACGAGCTGTCGCCCGTTCCGTCACCCGCGCCGTCGCCCGCGCCTTCGCCCGTGGGGCGCCCGGCCCGGGTGAAGACGAAGCCGGTGCCGTCGGGCAGGAGCATCCGCGGGAGTCCGCGCTCGGCCACCGTGAGCAGGCGGGTGGCGAGGTCATGGAGCGGACGGTCCGCCCGCGCCAGCTGTCTCATCCGTGAACTGCGTGGATCTTCGGGTGTGTTGGCAGGACGAACGGACACACCCACCCCCCTCGGGTCGGTCCGGGCCAGAGCGGCTGGTCCGGGTCGGCTGACTGTTCGGCCGGCTCTCGGCCGGCCGTAGCGGAAATGGCGGTACGGCGATCTGCCGCGCGGCGCGTGGCGGCACGGCGCGGGACGGCACGGCGCAGAACGGAATCGCGGCATCCCGGGGGATGCCGCCGCGCGTGCCGGCGCGACTATCCGGCGGACGCCCGGTTCACGGGCAGGCCGGTGCGCGATCGGTCCCGGACGTCACGACCCCGGGCATGATGATCTTGATGAGCATGATGAGAAGGACAGTCGGCGTCGAAGCGTCGGCGCTTCGGCCTCCTGCCGGTGAAACCCCCCACGGACACCCCCTGCGCACAGCGCGAACGTTGTGCTCAACTCGCAGCGTACAACGGGAAGATAGGCGCACAACACGGTGACGATGAGGCCTTTCGCGGAATTGGTGCCAAGCGGTCGCGAAGCCGCACCGATCGCGCCGTTCCGGCGGACGTCCGGCGTTACAGTGGGCGCGCGTCCACCGTTCACGGCAGTGGGGGGTCCTCGACTGTGTACCTGGCCGATCGCTCCGCACCGCGCGGGACGACCGCCGCGCCCGACCGCGCCCGCGGCACGGTCCGGGCGGTCTCCCCGACCGTCCTGGCACTCGGCACGGTCAGCCTGGTCACGGACGTCTCGACCGAGATGGTCACGGCCGTCCTGCCGCTGTACCTGGTGATGGGGCTCGGGCTCAGTCCGCTGGGCTTCGGCGTGCTCGACGGGATGCAGAACGGGGTGAGCGCGCTGGTGCAGCTCACCGGCGGCCATCTCGCCGACCGGGTGCGGAACCACAAGCTGGTGGCCGGGATCGGTTACGGCCTGTCGGCGCTGTGCAAGCCGCTGCTGCTGTTGCCCCACCTCGGCGCGCTGGGCGCGGCCCTCGCGCTCGACCGTACGGGCAAGGGGCTGCGCACCGCCCCGCGGGACGCGCTGATCTCCCTGTCCGTCCCTCCGGAGCGGCAGGGCCGGGCCTTCGGCGTGCACCGGGCGATGGACACCACGGGGGCGCTGCTCGGTCCGATCCTCGCGTTCCTCATCCTCGGGGTGGCCGCGGGCGGTTACGACGCGGTGTTCGCCGTCAGCGGCTGCGTGGCGGCGCTCGGCGTGCTGGTGCTGATTCTTTTCGTACCGAGCGGAAAGAAGTCCGCGGCCGGCGGCGGGGAGGTGCCGGAGGCGGCTCCCGGGGCGCGGGCCTCGGGGACGGGGGAAGCGGGACCCGGCGGCGGGGCCGGCCCCGGGGGCGGGTCGGGCTCCGGGGGCGGGTCGGGCCCCGGGGGCGGGGAGGCCGAGCCGGCGCGGGTGGATCTGCGGGCGGCGTTCGGGCTGCTGCGGGCCCGGCGGCTGCGGGCGCTGTTCGCCTGCGCGGTACTGCTCGGTCTGACCACCGTCAGCGACGCCTTCCTCTACCTGCTGGTGCAGCGCCGCACGGGGATCGACGAGCAGCTGTTCCCGCTGCTTCCGCTCGGCACGGCGGCGGTGTTCCTGCTGTTCGCCCTGCCGGCCGGGCGGCTCGCCGACCGGGTGGGGCGCCGGGCGGTGTTCCTCGCCGGGCACGCCGGTCTGCTGCTCGCGTACGCGCTGCTGCTCTGGGCGCCGGCCACGCCCGCCCTGCCGTATCTGGTCCTGGTGCTGCACGGGCTGTTCTACGCCGCCACCGACGGCGTGCTGCCCGCGGCGGTCGCCGCCGTGGTGCCCGAGCGGCTGCGGGCCAGCGGTATCGCCCTGGTCGGCACCGGCCAGGCCCTGGCCCGCTTCTGCTGTTCCCTGGCCTTCGGTGCGGCCTGGGCGGCGTGGGGCGACGGCCCGGCGCTCGCCGCGGCGGCCGCGGGACTCGTCTGCTGCGCGACGGTCGCGGGTGCCGTCCTGCGGCCCGCCCGGCCCTCACGTCCCGCGCGCCTCACGGGAGATCCGCGATGACCCTCACTCCGCTGCGCCGCCTGCTGGTCCTCGCCGCCGGGGTCCTGCTCCTCGCGGGCATCGGCACCTGGTCCGTGCTCTCGGCCGCGGAGCGTGCCACCGAGGAGAACAGGCCCCGCCCGGGCGGCCCGGCCTTCGCGAGCGGGACCGTCACCCTGGACGAGCCGGGCCGTCTGGTCTTCCGCAGCACGGCCGCGGGCCCGCACCGCGACCGGCTCGTCTCGGTCCCGGCCGGCGCCCCGGCCGGCGCGACCCGCACCGCCTCGGACGTCAGCTGTCTGCGCTTCCACGCGGCGGCCGGCACCGGGGTCTGCCTGCAGTCCACCACCGTCCTCGGCCGCCCGTCCTATCGCGCCCTGGTCCTGGACGCGCGGCTGCGCACGCTCAGGACCTATCCCCTGGCCGGCATACCGAGCCGCGCCCGGATCTCCCCCAGCGGCCGGCTGGCCGCCTGGACCGTCTTCGTCAAGGGCGAGTCGTACGGGACCGCCTTCTTCTCCACCCGTACGGCGATCCTCGACACCCGCGGCTGGAAGCTCGCAGCGAACCTGGAGGAGTTCACGGTCGTCCTGGACGGCCGCCCCTACCGCAACCGGGACGTCAACTTCTGGGGCGTGACCTTCGCGGCCGACGACGACACCTTCTACGCCACCCTGAGCACCCGCGAACAGACCTATCTGGTCCGCGGCTCCCTCGCGGCCCGTACGGTCACGACCCTGACCCGGAACGTCGAGTGCCCCTCGCTGTCGCCCGACGGCACCCGTGTCGCGTACAAGAAGCGGGTCCTCGGCACGGCCGCGCTCTGGCGCGAACACGTCCTCGATCTGCGCACCCTGAGATCCACCCCGCTCGCCGAGCGCCGCAGCGTGGACGACCAGGCCGTGTGGCTGGACGACGCGACCCTGGCGTACGCGCTCCCGGCGGAGACCGGTGCGCGCACCGACGATGTCTGGACCGTCCCGGCCGACGGTGGCGGAACGCCCCGTGTCCTCCTGAAGAGTGCCCTGGCCCCGCCCGCACCGGTCCGGTGAGGTGGCGGCTCCGGCCCAGGGGTTGACCGGAGCCGCCACGGTGCACACGCGCGAGGCGCGGTGCGTGCCGTTCACACACAAGGGCCGTCTGAGGAGGAGGGGGCGACCCTGAGGTGTTTCATGCGTGCCCGTGGGGGCGCTCTCAAGTAAATATACTTACTGCCGAGAAAGCAAGAGAATGAAAATTTTCATGCATTCCGGAGGTGCGGGGCGCCCTCGTCCGCATCCGGAGCGAGAGGGTCCGGGCTCAGTCGTCCAGGAAGAAGTCGTGCTGGTCCGCCGCCTGCTCGTACTTCTCCAGGCGGGTCTGCGTGCGCTCCGGATCCGCGTCCGCCATGGCCTGGAGGATGGCCGCGGACAGCACCCCCGGCGCCGCGTACGAGTCGAAGACGAGCCGTGACCCGGTGCCCGCGGTGAACACCACGTCGGCCTCGTCGACGAGCGGGCCGAACGCCAGGTCGGTGATCAGCGCGACCCGCAGCCCGGCGGCGCGCGCGGCGCGGACGACGGCGAGGGTCTCCTTGGCGTGCCGGGGCATCGCGAAGGCCAGCACCCAGGTGCCGCCCGCCTCGCGGGCCTGGAGCAGTCCGTCGTAGGCGACGCTGCCGCCGCGCGTCACCACCCGGACGTCCGGGTGGATGCGCCGCGCGGCGTACGCGAAGTACTCGGCGAGGGAGACGGAGATCCGCAGGCCGAGGACCGTCAGGGGCACGGACCGGGCCAGCTCGCGGCCGATGTCCAGGATCCGGTCGGGGTCGGCGAACACCCCGCGCCGCAGGGCCGTGAGGTTCTCGATCTCGGCGTCCACGGCCGACTGGAGCTCATTGCGGAGCCGCCCCTCGCCCTCGGCCTCGCCCGGCGCGCCGGCGACCGCGCTGAGCGCGATGGGCTGGAGGGCTTCCCGCAGGGCCGGATAGCCGCTGAACCCGAGGGACGCGGCGAACCGGGTCACGGAGGGCTGGCTGACCCCCACCCGCTCCGCGAGCTCGGTGATCGACAGGAACGCGGCCTCGGTCAGGTGGTCGATCAGGAACTGGGCGATGCGGCGCTGACCCGGCGAGAGCCGGTGCCCGCCGAAGAGGGCCCGCACCCGCTCGGCGGGAGACCCCGCCTCCGCCTCCGCCTCGGCTTCCGCGTGGGCGTCCGCCGAGCGTCTGCCCGGGGTGATCGCGGCCGCCTGTGCGCGCGCCTGCTGCCCAGATGGCACGGGGTGCCTCCTTCTCGTCTCGCTGCTGCCCAAGATAGTTCACGGCGTGGGGCAGCCCGGGTGCGAGACGCCGGGAGGCACCCCGTGGAGGCACCACCGGGCCGGGCGGGGGGGGCGCGTACGCCCGGAGGTCAGGAGCGGTGCGGCGTCGCCGGCCCGGAGGTCACCGGCGGGCCGGGCGGCGGGGTGCGCACCGCCCGGAGGTCAGGGGCTGTGCGGCGCAGACGGCCCGAGCCTCGGGGCGGGTGCGGGTTCCGCCGGCTCCCGTGCCCTCTCAGGGGTGCAGCAGGGGCAGGCCCACCTCGGCCCACAGGGCACGCGGGACAGCGGGCCGGTCCCCGGAGGCGGGCCCGTCCCCGGAGACCTTCTCCTCGGTACGCCAGACCCTGGCCGGGACGGCGGAGCCGGGCGCGGGCGAGCCGTCGCCGACCGTCGGCCAGCCCGGGTCTCCGGTGGCGGCGAAATCGGCCCATGCCCGCACCATGCGGTCGGCCAGTTCCCGGTCCGGCGCGGTGGGCGCGCCGCCGATGAGGAAGGCCAGACGCTCGTCGTCGAGATTGCCGAAGGCGAAGGGGATGTCCGCACAGTGCCAGGCGCGGACGACTCCGTCCGGGCCGGTGCGCCGCCGGTCGAAACGCGACAGGAACGCGCGGCCGCCGGCCCTGGCGTGGAGTTCGGCGAGCCGGTTGCCGAACTCGCCGAACAGCAGGTCGCCGTAGAGGGCGAGATAGACGTCGAGGACCGGGGCGTCGGGCATGGCGGCGCGATAGCCGGCCACGAGCTCGCCGGGCAGGGTGAAGTCCGCGGCGAAACGGTCGAGTTGTCCGGCGGTGGTGACCTTCGCGCTGCTGCCGACGGCGTCGAGCAGCCAGTACTCCTCGGTGGTGTGGCAGACCAGCAGGTCCACATGGGCGGTCAGGCCCTCGGCGATCCCCGTGAGCGGGTCGGTCGGCAGCACGTCGCCGTCGAGGACCGGCGCGTAGAGCGAGGGGTCGTAGTGGCGGGAGCCGGAGGCGGGGTCGCGCCGGTAGCGGTCGACCACCCGGTCGGAGGCGGCGACCAGGGCCTCGGGAGTCGAGGAGGTCAGGCCCTCGGGCGTGGCGGGACAGCCGGCCGCCGCGGCGACCTCACGGGTGGTGGCCGCGGCGGTCTCCGGCAGGTAGCAGGGGCTGGCCGGGCTGTGCAGGACGGCGCGGTGGAACAGGCCGCGGGCGCGCTCCATGACCATCAGGCAGGCGGCGGAGGCGGCCCCGGAGGACTGTCCGGCGATCGTGACGTTGCCGGGGTCGCCCCCGAAGGCGGCGATGTTGTCCCGCACCCAGCGCAGCGCCGCGACCTGGTCGAGCAGTCCTCGGTTGTCCGGATACGGAGTCGCTCCGCCCGCCGGGACATGGCCGAAGCCCTCGAAGCCCAGCCGGTAGTTGAGGGTGACCACGACGAGGCCGGCGCGGGCCAGCGCCGTACCGTCGAAGTCGGGCTGGGCCGACGATCCGAAGGTGTAGGCCCCGCCGTGGATCCAGACCAGGACCGGCAGACGACGCCCGCCGTCCAGGGCCGAGGCCGAAGCCGGGGCCGGGGTCCATATGTTGACGGTGAGGATGTCCTCGTCGCCCGGAGACCACACGGGCGCTCCGGGCAGCTCCGCCGACTGGGGCGCCACCGGGCCGAATCGCGTGCCGTCCCGCACTCCGGTCCACGCCGCCGGCGGAAGGGGTTCTCGGAAGCGGTGGGCGCCGAAGGGCGGGGCGGCGTAGGGGATGCCGAGGACGGCGACGACATCGGCGGAGGCCCGGAACCCCCGGACCGCGCCGTTCTCCGTCGTGAAGATGTCCATCGGAACCGCCTCTCGTCACACGCCGAATCGCCCCTGGTCAGGCTGTGATCAAGCGTCCCATCACCCGGCACGCCGGCGCCAACACCAAGATCACCTCGATTGACGCGACGCCGATGTCAATGCGGCGGGGATGTGGGCGCACCGAGGATGTCAGCGCGACGAGTCGTGGCCGATGAGATGGAGGAAACGGTCCGGCAGCGCGTTCAGCCACCCCGTCCGTTCCGCGGCGATCTCCTTCAGCCGGGCCTGGTCGCTGCGGGCGACGAGATGGCCCATGTAGCGCTCGTTGAAGCGGGCGTACTCCTGGTGCAGGGTGCGCAGCGCCCGTGCCACCGCGCGCTCGGGTGCGCCGACGAGCAAGGCGAGCGAGCCGGTGTGCTGCTTCCACCGCCCTTCGACGGCCTGGCGGAGCAGGCCGTCGAGTTCCCCGGCCCGGCCGATGACGCCCAGCAGTTCCTCCGATTCCATGCCCAGGGCGTCCGCGAGGAGCAGCGTCTGCCGGTCGGTCCCGCGCCAGCGGTGGTCGCTTTCGACGCGGGCGTAGTCGTGCGGGTCCATGCCGATGCGCCGGGCCAGCCGCTCGGCGGTGAACTGCCGGGCCAGGCGGTGCTCGCGCAGCGATCGCGGCGTCAGGTCCATGAGCACGGGGACGGGACACCACAGCGCGTCGGCCAGCGCGAAGAGTTCGGTCTCCGAAGGCGGCATCGCCCCCGACTCCCAGGCCAGGAGTGCTTGCACCGGGCGGTAGAGGCCCAGCTGCGCCATGGCGGCGACGGCCTGTTCGGGGGTCAGGCCGATACGGAGACGGGCGGCCCTGGCCTGGACGGGTGAGAACGGAGGGTGGGACACGTGCGGATCACCTCGGGGGGCGGCTGCGCGGAGCGACGGCCTCCGCGCAGCGGGGACGGGGTCAGCGGGCCGTGAAGGTCGGCGACCCCGTCCCGTCGTCGTGGGCGAGGCTGTCCCAGTCGATGTCCTCGCGCCTACGGCGGCTCTCGAAGACGTGGAAGAACAGGTTCAGCAGGACCGCCGTCAGCGTGCCGAGGGTGATGCCGCTGCCCAGCACGGCGCGCACCTCGGTCGACATGCGCTCGAAGAAGGGCTCGACGGTCGTCGGCAGCATGGCGGCGCCGAGACTGACGGCCAGGATGATGGCGTTGCGTTCCTCCCGCAGGTCGACCCTGCCGAGGATCTGGATGCCGACGGTGGCGACCATGCCGAACATCGCGACGGCCGCCGCGCCGAGCACGGGGTGGGGGACGGAGGCCACCACGGCTCCGGCCTTCGGCACCAGACCGAGAAGGATCATGAAGACGCCGGCCGCGACCACGACGAACCGGCTGGTGACGCGGGAGATGCGGACCAGACCGATGTTCTCGGCGAAGGCCACGTACGGGAAGGAGTTGAACACGCCGCCGAGCACGGTGGCGAGGCCGTCGGCCCGCAGCGCACGGCCGACCGTGTCCCCGTCGACCTTCCGTCCGGTGATCTCGCCCATGGCGTACACGTCTCCGGTGGTCTCCACCATGGTGATGAGCATGACGACGACCATCGCCAGCATGGGGAAGACCGAGAAGTGCGGCAGCCCGTAGTGGAAGGGCGTGCTGACGCCGAGCCAGTCGGCCTGGTGGACCGCCCCGAGGTCGGTGTCGCCGAGCAGCCAGGCGACGGCCGTTCCTCCCACCAGCCCGAGCAGGACGGCGATGCTGCGCAGGAACGGGCCGCCGAACCGGATGACCAGCAGGATGAACCCGAGCGTCCCGCCCGCGTACGCGAGGTTCACCGGGTCCCCGTAGTGGGGTCCGTCGACCAGTGTCGAGCCGCCGCCGACGTTCTCCAGTGCCACGGGGATGAGCACGATGCCGATGACGGTGAGCAGGGTGCCGGTGACGATCGGGGGGAAGTACGCGGTCAGTCGCGCGGCGAAGGGGGCGAAGAGGAACGCCGCCAGACCGCCGGTGATCACGGCGCCGTACACCACGAGGAGACCGGCGGTGCCGCCGCCCGCGCCCTGGCCGATGGCGATCATCGGGGAGACGGCGGTGAAGGTCGCGCCCTGGACGAGCGGCAGCCGTGCTCCGATCCGCCAGAAGCCCCACGCCTGGATGATGGTGGCGATGCCCGCGGTGACCAGGTCCGCGTTGATGAGGTAGACGAGCTCCTGGCGCGAGAGGCCGAGGCTGGTGCCCAGGATCACCGGGACGAGCACCGCACCGGCGTAGAACGCCAGGACGTGCTGGAATCCGTAGAGCGCGAGGGCGGGGAGCGGGAGTACCTCGTCCACCGGATGCGGGGTGGTGGCGGGTCGTCGCCGCGAAGCCAGTGGTGCCATCTCTGCCTTGCCTTGAAGTAGGTGAACGTGAGGTAGGTGAATGAGAGGGGGTGCTTGAGGGGTCCGTGCACGAAGGGGAACGCGCACGCGGGGTACGTGCACGGGGGTACGTGCACGGAGGGCGCGACGCAGGTCGCGTGGAGCGCCTCGCAGGAAGGGTCCGGGCGGCCGCGCGGATCAGGCGGTTCACCGGCTGGCGGCACGGGGTTACCGGTGCGCGGCCAGGCGTCCAGACATGGAGGCGTGAGGGGGCCGGGACGAACGGCCCGGGCCGGAGACCGATCTTTGCGGACAGGCAGGCCACCACGCAAGAAGCGCGACATGGTTTTTTAACCAAAACGCCTCGGTAACTTATGAATCGATGGTCGGCAGCCACCTCAAGTGCGGATTTCGTCGCCACCATTGAGGGTCAGCCGACAGCAAGACGAGAAGCCATCCCTCTTGACGACCCCCGGGCGCCCTCACATACTGACGGCCAAATCGATTTGGCCACTCGCTTTGGCTCCCCGTCCAGGGCCGGATCGCGGCTGAACCAGAACGTGTCGAACGCCGAACGGAGCTCGAACGTGTCCAGTCCCCGCAAGACCCTTCCCGGTACGGACCAGCCACCCGCCCCGGACCACGCCGCCCCCGCCGCCCCCGAGGACGTCCACGCCGAGGACGTTCACACCGAGGACGTCCACCCCGTCGACGAGTCCCGCCCCCTGGGCCGGATCCTCCTCTTCGGGATCCAGCACGTCCTCGTCATGGCCGCCACGCCGATCTCGGCGATCTTCCTGATGAGCGCGGCCCTCCGCCTCGACGCCGGTCTGACCGTCAATCTGCTCTCGGCGGCCTTCGTGCTCTCCGGCGTGGGATCCCTGATCCAGTCCCTCGGGCCGTGGCGCTTCGGCCCCCGGCTGCCCTTCGTGATGCTGCCGGGCGGCGCCCCGCTCATCCTCTTCATCGCCATCGCCGAACAGCACGGCCTGCCCACGGCCGTCGGCGCCGTCCTCCTCACCGCCCTCTTCACCTTCGTCGCACTGCCCCTCTTCTCGCGGCTGCTGGCCTACTTCCCGGCCCTGGTCATCGGCACGATGATCGTGATCGTCGGCGTCAACCTGGTGAAGGTCGGCGCGGTCCTGGTCACCGGCCGCCCCGGCGAGCCGGGCTTCGCCGATCCGGTGAACCTCGGGCTCGGCATGGCGACGATCGGCTTCACCGTGCTCTTCTACCTGCTGTTCACCGGCGTCCTTCGCCAACTCGCGGTCATGCTCGGCCTCCTCGCGGGCACCGCCCTGGCGGCGGCGCTGGGGCACATCGACCTGGACCGCGCCGCGGAGGGCGGCCTCTTCGGCCTCCCGGAGCTTCTGCCGTTCGGCTCCCCCCAGTTCAACCTCCTGGCCGCACTGCCGCTGATGCTCTACAGCCTCGCCTCCATGGCGGAGGCCACCGGCCAGACCGTCATCAACGCCGAGGCCGTCGGGAAGGAGATCGACCGGCGCACCACCGTCCCCCGCACCATCCGCGGCGACGCGCTCACCTCGCTGTTCGGCGGCTTCTTCGGACTGCCGCTGATGGTGACGAGCGGCGAGAACATCGGCATCGTCCGCGTCACCGGCGTCCGCAGCCGCTTCGTCACCGCCGCCGCCGGCGTGGTCCTCATCGCGATCGGTTTCCTCGCCCCCGTGACCCGCGCGATCAGCGTCATCCCGGCGGCCGTCATCGGAGGCACCGCCATGGTCGTCTTCGCCGTCATCACCGTGCTCGGCGTGCAGATGCTCGGCCGCTCCGACCTCGACCGGCACACCCACACCTTCGTCTGCGCCGTCGCCCTCGCGCTCGGCCTGCTGCCGATCCTCATCCCCGGGGTGTACGCGGGCTTCCCGCCGAACGCCCGCATCCTCCTCGAAAGCGGTGTCGCCGTCGGCGCGTTCGTGGCCGTCGTCCTCAACATCCTCTTCCACCACGTCAGGCCGCGCCTCACCGCCCGCCCTGCCTCCAGCCGCCCGGAAGGCGACCGATGAACCAGCTCGACCGCGCACTCCTCGACGGGCCCGGCCCGCACCTCCTCGTACCGGACGCCGTCCTGGTGCCCGAAGGGCCCGCCGACGGCCACGGGGTCGTCGTCGCCGACGGTTCGTTCGAGGCCGTGGGGCCCGTCGGAGAACTGCGGCGCAACCATCCGGGGCTCGACCCGACACGGCTGCCCGGCCATATCCTGATGCCCGGATTCGTCGACGCCCACCACCACCTCACGCAGAGCTTCGGATCCGCGCTCGCCTTCGGCGAACCGTCGGAGATCTTCCGGCGGGTGTGGGTACCGCTCGAAGGCGCACTGGACGAGGAATCCGCCTACACCGCAGCCAAGTTGGCCGCCCTCGAGGCCCTGCGCGGCGGGTTCACCACCGTCACCGACGCCGGCACCCGCGCCGACGTGGACGTCGACGTGGTCGCCTCCGCCGCCCGCGACGCCGGGATCCGCTGCGTGCTCGGGCTCGTCTGCGACGACGTCGACCGGGGCACGGAGCTGCCCGCCGTCCTCGACCGGGCGGAGAAGCACCTCGCCCGGTACGAAGGCGACGCGCTCGTCCGGCCCTCCCTCGCCGTCTCCATCCCCGAGGCGGCGACCCCCGCCGCGCTGCGCGGCGTCGCCGGTCTCGCCGCGGACGCCGGAGCCACCGTGCAGATCCACGTCAACGAGCACCTGGCCGCCGTCGAACGCTCCCTGCTACGGCACGGCCGGCGCCCCCTCGAACACCTCCACCACATCGGCGCGCTCGGCCCGCACCTGCTCGCCGCGCACGCCACCCTGCTCACGCCCCGGGAGCTGACCCTCCTCGCCGACACCGGGACCGCCGTCAGCTACAACCCGGTCGCCAGTGCCTGGAAGGGCAACGCCGTCGCTCCCGCCCTGGCCATGGCCGAGCGCGGCATCCGCTTCGGGCTCGGCACCGACGGAACCCGTGGCGACGGATTCCGGCTCGTCGACGCCGCCGAGTTCGCCCAGCGGATCGCGTACGGCCTCGCCAGTGGCGACTCCTCGTGCGGCGCCGGCTGGACCTGGCTCGAACACGCCACCCGGGGCAGCGCCGACGCCGTCGGCCTCGGGACCCGTACCGGCACCGTCGCCGAGGGCCTGGCCGCCGACTTCCTCCTCGTCGACGTCTCCACGCCCGAACTCGCCCTGTCCTGGGACGTGCCGTGGGAGCTCGTGCGACGCGGCAACCGCGACCAGATCACCGCCGTGTTCGTCGACGGCACGATGCGCCTCTGGCGCGGCATGCCGACCACCTGGGACGGGCCCGCCCTCGTACGGCAGGCCGCCGAACGGGCCCGCGCCGCCGTGGAGCGGGCGACCATCACCCGCGTACACGACACGTCCAGCGCGGCACGCGCGCGGAGCACCGCGCCGTGAGCGCCGGTGAACTGGCCGTCCTCGCCGTCACCGTGGCCGTCGCCGCGTTCGTGCAGGGGAGCAGCGGGCTCGGCTTCGCGCTGATCGTCGCGCCCGTGGCCGGGATCCTGGATCCGGCCCTGCTCCCCGTGTTCGTGCTGACGTCGATGATCCCGCTCAACGCGTACGTGGCGTGGCGGGAGCGGGCCGCGCTGGACGTGCGCGGGGCCGGCTGGATCATCGCCGCGCGGCTCGCCGCCACCCCCGCCGGCCTGGCGCTGCTCTGGCTGATCCCGGACCGCAGCCTCGGCCTCTTCGTGGGCGGCGCCACGGTCCTCGCGGCGGTGGCGAGCCTCGCCGCACCCGCGTTCACGCCCGGCCGGGCCGCCTACATCGGCGCGGGCGCGGTGACGGGGCTGACGGAGACCGCCACCGGTGTCGGCGGTCCGCCGCTCGCCCTGGTCTACCAGCACCGGCCGCCGGCCGAGCTGCGCTCCACCGTCGCCGTCTGCTTCCTGGTGGGCGAAGTCGCCTCGCTGGTGCTGCTGTTCGCGACGGGGAAGGGTCAGCCGGCGGATCTGGGGTGGGCGGTACTGCTGCTGCCGGCGACAGCGGCCGGCGCATGGCTGAGCCGTCTGTCGCACCATCGCCTGGACGCCCGCAGGACGCGTCTCGCGGTGCTCGGGTTCGCGCTGGTCTCCGGTCTGGTGCTCATGCTCGGGCTGTGATCCTCAACGACGACGCGCGCGGGATCACCCGCGGCTCGGGCGAGGTGACCACCGCGCCGGTGGTCACCTCGCCGCGCAGCCGGCCGAGGAGCAGTTCCACCGCGTCGGAGGCCGCCCGGTCCAGGTGGAGGTCGACGGCGGTGAGGGGCGGCTCGCACGTACGGGCCCGCAGGCCGTCGTACCGGGTGACGACCATGACGTCGTCCGGTACGGCGCGCCCGCTGTCCCGGACGGCACGGACCGCGCCGACGGCGAAGGCGTCCACCAGCGCGCACACGGCGTCGGTGCGGGGGTGCTCGGCGAGCAGCCGCGCACACGCCTCGTAACCGGCCCGCTCGCCGCCCTCCTCCTCGGCGGTCGCCACGACCGGCGGCCAGCCGTACTCCTCGGCGAGGCGCTCGTAGGCGGCGCGGGCGTCGACCGAGGAGTGCCGCTCCCCCGACCCGATGATCAGCGCCGGCCTCCTGGCGCCCTGCTCCCGCAGGTGCGCGAGCAGTTTCCCGGCGACGAGCTCGCCGCGCAGATCGACGTACGGCGCCGCCTCGTCCGGGGACACGGGCCTGCCCAGCGTCACGTACGGCAGTCCGCGCTCCCTCAGATGCGCCGCCGCCTCGTCGTTCACGTCGGGCTCGACGACGATGGCACCGTCGATGTCGACGGAGTTCAGCCCCGAACCGGACCGCACGGGCGGCACCAGCACCAGCGCGTAGCCGTGCAGCAGCGCGCTCTCCGCGACGGCCGCGGCGATCTCCATGTAGAAGCCGAGCCGGGAGGGCCCCGCCGCCACGGCGAACGGCATGGAGGAGGCGAGCGCGATGGCCTTGGCCTGCCCGCGCCGCAGCCGCTGTGCCCGCAGATTGGGCCGGTACCCCAGCTCGGCGGCCACCTGCCTGACGCGCTCCCGCGTCCGCGGGTCGACCTTCCCGATCCCGTTGAGCGCGTGGGACACCGTGGTCCGCGACACACCGGCGGCGCTGGCGACGTCGGCGATCGTCGGTCTCGCCCCGGACCCGGAAGTGGGCATCTCCCTCGCTCCTCGCGTGATGCGGACGTGTGCGGACGTGTGCGGACGTGATACGGAACAGCTGCCGCCCCCATCTTCGCCGACCCGGCCGCCGGCGGGGGCGAGGGGGCGGCGGGAGACGCCACGCCTGCCCCGCCGCGCGGTCCCCGAGGGGTGTCCTGCGAGCGGCACCTGCCGGACCGGGCCCGGCTACTTGCGGCCGACGCCCGCGTACATCGCGACGTCCGGCGCCGGCGTCTCGGGCCGCCAGGCGGAGCACGACACCACACCGGGCTCCAGCAGTTCCAGGCCGTCGAAGTAACGGGCGATCGCCTCGGGTGTGCGCTGGGTGAGCTTCGGGGTGCCGTGCTCGTTCCAGAACGCCACCGCCGCGTCGACGTCCGGCATGTCGGGGTGGGTGACGGTGTGGGACAGGACGAGGTGGCTGCCGGGGGCGAGCGCGTCCATGAGGCGGCGGACGACTCCGTACGACTCCTCGTCGTCCTCGACGAAGATGACGACCCCGAGCAGCATCAGCGCGACCGGCTGCGTGAGGTCGAGCGTCTTCGAGGCGGCGGCCAGGATCGTGTCGACGTCCCGCAGGTCCGCGTCCAGGTAGTCCGTCCGCCCCTCGGAGGTCCCGACGAGCAGGGCACGGGCGTGCGCGAGCACGAGCGGGTCGTTGTCCACGTACACCACCCGCGCGTCGGGGGCGATGCGCTGGGCGACCTCGTGGGTGTTGTCGGCGCTCGGCAGCCCCGTCCCGATGTCGAGGAACTGCCGGATGCCCTCCCGCTCGGCCAGATGGCGCACCGCGCGTCCCAGGAAGAGCCGGTCCGCCTTCGCGTACTCCCCGATCCCCGGATGCAGCTGCCGGATCCGGTCACCGGCCTCCCGGTCGACGGGGTAGTTGTCCTTGCCGCCGGTCCAGTAGTTCCATATCCGGGCGGTGTGCGGCCGGGACGTGTCGATGCGCGATTCGATGTCGGTCACGCCCTCAACGTAGCGCAGCACCCTGATGAGTTGCCTTCCGCCCGCCGCACGACCGGGACCGCGGCGGCGGTGTCAGTGGGCTCACGTATTCTTCCCGCCACCGCCCCCCGACTGGAAGGACCGAGAGCCTTGACCGGCCTGTCCGCTTTCCCGCTGCCTTTTCGTTCCTCGCGTTCCATAGGGCTCGCGAAACCCCGGACACTGCGGGAACTCGCGATGATGCGGATGAGCGCGCTCATCCGGGAGAAGCCCGGGTGGTCCGAGAAGATGAACGACGCCGAGATCGTCGCCCGGTGGACGAAGGAAGCGGTCGACCAGGGGCTCACCGAAGCGCAGATTCGTTATGTGCTGGCCGAACTCGCGCATTACGCCGCGCTGCGGGACGAGCGCACCGGCGTCGAGGTGTCGGGGGTCGACGGGGTATGGCAGTCGGACACGCTGATCGACCCCGGGCTGAGGTCCCGGCTGCGCGAGGCGGTGGGGGTTCTGGAGGACGTGCCCGAAGCGGACAAGGACTGGCATCCCGGCTCCGACGGCCAGGTGCTCGACCTGGTTCATCCCTCACTGTTCTGCCTGGTGAAGGACGTGAGCGGTGCGCCCGAGCGGGCGTGGCGGAATCCGACGGACCGCTACGCGACGTACGAGTTCTCGGAGCGGTTCCAGTGGCTGCCCACGGACGTCGACGTGAGCGACGAGGGCGAGGTCACCTTCCTTTCGTACGTCAACAACGTCCACCCGGAGGCTCATCGGGAACTGGCCGCGGTCCTCCCGGAGCTGTTCGGGCGTTTTCGCCCGCTGCTGGAGAACGTGCTGACCGATCTGCGTCATCCGCGTCCGCTGCGGATCGAGGCCGACCCCTACGGGTGGTACGACTCGGAGCCGGAGCATCCGGACAAGGCCTCCTTCAGTGACAAGGCGGCCTACGCCGAGGCCGTCCGCGCATGGGAGATCGCCGAGGACGACTGGTGGGACAACCGCCGCCCGGTCCTCCCCGACGCCCCGGACTTCACCCCGCCCGAGGTGCCGGAGGAATCGGCCCGGTGCGACCTGCGCGGCCGCCGCCTCCAGGTCATCGTCAAGCTCGCCACCCTTCACCTCACCCCGGAGAAGCCCGAGTACGCCGGGGGTTCCTGGCACGTCGAGGGGATGGTGAACGAGCGGATCGTCTCGACCGGCATCTACTACTGGGACAGCGAGAACATCACCGAGAGCCGACTGGGTTTCCGGGCGGCGGTCGACGACCCCGACTACGAGCAGAACGACGACAACGGGATGCGTGAGGTCTACGGCCTGGAGAACGAGGACGCGCTGAACCAGGTGCTGGGATCGGCCGCGACTCCGGCGGGCCGCTGCCTGGCGTTCCCGAACGTCCTCCAGCACCGCGTCGGCTCGTTCCGCCTGGAGGACCCCACCCGCCCGGGACACCGCAAGATCCTCGCGTTCTTCCTGGTCGACCCGTCGGAGAGGATCGTCTCGACGTCCGATGTGCCGCCGCAGCAACCGTGGTCCGCGACCGCGACCATGACGCTGGAGCAGGCCAAGGAGTACCGCGAAGAGCTCATGCGGGAACGCAAGTTCTTCGTCGACGAGCACAACGAGCAGCTCTACGAGCGGGAATTCTCGCTCTGCGAGCACTGACGCTCCGGCCGCGCCCGACGCCGGTCTCGGGGGACACGGCCGCCACCGACCGGCGGCCCGGGGTGTCCCCCGCCGGGCCGCCTCGTTGACCAGACCGTACGAGCCCGTCCAGGTGCTCCATACGGAAGGCGTTCCCATGAAGTCCATGCTCATCGGTGGCGTGTTGTTGGCCGGGGCCGTGGCCCTCGGCTCCGCGGGGGCGGCCGCGGCCGCCGCACCGGCCGAGGGTGACGCGCCGGTGCCCCGCCCGGCCGCGGCACCGACTGCGGCAGAAGCCGCGCCCGCCCTCGGCCAGCTCCCCCTGTCCGGCAATCAGCTGTCGCCGCTGGGCACCTTGCTCGGCAGCTGACCGGCACGACCGGGTGTCGCGCCGGTCGGGCGGGCGGCATTCCGGTGCGGACGGCATGGCGACGCTCACGTCACGCGTGCGGCCGCTCCGGTGTCGACGTCAGGACGGGTCGCCGTACTGGAGGCCGCGTCCGTTGGTGCCGACGTAGACGCGGCCGAAGGTGTCCGGGTCGCCGGTGATGACGCCGACGCCGCCGATGGCGCCCCACTGGTGGGCGTCGTCATTGACGCGGAGCCAGGTGGCGCCCTTGTCGGTGGAGCGGAAGACCCCGGTGACGTCCTTGACGGTGCCGATCAGATAGAGGGCCTGGTAGGAGGCGCCGGGTGCCGCCTTGCCGAAGCCGAGGGCGGACGCGGACCGCACCGTGGTGAGCCTGGTGAAGGTGCGGCCGCCGTCGGTGGAGTGCAGCAGTCCCTCGGCACCGCCGGCGATCCACAGGTCTCCGGCGACGCCGGGGACGGCCGTGAGCCGGCCGGCGGGCAGGTTCGTGGCGCGGGCGGTGAAGGTCGCGCCGCCGTCGGTGCTGGCGTGGAGCGTGCCGCCGGACAGGGAGTAGAAGGTTCCGGCCGAGGAACGGTCGGCGACGACGACGGCGTCGGTGCCCAGGCCGCGGACCCGGGACCAGCTCGCCCCCCTGTCGGTCGAGCGGTACGGGACCTGGCCGGCCTGGGTCCAGACGAGGGTGGAGCCGTCCGCCGCGAGCGCGACATGACCGTCCCGGGCGCCGGCCACCGGCTCCGCCGTGAAGCCGGTCCAGCTGGTGCCGCCGTCGGTGGAGTAGGCGCCGTCCTGCGCGCCGCCCCGGCCGACGCGCACCATCATCGAGGGCCTGGACTGGGCGAAGTCGATGTCGGTGCTGTTGGTCATCATCGGGTTGCCCAGTCGTCCGGCGGGCACCTTGGTCAGGTCGTCGTGGCGGAATCCGCCCTGGTCGCCCATGGCGGTGACGACTCGGGCGCCGCCGGGCGGGGCGATCGCGTCCATCAACGCGGTCTCCTCGAGGCCCCGCGCTCCCACGGCCCAGTGGCTGGTGCCGCCGCTGTCGGTGGCGGTGGCGTCCTTGCTGCGCCAGATGCCGTTGCCGGTGCCGTACAGCACGTGCCCGGAGTCGAAGGGATCGATGGCCAGGGCGGTCATCCAGTGCCCGGTGTGGGTGCCGATGTAGGGAGCGTCGGAGGCGCTCCGAACCGAGGTGGCCGCCAGCGCCTTCCAGGTGGTGCCGCCGTCGGTGGTCCGGTAGATCTCGTCCTCCGGCCACCAGCGGCCGAGGGTGGTGACCATCACCGTGGACGGCTTGCGCGGGTCGACGGCCAGTCCGGAGAAGCCGTATCCGCCCTGCGAGGGGGAGACGTTCTTCCAGGCCCCGCCGCTCGGCGTGTGCTTCCACACGCGGCCGGCCGTCACGCCGTTGGGTCCGAGGGCGTCGGTGTACGTCAGGTAGAGCGAGCCGTCGCCGGAGAGGACGCCGTGCTGCGGGAACTGGCCGGTGGGCTGTCCGGGGACGGCCCGCCAGGTGGTGCCGCCGTCGGTGGAGCGGTACAGGGAGGTGGACTTGTCGGCGACGCCGACGTAGACCGTGCCGCTGCCTGCCGGACCGTACGTCACGAAGGAGATGCCCGCGCCGCTGCTCGCCCCGTCCTTGACGGGGAAGGAGGAGACCTGCCGCCATGTCGCACCGCTGTCCGTGCTGCGCCACAGGCCGTTCTTGCGGGTGCCGAGCAGCAGGGTGCGGTTGTCCGAGGGGTCGATCACGAGCCGTTCGCCCGCCCCGCGGCCGTCCTCGTTGGCGCCCAGCTTGAACGGCAGGTCGGTGCGCCGGAAGGTGCGGCCCCGGTCGGTGGAGCGCAGGATCGCACCGTTGCCGGCCCACTCGTTGGTGTAGGTGCCCGCCGTGAGGTAGAGCCGGTTCGGGTCCACGGGGTCGGTGGCCAGGGCGTCGATGCCCAGCAGGTTCCAGTCGTTCTCACCGAGCCAGTCGGTCAGCGGGATCCACTGTTCGGCCGCGCTGTCCCAGCGGTAGGCGCCGCCCATGTCGGTGCGCGCGTACAGCAGCCCCTTCTCGCGCGGGTTGAACACCAGGCCGGTGACGTATCCGCCGCCGACCACCTGGGCGTTGCGCCATGTGTACGGTCCGGCCGCGGCCGACTGCGCGTCGGCGACCTTCACCAGCTTCCACTGCTGGTTGGTGCTGCCCCTGCCGGGATACTGGATGACCGCCGCGCCCTGGGCCGTGGAGCCTCCGGAGACGTCCAGGACCTGGCCGCTCCTGCGGGAGGTGAAGGTGACGGCGCCGGAGTCGCTCACCTCGTCGATCCGCCACTCCTGGGAGGCGGACGAGCTGTCGGTCTGCTGCTCGGCGGCAGCCGCCTGGGCGGTCGAATCGCCGGCTATGCCGAGCACTTTGCCGCTGTTGCGGTTCACCAGCTCGTAGTAGCCGTCGCCGGTGGACCGCAGCCTCCACTGCTGGTTGGCGGTGTTCTGGTCGGTCCACTGCTGGATGCGCGTGCCGTCGGCGGTGGAGAAGGCGTTGACGTCGAGCACCTTGCCGCTGCGCACGGAGACCAGCCGGTAGTAGGCATGGGCGTCGACCGTCGCGGCCTGCGAGTCGTCCTGCACGAACAGGAGGTACGGCACGACGGTGGCGGGCACTCCGAGCAGCAGGGCGGCGGCGGTCCTGCGGCGGCGGTGACGTCCGCGGCGCCCGCCGTTGGTGGGGTTGTTCATGGGGGGTGTTTCTCCTTGTGGAACCGTGGGGCGGGCGGATCAGCGCTGCAGGGTGAGGACGCCCGGCCGGTACGGCAGCCGGTCGTAGGGTCCGCCCGCCTGCGGGGACTTGCCCTGGTAGAGGAACTGCAGGTTGCAGGGGTCGACCGTCATGGTCTGATCCGGGTTGGCGCGGACGAGATCGCCGTGGCTGATGTCGTTCGTCCAGGTGGCTCCGCTGTTGGCCTTGCCCGCGAAGGGGTTGTTCTCGGTCGCGGCCTGCGGGGTCCACGCGCCGCTCAGGCTGGTGGCCGTGAAGGAGCGGAAGTAGCGGTGCTCGCTCGCGCCCCGGGCCTCGACGATCATGAGGTACTGGTTCTGGCCCTTCACCTTGTAGACCTGCGGCGCCTCGAACAGGTTCTTCACCGTGTCGCTCATGACCGTCGTGTACGACGAGCCGAAGCTGCCGGGGAAGTTCCCGATCGGCATGCTCGCCCGGTAGATCTTGCCGTTGTCACCGGCGAAGAACAGGTACATGTTCCTCTCGTCGGCGATCAGGGTCTGGTCGATCGGACCCGTGGAGGAGTCGGTGCGGGGAATGCTGCCGGTGAACAGCGGCTTCGGCGCGGACCAGCCGTTGGGGTCGGTGGGGTCGCCGGAGGTGCGGTAGCTGAAGGGCGAGGCTCCCCACTGGTAGGCCAGCACCCAGATCTTCTTGGGCGCGAAGTAGAACAGCGTGGGCGCCACCGCCTTCTGGTTCATCGGGGTCTGTCCGGCCGCCGCCATGTCCGGCCAGTTCGTGAAGGGGCTGAAGGCCATCGAGCCGTACGAGGTTCCCGCCGCGCTCGACCCGTAGACCAGGTGCCTGCCGCCCAGCGTCACGTGGGTGAAGTCCTTCAGCGCGGCCCACCCGTGCGACGGCCGCGCCAGGGGACCGGTCGAACTCCACTTGTACGTCGACGGAAGGGCACACGTTCCGCCGCCCGTCCCGGACGGGGCGGTCCACTTCTGGTTGGCGACGGATGCGCAGGTGTGCAGCTGGATCCCGGTGCCGTTCGCGGTGGCCGCGCCGACGGCGTCGAGGCACAGCCCGGACTGGACGCCGGTGATCGTGCCGTCGGTGTTGATGCTCCACTGCTGGTTGGTGCCGCCGTTGCAGTCCCACACGACCACCGGGGTGCCGTTGGTGGTGCCCTTGCCCTTGGCGTCCAGGCACTTGTTCCCGTGGACCTTCAGCTGCTTCGCGGCGGTGTACGTCCAGCGCTGGCGGGCCTGTCCGCCGCAGTCCCACAGGTGCGCCCGGGCGCCGTTGGCCGTGGCGGAGCCGGGCACGTCGACACAGCGGCCGGAGGCCACGCCCTTGATGTCCCCGGTACGGTCGGCCGGATTTGCCGGGGTCGTACCGGAGCCGGACGTGAGAGCGTTCATGACGGCGGTGTACGCGGGCTTGGGCTTGCCGTTCCGGTCGAACAGCAGCGGGTTCTCGCCGCTCCGCCAGGAGTCGCTGTCACGGACGCCCCACACCGTGATGCCGGTGCACCGTGCCACGGACAGGCAGGTGCTCACCGTGCTCGCGTAGTGGGTGGGTGACGCCTGGGCGATGTCCAGCTCGGTGATCTGGACGTCGACGCCCAGGGCGGCGAAGCCGGCCAGGGTGCTCTTGAAGCTCGCCGGCGGGCCGCCCGCGCCGAAGTGGCTCTGGAACCCGACGCAGTCGATGGGAACGCCGCGGGCCTTGAAGTCCTTGACCATGCGGTAGACGCCCTGGGTCTTGGCGTCCGACCAGTTCTCGATGTTGTAGTCGTTGTAGCAGAGCTTGGCCGAGGGGTCGGCCGCGCGGGCGGTGCGGAACGCCTCCTCGATGAAACCGTCGCCCAGCACCTTCTGGAAGACCGAGTCGCGGAGCCGGCCGCTGACGCCGTCGGCGAAGGCCTCGTTGACGACGTCCCAGGCGTAGACCTTGCCCTTGTAGTGGGTCAGCTGGGTGGTGATGTGGTGGTTCATCACGCCGCGCAGCGTCTTCGCGTCGCGGATGGAGCTCACCCAGGAGGGGAGCTGCGAGTGCCAGACCGTGGTGTGGCCGCGTACGCGCTGGCCGCGTGCCAGGGCGCGATCGACGATCCGGTCCGCCGGGGCGAAGTCGAATCTGCCGCGGGACGGCTCGACGGCGTCCCACTTCATCTCGTTCTCCGGGGTGATCATGGTGAACTCCCGGTCGGCGATCGCGGTGTACGTCGAGTCGCCGAGCCTGCCGGCGGCCACAGCGGTGCCGAAGTACCGGCCCGAGGGGGCCGCTTGAGTGCCCAGGCCCGCCGCGCCGGCGGAGCTGGGGAGGAACGTCACGACACCGGTCACCACTGCCGCGGCCGACAGTCCTGCCGCCCAGGTACGGCGACGTCGACGGAGCCGGTGCAGGCCCTTCATGCCTCTCCTCGCGGGTCGCGGTTCACATGGGTGCGTCGTGTCATCGGAGGCCTCTCTTCAGGGGGATATGCCAGTGGGGGAAGGTCACCCCTGAAGTGGAGGCCGCCGGACACGAGGCCGCGTAACAGAAAAGTCGCGCCGCCCGGAATTCCGCTCAGTGAGGCATGTCTCAGGCAGAAAGCGTTATGCCGAGCCCCGCGGTTCGGTCGTCCCCGCAGAGGCGGCGCGAGGCACCCGACCCACCGCCCGGTGGGAGACGGCGTGGCGCGGGAGCGACTCTCAGGCCCAGGCCCGGCGCACGAGGAAGGACGCCTGCCCGGCGAAGGTCCGTGTTCCGTCGGAGCCGTCGAGCCAGATGCCTCCGTCACGGTGACGGAGGACGGAGCCGGGATAGTTGTGCGCGTGCAGGGTCACCGACCCCGGGGCCGCCCCGGGGCGCGGACAGAAGGTCGCGTCCTCACGGAACAGATCGCTGCCGTCGTCGGTGCTCAGCCGCAGCCGCAGGTAGGAGTGGCGAAGGTACCGGCCGTCCGCGGCGCGGAAGGTGACGCACCGCGTGTCGGCCAGCCCCGCGACGACCGTGAAGGTGCCCCGGTTCCGGGTCTGCGCGCCGCTGGACGCGGAGACCCGGCCGAGCGTCGCGTGGTCGCCGGCATGGGTGACGAACAGGCCGGGTTCGTCCACGGACTCCAGCGACCGCGCGCCGAGCGGAACAGTGGCCGCGGCGGCGGGCGGACTCGCGGGGGACGGTTCGTCCGGCGTCGTGGTGCGCGACGGGGCCGGCGAGGCGGTGCCGGCCGTGGGGGCGGCGATGACGGCGGGCACCCGAGGCGCGGGTTCGGGCCAGGTCAGATAGGTGGCGGTGCCGGCGACGAGCACGGCGCCGGTGGCGAGGCTCACCAGCGGGTGAGCGGTGATCGCCGCGAGTTTGCCGCTCAGCGTGCCGTGCAGGCCGCCTCCCCCCGTCGCGGTGCCGAGGGCGACGTGTGCCGCGGCCGGCCCGGCGGTGATCGCGGCGGTACCCGACAGCAGGCCCTTGGCGGCGAGCGCGGAGATTAGTCCGGCCGGGACGGCCAGCGTCGCGAGGCCGAGGGGGAGCAGTTCGGCCGGAACCCGCTCCGTCCTCGTCTCCGCGCAGACCGGGCAGCCACGGGTGTGCCGCGCCATGCGCTTGCGCCACACCGATGTGCGCAGGCCGTCCCAGCCGACGACGGCCTCGTCCAGTCCGGGACAGCGCGGGTCGGCCTCCAGCGCGGCGACGATCGTCCTGCACAGTTCCAGCTGCTCGCGCATGCGTTGCAGGCGTACTCCGACGTGGGCGACCGTGAGGCCCGTCGCGGCGGCGATGTCGTCGCGGCTCAGCGAACCGGCGCATTCCTGCCACCAGAGCGACAGCAGCACCCGATGATCCGGGTCGAGCCACCGCCCGGCCTCGACGACGCGCCGACGCTCGTCCGAGACGTGCAGCCGGAGGATCGCCGTGTCCACGGGCTCGGCGCCGGCATCCGGTATCCGGTGCGCCTCGTCGATGGCCGTGGTCCGGCCGGCGGCGGCGTGTTTCCGGTGCAGGTGGGTGTTGATCTGGCGGAGCGTGATCGACACGAGCCAGGACCGGAAGCTCTCGGCGGCACGCAGGGCAGGCAGGTCACGGACCACCCGCAACAGGGTTTCCTGGACGACGTCGTCGACGTCGGCATGTCCGTTCAGCGCCCTTCCCACGACGTTGTAGACCAGCGGCAGGTACGCGGCGATCAACTGCTCGCGCGCCCGTCGGTCACCGGCCTGCGCCGCGACGACCAGCTCCGCGTGGTCCACGTCGATGAGCCCCATTCCCACCTTCTCCAGGGAAGCGGTCCGCCGGGGTACGGCGACGACCTGCCTCTGCGTCGGCAAAGAATACGACGTGGGACCGGGTCGGTCCGCCGGCGTGGCTCCGTGGGCGGCGGGGCCAGGGCCGGTCCGGTCAGTGCCTGGAGGACACCGGTCCCGGACGCGGCCCCGGCCCGTGACCACGGCGGGCTCGGGGACCACCGAGCCCGCCGCGTCCTCAGCGCTGGAGCGTCAGCAGACCCGGGCGGTAGGCCCACTGGCCGTAGTCGCCGCCGGAGTTGGGATCACGCCCCTGGTAGAGGAACTGCAGGTTGCAGGGGTCGATCGTGAAGGTCTGGTCGGCTCCGGCGCGGATCAGCTCGCCGTGGCTGATGTCGTTCGTCCAGGTGGCTCCGCTGTTGGCCTTGCCCGCGAAGGGGTTGTTCTCGGTCGCGGCCTGCGGGGTCCACGCGCCGCTCAGGCTGGTGGCCGTGAAGGAGCGGAAGTAGCGGTGCTCGCTCGCGCCCCGGGCCTCGACGATCATGAGGTACTGGTTCTGGCCCTTCACCTTGTAGACCTGCGGCGCCTCGAACAGGTTCTTCACCGTGTCGCTCATGACCGTCGTGTACGACGAGCCGAAGCTGCCGGGGAAGTTCCCGATCGGCATGCTCGCCCGGTAGATCCTGCCGTTGTCACCGGCGAAGAACAGGTACATGTTCCTCTCGTCGGCGATCAGGGTCTGGTCGATCGGACCCGTGGAGGAGTCGGCGATGGTTCCCGAGAAGAGCTCCTGCTCCGCCGACCAGCCGTTCGGGTTGGTGGGGTCGCTGGACGTCCGGTAGGAGAAGGCGCTCCTGCCCCACTGGTAGGCGAGCACCCAGATGTTCTTCGGCGCGAAGTAGAAGAGCGTGGGTGCGACGACGGAGTTCGACATCGTGTTCTGGCCGGTCGTGGCCATCTGCGACCAGTCGGTGAACGGGGTGAAGTTCATCGAGCCCCAGCCCACTCCCGTCCCCGTGGTGCCGTGCGTCGTCGCGTAGACGAGGTGCTTGCCGTTGTGGGGGGCGACGGTGAAGTCCTTGAGCGAGGCCCACCCGGCCTTGGGCTGCGCCAGCGCGCCCGTCGACGACCAGCGGTACGTCGAGGGGAGGGCACAGGTGCCGGGGGTGCCGTCGGCGACCTTGACGAGCTGCCACTGCTGGTTGGCGCCGCCCCAGTCGTCGTACTGGACGACGTTCGCGTTGTCGGCGGTGGAGCCGCCCTGGACCTCGAGGGCCTTGCCGCTGTGGCGGGCGACGAGCCTGATGTGGCCGTCCGCGCTGTCGGCCGGCCGCCACTGCTGGTTGGTGCCGTTCACGTCCGTCCACTGGACGATCGCGGCGCCGTTGGCGGTCGACCTGTTCTGGACGTCCAGGACCTTGCCGGAATGGCGGGACTTGACACGGTAGTAGCCGTCGCCGGAGGCGACGAACTGCCACTGCTGCTGGTTCTGGTCATTCCTGGTCCACTGGGTGATGCGGGCGCCGTCGCCGGTCGCCAGGTTGTGGACGTCCAGGGCCTTGCCACTGTTGCGGTTGACCAGCACGTACCAGGCGTTGGTGTCGATGGTGGCCGCGGCGGCGGGCGGGGCGGTGAGGACGGCGGCCCCGAGCAACAGGGACGACAGGACCGCGAGGACGAGACTCAGGACCAGGGGTGGATGGCGAAACCGCATCGGAAGGGCTCCTTCGGGGGTTGGGGGTGAGGTGGCTCCGGCGAACCGCGCGGCGACCGCGTCGTCAGGAGTACGGGGCGAGGGCCGCCACCAGGGGTCCGGCGGAGGCGTTCGCGGCTCGGGATGTTAGCGCTAACATTCTGTCGGCTGCCAGAGCGGGTCTCACAGGGTCTCCTCGGGGGTGAAGTGCGCGTGGGCGGTCAGCCCTTGGTGGCGCCCGCGGTGAGGCCGCCGATCAACTGCCGTTCGGCGACGGCGTAGAAGGCGAGTGCGGGGACCATGGCGAGCACGATGTAGGCGAGAACGAGGGCGAAGTCGGTCGAGTACTGGCCCTGGAACTGCTGGACGCCGACCGGGATCGTCTGCCATTTCGGATCGTTGAACACCAGCAGCGGCAGGAAGAAGTTGTTCCAGCTCGCGACGACCGCCAGCACCGAGACCGTACCGAGCGCCGGACGCGCCATCGGCAGCAGGATCTTCCAGAAGAAGCGGAGCTTGCCGCAGCCGTCCATGGTGGCGGCCTCCTCGATCTCGGCCGGGATGGTCCGGAAGAAACCGCGCAGGATCACGATCGTCATGGGAAGCCCGAAAGCCGCCTGCGGGAGGATCACTCCCAGCGGATTGTCGAGCAGCCCGAACGTGCGCAGCATGAGGAAGAGCGGCAGGACGGCCACCGCGAACGGGAACATCAACCCGATCGTGAAGAGCGTATAGAACAACTCCCTTCCCCGGAAGGCATAACGGGCCAGCACGAACGCCGCCATCGCGGAGGCCGCGACCGTGCAGACCGTCGTGCCGATCGCGATTCCCGCGCTGTTGGCGATCTGCCGCCAGAACATTCCGTCGCCGAGAATTCCGGTGTAGTTGCCGGTCTTCCACTGCTCCGGCAGCCCGAACGGATTCGTCGTGAGCTCGCCGGTGCTCTTGAACCCGGAGATCACCGCGTAGAGCAGCGGCACGGCGACGAACGCAGCGATCAGCCAGACCACGGCGTGCAGTGACAGACCGCGTGCCGTCCGGCGGGCGTTCATCGGCCGCCTCCGGAGGTGACGGCCCCGCTCAGGTCACGGCGGAGCACATAGCGCTGGTAGAAGAGGGAGAAGACCAGGCTGATCATGAACAGCACCACACTGATGGCGCTGGCGTAGCCGACCTGGTACCGCTTGAACCCGAACTGGAACATCGCGATCGCCATCGTCTCGGAGGAGTGATTGGGTCCGCCCGCGGTCATGACCCAGACGAGGTCGAAGAGCTGGATGGACCCGATGATCGACAGGAAGACGCTGATCCGGACGGTCGGGCCCAGCAGCGGCAGCGTCACGTGCCGGAAGCGCTGCCAGGCGCCGGCGCCGTCGATGGCGGCGGCCTCGAGGATCTCGGACGGGATGCTCTGCAGTCCGGCGAGGAAGAGCATCATGTGGAAGCCGAAGTACTTCCAGATCATGACCACGAAGAGGGTCGGCATGACCGTCGAGGGATCGGCGAGCCACTTGCCCTGCAGTCCCTCCAGGCCCAGGAGGCCCGCGAGGTGGTCGGCCATGCCGGCGCCGGGCAGGAAGATCATCGTGAAGAGGACCGCCGTGACCACCTCGGAGAGGATGTACGGCGCGAAGAACAGCATCCGGTAGACGGCCCGGCCACGGAGCCGCTGGTTGAGCAGGACCGCGGTGAACAGGGCGAACGGCAGCTGGATCGTGATCGACAGGACGATCAGGTAGAGCCCGCGCCCCAGGTCGCCGAGGAAGACCTCGTCGTCGAGGAGTCTGGTGTAGTTCGCGAAGCCGACGAATTCGTCCATGGGGCCGACCCCGCCCCATTTGAAGAAGCCGGTCCACACGGCGACGACGATCGGGGCGAGGACGAAGACGAGGAAGAGGACGAGGGCCGGGACGAGGAACCAGGCGACCGACGCCCAGGCGCCCCACCCGCGCGTGCGCGACCGGGCCGGGGCGGGCGGGTGCGCGGGCGCGGCTTCCTCCGTCCGCTTCTCGGCCAGGGCGGACGGGGAGCTAGGCACTCTTCGCAGCCTCGGTGATCGACGTGGTGACCTGCTCGGGGGTCTTCTTCCCGGCTATGAGGTCGGCGACGCTGTCGTTGACCTCCTGACCGACCGCCGGCGCGTACGCCTGGTCGAGGTACAGCTGGAAACCCGTCGCCTTGACCAGGCTCGCGGCCACCACCTTCTTGTTGGCGTCGGCGAGCTGACTCTCCGCGCCCTTGACCACCGGCAGGTAGCCGTTGGAGGCCAGCAGCTTGGACTGGTTGTCCAGCACGAGGAACTTCAGGAAGTCCAGCGCCTCCTTCGGGGCGCCCTTGCGCAACGCGAAGCCGTTACCGCCGCCGAACACCTCGGTGGCCTGCCCCACTCCCCCGTCGACCACGGGGAAGGGGAAGAAGCCCAGGTCCGCTCCCAGGCCGGCGCCCGCGTCCTTGTGCACCGACGGCCCCCACTGCCCCATGAGCTCCATGGCGGCCTTGCCGTTGCCGATGGTCGCGGCCTGCCCGCCCGGGGTGGCGTAGCCGGCGCCGAGGAAGCCCGTCTGGAACGGCTGGAGGTCGACGAGCTCCTTGAGGTGGACACCCGCCCGGACGAAGCCGGCGCCGGTGAAGTCCTTGGTGGTGGCGGCCTGCTGCAGTGCGGGGAGGCCGGCGACGCGCATCGCGAGGTAGGCCCAGTAGTAGTGGCCCGGCCACTTCTCCTTGCCCGCGAGGGCGATCGGGGTGATGCCCGCCGCCTTGAGCTTCCTGACGTCGTCGAGGAACTCGGCCCAGGTGGCCGGCGGGGCGGTGATCCCGGCCTTGGCGAAGAGCTTCTTGTTGTACCAGAAGCCGACCATGCCGATGTCGTACGGCACTCCGTAGGTGCGGCCGCCGAACCGGTAGGGCTGCAGCGAGACCGGAGTGAGGTCGGTCGACCAGTCCAGGACATCGGTGAGGTCCTCGACCAGCCCCGCGTCGACCTGCTGCTGCAGCACACCGCCGCCCCAGGTCTGGAAGACGTCGGGCAGCCTGCCCGACGAGGTGGTGGCGGTCAGCTTGGACTTGAAGGCCTCGTTCTCCAGTGAGGTCGTGTCGATCGCGACCTTCGGGTGAGCGGCCGTGAACGCCGAGGAGATCTGCGGGAAGAGGGACTTGCCCGGCTCCGTCGTGGCGATGTTCCACCACTCGAACGTCACCTTGCCGTCGGCCGACGGGCCGCCGCCCGACGCGCCGGATCCGCAGGCCGCGGTCATGGAGACGGACAGTGCGGTGAAGCCCGCGAGCGCCAGGAAGTTTCGTCGGCTCGGGGGGGTGCTGGCCATGGGACCTCCGTGAGGGGATGCCGGGTTCGGTGCCGGGCCACTGCCGGCGTCAGTGCCGATGTCGCGCTCGAAAACTTTTCGAAATACTCTCGAATTCTGTGGTGCCACAAACTAGGAACGCCGGGCGGTACGGTCAAGACTTCTCACCGATTTATCTGGGAACACCGCGTGATCCCGGTCTTGACAAGCAGTCGCGCCGCCCAGAAACTCTTCGAAAGTTTGCGATACCCGTCGACCACCGGCGGCGTCGAGGAGGAGAGACGTTGAGCGAGCAGCGTGCGACTCTGGCGGTCATCGCCGCGGAGGCGGGGGTCTCCCAGGCCACTGTCTCCAAGGTGATCAACGGCCGGTCCGACGTCGCGCCCTCGACCCGCGAGCGGATCGAGGCACTGCTGCGATCCCACAACTACCTCCAGCCCGGCCGGCAGAACAGGGCGCGCAGATCGGGCCTCGTCGACCTGATCATCGGCGGTCTGGACAGCGCGTGGGCGGTGGAGATACTGCGCGGGGTCGAGGCCGAGTGCGCCCAGCGGGGCGTCGGCACCGTCGTGTCGCTCGTGCCGCCGGGCGAGGCCACGCCGTCGAGCTGGGCCACCCTGCCGGTCCAGCACCACAGCGACGGCGTCATCCTCGTCACCGCCTCGGTCACCCAGGCCCAGCGCGCCCAGGTCGAGCGGGGCGGGGTGGCGCTGGTCGTCATCGACCCGATCGACCTGCCGGGCAACGACGTGCCGAGCATCGGCGCGACCAACTGGGCGGGCGGCCTCGCCGCCACCGAACACCTGCTGGAAATGGGGCACCGCCGGATCGCCGCGATCGGCGGGCGCAAGGAGATGCTCTGCAGCCAGGCCCGGATCGACGGCTACCGGGCCGCTCTGGAGCGGGCCGGGATCGAGGTCGACCGCGACCTGATCCGGTTCGGCGACTTCCAGCACGAGGGCGGGTTCCGGTGTGCCCGGGAGCTGCTCGCCCTGCCCGAGCCACCGACGGCCGTCTTCGCCGGGAGCGACCAGCAGGCGATGGGCGTCTACGAGGCCGCCCGGCAGGCCGGACTGAGCATCCCGGGGGACCTCAGTGTGGTCGGTTTCGACGACCTGCCGATGTGCGAATGGCTGTCGCCTCCGCTGACGACGGTGCGTCAGCCGCTGGAGGAGATGGGTCGGCTCGCCGCCCGCACACTGTTCCAGCTTCTGGAGGACCAGCCCTTGGTCAGCCCCCGGATGGAGCTCTCGACCGAGCTCAAGATCCGGCTCTCCACCGCCTCGCCCCGTCCCTAGGAGAACCCCTTGACCGAGCCCTGGCGTGATCCGCTCCTGCCCGCTTCCGTGCGAGTCGCCGATCTGCTGAGTCGGATGACGCTGGAGGAGAAGGTGGGGCAACTCACCGGCTTCTGGGCCCTGCCCTCGGATCCCGGAGCACCCGTCGCGCCGATGGAGGACGATTCCGGCGAGCCCGCCCCGGGCCTCGACGACATCGTCGGGTACGGTCTCGGCCAGCTCACCCGGGTGTACGGCACCGCGCCGATCACCGCGGAAGCCGGGATGGAGCGCCTCGCCGCGCTCCAGCGCCAGGTGACCGGGTCCGGCCGGTTCGGTGTCCCGGCGATCGCCCACGAGGAGTGCCTGACCGGGTTCATGACGTTCGGGGCCACGGTCTTCCCCGGGCCGCTCGCCTGGGGCGCGTCCTTCGATCCCGGGCTCGTGCGGCGGATGGCCGGGGCCATCGGCGAGGGGATGCGGCGGGTCGGCGTCCATCAGGGGCTGGCGCCGGTGCTCGACGTGGTCCGCGACTACCGGTGGGGCAGGACCGAGGAGTGCATCAGCGAGGACCCCTGTCTCGTCGGAGCGATCGGCACCGCCTACGTACAGGGCCTGGAAGGCGCCGGCGTGGTGGCGACGCTCAAGCATTTCGCCGGATACTCGGCCTCGCGCGGCGGCCGGAACATGGCCCCCGTCGCCGCGGGTCCGCGTGAGTTCGCCGACGTGCTGGTCGAGCCCTTCGTACGGGCGCTGCGCGAGGGAGGCGCCCGGTCGGTGATGAACAGCTACACCGACGTGGACGGCGTCCCGGTCGCGGCCGACGAACACCTGCTGACCGGACTGCTCAGGGACGAGCTCGGTTTCGGCGGTGTCGTCGTCGCCGACTACTACTCCGTCTCCTTCCTGGAGACCCGGCACGGCGTCGCCGGGTCGCGCGGCGCCGCCGGCGCGCTGGCGTTGACCGCCGGAATCGACGTCGAGCTGCCCACCGCCCGTTGCTACGGCGAGCCGCTGACCGCACTCGTACGGTCGGGGGACGTTCCCGCGGAGCTCGTCGACCGGGCCGCCGAGCGGGTCCTGCTGCAGAAGGCCGAACTCGGCCTGCTCGATCCCGACTGGGAACCCGTCAAGCCCGAGCCCGTCGACCTCGACCCGCCGGAGAACCGGGCACTGGCCAGGCTCCTGGCCGAGCGGTCCACCGTGCTGCTCGCCAACGACGGCATCCTGCCACTGCGTCCGTGCCGGGTCGCGGTCGTCGGGCCGTACGCCGACGACCCCCACGCGTTCCTCGGCTGCTATTCCTTCCCCAACCACCTGGCGCTGCCCGGCGACCCCGGGCTGGAGATCCCGACGCTCGGCGAGGCGCTCGCCGCTGCCGGGTTCACGGTCACCGAGGAGGATCCGGAGGTGAACGTGCTCGTACTCGGCGACCGGGCGGGCATGTTCGGCCGGGGCACCTCGGGAGAGGGCTGTGACGCCGAGACGCTCGACCTGCCCGGTGACCAGGCCGCGCTCGCCTCCGCCGTGCTGGACTCCGGGGTGCCGACCGTCCTGGTCCTCGTCTCCGGACGCCCCTACGCGCTCGGCTCGCTCGCCGACCGCGCGGCGGCCGTCGTCCAGGCCTTCTTCCCCGGCGAAGAGGGCGGGACGGCGCTGGCCCGGATCATCAGCGGGGCCGCGGAGCCGTCCGGGCGGCTCCCCGTCTCCATCCCCCGGCAGGTCGGCGGACAGCCCGGCACCTACCTGCACTCCGCGTTGGGCGGGCACACCGACTGGAGCTCGGTGGACCCGACTCCGCTGTTCCCGTTCGGGCACGGGCTGAGCTGGACCAGCTTCACCTGCTCGGATCTCTCGGTGGATCCCGTCGCCCCGACGGACGGAGCCGTCTCCGTCGCGGTCACCGTACGCAACGTCGGCGAGGTGGCCGGGACCGAGGTGGTCCAGCTGTACCTCTCGGACCCCGAGGCGTCCGTCGTCCGGCCCCGGCGGTGGCTGGCCGGATTCGGCAGGGTCGAGCTGCGGCCGGGCGAGGCCGCCCGGATCACCTTCTCCGTCCACGCCGACCGGACCTCCTTCACCGGTGTCGACCTGCGCAGGAGAGTGGAGCCCGGAGAGATCGGCGTGGCCGTCGGACGATCCAGCGGCGACCTCCCGCTCCAGGGCTCCTTCACCCTGCGCGGCCCGGTGCGTCACCCGGCGGCCGACCGCGTGCTGTCCGTGCCGGTCGAGATCGTCCCGGTCCCATGACCCGGCCTCGCCGATGAAGCAGTCCCTATCGAAAAACTTTCGATAGGGACTGCTTCGTCATGGCACTTTTCGGCATTCCCTGACGGACCGCCAAAGGACCAAGCCCGCCTCATTATCGGGCCGCATTACCGAAAACTCTTCGAAACACTTGACATGTTCCTGCGGTGTTTCCAGACTGAATTCCGAGGCGCTACCGCCCCTTTTCCTGCGTGTCGCGGTGCCGGCCTCGAATCATTGCGCCCTGATGGTCCGCGTCCTTTTCCCACCGACGCGGACATCACCGTCGCGGAATTTCTTCCGCCGCGCTCGCATCCATCCGTGATTTCCGTACGGGAGGTCCAGCCATGCGTTCACACGTCACCCCGTCCACCGTCCGCCGGAGAATAGGTGGCCTCTGCGCGGCGCTGATCGTCGGCGTCCTCGGTTCCGCCACCGTGCTGGTGGCGCCGCCGGCCTCGCACGCCGCCGAGAGCACGCTCGGCAGCGCGGCGGCGCAGAGCGGCCGGTACTTCGGCACCGCCATCGCGTCGGGCAGGCTCGGCGACTCGACGTACACGACGATCGCGAGCCGCGAGTTCAACTCGGTGACGGCCGAGAACGAGATGAAGATCGACGCCACCGAACCCCAGCAGGGCCGGTTCGACTTCGCCGCCGGCGACCGCGTCTACAACTGGGCGGTGCAGAACGGCAAGCAGGTGCGGGGCCACACCCTGGCCTGGCACTCCCAGCAGCCCGCCTGGATGCAGAACCTCAGCGGCAGCGCGCTGCGCCAGGCCATGATCAACCACATCAACGGCGTGATGGCCCACTACAAGGGCAAGATCGCCCAGTGGGACGTCGTGAACGAAGCCTTCGTCGACGGCACCTCGGGAGCCCGGCGCGACTCCAACCTGCAGCGCACCGGCAACGACTGGATCGAGGTCGCCTTCCGCACCGCACGCGCCGCCGACCCGGCGGCCAAGCTCTGCTACAACGACTACAACGTCGAGAACTGGACCTGGGCCAAGACCCAGGCCATGTACGCGATGGTCCGGGACTTCAAGCAGCGCGGGGTGCCCATCGACTGCGTCGGCTTCCAGTCGCACTTCAACAACGACAGCCCCTACCACAGCAACTTCCGCACCACTCTGCAGAACTTCGCGGCCCTCGGCGTCGACGTCGCCATCACCGAACTCGACATCCAGGGCGCCTCGGGCACGACCTACGCCAACGTGACCAACGACTGCCTGGCCGTTCCCCGCTGCCTCGGCATCACCGTCTGGGGCGTGCGCGACACCGACTCCTGGCGAGCCGAGCACACGCCACTGCTGTTCAACGGCGACGGCAGCAAGAAGCCCGCGTACACCTCCGTCCTCAACGCGCTCAACAGCGGCTCCACCACTCCCCCTTCGGGTTCCGGACAGATCAAGGGAGTCGCCTCGGGCCGCTGCCTGGACGTACCCGGTGCCGTGACCACCGACGGCACCCAGCTCCAGCTGTGGGACTGCAACAACCGCACCAACCAACAGTGGACCCACACCACCTCGGGTGAGCTCAGGGTCTACGGGGACAAGTGCCTGGACGCCGCCGGCACCGGCAACGGCGCCAAGGTGCAGATCTACGGCTGCTGGGGCGGCGACAACCAGAAGTGGCGCCTCAACTCCGACGGAACCATCGTCGGCGTCCAGTCCGGCCTGTGCCTCGACGCCGCCGCGGGCGGCACCGCCAACGGCACGCCGATCCAGCTCTACTCGTGCTGGAACGGCGCCAACCAGCGCTGGACCCGCGCCTGACCCACCGCGGCGCACCAGAGGGGGGAGCCAGGACGGATCCTGGCTCCCCTCGGCGCGGTCAGGCAGGGGAAGGGTTGCCGTAGTAGGCGTCGGGGCCGTGCTTGCGCGTGAAGTGGCGGTCCAGCAGGTGTTGCGGGGGCTCGACCGTGCCCAGGGCGATGGTGTGGAGGGCCATCTCGGCCACCGCCTCGCAGATGACGGCATGCTCCAGGGACGTGGTGGCGTCGGCGCCCCAGGTGAACGGGCCGTGGTGGGCGACCAGGGCGCCGGGGACCTCCCGGGCCCGGGTGTCGTCGCCGCCCAGCAGGTCCACGATGACCTGGCCGGTGTTGTACTCGTAGTCCGAGGCGCACTGCTGCGGGGTGAGGGGCGCGGTGACGGGAACGGGTCCGTTGAAGGTGTCCGCGTGGGTCGTGCCGAGCACCGGTATCGGACGCCGGGCCTGGGCGAAGGCGACGGCGTGGGTGGAGTGCGTGTGGGTCACGCCTCCGATGGAGGGGAAGGCCAGGTAGAGGCTGCGGTGCGTCTCCGTGTCGGTGGACGGGCGCAGACGGCCCTCCACGACGCTCCCGTCGGCGAGGGAGACGACGACCAGGTCCTCCTCGCTCAGCACCTCGTAGGCCACGCCCGAGGGCTTGATGACGAAGACGCCGGCCTCGCGGTCCACGCCGCTCACGTTGCCCCAGGTGAGCGTGGCGAGCCCGGCTCGCGGGATGCGGAGGTTGGCCTCCAGGACCTCTCGGCGCAGTTCCTGGGAAACGGCGGTGCTCACGGAGGACTCCGTCCTGGTGGGAGTGGTGGCGGGGGTGCTCACAGGCTCTGGGCCAGACGGTGGTAGGCCTGGTTCCAGCGCAGTTCGCGGGTGAAGCGCCGGATGGTGGTCTCTTCGTCGATGACGGCGAGTTCGGTCCGCAGCATCTCGGCGAGGTCGTCGAGCTCCTCGCCACCGAGGGCGGTGGTCAGGACCGTGTGGTGCGGTGCTCCCGCCGTCAGCCAGGCCTCGGTGGAGGTGCGCAGATCGGGGCGGGGGCGCCAGACGGCCCGGGCCACGGGGAGCTTCGGCAGGGGCTCGGGCGGGGCGACGACGTCGATGTGGTTGGCGACGAGGCGGAACCGGTCGCCCATGTCGGCGAGACCGACGACGACGGCCGGACCCGGGTCCGCGTCGAAGACGAGGCGGACGGGGTCCTCCCGTCCGCCGATGCCGAGCGGGTGGATCTCGCAGGTGGGCGTGGCCGTGGTGAGGGAGGGGCAGACCTCGAGCATGTGGGCGCCGAGGATGAGCTCCTGGCCGGGCGTGAGGTCGTAGGTGTAGTCCTCCATGAAGGAGGTGCCTCCGGGCAGGCCGTGGGCCATCGCCTTCAGCGTGCGCAGCAGCGTGGACGTCTTCCAGTCCCCTTCGCCGCCGAAGCCGTAGCCGTCCGCCATCAGGCGCTGCACGGCGAGGCCGGGCAGCTGGCGCAGGCCCCCGAGGTCCTCGAAGTTGGTGGTGAAGGCGCGGAACCCTCCTTCGGTGAGGAAGGTGCGCAGGCCGGCTTCGATGCGGGCGGCGTAACGCAGGGAGTCGTGCCGCTCGCCGCCGGGCCGCAGCTCGGGCGCGAGGGCGTAGAGGTCCTGGTACTCCTTGACGAGGGCGGAGACGGTGTCGTCGGGGGCGGCGTCGACCGCGGCGACGAGGTCGTTGACGCCGTAGGTGTTGACCGAGACCCCGAACCGCAGCTGTGCCTCGACCTTGTCGCCCTCGGTGACGGCGACGTCGCGCATGTTGTCACCGAACCGGGCGAGTCTGAGGGTGGTGAGTTCGGACCGGCCGACGGCGGCGCGTGCCCATCCGGCGATGCGCTCGACGACGTCGGGGGCGGAGACGTGGCCGGCCACGGTCTTGCGCGGGACACCGAGGCGGGTCTGGACGAAGCCGAACTCGCGGTCGCCGTGGGCGGCCTGGTTCAGGTTCATGAAGTCCATGTCGATGGTGGACCAGGGCAGCCGGCGGTTGGCCTGGGTGTGCAGGTGCAGCAGGGGCTTGCTCAGGGCGTCGAGGCCGGCGATCCACATCTTGGCCGGGGAGAAGGTGTGCATCCAGGCGATCAGGCCGATGCAGCGGTCGTCCGCGTTGGCCTCCAGGCAGACCGCGCGGATGGCGGCCGCGTCGGTGAGGACCGGCTTCCACACCAGGCGGACGGTCATCCGGGGCTGACCGGCGAGGGTGTCGCAGATGGCGCGGGACTGGTCGGCGACCTGGGCCAGGGTGTCGTCGCCGTAGAGGGCCTGGCTGCCGGTGAGAAACCAGATCTCGCGGTCGGGCGGGGCGAGCGTCATGTCGGGTGTGCTCCTCGGAGGTGCTGGGGCGGAGAGGTCGGGCGGGTGGGGGCCGGGGCGAAGAGGCGCCCCGGTCAGCCGGTGGTGGCCAGGCGGGCGGTGTTGCGGATCCGTCGCAGGCGGTGCAGGAGGAGGTCCGCTCCGGTGCCGAAGTGGTCGTGCAGGGCGCGGTACTCCTGGAACAGCGCGTCGTAGACGTCCGCCCGTGCGGGGTCGGGCACGTACGCGTGGCGCCGGACGCTGCCCATCACGGAGGCGGCGGAGCGGACGTCGGGGTAGGCGCCCGCGGCGACGGCGGCGTGGATGGCGGAGCCCAGTGCCGGCCCCTGTTCAGAGGTGCCGACGGACACGGGCCGGCGGAGCACGTCGGCGTAGATCTGCATGAGCAGCGCGTTCTTCCTCAGTCCACCGGTGACGATGAACTCCTCGACCGGGATCCCGCCGCCCTCGAAGGTCTCGACGATCATCCGGGTGCCGTAGGCGGTGGATTCGAGCAGGGCCCGGTAGACGTCCTCGGGCCGGGAGTCGAGGGTGAGGCCGGCGATGACTCCGGAGAGGTGGTGGTCGACCAGGGTGGAGCGGTTGCCGTTCATCCAGTCCAGGGCGACCAGGCCGTGCGCGCCGACCGGCTGGTCGGCGGCCTTGCGGGTCAGGAGCTGGTGGAGGTCCTCGCCCGACGCCTCGGCCTCGGCGCGGTAGTGGTCCGGGACGCCCTGGCGGAGCCACCAGGCGAAGATGTCGCCGACCGCGCTCTGCCCGGCCTCGTAGCCGTAGGCGCCCTCGACGATGCCGCCGTCGACGACCCCGCAGATGCCGGGTACCTCGGCGAGGGTGGCGCCGCTGAGGACGTGGCAGGTGGAGGTTCCCATGATGGCGAGCATCCGGCCGTTCTCCACGGCGCCCGCCGCGGGTGCGGCGACGTGGGCGTCGACGTTGCCCGCCGCGACGGCGATGCCCTCGGGGAGACCGGTCCAGTGTGCGGCCCGGCCGCTCAGGGTGCCGACGCGGGAGCCCAGCGGGGAGAGGGGGTGCTCCAGGCGGGTGGCGGGGAAGTCGGCGAATTCCGGGTGGAGTCCGGCGAGGAAGTCGGGCGAGGGATAGGTGCCGTCCTGGTGGATGCCCTTGTAGCCGGCGGTGCAGGTGTTGCGGGACTCGGTGCCGGTCAGCTGCCAGACGATCCAGTCGGCCGCCTCGATCCAGCGGGCGCAGGCAGCGTAGACGGCCGGGTCCTCCTCCAGGACCTGCAGGGCCTTGGCGTACTGCCACTCGGAGGAGATCTTGCCGCCGTACCGCGCGATCCACTTCTCGCCGCGTGCGTGGGCGAGGGCGTTGATGCGGTCGGCCTGGGCCTGGGCCGCGTGGTGCTTCCACAGTTTGGGCCAGGCGTGCGGGCGGTCGGCCCACTCGGGCGTCAGGGCGAGCGGGGTGCCGTCCGGGGTGGTCGGCAGGACCGTGCAGGCGGTGAAGTCGGTGGCGATGCCGATGACGCGGGCCGGGTCGACTCCGGCGTCGGCGAGCGCCGCCGGAACGGCGGTCCTCAGGACGTCGCGCCAGTCCTCGGGGTGCTGCAGGGCCCAGTCGGGGGGCAGGGGGGCGCCGGAGGAGGGCAGGTGGTCCTCGATGACCGCGTGACGGTACTCGTGGACCGCCGAACCGAGTTCGGCGCCGTCCCGGACCCTGACCACGACGGCGCGCCCGGAGAGGGTGCCGAAGTCGACTCCGATGGTGCACGCCTCGGGGTGGTGCGGGGCTGCGGGGCCGGAATGGGCGCGTGGGGTCACGATGCGGTCTCTCTCATCAGGGCGGGACTGCGGTAGGACTCTGATTGTTAACGCTCACATTCGGAGTGAACAAGAGTCGGGCGCGATCCTGTCGAATATCGGGCGAGGATGGGAGCTTGCGAAGTGAGCGCTCACCTGCGGGGCCGGGGGCGGCCGGGAGAGCCGCGAACGGTTCGGTACGAGATGGGCCGGCAGGCCGGGGGGCCTGCCGATGAGGCCGGCAGCCGGCGAGGGAACGACGGGGGGGCGATCCGGGCGCGTTCACCGCCCGACGGCGGACGGCTCGCGGCAGGGCACGCCGACGACAGGGGTGCGCGGCGACAACCGCCCGTCACGCCTGTGACGTCAGCCCTCGACCGGAGGGCGGGTGCTCGCGCGCATGATGAGCTGCGGCTCCACCAGGAGGTGCTCGGCCTTCCGGGCGCGCCCTTCGATGTGATCCACCAGGAGGCCGATGCTCCGGCGCCCGATGGCGGCGAAGTCCTGACGGACCGTCGTCAGCGGCGGCGGGAAGTACTCGGCCTCGGGAATGTCGTCGAAGCCGGCGACGGCCACCTGCGCGGGGGTGCGGATCCCGCCCTCGCGCAGCGCTCTCAGGACTCCGAGCGCCATCTGGTCGTTGGCGACGAAGACGGCCGTGACCGGCGTCTCCCCGCGGCGGGCCATGGCGAGGCCCGCGAGCTCCTGCCCCGCCCGGTACCCGGACAGCGGGCTCCAGTCGCCCGTGAGGACGCGCGGAGGCCGGATGCCGGCCTCCTCCAGGACGGCGCGCCACCCCGCGGTGCGGGCCTCGCTCTCCAGCCAGTCGTCGGGACCGGCCACGTGCCAGACGTTCCGGTGCCCGGCGGCGAGCAGGTGCTCGGTGACCATGCGGGCGCCGAGTTCCTGGTCGAGGGAGACCCCGGGGAGGTCGAGCTGATGACCGCCCTCCACGGTGACCACGGGGAAGGGCGTGTCCAGTTCGGCGAGCGCCTGCACGTGCGAGCGCTGCGGGGTGATGGCGACGACCCCCTCCACCCCCCAGGCCGCGAGGTGGTCGATGGCGTCCTTGAGCCCCTGGCCCGCCCCGGTGCGCAGACTGACGGTCGAGACGAGGTAGCCCTCTTCCCGGGCCGCCTCCTCCAGACCGGTCAGGGTGCTGGCAGGGCCGTACAGGGCGGTGTTGACCGCGATGACACCCAGCGTCCTCGTGCGGCGCGTCACCAGGGCACGCGCCGCGGAGTTGCGGCGGTATCCCAGCCGCTCGATGGCCAGGGTGACCTGTTCCCGCGTGGCCGCGCGCACGTTGGGATGACCACTGAGCACCCGGGAGACGGTCTGGTGGGAGACCCCCGCCTCACGTGCGACGTCGGCCATCGTCGGCGGGCGGACGTCTTCGGCGGGATGCGCCACGTTCGCCTCCCTTCTCCCTGATCGTGACTGACTGCCGGTACGGGAAAAACCTTAGCGCCTCTTGTTACCACGCTGTTGTGAGCGCTAACAATTTTTCTGGGTTGCCCACGGTCAGTCGCGGACGCCGAACCGTAGGAGCGTCGTGGACCTGTACTCCTCGCCCGGCCGAAGCACCGGAGACGGGTCACCGGGGCGGTTCGGGGAGTCGGGGAAGTGCTGGGTCTCCAGCGCGATGCCGGCGCCCGCCCCGTAGGGCGTACCGCTCTTGCCGAGGACCGTGCCGTCGAACTGACCCGCGGTGTAGACCTGGAGCCCGGGTTCCGTGGTCAGCACCTCCATGCGGCGGCCCGTGGTGGGTGCGTACAGGACGGCGGCCCGGCGTGGTGTCCCGTCGCCCCGCGGGGTCAGGACGAAGTTGTGGTCGTACCCGCCGGCCGCGCCGGGGCGGGCCAGGGCGTCGGCGATCCTGAGCGGCCGCCGGAGGTCGAACGCGGTGCCGGAGACGGGGCGGTGGTCCCCGAGGGGGATGAGATCCGCGTCGACCGGGGTGTAGTGGGAGGCGTCGACGGTCAGTTCGTGGCCGAGGATGTCGCCCGCGCCCTCGCCTTCGAGGTTGAAGTAGGCGTGGTTGGTCAGGTTGACCGGGGTCGCCGCGTCGGTGACGGCCGTGTAGGAGAAGGAGAGTTCGTCGTCGCGGCCGACGAGGCAGCTGACGGTGACGTCCAGGTTTCCGGGGAAGCCCTGGTCACCGTCGGGGCTGCGGAGGCGCAGGAGCACGCCGGTCCGTTCCGGGGTGTGCACGGCCTCGGCTTCCCAGATCCGGGTGTCGAAGCCTTCGGTTCCGCCGTGCAGGCAGTGGCCGTCCTCCTGCGTGGTCAGCCGGTACGGCTTTCCGTCCAGGGAGAACCGGCCGCGCGCGATGCGGTTGGCGTAGCGGCCGACGGTGGAGCCGAAGTACCGGGCGGCGGTGGCCGTCAGGGCCGGGTCGCGAGGGGCGAGGACGACGTCCGCCGGCGTGCCGTACCGGTCCGGCGCCCACAGGCCGTGGAGGCGGGCGCCGCGGGTGTGCACCTCGGCCGTGATCCCGCCGGGAAAGCCGAAGGTCCAGCGTTCCCCGGAGTCCGCGCAGGGCCGGCGGACCGGCGGTCCTCCGGTGAGGACGGGAGGGGACGGGTTCATGGGAGTTCCTTGTCCGGTGTGGGGTGCTGCCCGGAGCGGGGGCGGGAAGTCCCCGCCCCCGCTCCGGGCACGGTCGTCGCGCGGGCGGTCGCCCGGGAGGTCATTGCGCCGGGCGGGAGCCGCCGAAGAGCCGTTGGAGGAGGATGAAGACCAGCAGCAGGCCGCCGATGACGATGCGCGTCCACCACGAGCTGAGCGTGCCCTGGAAGCTGATGACGGTCTGGATCAGACCGAGGACCATCACGCCCAGCGCGGTTCCCAGGACGAAGCCGGAGCCTCCGGTGAGCAGCGTCCCTCCGATGACGACGGCCGCGATGGCGTCGAGTTCCATGCCGACGGCGTGCAGGGCGTAGCCGGACAGCATGTAGAAGGTCAGCAGCAGACCGCCGAGGGCGGAGCACAGACCGCTCACGGCGTACACCGCGACCTTGGTGCGTCCCACGGGCAGGCCCATGAGACGGGCCGAGGACTCGTTGCCGCCCAGGGCGTAGACGGTGCGGCCGAATCGGGTGCGGTGGAGGACGACGAAGGCGAGCACCAGCACCACCAGGGCGATGACCACGGCGGGCGAGACGAACAGTCCGCCGGGCAGGAGCACCCGTGTCTGGGCGATCCGCGTGGTCGTCGGGTCGGTGAGGGAGATGGACTCGGTGCTGATCATGTAGCAGAGGCCGCGGGCGAGGAACATCCCCGCGAGGGTGACGATGAAGGGCTGGATCTCGAAGGTGTGGATCACCCAGCCCATGAGGGCGCCCGCCCCCGCCCCCACCAGGAGGACCACGGGTACCGCCACGGCGAGCGGGAGACCGTTCTGTTCGACGAGCCAGGCCGTCAGCATCGTCGACAGGGCCACCATGGAACCGACCGACAGGTCGATTCCGCCGGTGAGGACGACGAACGTCATGCCGATCGCCACGACGAGCAGGAAGCCGTTGTCGATCAGGACGTTGAGCAGGACCTGCGCGGAGAAGAAGCCTTCGTACCGCACGGATCCGATCGAGAACATCGCGACCAGCAGCGTGGCCGTCACCACGAGCGGCAGGCGGGCGGTGTGCCGACCTGAGAACCGCTGGAGCGGCTTGGTGAGAGAGCTGAGGGTGGTACTCACGGGTGGACCTCCTGCCGGCGGGCCGCCGTGTCGTCGGCCACCGGGACCGGGACCGGGGCGGCCCGGCGGCGACGGCGTGAGAGTCGCGCGCGGAACGCGGGCGACTGGACGAGACACACGACGATGACGACCAGGGCCTTGAAGACGAGGGTGGTCTCGGGCGGTACGCCGAGGGTGTAGATCGTGGTCGAGAGGGTCTGGATGATCAGTGCGCCCAGGACCGTACCGCCGAGGGAGAAGCGTCCTCCCGTCAGGGCGGTGCCGCCGATGACCACGGCGAGGATCGCGTCGAGCTCGATCCACAGGCCCGCGTTGTTGCCGTCGGCGCTGGACACGTTGGAGCTGATCATCAGGCCGGCCACCGCGGCGCACACGGCGCTGACGACGTAGACCGTGACGAGCAGGCCGGCCGCCCGGATGCCGACGAGCCGACTCGCGACCGGGTTGCCGCCCACCGATTCGATGAGCATGCCGAGCGCCGTCCGCCGGGTGACGAGGGAGGTGACGGCGACGAGGGCCGCGGCGAGCAGGACGGCGAAGGGGAGGGTGAGCCAGTAGCCGCCGCCGATCATCTTGTAGGCGCTGCTGGCGATGCTGATGATCTGGCCGTCGGTGATCAACTGGGCCACCCCGCGCCCGGCGACCATGAGGACCAGCGTGGCGACGATGGGCTGGACGCCGAGCCGGGCGACGAGGAGGCCGTTCAGCAGTCCGATGACGGCGGCCACGCCGACCGCCAGCGCGATCGCCGACAGGACGGTGCCGAGGCTTCCCGGGTCCTTCGCGGTGGCGACGTGCTCGCAGGCGAGGGCGCCGGAGATGGCGACCGTCGAGCCGACCGAGAGGTCGATGCCCCGGGTGGCGATGACGAGCGTCATGCCGAGCGAGACCAGGATCAGCGGGGCGCCGAACTGGAGGATGTCGATCAGGCTGCCGTACAGGTGCCCGTTCTGGACGCGGACGGCGAAGAAGTCGTGGGTGAGCGCGACGTTTCCCAGCAGCAGGGCGGCCAGGACGGCGGCGGGCCAGAACAGGCGGTGCTCGACGAGCCGCCGGGCGCCGGGTGCCCGGGCCGGGCGCCCTCCGGCGCCGGTGTCGTCAGGTGGTGTCATGAGGTGGCTCCGGTGGCGATGGTGCCCAGGATCCGCTCGGGCGTCAGAGTCGGGTCGTTGGGGAGGGTGGCGACGAGCCGGTGGTCGCGCAGGACGCCCACGCGGTGGCTCAGCCGCAGCACTTCCTCGAGTTCGGCGGAGATGAAGAGGACCGCGGTGCCCTCCGCGGCCAGGCGGGTGACCAGTTTCTGGATCTCCGTCTTGGCACCGATGTCGATGCCCCGGGTGGGTTCGTCCAGGATCAGCAGATCGGGGTCGGTGAGCAGCCACCGCGCGAGGAGCACCTTCTGCTGGTTGCCTCCGCTGAGGTTGCGGACCTGGGCCTCGGGGGCGGCGGGGCGGATGTCGAGGACCTCGATCCACCGGGCGGCGATCTCCTCCTGCCGGGCGCGGGAGAGGGGCTTGGTCCAGCCGCGTGCGGCCTGGAGGGCGAGCACGATGTTCTCGCGCACCGTGAGTTCGCCGATCAGGCCCTCCGCCTTGCGGTTCTCCGAACAGAAGGCGATCTTGCGGGCGATCGCGGCGCGCGGGGTGCGCAGGGCGGCGCGCTCACCGTCGATCCGGAGCTCTCCTCCGTCGGCGTGGTCGGCTCCGAAGAGCAGCCGGGCCGCCTCGGTGCGTCCGGAGCCGAGGAGTCCGGCCAGGCCGATGACCTCGCCGCGGTGGATGTCCAGGTCGTAGGGCTGGATGGCACCGGAACGGGCGAGCCCGCGGGCGCTGAGGAAGGGGGTGTCACCGGGAGCGGGGCCGGCCGTGGTGCCGGTGTGGGACGTCTCGGCCAGTTCGTCGAGGGTGTGGAGTTCGCTGCCGACCATGCGGTGTACGAGGGTGACCGGGGTCAGCTCGTCGATCCGGTACTCGCCTTCGAGGCGGCCGTTGCGCAGGACGGTCACCCGGTCGCACAGGTCGAAGACCTGGTCGAGGAAGTGGGTGACGAAGAGGATCGCGACGCCCCGGTCGCGCAGTCTGCGGACCAGGGTGAACAGCTGGGCGACTTCGTCCCGGTCGAGGCTGGAGGTGGGCTCGTCGAGGACGAGCACCTTCGCCTGGATGTCCACGGCCCTGACGATCGCGACGAGTTGCTGGACGGCGAGGGAGTGCGCGCTCAGTGGCAGGCGGACGTCGAGGTCGAGTTCCAGTTCGGTGATGAGCCGTGCCGCGCGTGCGTGGAGGGCCGACCAGTGGATCAGCCCCCGGCGGCGGGGTTCACGCCCGATGAGGATGTTCTCCGCGACCGAGAGGTTGGGGCACAGGTTCACCTCCTGGTAGACCGTGCTGATCCCGGCGTGCTGTGCCTCCAGTGGTTCGGCGAACCGGTGGAGGGCGCCGTCGACGGCGACCGTTCCCGCGTCGGGCGGGTGCACCCCGGTGAGCACCTTGATGAGGGTCGACTTGCCGGCGCCGTTCTCGCCCATCAGCGCGTGGACCTCGCCCGGGAAGAGGCGCAGGTTCACGCCGTCGAGGGCGAGCACGCCGGGGAAGGCCTTGCGGATGCCGTGGGCCTCCAGGACCGGCCGGTCGGTGCGTGTGGGTGCGGGTGTGCGGGGGGTGGGTGGGGCTGCCATCCGCCCTCCTCTCCTGAGGGATGGGACCGGGGGCGGCACGGCCGCCGCCCCCGGTCCGGTGCGGGCGGAGGGTCAGTACTGGCGGCCGGGCAGGGCGGCCGCGGCCTGGTCCTGGGTGAAGACGCCTTCCTTGACCTCGACCCGTCGCGGGACGCTGTCCCCGGCGGCGACCTTCTTGACGAGCTCCATGAGCTGGTCGCCGAGGAGCGGGTTGCACTCGACCACCACGTTGATCTTCTTCTCCTGCATGGCGACGAAGGCGTCCTTGATCCCGTCGACGGAGATCACCTTGATGTCGGTGCCCGGCTTCTTGCCCGCCTCCTCGATGGCCTGGATGGCGCCCAGGGCCATGTCGTCGTTGTGGGCGTACAGGACGTCGATGTCGTCGTGGGACTTGAGGAAGGCCTGCATGACCTCCTTGCCCTTGGCGCGGGTGAAGTCACCGGTCTGGGAGGCGACGACCTTGAACTTGGGGTCGCCCTTGATGACCTCGGCGAAGCCGGCCTTGCGGTCGTTGGCGGGTGCGGATCCTGTGGTGCCCTGGAGCTCGACGACGTTGACCGGCTCGGAGGTGCCCTCGTACTCCTTCACGAGCCACTTGCCGGCCTCCTGTCCCTCCTTGACGAAGTCGGAGCCGAGGAAGGTCCGGTAGAGGGAGGTGTCCTGCGAGTCGACCGCACGGTCGGTGAGGATCACCGGGATGCCGGCGTTCTTGGCCTCCTTCAGGACGGTGTCCCAGCCGGACTCCACCACCGGCGAGAAGGCGATGACGTCCACCTTCTGCTGGATGAAGGTGCGGATCGCCTTGATCTGGTTCTCCTGCTTCTGCTGGGCGTCGGAGAACTTGAGCGTGACGCCGGCCTTCTCGGCGGCCTCCCGTACGGACTTGGTGTTGGCGGTCCGCCAGCCGCTCTCGGCTCCCACCTGGGCGAACCCGAGCACCAGTTCGCCGTCGGCGGAGCCCTTGCCGGGGGTACCGGTGTCCGCGGGCGCGGTGGTGCAGGCGGTCAGCGCACCGCCGGTCAGGGCGACGGCGGCGATGATGCGGAGGGCTCTGTGGGCCATGTCGTGGTTCCTCTCGGGACGTGCGTCGTACCAGGCGGAGCCCGGAAGGGGGTGGCCCGGCGAAGGCGTGGCTGCACAGCGGTGGTCGAGCCGGACGGAGGCAGAGCGAAGCGTCGACCCCGTCGACCGGTGGGCCGCCGAATGCGACACATTGTGAGCGCTAACAGACACGTAACTCAAGGGTTCGTGCGGCTGTTACCCGTTCTTGATACGAGGAGGACAGGCGCCGGATGGAGTCATCTCCGTCGCAAGTTGTGAGCGTTAACAGTCCGGTTTGGGGTCCTCGAGGCTCAGAGACCCGGGATCGCGTTCGCGGCGATGGCCCTGGCGTACCAGCGGGCGCTGCGCTTCGGGGTGCGCAGCTGGGTGGTGTAGTCGACGTGGACGGCACCGAAGCGCTTCTCGTATCCGTACGCCCACTCGAAGTTGTCGAGCAGGGACCAGAGGAAGTAGCCGCGCACGTCGGCACCGTCGGCGATGGCCCGGTGCACGGCCTCGAGGTGCTGGCGGAGGTAGTCGATCCGGTCGTGGTCGTGGATCTGGCCGTCCGCCGACGGGATGTCGGGGAAGGCGGCGCCGTTCTCGGTGATCGCCAGGGGGAGCCCGGGGTGGGCGCGGGAGGTGGCCATGAGGAGGTCGTAGAGCCCGGTGGGATCGATGGCCCAGCCCATGTCGGTGGTGTCGCCGGGCGGCAGGTGGAAGGCGACGTCCTCGGAGCCGGGCCACGGGGAGTGGTCGCTCTCGCCGTGGGCGTGGTCGACCGCCGCCGCTCCGGGCATCGGGGCCGAGACGACGGCGGGCGTGTAGTAGTTGATGCCCAGGAGGTCGATGGGGGCGCCTGTGGCGGCCTCGTCGCCGGGCTTGACGAGGGTGCCCCAGTCGACGATGTGGGCGGTGTCGGCGAGGAGGTCGGCCGGATATCCGCCGGAGAGCATCGGGCCGGTGAAGACCCGGTTGGCGACGGCGTCGATGCGGCGGGCCGCGTCGAGGTCGGCCGGTTCCCGGGTGAGCGGCCGGACGTGGTGCAGGTTGAGGGAGACCGCGACCTGGGCGTGGGCGGGCAGGGTCGCGCGCAGGGCCGCGGTGGCGCGGCCGTGGGCGAGGTTGAGGTGGTGGGCCGCGCGCAGGGCGAGGGCGGGGTCGGTGCGGCCCGGGGCGTGGACGCCGGAGCCGTAACCGAGGAAGGCCGAGCACCAGGGCTCGTTGAGCGTGGTCCACAGGGCGACCCGGTCGCCCAGTGCGTCGGCGGCCAGCGCCGCGTACTCGCCGAAGCGCTCGGCGGTCTCGCGTACCGTCCAGCCGCCTTCGTCCTCCAGCGCCTGGGGAAGGTCCCAGTGGTACAGGGTGGCGACGGGCTGGATGCCGGCGTCGAGGAGTTCGTCGACGAGCCGGCGGTAGAAGTCGAGGCCGGCGGCGTTGGCGGGGCCCCGTCCGCCGGGCTGGATGCGGGGCCACGCCAGGGAGAAGCGGTACGCCTGAAGACCGAGGTGGGACATCAGGGTGACGTCCGTGCCGTAGCGGTGGTAGTGGTCGCAGGCGATGTCGCCGGTGTCGCCGCCTGCGACCTTGCCGGGGGTGCGGGAGAAGGTGTCCCAGATGGACGGCGTGCGGCCGCCCTCGGCGACGGCGCCCTCGATCTGGTAGGCGGCGGTGGCCGCGCCCCACAGGAAGCCGGGCGGAAAGTGGAGTCGGTCGACAGCCGTGGCGGCGGGGGCGGTGGCGGGGGTTGCGGGCATGGCGGAGTCTCCCTTGGGCGGAGGTGTCGGACGAGGAGAGGGGGCTGAGGTCAGCCCTTGACGGCGCCCTGCGTGATGCCGCCGACGATGTGCCGGCCGAAGAGGGCGAAGACGACGAGGAGCGGCAGGGTGCCCATGAGCGCTCCTGCGGTGATGACCGACCAGTCGGTCGACCAGCCGGTTCCCAGTCCGGCAAGGGCGACCTGCACGGTCGGGTTGGTGGAGCCGTTCATGACGATGATCGGCCAGAGGAAGTCGTTCCAGGACTGGACGAAGGTCAGCATGCCCAGGACCGCCATCGCCGGGCGGGCGACGGGGAGGACGACGTGCCAGATGACGCGCAGCGAGTTGGCACCGTCGACCCGGGCGGCCTCCAGCAGTTCGGTGGGCAGCGCCTGGGAGAGGAACTGCCGCATGAAGAAGACGCCGAAGGCGGTGACCAGGACCGGCAGGATCAGCGCCCCGAGGTGATTTCCCAGTCCCAGGTGCCTGGTCAGGATGAACAGGGGTACGACACTGAGCTGTGCGGGCACGGCGAGGGTGGACAGGACCAGGCCGAGCATGACCTTCTTCCCTCGGAAGCGGAGTTTGGCGAAGGCGAAGCCGGCGAGCACGGAGAAGGTCACCGTACTGACGGTGACGGCCCCCGCGACGAGCGTGGAGTTGAGCAGGGCGACGCCCATGCCGCGCCCGCCGGCGTTGTGCCAGACATAGGTGAGGTTCTCGACGAGGTTGCCGCCGGGCAGCATCGGCGGTGGGCTGGAGACGACCGCGTGGCCGTCGGTGGACGCGGCGACCAGCGTCCAGTACAGCGGGAACAACGAGGCCAGAGCCGCGAGACCGAGGACGAGGTGGGCGAGCGGCCCGGCCCGGTGCTGTCCGCCGGCCCTGCCGGCGCGGACGGGCGGTCGCGCCGGCGTCCGGTGAGGACGGTCGGACACGGGGGCGGTGGTGGTCATGTCGTACTCCACATCACTGGGAAGCGCGCAGGCGGCGGGTGATCAGCGCGTTGACGAGCCCGATGAGCAGCAGCAGGCCGAACATGATCCAGGCGACTGCGCTGGCGCGCCCGAGCATGCTGGAGTGGAAACCCTGGTCGTACATGAGGATTCCGAGGGTCTCGTACTGGTGGTCGGTGCCGCCCTGGTGGCCGCTCTGTCCCCCGAACAGATAGGGCTCGCCGAAGAGCTGGGTGGCTCCGATGGTCGAGACGACCACCGTGAAGAGGATCGTGGGCCGCAGGGCGGGGACCGTGACGTGCAGGAACTGCTGCCAGCGGTTGGCGCCGTCCAGGGCGGCGGCCTCGTACAGCTCGCGCGGCACGGCCTGCATGGCGGCGAGGTAGATCAGGGCGTTGTAGCCGGTCCAGCGCCAGGTGACGATCACGGAGATCGCGAACTGCGAGCTCCAGCGACCGGCCTCCCAGTGCACGGGCCCGGCTCCGAAGAGGCCGAGGAACCAGTTGGCCATGCCCCCCTCGGGGCTGAAGATCAGGGCGAAGACGAGGGTGGCGGCGGCGACGGAGGTCGCGTAGGGGGCGAGGAGCGCCGTGCGCAGGAACCCGCGGGCGCGCAGCCGGTAGTTGAGCAGGTGGGCGAGCCCCAGTGCCATCAGCAGCTGCGGGACGGTGGACAGGACACCGAGGGTGAAGGTGTTGAGGAGCGCGTTCCAGAAGTAGTGGCTGACCTGACCGGTGAACAGGTCGGTGTAGTTCCGCAGGCCGACCCATTCGGCGCGGTCGACGTTGTAGAGGCTCACCCGGTGGAAGGAGAGCCATCCGGTGTAGAGCAGCGGGAAGAGGCCGAAGGCGGCGAAGACGAGGAAGAAGGGGGCGACGAGGGCGTACGGCGTGCCCTTGGTGTCCCAGCGGTGCAGGCGGCTGCGCCGGACCGAGGGGCCCGAGGTGTGGGCGCGGGGCGGTCGGGCGTCCCGTCGGCCTGCTGGGCCGTTGCGGCTGGGTGTGGTCGTGTGGGCCACGAGCGGTTCCTTCGGTGGTCACGGCCGGTCGCGTCGGTACGGGGCGGGGGCGGCCGGCTCCCCGGTGGCCGGCCGCCCTCTCCCCCGCGACGGCGGCCGGGAAGAGGTGGGGGCGGGGAGCGTTACTGGATGGTGCTGTCGATCTGGCGCACCGTGGCGTTCCACGCCTCCTGCGGGCTCTTGCCGTTCTGCTCCATCAGCTGGACGCCGGTGCTGAAGGCGCCGGTCAGGTCCTGCGCGTGCGGGCCGGTCTCGGCGGGCCGGATGGCCTTGGCGGCGGTGGAGAAGATCCGTCCGGTGGCGGCGTCGGGGCCGATGTAGGCGTTCTTGTAGTCGACGACGCCCGGCAGGTCGTGGGCGGCCTGGTTGGCGGGGATGTTGCCGACCTTCTGGAAGACCTTCACCTGCTGCTCGGGCGCGGTCAGCCAGGCGACGAGCTTCTTGGCCTCGTCGACGTGCTTGCCCGAGGCCGGTACGGCCAGGAAGGAACCGCCCCAGTTGCCGGCGGCCGGGGGCTGGGCGATGTTCCACTTGCCCTTGTTGGACGGGCCGGAGAACTGCTGGATGTTCGCCTGCTGCCAGGAGGGGCAGACCGTGGTGGCGAAGGTGGACTTGGAGAACGCGGTCTGCCAGGGGGTGTCGAACATCTTCAGGCCCTGGCTGGTCCCTCCCTGGACGGCCTTGACGGCCAGGTCCCAGCCGGTCCTGACGCCGGGCGAGTCCTTGTAGGCGAGCTTGCCGTCCTTGTAGTACTGGACGGTGCTGCTGGAGACGACGGCGTTGAACAGACCGGTGGCGCTGTCCATGAAGTAGGTGCCCTTGGGCGCCTTGGCCTGGTACCGCTTGCCCGTCTCGACGAACTTCGCCCAGTCGCCCGCCCACAGCCTGCCGACGGACTCGGGGTCGGAGGGCAGACCCGCGGCCTTGAACAGGTCCTGGCGGTAGCAGACGGCCATCGGGCCGACGTCGGTGCCCAGGCCGATCGTCCTGCCGTCGGCGGTGGTGGCCTGGTCCCACTTCCAGGGCAGGTAGGCCTTCTTGTCGACCCCGGGGGCGTCGGACAGGTCGGCGAAGGCGTCGGCGAGGTCCTCGGACGTGGCCCGTGCTATGCGGCCGACCTCGAGGGCCTGGACGTCGTCGAGACCGCCGCCTGACAGACGGGTCTGCAGGGCGGTCCAGTAGTTGCCCTCGACGGTCGTCGGGTTCTCCTTGATGGTGATCTCCGGGTGCAGCTTCATGTACGCGTCGTACAGGCCGGCCTCCTTGTACCCGAAGGTCCCGAAGGTCCCGACGGTCAGGGTGATCTTCCCGTCGGCGGAGGCGGAGGCGTCCGGAGAGGACGAGCAGCCGGTGAGGGCGAGGGCGAGCGCCGCCGCGGCGGAGGCGAGTGCGACGGAGCGGATGCGGGCGCGCGGCTGGGTCGGGTGGGGCATGACATCTCCTCGGTGCGTCAAGGGGTGAGGGGTACGCCGGCGGGGCGCCTCGATGGCGGTCGGCGTGGGCGAGGCGGCCTTCGAAGGCCGGGGTGAAGCCACGCGCTCGGGGCTTCCTCCCGGAATTGGGAGCGCTCCCAAACGATGGCGTCGAAACCCTGCCGTCGCCTTGACGGGCTGTCAAGGTCACCGGTAGGGAAGGCTGTGCGGTGCGAACGGGTGGCCGTGGAAACGAACGCACGGCGACGTGGCGGGCGGCCGGAGCACGGAGTCGGCCGGCAGGCCGGGCGCGAGGCGGCCCGTCAGGCGCTGGCGCGGATGACCAGGCGCGTGGGGAGGATCAGCGGGGTGGGTGTCTGTCCGTTGACGAGCGCGACGAGCATGCGCGCCATCTCCCGACCGAGATCCTCTATGGGCTGGTGCACCGTGGTCAGCGGCGGATCGGCGATCCGGGCCACGGCAAGGTCGTCGAAGCCGATCACGGCGACGTCGGCGGGGACGCGGCGGCCGGCATCGCGCAGCGCGCGCAGCGCCCCCGCCCCCATGTTGTCGCTGGCGGCGAACAGCCCGTCCAGATCCGGGTGCCGCGCCGACAGCGCCGCCATGGCGGCCGCGCCGCTCGACTCGGTGAAGTCACCGGCTTCCGGCGGAAGCGGTTCGAGGCCGGCCGCCCGCATGGCGTCCTGGTAGCCGCGGTGACGGGCGCGCCCCGCCTCGGTGTCCAGCCGCCCGCAGATCGTCGCGATCCTGGTCCGGCCGAGCGAGATCAGGTACTCGGTCGCCGCGCGCGCTCCTCCGAGGTTGTCCACGTCCACGTACCACCGTGGATCCAGACCGACCGGGCGCCCGCCGAACACCACGGGTATCTCCGCCTCTTCCGCCATGCGGGCCAACGGATCGTCCTCGCGCAGCGCCATCAGCATCACCCCGTCGGCCCCCTTGGACCGGAGAAGCCGCTCCACGCGACGGCGCCCCCGGTCGGAGGCCGCCAGACACAGCATCAGGTGCAGGTCGGCCTCCTCCAGCGCGGCCGAGGCGCCCACGATCACCTGGGCGAAGAACGGGTCCGCGAAGATCGACGGATCCTCTCCCGAGACGACCAGAGCGGCCGCACCGGTCTGACGGGTCGCCAGCGCCCGGGCGGTCGGGTTCGGCACGTATCCGAGTCGATGGACGGCCCGTTCGACCGCTTCCCGTTTGGCACGGCTGACGTGCGGGGCGTTGTTGAGCACACGCGAGGCCACCGACCTGGAGACTCCGGCCAGCTCGGCCACCTCGTCGAGCGTCGACGGCCGGTGTGGAACACCTTGGGCCATGACCTGCCTTTCCTGATTCCTGCCTGAACGCCTGGAAGGCTGGAAGCGCTTCCAGTTGCAGGACTGTAAACCCTTCCCCTCCTCCTGTGAAGTGCTGTTTGAATGCGGACACTTGACAGTGTCCATAGGAGCGCCACACGATACGGCCACACCCCGGCCTCACCGATCGCCATCTGGGATCGCTTCCAGTGGGAGCGCTTCCACGGGTTCGGTGGGTCCGACAGGTGCTGGTGTCCCCTCCGATGTGCCGCCACGCGGGGGCCTCGTACCACCGCACTTCCTCAGTTCGTCGCACCGCTCGGGACGAGAGCGCGCGACGCGTCCGCCGTCAGGAAACCGAGGTACAGCCATGCGCCGCAGAATCCGCGCCCTCCTCGCAGCCGTCTCCGCGCTGCCGTTGGCGCTCGCCGTCGCCCCGTCCGCCCACGCGGCGGACCCCACCACGCTGACCAGCGGGTTCTACGTGGACCCGGACTCCAGCGCGAAGAAGTGGGTCGCCGCCAACTCCGGCGACGGCCGAGCCCCCGCGATCAACGCCTCCCTCGCCAATACGCCCATGGCCCGCTGGTTCGGTTCCTGGAGCGGCACCATCGGCACCGCGACGGGCGCGTACGTCGGCGCGGCCGACCACCACGACAAGCTGCCCGTCCTGGTCGCGTACAACATCTACCTCCGCGACTCGTGCGGCGGGCACTCCGGAGGCGGAGCCTCGTCGGCCTCCGCCTACGCGACCTGGATCGCGCAGTTCGCCGGCGGGATCGCCCATCGGCCGGCCGTCGTGCTCCTCGAACCCGACTCCCTCGCGGACTACGGCTGCCTGAACCAGAGCCAGATCCGCGAACGCCAGGGCATGATCAGCGGCGCCCTCGCCGAGTTCAACCGCCAGGCCCCCAACACCTGGGTCTACCTCGACGCCGGCAACCCCGGCTGGGTGAGCGCGGCCACCATGGCCCAGCGCCTCCACGAGGCCGGACTCCGACAGGCGCACGGCTTCTCCCTCAACATCTCGAACTACTACACCACCGCCCAGAACACCGCCTACGGCAACGCCGTCAACAGCGAACTGGCCGCCCGCTACGGCTACACCAAGCCGTTCGTCGTCGACACCAGCCGCAACGGCAACGGTTCCAACGGCGAGTGGTGCAACGCGGCCGGCCGCCGCATCGGCACGCCCACCCGGCTGGGCGGCGGTGCCGAGATGCTGCTGTGGATCAAGGCTCCGGGTGAGTCCGACGGCAACTGCGGCGTCGGGAGCGGTTCCACGGCCGGCCAGTTCCTCCCGGAGGTCGCCTACAAGATGATCTACGGCTACTGACGTCCCGCTCCTGTGGCCCGGTGTCCGCCGCCCCGCGCCCGGGCCACAGGCTTCCCAGGCCCTCCTCACCCCCGCCCCACCGACCAGGAGCCCCCCATGAAGCCACGCACGCTACGGCGCCGGGCGACCGCCGCCCTCGCGGCACTCGCGGCCTGCGCCGCCCTCACCGCGACGCAGGGACAGGCGCAGGCCGCACCCACCGAGGACGCGATGAACCGGTCCACGAGGTTCTACGTGGACCCGCAGAGCAAGGCCGCCAAGCAGGCGCTCGCCGACCTCCGGAACGGCGACCTCACGAACGCCGTGAACATGGCCAGGCTCGCGAGCTGGCCGCAGGCGCAGTGGTTCACCGAGGGCACACCCGACGAGGTCCGGGCCAAGGTCGGCACCCTGGTCCGCAAAGCCCGGGCGGTGAACCGGACCCCCGTCCTGGTCGCCTACAACGTGCCGGGCCGGGACTGCTCCCAGTACTCCAGCGGCGGCGCCGCGTCCTCCGCCGCCTACCGCCGGTGGATCGACGCCTTCGCCGCCGGCGTCGGTGACGGCAAGGCCGTCGTCGTGGTCGAGCCCGACGGCCTGGCCCTCCTCCCCAGCGACTGCGGACCGGACGTGGACCCGACCGGCGAACTCACCGCGGCCCGCGTCGCCGACCTCGCGTACGCCGTCCGGACCCTCAAGTCCAAGGCCCGCACCGCGGTCTACCTCGACGCGGGCAACGTCCTGTGGCGGCCTGTGGGCGACATGGCACGACGACTGCTCGACGCCGGCGTCCGGGACAGCGACGGCTTCGCCCTCAACGTGTCCAACACCCACCCCACCGATCACAACGCGCGCTACGGCACCTGGATCGCCAAGTGCATGTGGTACGCCACCGAAGGACCCGAGCACGCCCGCGGCCACACCGACTGGTGCGCCACCCAGTACTACTCCCCCGCCGCGCCCAACGACGGCGCCCCGGGCAACGCGGTCGACTCCGCCGACCCCGCCACGTGGCGCTGGACCGACGCCTGGTTCGACCGAACGGTGGGCGACCCCTCCCCCGACGCCCTGCACCACTTCGTCATCGACACCAGCCGCAACGGCCTGGGCGCCTGGGTTCCGGAGCCCGGCAAGTACAGCGGCGACCCGGAGATCTGGTGCAACGCGCCCGGCCGCGGCCTCGGCGCGCGCCCGACGGCCGACACCGGTGTCCCGCTCGTCGACGCCTACCTGTGGATCAAGATCCCCGGCGAGTCCGACGGCAGCTGCACCCGCAACACGGGCGGCACGATCGACCCCGAGTACGGCATCGTCGACCCGCCCGCCGGCACCTGGTGGCCCGCCCAGGCACACACACTGGCCCGCAACGCGGCACCGCGGCTGACCTTCAACCGCTGAGCCCCGCTTCCGCCCTGGTCCGGCTCCGGGACACCGCTCACCCGGGGCCGGACACCGTCCCTCTTCCCGCCGAGCCCCACGAATCCCGTAGGAGTCGCACGTGCCCCCCAACACGACCTCGTCGCTCCGCCTCCCCCCGCGCCTCTCCGCCACCCTCCTGGCGGCCGCGCTCCTCGTCGGCGGTCTCACGACCGCGCCGACCTCCTCGGCCACGACGGCCGCGACCACAGCCGTACGCGTCAACCAGGTCGGCTACCTGCCCGACGGGCCGAAGCGCGCCACCGTCGTCACCACGGCCACGCAGGCACTCGGCTGGCAGCTGCGGAACGCGTCCGGGACGGTGGTCGCCTCCGGTTCGACCGTCCCGCGCGGCGCCGACACCCCCTCCGGACAGTCCGTCCACGTGGCGGACCTCTCCTCGTACCGGACGGCGGGCACCGGGTACGTCCTGACGGTGGACGGCAGCAGCAGCGCTCCCTTCGACATCCGCGTGGACCTCTACGACACGTTGCGCTCCGACGCGATGGCGTTCTTCCACCACCAGCGCAGCGGCATCGCGATCGACGCCTCCCTCGTGGGTCCCGCGTACGCGCGCCCGGCCGGACACCTCGGCGTCGCACCCAACAAGGGCGACACCGCCGTCCCCTGCCAGGCAGGCGTGTGCGACTACACCCGGGACGTCCGAGGCGGCTGGTACGACGCCGGCGACCACGGCAAGTACGTGGTCAACGGCGGTCTCTCCACCTGGCTGCTCGTCAACTCCTTCGAGCGGGCCGAGCGGGCGGGCAAGGGGGCGGCGCTGGGCGACTCCACCCTGCGCGTCCCCGAACGCGGCAACGGCGTCCCCGACGTCCTCGACGAGGCGCGGTGGGAGCTCGACTTCCTGATGAGGATGCAGGTGCCCGACGGCAAGCCGCACGCGGGCATGGCGTTCCACAAGATCCACGACGCCGCGTGGACCGGCATGCCGACGCGCCCCGAGCAGGATTCCCAGCCACGCGAACTGCACCGGCCGTCCACGGCGGCCACCCTCAACCTCGCGGCAGCCGCCGCGCAGTGCGCCCGGGTCTTCCGGCCGTACGACCCGGCGTACGCCGACCGCTGCCTGTCCGCCGCCCGCAAGGCCTGGACGGCCGCGCGGGCCGAACCGGCCCTGTACGCACCGGATTCGGACAGCACGGGCGGCGGGCCCTACGGCGACACGCGGGTCACCGACGAGTTCTACTGGGCGGCCGCCGAGCTGTACGCGGCGACCGGCGAGAGCGCCTACCGGGACGCGGTCACCTCCTCGCCCTGGCACACCTCCGCCGACGCCTTCAGTCCGTACGGCTTCGGCTGGGCGGACACCGCCGCACTCGGCCGACTCGTCCTTGCCACCGTCCCGCACGGGCTGCCCGCCACCGACACGGCCCGGATCCGCGCCTCGGTGACCGCCGCGGCCGACGGCTACCTGTCCAGGATGGCCGCCCAGGGGTACGCCGTACCCGTCCCCGCGGACGGGTACTTCTGGGGATCGAACGGCGCGGTCGCCAACGACGCCGTCGTCATGGCCGTCGCCGGGGAGCTGACGGGCGACGCGCGCTACCGCGCCGGTGCCCTGGAGACCATGGACTACCTGCTGGGGCGCAACGCCCTGGGCCTGTCCTACGTCACCGGCCACGGCGAGACCTCCTCCCAGAACCAGCACCACCGCTTCTGGGCACACCAGCTCGACCCCTCGCTGCCCCACCCGCCCGCCGGTTCGCTCGCCGGCGGTCCCAACAGCGCGCTCCAGGACCCGGTGGCCGAGGAGAGGCTGCGCGGCTGCGCCCCCGCCGCCTGCTACGTCGACCACATCGACTCGTACTCGACCAACGAGGTGGCGGTCAACTGGAACGCCCCGCTGGCCTGGCTCGCCGCCTACGCCGCCGAGCGGACCTCCACCGGCGGCGAACCGCCCACCGCCTCCTGCGCGGTGACGTACGCGGTGAACAGTGTCTGGAGCACCGGCTTCACCGCGAACGTCACCGTCAAGAACACCGGTCCGGCGGCCGTGGACGGTTGGCAGCTGGCCTGGACCTCTCCGGTCGGCCAGCGCGTCACGAGCTCGTGGAACGCCACCGTCACCCAGAGCGGCACCGCCGTCAGCGCCCGCCACACGGACTGGAACCGGACGATCGCCCCGGGAGCGACCGTGAGCTTCGGGATTCAGGGGACCCACACCGGCTCGACTCCCCCACCCACGGCCTTCACCCTCAACGCCGGCGCCTGCGCCTGACCCGACCGGTTCCCCATCGTGGTGCTCACGCGGGTCAGAGTTCCGGTGCGAGGCCACGCTCGCGCAGCCAGGACAGCTGGACCGGCGGGTTGGAGCCGTATCCGCCGCCGTGGTCGCCGAAGGGCCAGACGGTCATGGTGCGGTCCTCGCCCCGGTAGTGGTTGTAGGCGGCGTAGACGGTGGAGGGCGGGCAGATCGGGTCCATCAGGGCGACGCTGAACAGCGCCGGAGCGGTGGCCCGTCGGGCGAAGTGGACGCCGTCGAAGTAGTCGAGGGTGGCGAGGGTCCGCTCCACGCGGTCGCGACTGTGCCGGCGCAGGTACTCGGCGATCTCCGGGTACGGGCCCTCCCCGGTGATCCGCACGGCGCGACGGAAGTGGCACAGGAACGGGACGTCCGGCAGCGCCGCCGCCACACGGTCTCCGGCGAGGGCGGCGACGGCGAGGGCCAGGCCGCCGCCCTGGCTGCCTCCGGTCACCACGATCCTGCGCGGGTCGAGGCCGGGCAGCCCGGCGACGGCGTCCACGGCGCGTACGCAGTCGGTGATCAGCCGCCGGTAGTAGTAGTGCTCGGGGGAGTCGATGCCTCGGGTCATGAATCCCCCGGCCCACTGGGTGCCGTCGCCCGCCGTCCGGTCCGGGGTGTCGTGGCCCTGGCCCCGGCTGTCGACGACGAGCTGGGCGTAGCCGGCTGCCGACCAGAGGAGGTGTTCGCTGGGCAGACCGCGGCCGCCGCTGTAGCCGATGTACGTGACGACGACCGGCAGCGGTCCCTCCGTGCCACGCGGCCGCAGGAGCCAGGCGGCCACCGGCTCGCCGTCCCAGCCGGGGAAACGCACGTCGTCGACCTCGACGGTGTGCAGCAGGTGCGCGGACGTGACCCGTTCGACTTTGATCGTCCCGTCGTAGGACCGGGCTTCGGCGAGGGTGTCCCGCCAGAACGCGTCGAAGTCGTTCGGAGCGGTCGGCTGCGGCCGGTAGCCGACGAGCTCGTCAGTCGCGAGGTCGGTGAGCGGCATGGGGAGTCCTCCGGTCGGAGTGGGGACGAGGCGGCGGGGGTGCGAGTGGCATGGGGCCCCGCCCCTCGCGGGTCCCGGGCACGGCGGGGAGCGTGAGTGGCGGGGAGCGGGAGTGGCGGCCCGTCCTCCCCCCTTCGGACGGGCCGCCGGTTCACGGGCGGGCGCGCGAGCGGTCAGTCGGCGACGCTGCCAGGGCCGCCGAAGCGGAAGGCGGAGAGGCGGAAGTCACCGTGCAGGGTCAGGCGCAGGTCGTGGGGGCCCTCGGGCGGGGCGTGCAGTTCGCCCGCGACGGTCCGCCACGCGTAGCGGTCGCCGGTGAGGGGGACGTCGAGCTCGGCCAGTACCTGGTCGCCCGACCGGACGACCAGCCGCGCCTCGCTCGATCCGGCGTCCTCGCGGGCGGTCTCGGCCTCGATCCGGACGGCCCCGGCGAGGTCGACGTCACGGAAGAGAAGCGTCCCGGGACGAGCGGGATCGGTGGGCGTGACCGCGTCACCGTGGGTCCGGGTGGCGTCGACGAGGGTGACGTCCGCGTAGTCGTCGAAGTCGACCGCCGGGGTCCGCCGGTCCACGACGGCCCGGGGCGCCGCGGCCGGCCCGGTCACCGTCAGCGGCGCGGTGAGGACCGGGTGACCGGCGGAGCGGGCGACGATGATCTCGTATGCGCCGGGATCGACGGTGAAGGCGGAGGTGGTGACATCCCAGTGGGCGAGCCGTTCGGCGGGCAGTCGGAACGTCACCTCGCTGCTCTCCCCCGGCTCCAGGCGCACCTTGCGGAAGTCGGCCAGGCGCAGCTCGGGCGCCTCGTGACGGGCGTCCAGCGGCCGGACGTAGAGCTGCACCACCTCGCTGCCGGCCCGGGCACCGCTGTTGGCCAGGGTCACCGTGATGTCGACCGCACCGTCCTGGCCGGTCGACGACCGCGACAACCGCAGGTCGCGGTAGGAGAAGTCGGTGTACGACAGGCCGTGGCCGAAGGCGTAGAGGGGCGCGGCCGCGTGGTACTGGTACGTCCAGCCCGCCTTGATGATGTCGTAGTCGAGCGGGGCCGGCAGCGGATCGTCGCCCCGGTACCAGGTCTGCGGGAGACGCCCGGCGGGGTCGGCCTCGCCGAGGAGCACGGCGGCCAGCGCCTGGCCCGTCTCCTGCCCGCCGTGGGAGGTCCACACCACGGCGGGCAGGTGCTCGTCGGCCCAGTCGACGGCGTACGGGTAGCTGCTCATCACCACGAGCGCCGTCTCCGGGCGCACGGCCGCGACCGTGCGGAGCAGCTCCTCCTGCGTCGGGGGCAGGTCGATGTCCGCGCGGTCCTCGGTCTCACGGCCGTTGACCATGGGGTGGTTGCCGAGGACGACGACCGCCGCGTCGGCCGCCCGGGCGGCTGCCCGGGCCTCCGCCATGCCGTCGCGCAGCAGCTCCCGCGCCCAGCGTTCGGCGGAGCCCGGGGCATCGGCGGTCACGGTGACGCGGCCGTCGGCCGGGTCCACGGCGGCGTAGCGGCCGGTGAGCACGGAGCGCAGCAGCACCGTGTCCTCCCCGGCCGGTTCGAGCCGGAAGGTCTCCTTGACGAACCAGTTCTTGAGCACCTTCTGGTCGGCCGCCACGGTGGCGTCGTCCTTGAGGCTCAGATAGTCGCCGGCGTCGGCGGCGCGGAGGGTCAGCATGCCGCCGCCCCAGTCGGTCACGTCGAAGGCGCTCTTGCCGAGGAGTTCGCCGGTCGTGCGGGAGCGCAGCGCGATGCGGTCGGCGCCCTCCACCCGGGTCACCTCGCCGCCGTCGGCGCCGAGGGCGGCGGCGAGGCCGTCGGCGACGGTCACCTGGTAGGGCATGGTGCCGCTGTACCAGTCCTCGCACAGCGTGTCGGCGAGCGGGCCGATGACGGCGATCCTCGGTGTCCGCGCCGGGTCCAGCGGCAGCAGCCCGTCGTTCTTGAGCAGGACCACCGACTCGGTCGCCGCGTGCCGTGCCAGGGCGCGGTGCCCGGGGCAGTCGATCACCTCCGGGCCGATCCCGGCGTACGGGTCGAGGTCCGGATCGAACTCGCCGAGCCGGAAGCGGAGTTCGAGCTGGCGACGCACCGCGCGGTCCACGTCGGCCTGTGCCATCAGGCCGCGCTCCAGCGCCTCGCGCAGTCGGCCGACCGGCGTGGCGCTGTCCTCGTCGTGGTCGGTGAAGCTGTCGATGCCGGCCTTGAGGGCGGCGGCGTGGGACTCGGCGTGGTCGTCGAAGTAGTGCTCCGGGTCGACCAGGTTCGAGGGGGCCTCGGCGTCGCTGACCACGAACAGCTCGTGTCCGGTGGGCCGCGCCCAGCGGCGCAGCTCGTCCTCGATCAGCGGGCTGACGTGGCAGGGGCGGCCGTTGACGAGGTTGTACGCGGCCATGGCTCCGGTCGCGGCGCCGGAGGCGACGACGGGCCGGAAGGCAGCCAGGTCGTACTCGTGGAGGACGCGCGGGCGCAGTCCGGAGGAGGTCGTGCAGCGGTCGTCCTCGTTGTTGTAGGCGAGGAAGTGCTTGAGGACGGGAGCCGCCCGCAGGTAGGTCGGGTGGTCGCCCGCCAGACCCCGGCAATACGCCTCGCCGAGCCGGGCGGTGTGCACCGGGTCCTCGGAGTAGCCCTCCTCGTTGCGTCCCCAGCGCGGGTCGCGCAGCAGGTTCAGGACGGGCGCCCACGCCTGGAGGCTGTGGGGGCCGTCGCCCACGGCGGGAGTGCGGTGGTGGTGGAAGGCGCGCAGTTCGACCGAGACGGCCTCGGCGACCCGGCGCACCAGGTCCTCGTCCCAGGTGGCGCCGAGGCCGACGGCCTGCGGGAAGACCGTCGCCACCCCCATCCAGGAGACCCCGTGCAGGGCCTCGCTGCCCGTACGGAAGGCAGCGAGGCCGAGCCGCGGGACGGCCGGCACGTGCTGGTGCAGCATCGCGATCCGCTCTTCGGGCGTGAGCCGTGAGAGCAGGTCGTCGACGCGCTTCTGCAGGGGCAGCGCGGGATCACGGAAATCGGGCGGATCAGGTACGGACGCGGGCGCGGGCGCGGAACTCACGTGGAAACCCCTCAGGCGAGCTGGTTGCGATGGCCGTTCGTCGAAGCGCTTCGACAGTCCCATTCGCCTCCCTCACCTGTCAATGACGCTGCGCCCTCAGGTCGACGAACCGTTCGAAGAAGAACTCGTGCTTGAGGAAGGAGACGTCGTACTCGTGCCCCGGGTACGGCGGAATCAGCTGGGAGGCCTGGAACAGCCGCCAGCCGTCCCGCAGCGCGGCCACCCCCGTCTCGTACGGCGGCTCGTCACCGTCGCCCGTGGTGGGCGAGGTGCGGCCGGTGCCGTCGTAGCGCGACCAGCCGACGACATGGGAATCCAGCGCCGAGCTCGCCAGGTACAGCACGAGCACCTGCTGCCGCGGCACCGGGGCGACGGTGGCGTCTTCGGTGTCCTCCGACGAGGGCGGGGTCGCTTCGGTCGTCATGCCAGGGTCTCCTTCGGCCGGTTGGAGACCCTGGTCACCCAGTGGTCGAGGTCGAAGCCGTCGTCGCCGGTCAGCTCCCGCCACAGCAGGATGCGGTTGTACCGCTCCAGCCGGCCGGTCGCTCCCTCGTACCACGGGAACATGACGTCCAGCTCCGCCGCCACCCGCGGGTCGTGGAGGTCCGAGGTGTCCCACAGACGTCGTTGACGCACCCTGGGATTGAAGCGGATCTTGAACATGTGGCGGACGACGTCGCTGTCGTTGCGCCGGCCGCCGTGCCAGATGCCGTGGTGCAGAAGCACCACCGTGCCGGCCGGGCAGACCAACCGGTCCTGACCGCGCAGGTTCTGGTAGCGGCCGGTGTCCGATTCGTTGATCCGCCGCAGATGGCTGCCCGGCACGCTGAGCGTTCCGCCCATCTCCAGCGTCACGTCCTGCGGGTAGTACATCAACTGCACGTCGAAGGCGTCCGGCCGGACGTCGATGATGGCGTCCCCGTGCAGCGCCTGCGCGGTGCCGCCGCGCGGCTCGCGTGTGTGCACGAAGTGGTGGTCCACCCACGGATCCGGGCCGACCAGGCTGCGCAGGGCCCCTGCCACCCGCGGCAGTTCCAGCAGCCTGCGGACGAAGGAGCCCTTCGCGTACGCGTCGGACAGCGGCGTCCCGTACGGCACCGGCGGCACCCCGTCCGCCAGTACCGTCAGGCCCTCGGCGTTCATCTCCGCCGGAACCACCGCGTCCAACCGCAGCGAGCCGCGCGCCACGAAGCGCGCCATCCGAACCGAGCTCAGCAGTTCTCGCCTGTTCTCCATGACGGCCACGCTAGGTCCGGCCGCCGCGCACCGCGTGGGCCCCGTTCACCCTCCACTGGTCGATTCTCACCACGCCGTCCGCCGCGTCCGTCGACGACCGCGTCCCGGGAGTGGCCGGGTCCCAGGAGTGGCCGGCTCCGCCGTGGTAGAACACGTGCCCATGCAGACGGTCCTCGCCCATCTCGACGAGCCTCCCACTCTCGCCGCCCTCGGGATCGGCGTGCACGGTCCGGCCGTCCGGGTGGACGTGTTCTCGCTGCCTGACCTGTGGCAGCTCCATCTGTACGGCTACGACGCCGACTTGACGGTCGACGGCACCGAGCACACGATCCGCCCCGGGCGGGTCAGTCTCGTGCCGCCCGGAACCGAGGTGCGTTACCGCTACCGGGGCCGCTCCGAGCACCTCTACGCCCACCTCCGCCTGGGCTCGGCGGGCCCACCCCACAGCATCTCCGTGATCCAGGGCGCCGGACCCGAACTCGACCTGCTCACCGCGCAGTTGGGGCAGGCACTGGCCGCCTGGCCGAACACCCCGGCCAGGGCCACCGCCGAGGTGTGGGCCGCCCTGTGGCGGATCGCCCGGCTCACCCCGCCGCGGGAGCCGAGCACCCGGGCCGTGCATCCGGCGGTGGCGGCCGCGACGGCCCTCATCGAGGCGCGGCTGGCGGAGTCCCTGACGGTGCCGGAGATCGCGGAGGCGGCCGGCGTCTCCCACAACCACCTGACCCGGCTCTTCCGCGCCGCCACCGGGGAAACCGTCGTCGGCTACATCCGGGCCCGCCGGATGGAACGCGCACGCCATTTCCTGCGGGCCACCACGCTCTCCATCCCCGCCGTCGCCGCCTCGGTCGGCATCCCGGACCTGCAGGCGTTCAACAAGGCCTGCCGCCGTGAGCTCGGGGCATCACCGCGTGGCATCCGGGCTGCCGGCCCCGCCCCCCGTCGCGACGGCGCGGCTCCGTAGCTCCGGACCACCTGCGGCCCGCCCCGCCTCGACCGGCTCCCGCTCGACCACGCGTTGTCGGCCGTCCCGTACCCGCCGTGACCGAGCGGGCGCGCCGGACAGGGCGGACCTAGGCTGGAACCAGCCGCTGGAAAACGGTCCTGACGAGCACCGCTGTCCGGACGGAGGCGTGGTCGTGGAGATGGCTGCCAAGCAGGATGCCCCGACTGCGACCCTCGTGGTCGACCCGGACGGCATGGTGAGCGGGTGGAGCGAGGGCGGGCGGCTGCTGCTGGGCTGGACGGCGGAGGAGGCCGTGGGGCGGCGCGTGACCGACCTGTGGGTCGACCGCCCGTCCGGCACCCCCGAGCAGCTCGGCATCGGCTCCGACCCCACGGGAGTCGTCCCGCTGCGCCACCGGGACGGTTCCACGGTGGACGCCGTGCTGACGGCCCATCCGCTGCTCGGCGCGGACGGCCGTGCGCGGGGCCACGTGGTGACCGCCCAGGCGTGGGGGCGCCGCCCCGTCATCGCCGACCGGGCCTTCGAGCAGTGCCCCTTCGCTCTGGGCGTCTACGACCCTGAGCTGCGTTTCCTCTGGGTCAACGCCTCCGCGTGCCGGGTGATGGCGCACTCCGAGGAGCAGGTGCTCGGCGAGAAGTACCGCGAGCTGTTCCCCGAGCTGGACGACATGGCGTACACCGACCGGCTCGCCGAGGTGGCGAGGACGGGCGAGCCGGCCCGCCTCATCACCGTCTTCCGCCCGCTCGGCAGCGACTACGCCAACGCCTGGGCCACCAGCATGTGGCCCGTCCGAGATGCCGAGGGCAAGGTCCGCGCGGTCGCCAACTGGGGATTCGACATGAGCGCCGAGTACTGGGCTCGGCAGCGCCTGCTCATCCTCAACAAGGCCGGCGGCGGCATCGGCCTGACACTCGACGTGATCGGCACCGCCCGGGAACTGGCCACGACCCCGGTGCCGGGATTCGCCGACCTCGTCACCGTGGACCTCTTCGACGAGGTGCTGCGCGGGGAGGAACCGCCCGCCGCGTCGGCCCCCGGCGAGACCGTCGTGCTCAGTCGTGCCGCCCGGCACAGCGCGGAGGAGGACGCCGACCGGGCGCCCGGGCCCGCGACGCCGGTCAGCCACGCTCCCGGTTCCGTCGCCGCCCGCTGCATGGCCACCGGCAGGTCCACGGTCGAGCTCGCCGCTCGGCCCGGCCAGGGCGGCGAATGGGCCTTCGGGCCCGGGCTCGCCGCCGACCCGGCCCACTGGCCACCGGGCAACCCGGTGATCGAAGGGGCCATCGCCGCGGACGGGCTGACCGGCAGGATCACCGTGCCGCTGCGGGCCCGCGGCGCGCTGCTCGGCGTCGTCGCCTTCTCCCGTCTCGACCGGCCCGAGGCCTTCACCGCCGACGACCTGATCCTCGCCGAGGAGCTGACCGCCAAAGCCGCCGTCGCCATCGACAACGCCCGCCGGTACTCGCGCGAACGCTCCACCGCGCTGACCCTGCAGCGCAGCCTGCTGCCGCAGAGGCTGCCGAACCAGGAGGCGGTCGAGGTGGCATCCCGCTACCTGCCCGCCGGGACCGGCGCGGAAGTGGGAGGCGACTGGTTCGATGTCGTTCCGCTGTCCGGAGCCCGGGTCGCCCTGGTCGTCGGCGATGTCGTCGGCCACGGCCTGCACGCCTCGGCCGGCATGGGCCGGCTGCGCACGGCGGTCCGCACTCTCGCCGACGTCGACCTGCCGCCGGACGAGCTGCTGACCCACCTGGACGACCTGGTCCTCCACCTCGCCGGCGACCTCCAGCGCGCCGGCGACCTGGAGCCGACCGCCGAGTCCGGCGCCACCTGCCTGTACACCGTCTACGACCCCGTCTCCCGGCGCTTCACGCTGGCGAGCGCCGGCCATCCGCTGCCGTTGATCATCTCCCCGGACGGCACCAGGACACCGGTAGCCGCCCATCCGGGCCCGCCGCTCGGCATCGGCGGGCTGCCTTTCGAGGCCACCGAGCTCGAGCTGCCCGAGGGCAGTCTGCTCGCCCTCTACACCGACGGACTGGTGGAAAGCCGCGAACGCGACGTCGACCAGCGGATCGCCGAACTGCTGCGGGCCCTGAACCACTCGGCCCCCTCCCTGGAGGGCCTGTGCGACACCGTGATGGACGCCATGCTCCCCGAACGCCGCACCGACGACGCCGCCCTGCTGCTCGCCCGCACGCACGCGTTGGACCCCCAGCACGTCGCCGACCTGGTCGTGGATCCCGACCCGGCGCAGGTGCCGCGCGCCCGGAAGTTCGCCGTCGACCAGGTGGACGCCTGGGGTCTGGAGGAGGCGTCGTTCGTCACCGAACTGGTCGTCAGCGAGCTGGTCACCAACGCCATCCGGTACGGGGGGCTGCCGATCAGGCTGCGGCTGATTCGCGACACGTCCCTGATCTGTGAGGTCTTCGACGGCAGCAACACCGCTCCGCACCTGCGCCGGGCCCGCGCCTTCGACGAGGGTGGCCGGGGCCTGTTGCTCGTCGCCCAGCTCACCCAGGACTGGGGCACCCGGCACACCACCGACGGCAAGACGATCTGGTGCGCACAGGCCCTTCCCTAGGGGGTGGGTCCGTCTCCGTGGTCGGGGACGGGGAGGCGCACGCCGGCCCGGAGGGCGGACTGGTGGGCGATGATGCCGGGGAGGGTGTAGCGGGCGGCGGTCCACGCGTGCAGCGGTGGAGGCGTTCGTGTCGTGACCGCGCGGGCGAAGTCGTCGGCGAGGAAGTGGTGACTGCCCTCATGGCCGTTGGGCGCGTGAGCGAACTCGCGCGGGAGTCGGGAGCGGTCGTGGACGGGGGCGGTACCGGAGGCGAAGGCGTCGCGCAGTTCCGGGGCGACGTGGGAGAGCGCCGGGTCGTCCGGGGTCAGGGTGGGTGCGGGGTGCAGGTGCGCGGTGATGTCGCGCTCGCCCTTCTTGTCCTGCCACAGGCTGATCGAGCCGAGTTGTTCGAGGACCGCTTCCGTGCCGAAGTAGCGGAAGCGTGACTCCTTGCCGATGTACCCGACCCTGCGGAACTCGTTCGTGCGGAAGCTGCCGCCACCGGCGACCTCGAACAGGGCGGTGGCGTTGGAGAAGTCGTTGTCGAACCGGCTGATCGCGCGATCGAACACGCCGTCGCCGCGCTCGTCCGGAACGCCGATCGCCGACACGCTCACGGCGTGCGTCTGCCAGGCGCCGAGGACTCCGCCGATCGAGTGCGTGGGGTAGAGCAGCGGCGGGTAGCTGGCGGTGGACTTCCAGTTCTCACCGCCGCTGTACTTGTACGCGTCGTAGAAGCCCCAGTCCATGTCGTGGACGTAGTCGCCTTCCGCGTAGAAGATCCGGCCGAACGCTCCCGCGGCGATCTGGGCGCGCGCGTAGACGGCCGCCGGGTGGTAGTAGCTCGTCTCGCCCATCATGTAGATCCGGCCGGTCTCCTCGACCGCTGCGATGATGTCCGCGATCTCGGCCTCGGTCACGCCCATGGGGACCGCGCTGTACACGTCCTTGCCCGCACGCAGCGCCTGCACGGCGAGGGGGCCGTGGATCCAGCGCTGGGTGAAGAGGGCGATGGCGTCGAGATCGGAGTCGAGCATGTCCTCGAACGAGGGGAGCGTACCGGCGAGGTCGTGCTCGGTGGCGAGTTGCTCGGCGCGCTCCGGGAGCAGGTCGGTGACCTTGATGTCACCGACGCTCGGGTGCAGGCGCCAGAGTGTGGCGAACGAGCCGGCGAACTGGCCGGCTCCGACGATGCCGAGTGAGAACACGCGAAATCTCCATCAGGAACGTAGGAGTGGGTGCGAGCTGGTGCCGGTCGCATGACGGTGCGGGCTGCGGCACTGCTCCACGACGATAGGAACGAGGACACTCGATGTCTGCGCCGTTTCGAAGCGAGAACTTCCTGGATCCTCAGGGTGCTCTGGTCGACGAACCCTCATACCTGCGCGGCTGGTCCGGCCGACCGACGCCGATGGCGGCAGCACACCGGCACGACGACCTGGAGATCAACTTCGTGGCCGGTGGCGGGCCGATGCTCTATCTCCACGGCGGCGAACTCCTCGAAGTCGCGGTGGGCGGCCTCGCCGTGTTCTGGGCCGCGATCCCGCACCAGTTGGTGGCGAGCCGGGCGACGCGCGTCCACTGGCTGCATGTGCCCTTCGACCGGTTCCTCGCCTGGGGGCTGCCCCAACCGCTCCTCGCCCGTGTGCTCTCGGGCGTGCCGATGATCACTCCCGCAGCCCGTGCCGACGCGAGCGATCCGGCGAAGTTCACCCAGTGGGCCGCGGATCTGGCCGCGGGCGACGACGAACCGCGCCGCATCGCGATGCTGGAGATACAAGCGCGCGTCCGGCGCCTGGTGCTTGCCACGGCCGGAGATCCGGCACATCGGCCCGCCGGTGACGATCCGGCCCTGCGCCAGGCGGTGTCCATGGCGCGGTACATCGCACACCACTTCCGCGAGCCGATCACGGTCGCCGACGTCGCCGCGGCGGCGCATCTCCACCCGACCTACGCCATGACCCAGTTCCGCAAGGTCGTGCGTTCCACGATCGGCGACTACGTGAAGCTGTACCGGCTCGCCGAGGCACGCCGGTTGCTGGTGAGCACCGACCTTCCCGCCGGCCAGGTGGCCGCGGCCGCCGGCTTCGGCTCGGTCAGCCGCTTCTACCGGGTCTTCACCGACGCGTGCGGGACCACCCCGGCACGGTTCCGGCACGGACGCGGACTCGGTCGGGTCGAGCGGCACTGAATCGCCCTGCGTCCACGCCTCTCGATCGAAGCGCTTCGCCAGCCATCGTGGGACTGTTTTTCGCGGTGAGGACCCTTGTCTCCCACGAAACCCGTCCGTTAGCTTACGTCTGCAAGTGAAGCGCTTCGACAGTCACCGTATTCCGGTCTGCTCGACACCCCGCACCCGAGGAACCGCCCGGCACCGACCGCGAAAGGGCCGCCATGACCCAGGAACAGGGGACCTTCCACTGGGGGCACGAGGCCCTTGGCCTCGACCTCGTCATCGACGACGCCGGCAGCCCGCGCCTCACGCACCTCGGGCTGCCCGGCGAGGCGCGAAGAGTCCCCGGTGCGTCCCTCCCCCTGGTGGAGGTGACGGCCGCGGGCCACGGCCGCGACTGGTCGGGCAGCCGCCTGATCGGCACCGCTCTCGGCGGGCGGCTGCGTCACCGGTCCCACCGCGCGGCCCGCGACGGCGACTGGCTCGTGCTGACCGTGCATCTCCACGACCCGGAAGCCGGCCTCGTCGCGGAAGTGACCTACCGGTCACCGGACGGCATCCCCGTGCTCCGCGGTGAAGTGACGCTGCGCAACGAAGGGCCGACCACCTTGCACCTGGAGTCGGTCAGCTCGCTCGCGGTGGGCTGCCTCACCCCGCGGGACCCGGCGGCCGTCGACGCCGCCGACCTGCTGTGGGCGGACAACGACTGGCTCGCCGAGTGCCGCTGGCAGCGACAGCCGATGCGCCGGACCACACCCGGCGTCAGCGGACGCGTGACGTACGGGCACGGCAAGGCGGGCTTCGCCCTCAACGGGCGGGGCACCTGGTCCAGTTGCGGGCACCTGCCCATGGGCGGCCTGACGGACCGGCGCACCGGCCGCAGTTGGGTGTGGCAGATCGAGCACAACGGCGGCGGCTGGCGCTGGGAGTGCCAGGAGCACGACGGAGCCGCCTACGCCGCCCTGTTCGGGCCCACCGACACCCACCACGGCTGGCGGCACGCCCTGGAGCCCGGCGCCGTCTTCCGTACCGTGCCGGCCGCGCTGGCCTTCGGCGCCGACGGCGGCCCCGACTCCGCGTTCGCCGCGCTGACCCGCTACCGGCGCGCCCGGCGACGCCCTCATACCGACCACCAGCGCCTGCCCGTCATCTTCAACGACTACATGAACTGCCTGATGGGCGACCCCACCACCGACAAGCTGCTGCCACTGATCGACGCGGCGGCCGAGGCCGGCGCCGAGCACTTCGTCATCGACGCGGGCTGGTACGACGACGGTGACGGCGGCTGGTGGACCAGCGTCGGTTCCTGGGAGCCGGCCGCCTCACGCTTCCCCGGCGAGAAGGGGATCCACGAGGTACTGGACCACATCCGCCGACGCGGCATGGTTCCCGGCCTGTGGCTCGAGCCGGAAGTCATCGGCGTCCACAGCCCCGTGGCCGCGTCCCTGCCCGACGAGGCGTTCTTCCGCCGCGACGGCGTCCGCGTCACGGAGACCGGCCGGCACCACCTGGACCTGCGCCACCCGGCCGCCCGCGGCCATCTGGACCGGGTCGTGGACCGCCTGGTCGGCGAGTGGGGCGTCGGCTACCTCAAACTCGACCACAACATCGACCCCGGCTCCGGCACCAGTGCCCACCCCGGCGAGACCCCGGGCGACGGCCTGCTCGGCCACAACAGGGCGCACCTCGACTGGCTCGACGGCGTCCTCGACCGGCACCCGCACCTCGTGGTGGAGAACTGCGCCTCCGGCGGCATGCGCTGGGACGACGCCATGCTCTCCCGGCTGCAGCTGCAGTCCACCAGCGACCAGCAGAACCTCCACCTCTACGCGCCCATCGCCGCCTCCGCACCCACCGCCGTCACCCCCGAACAGGGCGCCGTCTGGGCGTACCCCCGGCCGGAGGACTCCCTCGACGAGGTGGCCTTCACCATGGCCAACGCGCTGCTCGGCCGGGTTCATCTCTCCGGCCGCATCACCGAACTCGACCGGGAGGCCCGCACCCTGGTCCACGAGGCGGTAGCGGTGTACAAGGCCATCCGCGCCGACCTGCCGCACGCCGTACCGTGCTGGCCACTGGGCCTTCCCGCCTGGGACGACCCCTGGATCGCCCTGGCCGTGCGCACGCCCGCCACCACCTACCTCACGGCCTGGCGCCGCCCGGGGACCGACGCCACGGCGACGCTCCACCTGCCCCACCTGCGGGACACGGCCGCCCGAGTCGATCTGCTCTATCCCTCCGCCGGTCGGGCCGGATCCACCTGGCTGCCCGGCACGGCCGAGCTGAGGCTGACCCTGCCCACCGCGCCGTCCGCCGTCCTGCTCCGCATCACCCCCACGGCCCCCGGCGCTCCCTGACCCCCCCCACCACGCCACGACTCCCTCACGAACCGACGAGAGGACCTCCCGGGTGCCACCACTTCGCCGACCGGACCGACGCTTCGCCAACCCCGTGATCCCCGGCTTCCACCCCGACCCCAGCGTCTGCCGCGTCGGCGACGACTACTACCTGGCCTGCTCCAGCTTCGAGTACTTCCCCGGCGTACCCCTCTTCCACAGCCGCGACCTGGTGCACTGGACGCAGATCGGCAACGCCCTGGACCGGGCGGAGCAGCTGCGTCTGCCCACCTCCATGCCGTCCTCCGGCGGGATCTACGCCCCCACCCTGCGCCACCACGACGGCCGCTTCTGGTTGATCGTCACCAACTGCAGCGAGGGCGGCGGCAACCTGATCGTCACGGCCACCGATCCCGCCGGACCGTGGTCGGACCCCATCCGGGCGCCGGGCGTCCCCGGTATCGATCCCGACCTGGCGTGGGAGGAGGACGGCACCTGCCGGTGCACGGTCGCCGGGGTATCGCAGGTCCGTCTCGACCCGTCCACCGGGCAGACGTACGGATCGCCGCACCGGCTCTGGTCGGGCGGGCCCGGCGCGAAGGCCCCGGAGGCGCCGCACCTGTACCGGATCGGTGACTACTGGTACCTCCTCATCGCCGAGGGCGGCACCGAGCGCGGCCACGGTGTCTCGATCGCCCGCGGCCCCTCGCCCGCCGGCCCGTTCGAGCCGTGTCCGGCCAACCCGATCCTCACCCACCGCGGCACCGACCACCCCGTCCAGAACACCGGGCACGCCGACCTGGTCCAAGGCCCCGACGGCTCCTGGTGGATGGTGCTGCTCGGCGTCCGACCCGGCGGCGGCACGCCGGGCTGGCACGTGCTCGGCCGGGAGACCTTCCTGGCCCCCGTGACCTGGGTGGACGACTGGCCGGTCGTCGGCGAGGTGGCCCTGGACCTGCCCGAGCTCCCATGGCCGCTCTCCCCCGGCCCCGTCGAGGAGCGGCGGGACGACTTCGACCTCGCCGCACTGCGACCGGCCTGGATCTCGCTGCGCGACCGGCCGTCCGAACACTGCACCACCGAGGAGCGCCCCGGCTGGCTGACCCTCCGCGCGCGGGGAGGCTCCCTGGACGAGCCCGACGTGGTGTTCACCGGCCGGCGCCAGCAGCACCTGGCGTGCCGGGCGCGCACCCTGGTCGATCCCTCCGACGGGCGCGGCGGCCTCGCCGTCCGGCTCGACGAGCGGCACCACTACGCGATCGAGGTGTCCGGCACGGAGGTCCGGGCCGTCGCGCGCGTCGGCTCCCTGCGCACGGTCGTGGCCGCGCGGTCCGTGCCCGCCGGGCCGGTGGTCCTCTGCGTCACCATCACGGAACCGCCGACTCCGTACGGACCGTGCACAGGACCCGACCTCGTCTCCCTCGGCGTCGAGCAGCCCGACGGCACGGTCACGGAGCTCGCGACCCTCGACGGCCGCTACCTGTCGACCGAGGTCGCCGGCGGCTTCACGGGCCGGGTCATCGGCATGTACGCCGCGGAAGGCACCGTCCGCTTCGACTGGTTCGACTACGAGCCCCTCGACGTCTGAACGGAGGGCCTTGCCGTCACGAATCGAAGCGCTTCAACCGCGATGGACAACGCGGTGTGCTGAAGATAAGGTCGGTTTACGTGTAACGCAGGAGCGGCAGTACGCTCACTGATCGAAGCGCTTCATTGGGCTGGGAGAACTGGATGGTAACCCTCGCCGAGGTCGCCCGGCACGCCGGAGTGTCGGCGAGCACGGTGAGCTATGTCCTCAGCGGCAAGCGGCCCATCTCCGCGGCCACCCGGCTGCAGGTCGAGCAGAGCATCCGCGAGCTGGGATACCACCCGAACGCGGGCGCGCGGGCGCTGGCCAGCAGCAGGTCGAACATCATCGCGCTGATGGTCCCCCTGCGCACCGACATGTACGTGCCGGTGATGATGGAGATCGCCATCGCGGTCGCCACGACGGCCCGGACGTACGGGTACGACGTACTGCTGCTGACCGGCGAGGAGGGTCCCGAAGCCGTCCGTCGCGTCACCGGAAGTGGGCTCGCCGACGCGATGATCCTCATGGACGTCGAACTCGACGACGAGCGGTTGCCGTTGCTGCGCGGCGCCGACCAGCCGTCCGTGCTGATCGGACTGCCCGCCGACACCTCGGGACTGACCTGCGTCGACCTCGACTTCAGGGCGACCGGCGCGTTGTGCGTCGAGCAGCTGGCGACGCTCGGCCATCGCGACATCGCCGTCATCGGCGAGGCCCCCGCGGTCTACGAACGGCACACCGGCTTCGCCGAGCGCACTCTCGACGGACTCCGTTCCCGCGCACGGGAGTTGGGCGTCAGGGTGTTGCACCGGCCCTGTGGCGCCGGCTACGACGCGATCGCCGCCGTCCTCACCCGCGTCCTCGACGAGCGCCCGGGGACCTCCGGGTTCGTCGTGCAGAACGAGCAGGCGGTCGAGCCCTTGCTCGCCCTGCTGCGCCGGCAGGGCCGCGCCGTCCCCGAGGACGTGTCGGTGGTCGCGATCTGCCCGGAACAGGTGGCCGTCCAGGCCTCGGTGCCACTGACGTCGGTCTCCATCCCCGCGCAGGAGATGGGCCGGCAGGCGGTGGAGCGCCTGGTCGCCAAGATCGAAGGTCGGGACACCGACGACGTCTCGCTGATCGCACCCGAGTTGACGGTGCGGGCGAGTACGGGATCAGCACCCTGACGCTTGGCCCGGTGAGACGTACGGGGGCGGTGCGACCGTGACGGCGGGCGCCCCGCCGGCCCTCGTCCCGCAGTACCTGCGGGACGGCACCACAACACACCGCGGGCCGAGGTCGACCCCGCCCGAGGAGAAGGCGGGATGGACCTCGGCCCTGGTGTTCGGGTCAGCCGCCGTTGATGGTCAGGTTGTTGGTACGGAAGTCGAGTCCGCCGGAGGACGAGGTGATCTCGTAGCCGAACTGGACGTCGCCGATGGTCTCGTTGCCGGGCATCCAGCCCTTGGTGTAGGCGATCCAGTTGAGGATCGGCTTGACGTTCACGGTGCCGGAGTGGGAGTCGGACGTCCGCAGGAACGAGAACACCTGGTTCGCCCCGTTGGTGCCCTTGTAGACGTTCCAGTTGTGGCCGCCGAGGGTGACGTTGCCCTGATGGCTGCCGATCGGGCCTACCGCTCCGTTGTAGTTGACCCAGAGCATGATCTCGTATTGGTGGTCGGTGTCCCAGATGTCGTACGACGTGTTGTACGCGCCGGACGACGGGACGCTGACGTTGTAGTTGCTGGTGAGCCAGCCGAGCGAGTCGATCGTCTTGTTGATCGTCTTCGTCGCGTTGGGGTAGGACTTGATGCCGCCGGTGTTGGGGTGGTCGGCCCAGACGCCCCAGTCGGTGCCGGAGTTGGCCCAGACGCACTGGCTGCCGGCGCCGGACCCCCAGATGTTGTTGTAGAGCCTGTAGCCGTCCAGGCTGGTGCTGCCCCAACGGTCGCAGGAGCTCCAGACCGCTGCCGAAGCGGGGGCGGAGGCCAGGCCGACGGTGGCACCGAGAGCCATCGTCGGCGCCAGCACCGCCATGGTGACCTTGCGCAGCTTGCTCGTGACCATGGTGTCCCTTCCATGGGTGGGGGGGAATTGTGCGGGGGGTGCTATCACGACCCCCTGACTGAGGACGTGGTCACGGCCGGAGCACCGCCACGCCGTAGCGGCCGAGGGTGACCCGGTCGGTGACGGACGTCCCCGTGAGGAGATCGTGGTGAGTGCCGGGCACCTCGACGGTCACCGGCTCGCGGCCGTGGTTGAGCACGAACAGCGCCTCGCCCCGGCGGACGGCCTCGACCTGTTCGGGGAGGCCGTCGAGCACCGGCCGGACGCCGGCGGCGGAGGCGATCCGGGCCAGCAGGTCGCGCAGCGCTTCCGGCTCCGGAAGCGTGGAGACGTACCAGGCCCGGCCCTTGCGCAGGACGGCGGGCAATCCGTCGAGTTCACCGCCCTGGTACGGCACGGTCTCGTCGGCGGAACCGTCGGCCTCCAGCTCCTCGGACCACAGGGACGCCCTGAAGCCCTCGCAGGCGACGGACTCCCCCGCGTCCAGCGGCCACCACTCGTGCAGGGTGCGGATGCCGAACAGCTCGCGGAGCCGGGCGTCCATGCCGCCGGGGCGTACCCGGTCGTCCTCGTCGGCGACGCCGGTCTGGAAGCCGCAGACGAGGGTGCCGCCGTGGCGGACGTAGGCGAGGAGGTTGTCGATCGCCGCGTCGGTGAGCGCGTAGAGCTGTGGCACGACGACGACGGAGTACGGCGTCAGGTCGTGCTCGGGGTGGGCGAAGTCGGTGGTGAGGTGCGCCTGCCAGAGGGCTCGGTGCCAGGCGCGCAGGACGTCCGGGTAGTCCACCTGGTCGGACAGGCGGCCGTCCTGGGATCCGGCCCACCAGGCGTGCCAGTCGTGCAGGACCGCGATGTCCGCGGTGACGGTCCGGCCGGCCGTCTCGGCGGCGATCCGCTTCAGCTCCGCGCCGATCTGCTGGACCTCCTGGTACGTCCGGCCCTCCTCACCGGCATGGCTGACCATGCCGGAGTGGAACTTCTCCGCGCCCTGCCGGGACTGCCGCCACTGGAAGTAGCAGACGGCGTCGGCACCCCGGGCCACGGCCTGCAGGGACCAGAGCCGGTTGAGCCCCCGGGGCTTGGGGTGGTTCACGCCCCGCCAGTTGACGGGACCGGCGGCCTGCTCCATGAGCATCCACGGCCCGCGCGCCTGGGAGCGGGTCATGTCCTGGACGAGGGCGCCGCTCTGGGCGCCCAGCGGGTCGCGCGGATCCGGATAGATGTCGACGGAGACCACGTCCTCCTCCTCGGCCCAGCGCCAGGCGTCCTGGCCCGTCCACAGCGGCATGAAGTTGCTGGTGACCGGGGTGTCCGGGGTGTGGCGGCGGACGATGTCCCGCTCGGCGACGTAGCACTCCAGGAGCATGTCGGAGGTGAAGCGCCTGAAGTCCAGCACCTGGGTGGGGTTGCGCATGTAGTGGGGCAGGCGGGGCGGCAGGATGCCGTCCCAGCTGTCGTAGCCCTGGCTCCAGAAGGCGGTGCCCCAGGCCTCGTTGAGGGCGTCGAGGGTGCCGTACCTCTCGCGCAGCCAGCGGCGGAAGGCTGCGGCGGCCTCGTCTCCGTGGTCGAAGGTGCAGTACTCGTTGTTGATGTGCCACATCGTCAGCGCCGGGTGGCCGGCGTAGCGGGCGGCGAGGTCCTCGGTGATGGCGGCGGCGTAGCGGCGATAGGTGGCGCTGGAGTGCGAGAAGTGCTGCCGGCCGCCCCACCACTCGGTGCGGCCGTCCTCGGTGACGGGCAGGGTGTCCGGGTGCAGCCGGCCCATCCAGGGCGGGGGCGAGGCGGTCGGGGTGGCGAGGACGACGCCGATGCCGTTGTCCCGCATCAGATCCATCAGCGTGTCCAGCCTGCGGAAGTCACGTGCGCCCGGCGCGGGTTCCAGCGTCGACCAGGAGAAGACGCCGAGGGTGACCGAGTTGACCCCGGCCGCTTTCATCAGCCGGACGTCCTCGTACCAGGTCTCCTCGGGCCACTGCTCCGGGTTGTAGTCGCCGCCGAAGAGAAGGCGGCCGCGGGTCGCGTCGCTCAGGCCGGGCATCAGACGGGCTCCCCGTACTGCACGCCGCGCCCGTTGGTACCGAGGTAGACCCGGCCGTACACGCGCGGATCGCCGGTGACGACCCGGCCGATCCAGCCCCACTGGTGCTGGTCGTCGTTGATCCGCGCCCAGCTCCTCGCCTCGTCGTCGGAGCGGTGGACGGCGTTGGGGCCCGAGGTCGCGCCGACCATGTAGATCGCCGGGTAGGTGGCGCCCGGGGCGGCCTTGCCGAAGCCCAGGGTGTGCGCGGACCGGCAGCTGCCGACCTTGGTGAAGGTGGCGCCTCTGTCGGTGGAGCGGTACAGCCCGGCCTCCTTCGCGCTGAGCCACAGGTCACCGGAGCGTCCCGGTGCGGCGGTCAGCTGGAACTGCGCGTCGCCCGAGGGCAGGCCGGTGGCCGTGGTGGTGAAGGTCAGGCCGCCGTCGGTGCTGGCGTGGACCGCGCCGGTGGTCGTGTCGTAGGCGTAGAAGAGCGTCGGCTCCACGGGATCCGCGACCAGGACGGCGCCCTTCGGTACGGAGGTGGCCTCGGACCAGGTGGCGCCGTTGTCCGTCGAGCGGTACGCCGGGTGGACGGTGCCGTTCGAGGACCCGAGGGACCACAGGAGCACACTGCCGTCGGCGTTGGTGACGATCGGGCCGGGCGCGTCCTTGGCGGCGGCCGGCTGTGACGCGAAGGGCGACCAGGTCTGTCCGCCGTCGTCCGACCACGCGCCGTTGGCGCTCCCGCTCCAGCCGGTGCGGACGACGTACGAGGGCCGGGCCGCGGCCTGGGCGAGTCCCGTCGTCGAACCGAACACGGGGTTCGACGCCATGCCGCGCGAGGGGGATGCCGTGAGCGACTCGTGGTACATCACGCCGATGTCGCCGTTGCCGCTGATCAGATGCGCCTCTCCGACCGGCGGTGAGATCAGATGGAGGACGGCGGTCTCCTCCAGGCCGCGGATCTGCGGCGCCCAGCGCCTGAGGTCGCGCGTGCCGTACAGGGTCGCGCCGGTGCCGTAGACGACGTGCGCGGAGTCGAACGGGTCGAGGCCGAGGGCCTGGATCCACCAGCCGAACTTGGGCTTGTCACCACCCCACTTGAGGTAGGGGGTCTCGGAGACGTCGAAGACGGCCGCGTCCTTCAGGGATGTCCAGGTGCGACCCCCGTCGGTGGACCGGGAGACGGTGTCGATCTCGGCCCAGCGGTTGTTGGTGGACACGACGAGCGTCCCCGGCCGCCGGGCGTCGACGGCGACGCCGCCGTAGCCGAAGGCGTCGGTCCCGCCGTCGCCCGTCACCCCGCCGGGTTTCACCGGGGTGACCTCGGTCCACTTCCCGTTCGTCGTCAGCAGCTTGTGCACGCTGCCGTCGGACTGACCGTTGGGGCCGGGGGCGTTGGCGTACGTCACGTACAGCTCGCGGGTGAGACGGTCGTACGCGGCGCGGATCGGCACCTTCGCGGCGGTGCCCGTCGGCTGCCCGGGGACGGGCTCCCAGGTCTTTCCGTCGGACGTGCGGTACAGGTTGGGGCGGTCGGAGGTGCCGTCGGAGTCGCCCCAACCGGCGTAGACGGTACGGCCCGCGGCGACGAGGAGGGTGATGCCCTGGCCGGTGGCGCTCGGGGTGGCGGGGAAGGCGGCGGGTTGCCACGTGGCGCCCCGGTCGGTCGACTTGAGCAGCCCGTCGTGCCGGGTGCCGAGCCAGAGCGTGTCGCCGTTCCGCGGGTCGACCAGGAGCCGTTCACCGCATCCGCGCCCGTCCTCGTTGGCTCCGAGCTTCACGGTGAGGTCCGTGCGCTTCCAGGTGGCACCCCGGTCCTCGGACCGCAGCACGGCCCCGTTGCCGGCCCAGGGCTGCGTGTACGTGCCGAGGGCCAGGTACAGCCGGTTCCGGTGGGTCGGGTCGACGGCCATGGCCTCGACGCCGAGGAGGTTCCAGTCGTCCCAGCCGAGGTGGTCGGTCAGCGGGATCCAGCGGTCGGTGCGGTCGTCCCAGCGGTAGGCGCCGCCGATGTCGGTCCTGGCGTAGGCGAGCCCTCGTACCGTCGGGTGGAACAGCACCCCGCTGATGAACCCGGTGCCGCCCATGACGGCGCCGCGCCACCGGTAGCCGCTCTCGGCGGCGGCCGAGGGGGCGGCAGAGAGGGCGGCCGAGGGGGTGGCGGCCCGCGCCTGCCCCGGAACCACGGGCAGGGAGACGGCCGCGGCGGCGGCAGCGGAACCGGCGAGAACGGAGCGCCTGCTGAGGTGGAACGTGCTCATGACATACCTCGGTCCTGAGACGAAAGGGGGAGATGGAGCGGGGATCAGGGGCGCGGGGCGCCGTGTCGACGCGCGGCTCCGCCGCGTGGGCACGTTCGGAGGACGTCAGCCCTTGACGGCTCCCGTGAGCATGCCCTTCTTGAAGTGCCGCTGGACGAACGGGGAGGCCACCGCGACCGGGATCAGCGCGAGGACCATGACAGCCATCTGCAGTCCCAGGGAGGAGAGTTGGCCGGTGCGGACCGCCTGCTGGAGGCCGGTCGGCGCCTCGGTGTTCTTCTGGACCAGCTGGATGAGCACGTTCTGCAGCGGCATCATCTGCTGGTCGCTGAGGTAGATGGACGCGTTGAACCAGGCACTCCAGTACCCGACCGCGTAGAACAGCGAGATGACGGCCAGCACCGCGCGCGACAGCGGCATGACGATGGTCAGCAGGATGCGCGTCTCACCGGCCCCGTCGATGCGGGCGGACTCGAGGAGTTCGGGTGAGATCCCCATGAAGAAGGCCCGCAGGACGAGGATGTTGAAGACACTGACGGCACTCGGCAGGATCAGCGACAGATAGGTGTCGGTGAGGCCCAGCGACTGCACGAGAAGGTACGTCGGGATGAGGCCGGCCCCGAAGAACATGGTCGCCATGATGGTCATCAGGAAGAACCGGTGGCCCAGACTCCCCGGCCGGGACAGGCCGTAGGCCGCCAGCACCGACACCGTCATCGAGAACAGGGTGCCGAAGAGCGTGACACCGACCGAGACCATGATCGCCCGGCTGACCTGGCCTCCGCTGAGCAGTTCCGTGTAGTTGACGAAGGTGATGCCCTCGGGGATCACGACGAGGCCGCCGGCCCGGTCGATCACGGGTTTCGGGGAGAGGCTGGTGACGATCACGATCCACAGCGGACCGAGCACCCCGAGACAGCAGAGCACGAGGAAAGCGCCCTTGGCGGTGAGTCCCGCCCTGCTCGGCGGCTCCTCCCACACCGGGCGGGCGGGAGCCCTGAGGCTGCGGATGAGCCGCGTGTCGAGGCTCACTTCTTGTACACCCCCTGTTCGCCCAGCAGGTGCGCGAACTTGTTCGCGCCCAGGACGAGACAGACGCCGATGAGTCCCTTGGCCAGGCCGACCGCGGCCGCGTAGCTGAAGTCGCCGTTCTGGATGCCCATGTTCCACACGTAGGTGTCGAGGACCTCGCTGGCCCCCGCGCCGACCGCGTACCGCTGGAGCAGGAACTGCTCGAATCCGACGCTCAGCGCGTCGCCCACCCTGAGGACGAGGAGCAGGGCGATCACCGGACGCAGCGCGGGCAGCGTGATGTGCCACATGCGTCGCCAGCGCCCCGCGCCGTCCATGGCGGCGGCCTCGTACAGGTCGGTGCTGACGGCGGACAGCGCCGCGAGGAAGACGATGATCCCCCAGCCGGCGTCCTTCCACACGGCCTGCGCGGTCACCAGATACTTGAAGAGGTCCGCGTCGGTCATCAGGTCGAAGCCGCTCCACCCGTGCTTCTCGAGGGTCTGCGCGATGATGCCCGCGCCGCCGAGGATCTGCTGGAACACGGTGACGACGAGGACCCACGAGAAGAAGTGCGGCAGATACATGATCGCCTGCGCAACGGCCCGCACCCGGGGCCGGATCACGCTGTTGATGACCAGCGCGAGGACGATGGGGACGGGGAAGAACAGCACCAGTTGGAGCCCGAACAGGACGATGGTGTTCTTCGTGGCGCTCCAGAACAGCGGGTCGTCGAGCATCCGTGAGAACTGCTCCACGCCCACCCACGGGCTGTGGAAGACCGCCGTGATGCCGTTGTCGGTCACGTACGGGTCGTAGTCCTGGAAGGCGACGACGTTGCCGAGCAGCGGGACGTAGTTGAAGAGCAGGAGCAGGGCGATGACGGGCGACGTCATCAGGATGAGCGGGCGGTCGCGGCGCCACCGGACCCGGAAGGGGACCTTGCCGGCCTTGCGGGCCCTGCCGGCCTTGCCGGCCCCGCGGGCCGTGCGCGGCACGCTCTCCTTCACGGTGGCCGCGGCGACCGCGGACGTCGGCTCCTCGACGGCCGCGGGGGGACGCGTCCCGTCGGGCCTCCTCCCGGCCGTGACGGACATCAGTTGCCGCTGCCGTTCTTGTCGAGGAGCTCCTTGTACCAGTCGCGCAACCTGTCGCCGCCGGAGGTCTTCCAGGTGGAGATGGCCTGCTGGATGTCGGAGAGCTTCTTGTTGCCGCGTACGAAGTCGATCTCCAGCTGCTCGAACTGGCTGGAGAGGGTGGCGTATCGGGTCGGCTCGACGATGTTCATGCCATAGGTGGACGTCTTCTTGACGAAGGCACCCTGCCGCTGCTGCCACTCGACCTGCAGGCGGGCGATGTGGGGGAGGTCGGGGTGGGCGGTGTAGGGAGCCGGCGCCGCCAGCAGCACCCAGGCGTTGTTCACCTCCTGGACGCCCCGATCGTTCTTGACCGGCGCGCCGTTTCGGACCGTGTAGTGGGTGCCCTCGACGCCGTAGTCGACGAACATCCGCTCCCTGGTGCCGTAGGGTGCCGCGGCGAAGTCGGCGGCGGCCAGCGCGTTCTCGACCGTCTCCTTCGAGGCGCCCTTGCGGATCATCGACCAGATGCCGGCGGGCTGGCTGGGGTACAGCGTCGGACTGCCGCCGTCGGCGCCGAAGTAGTCCATGCCGTGGATCTCGAAGTCCGGGTTGGAGTGCGCCTGTTCGGTGGTCTTGCCGTACCAGGAGGACATGTCGTTGTTGTAGACCAGGATCTGCCCGGAGCTGAACCGCTGGCCCGGGTCGCCCGTGTTCGCCTTGTCGTCGGGGTGGACGACGCCCGCGGCGAACAGCTTGCGGACCCACTCCAGATGTTCGAGGTACTCGGGGTGCTCGATGCGGTACGTCAGCTTGCCGTCGTCCCCGATGTTCCAGCCGAGCGACCCGGCGGGGCGGACACCGAAGAAGCCTGCCGCCGACCACCTCATGTCACCACAGGCCCACACCTTGGCCTTGGCGCTGGTGGCCTCCTTGGCCCAGGCGAGGAACTCGTCGGCCGACCGGGGAACGGTGTAGCCCTTCTTGTCGAAGATGTCCTTGCGGTAGAAGGGCACGATGTTGGGCACGGCAGCGGCGGGCATCGGGATGCCGCGCAGCGCGCCACCGAAGATGCTCATGCGCCAGGAGTCGGTCGGGATCGCGGCCAGGTTCGGGTACTTCCTGACCTTGTCGCCCGCCAGGTAGGGGCCGAGGTCCATGAACTTCGCGGTGACCGCGCTCGAGATCTTGCCGACCAGTTCCCAGCTCGGCACGACCACCATGTCGGGTATGGAGCTGGAGGCGAGAACGGCACCGAGCTTCTCCCCGTAGGTGTTGCCGTCCTGGTTCTGCCAGGTGATCCTGGTGCCCGCCGCGGCGTCGAGCGTCGTGTAGTACGCGCACCCGGGCTTCGGCGGGGTGCCCCAGAGCGGGGCCATGATCTCGATGGGAGCGCCGGTGCCGAGCCTCGTCGGGACCGAGGAGGCGAGGGTCGCGAGGTCGACCTTGCCGGTGTAGCCCGCTGACGAGCCGTTCTTCGACGGAATGTCCGGCTTGACGATCGTGCTGGCGACGTAGGTCGGGAGCAGCTTGTCCGCGGCCTTGCCCGACGTGGCGCCCTCTCGCGACCCGCCGCTCCCCGAATCGCTGCAGGCGGTGAGGAGCGGCATCCCCCCGGCCACCGCTGCGGTGGCGACCGCCGTGGAGGCGAGGAAGCTTCTCCGGCTCAGTCCGGAGGAGGCGGCATTCGGCGTCATTGCGTCAACCCTTCGTGGCGCACCCGGACACCCGGCGGTGAGCCGTCGGCTGCGGTGTCGTGACTGGAACTGGCTGAGCTGAAAGCGGACATCCGACCACTGCGACACAAAGGCGCAGTCGAAGCGCTTCGATGTTGCAGTGAGGTTAAGTGAACACCCAAGGGCGCACAAGAGTCGCTTCCAAGATTCCTCCGAGGAGGAGACGACTCCCGGCCGCCTCCCCAAAGGCCCGGGCGCACGATGCCGCCGCTCTCTTGACACGTGTCCTGTGGCCTGATGAGCATCGAAGCGCTTCAAGCGCATCTGCCGCTCCATCGTGAGGGGATCCCACGTGTCCGCACATCCGCCGTACACACCTCTGCCTTTCCGCGATCGGCAGCTGCCGCTGGCGAAGCGCGTCGACGACCTCCTGTCGCGGCCTCGGCCGGAACCTTCCTGCACGTTCCGGAGGCGGACGCCGGGGAGGAGGTGCGCGGCGCGGCAGGCGCCCTCGACCCTGCGCTGCTCGCGGGCCGGACGGACCTGCCGCCGCTCACCACCGAGGCGACCGGCACCGAGTTCTCCCTCGTCGACTGGGGCGAGGGCGTGCTGACCCTCCGTGCCCCCGACGGCCGCTATCTCTCCGTCGCCGAGGACGGCCGTGTCCGAGCCTCCGCCGACCGGCCCGGAGGCTGGTTGGTCCAGGAGACGTTCCGGCTGGAACCGCACGAGAACGGCCACCTCCTTCGGCACATCGGTACGGGTCGCCCCCTCTCTGTCGCCGCCGACGGCCTGAAGGTTGCCGACGGGAACGGGGAGATCTTCGAGATCGTCGTCGTCGAGAGCGGCGAGGACGCGGTGCACAGGGTCGCCTCGCAGGGGGACGTGGTGGTGGTGGTCGCGGGCAAGGATCCCCACATCAACGGACGCGAGACCGAGGACCGTGCGACCCTGGCCCTCCCCGCCCACCAGGAACGCCTCCTGCGCGCGGCCCGCACGGCCAACCCGAACACGGTGCTGGCGCTGGTCTCGGCGTACCCGTACGCGGTCGATCACGCGGAGGTTCCGGCGCTGCTGTGGACGGCCCACGGCGGCCAGGCGGCCGGCAGCGCCCTGGCGCGGATCCTGGCGAGCGACGTCTCCCCCGCCGGCCGCCTCCCGCAGACCTGGTACGCCGACGACTCCGACCTGCCCGGTCTCCTCGACTACGACGTGATCGGCAGCCGCCAGACGTACCTCTGCTTCGAGGGCGAGCCCCTCTTCCCGTTCGGCCACGGCCTGTCGTACGCGTCCTTCTCCTACGGGGGCCTCACGGCTCGCGTCGGGGACGGGACCGTGCACGTGACCTTCCCGGTCGCCAACACCGGCGACGTCGTCGCGGACGAGGTCGCCCAGCTCTACACCCGGGCCGCGGAGCCGTCGGTGCCACGCCCCCGCAGGGAACTGGCCGCGCACCGGCGTGTGACGCTCGCGCCCGGCGAGGTCACGGAGATCGCCTTCCAAGTGCCGTTGTCCGCCTTCGCGTTCTGGGACGTCGCTCGGGGACGTCACCGGGTGGCCCGCCCGCCATGACCGGCCGGGGGACGGACGGCTCGCCGTCGAGGCCGACGGTCCGGGCCAGGCGGATGTCCTCGCTGGACGCGCCGACGAGGATCTCGTAGAGGCCCGGCGGGCCCTATGACTACGCCATGGTGAGCGCCCCCGTCGTCGTCGCGGCCGGTGTGCACGACGTCCGCCTCGGACTGCGCGGCCCGGTGCGCCTCGCGCGCGTCGCCTTCGCCGACTCAGGGCAGCAACCCCCTGGGCAGGCCGTCGAAGCGCTTCACTCGATCGAGTGACCGAAGTGAGGAACGTCTTGCGTGGCAAAGAAGCAGATCCCCAAGGGAGTCCGCTTCATTGCCGGGCATTGACACCACCTCTGTGGGGTGGCAGCGTCGAAGCGCTTCACCAACCGATGTCCCTCAGCTACCGGGGCCTGATCACCGCGCACCACGCGCGGACGGAGGAAACCACCCGATGAAGTTCACCGACGGCTACTGGCTGATGCGTCCCGGAGTGACCGCGCGCTACGCCACCGAGGTCGCGGAGGTCCGGGCCGACGAGCACCGGGTCACCCTCTACGCGCCGGTGAAGCAGGTGCGCGGCCGTGGCGGCATGCTCAACAGCGCGCTGCTGACGGTCGAGTGCTGGTCGCCGGCCGAGGGCGTGATCGGGGTGCGTGCCACCCACCACGCCGGCTCGGTGCGCCGGGGGCCGGAGTTCGCGCTGCCCGGCGCGCGGCCGGATGTGGGCAAGGTGCGCCGGGACGGCGCGATCGTCGAGCTCGACGCGGGTGAGCTGTCGCTGCGGGTGGACACCTCCGAGCCGTGGCACCTGGAGTTCTCCGCCGGCGGCCGGGTGCTGACCTCCGTGGGCGAGCGCGGCACCGGCTTCGTCACCGACGCCGCCGAGCGTCACCACATGCTGGGCCAACTCGCCCTGCATGTCGGCGAGCTGGTGTACGGACTCGGCGAGCGGTTCACCCCGTTCGTCAAGAACGGGCAGTCCGTGGACATCTGGCAGGCGGACGGCGGCACCAGCAGCGAGCAGGCGTACAAGAACGTCCCCTTCCATCTGACCAGCCGCGGCTACGGCGTCTTCGTCAACCACCCCGGCAAGGTGAGTTACGAGGTCGGCTCCGAGGCGGTCGGCCAGGTCCAGTTCAGCGTCGAGGACCAGACCCTGGAGTATTTCGTCATCCACGGCCCCACCCCCAAGCAGGTCCTGGAGCGTTACACGGCCCTGACCGGCCGCCCCGCGCTACCGCCCGCCTGGGCACTCGGCCTGTGGCTGACCACCTCCTTCACCACCGACTACGACGAGGCCACCGTCAACCGCTTCGTCGACGGCATGGCCGCGCACGGCATCCCGCTGAGCGTGTTCCACTTCGACTGCTTCTGGATGCGCGCCTACCAGTGGTGCGATTTCGTCTGGGACTCCGACACCTTTCCCGACCCGAGCGGCATGCTGACCCGCCTGAAGGAGCGGGGGCTGCGGATCTCCGCCTGGATCAACCCCTACATCGCACAGAAGTCGGCCCTCTTCGAGGAGGGCGTGCGCGAGGGCCACCTGGTGCGCCGCCCGGACGGAAGCGTGTGGCAGTGGGACCTGTGGCAGCCCGGCATGGCACTGGTGGACTTCACGAACCCCGCCGCCCGCGCCTGGTACACCGACAAGCTCCGCACCCTCCTCGACACGGGCGTGGACTGCTTCAAGACCGACTTCGGCGAGCGCATCCCCACCGATGTCGTCTGGCACGACGGCTCCGACCCCGAGCGGATGCACAACTACTACACCCACCTCTACAACGAAGCCGTTTTCGAGCTCCTGCGCGAGGTACGCGGTGAGGGCGAGGCGCTGCTCTTCGCCCGCTCCGCCACCGCCGGCGGCCAGCAGTACCCCGTCCACTGGGGAGGCGACTGCGAGTCCCACTTCAACGCCATGGCCGAGTCCCTGCGCGGCGGACTCTCCCTCGGCCTGTCCGGCTTCGGTTTCTGGAGCCACGACATCGGCGGCTTCGAGGGCACTCCCACCCCCGCCGTCTTCAAGCGCTGGGTGCAGTTCGGCCTGCTCTCCTCGCACAGCCGCCTGCACGGCAGCAAGTCCTACCGCGTGCCGTGGGACTACGGCGACGAGGCCGTCGAGGTCACCCGCGAGTTCACCCTGCTCAAGCACCGCCTCGCCCCCTACCTCCAGCGGGCCGCCCAGCAGGCCCACGCCACCGGTGTCCCGGTGATGCGCGCGATGGTGCTGGAGTTCCCCGACGACCCGGCAGCCGTCACCCTCGACCGGCAGTACATGCTCGGCGACGACCTGCTCGTCGCCCCGGTCTTCACCGACGACGGCACGGTCGACTACTACGTGCCCGAGGGCACGTGGACCAACGTCCTGACCGGCGCCCGGGTCACCGGCCCCCGATGGGTGCGCGAGCAGCACGGCTTCCACACCCTGCCGCTGCTCGCCCGCCCCGATTCCGTCATCCCGCTCGCCGCGGACGACCAGCGCCCGGTCTCCGCCTGGGCGGACGGCGTCGAACTACGAATCCACGCCTTCGCCGACGGGGCGCGGCGCACCGTCGTGATCCCGCGCACCGACGGCCCCGGGGAGACCGCCCGCTTCCATGTGCGCCGCACGGGCGACCGCCTCCACGTGACCACCGACAGCCCGCACCCCTGGCAGCTGCGGATCGGCAGCCCGAACGCGACGTCGCACACCCGGCCCGCCGGCACCTCGGAGGCCGACCTGCCGTACCCGGCCTGAACCCGCCGGTCGGACGGGGCCCCGCGGGGCCCCACCCGTGACGCCGCGTCCCTCCAGGGGATCCGAGCCCGGACGGGGTTCGGATCCCCTGGAGGATCGGTCATCCGGCGGTCAGGGTGGTCCACCTCTGGTTGGAGCCGTTGTGGCAGTCCCACAGCTGGAGCTGTGTGCCGTCGGCGGTGGAGGAGCCCGGGACGTCGAGGCAGCGACCGGAAGCGGGGTTGCGGTAGCCGCCGTTGTAGGGCTGCCATACCTGGTTGGCGCCGCCGTGGCAGGCCCAGAGCTGCACCTTGGTGCCGTTGGCGGTACCCCAGCCGGCGGCGTCGAGGCACTTGCCCAGGGAGCGCAGGGTGCCGTCGGTGTAGGCGGACCAGTACTGGTTGGCGCCGCCGCCGCAGCTCCACGTCTGGACGGCGGTCCCGTCGGCGGTGCCGGCGCCGCTGACGTCCAGGCACTTGCCGGTGACGCCGGACTGTACGCGTGCGGGGGCGGGGGCCGGATTCCTCAGCCATCCCGCGCCGTCCGCGGCCCGGACGCCGCGGTGGAAGGCGTCGGCCATCTTCCGGTAGCCCGCGTCGTCGGGGTGCAGGGCGTCGGCCAGGTCGGCCGTGGTCAGGGCGCTCATGTCGACGTAGGCGACGCGCTTGCCCGCGGCCTGTGCCTCGCTCACGATGCCGGGAATGGCCCGGTTGTAGGCGGCGCGGTGCTGCTCCTCGGATCCGCTGGTGGACACGACCAGGGAGGCGACGAGGACGGTGGCGTCGGGGGCGGCGGCGGTGACCTGGTTGACCAGGGACTTCAGCCGGGCGGTGGCGGTGGAGACCTGGTGGGAGCGGTTCAGGTCGTTGGTGCCGATGTGCAGCGTCACGACGTTGGGCCGGTAGCGGGTCAGCGAGGCGTCGGCGAGGGCGGCGATCTGCTCGATGAGGTAGCCGGAGTGGCCTTCGTTGTCGGGATCGGACATCGAGCCGGCCCGCCCCGTGCCCACGAAGTCCACCGGGTGGCCGTCCGCCGCGAGCCTGTCCCACAGCGGGCCCCGGTAGCCGTTGCCCGTACTGCTTCCCACGCCCCAGGTGATCGAGTCGCCCAACGGCATGACCCGTAGGGGCGTGTCGGAGGCGGCGGAGGCCGCACCCGCCGGGGTCGCCCCTGCCACCGTCACCCCGGTCACCCCGAGCGCGGCGGCGCATAGTGTGATCAGTGGGCGCATCCAGGACTTGCTCATGCGCTTTCCCTTCTCTCGTTACGGGAGCGTGGTCCACTTCTGCTTGTTCTGGCCGTTGCAGGTCCACAGGACGACGGGGGTCCCGTTGGCGGTGCCGGCCCCGTTCGCGTCGAGGCACAGACCGGCGTGGACGTTGCGCACCGACCCGTCGGCCTGCCTGGTCCACTTCTGGTTGTCCTGACCGTTGCAGGGCCAGATGACGACCGGCGTGCCGTTGGCGGTGCCCTGGCCGGCGGCGTCCAGGCACGTGTCGCCGTAGACGCGGATCTCGCCGCCGGCCCACGTGGTCCAGAGCTGGTTGGCGGCCGTGTGGCAGTCCCAGATCAGCGCCTTCGTCCCGGCCGCGGTGGAGGCACGGTCCACGTCCAGGCAGCGGCCCGACCCGGTGCCGCGCAGACGTGCGGTGCTGGCGGCCAGCGGGCTTCCCCCGGTCATCCGGAACACGGCGACTCCGTGCGCGGGCACGCTCGCGGAGATCTGGCCGGAGGTGGTCGACGTACCGCCGGTCCACAGGTCGGTGAGGGTGAACGACTGCCCGGCGAGGCCGACCTGCGCGGCCGTGGCGGTGATGGTCCTGGGGCTGCCTGCCCTGTTGAGCAGGCCCACGGCGACCGAGCCGTCGGACAGAGGCTTGGCGAACACCTCGGTGTCGCCGTCGTCGCGCACCCTGCGTCCGCCCGCCCCCAGCGCGTCCTGGTCGACGGCTATCAGTCGGGGGTTGCGCAGGATGGCGCTCACCTCGGCGGACATGGTGCGGATGTCGTTGCCGGCCATGAGCGGGGCGCCCAGCAGGGCCCACAGGGCGAAGTGGGTGCGGGACTCGGTCAGGGAGAGGCCAGGGCGGCCGACGACCAGCATGTCGGGGTCGTTCCAGTGCCCCGGACCCGACTGCGCGGCCAGTGGTGCGGTGACGTCGAGAACGTTGCCGACGCCCATGGGGTAGCTGTTGGTGTTGGTGTTCTGCCAGATGTCGAGCAGGTCTTCGGTCGTCCGCCACAGGTCGGCGACCTCACCCCAGTCGTAGCTGGCGCCGGTGGGGGCATGGAAGCTGTTGGGGTTGATGCTGTAGACGATCGGGCGGCCGGTCGCGCGCAGGGCGTCGCGCATGAGGGTGAACCGGGCGATCTGCTCGCTGAGGGTGCCGCTGCCGGAGCACCAGTCGTACTTGAGGTAGTCCACGCCCCAGGAGGCGAACGTGGCGGCGTCCTGCCTCTCGTGTCCCTTGCTGCCCGTGGAGCCGGGGTAGGTGCCGACGCCCTGGGCGCACGTCTTCTCGTTGGGGGCCTGGTAGATGCCGAACTTCAGGCCCTTGCCGTGGATGTGGTCCCCGAGCGCCTTCATGCCGCTGGGGAACTTGGTGGGGTCGGCCCGCAGGTTGCCGGCCGCGTCACGCTGCGGGTCGAACCAGCAGTCGTCGACCACCACGTACCGGTATCCGGCGTCCCGCATTCCCGAGGACACCATCGTGTCGGCGGCCTGGCGGACCTGCGCCTCGGTGATCCCGCATCCGAAGCTGTTCCAGCTGTTCCAGCCCATCGGCGGGGTGAGCGCCGGGCTGCCGGGCGCCGCCTCGGCGCTCGTGTGGGCGGTGGCGGTGGTGGTGGCGGTGCTAGTGGTAGTGACGCAGGCGGCGAGCGTCAGCGCGGCGGCCGCGAGGAGGCGCGGTAATCGTCGGTACGGGGGAACCACGGGGTTCTTCCTTCCTGGCCCGCACGGCGTGGGCCGCAGTGCGGGCCGGATCGGGGAGGGCATGAGCCGGTGCTCGGGTGCCCGCGGGGTTCAGCGCTGGAGGGTGAGCAGGCCCGGCCGGTACGGCAGTCGCTGGTAGGGGGTGTCCTGAGGTGTGGCGGGGTCGTAGCCCTGGTAGAGGAACTGCAGGTTGCAGGGGTCGACGGTCATGGTCTGGTCGGCGTTGACGCGGATCAGGTCCCCGTGGCTGATGTCGTCGGTCCAGGTGGCACCGCTGTTGGCCTTGCCCGCGAAGGGGCTGCTCTCGCTGCCGGCCTGGAGGGTCCACGGACCGTTCAGGCCGGAGGCGGTGAACGAGCGGAAGTAGCGGTCCTCGTTCGCTCCCCGGGCCTCGACGATCATGAGGTACTGGTTGCGGCCCTGGACCTTGTAGACCTCCGGCGCCTCGAACAGGTTCTTCGGGGTGTCGCTCATGACCGTCGTGTACGACGAACCGAAGCTGCCCGGGAAGTTCCCGATCGGCATGGCCGACTGGTAGATCTTGCCGTTGTCGTCGGCGAAGAACAGGTACATGTTCCGGTCGTCGCCGATCAGGGTCGGGTCGATGGGGCCGGACTCGGGAAGGCCGCCGGTGAACAGCGGCTGCGGGGCGGACCAGCCGTTGGGATCGGTGGGGTCGCTGGACGTGCGGTAGGCGAACGGCCAGGCGGTGCCCCACCCGTTCGACGCCAGGACCCAGATGTTCTTGGGTGCGAAGTAGAACAGCTTGGGCGCCACCGCCAGGCCCTGGTTCATCCCGGTCTGGCTGGCCGTCTCCATGTCCGCCCAGTCGGTGAAGGGACGGAACGCCATCGTGCCCCACGACGAACCGTCGGACGTGGTCGCGTAGACCAGGTTCTGGCCGTTGTACGGCACGGTCGTGAAGTCCTTCAGCGCGCTCCACCCGTTCGCCGGTCGGGCCAGCGGGCCGGTCGAGGTCCACCGGTACGTCGACGGGAGGGAACAGGCGTCGCCCGGTCCGGACAGGCCGGTCCACTTCTGGTTGGCGCCGCCGTGGCAGTGCCACAGCTGCACCGCGGTGCCGTTGGCCGCGCCACCGCCCGACACGTCCAGGCACAGGCCGGACTCGGCGGCGACGATCGTGCCGTCGGCGCCGACCCTCCACCGCTGGTTCGTACCGCCGTGACAGCTCCATATCACCGGCCGGGTCCCGGCCGTGGTGGCGTGGCCCGGAACGTCCAGGCACTTGCCGCCGTACACGGTCAGCCGGTTGTCGTCCGTCAGCGTCCACCGCTGGTTGGTCCCGCCGTGGCAGTCCCAGATCTGCAGGTTCGTGCCGTCGGCCTGGCCGGCTCCCGGCACATCGAGACACCGGCCGGATCCGACACCCCGCAAGGCGCCGCTGGTGGCCGCGTGGGCCGGTCCGGCGACGAGCATCGCCGCCAGCGAGACCAGCGCCGCGAGCACGGCGGGGAGCGCCAGGAACCGATGTCCCCGGCGGATTCGGCGTCTGCGCATAGTGACCTCCCACATCCTTGATTCAGTGGTTCGAGCGCCCGGGCCCGGAACCGGGGCCCTTTCGGGGCGCGGTGGGCATGAGGTGCCGGTGAAACACGCGCCCTCCGGGCCCGACCGGTCCGTGTGGTCGACCGCCGCAACGAGGAGCTGATTGTTCGAAATTACGAACAGCGTGCGATACCTCGTGCAGAAGATAGATTCGGCCCGAGGTGCCGTCAACGTTTCCGACGAGTTTCGTTCCGGCGTTCGGCACCCCGACCGGATCGCGAACTCGCGGAGCCGCCACAGACGTTGACCTTCGTACGGGATGCCGTTTACGTTCAGCGTCGGCGTCGGGCCGTCGGCCTGTTCGGGATGTCGGCTGTTCGAGGTACGGGGGCCATCCCTCCCCCCGGGACGCCCAGGATCACTTCCCCCCGGCCCGTCACCGCCGCGTCGGACCATCGGCAGGCCTTCCCGTCCATGGGACGGCTGTCACGCCACCGCCGTGTCCGCAGCGAGGGGTGCTCGACGTGCCGGGGTCCTCGACGGAGGACGGAGCGGCGGTCGTTCGGATGACCGCCGACGGCCGTGGCGCGACGTCGGGCGTCAGGGACCGGACCATCGCTCTCTCGTCATCGAAAGGTGCACGATGTCCTTCTTCATCAGCAGACGGCGCCTCCTGCAGGTAGCCGGGGCCACGGCCGCGGGAACCTTCATGGGCGCACCTCCCGCGAGGGCGGCCGTTCCTCCCGCAAGGGCCGACTCAGGGGTCTCGGCGCACCCCTTCGCACTCGGCCGGGTCCGGCTCACCGCAAGCCGATGGCTGGACAACCAGAACCGAACCCGGAACTACCTGCGGTTCGTCGACGTCGACCGGCTGCTGTACAACTTCCGCGCCAATCACCGGCTCTCCACCGGCGGCGCCGCCCCCAACGGTGGCTGGGACGCACCGGACTTCCCCTTCCGCACCCACGTCCAAGGGCACTTCCTCACGGCCTGGGCGCAGCTGTACGCCGTGACCGGGGACACCGTCTGCCGGGACAAGGCCACCTCCATGGTCGCGGAGCTGGCCAAATGCCAGGCCAACAACGGCGCCGCCGGTTTCACCACCGGATACCTCTCCGGCTACCCCGAATCCGACTTCACCGCTCTCGAACAGCGGACCCTGAGCAACGGCAACGTTCCGTACTACACCCTCCACAAGACCCTCGCCGGTCTGCTGGACGTATGGCGCCACATCGGCAGCACACAGGCCCGCGACGTGCTGCTGGCCCTGGCCGGATGGGTCGACCGGCGCACCGGCAGGCTGAGCGGCCAGCAGATGCAGGCCATGCTCCAGACCGAGTTCGGCGGCATGAACGCCGTGCTGACCGACCTCTACCAGCAGACGGGCGACGCGCGGTGGCTCGCCGTCGCCCAGCGGTTCGACCACGCCGCGGTGTTCGCCCCCCTGGCGTCCGGCCAGGACCGGCTCAGCGGACTGCACGCCAACACCCAGGTGCCCAAGTGGATCGGGGCCGCCCGGGAGTACAAGGCCACCGGCACGACCCGCTACCGGGACATCGCCACCCACGCCTGGAACCTCACCGTCGACGCGCACACCTACGCCATCGGCGGCAACAGCCAGGCGGAGCACTTCCGCGCCCCGAACGCCATCGCCGGCCACCTCAGCAAGGACACGTGCGAAAGCTGCAACACCTTCAACATGCTCACCCTCACCCGGGAGCTGTTCGCGCTGGACCCGGACAGGGTCGCGCTGTTCGACTACTACGAGCGGGCGTGGCTCAACCAGATGATCGGCCAGCAGAACCCGGCCGACGACCACGGCCACGTCACCTACTTCACTCCGCTCAATCCGGGAGGCCGGCGCGGAGTGGGCCCGGCGTGGGGCGGCGGCACCTGGAGCACCGACTACGGCACCTTCTGGTGCTGCCAGGGCACGGGCCTGGAGATGCACACCAGGCTGATGGACTCCCTCTACTTCCGCAGTGACGACACGCTGATCGTGAACCTGTTCGTGCCCTCGGTGCTCACCTGGCCGGAGCGCGGAATCACGGTCACCCAGACCACGGCATACCCCGTCAGCGACACCACGACCCTGCAGGTCACCGGCAACGTCGGCGGCACCTGGACCATGCGCGTCCGTATCCCGGGCTGGACCGCCGGGGCCACGATCAGCGTCAACGGCACGCGACAGAACATCGCCACCACCCCGGGCGGCTACGCCGCCCTGACCCGCTCCTGGACCTCCGGCGACACGGTCACCGTCCAGCTGCCCATGCGGGTCATCCTGCGAGCGGCCAACGACAACCCGAACGTCATCGCGGTCACCTACGGCCCGGTGGTCCTCTCCGGCGACTACGGTGACGCCTCGCTCAGCTCCCTCCCGACGCTGGACACGTCGTCGATCACACGGGCCGGCAGCAGTTCGCTCGCCTTCACCGCCACCGCCGACGGCTCCCCCGTCCGCCTGGGCCCGTTCCACGACGCGCACGGCCACAACTACACCGTCTACTGGAACACCAGCGGCACGGTCCGGCTCGCCAACGTGGGCAGCGGTCTCGTGCTGGGCATCCAGAACATGTCCACGGCCGACGGTGGCCGCGCTCTGCAATGGAACGACTCGGGCACCGCCGACCACGACTGGCACATGATCGCCGACGGAGACGCGGTCCGCTTCCGCAATGCCCACAGCGGCAAGGTGCTCGGCGTCTCGAACATGTCGACGGCCGACGGGGCGGCCGTCCTGCAGTGGTCGGACAACGGCACCGCCGACCACCGATGGACGCTGCTCGACCAGGGCGACGGAACCTACCGGATCCGCAACGAGAACAGCGGAAGATTTCTCGCCATCGCGAACGACTCCACCGCTGTGGGTGCGTTCGCGGTCCAGGACTCCGACGACGGCACGGCCGACAACCGGTGGCGCATCGTGAGGAACTAGCCGGCCGAGGATACGCATCCCCGCCGGCTTCCCTCCTCCACAGCGTTCGACCTTTCGGCCTTCGTTCGACATCGACAACAGATCTGCTCCCGCGACGGCGGTAGCCGGCGCACGTTGAAGCGCTTCACTGACAACTTCGGCCGCAGCCCCAGGCATTGACACCACACTCGTGCGATGAAACCGTCGAAGCGCTTCACCACCCGGTCATCCCCAGCCGGACGGGATTCCAGAAAGGACACCGTCATGTCCCGGAAGTCCACGAAGAGAAGCGTCACGGATGTACTGACAGCCCTGCTGACGGCGATCTCGTCGCTGATCGCGGCGCTCGTACTGACCGCCACCTCGGCCACCACCGCGTCGGCCGCGTCGGCCGCGTCGGCCGCGTCACTGACCGAGGTGACCGGCTTCGGCAGCAACCCCGGAAACCTGCGGATGTACGTCTACAGGCCCGACAACGCTCCGGCACGCCCGGCCGTGGTGGTGGCAGTGCACTACTGCACCGGCACGGGGCCCACCTTCTACACCAACACGGAGTTCGCCCGCCTGGCCGACCAGTACGGGTTCATCGTCGTCTACCCGGACGCGAACGTCAGCGGGCAGTGCTTCGACGTCTCCTCGCCCCAGGCGCTCAAGCACGACGGGGGCAGTGACCCCACGAGCATCGCCCAGATGGTCCGGTACACCCTGCGGAACATGAACGCCGACCCCGGCCGGGTCTACGTCACCGGCGCCTCGTCCGGCGCGATGACGACCAATGTCATGCTCGGCTCCTACCCCGACCTGTTCAAGGCCGGTGCGGCGTTCTCGGGCGTGCCGTTCGGCTGCTTCGCCACCACCGACGGCTCCGGCTGGAACAGCGACTGCTCCACCGGCAAGATCAGTAAGACCCCGCAGGAGTGGGGCGACCTCGTCCGGAACGCCTACCCGGGGTACACCGGCCCGCGGCCGCGGATGCAGCTGTGGCACGGCACCGAGGACGACACGCTGTCCTACGCGAACTTCGGTGAAGAGATCAAGCAGTGGACGAACGTGCTGGGCGTGAGCCGGACCCCGGTGTTCACCGACTCCCCGCAGGCCAACTGGACCCGCACCCGCTACGGCTCCGCCGGCTCGCAGGCACCGGTCGAGGCGAACAGCTTCCAGGGGGTCGGGCACTCCCTGCCCGAAAGCGGCATGGCGGCCCGGGCCATCACCTTCTTCGGACTCGACGGCTCCGGGGGGACCACCACGGGCCCGGTCCGCGCCACCGGTTCCGGCAAGTGCCTGGACGTGCCCGGCGCTTCGCAGACCAACGGCGCCCAGACGCACATCTGGGACTGTCACGGCGGTACCAACCAGACCTGGACCAGCACGTCGACCCAGCGGCTCACCGTCTACGGCGGCGCGAAGTGCCTCGACGCGACCGGCACCACGGCCGGCGCCAAGGTCGCGATCTGGGACTGCCACGGTGGCACCAACCAGCAGTGGAACCGCAACTCCGACGGCACCATCACCAGCGTCCGGTCAGGCCTGTGCCTGGACGTGGCCGGTGCCTCCACCGCCAACGGCGCACTGGTCCACCTGTGGAACTGCAGCGGCGGCAGCAACCAGCAGTGGCGCCTCGGCTGACACCGCCGCCCAGGGCCTGCTCCGATCTGCGGGTTGCCGACGCGAGTACTTCGATGACCGTATGCCGACCCGGAACCATCGACGACGCGCACCTCCCCGCCGTTCCCTCCCGATGGTTTCCGAAAGCTGGGGATGTCATGCAATTGTCACGCCGTGGTGTTCTGATCTTGGGTGCGGCCGGCGCGGCCCTCGCCGGAGGCCTTCCCACGGACTCGGCCCGGGCCACCGAGGCGGGGACGGCCCGCCGAACGGACGCTTCCACGCGCACCGAGCGCCTGTACCTGTCCGGTGAGGACGCCGACCACCCGGTCGACTGGGGCTTCCTGTGCACCAGCGGGCGGCGCGGCGGCAGTTGGGGCAGCATCCCGGTCCCGTCCAACTGGGAGTTCCACGGATACGGCACCTACAACTACGGGTGGAACCTGCGCCCGGAGGAGAAGGGGCGCTACCGGCACACCTTCACGCCGCCCGCCCACTGGCGGGACAGGCGCGTCTTCCTCGTCTTCGAGGGATCGATGACCGACACCGAGGCGTGGATCAACGGCGAGCCGACCGGTCCCGTCCACCGCGGCGGCTTCTACCGGTTCCGGTACGAGGTGACGGGCAAGCTGCGTCCGGGCCAGGACAACCTCCTGGAGGTGACCGTCAGCAAGGAGTCCACCGACGACTCCGTCAACCGGGCCGAACGCCTCGGCGACTACTGGAACTTCGGCGGCCTCTACCGCCCCGTCCACCTGGAGGCGTTCCCGCACCGGCACATCGAGCGCATCGCCGTCGACGCTCGCGCCGACGGCACGCTGCGGATCGACGCCCACCTGTCGGGTACCGGATCCGCCGGCCGCCTCGTCGCCCGGGTCACCGACCTCTCCGGGCGCCCGGTCGGCGCCCCGTTCACCGCGGCCGTCGCTCCCGGCGACACGACGGTCACCCTCAGGACCGCTGTCGACGCCCCCCGTCCGTGGACGGCGGAGACCCCGCACCTCTACCGCGTCGAGGTCGCACTCCGCTCCGCCGACGACCGCACCGTTCACCGCGTCGACGAGAGATTCGGCTTCCGCACCGTCGAGGTGCGCCCCGGCGACGGCGTGTACGTCAACGGCGTCAAGGTCATCCTCAAGGGAGCCAACCGGCACACCATCTGGCCCACCTCCGGCCGGGCCACCAGCGCGCGCATCAGCCGCAAGGACATCCTCCTGATGCGGGAGATGAACATGAACGCGGTCCGGATGTCCCACTACCCGCCGGACACGCACTTCCTCGACCTCGCCGACGAACTCGGGCTCTACGTGCTCGACGAACTGGCCGGCTGGCAGAAGTCGTACGACGAGGCGGCGGGCAGACCCCTCGTCGCCTCGACGGTCACCCGTGACGTCAACCACCCGTCGATCCTGTTCTGGTGCAACGGCAACGAAGGCGGCTGGAACACCGCCCTCGACGCCGACTACGCCCGCCACGACCCCCAGCGGCGCGCCGTTCTCCACCCCTGGGCGAACTTCGGCGGCATCAACACCGACCACTACGAGACGTACGACAGCACACGCCGCATCCTCCAGGAACGGGGGGACGTCTTCATGCCCACCGAGTTCCTCCACGGCCTCTACGACGGCGGCGCCGGGTCAGGGCTCGACGACTACTGGAAGCTGATGGGCCGTGAACGGCTCTCCGCCGGAGGCTTCCTGTGGTCGCTGATCGACGAGGGCATCGTGCGGGACGACCTCGGCGGCAGGATCGATGTGGCGGGCAACGCCGCACCCGACGGCATCCTCGGCCCCTTCCGTGAGAAGGAGGCCAGCTTCTACACGATCAAGGACATCTGGTCGCCCGTGCAACTCGCCGAGCCGGAGCGGTTCGCCTCCGGCCTGCCGGACGACTTTGACGGGCGGATCCACCTCACCAACCACTACGCCTTCACCAACACCCTTATGTGCCGGTTCACTTGGCGGCTTGTGGACTTCCGCACCCCGGCGCAGCGGCGGGACGGCCACACGGTGCGCGCCGAAGGTACCGCGTCCGCTCCGGACATCGGGCCCGGCGCGCGAGGAGTGCTGCGCCTGCCCCTGCCGTCCGGCTGGCGACGCGCCGACGCCGTGGCGCTCACCGTCACCGACGCCGACGGCCGCGAGATCCGCAGCTGGACCTGGCTCCTCAGACCCGCCGCCGAGCAGGCCCGACGGCTGGTACGGACGGGACCGGGGCCGGCCGTACGCGGCCGGCTCGCGGACGACAGGCTCACCCTCACATCCCGCCACACCACGGTCACGCTCGACGCCACGACGGGCATGCTGGCCGGCGTCACCCACCGGGGGAGGGACTTCGCGCTGTCCCGCGGGCCGCTGCCCACCACCGGAACGGCCGACCTCGTGCGCCTGGCACACGGGCCCGACGGCCACGGCTACACGGTGGAGGCCGAGTACTCCGGCGTCCTGCGCCACGTCCGGTGGCGTCTGCACCCCAGCGGCTGGCTGCAGCTGGACTACCGCTACCACCTCACCGGCGACCACGACTTCTTCGGCGTCGGCTTCGACCATCCCGAACCGCAGGTGACCGGCGTGACATGGCTCGGCCACGGACCTCACAGGGTATGGAAGAACCGGCTGCGCGGCGTCGCGACGGACGTCTGGACGAAGCAGTACAACGACACCGCGACCGGGGCCGACGGCTGGGAGTACCCGGAGTTCAAGGGCTACCACGCCGACGTCCGCTGGGCGTCCCTGCACACCACGGCCGGACGCATCACGGTCGTCTCCGAGGACGAGGACCTCTACCTGCGTCTCTTCACCCCCCGGTTCGGGCCCGACCCCCGCCACACCGCGCCGCCCTTCCCGAAGGGAGATCTGTCGTTCCTCGACGCCATCCCGGCGATCGGCACCAAGTTCGACCCGCCGGCCGCGCTCGGCCCCAGCGGCGCCCCCACCACGGCGACGGGCGACTACGGCCGAACCCTGTACTTCTGGTTCTCGCAGTAGCACCTCCCCTCGCACCGACGAGTGCCCCGATCGGGACCGGCTTTCCCGTGCCGGCCCGTCGGGACCTAAGCGCGGTCCCGGCCGGCTGAGGCGTCGTGCTCCTCGCCGGCGGCCGGTTCGTCCTCGGTGTCCGGCACTCCGGAGGAAGGGAGCAGTTGCGGAATGCCGTCGACGATCGGATAGCGGCGGCGCAGGCGCGGGTTGTAGAGAGCGCCCCCGATCTCGTCGAGGATCAGCGGCCCCTTGTCGAGCGGGCAGGCGAGGATCTTCAGCAGCGGGTTGTCAGGCTTCATGGCCGGGTTCCTTCGGAAGTGGGGGTGTCCGCGTCGTGTCGTGGCAGGGTGAGCAGGACCGTCAGTGCGAGCACGGTGCCGCCGAGACGCAGTAACAGCCGCAACGAGTCCTCGGGCAGCGGCTCGGCGAACGCGATCGTGCCGCTCACGATGGTGAACACGCAGGTCACCGTCGAGCACACCGGAACGATCAGTGAGGCCCGGCAGCGCTGGAGCGCGGTCTGCGACAGCACCAGTCCGCTGACCCCTGTCAGCAGGAGGAGGTACGGGTACGGGGAGGCGAGCAGGGCGGGCACGGAGCCCAGGAGGTCCGAGGTGTCCAGACGGCCCGAGACGCCCTTGATGGCGAGCGAGCTGACGCCGTAGATCAGACCGACCGCGACCGCGTAGGCCACTCCTGTGGTCGGCTGCCGATGGCGCCGGCGGGCGCGCCGCTCCGCGGCCGAGTAGAGCAGCAGCCCGGCCGCGAGGGTCGGCACGCACAGGACCAGCAGGATGCCCGTGGGCGCGCTGCGGCTGATCTCCTCGCTGGTCCCGTACAGCGAGGCCACCACCATCACCAGCGCCAGACCGATGACGGCCACCGCGCGTCGCTCACGGCCGGAGGGGCGCTCGCCGAGCACCACCGACGAGAGCACCAGCAGGAGGACGAGCCCGGACAGGAACAGGCCTTGGGCGGCGGCGATCGGCAGTGTGCGGTAGACGGCCAGCTGCGCGGCGAACCCCAGGGCCAGCGCCATGGCCCCACAGATCCACAGGGGCCTGCGGGCCAGCAGGATCAGGGCCCGGCCCGGCTGTGCGGCGCTCAGCGGCGGCATGCCGGCGAGCGCCCGCTTCTCCAGGACGAAGCCGGTGCTGTACAGGACGTTCGCCACCAGCGCGGCGGCCACACCCCACACCACGGGCTACACCTTTCTCGCATGCACGAGGAGGATGGAGGCGAGGGACGGCACCCCGCAGGCCAGGCGGTCCAGCGGGCGGAGCGGGCGCGGCACTCCGTGGAACGGCGCACCGGCGACCGCCACCACCTCGAACCCGGACGCCGCCACGAACGCGCGCAGCGCGCGTGCCGTGTACAGCCGCAGATGGCCCACCACCTCGCTGCCCGGTCTGCCGTGGATGCGGCGCAGACTCACCTCGGAGAACACCGGCTGGACTCCGGCGAGCAGCAGAGCGCGGTTGTACCAGGCGGCGAGGTTCGGCGTCGAGAGCATCAGATGCCCACCGCGTCGCAGCACCCTGCGCAGTTCGTCGAGGGCACTGTCGGGGTCGACGAGGTGCTCGACGACCTCGCTGAACAGCACGGCGTCGGCACTGCCGGAGGCGAACGGCAATCCACTGCCGGTCAGCTCGCCGCGGACGACCTGGCTCAGGCGCGGCGCCGCCCGGCGCAGCGCGTCCTGCGACCAGTCGATCCCCACGATGCGGTGCCCGGCCAGGACGCGGGCGGCGGTCGCGCCCGCCGAGCCGTCCCCGCAGCCGACGTCGAGCACGGTCGCGGCCGGGCGGCCGGGCCCGACGGGCCCGAGCGCATCGGCCAGCATCCGGGCCTGGCGCAGCGTGCGGGCTTCCCCGGAGGCGACGGGAACGGTGGGGTTCTCGTAGAAGTCCCGCAGCCCGGGAACCGGCCGGCTCGGCGAAGTCACCGCCGCCTCGGCCGGAGTCACCGCCGCCTCGGGTGACGTCCCGCTTTCTGTGGAGCCGCTGGTGGAGAGGGTCATGACGGCCTCGTGGGGTGGTCCTGGGTGGGAGGGACGTGCGCTCCGGACGGGGTGAGCGACGTCGTCAAAAGGCACTCCTCGAACAGGCCCACCAGGTCCGCACCGGCCGCGTCGCCGAGCAGCGCCCGCGACCAGCGCAGCGTCACATGCAGTCGCCCGCCGGTGGAAGCCGCCGCCAGGCTCAGCCCGCGCGGCATCCGCGCCGGTGCGGAGAACCACACGGCCGTCGCCCGGCCGGCGTCGCCGAAGTCCAGCGCGTACGGCACGCGTCCGATGTTGGTGACCAGTGCCGTCGACGCCCAGGGCGCCGCCGCCCGCCGTGCGCCACGGGTGAGCACGCCCCGGATGCCGACCGGGAGCAGCGGTGCGGTCAGCAGACTCGCCCCGGCGCCCATGGGGGCGCCCTGGGCCGACTTCAGCGCGCGGGTGCGCCGAGCGGTGCTGCGCAGCAGCCGGGCCACGGCCGCCGGGTCCGGCCGCTCACCGAGCAGCAGGTCCTCGTCGCGCGGGTCCTCGGAGGTCATGGCCACCTCGACGAGCCGGGTTCCGTTGCCCATCGGCATCTCCGTGCCGCGCGGCCGGTCGTCGACGGGCATCGTGATCCGTACCGGACCGGCCGGCCGGCCCTGCGAGACGTTCCAGCGGCCCACCATCAGTGATGCGGCGACCAGGAGTTGGTCGTTGACGGTCCAGGAAGGATGGGCTCCGGTCCGCGCCGCACGCCGCGGAACGGGCAGGTCCGCCTGCAGCATGCCGTTGCCCACGGCGCGGGCACGTACCGCCTCGGGGCGGGAGTCCGGTGCGACGCGTACGGGGCGCGCACGTACGGCGCGGCCGGTCCCGCTCGGAGCCGGACCCGAGCGCCCCGGCCGGACCCGCCCGGTGACGGGGAGGGCGTCCGCGCCGCCGTACTGTTCGGCGGTCGTGGCGAGCACCCGCAGCCCCGACGGCGCGTCGAGTGCCGTGTGATGCATCGTCAGCAGCAGCACGGTCCCGCTGTCGGCCTCGACGACTTCCAGGCGCATCGGCGGCGACAGGGTGAGTGGCGGACATGCGCTCAGGGCGCGGTCCCTGGCCCTGGCCAACGCGACGGGCCCCCGGCCCGCGAAGCTCACGGGGTCGCTGTCCGGTTCGCCGGTCAGCTCCCACGCGAAGGACCGCCGGTGCCGACGGCCGGGCACCTCCCGCATCAGCACCCTGGGGTGCGTCAGCAGCGCCCGCCGGAACGCGGCCCGCAGCCGTGCCTGGTCAACCCGTCCGGGCAGGTGGACCTCGATGTGCACGCTCTCCGGTTCGTCGTCGCTGAGGCAGTGCCGCGACACCTCGTCGACGGTCGGGAAGGGAATCCGGACCCTGCCGGGAGTGGGCGCGGTCCATGGCTCGCTCACGAGGGGCCACCGCCTTCCGGTCGCCGAAGGGGCGGCCCGGGACGGTGCCCGTCGCCCATGCTGCGCGGCCTGGCCGTGACCACCCGTCCGGCTTCCGGTGCGTCGGAATCGTCGTCGTCATGCCCGTCGCCATGCCCACGCCCGGCGGCCATCGACGTCGGCCGTACCGCCGTCACCAGTGCGGCGGACAGGGCCACCAGCGCGAGCACCTGCGCCAAGGCGCTGAACGAGCCCGCCCCCGTGGCGACCGGCTCTCCGGCGCCGAAGGCCGCGACCAGGCCCGCTCCGGCCATCGCCGCCGCCGCGGTCGGCACCAGCACGCCCGGCCGGAACCGTGCCGCCACGGCGAGTACGGGCACGATCAGGGCCAGTGGCCCCGCCGCCACCGCGACGACCGCGGTCAGCACGAACACACCGAGCAGCATCCCCGGGGGCGACGGTTCGGGCAGCTCCTCGCCGGTCCCACCCTCGTGGCGCCGACGGCCCACGAAGGCCAGGACGACGAGGGCGAGGAGCGCGAACGCACCGCCGATCAGGGCTGTCCGGTACGGACCGGAGGGCTCGAACTCCATGGTCACCGTGCCGGACGCGCCGGCCGGGATCACCCAGGCCTGCTGCCATCCGTCGAGGCGTACCGGCTTCAGCTCCTTGCCGTCCAGGGTGGCCTTCCAGCCGTCGTTGGCGTTCTCGTAGGTCCGCAGGTACGTGGCCTCGCCCGAGCCGGCCGACACCGAGACGGTCCGGCTGTCGTCGGTCCACCGGGTGACGGTGGCCTCGCGACCCGCCGCTCCGGCCAGTTCCCGCGGAGTGCCCCGGGTCAGCGTGACGTCGGTGATCGCCAGCGGGCCCGCGTCACCCGCCTCCACCTCGTGATCGCCGGGCGGAAGTTCCAGGGTGCCGTCCTTCTCCTCCCCCGCGCAGAGGGCGACGGTGACGGGGCGCCGCTCGGTGAGGTCCCGGACGAGTCCGGAGGCCTTCGTCTTGTGCAGGACACCGCCCACAGCGAGGTCCGGGCCCTGACCGCACGGCAGCGAGAAGCGCGCGGACGGCTTCGCCCGCGGCACCCGCAGGTCGGCGAGCGCCGGAACGTGTACCTCGCTCAGCCCGACCGGCAGCTGCAACTGCGCGTTCGCCACCGGGTTGTGGACGGTGAGCGGGGCGACCCTGCTGATGGTGATGTCCAGCCGGTTCGTGTCGATCGCCGGGAAGCGGACCCGTCCGTTCTCGTCGACGTCGGCCACCGCGGCGCCGTGCGGGGAGCTGATCATGACCTGCTCGGGCCGGGTGGACACCCCGCCCGCCGGCGCGAGGATGATCTCGTCGACCTTCCTCTTCCTGGGCCAGCTCAAGTGGACGACGGGCCGGTCGCCCGCTATCCACGCGGTCGTCAGATCACCGTCGACCAGGTTGCGAGCGCTGAGTTGTGCGCCGTTGGGGCTGATGGAGTCCACCCTGGCCGTCACCCGGTTCTTCGATCCGGGGGCGGAACGGTCGAGCAGTTCGTCCAGCGCCGCTCCGGGCACGGCGACGGCTCGCGCCGACACCTCGTACTCGCCCGGTTCCCCGGTGCTGAACCGCCGGTGCAGTCCCACCTCGGCCGATACGGGCGACAGGCCGCCGGCGTCGGTGCCGCGGCGGAGGGAGTACACGCTCGCCGCCGCGTCGGTGCGCTCGGCGTCGGCAGGCAGCGCCAGCATGCGCGTCACCTGCACGTTCGGGATCGACACCTCGGAGAATCCGGCCCCGGAGAGGCCCGGGCGCGCCTGCTGCGCGCCGACGATGGTGATCTTCATCCAGGAGGCCTCGCCGGCAGGAGCCTTGACGGTCTGCGGCAGGCCGTTCGTCTGGAGGGGGCTGTCGGCCGAACCACGGTCGGTCTCGATCCGCACCGCCGTGGGCGCCGCGCGCATCGCGTCGCCCGGCAGGGGCGTGAGTCGGAGGGAGGCGGGCACGGCGGTCGGCCGGGAGAACTCCACCCTGAGCCACTGTCCGGCCGGCTCACCCGGGCTGCCCTCGGCCCACGCGGTGTCCGGGTTGCCGTCGAAGGCGTTCACCGGGTCGTACTGCGGCAGGTGGAACAGCCAGTTCCCACTGCTGGAGGCCGTCACGGCCTCGGCGCCGCGCAGCACCGCCGTCGTCTGATGATCGGTGCCCTCCGCCGGCAGGATCTGCTTGGGCTGCTCACCCGGGTTCTGCAGGCTGCCGGAGTGATTGCGCTCGTTCGCGGTGTACGTGTACGAGGTGTTGTTGTTGACCAGGCCGAACCGGGTGTCGGCTCGACGCAGCCCGTCCGCGACCGCCTTCACCGGTGCGACGAGGCCCTCGGGAAGCCTGTCGCCGGCCAGTACGGCCGGCCGGTCGGTCATCGAGGGATCGGCGGACAGCTGGAGCAGCGCCTCGGGCCCGCCACTGACCACGGCCGTGTCGGCCACGGCCGAGAGACCGACCCTGTCGGGCCGCGCGTCGCGGTCCCGCGGTTCGTAGATCTCCACGGCCTGGAGCCGCGGGTAGAGCCCCTGCACCTGGAGCGGGGTGTCGGCGGCGATGCGTCCACCGGTCACCAGCGGGCCGAACCCGGTGACCTTGCGGTAGCCGGACGACTCCAGGGTCCGCTTCACCGTCTGCGGCGGGACGTAGCCGATCTGGTCGGGGTCGAGGTCGTTGCGGACGACCACCTCGTGCATGCCGGCCCGTGCCAGGTACGCCTGGAGGCCCGGAACCTCGGAGCCCGACAGCAGCGCCTGCTCGACGGCGTCCGTCATACGGCGTGCGCCGGGAGTACCGAAGGGGACGAAGTCACGCTGCGCCCAAGGGGTCTCGGCCAGGACGTCGAAGGGCTGGTCGATGGGGGATCCCCAGGTGTAGATGCCGTGCGCCGTCGCCGGTACGACCAGTGCCCGGCTGTTCGGGGCGTTGTCCTCGAGCCAGTCGGCGGCCTTGTCCCAGTGGGTGGGAAGTCTGGTGAACGCCCCGGGCTGCAGGATCGAGCCGTTGACGTACGGCAGCGCCAGACCCGGCAGGACGAGTACGGCCACGGTCGCGGGTACCCAGCGGCGACCGCGCAGTGCGTGGGACCCCCGGCTCTCGGACAGCACGGCGGTCAGATGGGCCAGTCCGAGGGCGAGCGCGAGGGCAAGGCCCGGCTGGAACTTGTAGATGTTGCGGAACGGCTTCAGCGGCCCGTCCAGCCAGCCCTGGACGACACCGTGTAGCGGACCGCCGAAGGCTCCGCCGTACCCGGCGAGCGCGACCAGGACGACGGCCAGGACGGTCAGCATCAGCCAGCGGCGCTCCGGCAGGTCCCGCCGGGCCAGACCCGCGAGGCCGAGGGCCGCGGCGCACGCCGAACCGAGAACGGTGACGACGGAGGTCGCGACGGTCCAGCCGGCCGGCAGCCAGGCCTCACCGAAGTTCAGATAGGCCACCCAGTTGCCGGCGCCGCGCAGCAGCTCGGTCGCGGACATGGTGGCGGTGGTGGTGTCGGCCTGCTCCACGTACGGCATGAAGTTCTCGCCGTACATGCCGAGCAGGAGCAGCGGCACCACCCACCACACGGTGGCCAGGACGACGCCCGGTATCCACCAGCCGAGCAGCGCCCGCCGACGCCGGCCGGGCGGGCGGCTGAGCAGGTACAGGCCCACGGGCAGCAGCGCCGCCAGTGTCGAGGCGGCGTTCACGCCGCCCATGAAGGGGATCAGCAGGGCCGAGCGCGCGGCGGCCGTCCGGGGGCTCGCCTTCGCGGAGGTCAGCGGCAGCAGCACCCAGGGCAGCAGGGCGCCGGGCAGCGCGGCGGCGGAGGTCGATCCGATGACGATCGTGAAGGTGGGCCAGAGCGCGTAGACGACGGCACCGAGGACACGGGACGCGGGCGTCCCCACGGGCAGCCGTTCGGCGAGCCGGAGCGCGCCCCAGAAGGCGGCGGTCACGATGATCGACAGCCAGAGCCGTTCGGCCAGCCACACCGGCACCTGGAGGAGGTCCATGAGCGCGTAGTAGGGCAGTGCCGGGAAGGCGTAGCCGACGTACTGGTTGGCTATGCCTCCGAGGCCCACGTTGCCGTTCCACAGCGAGCCGAGGTCGCCGATGAAGCGCCAGGGGTCGAGGGCGACGCCGAGTTTGGTCTCGAACGTCATCTTCCCCGGTGACACCGCGAGGAACGACACCAGCACGACGGCCCAGAAGCCGAACAGCAGGCGTCGTCCGCGCGGTTCGCCGGACGCCTGCGACGGCGTCGGGCCGGGCTGCGGCACCCAGGTGGGCGCCTGGACCATGGTGGTCATGACCGTTCCTCGCTTCGCATGCGCATGGGCGTCGCCCTCACGGGCTTCGCCTGAGAATCAGCAGCAGATTCCAGGTGGCGATCTCGCGGAGTCCCGGCACCCGGGTGATCGTGCTCGCGAGGAACGGCCAGTAACGGGAGCGCGCCGTGACGACCTGCACGTCGTCGCGGGCACGGACGTGCCGAAGGGTGGGGCCGATGTGGACGGGGAAGAGGTTCTCGCCGAGCGTGTGCTTGGCCTGGCGGCCGGTGCGCCGTTCGTAGCGTTCGCGAGCCCGGTCGGCCCCGAGGTAGTGCCACGGCGCGGTCTCGTGACCTCCCCAGGGGGAGAGCCAGTTGGTGAACGACAGGTAGATCAGTCCGCCGGGGCGGGTGACCCGTGCCATCTCGCTGATGAAGGTCTGCGGATCCGACACGTGCTCAAGGACGTTGGACGAGAAGCAGACGTCCGCCGCCCCGTCGGCGAGCGGCAGCAGATAGCCGTCGGCGAGCACCGCGTCCTCGGTGACCGGGCCGCGGGCGCTCAGCTCCCGCAGGTCGGGCTCGAAGAGGTAGCTCTGCGCGCCACGGCGGCGGAACTCCTCGGTGAAGTGGCCGCTGCCGCCGCCGACGTCGACGACGATCTTGCCGGGCAGGTCGACATGGCGTGCCACCTGTGCGACCGAGTCGCGGGCCAGCAGGCTGTAGCACCGCTCGGGGTCGCTGGGCTCGCGCATGAACGCCCGGAAGAGGGCGGCCGACCGTCTCAGCGACGGATCCTTGAAGCCACGTTCGGCGATCTCAGCCATGGCCGCTCCTGCCGCGTCCCCGGAGGGCGGCGCGGGCCGCGGCCTCGGCGGCGACCTCCTGGAACTGACGGACCGTCGCGCTCCAGCGGAAGCGTGCGGCGCGCTGCGCGGCGGCACGTCCCATGGCCGCGCGCCGTTCGGTACTGAGGGACAGGGCGCACCACGCGGCGGCGAACGAACTCTCGCCCCGGGCGAGCACCCCGGTCTCCCCGTCCTCGACGGAGTCGCACAGGCCGGGGATGTCGAAACCGATCGCGGGGGTGCCCCGCGCGGCCGCCTCGGTGACGACCAGGCCCCAGCCCTCGACGAGGGAGGGGTGCAGCAGGAGCCACGCCTCGCACATCAGCCGGTGCTTCTCGGCCTCCGACACCCGCCCGGCGAACGTCACGGCGGGTCCGGCCATGGCTTCGAGCCGCTCCCGTTCGGGGCCGTCGCCGACGATGACGAGTCGGCCGCCGGTGACGGGGCGGACCCGCTCCCACAGCCTGAGGAGCAGGTCGATGCGCTTGTACTCGACCAGTCGGCCGACGGCCAGGAACAACGGCTCCTTCGCCTCGGGCAGCAGGGGGCCCGGGTCCTCGACGCCGTTGTGGACGATCCGGATGCGGTCCGCGGCCACGCCGATGCCGCGCAGCTCGGAGGCGGTGGACTCGGAGACGGCCACCATCAGGTTGTCGCGGTGCGTGCCTGCCAGTGCCCAGTGCTCCAGCCGGCGTCCGAGCCGTGCCGCCGGGCCCGGGTAGCGCATCTGCCAAAGATCCGTGTGTACGTGGTTGACCAGGCACAAGGTCGGTCCGCGGTGCCACAGCGGCGCGAGGTACGGCATGCCGTTGCACACCTCGACCAGCAGGTCGCAGTCGCCGACCTCGCGGGCGAAGGTCCCCCTGGCGCGCAGGAAGTGACCTGCGTCACCCCCCGCGGAGACCACCCGGTAGTCGCGTGCCGCGGCGGGGCCGCCGCATACGAGCGTGACCTCGTGGCCGCCGGCGGTCAGACCGTCGGCGATCCGGTCGATGAGCAGTTCCGAGCCGCCGGCGGCACGGTTGGCCACGTCGCGGCGGGCGAGGAAGGTGATCCGGCGCGGCAGAGGCGCCTGGGGGGCGTGAGCGGGAAGGGAGAGGGAGTCCTTCTGGCCGGAGGCCAGGGCGGACGCGCGCTGGGGCATAGAGGTGCTCCAACTGGGGGCTGCGGGACGCAGGCGGGTGGGGGGACGGCCGGGCTTCCGGGATGAAGCGCTGGGCTGGCTCGGTGTGCGCGTACAGCGGGGTGCGCGTACAGCGGGGTGCGCGTACAGCAGGGTGCGGGTGCTGCGGTTGCGGGTGCTGCGGTGCCGGACCCGGATGTGAGGGTGTCCTGTCCGACACCAGTACGGCGGGAGACCCTGGGGTCAGGGCCCGTTCCACCGGGAAACACTGGTCTTACTGAGGGGTAACGTCAGTGTTCGTTCAAGCGATTCGTCCGGCTACTCACGCCGGTGACAAGTTCGAAGCGTTCGACAGACCCTGTTTCATCACTCTTCTGAGTGTTGCGGCTGTCGGCGGCCCCGCATCAGCAGCACCGCGCCCGCGGCGACCAGCAGTCCTCCCGCGATCCCGCCGGCCAGGGGTGCGGTCTCGCCGAGCAGCTCCAGCCGGCCACTGTCCTCCGAGGCCAGCCTCACCTGCTCACGCCGGGTCGCCTCGGTGAACTCCAGCCGCTCGCTGGACAGCAGGGTGACCGCGTCCTTCTTCGAACCCGGGGCGCGCAGCGTCTTCGTCGGCGCGATCATCGCGTTCATGATCCGCCCCGTTCGGGGGTCCACGGTCAGCTCGATCCTCGCGTTGGAGTACCACTCCTCGGCCAGGACCTGCCCCGGCTCCTTGCTGCCCACCAGCACTCCGGGCACCAGCCGGGTGCCCGTCGCGGTGGCCTCGACGGCACCGACGAAGCGGTAGCCCTCGTGCCCGTCGATCCTCGTGGCCTTGTCGAACGCCAGCGGCACCGTGGCACCCAGACTGCTGTCCCACCAGGTGTACGTACGCTTCTCGACGTCGAACGGGAACTTCAGGTACGCCTCACCCTCGAACCCGGGCTTCTCCTCGCAGCAGTGCACCGGGAGGTTCGTCCGGCGGTCGGTCACCCAGCGTTCGGTCGTCCACTGCAGGGATTTCCGCGGGTCGGCAAGCGGCAGCGTCTTCGGCGTGTCGATCTGGGTCGACACGTCCCAGATCGCGTTTCCGCTGCGCTCGCCCGCGGCGACGTCCCCGAGCACCCGACGGGTGATCGTGATCGTCTGGTCGTCCACCGTGGAAACGGACCCGGTGTCGAAGTAGCTGCCCCGGCCTTCGAAGACCGTCGTGGAGACCGTGTCGGTCGGGGTGCGTTTGGCGCGCGGCTCCACGTACCAGGCGAGCAGTTGGGTGAACACCAGCAGAAAAACACCGGCACCCAGCAGAATCAGGGACAAAGGTGATGTTGAACGACGCATTCTGGTACTCCGATACGGACGCGAGATGCGGGAGTTCAGGGCGGTGCGGGGCGGGCCGCGCGCACGGATCACAGCCTGTCCGGGGCGACGAGCGACTTACCCGGTAGTAACACTGCTGTGAACGGCGAAGCTAGGTGGAGCTTGACCACCTGTCAATGCGCCTCGCATACTGACCGCGCCGGACCGGGCCGGCGCGCTGGGTGACAGACCTCATCGACTGAGAGGCCGATCATCCTCATGTCCAGACTGCTCGCCGCCCTCCTGACCTGCGTCGCCGCCGCCACTCTGGCCACAGGCGCCGCCTTCGGAGTCGTCGCCGCTCTCGACGCCACACCCGAGCAGCAGAACGTGCCGCTCGTCACATTCCCCGACCCGCCCACCCAAGGGCCCTCCGGCACACCTGACCCCGACGCGGGCTAGTTTGTGACTGTGAAGGCCCGGCTGACCGAGCTCATGAAGACGGACATCCAGGAGCGGTGGTTTGGAAGCCTCGTCAGCGTGGCGCGACGTGCCACAAGAACGGATCCAGCAGTTCGCCGACCGGGCCCTGGAGCAGGTCCCCGAACTGGCACAGGACATCCTCGCCGCGATCCGGCGGGAGTACCCGGGCCTCGTGTTCACCGTCGACGAGTCCGGAGAGCCGAAGGCCCTGGTGGCGATCCGGCACGCGCTGGAGCTCTTCGTGGAGCAGATGACCACGGGCTCGGACCGGCCGAGTGAACTTCCCGAGATGTTCCGGGACTTCGGGCGCGGCGAGGTCGCTCACGGGCGCAGCCTCGACTCCCTGCAGGGGATCTACCGGCTGGGGGTGCGCCTTTCCTGGCGGCGCATGGCGGAGATCGGCCAGCAGGCCGAGATTCCGTCCTCGGCCATGTACGAGCTCGCCGAGTCCGCTTTCGAGTACCTCGACGTGATGGTGGCCCAGTCGGTACGCGGCTACGCCGAAGCCATCGCCCGCCAGGCCGGGGAGCGGCTGCGTCTGCAACGGCTTCTCGTCGACCTCCTGCTCGCCGAGCACCGCTCGGATCCGTCAGCCTTCCTCGCCGACCGCGCGGCCGACGTGGGCTGGCAGCTACCGGAGAAGGTGGCGGTGGCCGTGCTGCTCCGCCCCGCCGCGGAGGCCGTCGCCCCCGCCGTGGGAGAGGAGGTGCTGGTCGACATGGAGGGCGAGCGGCCACGCCTCGTCGTACCGGACCCGGAGGCCCCCGGACGCGCGGAGCTGCTGGACCGGGCGGTCGCCGGCTGGTCCGGCGCGATCGGCCCGTCGGTTCCCGTGGCGGAGGCCGTCACGTCGCTGCGGTGGGCGGAGGCCGCCGTCGGGATGATCGAGCAGGGCCTGTTGCCGCGAGGGCGGCTGCTGCACTGCGGCGAGCACGTCGAAGCCCTGGTACTGCTGCCCGCGAGTGAGCTGATCGACGATCTTGCCCGGCGGAGACTGGCGCAGCTGGACGAGTCCGGTGGCCCGGCGCACGCACATCGCCTCGCCGAGACGCTGCTGGCCTGGCTGGAAACGCGCGGGGGTGCCCCGGAGGTGGCCGCCCGACTGGGGGTCCACCCGCAGACCGTGCGCTACCGGCTGCGGCAGCTCCGTGAGCTGTGGGGTGACGACCTGGACGACCCGGACCGCCGCTTCGAGCTGGAGCTGGTGCTCCGTACCCGGCGGCTACGCGGCGATCTCGTCCCGCCGCCCGACTGACCCCGGGGGCGAGGCAGACGTACCGCCCGACACCTCGTGCCTGACGCTTGGCGCACGCCATGAGGTCCGGGTCCTGCCGCGCGATCCGCGCGGCAAGACCACACGCGGGTCAGGACAGCGGCGTCGGCTCCTCCGGTGCCAGCGAGTTGCCCGCGGGGATGCGCCCGCAGTCGGACGGAGCCGTCCGCCCCGCGAAGCGGTCGTCGAGCCAGTCCATCGCGAGGGGGGCCCAGACGACGGGCACGCCCACGTGGCTGAGCAGCTCGTACTGCCGGTATGTGATGGCGGGGTTGCCGGTGGCGCAGTACTGCCGGGCGAGCGCGCGCACGTCGCCTGCGACCATGACACCGTCGCCCGTGCCGATCCCCCGGTGGTTGCTGAAGGTGCCCTCCAGGACGCCCGCGTCGCCCTGGGCGATGAACCCCGGGACCGTCGGGGTGGCGGCGGAGCCGAGGTTGATCCGGTTCACCGCCGTGACGAGCTCGGGAACCGAGTTGATGTTCTCGTACGCGGGTTTCGCCATCTTCTTCCAGGTCAGACCCGGATAGTGGCCGAGGGCATCGACGATGGACCCCTTCTGCAGCTCCGCGTACACCTTCAGGCCGTAGCTGTTCAGGTAGGGCCTGACGTCGATGTCGAAGGAGCGGGAGACGCCGATGACCGCCATCGGAATGACGCCCGACCACGAGAGGGAGCCGTCCACGTACTTCAGGTTGTGCGCCGGGGTCACGAGCAGACCGCCCTCGGCGAAGCCGACCAGCTTCCGGTTCACGTCGGGCGCGTACGACGGTGCCAGCGCGGCCGCCCAGTTCGTGGCGATGGCGCCGCCCGAGTAGCCCATGAGACCGAACCTGGTGTTGTCGCTCAGCCCCGTCTCCGCGGACCTGGTCGCGGCACGGATCGAGTCCAGGGTGTTCGTTCCGTACTCGGGCCCCGCGGCGAAGGCGGCGCGCTGCCCCTGGGTGTCCGGGATGACGAGGGTGTAGCCCTTCGCCAGCAGCGGCGCCATGAAGACGGCCTCGACGTTGGGGATCACGCCGCCGAGGCTGAGGTTGCCGGCGATGGCGCGGGACGGCCCGTCCTCCGGGTTCAGCGAGTCGTAGAACGACTGGTAGGACACGGCCTTGCTGCCGTCACCCGTGAGGCTGCGCACCACCGTGGTCACGTTGGCGGCCGGGCGTCCCTGGGCATCGGTGCTGCGGTGGAGCAGCTGGATCGCCTTCAGCGGCGTGGGAATGCCGACGAGGTGGTACTGGAGCGTCCGCGTCTTCAGCACGGCGCCCGGGGCGAACGACGACAGGGGCTCACTGCCGTCGTAGGTGTAGAACGGGTCGCTCGCGGTGGGCGCAGCCGTGGCCGTGGTCGCAGCCGGTGTGGACACGGTGGCGCCGGCCGCCGGCGCGGCGGTCATGGCCGCCGCGGTGACGACAGCGAGGGGGATCAGACGAACGGCTCTCCTGGACAAGGCTTCCTCGATTCGTGAGTGGGGGCCGACGCGCCGGTGGGCGGCACCTGGCCATGCACCGGCCTGACGTGTTACCAACCAGTAGGAGATGTCCCGGAAACATGATGGCGGCGGTGCGCCGCCGCGCGCCCAGGGCGGGCAACAGAGATGTGCGAGGTGGATTGTGACCGTGTCCAACGCCGCGGCTCGCGACTCGGCGCCGCGCTTCGGCGGCGTTCCGGTGTACGAGCGGCTCCAGGCCGCCGCCGGTGCGCTGGAGCGCGCGGTCATGGCCCGGCTGATCGAACGGCTGCCCGTCTACGGAAGGCTGCCGCCGGAACAGCTCGGCAGTGACATCGCCAGGCAGGTGACCCGCGGCATCCGGTGCTTCGCCGAGATGGTGCGCACCGGGGAGTTGCCGGATCAGGCGGAGCAGACGGCGATCCGCGAGTCGTCGGCCCGGCGGGCCGACGAGGGAGTGCCGCTGGAGGCCGTGGTGGGCGCCTATCACATCGGCGCGGAGGAGTGCGCCGCCCACGTCTTTCCGGCCGCCGAACCGGGTGATCTGAGCGACCTGTTGCTGGTCCAGCGTCACATGCTCACGTATCTCGGACTGGTGAGCTGTGAGGTCGCCGCCGGGTACGTGCAGGAGCGACAGACGGCTCTGAGCGACGAGCAGGTCGCCCTGCAGTCGCTGCTGTCCAGACTCCTCGAAGGCGGCAGCCCCCAGGCGGCGGCCGACCGCGCCGGCGTCCGACTGCCGCCCTGCTACCTGGTGCTGAGCATCTCCGTGGGACGGCATCCGGACGAGCTGGTGCCCGGCGTGGACCACGCGGTCGCCGCACGCCGCAAACTCCGGCGACTGCGCAACGAACTGCAGCGCCAGACGGTGGGAGTTCCGCTGTCCGTGCTGTCAGGTGGTGGAGGGCTGATCCTCATCCCGCACAAGGCGCCGGCCGCCGACTTCGGCCCTGACGACCGGGACCGGCTGTCCCGACTGGTCATGGAGCTGGGCCGGATGTGCGGCGCCGAGGTGCTGGCCGCGGCGGCCGCCGCGCCACCGGAGGGCGTCGCGGCCGCCGCCCGGCTGGCGGGCGAGGTACGTGAGGTGGCCGAGGCTTCCCGCCACGGGCCGGGGCTGTACCTGCTCGACGATGTGCTGCTCGAGTACCAGCTGAGCCGTCCGAGCCCTGCCAGGCAAGGGCTCGCCGCGCTGCTCGAACCGCTGGACACACGCCCGGAACTGCTCACCACTCTGCGCACCTTCCTCGCCTGCAGTCTCGACCGGCGCCGGGCCGCGGCCCGGCTGCAGGTCCACCCGAACACGGTGGACTACCGCCTGCGCAAGGCGACGGATCTCACCGGCCTCGACGCGTCCCGGGGCGCCGACCTGGTCACCCTGCACGCCGCGCTCGCCGCCCATGACGCGGTACGGCGAGGCGGTCCCGGCGCCGCCCCCTCGCGCCAGGGCTGAACGGCCCTGCCCCGAGCCGGCTCACCGCTGTCCACGCGGGACCGCGAGGTCGGCCAGGAGTGCGGTGCCGGGCGCGAAGTCGGCCCATGTGCCGCCTGCGCGCGCTGGAGTGTGTCGTCGAGCGCCTCGCCGGCCAGCAGCAGGACCAGCTCCTGAAGGCCCGGGTGGACGCGCCGCTCGTGGCGTGTGGGCGGCGTGCCGGGCATCTCGGCGGCGGCCGGCCGCCGGGGCGTCGCGAAGACCTCGCGGACCGAGGGGGCGGTCATGGTCGGGCACACCCTCGGGCCATGCGCTCTTGGCCTGTCCACCTTCTCGACGGTACGCACCGCTACCCGAGGAACGACAGCCGGACCTGGCGCTCCGGGTTGTCCTTGTTCGTATCGACGAGACAGACCGACTGCCAGGTGCCGAGGACGAGCCGGCCGGCGACGACCGGGAGGGTCGCGTGCGGGGGGACGAGGGCGGGGAGGACGTGGTCGCGGCCGTGGCCCGGGGAGCCGTGGCGGTGCTGCCAGCGGTCGTCGGCGGGGAGCAGGTGGTGGAGGGCGGTCAGCAGGTCGTCGTCGCTGCCGGAGCCGGTCTCCAGGATGGCGAGGCCGGCGGTGGCGTGGGGGACGAAGAGGTTGAGGAGGCCGTCGCGGCCCTCGGCGGCGCGGCTGAGGAAGTCCTCGCAGTGGTCGGTGAGGTCGGTGACCGTCTCCGTGGAGCCGGTGGCGAGGCGGAGGATCGTGGTGCTGAACGACATGGGCCCATCCTGCCGTGACCCCGCCGCCGCTCGCAGCCGGGAAGAACCGCGCCCCACCCACGGTTAGTGGAATCGTGAACGATTTCGGGGTACAGGGTGCCGGGGCACGGGACGTGGACGTCGTGGTCATCGGTGCCGGGCAGGCCGGTCTGTCCGCGGCCTATCACCTGCGGCGTACGGGCTTCGAGCCCGACCGGGACTTCGTGGTCCTCGACCACGCGCCCCGGCCGGGCGGTGCCTGGCAGTTCCGCTGGCCCTCGCTCACGTACGGCAAGGTCCACGGGATGCACGCGCTGCCCGGCAAGGAACTCTTGGGCGCCCATCCGGCCCGTCCGTCGTCCGAGGTGATCGGTGACTACTTCGCCGACTACGAGGAGACGTTCGGTCTGCGGGTGCACCGGCCCGTGGAGGTGAGCGCGGTCCGCGAGGGCGAGGGCGGGCGGCTGCTCGTGGAGAGCTCGGAGGGCCGCTACGCCACCCGGGCCCTGATCAACGCGACCGGCACCTGGGAGCGCCCGTTCTGGCCCCGCTATCCGGGGCAGGAGTCCTTCCGTGGCCGTCAGCTGCACACCGCACGGTATCCCGGGCCCGAGGCCTTCGCCGGTCTGCGCGTGATCGTGGTCGGCGGCGGTGCCTCCGGGACGCAGCACCTGATGGAGATCGCCGAGGTCGCGGCCGCGACCACCTGGGTGACCCGGCGCGAGCCGGTGTGGCGCGAAGGCCCCTTCGGCGAGGCGGAGGGCCGGGCCGCCGTCGCGCTGGTGGAGGAGCGGGTGCGGCGGGGACTGCCACCGCAGAGCGTCGTGTCCGTCACCGGCCTGCCGCTGAACGACGCCGTCCGCGCCGCCCGCGAGCGCGGGATCCTGGACCGGCGACCCATGTTCGACCGGATCACCCCCACCGGGGTGGCCTGGGACGACGGGCGGAGGGTCGACGCGGACGTGATCCTGTGGGCCACCGGCTTCCGGGCGGCGATCGACCATCTCGCCCCCCTGCGGCTGCGCGAGCCCGGCGGCGGCATCCGCGTCGAGGGGACGCGGGCGGTACGGGACCCGCGCGTCCATCTGGTCGGCTACGGCCCCTCGGCGTCGACCATCGGCGCCAACCGGGCCGGCCGCGCCGCGGTCGCCGGGATCCGGTCGCTGCTCAGGAACGCGCCGAGGACCCCGCAGCCCGTCGCCGCTCGTTGAACTCGGCCACATGGGCGAGGTGTTCGGCGTAGTCCGCGGTGAAGCGGGTGTCGCCGGGCCCGACCGTGACGAAGTAGAGCCAGTCGCCCTTCGCCGGGGCGATCGCCGCGCTCATGGCCTGGTCGCCCGGGTTCCCGATGGGTGACGGCGGCAGCCCCCTGCGCTCGTAGGTGTTGTAGGGGCTGTCGATGCGGGTGTCCTGGAGGGTGGTGTCGACGGTGTCGCGCCCGAGGGCGTAGTTGATGGTCGAGTCCATCTGGAGGGGCATCCCCCGGGCGAGCCGGTTGTGCACGACCCTCGCCACCTTGCCCATGACCTCAGGGGTGTCGGCCTCGGCCTGGACGATGCTGGCGATGATGACCGTCTCGTGGAGGCTCATCCCGTGCCGTCGGGCGCCCTCCGCGATACGGGCGGTGCCGAAGCGTTTCCCCGCGGTGTCGACCATGTAGCGCAGCAGGGCCTCGGGGGTCGTGGACCTGTCCACCGGATAGGTCGCGGGGAAGAGATAGCCCTCGGGGTTGCCGGCCGCCGCGGGCGGGAGGGCGAGGCCGGTGGCCGGCGTCTGGGCGACCCTGCGGGCCGTACCCACCGGGAGGCCGAGGGAGCGGTCGACAGCGGCGAAGACCTCGCCGCCCCGCCAGCCTTCCGGGATGAGCAGGGTGCGCCGCTTCTCGGGGGCCGGTCGCTTCGCGCCCTCGCCGCCGAGGACCAGCAGCAGCGAGACGGTGAGCGCGGCGGCGACGGTCAGGGCGCCGCCCAGGAGGAGGACGCGCTTGCCGCGCCGGGTGAGGCGTGCGCGGTGTGGCCGGTGTTCGGGCTGCCAGGACCGGTACGTCATGGGCGCACGCTAACCCGGTCCGATCGCCGAACCGGGGAGCCCGGAGGGTGTCTCCTCGTTCGCGACCCGTACGCGCGGCGGCGCCGCCGGTCCCCTGGGACGGGGGGCCGACGGCGCCGCTTTCCTGTCGGGCGTGAGGGTCAGACGAGCCAGCCCAGGAAGTGGAGGACGCCGGCGAGCAGGTCGGTGATGACGTTCATGATGGTGCTTTCTCCTTGTGCGGAACTGCTGTGGGACTGCGCAGTCGCGGTCTGCAGCCCGTCGCTTGCGCCCCGTCATCATCAGCCGCCACAAGAGAGTTGCGCATCGAAAAGCGGCACGATCACACGTTCTGGGGAACATCCGCTCCCACGTTCGTGCGTTCGTCACGGCGGACCAGTGCCGCGTATCTGCCGTCGAGGGCGAGGAGTTCCTCGTGGGTGCCGCGCTCGACCGTTCGGCCGGCCTCCAGGACGACGATCTGGTCGGCGTCGCGGACGGTGGAGAGCCGGTGGGCGATGGTGATGGTGGTGCGTCCCGCGGAGAGCGCGTCGATCGCCTGCTGCACGGCGTGTTCGGTACGGGTGTCGAGCGCGCTGGTCGCCTCGTCGAGGATCAGCACGGGCGGATCGCGCAGGATGGTGCGGGCGATGGCGAGGCGCTGCTTCTCGCCGCCCGAGAAGCGGTATCCGCGCTCGCCGACGAGGGTGTCGTAGCCGTCGGGGAGCGAGGCGATGTGGTCGTGGATCTGGGCGGCTCGGGCGGCTGCCTCGATCTCCTCGTCGGTGGCGTCGGGCTTGGCGAAGCGCAGGTTGTCGGCGACGGAGGCGTGGAAGAGGTAGGTCTCCTGGGAGACGACGCCGACGGCCCGGGCGAGGGTGTCGAAGTCCAGGTCGCGCACGTCGACCCCGTCGAGTGTGACCCGGCCGTCGGTGACGTCGTAGAGCCGGGGCACGAGGTAGCTGAGGGTGGACTTGCCGGAGCCGGTGGGGCCGACGACCGCGAGGCTGCCGCCGGCCGGGACGGTGAGGTCGATGCCGTCGAGGGTGGGCCGGCCCTCGCCCTCGGGGTCGTAGCGGAAGCCGACCTTCTCGAAGGCGACCTCGCCGGAGACCTTCGGCAGGCGGACCGGCTCGGCGGGCTCGGTGATCTCGACGGGGAGGTCCAGATACTCGAAGATCCGCTGGAACAGCGCGAGGGAGGTCTGGATCTGCACACCGGTGGAGAGCAGGCTGACGGCGGGCCGGAACAGGCCCTGCTGGAGCGAGACGAAGGCGACCAGCGTGCCGAGGGAGACGGCGGGGCCGCCGGACTGGAGGGCGAGGCCCGCCGCCCAGTAGATGAGCGCGGGCATGGCGGCCATGACGATGCCGATGGTGGACATCCGCCACCGCCCCGCCATGGAGGAGCGCACTTCGAGGTCGACGAGGCGCTCGGACTCCTGGGCGAAGGACTTCGTCAGGGAGTCGGCGCGGCCCATGGTGCGGCCGAGCAGGATGCCGCTGACGGACAGGGACTCGGTGACGGTGGCGGCCATGGCGGCCATCTGCTTCTGCCGCCGGGTGGTGATCCGCTTGCGCTCGCGGCCGACCCGGCGGCTGATCCAGACGAAGACGGGCAGCAGGAGCAGCGAGACGAGGGTGAGCCGCCAGTCGAGGGCGAGCATGGCGACGACGGTGGCGACGACGGCGGTCAGGTTGGAGACGAGGGAGGTGGCGGTCGAGGTGACCGTCGCCTGCATGCCGCCGATGTCGTTGGCGATCCGGGACTGGACCTCGCCGGTGCGGGTGCGGGTGAAGAAGGCGAGCGGCATCATCTGGAGCCGCCCGTAGACGGCGGTGCGCAGGTCGTGCATGACGCGCTGGCCGACGGTGGTGGAGATGAGGGTCTGGAGCACGCCGAAGACGCCGGAGGTCACGGCGGTGAGGATCATGCCGAGGGCGAGCAGGCTGAGCAGCCCGGTGCGGCCCTGCGGGATCGCGGTGTCCAGGATCTCCTTCAGGAGGAAGGGCGAGGCGACCGTGACCAGCGACGAGGCGCCGACGAGCAGGCCGACGACGGCGAGACGGCCGCGGTAGGGACGGAAGAGCCGCAGGATGCGCCGCAGCTGGGCGGGCTCCTCGGGCTGTCGGGAGTCACGGGCGGGTGGTGTCCAGGTGGACTCGTCGTGCGGATGCATGGGCTCCTGCGCGGGTGCGAGATCTTGACGATGAGAGCATAGCTCATTGTTACCTATACTCACAATGAACAAGGTCCTGATATTGTTCCCGCATGAGCACCCCCGATCCCGACGGCCTCCTCGCCGAGCAGCTGCTCCGGCTCACCCGAAGGCTGCACCGCATCCAGAAGCACCACCTGGAGCCGGTCGGCATCACGCCCGCGCAGTCCCGTCTGCTGCGGACGGTCGCGCACTACGAGGAGCCGCCCCGGATGGCCGACCTCGCGGCCCGGCTCGAGGTGGTCCCGCGCGCCGTGACCAGCCTCGTCGACGGTCTGGAGACGGCCGGCCGGGTGCGCCGGGTGCCCGACCCCACGAACCGCCGGGTGGTCAGGATCGAGCTCACCGACGCCGGCCGCGACACGCTGAGGGAACTGCGCAGCGCGCGCCGCGCCGCCGCAGAGGACATGCTGGCCCCACTGACCGTCGAACAGCGCGAGGTGCTCGGAGGTCTGCTGTCCGCCCTCGTCGACCGAGGCCCGGAGCGGGTCTGCTGAGACCCGGACCGCCGGGACGGGGGCAGCCGGGACGGGGGCACGGTCGCGCCGGAGGGGAGCCCTGGCCATGCCCGTACTGGAGCCGAACCCGCGGGCCCTGCGAGCCGGTACGAAGCGGCGGGCGGCGCCCGACCGGGTGCCCGACCTCCAGTCCCGGGGCACCCCGAAGCACCTGCGGGAGGAGCTGGTCGCCCTCCTCGGCCCGGACAAGGTGCTGTCCACGATCTCCGACCTGGTGAAGTACGCCTCCGACGCCAGCCCCTACCGGTTCGTGCCCCAGGTCGTCGTGGTGGCCGAGGACGTCGACGACGTGTCCACCGTCCTGTCGTACGCGCACGGGAAGGGCCGCGAGGTGGTCTTCCGGGCCGCGGGGACCAGCCTCAACGGGCAGGCGCAGGGCGAGGACATCCTGGTCGACGTGCGCCGCCACTGGGTGGGCGTCGAGGTCCTCGACGGCGGCGCCCGGGCCCGGATCCGGCCGGGCACGACGGTCGTCAGGGCCAACGCCGCCCTCGCGCCGTACGGCCGGGTGCTCGGCCCCGACCCGGCGAGCGCGATCGCCTGCACGATCGGCGGTGTGGTCGCCAACAACGCCTCCGGCATGACCGCGGGCACCACCCGCACCTCCTACCGCACCCTCGCCTCGCTCACCTTCGTCCTGCCGAGCGGCACCGTCGTCGACACCGCCGACCCGGTCGCCGACGAGGAACTGGCCCGCGCGGAGCCACGGCTGTGCGCGGGACTGCTGGCCCTGAAGGCGGAGATCGAGGCGGACGAGGAGCTCACGGCCCGGATCCGCGCCAAGCACACGATCAAGAACACCCACGGCTACCGGCTCGACGCCTTCCTCGACGGTGCCACGCCGGTGGAGATCCTGCGGGGTCTGATGGTCGGCTCCCAGGGCACGTTCGGCTTCATCTCCGAGGTCGTCTTCGACACCCTTCCACTGGACCGCCTGGTCTCCACGGCGCTGCTGTTCTTCCCCTCCCTGCCGGCCGCCGCGGCCGCCGTTCCCCGCTTCACCGAGGCCGGGGCCCTGGCCGTCGAGCTGATGGACGGCAACACCCTGCGCGCCTCGGTCCGCGTGCCCGGCGTGCCCGCCGACTGGGCCGAGCTGCCCAGGGACACGACCGCGCTGCTCGTGGAGTTCCGGGCGCCCGACGAGGCCGCGCTGACGGCGTACGAGGAGGCCGCGGCCGGCGTCCTGGCGGACCTGGAGCTCGTCGCCCCGGTGCCCTCGGTCGCGGACGCCTGCAACGTCTTCACCCGTGACGCGCGGACGATCGGCGGCTACTGGAAGGCCCGCAGGGCCTTCGTGACGGCGGTCGGCGGCTCACGCCCCTCCGGCACGACCCTCATCACCGAGGACTTCGCCGTGCCGCCCGCCCGGCTCGCCGAGGCCTGCGCGGAACTGCTCGACCTCCAGGCCCGGCACGGCTTCGACGCCGCCGTGGCCGGTCACGCGGCCCACGGCAACCTGCACTTCCTGCTCGCCTTCGACGCGGCCGACCCGGCCGACGTGGAACGGTACGCCGCTTTCATGGACGAGTTCTGCAAGCTCACCGTGGAGCGCTTCGACGGCTCCCTCAAGGCCGAGCACGCCACCGGCCGCAACCTCGCGCCCTTCCTGGAGCTGGAGTGGGGGCCCAAGGCGACCGAGCTGATGTGGCGGACCAAGGAGGTCATCGACCCCGACGGCGTCCTCGCCCCCCGCGTCGTCCTCGACCGCGACCCGCAGGCCCATCTGCGCGGCCTGAAGACCATCCCCACCGTGGAGCCGATCGCCGACCCGTGCATCGAGTGCGGCTTCTGCGAACCGACCTGTCCCAGCCATGATCTGACGACCAGTCCGCGCCAGCGGATCGTGCTGCGCCGGGAGATGATGCGGCAGGCGGACGGCGCGCCGGTCGAGACGAGCCTGCTGGAGTCGTACGGCTACGACGCGGTCGACACCTGCGCCGGGGACTCCACCTGCAAGCTGGCCTGCCCGGTCGGCATCGACACCGGCGCCCTGATGAAGGCGTTCCGGCACGCCCGGCACTCGCCGCGCGAGGAGCGGGCGGCCGCGCTCGCCGCGCGGAACTTCCGGGCCGTGGAGGCCGCCGCGCGGCTCGCGGTCGCCGCCGCCGACCGGATGGGCGACCGGTTCCCGGCGGCGGTGACCCGCCTCGCGCGCAGGGCCGTGCGCCCCGACCTCGTACCGGAGTGGCTGCCCGAGATCCCGGGCGCGCCCGCCCGCCGGCTGCCCCGCACCCACCGGCCTGCCGCCGTCGCCGTGTACTACCCGGCCTGTGTGAACCGGATCTTCGGCGATCCGGCGGGCCGTCCCGGTCCTTCGCTGCCCGAGGCGGTGGTGGCGCTGTCGGCCCGGGCCGGCCGGCCGGTGTGGATCCCGGACGACGTGTCCGGCACCTGCTGCGCGACGATCTGGCACTCCAAGGGGTACGCGCGGGGCAACGAGGTGATGGCCGACCGGATCGTGGCCGCCGCCTGGGGCTGGACCGCCGGCGGCCGGCTGCCCCTGGTCGTCGACGCCTCCTCCTGCACCCTGGGCCTCGCCCATGAGGTGGTGCCGTATCTGAGCGACGACAACCGGGAGCTGCACGCCGCGCTGACGGTGGTCGACTCGCTCGTGTGGGCGGCGGACGAGCTGCTGCCCCGGCTCGACGTGCGCCGGCGGGTGGCCTCCGCGGTGGTCCATCCCACCTGTTCCATGCGGCACCTGGGTGACGAGGACCGGCTGACCGCGCTCGCGGAGGCCTGCGCGGAGGAGGTCGTCGTCCCGGTCGACGCGGGCTGCTGCGCCTTCGCCGGTGACCGGGGCATGCTGCACCCGGAGCTGACGGCGTCCGCCACCGCGCGCGAGGCGGCCGAGGTCACCTCGCGTCCGTTCGACGCGCACCTCTCCGCCAACCGGATGTGCGAGGTCGGGATGGACCGCGCGACCGGCCGCACCTATTACTCGGCCCTGCTGGAGCTGGAGCGCGCCACCCGCCCCTGACCGCACCACCCCTGCCCCCTACCGCCCCGACTCTCTCCTCCGCCGACAGGTAACCGGAGGAGAAGAGTCCAACCACCCCTGCGCACAAGTCCAAACGGCGCCCTTGCACAACAGGAGCGACAGCGGCCAAGGTCCTGTTCGGGATTCATGAACCCACCCTGCACTCACCGCAACCGGAGGTTCCATGAACGACAGCACTCCCCCGCGCCCCAGCCGCCGCTCCGTGCTCAGAACCACCGGTGCTGCCGGCGCGGGACTCGGGCTCGGTGCCCTGGGTACGGGCTCCGCGGAGGCGGCGCCGCCGGCCGAGGAGACACTCTCGACTCCGCCGCGCCGGGGCGCGACCATGGCCGGTGTCCCGTTCGAGGGCCGCTCCACCGTCCGGGTCGCGCTGGTCGGCCTCGGCAACCGCGGCGGCAGCATGATCGACCTCTATCTCGCGCTGCCCGGCGTCCAGGTGGTCGCGCTCTGCGACCCGGTGAAGGAGAAGGTCGAACGGGCCGCCGCCAAGGTCGTCGCCGCCGGTCAGCCCTCCCCCGCCGGCTACGCCTCGGGACCGGAGGACTATCTGAGGCTGTATGAACGCACGGACGTCGACTTCGTCCATGTGGCCACGCCCTGGGACCTCCACTTCGAGCAGGCGAAGCAGGCGATGCTGCACGGCAAGCACGTCGGCGTCGAGTGTCCGGTCGCGATGCGCCTGGACCACCTGTGGGAACTCGTCGACCTGTCCGAGCAGACCCGGCGGCACTGCATGCAGCTGGAGAACTGCTGTTACGGGCGTAACGAGATGCGGGTGCTGCGCATGGCGCACGCCGGCAGGTTCGGCGAACTCCTGCACGGCGCCGGGGCGTACAACCACGACCTGCGCGCGCTGATGTTCTCGCCGACGTACTACGAGGGTCCCTGGCGCCGGCTCTGGCACACCCGGCTGCGCGGCGACCTCTACCCGAACCACGGCTTCGGGCCGGTCGCCAACTACATGGACGTCAACCGGGGCGACCGGGTCGTCAGCATCAGCAGCCTGGGCACGCCCGCGCTGGGTCTGGCCGAGTACCGGGCGGCGAACATGCCGAAGGGCGATCCCAGTTGGAAGGAGTCGTACATCGAGAGCGACCGGACGATCAGTCTGGTCAAGACGGCCAGGGGCCGGGTGATACGCCTGGAGCACGACGTGTCCACCCCGCACCCCTACAGCCGGATCAACAGCCTCGGCGGCACCAAGGGCGTCTTCGAGGACTACCCGGCCCGGATCTATCTGGAGCCGGACCACAAGGGCCACCAGTGGGGCGACTTCGGCGCGTACGCGGCCGAGTTCGACCACTGGCTGTGGAAGGAACACGCCAATCCGCCCGGCGGGCACGGCGGCATGGACTACATCATGGTGTTCCGGCTGATGCAGTGCATGCGGCTGGGGCTCGTACCGGACTTCGACGTGTACGACGCGGCGACCTGGACCGCGCCGGTGCCGCTGAGCCACGCCTCCATCAAGGCGAACGGCGCCCCGCAGCCCATCCCCGACTTCACGCGCGGCGAGTGGCGCAAGTCGCGGTCGGGCGTGGACTCGGCCCGGCCCGCCTGATCCGTCCCGCCTGAACCGTACGGTGTCCGGGCCCCTTCGCGGGGCCCGGACACCACGGGTCTCAGCAGCGCCGCAGGTCCTCGACGAGGGTGCCCTGGACGGTCCTGAGCGAGCGGTCGTAGCAGCCGCCGGTTCCGTGGAGGCGGTAGCGCTCGGCGCTGGTGCCGACCGCGCGCCGCTGCTCGCGCGGGACGCCGAGGGTGAAGGCGGCGTCGCCGGTGTACGTGTCGTCGAGCCGCGACCAGGACAGCCGCTTTCCGTTCCGTACGACGTCGACGGCGGCGCGGTCGCCGATGGCCAGGACCGTCCGCAGCCGGTTGTCGGCGCCGACGGTGATCTCGCCGTCCATCGTGTACGTGCGGTGGGTGCGGGTGGCGGTGCGGCCGACGGTCACCGTCTCGTCGTCGGTCCACCGCGCGCTGAGCGCGTCCGGGTTCTCCTCGGCGCCCCAGCGGTGCGTGGAGTGGTGGTCGACGGTGCGGGTGACGGTGGTGGAGACCCGGCCGTGCGAGGTGTCGAGGTGGCCCGCGACGGTGAGCGAACCGCCGCCCGTCGTCTCCAGGACGTCGGGCGAACCGGGCGTGTGGACCGAGGAGTTGCGCGGGACGCCGACCTCGTGCCGGTCGAGGCCGCCGGTGACGACCTCGCGGCCCTCGTCCTGCCACAGCAGCACGTTGGTGGGGACGCTCCAGCCGGTCTGCCCGGCCGGGACGCCGGCCACGGAGACCTCCACGCGGTGGGCACGGCCGTCGTTGAGGAGCGCGGCGAACGGAGTGAGGTCGTAGACGATCGGCTGGACGTCGAAGGCGCGCGGCGCGGGCGTCACGTACCAGAGGAAGGGGTTGGACCAGCCGCCGGTCCACACGTGCGGGAAGGGGGCGGCGATGCCGGCGAGACGGCCGTCGACGGAGATCCGCACCTCGCGGTAGGGCCCGTCGGTGGCCTTGCAGGAGTAGGGCGCGGCGTCGGGCACGGTGAGGTACCAGAACTCCTCGCAGCCGCCGCCCGAACCGGTGGCGTAGACCTCGGCGAGGATCCGCTCGGTGTTGCGCGGGGTGGTGAGGGTGGCGCCGGTGAGCGGCAGGACCCGGTCGGGGGTGCCGGCGGCGGGCTTCACCGCGCCCCGCGCGGTGTGGAAGGTGAGGGTGACGCGGACGTCGAGGACCCCGGTGTAGGTGTCGTTGACGACGTTGCCGATGAGCATCTCGACGGGCTGCGGGCGGCTGAGGGTGTCGCGGTAGCGGGTGACGTCCTTCTCGACGGACCAGGCGATGCCGTCGGGCGAGGGCTCGGGGGTGGAGGTGCGGAAGACCTCGACACCGCCGAGGGTCAGATAGCCGAGCCGGTCGTACTGACGGCCTTTCACCTTTCCGTCGAGGCGCAGGACGACCTTGTTCCAGCGGGCGTCGCCGCACTCCTCGGGCGGGGCGTAACTCCCTCGGTACGGGGTGAAGTCGCGGAACCGGGCCTCGGCGAGGGTGACCTCGCAGGTGCGGGTACCCGGGGTGGCGATCGGCGGCGCGGCGGTGACCGGGTCGTGCCAGTCGGTGGTGAACTCGGCCGGCGGGGTGGCGGGGGCCTGGTCCGCGTGGGCCGCGGGGGCGGCGAGCAGGAGTCCGGCGGCCAGGGTGAGGCCGCTGATCATGCTCATGATCTTCCGTGGTGTCATGGGTCGTGAGTGAAGCGCGGTCCCGCGGGCGCGGTCCAGAGGGCGGGGGCCCGGCTTGGCCGGATGTGGTGCGCGTTGCCGGAAAATCGTTTGCCGGGGCGAGGGGCGTGGCGCAAACCTTGCGGGGACAGTGGTCACGACCCGTGGGGCGCCATGCAGATCCAGGACCTACCGTACGCCGACCCGGGAAAACCTGACGTCCGATCGGGCTCCCGGTTCCTCCTCTGGCTCGGCCGGCGACAGCTCGGCGGGCAGGTGAGGTGCCTGCTGTGGGGCCTGCTGCTCCAGCTGGGCATCGCCGGGCTGCCGCTGGGCGTCGGCCTCGCCGTGCAGGCGGTCGTGGACCGCGACGGAGGCCGGCTCGGTCTCGGCATCGGCCTGCTCGTCGCCTTCGGCCTGGCCATCGCGGCGGGCGACACCATGGTCCACCGGGTGGCCGTCACCAACTGGATCACGGCCGCCGCCCGTGTCCAGCAGCTTCTGTCGCGCAAGACCGCCGAGCTCGGTTCCGTGCTGACCCGGCGGGTCGCCGCGGGCGAGGTCGTCGCCGTCTCGACGAGTGACGTGGAGAAGATCGGCTGGTTCGTGGAGGCGGTCTCCCGCTTCGCGTCCGCCGCCGTCGCCCTGGTCCTCGTCTGCGTCGGGCTGGTGCTCTACCAGCCCGACCTGGGCCTGGTCGTCGCGCTCGCCGTCCCCGTCCTCGCCCTCGCCGCGCTGCCGCTGCTGCCCCGCGCCACCCGCCGCGCCGACGAGCAGCGCGAGAAGGCGGGCCGGGCCACCGAGCTGGCCTCCGACACCGTCGCCGGACTCCGCGTCCTGCGCGGCATCGGCGGCGAGGAGCTGTTCCTCGACCGCTACCGTGCCGCCTCCCAGGAGGTCCGCAGGACCGCCGTGCGCAGCGCCCGGATGTGGGCGCTGATCGCGGCGATCCAGGTGCTGCTGCCGGGTCTGCTGCTCCTGGGCGTCGTCGTCCACGGGGCTCGGCTCGCGCTCGACGGGCGGATCGGGGTCGGCGAACTGGTCACGGTCTACGGCGCGGTGGCGCTCACCCACCATCCGCTGCGCGCCTTCGAGGAGATCGCCATGGCGTACTCCTTCTCGCGGCCCTCCGCGAAGCGCGCCGCCCGGGTGCTCGCCCTGTCCCGGACGGCCACGCCGACGCCCGAGGCCGCGCGGGAGGTTCCGGGCGGTGACCTGTACGACCCGGTGACCGGGGTGCTCGCCCCGGCCGGGCGGTTCACAGCCGTGGTGTGCGGCGACCCGGACGCGGCCGGACGGCTCGCGGACCGGCTCGGCGGCCATCCCGCCGAGGCGGACGAGGGGCACTCCTCGGTGCTGCTCGGCGGTGTCCCGCTCGACGAGCTGCCGCTCGACACCGCCCGCAGTGCCGTCCTCGTCCAGGACAAGGACCCGGTGCTGCTCTCGGGGACCCTGGCGGAGCTGCTCGACGTGCCGTCCTCCGGCGCGGTGACGGCGGCCGGGGCGCTGGAGGCGGCGCAGTGCCGGGACGTCCTCGAGGCCCTCGCCCAGGCCTCCGTGGACACCGGCGGCGACCCGATGCGGACCCGGATCACCGAGCGCGGCCGGTCGCTCTCCGGCGGCCAGCGCCAGCGGCTCGCCCTGGCCCGCTCCCTGGTCACCGACCCGGCGGTGCTGGTGCTCGACGAGCCGACCTCGGCGGTCGACTCGCACACCGAGGCCCGGGTGGCGGCGGGCGTCAAGCGGCTGCGGGCCGGCCGGACGACGGTGGTGCTCGCCTCCTCGCCGCTGCTGCTCGACCTGGCCGACCGGGTCGTCCTGGTCGACGGCGGTACGGCGGTGGCGGTCGGCACCCATCGCGAGCTGCTCGCCGGTGAGCCCCGCTACCGGGCGGTCGTCACCCGCGAGACCGACGAGGAGCTCGCCCGTGGCGCCGGGGGACCCGCCGAGCCGGCGCAAGGGCCGAAGGAGAAGTTGCCGGAGGAAGAGTCGCCGGGGGAAGAGTCGCTGGAGGAAGAGTTGCAGGACGAGCTGGAAGGGGAGTCGGCATGATCGGCCTGGCGCCACCCGCGTACGACCCGGCCGCACCCCGGTCGGCGACGACGCTCCCGGTCGGCACCCCCGGGACGGTCCGGGCGTACGTCCGGGCGCTGCTGCGCCGCCACCGGGGCGCGTTCGCGGCGCTCGTCGCCGTCAACGCGATCGCCGTGACCGCCTCGATGGCCGGTCCCTACCTCCTCGGCTCGCTCGTCGACGACCTCACGGCGGGCGCCCGGGAGCTCCACCTGGAACGCACGGCCGCCCTGTTCGCCGTCGCGCTCCTGGTGCAGACGCTGTTCGTCCGGCTGGTACGGCTGCGCGGGGCGATGCTCGGCGAGGAGATGCTGGCCGATCTGCGCGAGGACTTCCTGGTCCGCTCGGTGGGCCTGCCGCCCGGCGTGCTGGAGCGGGCCGGGACCGGCGATCTGCTCTCGCGGATCACCACGGACGTCGACCGGCTGGCCAACGCCATGCGCGAGGCGGTGCCGCAGCTCGTGATCGGCGTGGTCTGGGCGGCGTTGCTCGTCGGCGGGGTCGCGGTGGTCGCACCGCCGCTGGCGCTCGCGCTGCTGATCGCCGCGCCGTTGCTGATCGCGGGCTGCCGCTGGTACTTCCGGCGCGCCCCCTCGGCGTACCGCTCGGAGGCTGCGGGGTACGCGGCGGTGGCCGCCGTCCTCGCCGAGACCGTGGACGCGGGCCGCACGGTCGAGGCGCACCGCCTCGGCACGCGCCGGGTCGAGCTGTCGGACCGGCGCATTCGGGAATGGACCGCGTGGGAAAGGTACACACTCTTCCTCCGCTCGGTGCTCTTCCCGATCATCACCCTCACCCACACCCTCGTGATCACATCGGTGCTGCTGGTCGGTGGTGTCTTCGTCCTCCGGGGCTGGATGGACGTCGGCCAGCTGACCACGGGCGCGCTCCTGGCCCAGATGCTGGTCGACCCGATCGGGATCGTGCTGCGCTGGTACGACGAGCTGCAGGTGGCCCAGGTGTCGCTGGGCCGGCTCGTCGGCGTGCGGGACATCGAGCCCGAGGCCGGTGATCCGAAGGTGCGGCCCGAGGGGCGGGCGGTGCGGGCCGACGCGGTGCGGTTCGGCTACCGCGAGGGCGTCGACGTGCTGCACCGCGTGTCGCTGGACGTCGCCCCGGGCACCCGGATCGCCCTGGTCGGGCCGTCGGGCGCCGGGAAGTCGACGCTGGGCCGGCTGCTCGCGGGCATCTACGCCCCGCGCGCCGGCACGGTCACCCTCGGCTCGGCGGAGCTGGCCCGGATGCCGGCCGAACGGGTCCGCGAGCACGTCGCCCTGGTCAACCAGGAGCACCACGTCTTCGTCGGCTCGCTCCGTGACAACCTGCTGCTCGCCCGGGCGGGTGCCGGGGACGCCGAGCTGTGGGCGGCCCTGGAGGCCGTCGACGCCGACGGCTGGGCCCGGACCCTGGACGAGGGCCTGGAGACCGAGGTCGGCTCGGGCGGTCTGGCCCTCACCCCGGCCCAGGCCCAGCAGATCGCGCTGGCCCGGCTCGTCCTGGCCGACCCCCACACCCTGGTCCTCGACGAGGCCACCTCGCTCCTCGACCCGCGCGCGGCCCGCCACTTGGAGCGCTCCCTGGCCCGCGTCCTGGCCGGCCGTACGGTCATCGCCATCGCCCACCGCCTGCACACGGCCCACGACGCCGACCTGATCGCCGTGGTCGAGGACGGCCGGATCAGCGAGCTCGGCAGCCACGACCGGCTGGTGGCGGCGGACGGGGCGTACGCGGCGCTGTGGCGCTCCTGGCACGGCTAGCGGAGACGGGGCGGCGGTGGGCACACCGGCCGCCGCTCCGGAACAGGCACTCCCGCGGCCGGTCCTGCTCAGGGCCGGCCGCTCCGGTCCCGGACTGCGGCGCTGCCTCGCCGGTTCAGGCCCGGTAGTAGGCCTCGATCGGTGCGCGGGCCGCCTCGAAGAGGGCCGGGCCCTCCTGCCGCACCGTGGGCCAGGCGCCCGACCCGGGGTTGAGCGCGACGAGTTGAGCGGTGGACAGCGCGTGGACGACGCGGCCGAGACCGGAGCGGACGATGGCGCCGGCGCACATGCCGCAGGGCTCGCAGCTGGTGTACATCGTCGTGTCCGCGGCCGTGTCGGGGTCGAGTTCGCGGGCCGCCCACCGGGCCAGCTTCAGTTCGGGGTGGGCGGTGATGTCGTCGTCGCGCCGGACGGTGTTGTGGGCCTCGGCGAGGACGGCCCCGTCGGGGCCGGCCAGCAGGGAGCCGTAGGGTGCGTCTCCCAGGGTGACGGCGTGCGCCGCGATCTCGATCGCGCGGCGCAGCAGCCTCTCGTCGGCAGGGGTGATCACGGTGCTGTCCTCCGGTGGTCGGCCAGGGCGGTGAGGGTCTGCCAGGCCTGCTGGGGCCTGCGGGTCTCGTCCGGGTCGCCGTGGTAAGGGTCGAGTACGACGGTGTGGGCGCCGAGCCGGTCGAGCCGGTCGAGGTCGTCCAGGATCTGTTCGAGGGTGCCGACGCCGGCGGGGCGGTCGGGCGCGTCGACCGGTGTGTCGGTCCGCCGCAGGGCGATGCGGGGCGCGAAGCCGGGCAGTTCGTGCCGGGTCACGACCGAGCGCATCCAGTCGAGCGTGCCCCGCAGCGGGTGCCAGGCGTCACCGAAGCGGACGGCACGGCGGATGCCCGCCTCGCTGTTGCCACCCACCCAGATCGGCACCGCGCCCGCCCCGGCGTCCGTCCGCCACGCCTGTCGCAGGGTGCGCAGGGCGTCGTCCGTGAGCCGGCCGCGCGCCGAGAACGGCACGTCGAGCGCCTCGAATTCCTGGCGTGCCCAGCCGACGCCCACACCGAGCACCAGCCGGCCGCCGCTGAGCCGGTCGAGAGTGGCGGCAGTCCGCGCCACGAGCAGCGGATGCCGGTACGGCAGTACCAGTACGGTGCTGCCGAGCCGGATACGCGTGGTGAGGCCGGCGAGCCAGGAGAGCGTGGTGAACACCTCGTGGAACGGCTCCGGGTACCGCTCGGCGACATCGGGGGTGACGGCCACGTGGTCCGACACCATGAGCAGGTCGTAGCCGAGCCCCTCCACGGTGAGGGCCCACTCGCGCAGGACGCCTGGGTCGGTCCCGGGGCCGAAGTTCGGTACGTTCACGCCGATTCGCATGACCGGAGACTATCCCCGTGATCATGGTGGGCTGAAGAGGTTCTTCCCGGTGATTCCGGCCGAGTGCCGTGACTTTCCCGGTACTGTCGACACATGACCGTGAATCTCGACGCAGTGGACTGGGCGATCATCGAGGTGCTGCAGCAGGAGGCCCGGATCTCGCTCAGCGAGCTGGGGCGGCGGGTGAGTCTCAGCCCGTCGGCGACGACCGAGCGGGTGCGCCAGCTGGAGGCGGCGGGCGTCATCAGCGGCTACCACGCCGTGGTCGACCTGACGAAGGTCGGCTATCCGGTGCTCGCCCTCGTCCGGCTCAAGTACCCGGGCAACCGCCACGAGCCGCTGCGGCGCCTGCTCGCCGAGCGCAGGGAGATCCTGGAGTGCCTGCGTACCACCGGCGACGACTGCTACACCCTGAAGGTCGCCGCGACGTCCATGGAGCACCTGGAGACGCTCATGGACGAGCTGGCGGGCTTCGGCAGCACGACGACGAGCGTCGTCTACCGCCAGACGCTGCCGTCGCGCGGACCGGCTCGGCCCGGATCCGCCCCCGGCCGGTAGCCGGGGTCGGGCGCCGATCCGATGCGCGCGGCATGGGTGAGCCGCGCCGCCGTCGGGTCCTGGATCGCGGCCCGGGGCAGACCTACAGAAAGCCGAGCGCCGAGGCTCCGCCCGCGCCGCCGAGGAGCATGAAGGCCGGCATGAGGACCTTCAGCTCGACCCAGCTGCCGGCGCGGAAGCGCAGGCCCTTCGGCGGGCCCACCGGGTACCAGCGCTTGCGGCCGACCGGGATGGGCCAGAGGATCGGGCAGCCGGAGACCGTCAGGGCGTCGCCGATGTCGTGGACGAGGGCGCCGAGGATGACCGGGAGGCCCAGCCACAGGTACTCCTGGCCGGTGCCGGTGAAGAGCCAGCCCGCACCGTTGCCCGGCTGGTCGAGCACGCCCGCCAGGATCCAGGCGCTGGTCGCGCCGAGCAGCCAGACCAGGACGTCGCTGGACATCCGCGCGGCCCGCCACAGCAGGCCCTCGACCGCGAGGACCAGGTGGACGAAGAGGATCCCGAGGACCGCCCAGCGGCCGCCGGTGACCGCGGCCGTCGAGCAGCCGACGCCGATGAGGACCGCCCACACCCAGGTGTGGGTGAGGGTGCGGTGGCCGCCGGACCTGCGCGGGTCCGCGGCGGAGCGGGTCGCCTTGTAGACGGCGTAGGACAGCTTGTCGACGATCCCGCACAGGCCCCGCGAGATCGGGCCGAAGGCGCGCGAGATCGTCGCCGACTTGTGGTCGAGGTCGGGCGCGAGGGCCGCACCCGCGCAGATGAGCGCGCCGACGACCAGAACCGGCCAGGGCATCGGGTGGTCGAACGCCGCCGCGGCCGCCCCCACCCCGAGCCAGGCCGCCGCTCCGGACAGCGAGTGCGCCGGTCCCATCATGCTCGTTCCCCGCCCCGTTCCTCATGCGCCGGCGCCCAGTTGACGGCCGGTCGGCCGACCCGCCCCCGGCAGGTCGACGGGCCAGCCTATCCTCCGTGATCTTCGTTCTCTCGGCCGGTTCCCTCATCCGGGCGGAATCCAGGCAAGATGGGGGCGTGACCCTTATCGATCAGCTGCCGCCGACCGCCGACCCCGATGCCCTCTTCGAGGCCTTCTCCTCATGGGCCGAGGACCGGGGCATCACGCTCTACCCGGCCCAGGAGGAGGCGCTGATCGAGGTGGTCTCCGGGGCCAACGTGATCCTTTCCACTCCCACCGGTTCGGGAAAGTCACTGGTCGCCGCGGGAGCGCACTTCACGGCCCTGGCCAATGACCAGGTGACCTTCTACACCGCGCCGATCAAGGCGCTGGTGTCGGAGAAGTTCTTCGACCTGTGCAAGATCTTCGGCACGGAGAACGTCGGCATGCTCACCGGCGACGCCTCCGTGAACGCCGACGCCCCCGTCATCTGCTGCACGGCCGAGGTCCTCGCCTCGATCGCGCTGCGCGACGGCAAGGACGCCGACATCGGCCAGGTCGTCATGGACGAGTTCCACTTCTACGCGGAGCAGGACCGCGGCTGGGCCTGGCAGATCCCGATCCTGGAACTCCCCCAGGCCCAGTTCGTCCTGATGTCGGCCACGCTCGGCGACGTGTCGATGTTCGAGAAGGACCTCACCCGGCGCACCGGCCGGCCGACCGCGGTGGTCCGTTCGGCGACCCGGCCGGTCCCGCTGTCGTACGAGTACCGGCTCACCCCGATCACCGACACCCTCACCGAACTCCTGCAGACCAAGCAGGCGCCCGTCTACATCGTCCACTTCACCCAGGCGCAGGCGGTGGAGCGGGCGCAGTCGCTGATGAGCATCAACATGTGCTCGCGCGAGGAGAAGGACGCCATCGCCGAGATGATCGGCAACTTCCGGTTCACCACCAAGTTCGGCAAGAACCTCTCCCGCTACGTCCGGCACGGCATCGGCGTGCACCACGCGGGCATGCTGCCGAAGTACCGGCGGCTCGTGGAGAAGCTGGCGCAGGCGGGCCTGCTGAAGGTCATCTGCGGCACGGACACCCTCGGCGTCGGCGTCAACGTGCCCATCCGCACGGTGCTGTTCACGGCCCTGACGAAGTACGACGGCAACCGGGTCCGCACGCTGCGGGCGCGTGAGTTCCACCAGATCGCGGGCCGGGCGGGCCGGGCCGGCTTCGACACCGCCGGATTCGTGGTGGCGCAGGCGCCCGAGCACGTCATCGAGAACGAGAAGGCGCTCGCCAAGGCCGGCGACGACCCGAAGAAGCGCCGCAAGGTGGTCAGGAAGAAGGCACCGGAGGGCTTCGTCGCCTGGTCGGAGAACACCTTCGAGAAGCTGATCGCCTCCGAGCCGGAGCCGCTGACCTCCCGCTTCCGGGTCACCCACACCATGCTGCTGTCGGTGATCGCCCGCCCCGGCAACGCCTTCCAGGCCATGCGCAAGCTGCTCGAGGACAACCACGAGCCGCGCAAGAACCAGCTGCGGCACATCCGCCGGGCCATCGCGATCTACCGCTCGCTGCTCGACGGCGGGGTCGTGGAGCAGCTCGACAAGCCTGACGCCGAGGGCCGCACGATCCGCCTCACGGTCGACCTCCAGCAGGACTTCGCGCTCAACCAGCCCCTGTCGACGTTCGCGCTGGCCGCGTTCGACCTGCTGGACCCGGAGTCCCCCTCGTACGCGCTCGACATGGTGTCGGTCGTCGAGTCGACCCTCGACGACCCGCGCCAGATCCTGGCCGCGCAGCAGAACAAGGCGCGCGGCGAGGCGGTCGGCGCGATGAAGGCCGACGGGGTCGAGTACGAGGAGCGCATGGAGCGGCTCCAGGAGATCACGTATCCGAAGCCGCTCGAAGAGCTGCTCTGGCACGCGTACAACGTCTACCGCAAGTCGCACCCGTGGGTCGGCGACCACCCGGTGTCGCCGAAGTCCGTGATCCGTGACATGTACGAACGGGCGCTGTCGTTCACGGAGTTCACCTCGTTCTACGAGCTGGCGCGCACCGAGGGCATCGTGCTGCGCTATCTGGCGGGCGCGTACAAGGCGCTGGACCACACGATCCCGGACGACCTGAAGACGGAGGACCTGGAGGATCTGATCGCCTGGCTGGGCGAGATGGTGCGGCAGGTCGACTCCTCGCTGCTCGACGAGTGGGAGCAGCTGGCCAACCCCGAGGTCGAGACCGCGGAGGAGGCCCAGGAGAGGGCCGACCAGGTCAAGCCGGTCACCGCGAACGCCCGTGCCTTCCGGGTGCTGGTGCGCAACGCGATGTTCCGCCGGGTGGAGCTGGCGGCGCTCGACCAGGTGGACGAGCTCGGCGAGATGGACGCGGAGTCCGGCTGGGACGCCGACGCGTGGGGCGAGGCGATGGACGCGTACTGGGACGAGTACGACGACCTCGGCACCGGTCCGGACGCGCGCGGCCCGAAGCTGCTGTCCATCGAGGAGGACCCGGCGCACGGTCTGTGGCGCGTCCGGCAGACCTTCGCCGACCCGAACGGCGACCATGACTGGGGCATCAGCGCGGAGGTGGACCTGGCGGCCTCGGACGAGGAGGGCCGGGCGATCGTGCGCGTGACGTCCGTGGGCACGTTGTAGAGGAGGACGAGGGTGACCAATCCCGCCGAGAGGCTCGTGGACCTGCTCGATCTGGAGCGGATCGAGGTGAACATCTTCCGCGGGCGCAGTCCGCAGGAGTCGCTGCAACGGGTCTTCGGCGGGCAGGTCGCCGGGCAGGCCCTGGTGGCGGCCGGCCGCACCGTGGACGACGACCGCCCGGTGCACTCGCTGCACGCCTACTTCCTGCGGCCGGGGCGCCCCGGCGTGCCGATCGTCTACCAGGTGGAGCGGGTGCGCGACGGGCGTTCCTTCACCACCCGGCGGGTCACCGCGATCCAGGAGGGCCGGACGATCTTCAATCTGACGGCCTCCTTCCACCTCCCGGAGGCGGGTGCCTTCGAGCACCAGCTGCCGCCCCGGCACCTCACCGATCCGGACAGCCTGCCGAACCTCGCGGACGAGATCCGCGACCACCTCGGCGCGCTGCCGGAGGCGCTGGAGCGGATGGCCCGCCGCCAGCCCTTCGACATCCGGTACGTGGACCGGCTGCGCTGGACGAAGGAGCAGGTCAAGGACGCGGACCCGCGCAGCGCCGTGTGGATGCGGGCGGTCGGCCCGCTGGGCGACGACCCGCTGGTGCACACCTGCGCGCTGACCTACGCCTCCGACATGACCCTGCTCGACGCGGTCCGCATCCCCGTCGAGCCGCTGTGGGGCCCGCGGGGCTTCGACATGGCGTCCCTGGACCACGCGATGTGGTTCCACCGGCCGTTCCGGGCCGACGAGTGGTTCCTGTACGACCAGGAGTCGCCGATCGCGACGGGCGGGCGCGGCCTCGCCCGCGGCCGGATCTACGACCGCGAGGGCCGGCTGCTGGTGTCGGTGGTCCAGGAGGGCCTGTTCCGCGAGCTGTAGGGACCCTCTCAGACGCCGGGGAGGGTGTCCTGCTCGACCTCGTGGCGTCGGGTGCGGATGTCCGGGCCCGGCGGGTGGAGCTTGGCGTCGCAGGCGGGGCCGAGGCCGGTGCGGCGGGACTCGGCGCCGGTCAGCGGGCGGCCGCACAGCCGGCACCACACACGGCGCGGCCCCTCCTCCGGCTCCGGGCCGGGGTCGATCTCGATTGCCAGCGGTTCGTCTCCCATGCTGAGATCAAACCTCATTCCTACGAGGAGCTGCCGCATGAGCCTGTACGAGATTCCGCTGACGACCCTCACCGGCGAGCCGCTCTCGCTCGCCGATTTCCGCGACCGGGCCGTGCTGGTCGTGAACGTGGCGTCCAAGTGCGGTCTCACCCCGCAGTACGCCGGTCTGGAGCGGCTGCAGAAGGAGTACGGGGAGCGCGGCTTCACCGTGCTCGGCGTGCCGTGCAACCAGTTCGCGGGCCAGGAGCCGGGGAGCTCGGAGGAGATCGAGACCTTCTGCTCGACGACGTACGGCGTGACCTTCCCGCTCCTGGAGAAGACGGACGTGAACGGCGCCGGGCGGCACCCGCTGTACGCGGAGCTGACCCGGGTCGCGGACGCGGAGGGCGAGGCCGGGGACGTCCAGTGGAACTTCGAGAAGTTCCTCATCGGCCGCGACGGCGTCGTGACCCGTTTCCGCCCGCGCACCGAGCCGGACGCCCCCGAGGTCGTGGCCGCGATCGAGGCACAGCTTGTCTGAGCTCGGGGTGGTGGAGCGGCTGCGGGCCGCGGGCTGCGTCTTCGCCGAGGAGGAGGCGGAGCTGCTCGGCGCGGCGGCCGCCGGGCCGGCGGAGCTCGACACCATGGTCGAGCGCCGCGCCGCGGGCCTGCCGCTCGAACACGTGGTGGGTTGGGCGGAGTTCTGCGGGCTGCGGATCGAGGTCGACGGCGGGGTGTTCGTCCCGCGCCGGCGTACGGAGTTCCTGGTGCGGCGGGCGGTGTCGCTGGCCCGGCCGGGCGCCGTCTGTGTCGACCTGTGCTGTGGCTCCGGCGCGGCCGCCGCGGTGCTGCTCGACGCCGTCGAGGGCGCCGAGGTGCACGCGTCCGACATCGAATCGGCCGCGGTCCGCTGCGCCCGGCGCAATGTCGAGCCGCGCGGCGGCCGCGTGTACGAGGGCGATCTCTTCGCCCCGCTGCCGCGCGGGCTGCGCGGCCGGGTCGAGGTGCTGGTCGCCAACGTCCCGTACGTCCCGAGCGGTGACGTCCCGCTGCTGCCGCCGGAGGCCCGCGACCACGAGCCGCTGGTCGCGCTGGACGGCGGCTCGGACGGCCTGGACGTGCTGCGCCGCGTCGCGGCCGAGGCGGTCGAGTGGCTGGCCCCCGGCGGTCACCTCCTGTCGGAGACGAGCGAGCGCCAGGCCGAGCAGGCCCTGGCGGCGGTCACGGCCCAGGGCCTGACCGCCCGGATCGTCGAGGACGAGGACCTGTACGCGACGGTGCTCGTGGCGACCCGCGGCTCCTGACCTGCGGGACGAGGCGCCACGACGGCCCCGGCGGCGTGCAGAAGGCCCTTTCCGGCGTCGGCGACCGCTGACCGCCGCCCCACGTCGGGGGTGCCGAGGATGAGGGGGCTCTAGGGTGGCCGCGTGCGTGTACTGCTCGTCGAGGATGACGAAAACCTCCGGTTCGGGGTGGCCGCCGCGTTGCGGGCCGCCGGGCTCGCCGTCGACGAGGCGGGCGATCTGCCGCAGGCGGACGAGGCGCTGTTCGTCACCGCGTACGACTGCGCCGTCTTCGACCGGATGCTGCCGTCGGGGGACGCCGCCGCCTATGTGGACGGGCTGCGGCGGGCCGGCCGCGGGGTGCCGGTGCTGTTCCTGACGGCGCGGGACAGGGTCGCGGACCGGGTGGAGGGGTTCGCGAGCGGCGGTGACGACTATCTCGTCAAGCCGTTCGCGGTGCCCGAGCTGGTCGCCCGGGTCCGCAGCCTGTGCCGCCGCTCCGCCGTGGTCCGCCCGCCGGTGCACCGCGTCGGCGACCTGGAGATCGACACGGCCCGTCGGCATGTGCGCCGCGCCGGTGTGCTGCTGACGCTGACGAGCAGGGAATTCGCGGTTCTGGAGGTCCTCGCGGCCCGGGCCGACCAGGCGGTCCCCCGGTCCGAGCTGATCGAGAGCTGCTGGGACGAGATGGCCGAGCCGCAGTCCAACGTCCTGGAGGTGCTGGTGTCCCAGCTCCGCCGCAAGCTCGGCGACCCCCCGCTGATCCACACCGTGCGCGGGGTCGGCTACCGGCTCGCGCCCGGCGACGACCGGTGAGGCGGGCGCCCCTCACGCCGAGCGCGCGCGTGCTGCGGCTGCGCCGGCGGATCACCCTGCTGTTCGCGCTCACCAGCGCCCTCGGGCTGATCACGATGGCCGTGCTGGCCGTGCGCAGCGACAGCGTCCGCTGGCGGGAGCAGCTCGACCACGCGATGGACGCGGACACCAGCTGGGCCCTCGGTCTGCTGGAGACCGAGGAGGACGGACGGCTCGACACGTCCGTCCTCGCGGACACGATGAACATCGACTGCCCGCCGCTGACCGTGCTCCTGGTCGCGGGCCGGGGCCTGACCGTGCGGCACGCGCCGGCGAAGCCGTGCCTGGCCGTGGACCGGGACGTCGTCCTGGCGGCCGGCCGTGCGGCGGTGCGGGCCGAGGACGTGCGGGGCTTCGACCGGCGATCGACGAGCGGCGCGCCGGTACGGGTGTTCGCGATGCCCTTCTACGACGCGGAGGCGGCGCAGGACGCGCGCCCGCAGGGCGTGCTGGTGACGGTGGCCGACGCGACGGCGCAGCGGGACGACCACCGTCGGCTCGTGTGGGTGGTGACGGGCGGCTGCGCGCTGCTCGTGCTGCTGTCCGCGGCCGTCGGGCACGTCCTGTCGGGGCGGGCGGTCCGCCCGGCGCTGGTCGCGCTGGCCCAGCAGGAGGCGTTCCTCGCGGACGCCGCCCACGACCTGCGCACCCCGGCGGCCTCGCTGCGGACGCTCGCCGAGACGGCGCTGCGCGGCGAGACGGACAGCGCGGACGTGCACCGGCGCACCCTGGGCCTGGCGGAGGGCATGGGGCGGCTGGTCGACGGGCTGCTCACCCGGGCCCGGCTGATGTCCGGCTCGGTCGCCCCGGCGCGCCAGCCGCTGCGGCTGGACCAGCTGGTGGAGGCCGTGGTCGAGGAGGCTCCGACCCAGGGCCATCGGGTCCGGGTCGAGGCCGAGGACACGATCGTGGTCGCCGATCCCGACCTGGTGCGCCGGGCCGTGGCCAATCTGCTCGGCAACGCGCTCGCGCACGGTCACGCGCCGGGCCTGCCGGCGGACGTGCTGGTCACGGTCACCGGTGACGGGACGCTGACGGTCGAGGACGCCGGTCCGGGCCTGCCGCCGGAGGTCGCGGGCGCCCTGTTCGACCGCTTCCGCAGCGGTTCGGGCTCCACCGGCCTCGGACTGTCCATCGCCTCCTGGGTCGCCCACGTCCACGGCGGCACGCTCACGGCGGGCCGCGGCACGCACGGCGGCGCTCGTTTCGTCCTGCGCCTGCCGACGACGGACTGAGGCCGCGGACCGGCTGCCCCTGGAGACCGGCCTCGGGCTCCGGGCCGCCGGCCGCCGCCGGCCGCCTTCAGGAAATCCTCAGCATGCGCGCGTGATCCTGCGGTGGACCGACCACCGAAGGAGAGTTCCCCGTGATCCGCGCCCACGCCCGCCGCCGCCCCCGCGCGGCCCTCGTCGTCGCCCTCGCCGTCCTCGGAACCACCTCCCTGGCCGCGTGCACGGCCGGGGCCGGACCGGACGGGGGTCGGCCGGGGCCCGGGGCCGCGGCCACCGCCGATCCGGCCCAGCGGGCCGAACTGCGGCGCTTCTACGGGCAGAAGCTCGCCTGGCGGCCCTGCGGCGAGCTGGAGTGCGCGTCGCTCACCGTGCCGATGGACTACTCCCGGCCCGGCGACGGCAGGACCTTCGTACTGCCGGTGGCCAGGGCCGCCACCGCCACGGCAGGGCGCCGCCTCGGGGCCCTCGTGTACAACCCCGGTGGCCCGGGAGAGCGCGGCGTCCAGGCCCTGCGGGACGGTCTGGCCGAGGACCTCGGGCGCGGGGTGCGGGAGCGGTTCGACATCGTGGCGTTCGATCCGCGCGGCGTCGGGGAGAGCCGGCCTGCCCTGACCTGCCGTACGAAGGGCAAGGGTGAGGGGAAGGAAGGCGCGGACGAGGAGTCGCCGGACACGGCTGCCGCGCCCCTCTATCCCCGTACCGCCGCGGAGCGCGCCGCCGCCCTCGCCGACGCCCGGGCCACGGCCGAGGCGTGCGTCGAGGCCAGTGGGCCGCTGCTGCCGCACGTGGGAACGGACGACGCGGCGAGGGACCTGGACGTGCTGCGGGCGGCGCTCGGCGAGCGGAAGCTGACGTACGTGGGCTGGTCGTACGGGACGAGCCTGGGCACCTCGTACGCCGAGCAGTTCCCGCGCCGGGTACGGGCGATGGTCCTGGACGGGGCGATCGATCCGTCGCTCGACTGGCGGCAGCGCACGCTGAGCCAGTCCACGGGCTTCCGCAAGGCCGTCGACGACTACGCGGACTCCTGCGCGGACACGGTCGGCGAGGGCTGTCCCGGTGCCACGTCCGAGGAGATACGCGCGCTGATCGACCGGCTCGTGAGGCGGGCGCAGCGCGAGCCGCTGCCGGTCGACGGCTCCGAGGAGGGTCTCGACGCCGCCGGCGTGGTGTCGGCGCTCGCCCTGTCCATGTACACGCCGGAGGCGCAGTGGGAGGCCCTGTCCGAGGCCCTGCGCGCGGCGGACGGCGGGGACGGCACCGCGCTGGCGGCCCTGGCCACCGACGCGGAGGAGGAGACCGAGGAGGAGACGGAGGAGTCGGAAGAGGGCGGCGGGACGGGTGAGGCGGACGCCTCGGAGGAGCCTGCCCGGCCCGACGGACCGGGCGAGCCCGCCGAAGCCGACGTGCCCGAGGACAACTCCGAGGCGGCCCTGATCGCGATCAACTGCCTCGACGTCCCCCACCCTCGTGACGAGCGCGCCTACTGGGACGCGCTCGCCCCGGCCCACCGGGCCGCCGGCGCGTACGGCACCACCGGCGTGACCGGCGAACTGGTCTGCAAGGACTGGCCGGCCGGCCGTCAGCGGCCGCACCGGGTGAACGCCGACGGCGTCCCCCCGGTCCTCGTCGTGGGCACGTCCGGCGATCCGTCGACGCCCTACGGCGAGGCGGTGAGCCTGGCGCGGCAGTTCCCCGGCGGCATGCTGCTGTCCTTCGACGCGGCGGGCCACACGGGGTACGGGCGGGACGCCTGTGTCGACCGGAAGGTCGAGGACTATCTCGTCGCGCTGACGAAGATCCGCCCCGGCACCACCTGCACGCCGTCACCGACTCCGTGACGGACCCGTGGCGGAGTCCGTCACGGACTCCGGTCAGGTACGGGCCTTCAGCCGGCAACGGGCCGGGCCGAGGGCCTGGAGGGTGATCGCGGAGCCCAGTGGGACATCGGTGTCGACGGCCACCAGCTCGTAGGACTGCAGGATCATCGCCAGGGCGATCCCCGACTCCAGCATGGAGAAGTGCTGGCCGATGCAGGCGCGGGGGCCGCCGCCGAAGGGGAACCAGGCGTAGCGCGGGCGGGCCGCCTCGGCCTCGGGGGTGAAGCGGTCGGGGTCGAAGCGCTCCGGGTCGTCCCAGTAACGGGGGTGACGGTGGGTCACCCACGGGGAGACGATGACGTCGGCGCCGGCGGGGATCGTGTGGCCGTCGATCTCGGTGGCGGCGACGGCCCGGCGGCCGATGGCGGGGGCGGCCGGGAAGAGCCGCATGGCCTCCTTGAGGACCCGGGTGAGGTGGGGCAGCCGGTCCAGGTCGGCGGCGTCGGGCGCGCGGCCCGCCAGGACCCGGTCGAGCTCCTCGTGGGCGCGTTTCTGCTCGTCGGGGTGGCGGGCGAGCAGATGCAGCGCGAAGGCCATGGAGGTGGCGGTGGTCTCATGGCCGGCGAGGAGGAACACCAGGACCTGTTCGCGCAGTTCGGCCGCGTCGAAGCCGCCGTCCTCGTCGCTGCCGGCGGCGACCAGGAGGGTCAGCAGGTCCTGCCCCGCGCCGCTCGTCCCGGCCGCGCGCCGCTCGGCGATGATCCGGTCGCAGACGGCGTACAGCTCCTCGTGGGCGACTGCGGCCCGTCGGTTGCCGGGGGTGGGCCAGTCGCGCGGGATCTTGCGCGGCGCGAAGCCGCGGCTGGAGACGTAGGAGCCGAGCACGGGGAAGCAGCGCTCGACGATGCCGACGGCCTCCTCGACGTCGGTGCCGAAGAGGATGCGGGCGACGGCCCGCAGGGCCAGCCCGCTCATCTCGTGGACGACGTCGACGGTCTCCTCGGCCCGGTCGCGCCAGCCGTCGGTGAGCCGGGTGACCTCGGCGGCGACGGCGGAGGCGTAGGTGTCGACGCTGCGGCGGGTGAAGAGCGGCTGGACGAGCCGCCGCTGGCGCAGGTAGTCGCCGTCCTGACTGGTGAGCAGCCCGTTGCCGAAGGACTCGCGGATCTCCTGGTAGAAGGCGTTGTCCTTGCGGAAGTTGGCGGCCTCGCCGGCCAGGACCTGCTGGGCGCCCTCGGCGGAGAACACGCAGTGGACGGTGCCCCTCATGCCGGGCGGCCCGGCGCTGATCCGGACGACGTCCCCGTGGTCGCGCCGGGCCCTCAGGAAGGTGCCGAGCGAGTCGTTCTTGAGGTCGAGCAGTGAGCCGAGCAGCGGGAGTCCGGTGAGTTCGGGTATCGCCATCGTGGTGTCCCCCTATGAACGTGTGGCCTCGTGATTCTGCCGCAGGAGATGATCTGCCGGTAGGCGGCGCGGCGGTGGCGCGTCGACCGTCGGCCGGACGTTGTCAGTGGTGTCTGCGACGCTGCCGTCATGGACGAACCCGAGACGGACGCACCCGGGACGAACGCACCCGAGATGACCGTGCAGCTGACCATCGACTGCGCGGATCCGCAGCGCCTGGTCGCCTTCTGGGCCGAGGCCCTGCGCTATGCACCGGAGCCGCCGCCGGACGGCCACCCGAGCTGGATCGCGTACTGGAGGGCGATCGGCGTGCCCGAGGACGAGCTGGGGGACGGTGCCGGGGAGCTGCCCGAGTCGATCGTCGACCCGAAGGGGGCAGGGCCGCGCGTCTGGTTCCAGCGGGTGCCGGAGCCGAAGACGGTCAAGAACCGGCTGCATCTGGACCTGAAGGTCGGCGGCGGCCGCGGGGTGCCGCTCGCCGTCCGCCGCGAGCGGGTGGACACCGAGGTCGCCCGGCTGAGGGGGCTGGGCGCCTCGGTGCTGTACGCGATGGACGAGCCGGAGGGCATGGACTACTACGCGGTGGTGCTCCAGGACCCGGAGGGCAACGAGTTCTGCGTGGTGTGATCCGCGGCGTGCGAGCGGTCGGCGGTCAGCGGATCGGCATGCCGGAGAGGGTGCGGGCGATGACCAGGCGCTGGATCTCGCTGGTGCCCTCGAAGATCGTGTAGATGGCGGCATCGCGGTGCATGCGCTCGACGGGGTATTCACGGGTGTAGCCGTTGCCGCCGAGGATCTGGATGGCCTGGGCGGTGACCTTCTTGGCGACCTCGCTGGCGTACAGCTTGGACATCGAGCCCTCGGCGGAGGTGAAGGGCTTGCCGGCGGTCGCCATCCAGGAGGCGCGCCAGACGAGGAGGCGGGCGGCGTCGATCTGGGTGCGCATGTCGGCCAGCTGGAAGGCGACGCCCTGGTTGTCGATGATCGGGCGGCCGAACTGCTCGCGGGTCTTCGCGTAGTCGAGGGCGACCTCGTAGGCGGCGCGGGCGGTGCCGACGGCCATGGCGCCGACGGCGGGGCGGGAGGCCTCGAAGGTGGCCATGGCGGCGTTCTTGACCCTCCCCCAGCCTTCGGCCGGGGGGACCCCCATGCCGCCGGCCGCCTTGGCGCGTTCCCGGGCGCGGGCCAGGCGCTCGTCCAGCTTCTGCTTGCCGCCGAGCAGGCAGTGTCCGGGGACGCGGACGTCCTCCAGGACGACCTCGGCGGTGTGGGAGGCGCGGATGCCGTGCTTCTGGAACTTCTGGCCCTGGGAGAGGCCGGGGGTGTGGGGCGGCACGATGAAGGAGGCGTGGCCCTTGGAGCCGAGCTCGGGGTCGACGACGGCGACGACGACGTGGACGTTGGCGATGCCGCCGTTGGTCGCCCAGGTCTTGGTGCCGTTGATCACCCATTCGTCCTTGGCCTCGTCGTAGACGGCGCGGGTGCGCATGGAGGCCACGTCGGAGCCGGCGTCGGGCTCGGAGGAGCAGAAGGCGGCGACCTTGACGTCGTCGGCGTCGCCGTACATCTGCGGGACCCAGGTGCCGATCTGCTCCTCGGTGCCGTTGGCGAGGACGCCGACGGCGGCGAGACCGGTGCCGACGATGGACAGGGCGATGCCGGCGTCGCCCCAGAAGAGCTCCTCCATGGCCATCGGGATGCCGAGGCCCGTGGGGTCGAAGAACTGCTGGGCGTAGAAGTCCAGGGAATAGATGCCGAGCTTGGCGGCTTCCTGGATGATCGGCCAGGGAGTCTCCTCACGCTCGTCCCATTCGGCGGCCGCGGGGCGCATCACATCGGCGGCGAAGCCGTGGAGCCAGTCGCGCACCTGCTTCTGGTCGTCGTTGAGTTCGAGCGTGAACTCGCCCATGGTCCCTCCCAGCGGTATGTTACTTGCGGTAACAGCAGTCTGTTACCGGTGGGTAGGAGCTGTCAACCAGCATCGGAGCGGTTCCCCCGGGCGGCGGCCGGACGGCACGGGGTGCCGCCCGGGTGTTACGTTGCGACAGCCTCAGGAATTCGTACGGGCGGGGAGACACGCTTATGGACACCACACACCGGACCACCACCGACCAGCACCGGACCGCCGACCAGCGGCGCCGCGAGCTGCTGGAGGCGGCGGACCGCGTGGTGCTCCGCGACGGGCCCAAGGCCTCCATGAACGCGATCGCGGCCGAGGCGGGCATCACCAAGCCGATCCTCTACCGCCACTTCGGCGACAAGGGCGGCCTCTACCGGGCCCTCGCCACCCGCCACACCGACGCGCTGCTCTCGGCGCTGCGGGCCGCGCTCGACGCGCCCTCGGACCGGCGCCGCCGGGTCGAGTCCACCCTCGACACCTATCTGGCCTCCATCGAGGCCATGCCGCAGGTCTACCGCTTCCTCATGCACCCCGCCGAGGAGCCGCACCAGTCCGAGCAGGGCTTCGACGTCGGCCGCCACTCCGCCCCGCTGCTGCGCCGCATGGGCGAGGAGCTCGGCCAGGTCATCGCCGAGCGCATCGACCTCGGCCCGGGCGGCGAGGCGCAGGCCCGGATCTGGGGGCACGGCATCGTCGGCATGATGCACGCCGCGGGCGACTGGTGGCTCGGCGAACGCCCCTGCTCCCGCGCGGAATTGGTGCGCGCCCTGGCCGACGTCCTGTGGGGCCGGCTGGCCCAGGCCCAGGACCGCGCGGACGGGCCCGGTTTCTAGGCCTTCCCGCTCGGCTCCGGCGACCTTCCGGCGGGCCCGGACGCTGTCGCGCGGGCGAGGGCGCGGCCTCGGAGGTCAGCCCTCCAGCACCCCCACGCCGCTCCCCCACGGCTCCTTGCGGATCGCCCGCAGCAGGCGGCGCCGGGCCCAGCCCGTGACGTGGTCCGCGTAGACCCCGCCCGCCAGGTGATCGCACTCGTGCTGGAGGCAGCGGGCGAAGAACCCGGTGCCCTCGACGCGGACCGGGGTGCCGTCCAGCCGGACGCCCTCGACGACCGCGCGGTCGAGGCGCGGGGTCGGCGCCTCCAGGCCCGGCAGGGACAGACAGCCCTCCGGGCCCCGGAACACGTCCCCGTCGGCCTCCACCAGGCGCGGGTTCACCACATGGCCCAGATGCCGGACGTCCTCGTCGTCCGGGCAGTCGTAGACGAAGACCCGCAGCCCCACGCCCACCTGGTTGGCGGCGAGGCCCACGCCGTTCGCCGCGTACATCGTCGCGAACATGTCCTCGACGAGCCGGGCGAGCTCGGGCCCGAAGTCGGTGACGGTCTCGCAGGGGGTGTGCAGCACGGGGTCGCCGAGGAGCGTCATCGCTCGGACGTGGCCGGAACTGCCGGGGATCAGCCGGTTTCGCATGGGCGCAAGGGTACGTTCAGGGGTCAGCCCCCTCGTGGCGCGGTGCCGCGGTTCGGGCTGCTGGCCGGATCTCGATAGGCTGAGCCCGGACCGACGCAAGGAGGAACAAGGACGATGTCAGGCAGCAACTCGGAGCCGCTGTCGCCGCGCGCCAAGCTGGCCGTGACGGCGGGCAAGGCCGCAGCCGCGGTGTCGCGAGCAGCGGGACGCGGCAGCGGATCGGTGATCGGCGGCCGGGTCGCGCTGAAGCTCGACCCCGATCTGCTGGGGCGGCTCGCGCAGCATCTGGACGTCGTGCTCGTGTCGGCGACCAACGGAAAGACCACCACGACCCGCCTGATCGCCGAGGCGTTGCGCGCCAGCGGTCCGGTCGTGTCGAACGCGCTCGGCGCGAACATGCCCGCCGGCATCACCTCCGCCCTGGCCGGCGGATCGGACGCCCGGTACGGCGTCATCGAGGTCGACGAGAAGTACCTCGCCGGCGTCGCCCGGGACACCACGCCCAAGGCGATCGCCCTGCTCAACCTCTCCCGCGACCAGCTCGACCGCGCCGCGGAGACCCGGATGCTGGCCGAGAAGTGGCGCGAGGGCCTCAACGGCACGAAGGCCGTCGTCATCGCCAACGCCGACGACCCGCTGATCGTGTGGGCCGCCTCCTCCTCCCCCAACGTGGTGTGGGTCGCCGTCGGCCAGGAGTGGAAGGACGACGCCTGGTCCTGCCCCGCCTGCGGCGGTGTGCTCCAGCGCCCCGGCGACGACTGGTTCTGCGGCGAGTGCGGCTTCCGGCGCCCCGCGCCCAGCTGGGCGCTGAACGGCGACCACGTGCTCGACCCGCACGGCTCGGCCTGGCCGATCCACCTCCAGCTGCCCGGCCGCGCCAACAAGGCCAACGCCGCCACCTCCGCCGCGGTCGCCGCGGTCTTCGGGGTGCCGCCGCAGGTGGCCCTGGAGCGGATGTACCAGGTGCAGGCGGTCGCGGGCCGCTACGACGTGGTCTCCTTCCAGGGGCGTGATCTGCGACTGCTCCTGGCCAAGAACCCGGCCGGCTGGCTCGAAACGTTTTCCCTGATCGACCAGCCGCCGACCCCGGTGATCCTCTCCGTCAACGCGCGTGGCGCCGACGGCACGGACACCTCCTGGCTGTGGGACGTGGACTACGGCCGGCTGGCCGGCCACCCGATCATGGTCATCGGCGACCGCAAGCTGGACCTGGCGGTCCGCCTGGAGGTCGCGGGCGTGGACTTCCGCGTGTGCGAGACGCTCGACGAGGCCGTGACGGTGGCGCCGCCCGGCCAGATCGAGCTGATCGCCAACTACACCGCCTTCCAGGACGTCCGCCGCCGTGTCGGCAACTGACCCGACTCGACCCCGCAAAAGGACTTGCAGCATGACTGACAGCAGCCTGCGTCTGGTCTGGGTCTACCCGGACCTGCTCAGCACCTACGGCGACCAGGGCAACGTCCTCGTCGTCGAGCGCCGTGCCCGCCAGCGCGGCCTCAGCGTCGAGCGCGTCGACGTGCGCAGCGACCAGCCGGTCCCGACCTCCGGCGACATCTACCTGATCGGCGGCGGCGAGGACCGGCCCCAGCGCCTGGCGGCCGAGCGGCTGCTCCGCGACGGCGGCCTGAGCCGGGCCGCGGCCAACGGCGCGATCATCTTCTCGGTGTGCGCCGGCTATCAGATCCTCGGCCACGAGTTCGTCAACGACGTCGGCGAGCGCCAGGCCGGCCTCGGTCTCCTCGACGTGACCACGGTCCGCGGCGAGGGCGCCCGCTGTGTCGGCGACGTGCTCGGCGACATCGACCCGCAGCTGGGTCTGCCCCAGCTCACCGGCTTCGAGAACCACCAGGGCGTCACCCACCTCGGCCCGACCGCCCGCCCGTTCGCCCGCACCGTGTTCGGCAACGGCAACGGCACCGGCGACGGCACCGAGGGCGCGTACAACGACACCGTCTTCGGCACGTACATGCACGGCCCGGTCATGGCGCGGAACCCGCAGATCGCGGACCTGCTCCTGAAGCTGGCGCTGGACGTGAACGCGCTGCCGCCGACGGACGACCGCTGGTACGAGGCGCTCCGCGCGGAGCGCATCGCGGCGGCGACGCAGCCCGCCTGACGGCCCGTCGCACAGCGCCTCGCACCGCACGTCTGAGCGCGCATACGCACAATGGATTCGTAAGTAAAGACGGTGTCCAATCCGCGGACATCCGGTTCGGCCCCGCCACCCGGCACCGATAGGGTGGCGGGGATCCAGCCGGACGACGTGGTCCGGGAGTCGGCCCACGTTGCAAAGGTTTTTGGGCTATGCGCATTGGTGTGCTCACCTCCGGCGGAGACTGCCCCGGTCTGAACGCCGTCATCCGGTCCGTCGTGCACCGCGCGGTCGTCGACCACGGTGACGAGGTCATCGGCTTCCACGACGGGTGGAAGGGCCTGCTGGAGGCCGACTACCGCAAGCTGGACCTCGACGCGGTGAACGGCATCCTGGCCCGCGGCGGCACCATCCTCGGCTCCTCCCGGGTGCAGCCCGCCCATCTGGTCGACGGCGTCGAGCGGGCCAGGGGCCACGTCGCCGACCTGGGCATCGACGCGATCATCCCGATCGGCGGCGAGGGCACCCTGAAGGCCGCGAACCTGCTCTCCGAGGCGGGTCTGCCGATCGTCGGCGTGCCGAAGACCATCGACAACGACATCGCCTCGACCGATGTCACCTTCGGCTTCGACACCGCCGTCACCGTGGCGACCGAGGCCCTGGACCGGCTGAAGACCACCGCCGAGTCCCACCAGCGGGTGCTGATCGTCGAGGTCATGGGCCGGCACACCGGCTGGATCGCGCTGCACTCCGGCATGGCCGCCGGGGCGCACGCGATCGTGGTGCCCGAGCGTCCCTTCGACATCGACGAGCTGACCTCTCGGGTCGGTGCCCGCTTCGAGGACGGCAAGCGCTTCGCGATCGTCGTGGTCGCCGAGGGCGCGAAGCCCCGCGAGGGCTCCTCCATGGACTTCAAGACCGCCGGCAAGGACATCTACGGCCACGAGCGCTTCACCGGCGTGGCCAACCAGCTCTCCGTCGAGCTGGAGCGCCGCCTCGGCAAGGAGGCCCGCCCGGTGATCCTGGGCCATGTGCAGCGTGGCGGCACCCCGACCGCGTACGACCGCGTTCTCGCGACCCGCTTCGGCTGGCACGCGGTGGAGGCGGCGCACCGCGGCGACTTCGGCATGCTGACGGCGCTGCGCGGCACCGACATCGTGCTGGTCCCGCTGGCGAAGGCCGTGGAGACCCTGAAGACGGTCCCGGAGGACCGCTACGCCGAGGCCGAGAACGTGCTCTGACGACTCCGCTCCGTGACACCCGCCCCCGGTCGCCGCCACGACCGGGGGCGGTTCTAGTCTGGTGCGGACAACAAGCGCGAATCGGGCTCCAGGAGTAGACAGATGGATCACAGCGGGCACGGCATGACCATGGATCTGCCGCCGTTCACGCTGGGGCGGGCCCTGGAGTTCTCCCCCGACCTCTTCTTCCTGACCGGGTGCCTGGCCGCGCTCGCTCTGTACGGGTGGGGCGTGGCCCGGCTGCGGAGGCGCGGGGACGCCTGGCCGGTGAGCCGGACGGTGTTCTTCGTGGTGGGCGTGCTGACCATCGCCCTGGTGATGTGCACGAAGCTCAACGACTACGGCATGGTCATGTTCAGCGTGCACATGGTGCAGCACATGGTGATCTCCATGCTGTCGCCGATCCTGCTGCTGCTCGGTGCGCCGGTGACGCTGGCGCTGCGGGCGCTCCCCGTGGCCGGCCGGGGTTCGACGGGTCCGCGCGAGCTGCTGCTGAAGCTGCTGCACAGCCGGTACATGCGGATCATCACGCACCCGGCGTTCACGATCCCGATGTTCATCGCGAGCCTGTACGGGCTGTACTTCACGCCGCTGTTCGACTTCCTGATGGGGTCGAAGGCGGGCCATGTGGGGATGATGGTCCACTTCCTCATGGTGGGTCTGGTGTTCTTCTGGCCGATCATGGGCGTGGACCCGGGTCCGCACCGGCCGGGCTATGTGATGCGGATGCTGGAGCTGTTCGCGGGCATGCCGTTCCACGCCTTCTTCGGCATCGCGCTGATGATGGCGAGCGAGCCGATGGTGAAGGCCTACGCGAGCCCGCCGGCCTCGCTCGGCATCGACGCGCTGTCCGACCAGCACGCGGCGGGCGGCATCGCCTGGGCGTTCAGCGAGATCCCGTCGGTGCTGGTGCTGATCGCGCTGGTCTACCAGTGGTACCACTCCGAGCAGCGGCAGGCGGTCCGCAAGGACCGGGCCGCGGACCGGGACGGCGACAAGGAGCTGGAGGCGTACAACGCGTACCTCGCCTCGCTCCAGACCCGCGGCGGCCGCTGACCGTCGCCTTTCGCGCCCGGGGGGCGCAAGGAGCGCGGTCCCAGGGGTGGCGCACGCCCCTGTCCCGGGGTCACGATGGCTTCGAGGAGGGCGGAGCGATGATGTCCGGTCCCACGAAGACGATGGGTGTGATCACCTTCGCCGCCCTGGTGCTGATCACCACGTACACAGTGGCGCTCGGCAGCAGCGGCTGGCTCTGGTTCGCCTGGATCGTGCTCGGAGTGGCCACGGTCGGCATGGCGGCGGCGGACAGCGGCGAGACCCGTGCGGGCCCGGTCCGGCGGCATCGCCCCAAACCCCAGCCGTGAGGGTCACCGGCTGCCGGTGAGCAGCACCCACACCTGTCCGGGGGCGAAGTTCAGCGGCGCGCCCGAGGGGGTGGTGAAGGTGGTGCCCGCCTCGGCGCTCGGCCTGCTCCAGCGGGCCTCGTGGACGCGTCCGTCACGCAGCACCTGGGCGGTTCCGGAGCCGGTGGTGACGGTGTACGGGGAGACGGCGCCCGTGAAGTCGTGGAAGCGCGAGGGCTGCACGGTGACGTGTTGCACCACGACGGTGGCCGGTTTCAGCGGACCGTCGGAGCGGCCGTCCATGGTGACGTGCCAGGCGCGCTCGGCGGGTGCCCAGGTGAAGGTGTAGCGGGCGGCGGGGAAGCGGACCGTACGGCTGTTGACCGGGGTGCCGTCCGCCGGCGCGGGGCCGAAGCGGAATCCGATGTCCTTGGCGTGGGTGGCGTCGGGCGCGGTGGCGAGCGCCCGGTCGGGCCGCAGATAGAGGTTGTACGGGGCGCTGCGGCCGGGGTCGCGCACGAAGGCGCGGGGGGTGTCGGCCTCGGTGACCGGGTGCAGCGGGGCGGCCTTGATCAGCGGGGTGAGGGCGCTCTGGGCGCCGGAGTAGGCGAGGACCGGGCGGCCGAACTGGCTCAGCAGGCCGAGGTCGGACTCGCGGGCGCTGCGGACCGGTCCGACCCGGTCGGGCAGCCGGGAGGAGTAGACGGCCATCAGGCGGGTCTGGCCGGACTCGACCTGCTCGACGTAGACGAGGTCGGCGGCGTCGAGGCCGGTGTGCGGCCGGGCGGGCGGCACGTTGTCGATCTTCACGGCGAGGACCGGGCCCGACCGGGCGGGGCGTCCGGTGAGCGGGGAGATCCCCTCGGTCGTGGCGGGCGCGGGTGTAGGGGTCGGCCGCGGCTGGGAGGGGCCCGTATCGGAGCAGCCGTACAGACCGGCGGCCGTCACCGCGCACAGCAGGGCGGCGGTGGCGGCTGCGCCGGGACTCCGGTGCCCGCGCGTGCCTGTCATCAGTCCCGTTCCTCCCCACCAGTGGACCACGGGGACGCCCACGGATACAAAGGGGGCGTGCACGGGCCTTTTCGGGCGACGAACGGGGTTGTTCGGTGTTCTACCACGTCTTGAAGTACGTGCTGCTCGGACCGCTGCTGAGGCTGCTGTTCCGGCCGCGGGTGGAGGGTCTTGAGCATGTTCCCGAGGAGGGCGCGGCGATCGTGGCGGGCAACCATCTGTCGTTCTCCGACCACTTCCTGATGCCGGTGGTGCTGAGCAGGCGGATCACCTTCCTCGCCAAGCAGGAGTACTTCACCGGCCCGGGTCTCAAGGGCCGGCTGACCGCCGCCTTCTTCCGCAGCGCCGGTCAGATCCCGGTGGACCGCTCGGGCAAGGAGGCCGGACGGGCGGCGATCCGGGAGGGTCTCGGGGTGCTCGCCAAGGGTGAGCTGCTCGGGATCTATCCGGAGGGGACGCGGTCGCACGACGGGCGCCTGTACAAGGGGAAGGTGGGGGTCGCGGTGATGGCGCTGACGGCGGGGGTGCCGGTGATCCCGTGCGCGATGGTGGGGACCTTCGAGATCCAGCCGCCCGGCCGGGTCGTCCCGCGGATCCGGCGGGTCACGATCCGCTTCGGCGCGCCGCTGGACTTCTCGCGCTACGCCGGGCTGGAGGGGGAGAAGACGGCGGTGCGCGCGGTGACCGACGAGATCATGTACGAGATCCTGGCGCTGTCCGGGCAGGAGTACGTGGACGAGTACGCGGCGAAGGTGAAGGCGGCCGAATCGGAGGCGGCGCCGCGGAAGTTCCCGCGACGGCGACGCTGAGGGCGAATCCGCGCACGGCGAAAGGTCCTGGGCGGCGCGGCCCCCGGCCCGTAGCGTCACCGTCATGACCAAGGGAAGCGTGTTCGTAATGGGAGCGACGGGACAGGTGGGGCGGGCGGCCGTGAGGGCGCTCGTCGCGGACGGCTGGGAGGTGACCGCCGCCTCGCGCCGGGGCGGCCGGGACGAGCGGTGGCCGGCGGAGGTCCGGTCGGTGGCGGTGGACCGCGACGCGGACGGGGCGCTGTCGGCGGCGCTCGGCGGGGGCACGGACGTCCTGGTGGACATCGTGGCCTATGACGCCGGGCACGGGCGGCAGTTGACGGGGCTCGCGGACCGGATCGGTTCGGCGGTGGTGATCTCCAGCGGGGCGGTGTACGAGGACGACCGGGGGCGGAGCTTCGACACGCAGGGCGAGCCGGACGGCTTTCCGCGCTTTCCGGTGCCGATCCCGGAGGACCTGGCGACGGTCGCACCCGGGCAGCACAGTTACAGCTCCCGGAAGGTCGCCCTGGAACGGGAGCTGCTGGCGGCCGGCGACCGGCTGCCGACGACCTTGCTGCGGGCGGGTGCCATCCACGGCACGTACTGCCCGGGCCCCCGGGAGCTGTGGTTCGTCAAGCGTGCGCTGGACGGACGGCCGGTGCGGATCCTCGCGGAGGGCGGCCGGTCCCGCTTCCACCCGGTGCACGTGGACAACCTCGCCGAGCTGATCCGTCTCGCCGCCGCCAAGCCGGGCAGCCGGGTGCTCAACGGCGGTGATCCGACGGCGCCGACGGTCGCGGAGATCGGTGCGGCGATCGACGCGGTGATGGGGGCGGAGAGCGAGACGGTCCTGGTGGAGGGCGCCGCGCGGGGCACGGTGGGCCTGACGCCGTGGACCGCGGCGCATCCGGTGGTGTACGACATGGCGGCGGCCGAGCGGGAGTTGGGCTACCGGCCGGTGGTGACGTACGAGGAGTCGCTGCCGGCGACGGTGGAGTGGCTGGCCGCGCAGGTGGCGGGGCGGGACTGGCGGGAGGCCTTCCCGGGTCTGGCGAAGTATCAGGTGGACTTCTTCGACTACGCCGCGGAGGACGCCTGGCTGGCGTCGCGGTGACTTCGCGGGAGGGGCCGGCGCCGGGTCCGCCTCCCTTGGGCCCGGGCGAGGAGCTCCCGCCGGTCCCGTCGGTGCTCCCCCGCCCCTTCCCCGTCCCGCTCGACCGGGGCCTCGCCGTCGTCCTGGCCGCCGTGGCCGGGCCCGCCTGGCGCGGCGCCCTGCGACTGCCCGGCTGGAACCGGCGGACGAGTCAGGATTCCCGCGTGCGCTCATGACTCGGGGCGGGTCGCAGGGCTCGGCAGGCTCCACAGGATGCCCTCCAGGGCTTCGTCGAGGAGGCGGCGCAGGGTGAGGGCGTCGGGGGCGACGGCGGTGACGAGGGCGGCGGGGCCGGCGAGCGGGGTGAGCACGGCGTGCTCGCCGAGCAGCCGCGGCTCGGCCGGCCGGTCGGCGAAGCCGGGGTCCACGACGAGCAGTTGCCCGGTGGCGCGGTGGCCGGCGAGGACCGCGGGGCCGTCCCAGCCGGCCGGGGCGGCGGGCCCGTAGCCGAGTTCCTGATCGAGCAGAAGGCGTCCGGCTCGGCGCACGGTGAGCCGGGTGAGGAGGCTGCCGGGCTCCTCGCCGTACCGGCCGAGGATTTGTTCCTCTCGGAGAGAAAGCCGGGCGGTGGCGGCGAGTTCGACGGTGGTGCGCATCCGCAGCTCGGAGCCGCGCGCGGAGACCAGCTGCTCGGGCAGCCAGCGCAGCTCGGCGTCCGCGCCGACGGTCAGCGCGATGTCGTACGTGGCGGGGGCGCCGCCGCGGCCGGGCAGGGCGACGGTCGCGGCGGCGGAGTCGACCAGGAGCCGCGCCCCGTCCCGTACCTCCGCCGCCAGTGAGAGCCGGTCGCCGCCGAGCGGGGCGCTCATCGCGCCGACGACGGTGACGCGGGTGTACGGGCCGGGGGCTCGGGTGCGGCGCAGGGCGAGGGGGCCGTCGCTCTGCAGGACCGGGAGCGAGCCGTCCGGGCCGGCGACGATCCGGGCGGTGGCGGTGAGGGAGCGCGCGGTGAGGCTCATGCGGTCCATGCCGCCAGGCGGCCCTTGACCCAGTCGGCGACCGGCGTCACGCCCTCCTCCGAGCGCAGGGAGGTGAAGGCGACGGGCAGGTCGCCGCGCTGTTCCTTGGCGTCGCGGGCCATCCGCTCGAGGTCGGATCCGACGTAGGGGGCGAGGTCGGTCTTGTTGATCACGAGGAGGTCGGCGGTGGTGACGCCGGGGCCGCCCTTGCGCGGGATGTCGTCGCCCCCGGCGACGTCGATGACGAAGATCTGGGCGTCGACGAGGCCCTTGGAGAAGGTGGCGGTGAGGTTGTCGCCGCCGGACTCGACGAGGACGAGGTCGAGCGGGCCGACCGACTCCTCCAGGTCCTCGACGGCTTCGAGGTTGGCGGAGATGTCGTCGCGGATCGCGGTGTGGGGGCAGGCGCCGGTCTCGACGGCCTGGATGCGCTCGGGCGGCAGGACCGCCTCGCGGAGCAGGAACTCGGCGTCCTCGCGGGTGTAGATGTCGTTGGTGACGACGGCGAGGGAGAGGGTGTCGCGCAGTTCGCGGCAGAGGGCGGCGACGGTGGCGGTCTTGCCGGATCCGACGGGGCCGCCGAGGCCGATGCGCAGGGCGCGGCGGCTGCCGTCGGGCCGGTGGGCGTCGGCGGAGACGGCGGAGGCGTGGCCGTGGTCGTGGTCGAGGTGCATGGCGGCTCCTTGCGGGCTGGGGGGTGCTACGAGGCGAAGAGGCGGACGGGCCAGGTCGCGTGCTGTTCGGCGGTGAGGTCGAGCAGCGGGGCCGAGGCGGCGGGCAGGGCGTCGAGGCCCTGGTGCGCCGCGGCGGTGGCCCGGGCCGCGACCTCGTCCATGGCGGGGGCGAGCCGGGCGAGGACGGCGGTGGCCTGGAAGGGGTCCAGGCCGAGCAGGCGCACGGCGGCGGTCGCGGGGCCGCTGACCGTCTCGTACGCGACGCAGTGGGCGGCGTCCTCGGGGCCGAGTCCGGCGGCCCGGGCGGCGGTGCCGAGGACGACGGGCTGGTGGGCGCCGCGCGGGAACGCGTCGGCGAGCAGGTCGAGTTCGGGGCTCGGCCAGGCGGCGCGGGCGGCCCGCATCAGCTGGCGGCCGAGCCTGCGGGCGGCGGCGCGCAGGGCGGGTGAGGGGGTGCGGGCGTCGGCTGCCTCGTCGAGGGCGTACGGGTCGGCGCCGAGGGCCGCGGCGGCGGCGAGTGAGGCCGTGGTGAGGCCGGTGGTGTGCAGCCGTCCGCGACAGAAGGACTCCAGGTCGGCGGCGTCCTTCAGGCGGCCCGACTTGACGGCGGCTTCGGCGCCGCCCGAGTGGGCGTGCCCGCCGGCGGGGAAGCGGCCGTCGGCGAGCACGAGGAGTGCGGAACGGGTCATCGTGGGCTGTCAGAAGAGGAAGTAGCGCTGGGCCATGGGCAGTTCGGCGGCGGGGGCCGGTTCGACCGGTTCGCCGTCGATGGTCACCGAGAAGGTGTCGGCGTCGACCTCGACCCGGGGCAGGGCGTCGTTCTCCCGCATGTCGGCCTTGGTGATGCGCCGGGTGGAGCCGATGGGGGTGAACTCCTTGTGCAGGCAGAGCCTGCGCGGCAGGTCGTCCTCGATCGCTGCCTGGGAGACGAAGTTGACGGAGCCGGCCGCGGCGGCCCGGCCGAGGGCGCCGAACATCGGCCGGGGCAGGACGGGTTGGGGCGTGGGGATGGAGGCGTTGGCGTCGCCCATCTGCGCGTAGGCGATCTGCCCGCCCTTGAGGACGAGGAGCGGCTTGACGCCGAAGAAGGCCGGCTCCCACAGCACCAGGTCGGCGAGCTTGCCGGGTTCGACGGAGCCGATGAGGTGGTCCATGCCCTGGGCGACGGCCGGGTTGATCGTGTACTTGGCGACGTAGCGCCGGGCCCGGTGGTTGTCGGCGGCGCCGTCGCCGGGCAGGGCGCCGCGCCGCTTCTTCATGACGTGGGCGGTCTGCCAGGTCCGCATGATCACCTCGCCGACGCGCCCCATGGCCTGGGAGTCGGAGGAGATGATCGAGATGGCGCCGAGGTCGTGCAGCACGTCCTCGGCGGCGATCGTGGAGGGGCGGATGCGGGACTCGGCGAAGGCGAGGTCCTCGGGGACGGCCGGGTTGAGGTGGTGGCAGACCATCAGCATGTCGAGGTGTTCCTCGACGGTGTTGACGGTGTGCGGGCGGGTCGGGTTGGTCGAGCTGGGCAGGACGTGCGGCTCGGAGACGACGGTGATGATGTCGGGCGCGTGTCCGCCGCCCGCGCCCTCGGTGTGGTACGCGTGGATGGTGCGGCCGGCGATGGCGGCGAGGGTGTCGCCGACGAAACCGGCCTCGTTGAGCGTGTCGGTGTGGATGGCGAGCTGGGCGCCGGTCTCCTCGCAGACGTCCAGACAGGCGTCGATGACGGCGGGGGTGGCGCCCCAGTCCTCGTGGATCTTGAATCCGAGCGCTCCGCCGCGGAGCTGGGAGCGCATGGCCTCCCGGGACATGGTGTTGCCCTTGCCGAGCAGGCCGATGTTGACGGGGAAGGTGTCCAGGGCCTCGAACATCCGGGCCATGTGCCAGGGGCCGGGGGTGATGGTGGTGGCCTTGGTGCCCTCGGCGGGTCCGGTGCCGCCGCCGACGAGGGTGGTGACGCCGGTGGCGAGGGCCTGCTCGACGACGGTCGGGGAGATGAAGTGGACGTGGGCGTCGACGGCTCCGGCGGTGAGGATCCGGCCGTTGCCGACGATGACCTCGGTCTCGGGGCCGATGACGAGCCCGGGGTGAACGCCGTCCATGGTGTCGGGGTTGCCGGCCTTGCCGAGGGCGGTGATCCGCCCGTCGCGGATGCCGATGTCGGCCTTGACGATGCCCCAGTGGTCGATGACCACCGCCCCGGTGATCACGGTGTCGGGGGCGCCTTCGGCGCGGGTGGTGCGGGACTGGCCCATGGACTCGCGGATGACCTTGCCGCCGCCGAACACGGCCTCGTCGCCCGCGCGGCCGGGGCCGCCGGAGCGGTCCTCCTCGATCTCGACCAGCAGATCGGTGTCGGCGAGCCGGATGCGGTCGCCGGTGGTGGGGCCGAACAGGTCGGCGTAGACGGCGCGGTGCAGCTCAGGCACGGTCGCCTCCGTTCGGGCCGGTGGCGGGGTCGAGGGGGCCGGCGGTCTCGCCGCGCAGGCCGGGCACGATCCGGCGGCCGGCGATCGGCACGAGCTCGACTTCGACGGGGATGCCGGGCTCGAAGCGGACGGCGGTGCCGGCGGCGATGTCCAGCCGCAGGCCGCGGGCGGCGGCGCGGTCGAAGTCGAGGCCGGGGTTGGCCTCGGCGAAGTGGTAGTGGGAGCCGACCTGGACGGGTCGGTCGGCGGCGTTGAGGACGGTGAGGCGGGTGACGGTGCGGCCCTCGTTGAGGACGACGGGACCGTCACCGTAAAGGATCTCTCCGGGGATCATGGGTGCCGGCCCGCCTTCACACGATCGGGTCATGGACGGTGACGAGCTTGGTCCCGTCGGGGAAGGTCGCCTCCACCTGGACGTCGTGGATCATCTCGGGGATGCCGTCCATGACCTCGTCGCGGCTGAGCACCTTGCGGCCGGATGCCATGAGTTCGGCGACGGTGCGGCCGTCCCTGGCGCCCTCCAGGACGTGCGAGGTGATGAGGGCGACGGCCTCGGGGTGGTTGAGCCTCACCCCGCGCGCCCTGCGCTTCTCCGCCACGTCCGCCGCGACATGAATGAGCAGGCGTTCCTGCTCGTGGGGGCTGAGTCGCACGCTTCCACCTCACTGTCGTCCACCGGGGATCACATCTCCCGGACAGCAGCGGACCTTAGCGATCTTCAACGCTGCGTTGAGCCACGCGGAGGGGCTGCCGAGCCAGACATTGCACGTTAGGGCGGAAGTTTTTCCGGCTCGTTAACTGGGGCTTTGCGTCCGCATGGACATGAGCCCGCGGACCCCCTCCTCCAGGATCTCGACGCTCAGGTCACCGAAGAGCGCCTGCTGGGCGATGCAGCCCTGGGCGATCGCGATGAGGATCCTGACCATGTGGTCGGCGGAGACGCCGGCCGGCAGCAGCCCGTTCTCCTGGTAGGCGGTGACGAGGCCGGCCCAGATCTCCCGCATGCCGCGGAAACCGGCCTCCAGGGTCGCGGCGAGCTGTTCGTCGCGCAGCGTCTCGCTCCACACCTGGAGGATCAGCCGCGGGAAGGCCTGCCGGTCGGCGCCCGGGATCCGCTCCTCCAGGAAGAGGCGGAGCACCGCGCCCAGGAGCACGTCGGGGGTGGGCGGCGGGGTGGCCCGGGACGCCTCCACGAAGGCACCGCGGACTCCCGCGAAGGCCTCCTCCGCGATGGCGGCGATCAGTTCGTCCTTGCCGCGGAAATAGCGGTAGACGGCGCCGGCCGAGAGGCCCACCTCGGTGAGGACGTCCTGCATGGAGGTCGCGTGGAAGCCGTTGCGGGCGAAGCAGCGGGCGGCGCCGTCCAGGATCTGGCGGCGGCGGGCGTCGAGGTGTTCCTGCGAGACACGGGCCATGGCGCCCAACGTAAAACGAATATTCATTCTTGACAACCGAGACCCTCCGCAGGACAGTGGGCCCAGATGCAAAACGAACGATCCTTCTCTTTACCCCTCTCCCGAATCGAGCTGGAGTCATGCCCGCCACAGCCACCCGCAAGACCCTCGCGGTGATGCTGCTCATCCCCGCCGTCGTCGCCTTCGCCCTCTGGGCCTTCGCCTGGCCGGCCGCCAGGACCGCACCGCGCGACCTGCCGATCGGACTCGCCGGGCCCGCCACCGCCACCGCGCCCCTGGAGCAGCGGCTCGCCGCCCGCGGGGAGGCCTTCGACGTGCACCGTTACGCGGACGAGGCCGCCGCCCGCGCCGCGATCGAGGACCGGACGGTGTACGGCGCGATCGTCGTCACGCCGCGGGGACCCGAGCTCCTGACCGCCTCCGCCGCGAGCCCGGTCGTCGCCGGACTGCTGCGCGAGGCCGTCGCCGGGCAACTGCCGGCCGGTACCGCGCTCGCGGTCACCGATGTCGTGCCCGCCTCCGCCGCCGATCCGCGCGGCGCCGTCCTCGCGGCCGGACTGCTGCCGCTCGGCATGGCCGGAGCCGCCTCCGGCATCGTCGCCACCATGCTCGGGCTGCGCGGCGCCCGGGTCGCCGTGGCCCTCACGGGCGCCGCCGCCCTCGCGGGCCTGACCGGCGCCGCCCTCGCGGACAGCTGGCTCGGCGCGTTCACCGGTTCCTGGTGGGCGGAGGCGGGCGTGCTCGCCCTGACCGTGCTGGCCGTCGGCGCGACGCTCGCGGGGCTCGCCGCACTGATCGGCAGGCCCGGCCTCGGCCTCGGAGCCGTCCTGATGATCCTGCTCGGCAACCCGTTCTCCGGGGTCGCCGGCGCGCCCGAACTGCTGCCCGCCCCGGCCGGCACGCTCGGCCAACTGCTCCCGCCGGGCGCGGGCGGCACGGCCCTGCGCTCGGTCGCGTACTTCGACGGGGCGGGCGCGGGATCCGCGCTGCTCGTCCTCGCCGTGTGGGCCGCGGCCGGACTGACCGCCGTCCTGGTCGGCGCGCGGCGCGCGGCGGGCCGGACCGCGACGGAGACCGCACCGGCTGCGGTACCGCAGCCGGTCGCCTGAGCCCCGCCTCGCCGGTCCACACCAAAGGCGTGTGCCTCCGTCCCGCCGGGCGGAGGCACACGGCTTTCCGCGTGGGTCTCGGTGTGGGGTTCTACGCCTCGGGGGCGCCGGGGTCGCGGTGGTGCGCCGCGATGCCGAAGCGGCGCTGTTCACCCGGAGCGGACGCGATGCCGCGGACGGCGGAGACCGAGCTGATCACCCGCTCCTCGGCCGGCGCTTCCGCCGCCTCGAGTCGTTCCAGGTCAGCGGCGGACACCAGGGCGACGAGAGGCTTTCCGTGCCGGGTGACGACCACCCGCTCATCGCCGTAGACGACGCGGTTGATCAGATCCGCGAGCTCTGCGCGTGCTTGCGTCACCGGAATCTCATAGGCCATGCTCCTCATCTTACGGCCTGTACATCCTGTACATTTTTTACAGAAGGAGGAGCGCCATGCGGAGCACCATGCGATATGTCCTTCCGGAGTTCACCGAGCGCACCAGCCTCGGGACCCGCACCCTCGACCCGTACGCGAAGCTGCTCGACGAGCGGATCGTCTTCCTCGGCACACCGATCGACGAGACGGCCGCCAACGACGTGATCGCCCAGTTCCTGCACCTCGACCACGCCGCCCCCCACAGCGTGATCAGCCTCTACGTCAACTCCCCCGGCGGCTCGATCAGCGCCATGACCTCGGTGTACGACACGATCAGCACGGTCTCCTGCGAGGTGGAGACCATCTGCCTCGGCCAGGCCGTGGGGCCCGCCGCGGTGCTGCTCGCCGCCGGCACGCCGGGTCGGCGGCTCACCCTGCCGGGTGCCCGGATCGTGCTTCAGCAGCCCAGCCTCGACGAGCCGTTGCAGGGGCAGCCCAGCGATCTCGACATCCACGCGCGGGAATTGCTGCGGCAGCGCGCCCTGGTCGCCGGACTGCTCGCGGAGCACACCGGCAAGGACCGCGAACGCGTCGACGCCGACATCGACCGGACCACCGTGCTCGACGCGGCGGGCGCGCTCGCCTACGGCCTGGTGGACCACGTGGTCGAGGGCCGCCGCGGGCCCGTCGGCGCCGGGAAGGAGTGAGCCCGCCGTGCTCCCGGAGCTGCCGCCGCTGCCCGCACTGACCCGCGCCGAGGGCGAGTTCGTCGACGCGTACCTCGAAGTCCTCGACCTTCTGGGCCGAATCAATCCATCCAGGACCTCGCATACCTATGGGGCACTGCGCGCGGCCCAGGCCCTGGTCGGGCGCGCGGCGGCGCTGCGCGACGCGCTGACGCTCATGCATCTGCGGGGCGAGAGCGAGGTGCACGCCGACACCTTGGCGCGTGCGCTGCGGACGTTGGACGGAGAGCGCCGATCGGGGCGCGTCACCGTCCCGGGAGACCAGGCGAGTTGACAGTGCCGCGTGTCGTGTCGAGGTCCACTCGGGGCACCCGGACCGCAGAAACCCTCCCTCGTTCGGCGTAGTCGATGTATCGACATGGAACTCAGGTGAGTTGCGCAACGGGTGTACGCATCTGGCGCAATAGGGCGTTCCACCCCTGGTGACGGGCTCGCCGGGCAAACATCGAAGATCACGAAACCTGACTGTCCACCCGAATGGATCAGTCGTGAGGAGCCTCACAAATCGCCGTTTCAGCTCGGATTTGGGCCAGGCTGTGGGTCAAGATCCCTGTCGACGACAAGCCCCCGCCACCCGAGGCGGGGCGGTCCGGGCGGACGCCGAGTCCTGCCGCCGTCCCGGACGTCTGGTCGACAGGAGTGGATCGGCAGGAGTGGAGGACCCGAGCAACACGGGACGACTCGCACGGTGCGGGGCGTTCCTCGGGGTGAAGCCGCAGCCGCGGCCGGGCATCTTCGCCTGCCCGAACCCGACAGGTCATCCTTCACAGGCGGCTGACGAAGGGTTGCGCATGACTGCGCAGATTCATGTCCCGTCCCTGCTGTCCCGGGCCGGAGCCGTCTCGGCTCTCACCCTCGCCGCCGTCGGCGGCACGCTGCTCGCCCCAGGAGCGGCGCCAGAGGCCCAGGCCGCGACCTCACACGCCAACACGGCCCTGAGCATCGCCGCCTCGAAGAAGGGATCGCCCTACAAGTACGGAGCCTCGGGCCCCAGCAGGTTCGACTGCTCGGGCCTCACCCTCTACTCGTACAAGAAGGCGGGCAAGACGCTGCCCCGCACCGCGCAGCAGCAGTACAACAAGACCCGGCACATCTCCGCGTCCAGCCGGCAGAAGGGCGACCTCGTCTTCTTCCATTCCGGTGGAAGGGTGTACCACGTCGGCATCTACGCGGGAAACAACAAGATCTGGCACTCACCCAAGAAGGGGTCGTGGGTGAAGCTCGACCGGATCTGGTCGTCGAAGGTCCTCTACGGCCGGGTCGGCTGACCTGTCCTCAGCCGGGAACCGCCGCCGGCCAGGGCAGGTCGATCCACACGGTCTTCCCGCCCTCGGCCGTCGGCGTCACCGACAGCCGGCCGCCCGCCTCTGCGGTCAGGGAGCGGATGATGACCATGCCGCGGCCGTTGTCCTGCTGGACCGCCGCCGGAAGGCGACGGGGCCAGCGCGGATGGCTGTCGGTGACGCCGATGCGCAGCAGCTCGTCCCGCTCCAGGCGGACGTCGACCGTGAAGGTGGGCGACTGCCCGAAGGTGTGCTGCACGGCGTTGGTCGCCAGCTCCGAGACGATCAGCCGGACCGCGTCCGCGGTGTCGGTCCCGCTCTCGAGTCCCCACGAGGAGAGGACCTCGGCGACGTGTCGCCGCGCGGCCGAGACCGAAGCGGGATCGCTCGGCAGCGTGACGGTTGCTTCCAGGTGGTCTGCCATGGCGACGCTGTCCCTTTCCCGCCGGGCCGGGCCCGGATTGCGCTTCGCGTCAGAGTGCCACCGATCGTGCCGCCCTGGACGGCGATCCACCGGCATATACGGATATCTGTCGCCCGAAGCAGTGAATGGTCCGACGGGCGAGCGGATCGCGCCCCGGAGCGCGATCCGGCTCGCGGCGCGGCTCGCGACCCGGCTCGCGAGGACAAAGGGGAAGGAGCGGTCGACAGGGACGGGCCGGGAGCCCGACTCGCCACGCCTGCACGGGCCTTGAGCGGGCACACGCACCGTATGACCGTTCCCAAGACGCCCGTCCTCGTCCTCGACTGCAGCGATCCCGAGCCCCTCGCCCGCTTCTACGCCACCCTGCTCGGCGCCACCGTCGCACCGGCCGACGGCGACCCCGATCTGCTCCTGCTCCACACCCCCGACGGCCCCGCTCTGGGCATCCGCCGCGACCCGGGCCAGGCACCGCCGAGCTGGCCGCGCCCGGAGGACTCCCAGCAGGCCCATCTGCGGATCCTCGTGGCCCCCGACGCGCTCGACGAGGCCGAACGGGAGGCGATCTCCCTCGGCGCCCGCCCGGTGGCCGCCGAACAGAACGGCACCCGGCTGGACCGGCGCACCGACCTGCGCCGCTACACCGACCCCGCCGGGCACGCCTTCGTCCTGGCTCCCGCGCACGGAGCCCCGGACCGCGTTTCACCCTGACGGGGCGGGGCAGCCGCGTACACACCCGTCCCCACCCCGAACGGAAGCCAGGAGGGTGATCATGAGCCGTCACGAGCGCCGACGCACACTGCCCGCGGACCGGCCGCCCCGGACCACGCCGTCCCAGGCCGTCGGTGAGAGCGGCGACGCCGAGGCCCGCCGGGAGGCCGAGGAGGCCGTACGAGGCCGCCGCGGCGACGCGGCGCCCGACGAGCACGGCATGGACGCCAAGCGCCAGGACACGGGCCTCGGCCGCGAGGAGCAGCGCCGCCCGCACGGGCGCAGGGGCGAGGCCGGCGAGGGACGGGAGGGACGCGAGGAGTGACGGCGGAGGAGTGACGCCAGGGGCCCGGCGCCGTCGGGCCCCCGCGGTGTCCGGTGTGCTTCGGTGTCCTTCTAGGAGACGAAGCCGATGACGCCGAATCCGGGGCGCGTCGCCGCGTGCCGGAGCCAGCCGGTGACGTCCATGACCGCGTCGACCACCTCCGGGTCCAGCGGCGGGGCGTGCCCGTCCCGCTTGGTCTGCTCGAACTGCTCAAGAGCCGCCAGGCACTGCTCGTGCGTCCACTCGCCGCAGTTCGGCAGGTCGTAGGTGGGAATCGGATCCGGCATGCCGCCGCCGTAGCCGAAGTCGGCCACCGAGACCGCGGTGATCCGCAGCGCCTTCAGGCCCTCGTCGACGATCTCCAGCCAGTCGCCCCGGAACGGGGAGAAGCTGGAGTTGTCCAGGAAGGACCCGGTCAGGGAGCACAGCCGCTTGTAGGCGTAGCCATACTGGAAGGAATACTGCTTCTCCCCGTCGAAGGGCCCGCCCTCGATCACGGCGCGCAGCGCCTCGGAGGCGGTGGGAGCGCCGTCGGCGATCGACGAGGAGAACCAGTCGTCGTCGCGCGCCAGGTCGTCGGCGAACCGGTCGTGGATGATCTGGAGCAACTGCTGGTCGCCGGAACCGACGAGGGCGTGCGTGGCCTTGATGTCGAGCAGGTAGGGGCTCAGGGAAAGACTCATGTGATCACCGTAGCCACCCCCACTGACAGCGGGTCAGGCCGGCCGCGCCCCCTCGGGCGCCGTGCGCACGATCGTCTCGACGGCCCGCTCGATCTGCGCGTCGTCGAGGTCCGCGCGGGCGGTCAGACGGAGCCGTGAGATGCCGTCCGGGACCGACGGCGGCCGGAAACAGCCGACCGCGAGACCGAGTTCGCGGCAGTCCGCCGCCCACTTGAGGGCCTCGCCCGGGCCCGGCGCACGGACGGAGACCACGGCCGCGTCGGGGTGGACGGCGGTGAGCCCGGCCTCGGTGAGCATCCGGTGGAGGGTCGTGGCGACCGTCCGGGCGCGGGCGGCGAGGCCCGGTTCGGCAGCGATCAGACGCAGGCTCGCGAGGGCGCCGGCCGTGGCGGCGGGGGCGAGCCCGGTGTCGAAGATGAAGGTGCGGGCCGCGTTGACCAGGTGCTCGATCACCCGGGCCGGCCCGAGGACGGCGCCGCCCTGGCTGCCCAGCGACTTGGAGAGGGTGAGGGTCGCGACGACGTCCGGGTCACCCGCGAGGCCCGCCGCGTGGAGGGCGCCGCGCCCGCCGTCGCCGAGGACGCCGAAGCCGTGGGCGTCGTCGACGACCAGACCCGCGCCGTGCGTCCGGCAGGCCTCCGCCAGGGCGGTGAGCGGCGCCCGGTCGCCGTCCACGGAGAAGACGGAGTCGCTGACCACCAGGGCGCGGCGGTCGGGATGCGCGCCGAGGGTCTTCGCGACGGCCTCCGGGTCGGCGTGCGGGACCACGGCCGTCTCGGCGCGCGCGAGCCGGCAGCCGTCGACGATGGAGGCGTGGTTGCCCGCGTCGGAGACGATCAGCCCGTCCCGGGCGGAGAGGGCGGTGAGCGCGGCCAGGTTGGCGGTGTAGCCGGAGGAGAAGACGAGTGCCGCCTCGAAACCGCAGAAATCGGCCAGCTCTCGTTCGAGGCGGGCGTGCAGCCGTGTCGATCCGGTGACGAGCCGCGATCCGGTGGAGCCCGCGCCCCAGCGGCGGGCCGCCTCGGCCGCCGCCTCGGTGATCTCCGGGCGGCGGGTGAGGCCGAGGTAGTCGTTGCTCGCGAGGTCCAGGAGGTCGGACTCGGCCGAGCGGGGCCGCAGTGTCCGCACCAGACCGGCCTCCGCGCGCTGCCGTGCGGCGGCCTCGGTCCAGTCGAACGCGGCCCGGCGGGGGTCCGGTCCGTCCACGTCGGCCGGCCCGGCGTCCGGTCCGGCGGCCAGCGGGTCCTCGGCGTACGGCGGCATGGCGCATCCTTTTGTAGGCAGCGCACAGACCCTAACGGTCCGGGGTCGGCATCAGGGTGTGGCCATACACACACTTCAAACCGGTCTGTTTGTTCTTCTCTTCCTTGGCCCCGGGGTCTGCCGTAGGTAAGGATCAGCCCTTATGGACCTGCTGAACACGCTGGTGGAGAAGGGGCTGCGGCGCGAGCTGCCGACCCGTGAAGAAGCGCTCGCCGTGCTGGCGACATCCGACGACGACCTGCTCGATGTGGTGGCCGCGGCCGGCAAGGTGCGGCGCCAGTGGTTCGGGCGACGGGTGAAGCTCAACTATCTCGTCAACCTGAAGTCGGGGCTGTGCCCCGAGGACTGCTCGTACTGTTCCCAGCGGCTCGGCTCGACCGCCGGGATCCTCAAGTACACGTGGCTGAAGCCCGACGAGGCCTCGGCCGCCGCGGCGGCCGGTGTCGCGGGCGGCGCGAAGCGGGTCTGCCTGGTGGCGAGCGGCCGTGGTCCGACGGACCGGGACGTGGAGCGGGTCGGCAAGACCATCGAGGCCATCAAGGAGCAGAACGAGGGCGTGGAGGTCTGCGCCTGCCTCGGTCTGCTGTCCGACGGGCAGGCGGAGCGGCTGAAGGAGGCCGGCGCCGACGCGTACAACCACAACCTCAACACGTCCGAGGGGACGTACGGGGAGATCACCACCACCCACACCTACGCGGACCGCGTGGACACCGTGGAGAAGGCGCACGCGGCCGGGCTCTCGGCCTGCTCCGGTCTCATCGCGGGCATGGGCGAGACCGACGAGGACCTGGTCGACGTGGTGTTCGCGCTGCGTGAGCTGGACTCGGACTCGGTGCCGGTCAACTTCCTCATCCCCTTCGAGGGCACCCCGCTCGGCAAGGAGTGGAACCTCACCCCGCAGCGCTGTCTGCGGATCCTCGCGATGGTCCGGTTCGTCTGCCCCGACGTCGAGGTGCGGATCGCCGGCGGGCGCGAGGTGCACCTGCGCACGATGCAGCCGCTGGCGCTGCACATCGCCAACTCGATCTTCCTCGGCGACTACCTCACCAGTGAGGGCCAGGCCGGCAAGACCGACCTGGAGATGATCGCCGACGCAGGCTTCGAGGTGGAGGGCGCGGGCACGACCACCCTGCCCCAGCACCGGGTGGACGCCCTGGCGGCGGCCGGTGCCGCGGGCGGCGGCTGCGGTTCGCACGCTTCGGCGGGCTGTGGCTCGCAGGCGTCGGCGGGCGGCGGCTGTGGCTCGCACGCGGAGGAGGGCGGCGGCTGCGGTCCGTGCGGTGGTCACGCGCAGGCCCCCGCGGCGGCAACGCCGGCCGGGGTGCCGGCCGCCTCGGACGCCAGGACCGACCTGGTGGCCGTGCGCCGTCGCGGCGCCGGTACGGACCTCGCCCCGAACGCGTAACGGTGACCATGCGCAACGACGAACTGCTCGCCCTGGACCGGGCGCACGTCTGGCATCCGTACGGCCCCATGCCCGGCCGGGCGGAACCGCTGGTCGTCACGTCCGCGTCCGGGGTGCGGCTCCGGCTCGCCGAACCCGCCGAGGGTCACGACGAGTTGATCGACGGCATGTCCTCGTGGTGGTCGGCGATCCACGGCTACAACCACCCAGTGCTCAACGAGGCCGCGCGCGGCCAGCTCGACCGGATGAGTCACGTCATGTTCGGCGGGCTCACCCACGAGCCGGCCGTCCGGCTCGCCGCGCGGCTCGTGGAGATCACGCCCGAGCCGCTGCGGCACGTGTTCCTCAGCGACTCCGGGTCGGTCGCGGTCGAGGTCGCCGCGAAGATGTGCCTGCAGTACTGGCGCTCGGTCGGCCGTTCCGGCAAGCGGCGGCTGCTGACCTGGCGCGGCGGCTACCACGGCGACACCTGGCAGCCGATGTCCGTGTGCGACCCCGAGGGGGGCATGCACGAGTTGTGGTCGGGCGTGCTCCAGCGGCAGGCGTTCGTGCCGCCGCCGCCCGCCGCGTACGAGGAGTCGTACGCGGAGCTGCTGCGCGAGGAGATCGGGCGGCACGCGGACGAGCTCGCCGCGGTCATCGTCGAGCCCGTCGTGCAGGGCGCGGGCGGGATGCGCTTCCACGACGCCGCCTATCTGCGGGTGCTGCGGGAGGCGTGCGACGCGCACGACGTGCTGCTGATCTTCGACGAGATCGCGACCGGGTTCGGACGCACGGGCGCGCTCTTCGCCGCCGACCACGCCGGGGTCTCCCCCGACGTGATGTGCGTCGGCAAGGCGCTGACCGGCGGCTATCTGTCGATGGCGGCGACGCTGTGCACCGGCCGGGTGGCGGAGGGCATCTCGCGCGGCGAGGTCCCCGTCCTCGCCCACGGGCCGACCTTCATGGGCAACCCGCTCGCCTCGGCGGTCGCGCTCGCCTCGATCGACCTGCTCCTCTCCCAGGACTGGCAGGTCGAGGTCAAGCGCATCGAGGCGGGTCTGCGGGAGGGCCTGGCGGCCGCCGCCGAGCTGCCCGGTGTCCGGGACGTGCGCGTCCTCGGCGCGATCGGCGTCGTCCAGCTCGACCACGACGTCGACATGACGGCGGCGACCCGCGCGGCCGTGCGGGCGGGCGTGTGGCTGCGGCCGTTCCGCGACCTGATCTACACGATGCCGCCGTTCGTGACGGGCGACGCCGACGTGGCCCGCGTCTGCGCGGCGGTCCGCGCGGCGGCGGAGGCGGGCTGAGGCCCGATGCCTCACTCCCCTCGCCCGTCCGCGGGCGGCGGCGCCGCGCCGTCGCCGCCCGCGGCCTCGGCACTCACCTGAAGAAAGGCACATCAGCATGACCGTCATCGTCGTCAGCGGCACCGGCACCGAGATCGGCAAGACGGTGGTCACCGCCGCACTCGCCGCCGTCGCCACCGCCGCCGGCCGTTCCGTCGCCGTCCTGAAGCCGGCGCAGACGGGCGTCGGGCCCGATGAGGCGGGCGACGCGGACGAGGTGGTACGGCTGTCGGGCGCCGTGACCGGTGCGGAACTGGCCCGGTTCCCCGAGCCGTTGGCGCCGGGGACCGCCGCCCGGCGGGCCGGGCTCGCGCCGGTCGGCCCCGTGGAGGTCGCGGAGGCGGCGCGGAAGCTGGCCGCCGAGCACGACCTGGTGCTCGTGGAGGGTGCCGGCGGGCTGCTCGTACGGTTCGACGAGGAGGGCGGGACGCTCGCGGACGCGGCCCGGCTGCTCGGCGCGCCGGTGCTCGTGGTGGTGCCGGCCGGGCTCGGCACGCTGAACACGACCACGCTGACCGCGGAGGCGCTGCGGGCGCGCGGCATCGAGCAGTTGGGCGTGGTGGTGGGCAGTTGGCCGGCCGCCCCTGATCTGGCGATGCGCTGCAACCTGGAGGACCTGCCGGAGGCGGCGGGCGCGCCGCTGCTCGGCGCGGTGCCCGAGGGCGCCGGCGCGCTGGACGCCGAGGCGTTCCGGGCGGCGGCGCCGAGCTGGCTGGCACCGGCGCTGGGGGGCGGCTGGGACGCGGCGGAGTTCACGGCGGCCGTGGGGGCGTGACCCTCCGGGACACGGTGACCCGGAGGGGCGTGACGCTCCGAGAGGCACCCCCGGTGAGGGCCTGACGCTCCGGCAGGAGGCGTCTGACGGGACAGCGAGGGGCTGACGCTCCGACAGGCGGCCGTCCGACGCGACGACGGGCCCCCGACTCCGTACGCTGACGGTATGCGTGCTCGTGTGGAGGAGATCGTTTTCGACTGCGCCGACCCGGCCGCGCTCGCGCGGTTCTGGGCGGCGCTCCTCGGCGGGGATCCGGTCGACCGGAGCCCCGACTGGTCGTATGTCGACCCGCCGGGGTTCGTGAGGGTCGCGTTCCAGAAGGTGCCGGAGGGCAAGGCGGTGAAGAACCGGGTCCATCTGGACCTGGCGGCCGGCGATCCGTCGGCCGCCGCGGACGAGGCGCAGTCGCTGGGGGCGCGCCGGTCGGGCGGGATCGTGGCGGACGAGTACGGTGCGTTCCAGGTGATGTGCGATCCCGAGGGCAACGAATTCTGTTTCGTGTCAGGCTGAGAGGCCGGTCAACGAAGGGGGTTCGTCGTGGTGTCGCCGTTCCGGTTCGCCGTCAACATGCTCAGGCCGCCGGTCACCGCTGACGAGTGGCGGGCGCGCTGCCGCCGGGCCGAGGAGCTCGGCTACGACCTGGTCCTGGTGCCCGATCACCTGGGGATGCCCGCGCCGTTCCCCGCGCTGGTGGCGGCGGCCGAGGCCACGACGCGGGTCCGGGTGGGCACCTTCGTGCTCAACGCCGGTTTCTGGAACCCGGCCTTGCTGGCCCGCGAGGTGGCGACGACGGCCGCGCTGACCGGGGGCCGGCTGGAGCTCGGTCTGGGTACGGGATATGTGCGGGCCGAGCACGAGGAGGCGGGGATCCCGTTCCTGCCGCCGGGCGAGCGGGTGGACCACCTGGCCCGTACGGTCGAGGAGTTGGCCGGAGCCCTGAAGGGTGACGAGGACACTCCGCGCACGCCGCTGCTGATCGGCGGCAACGGGGACCGGGTGCTGCGGCTCGCGGCCCGGCACGCGCAGGTGACGGCGTTCAGCGGCGGGCGGTTCGCCGGTGACTCGGGGACGGTGCTGACCGCCGAGGAGCTGGCCGGGCGGGTCGCGGCCTATCGCGGTTTCGAGGCGGAGGCGGGGCGGGAGCGGCCGGCGGAGCTCAATCTGCTGCTGCAGCGGGTGCTGGTGACCGAGGACCGGGCCGCCGCCGTGGCGGACTTCCTTCCGCTGGTGCCGTATCTCACCGAGGAGCAGGTGCTCGATCTGCCGATCCTGGCGGTGGGGACGGTCCGGGGCATCGCCGACCGGCTGGTCGCGCTGCGCGAGCGGCTCGGCTTCTCGTATCTGACGGTGCTCGACGACGCGATGGAGGCGTTCGGTCCGGTGATCGCGGAGCTGCGCGGGCAGGAGCGCGGGGTGTGAGTGCCCCCGCGCGGCTCCGAGGCCGGTCCCGCGGTGTGGGACGGGGTCGACGGGCCGGTTCCGCCGGTGGTGGGATGGCGACCATGGACGATCTTCGGATACGGGCCGCGGGGGCGGCCGACATCGACGCCGTGCTCGCCTTCTGGAAGACGGCGGCCGAGGGCACGAGCATCAGCGACGACCGCGCCGGGGTGGCGCGGCTCGTCGAGCGCGACCCGGAGGCGCTGCTGCTCGCCGAGCGGTCGGGCGAGCTGGTGGGCACGGTGATCGCCGGGTTCGACGGGTGGCGCTGCCATCTCTACCGGCTCGCCGTCCACCCGGAGCACCGGCGGCGCGGCATCGGCGGGGCGCTGCTCGCCGCGGCGGAGGAACGTTTCGTACGGCTCGGCGGGCGGCGCGCGGACGCGATGGTGCTCGACCGCAACGAGCGGGGGCGGGCCGCGTGGCGGGCGGCGGAGTACGGGCCGGAGGAGCAGTGGACGCGCTGGGTGAAGCCGCTCGCCACTCCGGCGGGCTCGTGATCGTTTCGGGCCTTTGCCCGTCCTTTACTATGGATGGGCAGAAGTGATCATCCGATCGTATTCCGGAACCATCGAAAGGTGTGAGCGTCCGCCCATGGGCGAGCCTCCCAGTAGCCCCTCCCGAAGCCGACATCGCGCGGTCCTCCCTCCCCTGACTGATCATGGGACACGTCGAGGGACGGAGGTGAACCGATGACCGAGGTACTGCTGCTTCTGGTGGCCCTGCTGCTCTCGCTCGCCTGCGGCGCGTTCGTCGCGGCCGAGTTCTCGCTGACCACCGTCGAGCGCTCCGAGCTGGAGAAGGCGGCGGAGCGCGGCGAGCGCGGTGCGGCCGGCGCCCTCAAGGCGCGCAAGACGCTCACCTTCCAGCTCTCCGGCGCCCAGCTCGGCATCACCGTGACCAACCTGATCGTCGGCATGCTCTCCGAGCCGTCGATCGCCAAGCTGATCCGCGGCCCGCTCCAGGACCTCGGCCTGTCCTCCACCGTCGCCTCCTCCGTGGCCCTGGTGATCGGCACCGCCCTGTCGACCGTGGTCCTGATGGTCGTCGGCGAGCTGGTCCCCAAGAACTGGGCGATCTCCTCGCCGCTGGCGATGGCCAAGGTGGTCGGCACCCCGCAGCGGATCTTCACCGCCGCGTTCAAACCGCTGATCAGCCATCTCAACAACACCGCCAACCGCATCCTGCGCCGGCTCGGCATGGAGCCCACCGAGGAGCTGGCCTCCGCCCGCTCCCCGCAGGAGCTGGTCGCCCTGGCCCGGCACTCCGCCAAGGAGGGCGCGCTTCCGGCGGACACCGCCGAGCTGTTCGTCCGCACCCTCAACCTGGCGGAGCTGACCGCGGAGAACGTGATGACCCCGCGGGTCCAGGTCACCGCCCTCGATGTGCAGGCCACCGCCGAGGACGTCGCCAACGCGACCCGCGCGACCGGCCTGAGCCGCTTCCCCGTCTACCGCGGCAGCCTCGACTCGGTCGTCGGCATCGCGCACATCAAGGACGTGCTGGCGATACCTGCCGACGAGCGGCGCCTGCGCGGGATCGGCGACATGCTGCGCGAGCCGCTGCTGGTTCCCGAGAGCCTGACGGTGGACAAGCTGCTGGACCGGCTCTCCGGCAGGCAGACCATGGCCGTCGTCATCGACGAGTACGGCGGCACGGCGGGCGTCGCGACCCTGGAGGACATCGTCGAGGAGGTCGTCGGCGAGGTGCGCGACGAGCACGACCCGCACGAGACCCCGGACCTGGCACGGGCCGGCGAGGACGCCGACGGCCGCACCCTGTGGTCCGCGGACGGCGCGGCCCGCACCGACCAGCTGGAGACCGTCGGCCTGAGGGTGCCGGAGGGACCGTACGAGACCCTGGCGGGCGTGCTCGCCACCGAGCTCGGCCGGATCCCGGCCGTCGGGGACAGCGTGGACCTGGCCGGCTGGCGCCTCGACGTGGTGGACGCCTCCGGGCGGCGGGCGGCCCGCGTGCTGATGCACGCGCCGCTCCCCCACGACGGTGCCGCGGACGAGGAGGCCGGCCGATGACCGCGATCCAGTTGCTGATCGGCCTGGCGACCCTGGTCGTCAACGCCTTCTTCGTCGGTGCCGAGTTCGCCCTGATCTCCGTGCGCCGCAGCCAGATCGAGCCGCTCGCCGAGTCCGGCGACCGCCGGGCGCGCAGCGTCATGTGGGGTCTGGAGCACGTCTCGGCGCTGCTCGCCGCCGCCCAGCTCGGCATCACGCTGTGCACCCTGGTCCTCGGCATCGTGGCCGAGCCGGCCATCGCGCACCTGCTGGAGCCGGTCTTCGACGCCATCGGCGTGCCGCACGGTCTGGTGCACCCGATCTCGTTCGTGATCGCCCTGACGGTCGCCACCTATCTGCACATGCTGCTCGGCGAGATGGTGCCGAAGAACATCGCCCTGGCCGAGCCGACCCGCACGGCGCTGCTCCTCGGCCCGCCGCTGGTGGCGCTGGCCCGGGCGCTGCGCCCGGTGATCTTCGCGGTCAACGCGTTCGCCAACGGCATCCTGAAGCTGCTGCGGGTGGAGGCGAAGGGCGAGGTCGCGGCGACCTTCTCGGACGACGAGCTGGCCCGGATGGTCACCGACGCGGGTGACGCCGGTCTGCTCGACGACCGGGCGGCCGAGCGGCTGCACGACGCCCTGGAGCTGGGCCGGCGCCCGGTGCGGGATGTCGTGATGCCGGTGGAGAAGGTCATGTACGCCGGCATGGACACGACTCCGGAGGAGTTGGAGGCGCTGGCGGCCCGCTCCGGGTTCTCCCGCTTCCCGGTGGTCGACTCGGGCCGCCGGATCCTGGGCTACCTCCATGTGAAGGACGCCCTGGACGTCACCCCGCGCCACCTGCCGTTCCCGGTGTCGGCGATGCGGCCGATCGCCCGGGTGCGGGCGGCGACGCCGATGGACGACGTCCTGACGGCGATGCGGCGCAGCCGGACCCACCTGGCGGCGGTCCTCGACGAGGACGGCAAGCTGGCCGGTCTGGTGACGATGGAGGACGTGCTGCGCGAACTGGTGGGACGCCCTTCGGCGCCGTAGCCGCCGGTCGGTCCGTACGGAGGTGAGGGCCCGGGACGCGGTAGGCGCCCGGGCCCTGCGCCGTGTCCGGGCGCCGCCGCGGGACCCGGCGGTCGTCGCGGCGCCGGCGCGGTCACGCGGCGGGTCAGAGCGCCGTCGCGGTCCGCCAGGCGTCGAGGAGCGTGCGGTCGCCCGTGCGCGTGAAGCGCGGGTCGTCGGTCGCACGGCGCCCGTGGACGAGCAGCAGCAGGTCGGCGACGGTGCCCTCGACGGTCGTGGTCGCCTCGCCCTCCGCCCGGCGCCGCCAGGTGAAGCCGCCCCCGCCGAGGGTGATCGTCCAGACGGCACCGGTGTCGGTCGCGGTCAGCCGCAGGCTCGCGCCGTCCCGGCCCAGCCGGGCGACGGGCTCGGCGACCCAGGCGAAGTACGGCACGTTCTCCAGGAACTCGTCGATGCCGTCGGCGGCCGTGCCCGGGTCGATCGGTCCAGGCTCGCGGCCGAGGGCGAGCTCGGCGTCGGCGAGGTGGACGACCGCCTCGAAGAGCAGTCGGCGCGGGAAGAACCGCGCGTGCGGATCGGCGCCGTGGCACCACATCGGCGCGTCGGGGTCGGCGGCGCGCAGGGTGCGCAGGCTCACCTCGGCGCTCGCCGCGAGCCAGTCGGGGTACGCGGCGGGGTCCTCGGGCGGGTCGAGCGGCCCGTCCGTGGACGGGACGCGCTCGGTGGCCCGGGTGCGGACGAGGTACTCGATCCAGCGGTGGGTGGTCGCGTGGTGCTTCACCAGGTCGGCGAGGGTCCAGCCGGGGCAGGTGGGGACGGGGGTGGCAAGGTCCGCGTCGCGGACGAGGGCGACGAAGCGCTGGACGTACGACTCGACCAGGTCGCAGTTGACGACATGGTCGTCCTCGGTCAGCCCGAAGCCCCGGGAGACCGTGAGGAGCTCGTCGCGCCGGGGGCCGGGCGGCTCGCGCAGGGCGGCGTCGCGGAAGAGCCCGTCGAGCGTGCGGCGGTCGGCCGCCGGGAGCCGGCCCAGGACGTGCGCGGTGCTCTCCAGCCACTTCACCGCGGAGTCCGGATCCAGGACCTCGTCGTCCGCCGTCTCGACCGAGGTCACCAGATCGGCCAGTGCCTCGGCCAGCGTGTTCAGCAACGCGTCGCTCATGGGTTTCCCTCCCCGGTCTCCGTCGGCGAGCGCCCCATACCGGGCGGTATGATCGCTGGGCCATGGAGATCAATGCCACCTACACCAGTCTCGTCGCCGTGGGCGACAGCTTCACCGAGGGTATGTCGGACCTGAACCCGGACGGTTCTTACCGGGGCTGGGCCGATGTCCTCGCCGGCCGGCTGGCCGCCCGCACGCCCGGCTTCCGGTACGCGAACCTGGCCGTGCGCGGCAAGCTCATCGGCCAGATCGTCGAGGAACAGGTGGACGCGGCGGCGGCGATGGAGGCCGACGTGGTGACCCTGGTCGGCGGGCTCAACGACACCCTGCGGCCCAAGTGCGACATGGGACGGGTGAAGGCCCTGCTCGGCGAGGCCGTCGAGCGGCTCGCCCCCTCCTGCGGGCAGCTGGTCCTCATGCGCAGCCCCGGCCGCAACGGCCCCGTCATGGAGCGCTTCCGGCCGCGCATGGAGGAGCTCTTCGCGTACGTGGACGAGCTCGCCGCCCGGCACGGCGCCCTGGTGGTCGACCTGTACGGCGCCCCGGCGCTCGGCGACCCTCGCCTGTGGGACGTGGACCGGCTGCACCTCACCACGGAGGGGCACCGGCGGGTGGCCGAGGCGGTCTGGCAGAGCCTGGGCCTGCCGGCCGAGGAGGACTGGCGCGCCCCGCTGCCGGCGGTGCTGCCCCCGGGCTGGGCCACCCGCAGGGTCGCCGACGCCCGCTTCGCCCGACAGCACCTGGTCCCCTGGATCGGCCGCCGCCTCACCGGCCGCTCCTCGGGCGACGGCCGCGCCCCCAAGCGCCCGGAGCTGCTGCCCTACGAGCCGCTCGCGCAGGAGGTGCGGTGACGCGCGTCTCGTAGCAAGCTCCAGCCCGGACCCTGGCGCTGGCCTGCAGAAATCGCCAGTAGAATCTGGACACGTGACTGCTGCGACTGCGAAGCCCCGCATCCCCAACGTCCTGGCCGGCCGCTACGCCTCCGCGGAGCTCGCCGTCCTCTGGTCCCCCGAGCAGAAGGTGAAGCTGGAGCGGCAGCTCTGGCTGGCCGTGCTGCGTGCGCAGAAGGACCTCGGGATCGAGGTGCCGGACACCGCCCTCGCCGACTACGAGCGGGTGCTCGACCAGGTCGACCTCGGCTCCATCGCGGAGCGCGAGAAGGTCACCCGGCACGATGTGAAGGCCCGCATCGAGGAGTTCAACGCCCTCGCCGGTCACGAGCACGTCCACAAGGGCATGACCTCGCGCGACCTCACCGAGAACGTCGAGCAGCTCCAGATCCGGCTGTCCCTGGAGCTCATGCGGGACCGCACGGTCGCCGTCCTCGCCCGCCTCGGCAAGCTCTCCGGCGAGTACGCGGAGCTGGTCATGGCCGGCCGCTCGCACAACGTCGCCGCCCAGGCCACCACCCTCGGCAAGCGCTTCGCGACGGCGGCCGACGAGCTGCTCGTCGCCTACACGCGCCTTGAGGACCTCCTCGGGCGCTACCCGCTGCGCGGCATCAAGGGCCCGGTCGGCACCGCCCAGGACATGCTCGACCTGCTCGGCGGTGACGCCTCGAAGCTGGCCGACCTCGAGCAGCGGATCGCCGGGCACCTGGGCTTCGCGCACGCCTTCACCTCGGTCGGCCAGGTCTACCCGCGCTCGCTGGACTACGACGTGGTCACCACCCTGGTGCAGCTGGCCGCCGCCCCGTCGTCGATCGCCAAGACGATCCGCCTGATGGCGGGCCACGAGCTGGTCACCGAGGGCTTCAAGCCCGGCCAGGTCGGCTCCTCGGCGATGCCGCACAAGATGAACACCCGCTCCTGCGAGCGCGTCAACGGCCTGATGGTCATCCTGCGCGGTTACGCGTCGATGACCGGCGAGCTCGCGGGCGACCAGTGGAACGAGGGCGACGTCTCCTGCTCGGTGGTCCGCCGGGTGGCCCTGCCCGACGCGTTCTTCGCCCTGGACGGTCTGCTGGAGACCTTCCTGACCGTGCTCGACGAGTTCGGCGCCTTCCCGGCCGTCGTGGCCCGCGAGCTGGACCGCTACCTGCCGTTCCTGGCGACCACCAAGGTCCTCATGGGCGCGGTCCGCGCCGGCGTGGGCCGCGAGCTCGCGCACGAGGCCATCAAGGAGAACGCGGTGGCCTCGGCGCTCGCCATGCGCGAGCAGGGCGCCGAGCGCAACGAGCTCCTCGACAAGCTGGCCGCCGACGAGCGGATCCCCCTGGACCGCGAGCAGCTGGACGCGCTGATGGCCGACAAGCTGTCCTTCACCGGTGCCGCCGCCGACCAGGTCGCCGCCGTCGTCTCCCGTATCGAGGAGATCGTCAAGCAGCACCCGGAGGCCGCCGGCTACACCCCCGGATCGATCCTCTGACCGGAACCACCCGGTTCTCCCCCGAGGAGCTCCAGGCCGCCCGCGACCGCCTCGTCCCCGATGTGGTCACGGGCGGCCTTTCGGTCCTCCTGTGCGGGATCAACCCGGGTCTGATGACGGCGGCGACCGGCCACCACTTCGCCCGTCCCGGCAACCGCTTCTGGCCGGTGCTGCATCTGTCCGGTCTCACCCCCCGGCAGCTCGCCCCGGCCGAGCAGTCCGAACTCCTCGCGTACGGCCTCGGCATCACCAATGTGGTGGCCAGGGCGACCGCGCGGGCCGACGAACTCACCGCCGAGGAGTACCGGGAGGGCGGGCGGATCCTCACGGAGAAGGTGCGGCGACTCGCCCCGCGCTGGCTCGCGGTCGTCGGCGTCACCGCGTACCGCACGGCCTTCGGCGACAAGAAGGCCGCCGTGGGCCCGCAGGAGCGCACGATCGAGGGCCCGCACGGCACCACCCGCCTCTGGGCCCTGCCCAACCCGAGCGGTCTGAACGCGCACTGGACGGCACAGACCATGGCGGAGGAGTTCGCCCGTCTGCGCGAGGCGGCGGGCCTGCCGGACCGACGGCTCGCCTAGGCCGGGAGGTCGCGTCGCCCTCGTTGCTCCGGGTACCGAGGGCTCCGAGGGCTCCGAGGGGCGGCGGTTCACCGGAGGACGACCGTGACGCCCCGCCGTTCGAGGAGTCGCACGATCTCCTCGAAGTAGGTGAGCCGCCCTTCCGGGTCCTCCACGACCTCCGCGAGCGCCCGGCGGGCGACATCGGCGTCGTGCCAGACCAGGGTGAAGGGCGGCGCCACCCCGAAGCCCCCGCCCAGACAGTCCTTGAAGGCGTTCCACTCCCGGCCGAAGTAGCGGCCCGGCCCGAGCAGCGCCTCGGCGATCGCGCAGTGCAGCCCGGGGACGTCCGTCACGAACCTGCCGTCGAGGTGATGCTCACCGCCGGACCGGTCCGGACCGGACAGGGGCGCCCTCCATCCCCGGGTCGTGAGCTCCAGCCACTCGGCCCTGCCCCGCGCGTCGTACGGCGCCCAGGTGTGGGGCTCCGTCGGCGCGCCCTCGTACCACTTCTCCCATACCGGGCGGACCGCCGGCGACGGCCGGTCGTCACCGCCGTCGGTGAGGGTGACGTCCTCGAGCCCGTCACCGAGGACGGACGGCCGCGCTCCCGAGACGTCCAGACCCACGGGTCGGGAGGCCATCACCGCACCGTGACGGTCCAGGACCAGCAGATCGGCCCAGCCCCGAGCCCAGCGGCGCGGTCGCTGGGTCCCCTCGAGCAGCGGCTCCACGGCCTCGCAGCCGATCAGTTCCAGCGGCACGGGGGCCGGATCGGCCCGTGGCCCGAACAGGCCCTCGACATCCGTGCAGCGACCCATGGGGGCCGCCGCCACCGTCGTCCCCGCGAAGAGGTCGAACCGCGGCGCCTCCAGCCGTGCGAGCCAGGTGTCGTCGTTCCTGACGCCGGCACCGAGCACGATGTCGTGGCGCGCCGGGTCGTCGGGGTGGGGCCGGTGCGCCACGACCACCGCGTCGACGAGGGTCCACCACTGCACGGAGTCGTCACCGTCCAGGACCTCGACGGACACGTCGCCCAGGCCACGGGGCAGCAGGCCGGGCTCGGCGAGGGCGTCCCTCAGCGGACCTTCGGGACGGCAGCCGCGCAGGATGAGGACCTCGCGCGGCAGCGGAACCGGCTCGACGAACAGCCCCTCGACGCCCGCACACCTCCCCCAGAGCCGCTCCACCCCGTCCTCGTCCTCCTGGACCAGGAGGTACTTCACCGGGAACTCCCGGTCCCACCCCGTGTGATCCTCGACCCGCACCCGACCCCCGCACCTATGACCAGCATCGACGGCCCCTACGATACGAAAGGCCTCAGGGCGGATCGACGGCGGTGACGCAGAGGAGGATCCGGTAGGCGTCCTCCGCCGCACGGACGACTCCGAGGGCTATCCACCGGCCGTCCGCGCGCCACAGCTCGACATCGGGGACGGCCTCGCCGAGCAGGTCCCAGGGGGCGGGTATGTGCTCGCCCCGTCCGGCGCGCAGCGACAGCGTGCCGAGGCCGAGACGGTCCGGTGGGCCCCACCGGGCCGCGAGCAGCTGGGCGAGGGCCGTCCGCTCCGCCTCCGTCTGCTCCTCGGAGGGGTCGGCGGCGGCTAATTCGGCCAGGTGGTGCCCGCTGTCGCGGAACGGGCGTCCGCGCAGCAGGTCGAGAGTGGCGACGTGCCGTGCCAAGGTCATGCGTCCCAGTAAAGCGGGCAGCACTGACAGTTGGTGCCCCGTCAGCTCTCCGGTCGGCCACCGGACCGCGCGGCGGGGTCACGCGGCCGCCGGGCGGCGCTCGCCGCCCACCGGTCCATTGAGTAACATCCGGCCAAAGAGGCCACGAGCTGGGAGGACACAGGGTGGGGCGGCTGACCGGCGGGGATCCATCGCTGCTGCGGCGGATCAACTCCGCGGTGGTACTCCATGCGCTGCGGAGCTCCGACGCGCTCACACTCACGGATCTGACCCGGATCACCGGCCTTTCCCGGCCGACGGTCGAGGGGGTGACCGAGGGTCTCATCGAGGGCGGTCTCGTCGTCGAGGCGGCGCCCGAGGAGGGCGAGACCCGGCGACAGGGCCGGCCGGCCCGGAGGTTCCGCTTCCGTGCCGAGGCGGGGCACCTGCTGGGGGTCGAGATCGGGCCGCACCGGGTCGCCGCGCTGATCTCCGGCCTGGACGGGCGGATCATCGGAGCCGGTTCGCGCGAGGTCGCGGAAACCGCCCCGGCGGACGAGCGTCTCGACCGGGTTCGGACCGTGGTGGCCGACGTGCTGCGCAGGACCGGCGTGCCGCGGGCGAACCTGCGGGCGGTCGGCGTCGGCACCCCGGGCATCGTGGAGGCGGACGGAACGGTCCGGCTGGGCACGGCGCTGCCCGGCTGGACGGGTCTGGCGCTCGGCGAACGGCTGCGGCGGTCGTTCCGCTGCCCGGTGATCGTGGAGAACGACGCCAACGCGGCCGCGGTCGCGGAGCACTGGAAGGGCGCGGCGACCGATTCCGACGACATCGTGTTCGTGCTCGCCGGCCTGAGCCCGGGCGCCGGTTCGCTGATCGGCGGGCGGCTGCACCGCGGCTACGGCGGCGCGGCCGGCGAGATCGGCGCGCTGCACCTGCTCGGCCGGGGCGTCACCCCGGAGCATCTGCTCTCGACGACGGACGAGCCGCTGCACCCGCTGGACGAGCAGGCGGTGGCGGAGGTCTTCGCCCTGGCCAAGGGCGGTGACGAGGGGGCCCGGGCGGCCGTGGAGCGGTTCATCCAGCGCCTGGTGCACGACGTGGGGGCGCTGGTGCTGGCGCTCGACCCGGAGCTGGTCGTGATCGGCGGCTGGGCGGCCGGACTGGACGGCGTGCTGCAGCCGCTGCGCGACGAGCTGGCCCGGTTCTGTCTGCGGCCGCCGCGGGTGGTGCTGTCGATGCTGGGCGAGGCGGCGGTGGGCACGGGCGCGCTGCGGCTGGCACTCGAGCACGTGGAGGAGCAGCTGTTCGCCGTGGACGGCACGGTGACGGCCCGCCGCTGAGGCGCGGGGCGGTTCGGGACGACGACGGCCGGGGCCCGCCTCACGGCTCACGGCTCACGGCCGCGTGCCCGAGCACGCCGACGCGGGCGGAGTCGACGACGTACGGGACGTGGCCGCGTATCCGACTACGAGACGCGCCCGCGTATCCGAGAGACGTGGCCGCGTCTCCGGGGCGCGGCGGCCGGTGGCACGACGACCGGGCCTGTGCACGCGACCGAACGGCGCCGGGCGCCGATGACGACGGCCCCGGGCGTGTGCCCGGGGCCGTGGCCGTCGTCGTCAGCCGTACGTACGGGAACTCCCGCGGGTCAGGAGGCCATCGCCAGGTCGCCGGAGTCGCCGAAGGTGAGCCGGCAGGTGTCGGCGCGGTAGGTGGCCACCGAGACGGCGGCGGTGCGGCCCTCGGAGAGGTAGCGCGTGGTGACGACGAGGACCGGGGCGCCGGGCAGGCGGTCCAGCTCCTTGGCGTCGTCGGCGCGGGCGGAGCCCAGTTCGACCGAGCGGTCCTGGCCGTCGAGGGCGAGTCGCCGCAGTTCCCGCAGGACGGCCCGGGCGCGGGCCGGTCCGTCGGAGGCGTCGGGCTCGTCGAGGCCGGGCACCGAGTCCGCGGGCACGTAGAGCAGTTCGGCCGCGACGGGCTGTCCCTCGGTGACGCGGAGCCGGCGCACGATGTGCACGTGCTCGGTGGGGTCGATGTCGAGGAGGCGGGCGACGGCGGCGGGTGCCGTGTCGTCGGCGGAGTCGACGGACTGCCAGGTGTCCTCGCCCACGCCGGGCCAGGAGTGCTGGGTGGTGGAGACGTCGACGCCGACACGGGGCGGGGCGACGGTGGTGCCGACGCCGCGGCGGCGCTGCAGGCGGCCTTCCAGCTCCAGCTGCTCCAGGGCCTGCCGGAGGGTGGCACGGGCGACGCCGAAACGGGCGGCCAGCTCACGCTCGTTGGGCAGGATCTCACCGACCGCGAAGTCCGAGTCGAGGGCTTCGCCGATCACGGTCTTGAGGTGCCAGTACTTCGGCTCCGGCACTGTGTCGAGCTGCGTGGTCCCCACCCTGATCCTCCGCACATTCGCCGTGTCCCGCGGCGTTTCCGCGCCCTTGTTTATTAAAGGTTCCTGCACTAACTCTGCGACCATAAGGCTGGACGCACCCTTGGTCAAGACCAATCCTGCGTCCAGGGCCCCCGAATGTGACCCTCTGCCCTGGATCGTTCACACGACGTTCGCGGTCCGGCCGCGAGGCGCCGAGCGGTGAACCGCCGGCAGCACGAAGCCCCGCCTCCGGGACGGAGACGGGGCGACGGCGTCGGTCGAGGGTGGTCAGGCGAGACGGAGGGTCAGGCGATACGGAGGGAGGTCAGGCGAGTCCGAGGCTCAGCAGCTTGTCGGGGTTGCGCACGATGTAGACGCAGGCGATCCGTCCCTCGCGGATGTCGATCTGGAGAACCGAGTCGACCCTGCCGCCGGCCAGCACGAGCAGCGCAGGAGCGCCGTTGATCTCCTGGTGGCGGACCTCGTAGGCGTGCTCGGCACCGTCGGAGACGGCGACCATGAAGCGGCCGATCTTCTCGGCGTTCTCCAGGATCCGCAGCGGGGCCTTGGCCTTGCCGCCGCTGTCGCCGACCAGCCGCACGTCGGGCGCGAGCAGGGCGAGCAGGCCCTCCATGTCCCCGCTCGACGCGGCGGCGAGGAACCGGTCGGTGAGGTCTCGGCGTTGGACGGGGTCGACGTCGTAGCGCGGGCGGCCCTCGTCGACGTGCTTGCGGGCGCGGCCGGCGAGCTGCCGGACGGCGGCCTCGCTGCGGTCGAGCGTGGCCGCGATCTCGGCGAACGGGAAGCCGAAGGCCTCGCGCAGCACGAACACCGCGCGCTCCAGCGGCGAGAGGGATTCGAGGACGACGAGGAGGGCGAGCGAGACGGAGTCTGCGAGCACCGCGCGCTCGGCCGTGTCGGGCACGGCGGGCCCGAAGTCGGTGACGATCGGCTCGGGCAGCCAGGGGCCCACGTACGACTCGCGGCGGGACTGGGCCTGGCGCAGCCGGTCGATGGCGAGCCGGGTGGTGATCCGTACGAGGAAGGCGCGGGGTTCCCGGACGTCGCCGCGGTCGTCCGCGGACCAGCGCAACCAGGCTTCCTGCACCACGTCCTCGGCGTCGGCGACGCGTCCGAGCATGCGGTAGGCGACGCCGGTGAGCAGGGGGCGGTGTTCTTCGAACACGTCGGTCGGATCGGTCGGCATCGGGGTCAGCGTCTCGGGCGGCACTCCCCCATCCCATCCGACACGGCGGTCCGTGTCCAGTTGCGACCGTACGTCTTGAACTCGACTCTACTCACCGGTAATTCTTGCTGACAGGGTGTCTCAAGACGACAGGAGCAGCCATGTCCGCACAGATCTCGTTCGCCGTGGAGTCCCCGGCCGGGCCCCGCACGGTCACCCTGACGTACGAGCGGCGGGGTGCGGGCGAACCGCTGCTGCTGCTCCACGGGATAGGCCATCACTGGCAGGCCTGGGAGCCGGTGCTCGACGTCCTCGCCACCGAGCGGGACGTCGTCGCGGTCGACCTGCCCGGCTTCGGCACCTCCCCGGCGCTGCCGGAGCCGCTGGCCTACGACCTGGGGACGGTGGTGCCGGTCCTGGGCGCCTTCTGCGCCGCCCTCGGCTTCGAACGGCCGCACGTGGCGGGCAACTCGCTCGGCGGGCTGCTCGCCCTGGAGCTCGGCCGCGAGAGGCTGGTGCGCTCGGTCACCGCCCTCTCGCCCGCCGGCTTCTGGTCGGAGGGCGAACGGCGGTACGCGTTCACGACGCTGCGCGCGATGCGGGGCGCGGCGCTCGCGATGCCGGTGCCGATGATCGAGCGACTGTCACGCAGCGCGGCCGGCCGCACCGCGCTGACCAGCACCATCTACGCCCGTCCCGGCCGCCGTTCACCCGAGGCGGCGGTCGCCGAGACGCTCGCCCTGCGCGGGGCGACCGGCTTCCACCAGACCCTGGCCGCCGGCCGGAACGTACTGTTCACCGACGACGTCCCCGCCGTGCCCGTGACCGTGGCCTGGGGCAGCCGGGACCGGCTGCTGCTGCGCCGTCAGGGCGTGCGCGCCAAGCACACCCTGCCGGGCGCCCGGCTGGTCCGCCTGCCCGGCTGCGGTCATGTCCCCATGAACGACGATCCCGCGCTCGTGGCCCGGGTGATTCTGGACGGCAGCGTCCGAAGTGCCGACGGTGTCGGCGGTGTCGGCGGTGTCGGCAAGGGCACGGGTGTCGGCGCCGACGCCGACGCCGGCAGCACTGTCGGTGCCGGCTGATCCAGGGCCGGTCTGAACGCTGAGACCAACCGGAGCGCGGCGAGCGGCCTGGGCGCGGCGACCGTCGGCCACGGTCCTCGGGCCGAACAGGCCCGTGCCCAGGGCCGCCCCGGCCCCCACCAGCAGGCCGCCGACGGCCTGCGGCAGGCCGAAGGAGCCGTGCCCGACGGCGACGGCGGTCAGCGCGGCGGCCACCGGGATCGCTCCGGTGAACAGGGTGGCCCGCTCCATGCCGATCCGCTGGGCGCCCATGTAGAAGAGGACGAATCCCACGACGGTCGCGAGGGCCGCCTGCCACACCAGGGCGCCGGCCTCCACCGCGGTCGGCGTCCGCAGGGCGGCCGTGCCGTCCACGATCAGCCCCGCCACCGCCGACTCGACGGCCGCGATGCCGCACACCACCGCGGTGAGCAGCTTCGGGCCCAGCGGGCGCAGCACCGGCACCGCGAGGACGGTGAAACCGACCTCGCCCGCCAGGGCCGCCACCGACCAGCCGAGACCGGCCAGGTCGGTGCGGCCCCACCCCTGCACGGTGAAGGCGCCCGCGGCGACCAGCAACGCCCCGTACAGCACCGGTCGAGTGGGCCTGCGCCCCTCCGCCAGCGGCACCAGAACGGCGACCACGACGGGTGCGCAGCCGACCAGGACGCCGGGGACGGCGGGTTCCGCGGTGCGCTCGGCGGCGAGGACGGCGAGGTTGAACCCGACCATGCCGACGGCGGCGAGCACGGCGAGCCGCAGCCATTGCCGGGCGGTCAGGGCGCGGAGCCGACCGAGCCCGGCCCGGCCGATCAGGGGCAGCAGGAGCAGACAGGCGGCGCCGTAGCGCAGGGCCTGCCCGCCCGCGTACGGGTAGTCGCCGAGCAGGCTGTTGGCGGTGAAGGAGGCACCGACGAGGGCGTAGGCGACGGTCACGAGGAGCGCGCCGCGCAGGGAGTTCGCGTTCATGCCCCCGACGCTAGAAACCGGGCGGCCTTCTTTTGAGGTCCACTTGTGTGCCGTCTTCGGGGACCACTCCACGCAGGCCCGTCCTGCGGCGGGAGCCTAGGCTCATGCCGATGGCACGGGGAGGGGACCACGGACATGCGGACCGAGGACATGGAGACCGAGGACATCCGGACCGGGGGCACGCGGACCGGGGGCACACGGACCGGGGACACGCGGACCGGGGGCACACGGACCGGGGGCACACGCGCCGAGGACACGCGCGGGCAGCCGGCGTGGGAGCTGCTGCTGCCCGCGGCGTCGGCTCCGGCGCGGCAGCGCGGCCGGTCGCTTCAGGAGTCGCTGCGGGACGCGGTGCGGACGGGGCGGCTCGCGCCCGGCACCCGGCTGCCGTCGACCCGTGAACTCGCCGCCGACCTGGGCGTCTCGCGGGGCCTGGTGACCGAGGCGTACGAGCAGCTCACGGCCGAGGGGTATCTGCGCAGCGACCGGGGCTCGGGCACCTGGGTCGGCGAGGCCACGCGCGCCGCGGCGGCGCCCGGCGTACGGGATCTCGCGCCGCGCGCACCCGGTGTTCGGGTGGACTTCCATCCGGGAACGCCCGATCTGGCCCTCTTCCCGCGGTCCGCCTGGGGAGCCGCCCAGCGCGCCGTCCTCTCGGAGCTCCCGCACCGCCAGCTCGGCTATCCGGACCCCCGCGGCCTGCCGGAGCTCCGGGCGGCGCTCGCCGGACTCCTCGCGCGCCGGCGCGGGGTGGTGGCCGACCCCGAACGCCTGGTGGTGTGCTCGGGAGTGGCTCAGGCCTCGACTCTGCTCGGCTTCGCGCTCCGCTCGCGCGGACTGGGCGCGGTGGGGATCGAGGATCCCGGGAGCCCCGAGCACGGCCGGCTGTTCGCCGCGACCGGTCTGGAGACGGTGTGGCTGCCCATCGACGAGGAGGGCCTCGTGCCGGGTCCCCTGGTGGCGTCCGGGGTGCGGGCGGTGGTGGTGACGCCCTCGCACCAGTTCCCGTCGGGGATCTCCTACGCGGCACGACGCCGGGCCGAACTGCTCGACTGGGCCCGGTCGGTGGACGGCTTCGTCCTGGAGGACGACTACGACGGCGACTTCCGGTACGACCGCGCTCCGGTCGGCGCCCTGCAGGGGCTCGACCCCGAGCGGGTCGCCTACGCCGGCTCGGTCAGCAAGTCCCTCGCGCCGGGGCTCCGCCTGGGCTGGCTGCTGGTGCCCGAGGCCCTTCTCGGGGAGGTCGTGGAACGCAAGCGCACCATGGACCTCGGCAATCCGGCCCTCGACCAGGCGGTGCTCGCCCGCTTCGTGACGGGCGGCGGCTACGACCGGCAGCTGCGCCGCTGCCAGCGCGCCTACCGGGAGCGCCGGGACGCCCTGGTCACGGCCCTGGAACGGCACTTCCCCGGCACCGAGGTGAGCGGCATCGCCGCCGGACTGCACATCATCGCGCGCGTGCCGCCGGAGCACGGACCCACGGCCCGCTTCCTGGAGCGGGCCGCGGCGGCGGGCGTGGCCCTGCGCCCCCTGGAGGACTACGGCACGGCCCGCCCGGCCGACGGCGCGGTACGCCTGGTCATCGGCTACGCGCACCTGACGCCGACGGAGATCGCACTGGGGGTGCGGCTCCTCGCGGAGGCGTAGGCGGAGGGGGAGGCGTGCGCGCCCGCGTAGCGCCCGCCCGCAGGCGTACGGACGGAGGCCGCCCGCCCGCAGACGTACGGACGGAGACGTATGGACCGGGCGTAGGAGACGTCCGCGCCGGGCGCAAGTGGTCCGGCGCGCGCCGTTGTTCACTCCGGGTTCGGCTCCCCGCCTTTCCCGGGCGCTAGGCATGAGGCGGTCCGACCCCGCCCACGCCTTGGAGGCGCCTCGATGTCCCCGTCCACCCCCGGTCCGTCTCCCGCCCGCCGTAGCGTCCTGCGCGGATCGCTCGCCGCGTCCGCCGCCGCCCTGACGGCCGGCGGGGGCGTGTTCGCGAGCCCGGCGTTCGCGCGCTCGGGGCGGCCGACGGCCGCCTGGGGCGTGCAGACCGGAGACGTCACCGCGCACTCGGGTCTGGTGTGGGTCCGTTCGGACCGGCCGGCCCGGATGATCGTGGAGACCTCGTCGAGCGAGTCGTTCCGCCGGGTCCGCCGCCATCACGGTCCGCTCCTGGGCCCCGGTTCGGACTTCACCGGAACCACCGCGCTGCGCGGGCTGCCGCCCGGCGAGCAGATCCACTACCGGGTCACGCTCGCCGATCCCGACGACCCGCGCCGTACCGGCGAGCCGGTCGTCGGCACGTTCCGCACGGCCCCGGCCAGGCGCCGGGACGGCGTACGGTTCCTGTGGTCCGGCGACATCGCCGGGCAGGGCTGGGGCATCAACCCGGACATCGGCGGCTTCCGCGCGTACGAGGAGATGCGCCGGCTCGACCCCGACTTCTTCCTGTGCAGCGGCGACACCATCTACGCGGACGGTGTGATCCAGCCCAGCGTGACCCTGCCGGACGGCCGGATCTGGCGGAACGTCACCACCCCGGAGAAGTCGAAGGTCGCCGAGACGCTGGACGAGTACCGCGGCAACTTCCGCTACAACCTGCTCGACCACAACGTGCGCGCGTTCAACGCCCAGGTGCCGTCGATCGTCCAGTGGGACGACCACGAGGTCCGCAACAACTGGTATCCCGGCCAGATCCTCGACGACCCGCGCTACACCGAGAAGGACGTCGACGTCCTCGCGGCCCGCGCCTCGCGCGCCTTCGCCGAGTACTTCCCGGTGTCCACGCTCCACGCGCGCGGCGACGGCACGCGGACCGAGGGCCGGATGCACCGGGTCGTGCGCTACGGTCCGCTGCTCGACGTCTTCGTGCTCGACATGCGCTCGTACCGGAACGCCAACTCGCCGGGCCGGCGGGCCGACGACACCACCGGCATCCTGGGCGCCGAGCAGCTGGAGTGGCTGAAGCGGGAGCTGTCCCGGTCGCGCGCGGTGTGGAAGGTGCTCGCCGCGGACATGCCGCTGGGCCTCGTGGTGCCCGACGGGTCCACGGACTTCGAGGCGATCGCGCAGGGCGACCCGGGCGCGCCGCTGGGCCGTGAGCTGCAGATCGCCGAGCTGCTGCGCTTCGTCAAGCACCGGCGGATCACCGGCACGGTGTGGCTCACCGCCGACGTCCACTACACCTCGGCTCAGCACTACGCGCCGGAGCGCGCCGTCTTCCAGGACTTCGCGCCCTTCTGGGAGTTCGTGTCGGGGCCGCTGGCCGCGGGCGGTTTCCCGGCGAACCGGCTGGACGGCACCTTCGGCCCGGAGCGGGTCTTCGTGCGGGCGCCGGAGCGGGCCAATCTGTCGCCGATGGAGAGCCCGCAGTACTTCGGCGAGGTGGACATCGACGGTGACAGCGGGGAACTGACGGTCCGGCTGCGGGCGGAGGGCGGCACGGTGCTGTTCGCCAAGGTCCTCCGGCCGGGTCTCGTCGGGCAGTGACGCCCGCCGCCGTCGGCCCGTGACGCCTGGTCAGGGGCGGGGTGCGCGGGCGCCGGCAGGGCGTGCGGGGGCGATTGTCAGTGCCGGGTCCTACGGTCGTTTCCATGACGCGATCCGTACAGGCGCTCGCCTACGCACGCCCTTCCGCGCTGGAGCCCGCGGGCTCCGGCCGGCTGCTCGGCCTGGAGACGTCCGGCGGCCTCACGCCGCGCGGCGCCGAGGCCCGTCCCCGGTTCTTCTCCGGCTTCCTCACCTCGCCGCAGGTCGCCGCGCGCGGGCTGCTGGCCGTGGCCGACGTGGCCGCGGCCCGCTACCACCAGCGGATACGGCCGGGTTCGCTGGACCCGGTGGTGACGGGGAACGGCGACCGGCTGCGCTTCGAGTCCTTCTCCGGCTGCGGCGGGGTGTACGCGCGTCTCGACGTGCTGAGCGCCGGGCTCGACGGTGCCCGGACCGGGCACGGGACGACCAACGTGGACGTCAACAACCCGCTGCGGGAGGCACTGTCCCGGCTGACGGGTGATGATCCGCTGCATCTGCGGGTCGGTCCCGAGGAGCTCGCGGTGACCACGCTCGACGGTCCGGTCGTGGAGAAGAAGGTGCCGCTGCCCGACCGCTGGCTGCGCGGCTTCGCCGAGGCGCAGGTCTCGTCCGCCGGCTTCGACCTGCGGGCGGAGCTGTCGGGGGCGGAGGCGGTCCGGTTCCTGCGCTCGCTGCCGCGGACCCAGGCGCGGGGCCGGGGCCCGATGTGGGTGGTGCCCTCCGGCCGGACACTGCGGCCCACCACCCGGCCGGTCCCGGGGGCGGTGTGCCTCGCGGGGCCGGACCGGCTGGTGGCCCTGGATCGGGTGCTGCGGCACGCGACGGCGCTGCGGGTGTACGGACCGGTGCCGGACGGCGGGCCCGCGCCGAGCGCCTGGGAGGTGGAGCTGCCCGGGATGCGGCTGACTCTGACCCTGTCGCCCGACCCGGCACGCGGTTTCTCCGGGGAGGGCGGCGTCCTGGAGGCGCTGGCCACGGAGGAGGCGGCGCAGGACGCGGAGCTGGTGTCGGTGCTGCTCGCCTGGGAGCCGCGGATCGACCTCGCCGACCTGGCCGGGCAGGCGGGTCTGTCCGTGGACCGGGTGCGGGCGGCACTGATCCGCCTGGGCACGGCGGGGCGCGTGGGGTACGACGTGGCGGAGGCCGCCTACTTCCACCGCGAGCTGCCGTACGACGCGGACCGCGCCGAGCGGCACAATCCGCGTCTGGTCGCGGCCCGGGCGCTGCTCGCGGAGGGTTCGGTGGTCCTGGACGGGGAGCTCGCCTCGGTGACCTCGGCGGAACGGCGTTACCAGGTGCGGGAGTCGGCGGACGGGCGGCTGAGCTGCACGTGTGCGTGGTGGGCGGAGTACCGGGGCCGGCGGGGCCCGTGCAAGCACGCGCTCGCGGTGCGGATGGCACGGCGCGGGGCCGTGGTGGAGATGGCGGAGACGGCGGGGGGCGTGCGATGACGGGGACGACGACGCTGGTGGAGGAGCTGCTGGAGACGGTCCGTGCGGGCCGTCACACCGCGGTGCCGGATGTCGTACGGCGGTTGGACGCGGCGGGGCGCAAGGCGGTGCTGCCGCGGCTGAAGGAGCTGCGCAAGGAGGTGCGCGGCTGGGGGGCCGACGGCCGTTGGGAGGAGCAGTGGGAGGCCCAGCGCGCGCTGCGGGTGGCCGGTGCCGGGTGTCACACGGGTGCCGCGGCCGCGGCGGCGTGGATCGGCTCCCGGGAGCTCGCCGGCTGGGGCCGGCACACGGTCGACGGCGTGCTGGAGGTGCTCGCGGACCGGGACACGGCATGGCTCGGGGATCTGGCGCAGCGCCTCGCCGAGCGTCCGGCGGTCGCCGAGGAGGAATTCCGGCTGGTGCACACGCTGGTGGCCCGCTCGGGCTGCGCGGTGCCGACCACGGAGGGGTATCTCCGGGGCTGGACACGGGAGATGACGGACAGGCGGCTCGTGGAGCGACTGCGCTCCGATCCGCAGACCCCGGTGCTCGTGCCGTACGTCCTGGAGCTGACGGAGACACCGGACCGGCTCACCTGGTCGGTCGGTCCCGAGGCGCCGACGCATTGGCCGACCGCGCTGAAGACGCTCGCCGACGAGGGGGTGATCGACCGCGCCGTGCTGGTCGACGGCTGTGTGGCCCGGCTGCTGCGCGGTGGGCGGGCGCGTGATCTGCGCTTCCCGCTGGCCCTGCTCCAGCTGGTGGGCTCGACGGACGAGGAACGGCGGAAGCGGATCCCGGACTGGCTCGGCATGGTGGCGGACGCGCCGTCGCCGGTGGCCGCGCACGCGCAGGAGGTCCTGGCTGAGCTGGCGCTCGACGGCGGGCTGCCGGTGCGGGATCTGGCGGAGATGTCCGGTTCGGTGCTGTTCCGCCCGGAGAAGAAGCTGGTGAGGGCCCAGTTGCCCTTGCTCGGCAAGGTGCTGCGGCGTGATCCGGGGGCGGCGGAGGAGCTGCTGCCGGTGGTCACGGACGCGTTCGGGCACGAGGACACGGCGATCCAGGAGCGGGCCCTGAAGCTGGTGGGCCGCCATCTGTCCGACGTACCGGACGCGCGGGTGCGGGAGGAACTGGCGGGCGCGGCGCAGCTGTTGAGCCCGGTGCACCGGGTCGCCGCGGCGGAGGTGTTCGGCACGTCCGTGGCCGTCGACGCCGGACCGTACGAGGAGGTGCTGCCGCCGGTGCCGGAGCTCCGGCCAGTGGCGCCGGCGCCGGCGACGGTCGCCGAGCTGGTCGAGGACCTGGTCGCGCTGGCGCGGCACCCTGACGAGTCCGTCGAGGACTTCGAGCGGGCCCTGGACGGTGTCGTACGGCATGCGCACCGGGACCGGGAGGCGCTGGCGGCGGCGGTGCGGGAGGCGTTCCCGGGGGCGTACTGGCTGGAGGGCCGGGACCATGTCTCCCAGGGGTCGGACGGGATCTTCACCGTGCTCGCCGCGCTGCTGGGCGTGGTGCGGGCGTCGGCGCTCGACCTCGCCCGACGGCGGCCGACCGGTGCGCCGTCCTGTGCGCACAAGGCCCTGACCCGGGCGATCGATGCCCGGGTGTGGGAGGCGGCGTGGCTGGTGGCGACCGAGGGTCCGGTGCCGTTCCTGCTCGCCACACCGACGCGTCACACGGGGGCGATCGAGCCGTCGGTGCTGGTGGAGCGGCTGCGGGAGTACCAGGACGCCGGTGTCGAGCCGCTGCCGCTCGATTTCGCGCAGGCGCTGCTGCGGGTGCGGAAGGGCGACCCCTCGGCGCCGGAGGCCGCGGCCCGGGCGGCGGCGCTCGGCACGCGAGCAGGGGCGCGGCTCGCGGACTGGCTGACGGCGGACGAGTCGCTCTCGCCCGGGCTGCGGTTCGCGGCCCGCACCGGGACCGATCACCGGTCGGGCCGGTGGTGGCTGGCGGATCGCCTGGTGGTCGCGGTGCGGGAGCGCCGGGCGATCAAGGAGGAGTTCCCGCCCGCGTTCCAGTGGTTGGGCGGGGCGCCGACCGAGATCACGCGCGGGTGCAGCGGCTATCACTGGTCGGGCCTTCAGCCGCTGTGGCCGGCGGTGCTGCCCGACGACCGGGAGACGCTCGCCGCGTGGCTGCTGCCGTCGCTGGTCGGTGGGGCGGAGTGGGACCAGCGGGACGCGGCCTGGGGGCTCACGGCGCTCGCCGAGGCCGACGGTCCGGCCGGCCCGGCCGTGCATCTGGCGCTCGCCGTCGGGCTCGGCTGCCGGCACGCGGAGGACCGGCTGACGGCCGTGGACGCGCTGCTGGTCCTGGCGTCCCGGGGCGACCTGGATGCGGCGCTGCTCGCCGAGCGCCTCACGCCGCTGGTGGTCGAGGGGACGGTGAAGCCGAACCGGCTGGCGGACGCGGCCCGTACGGCCGCCGCGACCGGGGCGTACGCGACGGTCCGGGCGGTGCTTCTGGGGCTGCTGCCGGCGCTGCTGACGGTGGAGCAGCCGCCGCGCGGGACCGGGGAGCTGGTGGCGGTGGCCGCCGAGTGCGTGGAGCGCTGCGGCGGGTCGGGGGAGATACCGGGGCTGGCGGAGACGGCGGCGCGGGCGGGTTCCGCTCAGCTGGTGGTCCAGGCGCGGCGGCTGTCGGCCGCACTCGGACACGACACCGATCGAGCGCCGTCAGAAGCGGTCGAAATCGGTCACTAGACCCCCAGATCGGCGCTTAACCCGTCAGTCACAAAGCGTTCGTGATCACGCAACACCGCTGGGTCACAGTGAGGTCATGACCGATATGACGCCCAAGCGGAACACCCTTCGCCGCCACCACTGGCGGCACGACCTGATCGAGCTCGCGGCCCTGTTCACCGCCGTGGTGGTGGCCGACACGATCGCCAAGACCATCGCCAAGGGCCCCGACGGTCCCTACCTCCTGGTGTTCTCGGCGATCGCCCTGGTGGCCACCGCCGCCTTCCACACCTGGTGGGCCCGGAGGCACAGTCATGCGCCGCCCGTCGACGATCCCGGCGGCAGCGGGAAGGCCCCGCTGCCGCCGGCCGTCGCTCCCGGCACGGACCCCACCCCCGTGGGGGACACCGCCGGGACGACTCTGTGGCGGATGCGGACCACCGTCCGGGACACCCCGGGCAGCCTGGCCGCGCTGTGCACGGTGCTCGCCCGCCACGGCGTCGACATCCTGACCCTGCAGACGCATCCGCTGGCCGAGGGCACCGTCGACGAGTTCCTGCTGCGCGCCCCCGCCGGGCTGCAGACGAGCACGCTGACCCGCGCGGTCGCCTCGGCCGGCGGCACCGACACCTGGACCGAGCGGGCCGACGCCCACGATCTCGTCGACACCCCGACCCGGGTGCTCGGGCTCGCCACCCGTACCGCGCTCGACGCGGCCGAACTGCCGCTCGCCCTGCGCCAGCTGCTCGGCCGGTGCACCATCCACTCCGTGCCGCCGGTCTCCCTCACCGGCCGCCCCACCGGTGAACCCGCGCCGGTGGAGGGCGTCCTGGAGGAGACGGTGATGCGGCTGCGCGACCCGGGCGGCGGCACCATCGTCATCGAGCGGCCCTATCTGCCCTTCACGCCCACCGAGTTCGCCCGCGCCCGCGCCCTGGTCGAGCTCGACGCCCGGCTCGGCCCGCGCGTCCCGCGCAGCCGTGACGTGTTCACCCTGCCCGAGGGCAACGAGATCACCGTCCGCCGTGCCGACCAGCGCGACCTGGCCGCCGCGCGGGCCATGCACGACCGCTGCTCCTCCCGCACCCTGGGCCTGCGCTACCACGGGCCCGTCGGCGACGCCGACCGCTATCTCGACCATCTCCTCAGCCCCCGCTACGGCCGCACCCTCGCCGTGCAGACGGCCTCGGGCAAGGTCGTCGCGCTCGGCCATCTGCTGTGGGACGGCGACGAGACGGAGGTCGCCCTCCTGGTGGAGGACGACTGGCAGCGGCGCGGCATCGGCTCCGAGCTCCTCGGCCGGCTGGTGACCCTGGCCGAGGAGGCCGGCTGCGACAGCGTCTACGCGGTGACCCAGTCGTCCAACACCGGCATGGTGGCGGCCATGCGGGCGCTGAACCTGCCCCTCGACTACCAGATCGAGGAAGGCACCCTGGTCATCACCGCCCGCCTGGCCGGCCGCCAGGCGACGACCGCGGCCCCCGCCGACGCCCACGCCGGCGCCGAGGACGCCCAGCCGAGCACCCCGTACGCGGGCCCGTAGCCGTGCCACGGCCGGGGACGCGGTCACGGCCGGGGCACGGCTACGCCCGCGCGACCCGCACCGGGCGCGGGGACTCGGCGGGCCCGGCGCTGAGCGCCTGGGTCAGGTCCCGCCACAGGTCCTCGACGTCCTCCAGGCCGACCGACATCCGCAGCAGCCGGTCGCTGATCCCGCCCGAGCGCCGGTCCGAGGCGTCCACGATGCGGTGACTGATCGAGGCCGGGTGCTGGATCAGGGTGTCGACGCTGCCGAGGCTGACCGCCGGGGTGATGAGCTTGACCCCGGCGATCACGTCGTGCGGGTCCCCATACACCTCGAAGGCGACCATCGCCCCGCCGATCCGCGGATAGTGCACGCGCGCGATCCGCGGGTCGGTGAGGAGGCGGCGGACGAGTTCGGCCGCGGTCGCCGACGCCGCCCGCACCCGCACCGGGAGCGTCGAGAGGCCGCGCAGCAGCAGATAGCCGGCGAGCGGGTGCAGCACCCCGCCGGTCGCGAACCGCACCTGCCGGAGTCCGCGGGCGAACTCCTCGTCACACGCGACGACCCCGCCCATCACGTCGCCGTGGCCGCCGAGGTACTTGGTCGCGCTGTGCAGCACGATCCGAGCGCCGAGCTCGGCGGGCCGCTGGAGCACCGGGGTGGCGAAGGTGTTGTCGACGAGCAGCGGCACCGAGCCGCAGGAGTGGGCGAGCGCCCGGATGTCGACCTCGGCGAGGGTGGGGTTGGCGGGCGACTCCACCATGACCAGGCCGGTGTCGGGACGGATCGCGTCCGCGACACCGGCCGGGTCGGTCCAGGTGACCTCGGTACCGAGCAGCCCGGCGTTCAACAGGTGGTCGCTGCACCCGTACAGCGGCCGTACCGCCACCACATGCCGCAGACCCAGGCTCGCCCGGCTCAGCAGGACGGCGCTGAGCGCCGCCATGCCACTGGCGAAGGCGACCGCCGAGTCGGTGCCCTCCAGCCGGGCCAGGGCCGTCTCGAAGCGCCCGGTGGTGGGGTTGTCGAGACGGGCGTAGACCGGCGGACCGTCCGGGCGGGCCCCGGTCGCGGCGAACTCGTCGATCCGGGCGGCCTCCGCCCGGATGTCGTACGACGGGTAGGTGGTGGACAGGTCGAGCGGCGGGGCGTGCAGGCCGAGCTCGGCGAGGTCGTCACGGCCGGCGTGCACGGCTTCGGTGGCCAGCGCCCGGGTGGGGGCGGCGAAGGCGTCCATGGAGGTGTCCATGCGCCGCACTGTGAACGAATACCGGACCGTAGCGGGAAAACGCCGTGCTACGTTCGGCCAATGGCCGATTCTGTCGTACTGGACGCGGTCGATCTGCACATTCTTCGCCTGTTGCAGAACGACGCCCGGTCCACCTACCGCGAGCTCGCCGCCGAGGTCGGGGTGGCTCCGTCCACCTGTCTGGACCGGGTGGCCCGGCTGCGCCGCACCGGCGTGATCCTCGGACACCGGCTACAGCTGAATCCGGCCAAACTCGGCCGGGGGCTCGAAGCGCTGCTGCTCGTCCAGGTCCGGCCGCACCGACGCGAACTCATCGGACCGTTCGTGGAACGGGTCCGCGCCCTGCCGGAGTCCCGGGCCCTGTTCCATCTCACCGGTCCCGACGACTACTTGGTGCACGTGGCCGTCGCCGACCCGGCCGACCTGCAGCGACTCGTCCTCGACGAGTTCACCTCGCGGCGTGAGGTGGCACGCGTGGAGACGCGGCTGATCTTCCAGCAGTGGGAGTGCGGCCCCCTGCTCCCGCCCACGCCGGGCGCTCATATGTCAGCCGACTGAGATCGGATGAGAGCCGTCGAGGATGACGCGGGCGCGGTGCACGGGCCAGGATGAGACCCATGCCAGAGTCTTCCAGCATCGCCCTTCCCCGCCAGGTCGCCGACGCCTACGTCGACGCGCTCATCGAACTCGACCCGATCACCGGCACCTTCCTGGGAGTCCCGGAGAGCGCGGGCCGACTGCCCGACTTCTCGCCCGCCGGTCAAGAGGCCGTGGCCGACCTCGCCCGGCGCACCCTCGTCCTCCTCGACGAGGCCGAGCGGCAGCCGGACGCGAAGGACGAGGCGGAGCGGCGCTGTGCCCGGCTGCTGCGGGAGCGGCTGACCGCCCAGCTCCTGGTGCACGAGGCGGACGAGGGCCTGTGCGTGGTGAGCAACCTCCGCTCCCCCGCGCACAGCGTGCGGCTGTCCTTCACCATGCTGCCCACCGCGACCGCGGCGGACTGGACGGCGGTGGCCGCCCGGCTGCGCGCGGTCCCGGCTGCCCTGACGGGCTACCGGGCCTCGCTCGCGCTCGGTCTGGAGCGGGGCATGCGGGGCGGCCCCCGGGCGACGGCCACCTTCGTCGGCCAGCTCACGGAGTGGGCGGTCGCGGGCGGCGACGGCCCCGACGGCACGGCCCGCGGCTGGTTCGAGGGATTCGCCCGCGGCGTCGACGACGCGGCCGGGGCGGAGGTCTCCGAGGAGCTGCGGACGGAGCTGGCGGCAGCGGGCGCGGGCGCCGACCGGGCCGTGGTGGAGCTGCGGGACTGGATGCGGGACGTGTACGCCCCGGCGGTGGCCGACGCGCCCGACACGGTGGGCCGCGAGCGCTACCGCCGCTGGTCGCGCTTCTTCAACGGCACCGACCTGGACCTCGACCAGGCCTACGCGTACGGCTGGTCCGAATACCACCGGCTCCTGGGCGAGATGCGGCGCGAGGCCGAGCGGATCCTGCCGGGCGCCGGACCGTGGGAGGCGCTCGCCCACCTCGACGTGCACGGCACCCACATCGAGGGGGTGGACGCGGTGCGCGAGTGGCTCCAGCAGCTGATGGACGAGGCGATCAAGTCCCTCGACGGCACCCACTTCGAACTGGCCGAGCGGGTCCGGCGGGTGGAGTCCCGGATCGCGCCGCCCGGCGGCGCCGCCGCCCCGTACTACACCGGCCCGTCGGAGGACTTCTCGCGCCCCGGCCGCACCTGGCTGCCGGTCGACGGGCAGACCCGGTTCCCGGTGTACGACCTGGTGTCGACCTGGTACCACGAGGGCGTGCCGGGCCATCATCTCCAGATCGCGCAGTGGGTGCACGTGGCCGACCGGCTCTCCCGCTACCAGGCCACGATCGGCAAGGTCAGCGCCAACACCGAGGGCTGGGCGCTGTACGCGGAGCGGCTGATGGACGAGCTGGGCTTCCTCGGCGATCCGGAGCGGCGGCTCGGATATCTGGACGGCCAGATGATGCGGGCCTGCCGGGTGATCGTCGACATCGGCATGCACCTCGGGCTCGAGATCCCGGCGGACTCGCCGTTCCACCCCGGCGAGCGCTGGACCCCGGAGCTGGCGCAGGAGTTCTTCCAGAAGCACAGCAGCCGCCCGCCGGCCTTCGTGGAGAGCGAGATGACCCGCTACCTCTCCGTCCCCGGGCAGGCCATCGGCTACAAGCTGGGCGAGCGGGCGTGGCTGCTCGGCCGGGAGAAGGCGCGGGCCGCGCACGGCGACGCCTTCGACGCGAAGGCCTGGCACATGGCGGCCCTGTCGCAGGGCCCGCTGGGGCTCGACGACCTGGTGGACGAGATCTCGCGGCTCTGAAGGGTGGCTTCCGGATCGGTCCGCATCGTGGGAAAGCCCGGGAGGACTTGATCTCCCGGGCTTTTCCCTGCAAGGTCACGCCCATGACCAGCGGATACACCCCGGACGCCACGGACTGGCGGATCATCGAGGCCCTCCAGGAGCAGGGCCGCGCCAGCTTCGCCGAGCTCGCACGGGCCGTGTCGATGTCCGCCTCGGCCGTCACCGAGCGGGTGCGCCGCCTGGAGGAGGCCGGGGTGATCGCCGGCTACACGGCCGTCATCGACCAGGAGCGGCTGGGGCTGCCGATCCTGGCCTTCGTCCGGCTGCGCTATCCGCACGCCAACTACAAGCCGTTCCACGACCTCGTCGCCACGACTCCGGAGGTCCTGGAGGCGCACCATGTCACCGGCGACGACTGCTTCGTCATGAAGGTCGCCGCCCGGTCCATGAAGCACCTGGAGCAGATCTCCGGGAAGGTCGGCGCCCTCGGCCCGGTCACCACCAGCGTGGTGTACTCCTCGCCGCTCCCCCGCCGCCCGATCAGCCGCTGAGCGCCTCTCCTCCGGTACGGAGCCGCACCGCGGAGCCGTGCCGCGCCTTGACGACCTCCAGCTGGGCCGGGATGCGGCGGCGCAGGTCGCCGACGTGGCTGACGATGCCGACGCTGCGGTCGCGCTCGCGCAGCGAGTCCAGGACGTCCAGGACCTCGTCGAGGGTCTGGTCGTCGAGGCTGCCGAAGCCCTCGTCGATGAAGAGGGTGTCGAGCCGGACCCCTCCGGCCTCGTCGGTGACGACGTCGGCGAGGCCGAGGGCGAGGGCGAGGGAGGCGAAGAAGGTCTCGCCGCCGGAGAGGGTCGCGGTGTCCCGCTCGTTGCCCGTCCAGGCGTCGACCACGTGCAGACCGAGACCGGCCCGCCGGCCGCCGCTGCGGGCGTCGGAGTGCACCAGCGTGTAGCGCCCCGAGGACATGCGCTGGAGGCGGGCGGTGGCGGCCGCGGCGACCTGTTCGAGGCGGGCGGCGAGCACGTACGACTCCAGGCGCATCTTGCGCTCGTTCTCCGCGGAGGTGCCGGCGGTGAGGCCGGCGAGCCGCGCCACCCGCTCGTACTGCTCGCGCAGCGGGCCGAGCCGGCGGACCTCGGTGTCGACCTGCCGGGAGAGCCGGTCCAGTGCGCCGACCCGCTCGCGTACGGCGGCGAGCGCGGTGTCGGCCTCGCGCAGGGCCCGCTCGGCGGCGGTGTGCGCGGCCTCGGCGGTTCCGGGGTCGGCGGGCGGGAGCGCGGCGGCGGCCGCCGTGGCGGCCTCGGCGAGGCGGTCGGCGACGGCGGCGGCCTCGGCCTGCCAGGCGTCGACGCGATGCTGGAACTCGCGGCGCGCGGTCTCGTCGAGGAGCGCGGCGGCGGCCTCGACCGGGGTGTCGAAGCCCGCCCTGAAGGCGGCGTCGGCGAGCCGGTCGTCGGCCTCCTTCAGTCCGCGCGCGGCGAGTTCGGCCTCCCGCACGGTCTCGGCGGCCTCCGTCAGCAGGGCGATCCGCCGCTCGAGCAGCGTGGCGTGCGCGGCGACGCTGCCGGACTCGCCACGGGAGCCGGACAGCTCGGCCTCCAGGGCGGCCTGCTGCTGCTCCAGCGCCTCCCGGCGCGAGGTCCGTGCCGCCACCCGGCGCTCGGCGTCGCGCTGTGCGGCCACCCGCTCCTCGTACTCCCGCTCGGCCCGCGCGAGCGCCTCGCGCTCGGCATGCGTCCGCGCGGCGAGCGCGTGGGCCTCGGCGTGCTCCCGGGCCAGGGCGTCGACCTCGTGGGCGAGCTCGGCGACGGTGGGCTCGCCGGCCGGCTCGGCGGCGCCGGTGGACGAGGTCGGGCCGGTCGCCGGCGTCGCCCCGGCGAGGACCTCGTCACGGGTGCCCTCCTGGGCGAGCTCGGCGAGGGTCCGGTCGGCGCCGGACGCCGGACCGGCCGGACCTGCCTCCGGGCCGCCGGCGGCCGCTCCGGCGGGACCGTCCCCGCCGCCGACCGCCGCTCGGCCGCCGCCCGGGCCCCGGACCGCCGGCGCTCCCGCCAGGACTTCGCGGCGGGCTGCCTCGTGGGCCTCGGCGGTCGCGGCCACGGCGGTCTCGGCGGTGGTACGGGTCTCGTCGGCGCGGGTGTAGGCGGCGTAGGCGGCGTCCTCGGCGGCGCGGTCGACGTGGTCGGCGGTGGCGCGGGCCGGGGCCGGGTGGTCGGCGGAGCCGCAGACCTGGCAGGGGGCGCCGGGTTCGAGGGCGGCGGCGAGTTCGGCCGCGATGCCGCGCAGGCGGCGGGACTTGACGTCGAGCCAGTGTTCGTGTGCCTCGTTGCGCCGCTCGCGGGCGGCGCTCAGCCGCTCCCGGGCGGTGGCGAGTTCGGCGGCCAGATCGTCCCGGCGGCGGGCGGCGGCGAGCCGTCGGCGTGCCGGTTCGAGGCGCCCGGCGAGCTGCTCGGCGCGGGCGGTGGCCTCCTGGGCGGCCTCGACGCGCTGCTGGAGCGCGGCCCGGTGCGGTTCCCAGCCGGCCAGCCAGGCGGTGGCGTCGAGGAGGAACTCCTCGTCGGCGCGGGCCTCGCGGTCGAGGGCTGCGCGCTCGGCGGCGATCTCGGCGCTGCGCCGTTCGGCCCGGCGGGCGGCCTCCAGGCCGCCGAGCTCCTCGCGGAGCCGGCGCTCCACGGCGGAGAGCTGTTCGGCGCCGGCCTCGGCGAGGTCGGGCGGCAGGACCGCCCGGGCGCGGTCGCGGGCGGCGGTCGCGGTGCGGTGGGCGCGCTCGGCGTGCTCGCGCAGGCCGAGCGCGGGGGCGACCCGGTCGGCCTTGAGGGAGCGGTCGAGGGCGGTCTGCCACTGGTCGCGCTGCGGGCGGCGGACGGCCAGCTCCTCCTGGCGGCGCAGGGCGTCGGCGTGCCGTGCCTGCCGGTCGGCGAGTTCGCGGGCGGCGTCGAGCGCGGCGCGGGCGGCGGCCTGTCGCCGTTCGGCCGCGGCGAGGCGGAGGTGGGCGATGTCGAGGGCTTCGCGGGCGTCGCTGCGGGCGAGGGCCGCGCGGGTCTGGACGGCCTCGGCGAGGCCGGGTTCGCCGGGGCGCTGTTCGACGGGTGCGGCGCCGGGGGCGGTCGCCCCGGCGGCCTGGGCCATCCGGTGGGCGAGGGCGAGGAGCCGTTCGTCGCCCTCGCGCACCTGCCGTTCGGCGGCCTTGCGCAGCTCGGCGAGGCGGTCCTCGACGGCCGCGAAGCGGCGGGTGTCGAAGAGCCGGCCGAGGAGCCGGCCGCGTGCTTCGGCGTCGGCGCGCAGGAAGCGGGCGAAGTCGCCCTGGGGCAGCAGCACGACCTGGCAGAACTGGTCGCGGCTCATGCCGAGGAGCTGGGTGATCTCCTCGCCGATCTCCTGGTGGGACTTGCTGAGCGCCCGCCATTCGCCGGTCTCGGAGTCGTACTCGCGCAGCCGGCTCTGGGCCTTCTCGGTGGTGAAGCCGCCGCCGCGCTTCTTGGGGCGCTGCTGCTGGGGACTGCGGGTGATCTCCAGGCGCCGCTCCCCCACGGTGAGTTCGAGGGTGACCTCGGTGGAGGTCCCGACGGGGGCGTGGTCGCTGCGCAGGGTGGTGCCGGGGCTCTGGCGGGCGCCGGGGACGGCTCCGTACAGGGCGAAGCAGACGGCGTCGAGGACGGAGGTCTTGCCGGCGCCGGTCGGTCCGTGGAGCAGGAAGAGACCGGCCGACGACAGGGCGTCGAAGTCGATCTCCTGGGTGGTGCCGAAGGGCCCGAACGCGGTGATCGACAGGCGGTGGAGCCTCACCGTCCGCTCACCTCGCGCTCGGCGGCGTCCACCCGCACGTCGTCGAAGGCGCCGTGGAGGACCGTGCGCTCGGCGTGGTCGGGTCCGGTGCCGCCGCGGACATGGGCCACGAAGTCCTCCGCGATCTGCTGGTCGCTGCGGTCCCGGAGCCGGGTGGCGTAGGAGACGAGCGGGTCGTCGTCGGTGCGCTCGGGCTCGAAGACCAGGTTGAGGGTGTGCGGGAAGCGTTCGGTGAGGCGGGCCATGGGGTCTGCGGGCCGCGCCGGGTCGGTGAGGGTGGCCTCGACCCAGGAATCCTCGTGGCGGGTGAGGGCGGGGTCGGCGAGCAGGTCGTCGAGCCGGCCGCGGATCCGGGCGAGCGGCCGGGGCACCGGGCAGTCGATCCGCTCGGCGGTGTCGATCGCGCCGTCGGGTCCGAGCTCGATCAGCCACATGGTCTTGCGGTGGTCGGCCTCGGAGAAGGAGTAGGCGAGGGGCGAGCCGGAGTAGCGGACCCGGGGGGTGAGGGTCTGGCTGCCGTGGAGGTGGCCGAGGGCCACGTAGTCGACGCCGTCGAAGACTCCGGCCGGCACGGCGGCGACGCCGCCGACGGTGATGTCCCGCTCGCTGTCGCTGGCCTCGCCGCCGGCGACGAAGGCGTGGGCGAGGACGACGGAGCGGGTGCCGTCGGGGCGGGTGGCGAGGTCGGCGCGGACGCGGTCCATGGCGGCGGCGAGCACGGCCTCGTGCCCGGCCTTCTCGGCGCCGAACCGCTCGCGCACCAGGGCCGGTTCGAGGTAGGGCAGGCCGTAGAGGGCGACGTCGCCGTGGGCGTCGGCGAGGACGACGGGGGTGCCCACGCCGGCCGGGTCGGTGCGCAGGTGGATGCCGGCGCGCTCGATGAGGCCGGCGGCGACGCCGAGCCGGCGGGCCGAGTCGTGGTTGCCGGAGATCATGACCGTGGGCACGCCGGCGTCGGCGAGCCGGTGCAGGGCGGTGTCGAAGAGCTCGACGGCGGCGAGCGGCGGCACGGCCCGGTCGTAGACGTCGCCGGCCACCAGGACGGCGTCCACCTGGTGCTCGCGCACCGTTGCCACCAGGTGGTCGAGGAACGCGGCCTGGGCGCCGAGCAGGGCGACCCGGTGGAACGAGCGTCCCAGGTGCCAGTCCGACGTGTGCAGAAGCCTCATGGTCCCGCAGCGTATCGGTGGGGTACGACAACGCCGGTGGCCGAGCGGGCGGGCTCAGCCATCTCCGTACGCCTCCCCGCCCAGTTCGAAGGTCGCCTCGCCGGCCGTCGCGTCGGCGAGCCAGGCCGTGAAGTCCGTCACGTCGGCGTCGGGTAGCCCGATCTCGATGGTGACGGCGGCTCCGTACGTGACCTCGCGCACGGCGCGGCCGGCGGACCGGAGGTCGTTCTGGAGCCTGCCGGCCCGCTGGTGGTCGACGGTGAGGGTGGCGAGCCGGTAGCGGCGGCGGGTGACGGTGCCGAGGGCGTCGAGGGCCTCGCCGACGACGCCGCCGTAGGCGCGGATGAGGCCGCCCGCGCCGAGTTTCACGCCGCCGTAGTAGCGGGTGACGACGGCGGCGACGTAGCGCATCTCGCGGCGCAGGAGCATCTGGAGCATGGGGACGCCCGCGGTGCCGCCGGGCTCGCCGTCGTCGGAGGCCTTCTGGACGGAGGCGTCGGCGCCGACGACGTACGCGAAGCAGTTGTGGGTGGCGGTCGGGTGCTCGCGGCGGACGCGCGCGACGAAGGCCTGCGCCTCCTCCTCGGTGGCGACGGGCGCAAGCGCGCAGATGAAGCGCGAGCGGTTGATCTCGGTCTCGTGGACGCCCTCGGCGGCGAGCGTCAGGTACTGCTCCTGCATCACGCCAGCCTATGCGCCCGCGGGAGGGGTCCCGTACGGGACGGGATGGGGGTGGGATCAGGGTCGGATCGGGACGGGCGCGGGAATGACCGACGGTCACGGGTCGTTCACCAGGACGAACAGTCGATTCACGGAAGGCAGCATCAGATGAGCGTGGAGAGCGGGACCGAGTGGGAGACCGTCCGCCGGATCCTCACGGAGAGCGGCGACACATGGGCGATCGTGGGGCTCTCCACCAACCGGGCGCGGGCGGCCTACGGGGTCGCGGCCACCCTCCAGCGCTTCGGCAAGAGGATCGTGCCGGTGCACCCGAAGGCGGAGACGGTGCACGGGGAGCGGGGGTACGCGTCCCTGGCGGACATCCCGTTCCCGGTCGACGTGGTCGACGTGTTCGTCAACAGCGGCCTCGCGGGGGCCGTGGCGGACGAGGCGGTCGCGATCGGTGCCAAGGCCGTGTGGTTCCAGCTCGACGTCATCGACGACGAGGCGTACGCACGGACCCGCGAGGCCGGTGTGGACATGGTCATGGACCGATGCCCGGCGATCGAGATACCGAAGCTCAGCTGAGTTCCGGCTCGGGGCCGACGCCGAGACCCTCGAGGACGACGGCGCCGGGCAGCTCGGCGAAGGCCTTGCCCGGCAGGATGAGCTTGCCGCGCCGGCGGCCGCTGCCGACGAGCACCCACTCGGTGTCGACGACGGCCGCGTCGACGAGGACCGGCCAGTCCTCGGGCAGGCCCAGGGGCGTGATGCCGCCGTATTCCATGCCGGTGTCGCCGGTCGCCGTCTCGATCGGGGCGAAGCGCACCTTGCGGGAGCCCAGTTCCCGTCGGACGACGCCGTTGACGTCGACGCGGGTGCCGGAGCGGACCACGCAGGCGGCGAGGGTGGTGGTCTCGCCGCGTCTGCCGGCGACGATCACACAGTTCGCGGACTCGTCGAGCAGCCGCTGTCCGTAATGCTCGACGAAGACGGCGGTGTCGGCGACGGCCGGGTCGGTGTCCACGTAGAGGATCCGGTCCGCCGGCACCGTTCCGCTCCAGGACCGCACGGCGGCGGCGACGGGTGCGGTGAGCAGGTCGAGGCAGTCGGGGGCGGGCCGGGCGTCGTCGAAGTCTCCGATGGGTGCGCGCATGCCCGGCACGCTAACAAGCGCGCGGGCGGGGAGGGTTGACCGTCTCAGCGTGCGGGCGGGGGCGCCGGGCCGACGGGGTCACCGGGCGGGCGGGACGGAGACGGCCATGGTCATCTCCACGGCCTCCTCGCCCTCGTTGCGGTAGGCGTGCGGCACGTTGCTCTCGAAGACGGCGGAGGTGCCGGCCGGGACGGTGTGCTCCTCGCCCTCCACGACGAGGGTGAGCGTCCCGGAGGTGACGTGGAGGAGTTCGGTGGTGCCGTCGGGGTGGGGGTCGGAGGCGCTGCCGTCACCGGGCATGAGGGTCCAGTGCCAGAGCTCCAGCGGGCCGCGGGCCTCGGTGCCGGCGAGCAGCGTGGTGTGGCTGCCGGTGGAGGTGGACCACATGCGGACGGCCTGGTCCGGCGGGACGAGGCGGACCTGGGGGCCCTGGTCGTAGTCGAGGAGGGTGGTGATCGAGACGCCGAGCGCGTCGGCCAGTTTGACCGTGGTGCCGACGCTGGGGTTGGTACGGGCCTGCTCGATCTGGATGATCATGCCGCGGCTGACCCCGGCCCGGGCGGCGAGCGCGTCCAGCGTGAAGCCGCGTTCGTTGCGCCAGCGCTTCAGGTTGCGGGCGAGCGACTGGGTGAGCTGATCGAGGTCCGACACTTTCCGTCCAATATTTTGAATGACAGAGTTCAACAGGCTGTACTACCGTGTGGTGCACCCGATTGTTCACTGCACTGTACTGCGAGGCCCTCCCCATGACGGCACTGACGGCGTTGTTCGCCCTGGCCATCAGTCTCCTGTGGGGTCTCGCCGACTTCGGGGGCGGGCTGCTCACCCGCCGTTTCCCCGCCCTGACCGTGGTCGTGGTCTCCCAGGCCATCGCCGTCGTCGTCCTCGGCACCCTGGTGCTGGCCACCGGCGCCCTGAGCGAGGCCGGGCCCCTGCTCTGGTACGCGGTCGCGGCCGGCGTCGTCGGCCCGGCGGCGATGCTCGCCTTCTACAAGGCCCTCGCCCTCGGCCCGATGGGCGTGGTCTCCCCGCTCGGCTCCCTCGGTGTGGTCGTCCCCGTCGGGGTCGGCCTGCTCCTGGGCGACCGGCCGGGGCTGCTCCAGTTCGCCGGGATCGTGGTGGCGATCGCGGGCGTGGTCCTCGCGGGCGGCCCGGAGCTGCGGGGCGCGCCGGTGCGGCGGCAGGCGGTGCTGCTCACCCTGGTCGCCGCGTTCGGTTTCGGCGCGGTGATGGCCCTGATCGCCGAGGCCTCCACGACGCTGACCGGCCTCTTCCTCGCCCTGTTCGTGCAGCGGGTGACCAATGTGGTCGTGGGCGGCGGGGCCCTGTGGCTCTCCGTCCGGCGTGGCGGGCGGGAGCTGCCGGAAGGCGACGGCGGTCTGCGGGCGATCGCGGCGGCGGTGCCGGCGCTGGCCTTCGTCGGTCTCGCGGACGTCGCCGCCAACGGCACCTACGCGCTCGCCGCGCAGCACGGCCCGGTGACGGTCGCCGCCGTCCTCGCCAGCCTCTACCCGGTGGTGACGGCCCTGGCGGCCCGCGGCGTGCTGAAGGAACGGCTGCGATCGGTGCAGGCGGCGGGCGCGGGCCTCGCGCTGGTGGGCACGGTCCTGCTCGCCACGGGCTGACGGCCGGCCCGGGCCACGCGTGCCGCCGTCGGCGCGCAGGCGCGGAGAAGTGCACTATCTCGGTGCGGGGCGCCGGTTCGGTGAGGTGCACCGGCCCGGAGACGTGTACCGGCCCGGTGAGGTGCGCCGGCCCGGAGACGTCCGCCGGCCCGGACACGTGCGCCGGCCCGGAGACATGCGCCGGCCCGGAGACATGCGCCTGCTCAGTGAGGTTCGCCGCCACGGCCACCGGCGCTGCCACGCCCGGGCGGGAACTCCGGCGCCCTGCCCGCCCTCAGCTCGCGGGCTCGCCCAGGTGCACCGGTCCGGGCCTGTGCTCCTGCCCGGGCTCCCCGCCTCGCTCCGGAACACCCGCTCCCCCGGCCACGCCGCTCCGCCGCGGCGGGTTCGCCGGCCCGGCCAGGCCGTTCAGCCGGTCGAGCTCCTCGAGGCTCAGTTCGGCCAGCGCGGCCAGCTGTTCGGGAGTCATCCCGGCCGGGATCGGCTGGGGCGCGGGCGTGCGCAGCGGCGGCTGCCAGCCCCGCTCGGGATCGTAGGAGCGGACCACCTTCGCGGGCGCGCCCGCCACCACGGCGTGGTCGGGCACCTCTCCCCGTACGACGGCCCCGGCGGCCACCACCACGTTCCGGCCGAGCCGGGCGCCGGGCAGGATCACGGCGCCGGTGCCGAGCCAGCAGCCCGGGCCGATGACGACGGGCGCCGAGCGCGGCCACTGCCGGCCGACGGGGACGTCCGGGTCGTCGTAACTGTGGTTCGTCGAGGTGATGTAGACGTACGGGCCGCAGTAGGTGTCCGAGCCGATGGTGATCGGCGCGTCCGCGATGACGTGGCTGCCCCGGCCGAGGACGACCCCGTCGCCGAGGGTCAGCACGGTGTCCGCCCCGAGGTCGAGGTCGGGCAGCATCCCGGCGGTCAGCGTGACCTGCTCGGCGATGATGCAGCACGCGCCGATCTCGATCCACGGCTCACCGAAGACGGAGCCCTGGGGGAAGGCGAGCCGGGTGCCCTCGCCGAGCCGGCGGAAGCGCAGCCGCCCCGGGTGCTCGGCCGTCACGGCGCCCGCCTGCTGGATCCGGCGCCAGCCGCTCTGCAGGGCGCGGGCGACGACACGGCGCCGCCAGGCGGTCAGCGATGAGAACGTGTTTCTGTTCCGGGGCACCCGGACACGGTAGTCGGCGGCGTCGTGGCTGATCACCGCGGTGCGCTGTGATGTCCGTCATGAGGCCGGACTAGTGTTCCGCCCGAGGCGCGACCGACGATCCGAACGAGCAGGAGCGAGAACATGGCAGAGGTGCCGGAGCCGGCCAGGGTGTCCGAGGTGTCGGGGGCTCTGATCAGGGCCGTGGGCGGCAAGGAGCCGAAGGTCGATCCGACGGCCTTCACGGCGCCGACCTCGGTGGTCCTCGGCGAGGTGACGCTCGGGCCGCGTGCCAGCGTCTGGTACCACGCGGTGCTGCGGGCGGACTGCGGGCCGATCGAGATCGGCGAGGACGCCAACGTCCAGGACAACTGCACGGTCCATGTCGACCCCGGCTTCCCGGTGTCGATCGGGGCGCGCGTGACGGTCGGCCACAACGCGACCGTTCACGGCTGTGTGATCGAGGACGACGTCCTGGTCGGCATGGGCGCCACGATCCTCAACGGGGCGCGGATCGGCGCCGGTTCGCTGGTGGCCGCCCAGGCCCTCGTCCCGCAGGGCATGGAGGTGCCGCCGGGCTCCCTGGTCGCCGGCGTGCCCGCGAAGGTGCGGCGCCCGCTGACCGAGGAGGAGCAGGCGGGCATCCGTCTCAACGCCGAGATGTACCTGCACCTGGCGAAGAGCCACGCCGAGGCCTTCGGCGGGTAGCGGCGGGAGACGTTCTCGCCGCGGCCGCGGTCGGGCCCCGAGCGACCGTCCCGGAGCGGCGGGGGCCCGCTCCGGGCGGCGGGGGCGGGCCCACTCGCCGCCGGGGCCCGGACCTACTCGGCCGCGGCGCTCGCCGCCCGCGCGGCGACCGGGGCTCCCTCGGAGGCCGGGACTCCCTCGGAGGCCGGCGCCGCGCCCGCGACCGAAGGCTTCTCCACGGCCGACGGCTCCTCGACGATCGGCGTCGCCTCGGTGGAGGCGGCCGCCGCGGCCTTCTTGGCGCGGTTCTTCAGGACGAGCATCGAGGCGAGGCCGAAGACGACCGCGAGCACCAGGCCGAGCCACGAGAAGCGCTTGAGCCAGGCCTCGGCGACGATGCCGACCGAGTAGATGACGGCCGTGGTGCCGCCCGCCCAGAGGATGCCGCCGAAGACGTTGGCGATGGCGAACTTCCAGTACGGCATCCGCAGCACGCCCGCGAGCGGCCCGGCGAAGATCCGCAGCAGGGCGACGAAGCGGCCGAAGAAGACCGCCCACATGCCCCACTTCTGGAAGGAGCGCTCGGCGAGGGCGATGTTGGCCTCGCCGAAGTGCTTGGGGAACTTCCTGCCGAGCTTCGCGAGCAGCGGCCGGCCGCCCTTGCGGCCGATCGCGTAGCCGATCGAGTCGCCGACGATCGCGCCGGTGACGGCGCAGGCGCCGAGGACGTAGGGGTTGATGTCGCCGTGCTGGGAGGCCAGCAGAGCCGAGCTGACGAGGACGATCTCGCCGGGCAGGGGGATGCCCAGACTCTCCAGGCCGATCACCACCCCGACCAGCGCGTAGACGGCGACCGCCGGGATCGTCTCCAGCCACTCCTGGACGTGCACGCGGGTTACCTCTCCCGTATCGGCGACCGAACCCCGGCAGCCTACCCGGTCACCGAGGGCCGACGACGGCCTCGGCCCGCAGCGGCAGCACGCGGGAGGACGCCCCGGCCCACACCTCGCGGCGGCCGGTGCCCAGGACCCAGCGGTGCCGGGCCCCGTCCCACGAGGACAGGGTCCGGGGCTCCACCGGGATGGTGATCCGGCGCCGTTCACCGGGGGCGAGCCGGAGCCGCCGGTAGCCGGCGAGGAGCCGGTGCGGCTGGTCGATGCCGAGGGCCGCGAGGTCCGGCGAGGGGCCGACGTACACCTGCGCCACCTCGATGCCGGTGCGCGGCCCGGTGTTGACGACGGTGAAGGTGACCCGCAGCCCGTCGCCGGCGGGCACGGCGCCGATCCGCTCGTAGGCGAACGTCGTGTACGACAGGCCGTGGCCGAACGGGAAGAGCGGGGTGACGTCCTCGGCGTCGTACCAGCGGTGACCGACGTGGATCCCCTCGCTGTACTCCTCGACGCCGTTCAGGCCGGGGTAGCGGCGGGGGTCGCCGGCGGTGGGGTGGGCGTCCTCGGAGAGCGGGAAGGTCTGGGTGAGCCGGCCGCCGGGGTCGACGTCACCGAAGAGCACGGCGGCGGTGGCGGGACCGCCCTCCTGGCCGGGGTAGTACATCTGGAGCACGGCGGCGGTGTCGGCCAGCCACGGCATGGTGACGGCCGACGAGGTGTTGAGGACCACGGTCGTCCGGGGGTTGGCCGCGGTCACGGCCCGGATGAGGGCCTCCTGGCGGCCGGGCAGGGCGAGGCTGGTGCGGTCGCGGCCCTCGGTGGCGTCCTCGTAGGCGAAGAGGACGGTGCTGTGGGCCGCGCGGGCGGTGGCCACGGCCTCGGCGAGGTCGGCGGCCCGGGTGGCGCCGTTGGCGGCGCGCAGCCGGAAGCGCTGGCCGTCGGCGCCGCCCTGGGCGGTGACGGTGATCCGGTGCCGGCCGGCCGCGAGCCGGCGGTCGGCGCGGAGCACGGCCAGTCCGTCGTCGGCGCGACCGCCGACCCCGCCGGTGGCGTACGTGGCGCTGCCGGGCCGGTAGAGGTCGTCGCCGTCGAGGGTGACGGTGGGCCGTCGGCCGCTGTGGTGGACGAAGAAGCTCCAGTCGTCCTCGTCCGTGGTGACGAGGGTGCCGTCGTAGGTCCAGATCTCGCCGGCGGCGACGTCCACGTCGTCGAGGGAGTCGAGGGAGCGGGCGGGTTCCGCGCGGACACCGGCGTCGGTGAGGGGCTTGCCCTGGACGTCCTCGCCGAGGGCGTACGTCACGGTGGCCCCGTCGCCGGCCCGGGCACGCAGGGCGTCGAGCGGGCTGACGGCGGAGTCCGCGACGACATGGGCGCTGCCGCCGCCGCTGACGAAGGGCACGGCGCCGGTGGGGCCAATGACGGCGACGGAGCGGGCGGCGCGGCCGGTGAGCGGCAGCGTGCCGTCCTCGTTGCGCAGGAGGGTGGCGCCGGAGGTGGCCACGCGGAGCGCGAGGCGGGCCCCGGCCCGGGCGTCGCGCTCGGGCCGGACGGCGGTCTTCTCGTCGAGGAGGCCGAAGCGTTCGCGTACGGAGAGGATGCGGCGGACGGCGGTGTCGACGACGGATTCGGCGATCCGGCCCTCGCGGACGGCGCGGCGCAGGGCGGCGCCGTAGTGGGCGCCGCCGGGCATCTCCATGTCGCAGCCGGCGGTGAGGGCGGGCCCGGTGGAGTGGACGGCGCCCCAGTCGCTCATGACCCAGCCGTCGAAGCCCCACCGGTCCCGGAGGATGTCGGTGAGCAGGGCGCCGTTCTCGGTGGCGTAGGCGCCGTCGACCTTGTTGTACGCGGCCATGACGGTGCCCACGCCGGCGGCGACGGCGGCCTCGAAGCCGCGGAGTTCGGTCTCGTGGAGTGTCTGTTCGCCGGCCCGGACGTCGACCGATCTCCGGTCGCGTTCCTGGTTGTTGAGGGCGAGGTGTTTGACGGAGGCGATCAGTCCCTCGGCCTGGATGCCGCGGATCTCCTCGGCGACGAGGTCGGCGGAGAGCAGGGGGTCCTCGGAGAAGGTCTCGAAGTTCCGCCCCGCGTAGGGGGTGCGGATGAGGTTGACCATCGGGGAGAGCAGCACGTCCTGGCCGAGGGCGCGACCCTCGTGGCCGATGACGCGTCCGTACGCGCGGGCGAGGCCGGGGTCGAAGGCGGCGGCGAGCATCACGGGCGCGGGCAGCGCGGTGGCGGTCGCTCGGACCCGCACTCCGGCGGGTCCGTCGGCGAGGCGCAGCGCCGGGATGCCGAGCCGGGGCACTCCGGGCACGTAGCCGGCCTGCCCGAGCCGTTCGGGGTCGGTGGCGCCGTGCAGCAGGGAGGTCTTCTCGTCGAGGGTGAGCCGGGCGAGCAGTGCGGTGACCCGCTCGTCGGCTCGCGCCGCCCGGGCACCGGCCGGCGAGGGCGCGGCGGGCCCGGCGGGTGCGGAGGAGGCCCGGGCCGGGCCGGCGGGGACGGCGGTGAGGGCGGCCGCGCCGGCGAGGGCGAGGAGCAGCCGGCGCCGGGAGACCGGGCGCGGTGCGGGAGCGGTCGTGGGCTGGTCCTGCGGGTCCGGGGTGGATGCGTGGGGCACGGCGGCGCTCCTTCGAACCGGCACGATTCCTGCGATCATGCGTTGATCGCACTATGCGTGACGGTTCGTCCGATTCGGCGCCGCCGTGCCGAGGAGTCGAGGACTCCGGGACGCGCCCCGGCCCCGGTCCGCCGACGGACCCGCCCCCTGTCAGGAGGCGGTCCGGAGGCGGTCCGAAAGCGGTCTGGAGGCGGTCCGGAAGCGGTCCGGACACCAGGCCGCGCCCCGGCACCGCCTCCTGACCCGGCGCCACGGCCCGCGGGCGGGTCAGGAGTTCGGGCGCAGGGTCCAGACGACCGTCATCTCGCCGGTGACGGCGCCGTCCTCGCGGGTGATGTCGATCCGGACGGGGAACTCGGGGCGCTGCCCCGCGTCGAGTTCGGCGACGACCTCGGCGGCCGGGCGGCCGAGCGTGGCGGTGGCCGTGACAACGCCCATGGCGAGCTTCTTGTAGCCGATCTCGGCCTTGACGGCGAGGGGTACGGCCCGGCCCAGCTGGTCGCCGAAGGCGGCCAGGACGATGGCGCCGCTGGCGGATTCGGCAAGGGTGAACATGGCGCCGGCGTGCGGGCCGCCCACGTGGTTGTGGTAGTCGGCCTGGTCCGGCAGGCGCACGACGGCGCGCTCGGCGGTGGTCTCCAGGAACTCCAGCTTCAGGGTCCTGGCCATGGGCACCGTGGCGGCGAGCATCTCGCCGACGGTCATCTGGTCTGCGCTCATGGGCCGCGATGTTACCCGTGGGTAGCAGTCTTCGCCATCCCCGCACGGGGGCGGCCGTAGCCTGCCACCGGCCGCACCTCTATCGTTACTGGCCATGTGGCCAGGACAGCAGCCGCCCGGGGGCGAGCAGAACCCGCAGGACCCGAACCAGAACCCGTACGCACAGCCGGGCGCGCAGCCCGGCGGGTACGGCCAGCCGAACCCGTACCCGCAACAGCCGGGTACACAGCCCGGTGGCTATGGGCAGCCCAACCCGTACCAGCAGCAGCCGGGCGCGCAGCCCGGCGGTTACGGACAGCCCAACCCGTACCAGCAGCCGACCGTGCCGCAGTACGCGGTGCCGGGCCCGGTGCAGCCGGGCGGCGGTGACGGCGGGAAGAAGAAGCAGACCACCGTGGTGGCCATCGTGGCCGCCGTGGCCGTGCTGGCCGCCGCAGGCGTCGCCGGTTACCTGGTCCTCGGCAAGGGCGACGACAAGAACGACCAGGCCGACGACCCCAAGCCGTCGCAGTCGGCGTCCGCGACGCCGGCCGCCCCGGCCTCGCCGTCGATCGACAACCCGCGCGACGGGGCCGGCCACCAGCCGACGATCCCCGGCTGGAAGGTCGTCTACAACCCGAAGTACGGCACGCTGTTCGACGTGCCGCCGGACTGGGAGCTGTCGAAGCCGACCACCATCACGGGCTTCGAGGACGAGAAGAAGGGCGGCCCGGTGATCACCATGTCGTCGCCCGCCTACTTCAAGAGCAACTGGTGCGCGCTCGACACCGACCAGAACGGCACCGAGGAGACCTGGGGCCTGAGCTCGGCCGGCACCAAGGGCGGCCAGGGCGCCAAGGACACCGCCGAGGCGGCCTACAACGAGGCCGGCAACTGGGTCTGGGCCGGCTACGCCCAGCACATGCCCAAGGGCACCATCAAGATCACCAAGGCCGTGCCCTTCACCACCACGGCCGGTCTCCAGGGCAGCATGGCCACGGCCGTCGCCCCCGGCATCAAGAAGCGCAACGCGTGCGAGTCGGACGGCAAGTCCGTCGCCTTCTCCTTCAAGAACGCCAAGGGCGACTTCTCCTCCTTCGTGCTGTACGCAGCCAAGGGCGTGAAGGGCGAGCTCCCGGACGCCACCATCAAGCAGATCGTCTCCACCGTGCGCCTCGCTCCCGAAGCGCCGGGGTCGTCCTGACCCGCGCCCGCGCCCGGATACCCGGCTGGGCCGGGCGCAACTACCTCCTGCTGACCGCCGCCGCGATCGTCACCAACCTGGGCACCCACGGCGCCCTGATCGCGGCGGCGTTCGCCGTCATCCAGTCCGGCGGCGACGGCGGGGACGTCGGCCTGGTCGCGATGGCCCGCACGCTCCCGCTGGTGCTCTTCCTGCTCATCGGCGGCGCGATCGCCGACCGGGTGCCGCGGCACCGGGTGATGGTCGCCGCCAACGCCCTCAACTTCGCCTCGCAGGCCGTCTTCGCCGTGCTCGTCCTCACGGGCGAGGCGCGGCTGTGGCACATGATGCTGCTCACCGCGCTGTGCGGCACCGGGCAGGCGTTCTTCAGCCCGGCCGCCGAGGGCATGCTGATGTCCAGCGTCAGCGGCGAGCAGGCCAGCCGGGCCTTCGCCCTCTTCCGGATGGCCATGCACGGCGCCGGCATCGGCGGCGCCGCGCTCGGCGGCGCGATGATCGCGGCCGTCGGCCCCGGCTGGGTCCTCGCGATCGACGCGGCCGCCTTCGCCGTCGCGGGCGCGCTGCGGGCCTTCCTCGACGTCCGGCACATCCCCGAGCGCGCGCCGGGCGGCGGGCTGCTGTCCGATCTGCGGGAGGGATGGGACGAGTTCGTCGGCCGCCCCTGGCTCTGGTCGATCGTCGCCCAGTTCTCCATCGTGGTGGCCCTGGTCGGCGCGGCCGAGTCGGTCTACGGACCGCTGGTCGCCCGCGACGAGCTGGGCGGCGCACGGCCCTGGGGACTCGCGCTGGCGGCGTTCGGCGTCGGCACCCTCGGCGGCGCGCTCCTGATGGCCCGCTGGAAGCCGCGCCGGATGCTGCTCGTGGGCACCCTGTGCGTCTTCCCGATCGCCCTGCCGTCGGCGGCGCTCGCCGTGCCGCTCGACGTGGTCGGGCTGTCGGTCGCGATGTTCGTCAGCGGAGTGGCGATCGAGGTCTTCGGCGTCTCCTGGATGACCGCGCTGCACCAGGAGATCCCCGAGGACAAGCTGTCGCGCGTCTCGGCGTACGACTGGTTCGGCTCGACGGCCATGCTGCCCCTGTCCACGGCCCTGGCGGGCCCCGCGGAGAGCGCCTTCGGCCGGAGCAACGCGCTGTGGGGCTCGGCGGCGCTCATCGTGGTCGTCACGGCGCTGGTCCTCCTCGTGCCGGACGTACGGAATCTGACCCGCCGTACGAAGCAGGTGGCTGGCGGACCCGGAGCGGTGGGCGCGGTCGCGGCGACCGGTCCCGGGACGGCCACGGGACCGGTGACGGGCCCGGGGACGGCCGGGGCCGTCGGTCCGGCCGCGGGATGCGATACGGCCGCCGGAGCGGCCGGGGCCGCCACGGAGCTCAAGGCACCGTAGCCGGACCGGCCGGCAGGCGAAGCGCGGCAGCGCGTGCCGGGCAGGCCGAGAGGCCCGACAGGCCCGACAGGCCGTCGGACACCGACGGCCGGCGGGCCGGACACGCGCCCCGCGGGACGTCAGGCGTCGCGGTGCCGGTCCCTGACCTCGGGGAGGGGCCGGAAGCCGGCGGAGGTGTAGGTGGCGACGGCGCCGGTGTTGGAGCTCGGGGTGCAGACGAGGGCGCTGGACGAGCCGAGCTCCCGGAGCGCGGCGGCCGCGGCCAGGGATACCGCCCTGCCGTGGCCCCGCCGGCGGTGGTCCGGGTGCACCCCCATCGGTTCGAGCAGGCCGGGCCTGCCCGGACCGGCCGACCAGACCGCCACCGTCGCCACCGCCTCGCCACGGTCGTCGTACGCGACCAGACACCGGGCGTCGGCGTACGGCACGCCGCCGGCCATCGCGTGCCAACGCTCGTCCGTGAACGTCGACCCGGCGAACGCCGCCCGGTGGACGGCGGCGAACGCCGGCGCCCGGTCCGGCCCGGCCACCTCGATCCGTACGCCCGGGTCCTCCACCGGTTCCGTCAGGTCGCGGCACAACGGCGTCCACGGCTCGTCCAGGCCCCAGCCCTCCTCGGCCAGCAGCTCCTGGACCAGCGCATCCGTCGGCGCCTCGACGTTCGCCCTGCCCTCGGGCAGCACACCGCGCTCGGGCTCGGTCAGGTCCGCCACCAGCCGCCGGGCCAGCGCCTCGTCGCGCCGGGCGTCCGGCGCGGTCGTCAGCCGCAGCAGCCGGGGTCCGTCCAGCAGGCCGACGGCGAGGATCCGTCCGTCGCGGCGCCATGTCCGGACGGCCGCGGCGGTCGCCTCGGCACCCGACCGCCAGAACCAGCCGATGTCCCCCGGATGCAGTTGCGTCGGCGCCCCGTCCTCCTGCCACCCGCGCAGCGCGTCAACGGCCTCGCGCAGCCCGTCCGTTCCCGACTTTCCCAGAACCGTCCCCATGGCCCCGATCACACACCACCGCGCCGCCGCGCCGCATCCGGTTTCCGAACGCGACGGGCGGCCACCGGGTCAGCCGATGCCGAAGCCGCCGCTCGGCGGGACGGGGGACGGGACCGCGTCGGTGTCGTGGACCGGGCGGGCGTCGGCGGTGAGACGGGTCAGGGCCCCGCCCCGTTCCACCCGCGCGGGGAAGGGGTCCGCCGCGGTGCGGCGGGCGAGCCGCGCGGTGTCGATCTCGCGGTCGGAGGCGAGCAGGACCGCGTTGCCGAAGCGGCGTCCGCGCAGGACGGACGGTTCGGCGATCAGCGCGATCTCGGGGAACACGGCTACGAAGGTGGCGAGTTGGGAGCCGAGGAAGGCGAACGGGGCGCCGTCCGCGAGGTTCGCCGCGTAGGTGCCGCCGGGGCGCAGCACCCGCCGGGCCTGCCGGGCGTACTCGATCGAGGTGAGATGGGCCGGCACCCGTGAGCCGCCGAAGACGTCGGCGATCAGCAGGTCGGCGGAGGCGTCGGGCGCGCTCTCCAGCCACGCGCGGGCGTCCGCGCCGTGCACGGTGATCCCGGAGTCGTCCGGGAGCGGCAGGTGTTCGGCGACGAGGGCGAGCAGCCCCCGGTCGGCCTCGGCGACCTGCTGCCGGGAGCCGGGCCGGGTGGCGGCGACGTAGCGGGGCAGGGTGAGCGCCCCGCCGCCCAGGTGCACGACGTCGAGCGGGGCGCCCTCCTCGGCGGCGAGGTCGACGACATGGGCGAGCCGCTGGGCGTACTCGAACTCCAGGTGCGTCGGGTCGTCGAGGTCGACGTACGACTGGGGCGCGCCGTCGACGGTGAGCAGCCAGCCCCGCTCGGTGTCCACGTCGGGCATGAGCCGGGCGGTGCCCCAGTCGACGTCGCGGATGACGGGAATCTGCTCGTTCACGCCCTCATTGTGCCCACAGCTCCGCGACGGCCCGGGCGTGGGCGGCGGCCTGGGCCCGTCCGGCGCGGGCGGCCGGCGTCCGCAGGGCCGGGTCGAGGGAGCCCCGGCCGAAGGCCTGCCGGGACTCCGCGTCGGGTGTGATGACCTCGACCCGGGCGCCGGCGGCGGCGAGGTCGGCGCCCTGGCGGGCCGGGGAGAGGATCACCTTGTTGCCGGTGGCGCTGGGCGCGATGACGACGACCCGCTCGTAACCGGCGGCGAGATGGGCGTTGGCGGTGGAATGGAGACCGCCGTCGATCCAGCGCCGCCCGGCGCACTCGACGACCGGCCAGGCGCCGGGGATGGCGCAGCTGGCGGTGACGGCGTCGACGAGCGGGATCCCGGCGTCCTTGTCGTGGGCGGCGAGTTCGCCGCTGTCGGCGTCGACGGCGGTGATCAGCAGCCGCGGCCGCTCGGGCCAGTCGACGGCGGGCCCGAGCCGGCCGGCGACGACCTCCCGGCGGACCTCCGGAGCGACGGTCCGCGCGGCGCTCCCGAGCCGGCCGAGCTTGCGTCCGTACGCCTCGGGAGTGCGTGAGCCGAGGACGGCGAGCGTGTACTTCAGGATGCCGCCGATGCCGAAGCGGGCGGGGAGCTCGCCGTCGGGTGCGGTGAGCTGGCTCTCGTAGAGCGCGTCGAGCGGGAACTTCCCGGACGCGATCTGCGCGGCGACGACCGCGCCGGCGGAGCTGCCGACGAGCAGATCGGCCGTCGTCAGGTCGGTCCCCGCCTCGGCGAGGCCCTGCAGAACCCCGATCTCCCACCCCGCGCCGGCCACACCGCCCGCGCCCAGTACCAGTGCCGTACGCCTCGCTGTCTCGGTCATGATCCGAGTCTGCCGGAGGCGGTCCGCCGGGCGGCGGGCAGGGGGTCGGAATCCGGGGCTCCGGTGGGCGAGCCGGCGGGGTGCCGGGGCGCGGGGCGCCGAAGCGCGGGCTGGGGCGCGAGGAGGCGCGCCACTGGGGCGCGTGGGCGCCGGAACACCCGGGACCAGGCCACCGGGCCAGTGGGCGGGGGCCCCGGGGTACGGGGCCGGGGTACCGGGGTACCGGGGTACCGGGGTACCGGGCCATCGAGGCACCGGTCCCCGGAGGCACCGGAGGCACCCAGGCCCGGGCAACCGGCACGGAATGCCGGAGCCCGGGCCACGGGCGGGGGCCGGCCGCCGCGCCAGGTCGGGAACCGTGCCACCGGAACACCGGCAACGGGACCACCGGACCCGGGCCACCGGGGCACGGGGGCACGGGGCCGGGCCACCGCCCACGGCGTCACCGGAGGCCCTGGCCCCATCGTCCCGCCGGTCACAGCACCTCGGTCACCGTGCCCGCGCCGATCGTGCGGCCGCCCTCGCGGATGGCGAAGCCGAGGCCGGGCTCGAGGGGGACGGGGCGGCCGAGGGTGACGGTCATGGTGATCGTGTCGCCGGGACGGGCGACGGCACGGGTGCCGAGGTCGACGGCGCCGACGACGTCGGCCGTACGGAGGTGGAACTGCGGCCGGTAGCCGGTCGTGACCGGGGTGGTGCGGCCGCCCTCGCGGGCGGAGAGCACGTACACCCGCGCCGTGAAGCGGCGGTGCGGCACGACGCTGCCGGGGCGCGCGACCACGTCGCCGCGGCGGACCGCGCCGCGCGGGACACCGCGCAGCAACAGGGCCACGTTGTCGCCGGCCTGTCCCGACTCCATCGGCCGGCCGAAGGTCTCGACGCCGGTGACGACCGTCTCGGTGTCGGCGCCGAGCACGGCCACCCGGTCGCCGACGCGGACCGTGCCGCGCTCGACGGCGCCGGTGACGACCGTGCCGCGGCCCGTGATGGTGAGCACGCTCTCGACGGGCATGAGGAACGGGGCCTCCACGTACCGCACGGGCACCGGCACATAGGTGTCGACCGCGTCGAGCAGCGCCTCCACGGACGCGGTCCAGCGCGGGTCGCCCTCCAGGGCGCGCAGGCCGGAGACGCGCACCACGGGCACGCCGTCGCCGCCGTAACCGTGCGCGGTGAGCAGCTCCCGCACCTCCAGCTCGACCAGGTCGGTCAGCTCGTCGTCGGCGCCGTCCGCCTTGTTGAGGGCGACGACGATGTGGTCGACGCCGACCTGCCGGGCGAGCAGCACGTGTTCGGCGGTCTGCGGCATGATCCCGTCGAGCGCGGAGACGACGAGGATCGCCCCGTCGAGCTGGGCGGCTCCGGTGACCATGTTCTTGATGTAGTCGGCGTGCCCGGGCATGTCGACATGGGCGTAGTGGCGGGTGTCGGTCTCGTACTCGACGTGTGCGGCGTTGATGGTGATGCCGCGCCGGGCCTCCTCGGGGGCCCGGTCGATCCGGTCGAAGGGCACGTAGGCGGTGGGTCCGCCGGTGGAGCGCTCGCTGAGGACCTTGGTGATGGCGGCGGTGAGGGTGGTCTTGCCGTGGTCGACGTGCCCCATGGTGCCGATGTTGAGGTGCGGCTTGGTGCGCGCGTACGCCTGCTTGGGCATGGCTGAATCGCTCGTTTCGGTGTGCGAAGCGTGTGTGGGGACCCCGGGGCCGGACCGACCCTCCCCCTGTGGGGTCCGCCGGACGGTCCGGGAAGGGTCAGCTTCGGTCGCCGCCGCACACGAGAACGGCAGCCTTCGGCGCGTCCGCGACTGCGGACGGCGCTGCGAGGAAGGCGTACCGGGACATGCCCCTGATCATGGCCGCCGGGCGCGGCCGCGTCGACCGAATTACGCGGCGCTCAGAGGTTCTTGAGGGCCTCGCGCACCGAGAGCGGGGAGAGGCGGGAGTCGTTCCGCGTGACGAAGGCGCGGACTTCGGCCGGCGCGGTCCTGGCGTATTCGCGCAGGCTCCAGCCGATCGCCTTGCGGATGAAGAAGTCGGGGTGGTCGGAGCGCAGCAGGCAGTAGGAGAAGAGGCGTTCGGTGTCGGTGGCGTCCTTGAAGCGGAGCTGGTGGAGGAGGGCGGTGCGGGCCACCCACAGGTCGTCGTCGGCGATCCACTCGTCCATGCGGGCGGCGAGGCCGGCGTCGGCGGCGACGAGGCCGCCGACGACATGGGCGGCGAGGTGGTCGACCGTGTCCCACCAGGAGACGGTGGTGACGAGGTGGCGGGCGACCGGCAGGAAGGCGGAGGAGCAGCGCTTCACGTGGCGGCGCAGGTAGTCGACGGCGAAGTAGTGGTACTCGCGCTCGGGCAGCGCGAAGCAGCGCAGGGCGACGGCCGCGCAGTCGTGCTCGTCGGGGGCGGGGAGGCCGTCGAGGACGGTACGGGACAGGGCGCGGCGCTCCGGGGTGCGCACCCCGAGGAAGGGGGCCACGCCCTTCATGTACGCGACCATCTCCTGGGCCCGGAACGGGTTCCCCGCGGCGGGGTAGATCTCCGTGAGCCGGGCGAGCACGGTGTCGGCGAGGGCGCTGGACGGGACGACGCCGGGCGTCTCGGCGGAGGCGGTCACGGGACCACCCGGCACCGGATCACCCGGCACGGGATCACCCGGCACGGGGCCGCTCGTCAAGGGGCCACCCGTCACCGGCCCGGTCCCCGTGCGCTCGCTCGTCACGCCCTCGCTCACGGCCCCACTGTAGGCGCGGGCGGCATGGCGCACATTACGGCGATCACACACGGGTGTCGGTTACTCTCCCCGGATGCTCCTCTCGCCCAAGGCCCGGCTGGCGTACCTCGCCCTGATCCTGCTCTCAGCGGGCGTGTCGGTGCTGCTCTTCGAGCCGCAGCGGCTGTTGTCGGCGGGCTGGCCGCCGCAGGTGGGCGGGGCGGCCGCGGTGCTGGTCTTCGGGCTCGCGTACGGGGTGTGCACGGCGGCCCTGGTGCCGCGGCCGATCCTCAATCTCGCGGCGGGCGCGCTGTTCGGCACCCAGGCCGGTTTCGCCGCCGCCCTGGGCGGGACGGTGCTCGGGGCCGGCCTCTCGTTCGCGCTCGGCCGCACGCTCGGGCAGGACGCCTTGCGCCCGTACGTGCGGGGGCGCTGGCTGCGGGCGGCGGACGGCCAGTTGAGCCGGCACGGCTTCCGTTCGATGCTGGCGATCCGGTTGTTCCCCGGGATGCCGTTCGCGGTGGCCAACTACGCGGCCGCCGTCTCCCGGATGAAGTACCTGCCGTTCCTCCTGGCGACCGGGCTCGGCTCCGTGCCGAACACCCTGGCCTACGTGGTCGCGGGCAGCCAGGCCACCTCGCCCACCTCCCCCGCTTTCCTGGTCTCGACCGGTTTCATCGTCCTGTCGGTCTCGGCGGCCGCGGTGGTGGGCTGGCGCAAGCGGCACCGTCTCGGCGCGGCCGTGACGGCGACGCCCGGGGAGACGGCGGTGCGGCGGGAGCCGGTGGCGGCGGCCACGGCCGCGCCCGAGGGCTGACGCCCCCGGCCGCACCGACCCGGCGGCCCCTCCCCCGGCCTTCCCCAGCCCGTTCCGCGGCCCGCGCTCACATCGCTTCGACGATCATCGCGTTGGCGAGTCCGCCGGCCTCGCACATCGCCTGCAGCCCGTAGCGCCCGCCCCTCGCGCGCAGGGCGTGCACCAGCGTCGTCGTCAGGCGGGTGCCGCTCGCGCCCAGCGGGTGTCCGAGGGCGATCGCGCCGCCGTGGACGTTGACCCTGGCCGGATCGGCGCCGGTCTCCTGCTGCCAGGCGAGGACCACGCTCGCGAAGGCCTCGTTGATCTCGAAGAGGTCGATGTCGTCTAGGGAGAGTCCGGCACGGCGCAGCACCTTCTCGGTGGCCGGGATGACTCCGGTGAGCATGAGCAGCGGGTCGGAGCCGGTGACCGCGAAGGAGTGGAGCCGGGCGAGCGGGCGCAGGCCGAGGGCCCGGGCGGTCTCGGCGGCCATGACGAGGACGGCGGAGGCTCCGTCGTTGATCGGGCTGCTGTTGCCGGCGGTGACCGACCAGTCGATCTGCGGGAAGCGTTCGGCGAAGACCGGGTCCTGGAAGGCGGGCCGGAGTCCGGCGAGCACCTCGGGGGTGGTCGAGGGCCGCACCGACTCGTCGCGGCGGACGGACCCGTACGGGACGACCTGGTCGTCGAAGAGTCCGGCCTCCCAGCTCCGCGCGGCCCTGGCGTGCGAGCCGGCGGCGAACTCGTCCATCGCCGCGCGGCCGATCGACCACTTGGCGGCGATGAGCTCGGCGCTGATGCCCTGCGGCACCAGGCCCCCCGGATAGCGCTCGGCGACGCCGGGGCCGAAGGGGTCGGCGCCGGGCGGCACGTTGGACCACATGGGGACGCGGCTCATGGACTCGACGCCGCAGGCGACGGCGATGTCGTACGCGCCGGACAGCACGCCCTGCGCGGCGAAGTGCACGGCCTGCTGCGAGGAACCGCACTGGCGGTCGACGGTGGTGGCGGGCACGGTCTCGGGCAGGCCCGCGCCGAGCCAGGCGTAGCGGGTGGTGTTCATGGCCTGTTCGCCGACCTGGTCGACGGTGCCGCCGATGACGTCGTCGACGAGGGCGGGGTCGATGCCGGTGCGGTCGATCAGGGCGCGCAGGGTGTGCGAGAGCAGGGCGACGGGGTGGACGTCGGAGAGGGCGCCGCCTGGCTTGCCCTTCCCTGTCGGCGTACGGACGGCTTCGACGATGACGGCGTCACGCATGACACGGCTCCCGAGGGGTCGAAAGGGCGGGCGGGCTGGAAAACCGAGCGGGTTGGAAAACTGGACTCTCGCGCATCGGCAACATAGCCCACTAGGTTGGATTATCAAACCCTCACCCATCGGCCTGCCTTAGTCTTGGCTCATGAAGGCCGCGCCCCGCCCCTGCTCGATCGCCGACACCCTCGCGCTCGTCGGCGAGAAGTACTCCCTTCTCGTCCTGCGCGAGGTCTCCCTCGGCGTCCACCGCTTCGACCGGATCGCCCGCAACACGGGCGCGCCCCGCGACATCCTCACCGCCCGCCTCAAGCGCCTGGTCGAGGCCGGGATCCTGGAGAAGGTGGCGTACAGCGAGCGGCCCCCGCGCTACGAGTACCGGGCCACGCCCGCGGGCCGGGAGCTCGGGCCCGTCCTCATGACCCTGATGGCCTGGGGCGACCGCCATCTGCACCCCGACGACCGGCCGGTGGTCCTCGAACACAGCTGCGGCGCGGTGCTCAGTCCGCGGGTGGTCTGCGCGAGCTGTGGCGAGGAGGCGGACCGAGCCAGTCTCACGACCCATGTGCGGGCGCCCGGCTGGACGGCGACGGGTCCCGTGGACGGCTGAAGCACCGGGGCCCGAGCCCGAGCCCTGGGAACGGCCCCGTCACCTCGGGACGGTACGCTGCGCACCGACCTTCTGACCGCACGCGTACATACGGGACGGCCCTGGCCCCATGAGTTGGTTCGAATCATTCATCCTCGGACTCGTCCAGGGGCTGACGGAGTTCCTTCCCATCTCCTCCAGCGCGCATCTGCGGCTCACCGCCGCCTTCGCCGGCTGGCACGACCCCGGCGCCGCCTTCACGGCCATCACCCAGATCGGCACCGAGACCGCCGTCCTCATCTACTTCCGCAAGGACATCGCGCGGATCGTCTCGGCCTGGTTCCGCTCGCTCTTCGACAAGGCGATGCGCTCCGACCACGACGCCCAGATGGGCTGGCTGGTCATCGTGGGCTCCATCCCGATCGGCGTCCTCGGCGTCACGCTCAAGGACCAGATCGAGGGCCCGTTCCGCGATCTGCGGCTGATCGCGACCACGCTCATCGTCATGGGCGTCGTGCTCGGCATCGCCGACCGGCTCGCCGCCCGCGACGAGATCGGCGGCCGGCACCGCGCCATCCGCGAGCGCAAGTCCCTCAAGGAACTCGGCGTGCGCGACGGCCTGATCTTCGGCGTCTGCCAGGCGATGGCCCTGATCCCGGGCGTGTCCCGCTCGGGCGCCACCATCTCCGGCGGTCTGCTCATGGGCTACACCCGCGAGGCCGCCGCCCGCTACTCCTTCCTCCTGGCGATCCCGGCCGTGCTGGCCTCCGGCGCGTACGAGCTCAAGGACGCGGGCGAGGGCGGCCATGTCTCCTGGGGACCGACGATCTTCGCCACGATCATCGCCTTCGGCGTCGGCTACGCGGTGATCGCCTGGTTCATGAAGTTCATCACCACCAAGTCCTTCATGCCCTTCGTGATCTACCGGATCATCCTGGGCATCCTCCTCTTCGTCCTGGTCGGCACGGACGTCCTCAGCCCGCACGCGGGCGAGTCGGCGGGCTGACGGCCGACAGGGCCGGCGACATCCCCGGGCGGCGGTCCGCGCACGCCTCTTGGCCCCGCTCCGCCGCTGCCCGACACTGAACCGATGACACAGCGCGTGGACCTCGCGAACGTGATGGACCGGCTCGCCATCGACGACGTGGTCACGGGTTACGCCGTGGCCGTGGACGACTCCGACTGGGCCGCGTACCGGGCGCTGTTCACGCCCGACGGGCGCGCGGACTACCGCGGCTCGGGCGGGGTCGAGGGCCCCGCCTCGGAGGTCGCCGACTGGCTCGCCGAGACGATGCGGCTCTTTCCCGTACGGCAGCACCTCATCGTCAACCGGCGGGTGCGCCTCCATGACCTCGGCGGCGGTCCGGGCGACGACGCGACCGTGCGCGCCGACTATGTGAACCCCATGCGGTTCGCGTCGGGCGAGGACTTCGTGTGCGGCGGGCGCTACACGTTCACGCTGCGGAGGTCGGACGACGGCTGGCTGCTGCGCTCGGTGGTGGTCGAGGAGAAGTGGCGCCGGACCTGAGGATCCGCCGGAGGCGAGACCCCGCCGGACCGAAGGAGCCCGAGGGCGCGGGACCGTCGAGCCTGAGCGCCGTCGGGGCCGGTCGCGCGCACACTGGAGGCGACACCTGGAGGCAGGGTATGCGGACTCCGTTCGCCCGGCGCCCGGCACCGGCCGGCCGTACGACCGCGCCCGGGCATGACCCGGGCGCCACCACCGGCGCCAGGCCCCCGGACGCCCCCGCGACCGACACCGCACCGGGCACCACCCCCGTACGCGGCCGCCTGCCCGGCCTCGGCCGTTCCGCGCTCGCCGTCGCCCTCGGCGCCCTGCCCGCGCTCGCCTTCCCCGCACCCGGTCTGTGGTGGTGGGCGTACCTCGCCCTCGTCCCGTGGCTGCTCCTCGTCCGTACGGCGCCGAGCGCGCGCCGGGCCGGACTGGACGGCTGGTGCGGGGGCATCGGCTTCATGCTGGCCGTGCACCACTGGCTGATGCCGAGCCTCCACGTCTTCATGCTGCTGCTCGCCGCGCTGCTCGGACTGCTCTGGCTGCCCTGGGGCCGCCTCGCGCACGCCCTGCTGGGCGGCACGCCCTCCCCGCGCCGGGCGGTCGCCGCGCTGCTCGCGGTCCCCTCCGGCTGGCTGCTGATCGAGCTGGTCCGCTCCTGGGAGGGCCTGGGCGGCCCGTGGGGGCTGCTCGGGGCCAGCCAGTGGCAGGTGCCGGCCGCGCTGCGGCTCGCCTCGCTCGGCGGGGTCTGGCTGGTGAGCCTGCTGGTGGTGGCGGTGAACACCGCCGTCGTGCTGCTCGTGGCCGGCGCACTGGCACGCCGTACCACTCCGGCGCAGCGTGCCGGCCGTGTGGGGCCGGCCGGCCTGGTGGGCTGTGCCCTCGTCATGGGCCTCGGCTGGTGGGGCACCGCTCCGCCGCCTACCGCGGGCATCGTACGGGTCGCGGTCGTCCAGCCCGGTGTGCTCGATCCGCCGGGCGGCGCCGAACGGCGGTTCGCCCGGGGCGAGGAGCTGACCCGGACGCTGGCGGGGCAGCGGCTCGACCTGGTGGTCTGGGGCGAGAGCAGCGTCGGCGCCGATCTGCGGGCCCGGCCCGACCTGGCGGCCCGTCTGACGGAGCTCTCGCGGGCCGTGGGCGCCCCGATCCTGGTCAACGTGGACGCGCGCCGCTCCGACCGCCCGGGGATCTTCAAGAGCGCGATCCTCGTCGGCCGGGAGGGACCGACCGGGGACCGCTACGACAAGATGCGCCTGGTGCCGTTCGGCGAGTACATCCCGGCGCGGGCCGTGCTCGGCTGGGTGACCTCGGTCGGCAAGGCGGCCGGTGAGGACCGGCGGCGGGGCACCGCCCCGGTGGTGATGACGCTGCCCGCGCCGGACGGCGGCGACCGGCCGGGGCTGCGCGTCGGGCCGCTGGTCTGCTTCGAGTCGGCCTTCCCCGACATGACCCGGCGACTGGCCCTGGACGGTGCCGACGTGGTGGTGGCCCAGTCGGCCACGTCCACCTTCCAGGACAGCTGGGCCCCGGAACAGCACGCCTCGCTGGCGGCGTTGCGGGCCGCGGAGTCGGGGCGTCCGGTGGTGCACGCGACGCTGACCGGGATCAGCGCCGCCTACGGACCGGACGGGCGGCCGGTGGGCGTCGGCCTGGGCACCGGGGTGAGCGCCGTCGCCGTCCGGGAGCTGCCGCTCTCGCGGGCGACGACCCCGTACACGCGCTTCGGCGACTGGGCGGTGCACGCGGCCGTCACGGTGCTGGTCGTGCTGGGCGCGGCCGGGGCCGCGCAGAGGTTCAGGAGGCCTGGAGGAGTGTCTCGCGCACCACGTGCTCGCACAGCTCGTGGGTCAGGAGCGCGTCGCGGGCGCTGAGCAGGCGCCCCTCGCGCACGGCCTCGAGGAAGGAGAGGACCGCCTGCTCGATGCCGCGCTGGCGGGCCACCGGCACCCAGTCGCCGCGGCGGCGCACGGTCGGCTGGCCCTTGTGGTCGACGATCTCGGCGAGGTTGAGGACCTGGCGCTTGGTGTCCTGCCCGGAGACCTCCAGGATCTCCTCGGTGGAGCCGCCGCGCCGGTTCATGACGCCGAGGGCGGTGAAGCCGTCGCCGGACAGCTGGAGCACGACGTGGTGCAGGAGCCCGTCGCGGACCCTGGCGCGTACGTCGGTGTGCTCGACCTCGCCGGGGAGCAGGAAGCGGAGCGTGTCGACGACGTGGATGAAGTCGTCGAGGACGAAGGTGCGCGGGTCCTCGGGCAGCCCGACGCGGTTCTTCTGCATCAGGATCAGTTCGCGCGGGTGGTCCAGGCACTGGGCGTAGCTCGGGGCGAGCCGGCGGTTGAAGCCGACGGTGAGGCTGACCGCGCGCTTCTCGGCGAGTTCGACGAGCCGCTCGGACTCGGCGTACTCGTAGGCGAGCGGCTTGTCGACGTAGGTGGGGATCCCGGCCTCCAGGAGGCGGGTGGTGATCTCGGCGTGCACGGAGGTGGGGGCGTGCACGAACGCGGCGTCGAGTCCGGCGGCGAGCAGCGAGTCGAGGTCGTGGTGGCGCCGCGCGGCGGGCAGGTGGAGGCTGTCGCCGACAAGGTCGAGGGTGGCGGGGGTGCGGGTCTGGAGGTGGAGTTCGACCCCGGGAAGGGTGGAAAGGACGGGGAGGTACGCCTTCCGGGCGATGTCCCCGAGTCCGATGCAGCCGACCTTCACGTGGGTCTCCCTTGTCGTCGTGCCCCGGCCCCCGCCGTGGGGGCGTGCGCGCCGGTCAGCTTACGCCGGGCGGTTCGGCGTCGGTCGGCGGGCGCCAGTCGGCGATGCCGTCGAAGCCGCGCAGGATCAGTCCGGGGCCGAGGCGGGAGACGGCGGTCACGGCGGTGTCGCGCAGGGCGACGGCGGGGCGGGCGGAGAGCAGGGCGAGCCGGCCGGTGCGGGCGGCCTTGCGGACCAGGGCCGTGGTGCGGGGCAGCCGGTCGGCGGTGTACGCGGCGAGGGCGGCCGGCACGGGCAGGCCGCGGCCGGTGTGGTGGGCGAGGACGACGGCGTCCTCGACGGCCTGGTTGCCGCCCTGGCCCAGGGTGGGCTGCATGGCGTGGGCGGCGTCGCCGAGGAGCGCCACGCGTCCGTCGTGGAAGGCGGGCAGCGGGTCGATGAGGTGGTGGACGTCGTTGCGGAGGATCCCGGCCTCCTCGGCGGCGGCCAGGATCGCGGGCACCGGGTGGTGCCAGTCCCCGAAGAGACGCTGGAGTTCGGCCTTCTCGCCGTCGGCGGCGCGGGCACCGGCGGGCGCGGCGGCCATGGCGTACGCGTAGACCCGGCCGTCCTTGAGGGGCTGGCTGCCCCAGAGGCGGGCGGGGCCCCAGGTCTCGTGCGGGGCGAAGGGGCGCTCGGGGGCGGGGATGACGGTCCGCCAGGTGGTGAAGCCGGAGTAGCGGGGGCCGGGGTGCCCGGGGAAGAGGGCGGTGCGGACGGCGGAACGGATGCCGTCGGCGGCGACGACGAGTTCGGCCTCGATCGTGCCGTCGGGTGTGGAGACGCGGGCGGGCCGGCGGGGGTCGCCGGGGTCGTCGAGCCCGGCCGGGGTCCCGGTGCGGACGGTGGTGCCGGGCAGGGCGGAGGTGAGGAGTGCGACGAGGGTGGCGCGGTGCAGCAGGACGAGCGGTCCGCCGAAGCGGGTGGCGGCGGCCTCGGCGTCGGTGCGGCAGAGCCAGCGGCCGTCGGGGCGGCGCATGCCGCCGTCGCCCTGCCAGGCGGCGAGTTCGCGGACCGGGTCGCCGAGGCCGATCGTGTCGAGGGCGCGCAGGGCGTTGGGGGCGAGGGCGATTCCGGCGCCGACGGGGGCGAGGTCCGGGGCCCGTTCGAGGACGGTGACGTCCCAGCCGCGCTGCCGCAGGGCGACGGCCGCGGTGAGGCCGCCGATGCCGGCTCCGACGACGACGGCACGGTGCTGTTCCATGACTCCCCCTTGGGGACTACAGGTGTAGTGACTTCTTGACCGTACTACAGATGTAGTCGGCTCGGGAGGTGAGGGTCGATAAGTTGGTCCCATGACCGCAGCACCGGCCCCCGACGCCCCGCTCACCCGCGCCGAGCTCATCGGCGACGCCGCCCTCGACCTGCTCGTGGAACGGGGGATGCGCGGGCTCACCCACCGAGCCGTGGACGAGCGGGCCGGGCTCCCCCAGGGCTCCACCTCCAACCACGCCCGCACCCGGCAGGCCCTGCTGGAGACCGCCGTCCGGCGCCAGGTGCAGCGGGAGGCCGGCGTCCTCGCCCCGCACGAGCTGCCCGCCGCCGACGCCGGCCGCGAGGCCCTGGTGGACGCGCTCGCGCGGGCCCTGCACCGCTATCTGACGGACCACCGGGCCCTGCTCGTCTCGCGCTACGAGCTGGCCCTGGAGGCCACCCGGCGCCCCGAGCTCCGCTCCTTCTTCGACTCCGCCGGAGCCGTCTTCCACGGCCCGCTGATCGCGATGACGGCCGCCGCCGGGTCGCCCTCGCCGGAGCGCCACGCGCTCTCCCTCATCGCCTGGTGCGAGGGGCTGATGTTCTCCTGCGCGGCCGGTTCCTTCCACTCGGCCGTGCCGAGCCCCGCCGAACTGCGCACCGGCCTCGACGAGCTGCTGCGCGGCATGCTGGGCGGCGGCCAGGGCTGAACCACCGTCAAACCACTGGCCGCGCGGGGCGATCATCGGCGACGATGCGGTCATGACTGCCGAACGCACCGAATCCACCCCGCGCATCGACCCCGGCACCCTCACCGGCGAGCGCGCGGCCCTGGAGGAGTGGCTCGACTTCCACCGGGCCACCCTCGCCATGAAGTGCGAGGGCCTCGACGACGCCCAGCTGCGCACCGCCTCCGCCCCGCCGTCCGACCTCAACCTGATGGGCCTGGTCCGGCACATGGCCGAGGTCGAGCGCGGCTGGTTCCGGCGGACCCTCGCGGGCGAGGACGCCGGCTGGATCTACAGCACCGAGCAGGACATGGACCGGGACATCCACGTCACCGAGGAGGACACCTGGCAGGAGGCGTACGCCACCTGGCAGGACGAGATCGCCCGGGCCCGCGCCAACGCCGCCGAGCGTGGGCTCGACGACATCGGCACCGGGAAGCACCGCTCCGGGCAGACGTTCAACCTCCGCTGGATCTATCTGCACATGATCGAGGAGTACGCCCGGCACAACGGCCACGCCGACCTCCTCCGGGAGCGCATCGACGGCGCCACCGGCGACTGAGCGGGGCCGGAACCCTCTCGTACGGCACGGGTCAGCCCGCGTCGAGGTGATCACTCATGCGGGGCATTCCCCGCGAGTAGGGGCGCGCGGGGGGCGGTTCGGCCAGCAGAGTTGCGCGGGTGCATGGAACCAGAACCACAGTGACGATGCTCGCCGGGATGGCCGTGGCCGCCCTGTCGGGCTGTGTCGCGGTCGAGCCGCCGCCCGCGGCCCCCGCGCCCGCCCCCCGCCTCTCGGCCGAGACCACCGGTCAGGACGTCGCGCCCCAGATCGTCCAGGGACCCGCCCGCGAGGCGCTGGAGGCCGCGATGCCCGACCCCACGCCCGAGCCGCGGTCGTCCGTCGAGCGGCACAAGGAGGGCACGACCGGCGGGGGCGACTCCGCAGGGCGGCGCCGCGCCGAGAAGCCGCGCTCCTCCGCCGTACCGAAGCAGCAGCGCCGGCATCCCGACGTCGAGCTGCCCGAGCTCCCGCAGGTGCCCCGCGGCCGGGACGACGTCTGCGAGCTGGGCGAGCGGTACGGCGGCTGGCACCCGGGGAGCGACCAGGCGAGGCTCTGCCGGGGCGCCTACGGGAAGCGCTAGACGGCCGGACCCGTCAGGCCCCGCAGCCGCAGCTCCAGGCGGTCGATCGCGGCCCGCACCCCGTTGCCGTAGCCGTCGTCGTCCAGGACGGCGGAGGCGGCGCGGGCCCGGTCCAGGTGGACGCGGGCCGCGTCGGGGCGGGCCAGCTTCACGTAGTCGGCGGCGAGGTTGAGATGGAGCGAGGGGTAGAGGGCGCGCAGCGCCGCCGCCGAGTCGTGGCGGGCCAGCCGGTCCTCGTCGAGCCCCTCGGCGGCCGTCAGGGCCCGCAGGTCCCAGGCGAGCTCGGTGTCGGGGTCGTCCTGGGCGTCCGCCATGTAGTGGGCGAGCGTGCAGCGGTGCAGCGGGTCGCCGTCCGGTCCGAGCTGGTCCCAGATCTCGCCGAAGCGGTTGCGCGCCTCTTCCCGGTCACCGCCGTGGAGCAGCATCATCGCCTGCCCGATCCTGGTCATGACGGGGTCGTCCGCCACCTGCTGCCCGGTCACTACGGCCTCCACGCGTTCTCGTCGGCCCCCTCGCCCGAAGAGTGCCGGATCCGGCGCCGGGTGTGGCTCCGCCGCGCCGGATCCGACCTGATCATCACCAAAACCGCTCCGGACTCAGCCGAGGTCGGGGATCCGCCAGTCGATCGGCTCGTGGCCCTGGGCGGCGACGGCCTGGTTGATCTGGGTGAAGGGCTGGGAGCCGAAGAACTTCTTCGCCGACAGCGGCGAAGGGTGCGCGCCCTTCACCACCACGTGGCGGTTCTCGTCGATGAGCGGCAGCTTCTTCTGCGCGTAGTTGCCCCAGAGCACGAAGACGGCCGGGTCCGGCCGGGCGGCCACGGCGGTGATCACCGCGTCGGTGAACTTCTCCCAGCCCTTGCCCTTGTGCGAGTTGGCCTCGCCGGCCCGGACGGTGAGCACCGCGTTGAGCAGCAGGACGCCCTGCTCGGCCCACGGCAGCAGATAGCCGTTGTCGGGGACGGGGTGGCCGAGCTCGGCCTGCATCTCCTTGTAGATGTTGCGCAGCGAGGGCGGGGTCTTCACGCCCGGGCGGACGGAGAAGCACAGGCCGTGGCCCTGGCCCTCGCCGTGGTACGGGTCCTGGCCGAGGACCAGGACCTTCACCTTGTCGAACGGGGTGGCGGCGAGGGCGGCGAAGACCTCCTCGCGCGGCGGGTAGACCGGCCCCTTGGCCCGCTCCTCCTCGACGAACTCGGTGAGCTGCTTGAAGTAGGGCTTCTGCAGCTCCTCGCCGAGGACGCCGCGCCAGGACTCGGGCAGCATGTCGGTGTCGGTCACGTCAACAACCTCCGGTGGGCTTCGTTTACTCCAGACGAGAACCTACCGGGGGCCACTGACAACGCCGTCCGCCGCCCGGTCCCGACGGGGACCGGGCCGGTCGGCTACCAGCTGGTGCGGCGGCTGAGCTCCCACATCTGCATGACGGTCTGCGGGTCGAGGGCCCGCTCGCCGCCCGCGATGTCCTCGCTCGCGGCGATGTAGAGCTTGCCCTGCCACAGCGGCAGCAGCCGGACGTCGCGCACCATGATCTCCTGGGCCTTCTTGAACTCGTCCGTGACGGCCGCGCGGTCGCTCTCGCGCCGGGACTTGGGGAGGAGCTCACCGGTGATCTCGGGGCTGACGTACGGGGTGCCGAGGACGTTCTCCTCGCCCACGAACGGGGCGATGAAGTTGTCCGGGTCCGGGAAGTCGGGGAACCAGCCTCGGCCGAAGACGGGGTACTCGCCCTTCTGGTAGCCGGCCTGGAACTCCTTCCAGGGCTTGCCGTGCAGGCTGACCTCGAAGAGGCCGGAGTCCTCCAGCTGGCGCTTCAGCTCCGCGAACTCGGGGGCCGTCGAGGAGCCGTAGCGGTCGGTGGTGAACCAGAAGTCCAGCTCGACCGGCTTGGTGATGCCCGCGGCGCGCAGGATGGCCTTGGCCTTGGCGGGGTCGGGCTCGCCGAAGCGGTCGTAGAAGCTGGTCGTGTGGCCCGCGATGCCCTTGGGGACCATCGAGTACAGCGGCTCGGCGGTGCCCTTGTAGACCTTGTTGACCAGTTCCTCGCGGCTCACGAGCTGGGCGATGGCCTTGCGGACGGGCAGCTTGGCGACCGACGCGTCCTTGGTGTTGAAGACCAGGTAGCGGATGTCGGCGCCGGTGGACTCGACCAGCTGGAGGCCCTGGTTCTCCGGCTTGTCGGCCTGGAGGTCGACGACCTCCTCGGCGGTCAGACCGCGGTAGGTGGCGTCGATCTCCTTGGCCTTCAGCGCGGTGACCATCGCCTCGGACTCGGCGAAGTACCGGATGGTCACGCCGCCGTTCTTGCGGTCGGCGAAGCCCTTGTAGCTCGGGTTGCTGGTGAGCTCGGCCTTCTCCTTCTCCTTGTACTCGTCGAGGACGTACGGGCCGGAACCGATCAGCTTGCCGTCGGTGCGGAGCCGGTCCGCCGGGTACTCGGCCGGGTCGACGATCGACATGGCCGGGGTGGCGAGGACGAAGGGGAAGGTGGCGTCCGGCTTGTTGAGCCGGAAGACGACCGTGTCGGGCGCGATGACGTCGATCTTGTCGAGCGAGCCCAGCATGCCGTTGGGGCCACCCTTGTGGTTGATCGTGCGGATCCGCTCGATCGAGTACTTCACGGCCTCGGCGTCCAGTTTGTGACCGTTGGAGAAGGTCAGCCCCTCGTGGATCCGGCACTCGAAGACCCGGCTGGAGGAGCCCTCCTTGAACTTGCAGTCCGCGGCGTCCGACTCGGGGGTCGTCCGGCCGGTCGGGAAGCTCACGAGAGTCTGGAAGACATTCCGGAAAAGCTCCCAGGAATTGTCCCAGGCGGCGGCCGGATCGAGCGTCGAGGGCGAGCTCGTCGTCCCCACGACGATTCTCTGTTCCGTTGCGGATTCACCGTCCGAAAACACACTGCATCCGGACAGGAGGGATATGGACGCAAGGGCTGCAGCGGCCTGCAGACTGGTCCGGTTGAACACGTGCACGCTCCTCGTTCAGCCTGGGGTCGGCCGACGATACCGCAGCGCCCCGCCAGGTCAATGATCGGCCCGGGCGGGGCACTTGAGGCATTCTCTGAACAACCGGGGCCAAACCGGTCAGGAATTCAGGGAAGTGTCCGGATATCGGTCACCCGACACCGGCGTTCAGGAAAATGCCGCCGTCGACGACCAGGGTCTGGCCGGTGATCCAGTCCGACTGCGAGGAGGTCAGGAAGGCGGCGGCACCGCCGATGTCCTGCGGCTCGCCGAGCCGGCCGAGCGGGTAGGAGGCGGCCGCCTCGACCTCCCGGCCCTCGTACAGCGCCGCGGCGAATTTCGTTCGCACGACGGCCGGGGCGATGGCGTTGACCCGGACGTTGGGGGCGAATTCATGGGCCAGCTGCAGGGTGAGATTGATCATTGCCGCCTTGCTCATTCCGTACGCGCCGACGAACGGCGAGGCGGCGATTCCGGCGACCGAGGCGATGTTCACGATCGCCCCTCCGTGTTCCTTCTGCCACGCCCGGTAAGTGTGCTGGGCGAAGCCGAGGGCCGAGACCACATTGGTCTCGAAGACCTTGCGGGCCACTCCCAGGTCGAGTTCGGCGATCGGCCCGAAGACGGGATTGGTCCCGGCGTTGTTGATCAGGAAGTCGACCCGTCCGAAGGCCTCCATGGCGGCGGCGACGGCGGCGGCCTGGTGGGCCTCGTCGTGCGCCTTGCCGGGCACGGCGATGACCCGGTCGGCGCCGAGCCGCTCCACGGCCTCCTTGAGGGCGTCCTCGCCCCGGCCGGTGATGCAGACCCGGTCGCCGCGGGCGACGAGGGCCTCGGCGACCCCGTAGCCGATGCCCCGGCTGCCGCCGGTGACGAGGGCGACCTTGCCCGAGGGCTCGGGCAGTTCCTTCACGCTCATGTGCGTTCTCCTCCCGCGCCGCGGCGTCAGTTGAGCGGGCCGCCGGCCACGTACAGGACCTGGCCGGAGACGAAGCCGGCGTCCTCGCCCGTGAAGAAGGCGATGGCATGGGCGATGTCCTCGGGCCGGCCGACGCGCTGGACCGGGATCATGGACGCGGCGGCGGCCTGGAACTCCTCGAAGCCCATGCCGACCCGCTCGGCGGTCTGCGCGGTCATCTCGGTGACGATGAAGCCGGGGGCGACGGCGTTGGCGGTGATGCCGAACTTCCCGAGCTCCTTGGCGAGGGTCTTGGTGAAGCCCTGCAGACCGGCCTTGACGGCGGAGTAGTTGGCCTGGCCGCGGTTGCCGAGCGCCGAGGACGAGGAGAGCGAGACGATCCGGCCGAAGCCGGCGTCCACCATGTGCTTCTGGCAGGCCTTGGCCATCAGGAACGCGCCCTTGAGGTGGACGTTCATGACGGTGTCCCAGTCCGCCTCGGACATCTTGAAGAGCAGGTTGTCGCGGAGCACGCCCGCGTTGTTGACGAGGATCGTCGGGGCGCCGAGCTCGGCGACGACCCGCGCGATCGCGGCCTCCACCTGGGCGCTGTCGGAGACGTCGCAGCCGACGGCGAGCGCGGTGCCGCCCGCGTCGGTGATCTTCTCGACGGTGTCCTTGCAGGCCGCCTCGTCGAGGTCGAGTACGGCGACGGCGCGGCCCTCGGCGGCCAGCCGGATGGCGGTGGCGGCTCCGATGCCCCGTGCCGCACCGGTGACGACGGCTACCCGCTGCTCGGTGGTGGACATGCTTGTTCTCCTCGCCCTTGGATCGTCCCTGGATACGGCCCGTACCGGCGTGCCGCCCGCTCTCCCGCACATGAGCGACCGCTTAGTATCGTCCGCAGACGAGACGCTAGAAGCCCTGGCACCCGGTGTCAACGGCCCACCGGGTGCACCGGATCACTCCGTGTTCACCAGCGCGCCCGCTCAGCGCACCAGGAGGTCGAGCAGACGTTCCACCTCGGCCTCGGGATCGGTGGTCAGGCCGGTGTGCACCGGGCCGGGCTGGACCACCGTCGAGCGGGGCGCGATCAGCCAGCGGAAGCGCCGGCCGGCGTCGTCGCGGGCCGCCTGGCCGGCGGCCTCGCCGCCCGCGCAGACGCCCTCGACGGCGTGCAGCGCGGCCCGTACGCCGGTGACGTCGGCGGCCGGGTCGAGCGCGGCGAGCTTGGCCTCGTCCAGGTGGGTGCGGGCCGCCACGAAGGAGCGGGCGCGGCAGTAGACGACCACGCCGGCGTTGAAGCACTCGCCGCGTTCGACGCGGGGCACCACGCGCAGCAGCGCGTACTCGAAGACATCGCGGTCGGTCACGTGGTGCTGTCCTTCTCGGTGGCGTGCTCGGTGGCGTGCGGCCGGGGGGCGAGGCGTTCGGCGAGCCAGCCCGGGGGCTGCTGGGGCCGCCGCTCGGAGCGGGGTCCGAGGGTGATCCGCTCGTGGATGGTCGCGGCGCGCGGCAGCAGCGCCGCCACGTACGCGGCCCGCACCTCGTCGGTGCTGTCGAAGCCGGGCTCGTCGACCAGCCATTCGTCGGGCACGTCGGCCGCGACCTCGGTGAGCAGCTCGCGGGTGACGAGCGGGGCGAGCTCGGCGGCCGCGGCGGCGACGTCCGGCGCGAAGGGCGCGAGGGCGTGGTCGGAGGCGTCGTAGGGCTTGGCGGCGGAGGCGGTGGCACCGGGCCAGTGGTGGTGCCAGATCATGGTCGCGCCGTGGTCGATGAGCCACAGGTCGCCGTGCCAGACCAGCATGTTCGGGTTGCGCCAGGACCGGTCGACGTTGTTGATGACCGCGTCGAACCAGACGACCCGGCCGGCCTCCTTCGGGTCGACCTCGTAGGCGAGCGGGTCAAAGCCGAGCGAGCCCGGGAGGAAGTCCATCCCGAGGTTGAGCCCGCCGCTCGCCTTGAGCAGCTCCTGCACCTCCTGGTCGGGCTCCGAGAGCCCGATGACCGGGTCGAGCTGGAGGGTGACGAGCTCCGGCACCCGCAGTCCGAGCCGGCGGGCGAGCTGCCCGCAGATCACCTCGGCCACCAGGGTCTTGCGGCCCTGTCCGGCGCCGGTGAACTTCATGACGTACGTGCCGAGGTCGTCGGCCTCGACGATCCCGGGGAGCGAGCCGCCCTCGCGCAGGGGCGTGACATAGCGGGTCGCTGTCACTTCTGTAAGCATCCCGCCAGGCTATCCATTCGTCCTCGCTCCCTCGGAGATCCCCCGTCCGGCGGGGCCGTCCCGGGAACGGCAACAAAGATTGCCCGGTGTGGCGGCGGACCGCAGTCTGGCGGCGGAGGTGATCGCCATGACCGGCGCCAACGACACCAGGAACCGAACCTCGTACGACGTCATCGTGATAGGCGGCGGGGCGGGCGGGCTGAACGCCGCGCTCGTGCTCGCCCGGGCCCGTCGCACCGTAGCCGTCGTCGACTCCGGGGAGCCCCGCAACGCTCCCTCGGCCCACATGCACAGCTTCCTCTCCCGTGACGGCGTCCCCCCGCTCACCGTGCTCGAGGCCGGCCGCGCCGAGATCGCGCGGTACGGCGCGGTCCGGATCGAGGGCCGGGTGGACCAGGTCGAGGCCGGGGAGGCCGGAGGGTACGTGGTCCGTCTGGAGGGCGGCGCGACCCTGGACGCCCGGCACGTGGTGCTCGCCACGGGCCTGCGCGACGAACTGCCGGAGATCCCGGGCGTGCGCGCGATGTGGGGCGAGGACGTGCACTTCTGCCCGTACTGCCACGGTTACGAGGTGCGCGACCAGCCGATCGTCGTGCTCGGCGTGCACCCGGCCTCGCCCGGGCAGGCGCTGCTGCTGCGCCAGTGGTCGCCGCACGTCGTGTACGTGCCGCACAGCCGCCCGCTCGACGACGAGGAGCGCGAGCGCATGGACGCCCGCGGTGTCGAGGTCGTCGAGGGACCGGTGTCCACGCTGCTGGCCAAGAACGGGCGGCTGTACGCGGTGGAGCTGGCCGACGGACGGACGCTGGAGTGCGCCGGGGTCTTCCTGTTCCCGAGGATGACCCCGAACGACGGGGCCTTCGACGGCCTCGGCTGCGAGAAGGACGAGCAGGGCTGGCTGGTCACCGACCGGGCCGGCCGCACCAGCCGCCCCGGCCTGTGGGCCGTGGGCAACGTGGTGGACCCCCGGGCCCAGGCCGTCACCGCGGCCGGCATGGGCGCGGCCGCCGCCTTCTACCTCAACCACGACCTGGTGGACGAGGAGATCGAGCGCGACCTCGCCGCGCACCGCGCCGCCGCGGACGCCCCGGAGGTGTCGGTCCCCGCGCCCTGAGCGGACGAGCGCCGGCCTCGGCGCCGCCTCCGTCCCGCGTCCGGCGCCTCGCGCCCCCGACGCCCTACGCCCGCCTCCGGATCACGAGTCCGAGGCGGGCGTCCGGCGTGTGGGGCGGGCGCGCACGTGCATCCGCTCGCCCTGGCGGCCGAAGACGCTGAGGACCTCGACGGGCCCCTCCCCCGTGCTGCCGAACCAGTGCGGCAGCCGGGTCTCGAACTCGGCCACCTCGCCGGGTCCGAGGACCAGGTCGTGGTCGGCCAGGACGAGCCGGAGGCGGCCGGAGAGCACGTACAGCCACTCGTAACCCTCGTGGGTGCACAGCTCGGGGGTGGAGCGGCCGGCCGGCAGGACCATCTTGTAGCTCTGCAGCGGTCCCGGTTGGCGGGTCAGCGGCAGCACGGTGTTGCCGTTCACCGCGTGCGGCTTGAGCCGGACGCGCGGATCGCCCACCTCCGGGGCGCCGACCAGTTCGTCGAGGGGTACCTGGTGGGCCTGGGCGATGGGCAACAGCAGTTCGAGGCTGGGGCGGCGCTGTCCCGCTTCGAGGCGCGACAGCGTGCTCTTGGATATACCGGTGGCCTCCGACAGCGCGGCGAGGGTGACACCGCGGGCGGTACGCACCCGCTTGAGCCGGGATCCGACAGCGGACAGGGCCTGGGTGATCGTCGGTGACTGCTCCACGCCGTCATTAGAACGATCCGTTCCCGAACTCGCAACCAAAGGTGCGGTTTTCGGACCATGTGTGCCCCGCTCCCGGCCATGTCGGCCGGGAGCGGGGCACGGTGTCCTCAGGGGGCCGTGTCCTCCAGGGCGCGGCGGGGCGCCTCAGAGGCCGAGGGACCGGCCGATCAGCTCCTTCATCACCTCCGTGGTCCCGCCGTAGATCGTCTGCACCCGGCTGTTGGCCCACTCCCGGGAGATCGCGCTCTCCTTCAGATAGCCGTAGCCGCCGTGGATCTGGAGGCAGCGGTTGGCGATGTCGACCTGGAGCTCGGTCGTCCACCACTTCACCTTGGCCGCGTCCGTCACCGACAGCCGCCCGGCGTTGAGTTCGGCGACGCAGTGGTCCAGGAAGACCTGGGCGATGGTGAGTTCGGTGTCCATCGTGGCGAGCTGGAAGCGGTTGTGCTGGAAGCTGCCGACCGTCTGGCCGAAGACCTCGCGGGTCTTGGCGTACTCCAGGGTGTCCGCCAGCATCCGCTCGGCCGCGGCCACCGCCACGGTGGCGATGCTCAGCCGTTCCCTGGGCAGCCCGGCCATCATGTAGGCGAGACCGGCGTTCTCCTTGCCGATCAGGTTGTCGGCCGGCACCCGGCAGTCGTCGAAGAACAGCTCGCAGGTGTCGCTGGCGTGCCAGCCCAGCTTCTCCATGCGCCGCCCGCGGGTGAAGCCGGGCGTGCCGCGCTCCACCACGATCAGGCTGATGCCCTGCGCGCCCCGGTCGGGGGCCGTCTTCGCGGCGACCACGACGACGTCGGCGTTCTCGCCGTTGGTGATGAAGGTCTTCTGCCCGTTGAGGACGTAGGAGTCACCGTCGCGGACCGCCGTGGTGCGGATGTCGGCGACGTTGGAGCCGGCGTCCGGCTCGCTCATCGCGATCGCCGCGACGAGCTCGCCCGCGCAGAGTCCGGGAAGCCAGCGCTTGCGCTGTTCCTCGGTGGTCCGGTCGGTCAGATAGGTGGCGATGACGTCGTTGTGGGCGACGAAGCCGGGCGCCGTGGCCCGCGCCCACATGATCTCCTGCGAGAACACCACCGGGTAGCGGTAGTCGGGCTCGCCGCCACCGCCGTACGCGGGGTCCACGCCGATGCCGAGGAGGCCCGCCTGCCCGGCCTTGCGCCACACCTCGCGGTCGACGATGCCCTCCCGCTCCCAACGGGCGTGGTGCGGCAGCACCTCGCGGTGGAGGAACTCCCGGCAGGTGACCCGGAACTGCTCGTGGTCGGCCTCGTACCTGCTGCGTGCCATGCGGTCACGCCTCCCCGGGGTCGGTGTCGTCGACGATGGCGGTCAGGGTGTCCTTGGGACGCTGGACGGCCGCGAAGTGACCGCCGTCGATCTCCAGTCGGCGGACCGGGGCCGTGCTGTGCGCCTCCCACTGCCAGACCTTCTCCGGCGGGGCGTGCACGTCCTCGCGGGCGGCGATCAGGGTGAGCGGGAAGTCCACCCGCAGCCCGCACGCCTCCTGGGCGAACTCGGCCCGGACGGCGTCGTCCTCGCGGAGCATCCGCAGCAGGATGCGGCTCATCGTCGGGTCGGCGAGGACGGCGGCCGGCGTCCCGCCGTCGGCGGCGGTGCGGGCGAGCAGGTCCTCGTCGGACACGGAGTCGAGCAGCGGACCGGGCCGCTGGAGCCCGGGCGGGATGCCGCCGGAGAGCACGGCCCGCTCCGGCGCGACGCCGACCTGGCGGGTCACCTCCGCGGCCACGGCCAGGCTCATCGTCGAGCCGAAGCTGTGGCCGAAGGTCGCCCAGCGCAGGCCGGGCACCCGCTCGCGTTCGGTGAGCAGGTCGGCCACCACCTGCTCGGCCATGCACCGCACGAGGGCGTGGTAGCCGGCGGCCTTGCGCTCCTGGCGGCGGGTCCCGCGGCCCGGGGCGTCCACGCCCCGGACCAGCAGGTGCGGCTCGCCGAGCGGCTGCCAGCCCCGGTAGACCAGCGAGGTCGCCCCGGCGTGCGGGAAGCAGTAGAGCCGCACCGGAGGCCTTGATACGGGCTGCACGGTCACTCCTTCGTACTGCGGGCCAGTTTCTCGGCCAGCATCAGGGTGGTCAGGTTGGTGGGCGCGCTGGGGATGGTGGGGAAGAGCGAGGCGTCGGCGATCCGCAGGTTCTCGGTGCCGTACACCCGGCCCTCCTGGTCGGCGACCGCCCACGGGTCGGTCTCGGGGCCCATCCGGCAGGAACCGGAGGCGTGCCAGCCCGGGTTCATGATGTGCCGGACCCCGCTGCGCAGCACGCCGTCGTTGGCGACCATCCGGTCGCTCCAGAACTGGGTCTTGACCAGCCGGCTCGACAGGCCCGGGGAGCGCAGGAAGCTCCAGGCGCGGCGCACGCCGTGGCACAGTCGCTCCACGTCCTCGTCGTGGGTGCCGATGCCGAGTTCGATGACCGGGGCGGCGTACGGGTCGGCGCTGTCCAGGAAGACCCGGCCGCGGGAGCGGGGGCGCATCAGCATCACGGAGATGCCGACGACCAGCGGCCAGCCGAGCCGGTCGACGAAGCCGGGGATGGTGTGGCTCTCCACGTTGTTGAGCAGCCCCATCTGGACGTCGACGTCGTCGTCGTAGCCGCTGCTCATCCTGGCCGCGACCTGGCGCCAGGGCAGGCCCGGGGTGCAGACGCCGTCGGCCGGCTTCGACCAGATGACGACCGAGGGGTGGTCCACCAGGTCGCGGCCCACTCCGGGCAGGTCCGCGACGGGCGTGATGCCGAGGGCGCCGAGCAGTCCGGCCGCGCCGACGCCCGAGCGCTGGAGGATCACGGGGGTGCCGACGGCCCCGGCGCTGAGCACGACGTGCCGTGCCCGGACGGTGGTGAGCGTGCCGTCGGCCTCGGTCTCCACGCCGACGGCCCGGTTCTTGTCGAACAGCACCCGGGTGACCCGGACTCCGGTGCGCAGGTGGAGGTTGGGCAGGTCGCGGACGCCGCTGAGGAAGGCGGTGGAGGCGTCGATGCGTTCGCCGTCGACGGCGTTGCCGGGGATCGGGCCGACGCCGGCCTCGTGGCCGTCGTTGAGGTCGAGGAGGTCGCCGACGCCCTGCCGGTTGCATTCCTCCCAGAACGCCGTGTCCAGCGGGTGCACCCGGTCGCGCGGGGTGCGGTGGATCGGCAGCGGGCCGCTGTCGCCGTGCAGCCGGCCGGGGTGGTCGGCGTCGTTCTCGATGTCCTTGTAGAAGGGCAGCACGCGCTCCCAGGACCAGTCGGGATTGCCGGCGGCCTCCCAGGCGGCGAAGTCGCGGGGCAGCCCGCGCAGGGCGATGGCGCCGTTGACGGCGGAGCCGCCGCCGACGACCTTGCCGAGCTGGTACGGGAAGCGTTCCCGCAGGGCCCGGGCCGCCGCCCTGCCGCCGGTCTCCCCGGTCTCGGGGGTCGCCGCGCCGCCCCGGACCAGCTCCTCCAGGCGGGTGCTGGTGCGGAGGTTGGCCCGGTAGTCCCAGTTGTGGCCGGCCAGGACCAGCCGCCCGGCGTCGGCCAGCGGGTGGGACCGCTCACGGGGCCGCGGCTGGTCCTCGCCGGCCTCGATGAGCAGGACGTTCCCGGAGTCCCGGGCGGCGAGCCGGGCGGCGGTGACCGCTCCGGCGGAGCCCGCACCGACGATCACGTACTCCCACTCGCGGTCCTCCGCCGCGGGAACGGGCCGGCTGCTCATGCCGCGACCTCCTCGGCCTCGTCGATGCCGGCGAGCAGATCGGCGAAGGAGGCGATCGAGGCGTTCATGAACAGCCCCTCGACCATCTCCTGCTCCGTGTCGGCCTCGATGCCGAACTCGGTGCGCAGCAGCGCGAGCAGGCCCACGGCGTGCAGGGAGTCGCCGCCGATGTCGAAGAAGCCCTCCTCCACGCCGAAGTCGCCGTGGCCGAGCTGCTGGGTCCACAGAGCGAAGAGCCGCTCCTCGATCCGGCTGCGCGGCGCCACCCGCGCGGAGGCGGTGTCGGAGTCGTCGTTCCACGGCGTGGGCAGCGCCTTGTGGTCGATCTTGCCGTTCGTCGTCAGGGGCAGGGTGTCCAGGGTGAGGAAACGGCTGGGCACCATGTAGCCGGGCAGCAGGGCGGTCAGCGCCTCGCGCAGTGCGGCCGGGTCCGGTTCGGCCCCGGGCTCGGGAACGACGTACGCGGCGATCTGGCGCTGTCCGGTACGGGCGTGGGCGGGCGCGGTGACGAGCGCGGTACGCACTCCGTCCTGGCGCAGCAGGGCGGCCTCGATCTCGCCCAGCTCGACCCGGTAGCCGTTGATCTTCACCTGGAAGTCCTCGCGGCCCAGGATCTCGATGTCGCCGTCGGGCAGGTAGCGGCCGAGGTCGCCGGTGCGGTAGACGCGCTCACCGGTGACGGGGTGGACGAGGAAGCGCTCGGCGGTGCGCTCGGGATCGCCGAGGTAGCCCTGGGCCACGCCGACGCCGCCGATGTAGATCTCGCCGGTGACGCCGACGGGGGACGGCTCCAGCCACTGGTTGAACACGTGCATGGTCTGGTTGGCGAGCGGCTTGCCGTAGGGGATGCTCGACCAGTCGGGCCGCACGCTCTCGATCGGGTGGTGGATCGACCAGATCGAGCCCTCGGTGGCGCCGCCGAGGCTGATCACCCGCATCGCGGGGATCTTCTCGCGGATCCTGTTCGGCAGGTCCACCGGGATCCAGTCGCCGCTCAGCAGGGCGAGCCGCAGCCGGCAGCCGCGCGGCACTCCCCCGTCGCCCAGCGAGTCGATCCACATCCGCATGGGCGCGGGCACGCTGTTCCAGATGGTGACGCCGTAGCGGCCGATGAGCTGCGACCAGTGGGCGATGTCGTTGCCGCGCGCCGGGTCGGGCACGACGACCGCGCCGCCGGCGCCCAGGACGCCGAAGACGTCGTACACGGACAGGTCGAAGCCGGTCGGGGCGAGCGCCATCGTCCGGTCGTCCTCGCCGACGCCGAAGCGCCGGTTGATGTCCTGCACGGTGTTGGCGGCGCTGCGGTGGGTGATCATCACACCCTTGGGCTCGCCGGTGGAGCCCGAGGTGAAGATCACGTAGGCCAGGTCGTCGTGGCCCTGCCGGCGCGCGGGTCGCTCGACGGGGCAGGCGCGGGTGGCCTCGTCCTCGGCGGTCACCACCGTCACCCCCGGCGGCCAGGCCAGCGAGTCGCGCAGTTCCGGTTCGGTGACCACGGCCCGTACGGAACATCGGGCCAGCAGCTTCAGGCGCCGCTCCTCGGGCAGTTCCGGGTCGATGGCCACGTACGCGGCGCCGGAGTGCAGCACGCCGAGCAGCGCGGAGTACTGGGCGGCGCCCGGCCGCATCGACACGGCGACGATCTCGTTCGGCTCGGCGCCGGGGCCGTCGATGAGCCGGTGGGCGATGCGGTGCGCGTTCTCGGTGAGCTCGCGGAAGGTGGTCTCGGCGCCGGGCGTGACGACCGCGACGGCGTCGGGCCGGCGGGCCGCCGCCTCGGCGACCAACTCGTGCAGCAGGGCCGGCGGGATGTCCTCGGCGGTGGCGTTGGCCCGCTCCCGCTCCTCGCGCTGCGCGGCCGGCAGCGGCACGACCCCGCGGGTGGCGTCCCAGACGGAGGCGTCGTCGACGAGCCGGTCGAGCAGGGTCACGTACGCCTCGAACATGGCCTCGAGAGTGCCCTCGGGGAACAGGCCCTCGACGACGTTCCAGTTGACCGAGAGCCGGCCGTCCAGTTCGAGGATCTGGTTCTCCAGCCACACCTGCGGGGTCCGGCTGTGGTCGTGGACCAGCTCGCCGAAGGACTCGAGGCGTCCCGCGTCCGGCCCCCCGTCGCCGGCGCCGAGCGTGCTGGAGAAGACGACGGGCATCGAGGCCCGGCCGTCGTCCCTGCGGCGGGCCAGGTCGCGCAGCACCCTGATGCCGCCGTGCGCGGAGTGCGCCAGGTCCTCCAGGGCCTGCCGCTGCACACCGCGGGCCCGCTGCTCGAAGGTCTCCTCGGCGGCGCCGCGGACGGCGAGCAGGCTCGGCGCCAGGAAGTCGCCCATGACGGCGTCGAGCTGCGGGTGCAGGCCCAGCCGGTGGAACTGGGTGACGGTCAGGGTGAATTCCTGCCGGCGCGACCAGGTCCGCACCACCTCGGCGTACGCCGCGAGCAGCAGGCCCGTGGGGGTGAGGCCGTGCCGGCCCGCCTGGGCCCGCAGCGCCGCCCAGCGCTCCGGCGCCAGCACCGCGCGGTGCCGTACGAAGCGGGGGGTGCCGAGCTGCTCGGGCGCCGCGGCGAGCGGCAGCTCGGGCGCGGGCGGCAGGGTGTCGAGGCGGTCGGCCCAGTAGGCGGCGGCCTCCCGGCCCAGGGTGTCATCGCGCAGTTCCTCCTGCGCGAGCACGTAGTCGCGGAAGGACAGCTCCAGCGGCTCGGGGCTCCGCTCGGGCTCGTCGTAGAAGCGGCGCCACTCGTCGAGGAGCAGGCGCAGGCCGCGCATGTCGAGGAAGAGCAGGTCCACGGCCAGGTGCAGCCGGACCCGGTCGTCGTCGAGCAGCGTGGCGCGGATGTCGAAGAGCGGCGCCCGGTCCACCGGCAGCACCTGCTCGGTCAGTTCGGCCCGGATCCGCTCGATCCCGGCGGCCAGGTCCTCGGCGCCGCGCCCCCGCAGATCGTCGGTGCGGATGACGTACGGTTCCACCTCGTCGGCGGCGAGGACGCGCTGGGTCTGGTCGGGACCCGCCACCGTGCGCAGCGCGTCGTGCCGTGCGACGACCTTCCGGAGGGCCTCGGTGAGCCGGTCCACGTCGAGGCCGGGACAGTCGAACTCCAGGTAGTACTGGCTGGAGATGCCGCCGAGCTCCAGGCCCTTGTGGCGGCCGATCAGGTAGGCCTGCTGGATGTCGGTGAGCGGGAACGGCTCGTGACGGCGCTCCGGCTGCGGCTTGAGGTCGGGCAGTCGGGTGTCGTCCAGGCGGGGGTGGCCGGCCCCGCCGCGCAGCTCCGCGAAAAGATCCTCCATCGAGATCCGCCCCTTTTCATCAGATTGCCCTGACGGGCTTTCGAATTCCTATACGAAAAGGGAGGTTAGAAGGGCGGGTATGGGGCCTCAATACGGTCCGACCGTAGGGATGACCGTAGGGTTTGGACCGCACTCGACCGCCGCTGGACCCGCGCCCGACTCCCTTACTCGGGACCGGATTTGACCATTGACCGACGGCGGGACCACGGCGACATCATCGGGGCATGGAAATTCAGAACTCCTCCCCGGGGACAGCCGGGAAACGCATACTCGTCGGAGCCACCGGTTCGATTGCGGTGACCCGGCTTCCGTCGTATATCGAGGCGATGCGCCGGCAGATCGCCGGCAGCACGTTCACGGTGCTGCTCACGCACACCGCGGCCTCGTTCGTCTCCCCCGAGAGCCTGGCGCTCTTCGCCGAGCGGGTGGTGCACGGGGAGTCGCCGGCGGACTGGCCGACGGACAAGCCGTCGCGGCTCGCCGCCGACCACGACCTCCTCGCGGTCCTGCCGGCCACCGCCCACACCCTGGCCGCCGCGGCCGGCGGGGCCGCGCCCAACCGTCTGATGACGGTGGCGCTGTCGGTGGACTACCCGGTCGTCTATTTCCCGGTGATGGGCGCCAAGATGTGGCACAAGCCGGCCGTGCAGCGGAACATCGCCCGGATCCGGGAGGACGGCGGGCTGGTCAACGAGCCGGAGTGGCACGACGGTTTCGATCCGACCACGGGCAGCGTCAGCCACCACCCGGCGCTGCCGTCGCCGGAGACGGTGGCCACGGTGATCGACGACCTTCTCGCCAAACAGCACTGAGCCCGCGGACGCGTGAGGCCCCGCCGGATTCCGGCGGGGCCTCACGGGTGTGCGGGGCGGTTCAGGAGGCGATGGCGGTCGCCTCGACCTCGATGAGGAAGTCGGGCTCGGCGAGCGTGGCGACACCGACCAGGGTGGTGGGCCGGATGACGTCCGCGCCCAGCTTGGCCGCGGCGCGCTGGGCGCCGGCGGTGATGGCGTCCCACTTGTCGAGCGACCAGTCCACGACGTAGACCGTCAGGCGCAGGACGTCGTCGAAGGTGGCGCCGGCCGCCTCGAGGCCGGTCGCGATGTTGAGGTAGACCTGCTCGGTCTGGGCCTCGAGGTCGCCCATGCCGACGGGCTCGCCCTCGGCGGTGCGCGGGGTCTGGCCGCTGAGGAACACCACCCGGCTGCCGGTGCCGACGGCCAGCTGCCGCCATCCGTAGGGCTTGGGAAGACCGGGCGGGTCGATCGCCTCGACTGCCATGACACTGTCCTTTCTCGAAGTGCCGTGGGGGGGGGGGGGGGGGGGCCCCCCCCCCCCCCCGCCGGGGGGGGGGGGGGGGGGGGGGGGGGGGGGGGGGGGGGGGGGGGGGCCGTCGGGGCCCCGCCCCCCCCCCCCCCCCCGGGGGGGGGGGGGGCCCCGGGGGGGGGCCCCCCCCCGCGCCCCCCCAGCCGGGCTCCGCTCCGGGCGGGGGGGGGGGGGGGGGGGGGCCCCCCCCCCCCCCCACGGCGGCGGTGTGGTGCGGGAAGGAGGAGCAGGGAGGAGAAGCGGGGAGGGTCAGCTGTTCTCGCGGCAGGTCGCGTAGTACTTGCGCAGCAGGCTGACCAGCTCGGGGTCGAAGCGGGAGGCGAAGAGCAGCTCGGCCGGCGGGGTGAACTCCGGGTCCAGCTCGTTCGCCCAGGCGAGGGTGGCCGGGCGCAGGTCCATCTCGATCCACTGGTGCCACTCGACCGGGATCGTCCAGTCCTGCTCGTAGCCGATGCCCATCTGGTGGTCGATGAGGACGTCGACGATCTCCTCGCGGGTGCCGGTCTTCAGGGGCCGGCGCAGCGGCGCGAAGCGGTCGAGGTCGGCGACCGGCTCCTCGCCGAGGATGCGGGCGGCGAAGTCCTGGGCCAGGAGCGGGGAGAGGTGCAGGCCGTCGCGGTAGGTGCCGGTCATGATCCACAGGCCCTGCATGCCGCCGTGGCCGAGCAGCGGGAAGCCGTCCATGGACACCGGACGGTTGCCGACCTGGACCTTGGCGACGTCGCTGTTCCAGAGGTTGCGGCGGACCTGGCGGTGGGCGCACTGGAGGAGGAAGACCAGGTCGCGCATCTCGGCGGTGTCGCGCGGCTCCACGGAGATGACGTTGGTGGCGCCGAGGTACACGTGCCCGTCGCCGCGCGGGACGACGTGCAGACCGCAGGCGAAGGAGCGGTTGGGGGTCCGGATGACGCTGTCCGGGTTGGTGCCGTCCACGGTCTTGATCAGGGAGGAGACGCCGTAGCCGCTGACCAGGCGGGGGACGCGGGAGCCGATGGGCAGGCTGTCCAGGAGCTCCTGGCTGTTGGCTCCGGCGGCCAGCGTGACCTGGTCGGCGCCGATGGTCCGGCCGGAGGTAGTGACGACGCCGGTGACGCGCTCGCCCTCGTACACGACGCGGGTGGCGAACTCGGGGACCAGGGTGGCGCCGGCCCGGACGGCCGCCTGCTCCAGCCGCTCCAGGAGGGCGGCGGCGTTGACGGCGTGCTCGCCGGGTATGTGGAAGGCCTTCAGCGGGCGGGAGATCGGTTCGGCGTCCACCCAGTCGAGGTCGGTGGGCTCGACGTCCTGGTAGGGCTCGTCGTAGCGGTCGAGCTCGGCCCGGATGGCGTTGTAGTTGGCGTCGTCGATCTCGGCGGTGCCGATGGTGTTGAGGATGACGGTGGTGCCGTCGGCGGTCTTCACGGGGGCGCCCTCGGTGCCCGCCTCCAGCTCGGCCAGCCACTGCGGCCACAGCTTGGTGGCCTGGATGCCGAGCTCGAGCTTGGCCCGGCCGTGTTCGGTGGCGAGCAGCGAGGTGGTGACCTCACCGAAGGAGCCGAGCATGGCTCCGGCGGCGGCCGAACCGGCCCAGGGGCGGTGTGGCCGGCCGAGCACGGCGACGCGCTGTCCCCGCTGTGCCAGGACCCAGGCGAGCGAGAGTCCGAGGACTCCGTTGCCGGCGATGACGACGTCGAAGCCGGTGGTGTTCGCGTTCCCGTTGGCGCTCATGACATTCCAATCTTCCGGGGCGGTCGTGTCGCCCTGCCGTGAATTCACAATGCGTCGGAGGCGGTGCTGGGTCGGCGGATCAGCCGCGAAGGAACTCGTACATGGTGAAATCCATGCCGACGATTCCGCGTTCGTCGGTGTGGGCCGCGACCACGGGGGAGGCGGGGAAGTCCGCCGCGGGGAGTTCGACGGATTCGCTGCGGTGGCGGCGGCCCCGGAATCCGGCGTCGGCGGCGGCGCGCAGCAGTTTCTCCTTGTTGCCCATGGCCTCGCTGGTGCCGATGTAGACCCGGCCGCCGGGGGCGAGGTGGGGCACCACGTCGCGGAAGAACCGGCGCACCATCTCGTAGCCCGGGTCGAAGACCGCGCGCTCGATCTGGCCGGCGTACGGGCGGCTCTCGGGCGCCTCGATGAACGGGGTGTTCCAGAAGACGAGGTCGAACGGCTCGGCGGGCTCCAGGGCGTCGAACAGGTCACTGGCCAGTGCCGTGACCCGGTCGGACACGCCGTGCCGGGCGGCGTTGCGGCGGGCGTTCTCGGCCGCCGCCGGGTTGATGTCCAGGGCGACCACGCGCTCGGCGCCGCGCTGGGCGGCGAGCACCGCGGAGACGCCCGCGCCGCAGCCCATCTCCAGGAAGCGGATGCCCTTCTCGTACGGCACCCAGGAGGCGAACAGTCCCGGGCCGGGGTCGGTGAAGGGAGGGAACACCTCGGGAAGCAGGTCCCACTCCTGGTCCAGCAGGGTGAAGGTCGTCTGCGTCGGACGGTCCGGGCTCTGGATCTGTGACACCACCCAGTTTCCGAGTTCATAACCGAGTTCGTTGTCCATGGGATCCTCCGTTGAGGGGAGCGGCCGGAGGAATTCCGGGGGAAGAATTCCTCCGCCGCTCCGGTCGGTGGTGGGGTACGGAGCGCGGACCCGGGAGCGGAAGGGCGAGGTCAGTTCTCGCTCGTCCGCGGGCTCCGCGCCTGATGGCGGGCCATCGTCCGGTCGATCAGGACGGCCGGGACGGTGAGGACGGCCAGGCCGGCGCCCAGCCAGGGGATGGCGGTCAGTCCGGCGCCGGCGCCGAGGGCGACGCCCGCGAGGACCGGGACCAGGCTGATGCCGAGCTGGAACATGGAGACGGCGGTGGCTCCGGCGAGCGTCGGCGCGTCGGCCGCCACGGTGAACACCCTTCCGTAGATGGCCGGGTTGAGGACGAATCCGGCGACGCCGAGGAGCAGCACCAGGGCGACGACGACGATCGCGTGGTCGGCGAGGACGGCGAGCAGCACCGAGGTGACGAGGATGCCGCCGGCTCCGATGAGGAGTGCGTGGTGGGGACGTCCGTCGGCGATCCGGCCGCCGATGGACAGGCCGATGAAGGCGCCGATGCCGAACAGGACGAGGATCGGCGGCACCCACACGGAGTCGACTCCGGTGATGTCGGTGAGGAAGGCCGCCAGGTAGTTGTACGAGATCATGTACGCGGCGGTGCTCAGCAGCGTGGCGGCGTACACCACCCACAGCTGCGGCCGGCGCATCGTGCGCAGTTCGCGGCGGACGCTGGGTTCCTGGGCAGCCTTGGTCGCGGGGACGGCGAGCGCCGTAGCGACCGCGCCGAGGACGGTGAGGGCGACCACGGCCCAGAACCCGCCCCGCCAGCCGGTGAAGTGGCTGAGGAACGCGCCGGCCGGGCCGCCGCCGACCATGGCGATGCTGAGGCCGCTGACCACCACGCCGGAGGCCCGGGCGGTGCGGTCGGGGGTGACGAGTCCGATCGCGGTGACCGCGGCGACCGCCCAGAATCCGGCGTAGGCCAGGCCGCACAGGAAGCGGGTGACGATCAGGACGGCGAAGTTGTCGGTCACCAGGCCGATCGCCACGCAGACGGCGAACAGGACCTGGGAGACCACCAGGGTGGTGCGTCGCGGCCAGCGCAGGGTGAGGACCGCGAGGGGCGGGCCGCCGATGACGACGCCGATGGCGAACGCGGAGATCAGGGCGCCGGCGGAGGAGAGCGAGATGTTCAGGTCGTCGGCGATGTCGGGGAGGACGCCGGCGAGCAGGAACTCGGCGCTGCCCATGGCGAACAGGCTGAACGCGAGCAGGTAGACCGCGAACGGCAGCCGGTCGCCGGCCTTGCGGGTGGTCGCCTCGTGGGTTTCGGTCTGGACGCTCATCGGCTGCCGCCGAGGGGACGGGGAGTGGTCGGACGCATGGGGCGATCTCCTTGGTCGGATGGTTCGGAGCGGGCGGATCAGGGCGGGCGCGCGCCGGTCCGCCGGGCGCGCGGAGCTCGGCGCCGCCGGGCTTCCGGGGCGGCCGCCCGGGTGGCGCAGGCGCCTCGGTGATCCGCTTGATCACGGTGATCACTACTGGTCCCCATGCTGGAACCGAGCGTGGCGGACGGACAACATTTGTTGCCGATTCCGGGACGTGCGGGCGGGATCCGGCGGGGCCGGTTCCGGGCCTCGGCGACCGGCTCAGTCGTCACCGGGAACGGCCTCGCCCCAGCCCCACTTCTTGATGGTGGTACGGCTCGAAGGGCCGACGTCCGGCTGGGAGTTGGCCATGGCGCGGCGCGAGCCGAACTCGATGTAGCCGACGAACGCCGAGCGGAACTCCGCGTCCTCCGGGAGGCCCACGACGTCCATCGCCTCCAGCATCAGCTCGACCCAGCGCGCCCGCTGCTCGGGCTTGATGGAGCGGCCGCGGTGGCGGGAGACCATGTGCGGGTAGCCGCCGTGCTGCTCGGTGTAGCGCGCGGGGCCGCCGAGCACCTCGCCGAGGAAGGTCGCGACGTGCTGCGGGTGGTCGTCGTCCATGTGCTTGAACAACGGGGCGAGGATCTCGTCCTTGCGGACGCGCCGGTAGAACTCCTCCGTGAGCCGTTCCAGCGCCTCGGCGCCGCCGACCCACTCGTACAGGGTGGGGGTCTGCTCGGTCACTGTGTCGCCTCTTTCGTGGGTGGTCGGTGTCGTGGGCGATGAGGTGGTGGTGCGGTGCGCTCAGGCCGCGTACAGGTCGAACGTCGGCGTGGGCGGGCCGCCGTGGGTGACGGCGTCGAGCCGGGGGTCGGCCGCGAGCATCGCCTGGTGCAGTCGCTGGAGTTGCGGAGCGGGTTCCAGGCCCAGCTCCTCGATCAGCCGCCGGCGCAGCCTGCGGTAGAGGTCGAGGGCCGCGGACTGCCTCCCGGAGCGGTAGAACGCCACCATCGCCTGGGCGTACAGCCGCTCGTGGCGGTGGTGCCGTTCCGTCAGTTCGACGAGCTCGGCGAGGAGTTCGGTGTGCAGGCCGAGCCGGAGTTCGGCGTCGATGCGCCGCTCGGTGGCGAGCAGCCGGCTCTCCTCGAGGGCGGCCGCGTGGATCCGCAGCGCCGACCCGGCCCGTACGTCCACGAGCACCGGGCCCCGCCACTGCGCCAGGGCCTGGCGCAGCAGCCGGGAGGCGAGGGCGCTGTCGCCGTCCGCGAAGGCCGCGTGACCGGCACGGGCCGCCCGCTGGAAGGCGAAGGCGTCCACGTCCTCCTCGGCGATCCGCAGCAGATAGCCGTCGTGTCCGGTGGCGAGGAGCCGCCGGGCCCGTTCCGTCCCGTCCGGCCCGCCGAGGGAGGCGGCCAGGACGCGGCGCAGCCGCAGGATGTAGGTCTGGAAGGTGGTGTGCGCGCTGCGCGGCGGCACCGGCCCCCACAGCTCCTCCCGCAGGGTGGACACCGGGACGAGCTGTCCCGGGTGGAGCGCGAGGAGCGCCAGGATCTGCCGTGTCTTCGCCGCCGTCAGGACGACCGGACCACCCTCCGCCTCGGCCTCGAGCGGGCCGAGAATCCGTATCTTCACGCGTCCTCCGTAACTCGCATGTGCCCCGTCCGGTTTCCCGGTTCCGCCGGGGCGACCGCTCTGGGAAGGAACGTAGAAGTGCGGGGAGGGGGCCCTCAATACGGGGGGACCGTAGGGCTGACCGAAGAATCTGCGGTCGTGGTCGTCCTACGGTCCTGCGGACATGCGAGAACGGCCCGCGGCGAGAACGCCGCGGGCCGTCGGGAGCGCGAAGGGACAATGCCGGGGGAATGTGCGCCAAGCCGTGATCGGAATCGAATCGGGGGCCGGACGGGAGCGAATGCGAGTCGATTCCTCCGGGTTATTCCGACGCGTCCGCGAACTACTAAGGAATTACGGAGACAATCAGGCCCGGGGGCGGCACAGGCGGGCCGTGTGGACGGTCACCGCGGTGAGGTAGAAGGCGTCGGGGCGCCACAGGATGCCGGTGCAGGCGTCCCCGTCGAGGAGCTGCTCCACGGTCAGCCGGTCGACGGTGTCGAGCCGTTCGCCGACCTCGTCGAGCAGGCGGCCGAGCCAGGTGTGCAGATGCCGGCGCGCGGCCAGCTCCAGCGGGGCCGGGAAGTCGATGAGGAAGGTGCGGCTGCCGGTGGGGACGAGGCCGGCGGAGGCCAGCAGGCAGGGCCAGTCCTCGACCACGGAGGTGGAGCCCGGCAGCGTGGCCCGGGCGGCGGCGAAGCGCTCCTCGACGGCGGCGTCGAGACGGGCCTGGAGGCCGGGCCTGCCGATGCCGATGTCGCGCGGCAGGAAGCGCGGCGGCAGCCCGCGTTCGGCGACGGCGAGCAGTCCGCCGGGCCGCAGCGCGGACGCGAGGCTCCGCAGCGCCGCCTGCTGGTCGCCCAGGTGACGGCAGACGTTGCCGGTCCAGATCAGGTCGGCCGGCCCGAGCCGGCCGAACTCCTCGGGCCGTTCGGCCCGCCGGGTGGTGATCCGTCCGGTCAGCCCGCGCTCCGCGGCGCGGACCTGGGCCCGGGCGAGGAGCGGGGCGGAGCGGTCCACGGCGACGACCTCCGCCCGGGGGAAGGCGCGGGCCAGGACGCAGGAGGCCGCTCCGGGCCCGCTGCCGACGTCGACGATCCGGCGGACCGCCGCCGTCACCCGGTCCTCGGGGCCGAGCAGCCCCCGCAGCCAGTGCGCCGCGTCCGCGAGGAAGCCGGAGTGCAGGTCCGCCTCGTACTCCGCCTCGTACTCCGCCTCGTGCTCCGGCTCGTGCTCCGGCTCGGCGCCGGGGACCTCGCCGTCGAGGTCCGGGGCGCGGTGTGTGGGTGTCATAGGGTCACCTCCGGCGGCCAGCATGTGGACGCCGGGGGCGACGGGCAATTCCTGTTGCCGATTCCGGAACGGGCCGGGGGACGGCCGGGTCGGTACGCGCCGGCCGGGTCAGTACGCGCCGGCCGCGGCCAGCATGCGGCGCGCGGCCGCCGGGCGGATCAGGTCCCGGGCGAAGGTGTCCAGGAGCTCCCGCTGGGCGGTGAGCGGGAAGTAGTGGTCGCCGGGGAAGGTCTCGACCCGCAGGGCGCGCCGGGTGCACCGGCGCCAACCGGCCAGGTCCATCCCCGTGACGCTGCGGTCCTGGAGGCCGCCCATGGCGGTGACCGGGCAGTGCACGACATGGCGGGGGTCGCGCCGGTAGGCCTCCATGACGGTGAGGTCGGCGCGCAGCGTGCCCAGGGCCCGGGCGGCGCGCCGCGGGTCGCGGTCGACCGGGGGCATCCGGCCGCGGTCACGGAGCCTGCGGATCATCGCCGCGTCGGGCAGGTGGCCGACCGCCCGCTCCGGCGCCGCCCGGTGCGGCATGCCGGAGCCGGACACATAGAGCCGGTCCGCGACCGCGTCGTGCTCCCATTCGAGGCGGGCGGCTATCTCGTACGCGAGGAGGGCGCCGAAGCCGTGCCCGTAGAGGGCGAACGGCCGGTCGCACATGCGGGCCACGTACGGCATGATCTCGGCGAGCAGCGCCTCCAGGCTATCGCAGGGGCGGGTGCGCGGGTGGCGGCCGCGGCCGGGCAGCTCCACGGGGGTGACGACCACCGAAGGTCCGATGGCCTCGATCCAGGGCAGGTACACGCCGGCCGAGACGCCCTCGAAGGGGAGACAGAACAGCCGCACCGAGCTGTCGGCGTTCATCGGCTCACCGGCCCCGCGAGCAGGTCGCCGGCGGCGGAGGGGCGGCGCGGGGTGCCGCCGCGCAGCAGGACGCCGTACGCCTCGGTGGCCTGGTCGAGGAGGCGCAGGCCGGCCTGTCGGTCCATCAGCTCGCGTGCGTAGCGCCAGGCGAAGGTCCAGGTGCGGTCGTCGCGCCGGATCAGGGTGGCGCACATCAGGCCGCTCGACGGCCCCTGGTCGAGGGGCAGTCCGGTGACCCACTCCCGGGCGAGCCGCTCGGCGAGGCGGGCGTCCTGCACCTGCGGGCGGGTGGCCCGCCAGTCGACGGCCTGGAGGTGGAAGCCGGGGCCGAGGACGGTCTGCCATGCCTGCTCGTACACCAGCGGCAGCAGGCCGGTCAGGGTGAGCACGAACCGCTCGGTGCGGCCGCCGTCGGACGGGGCGGGGGCCGGTCGCGGCGACAGGGCCGGACGGACGGCCCATAACGGGCGAAGCTCCTCGCTGGTCGCGGTCACGCGAGCACCGATCCTTCCATCAGATTTCGCCATTAGGCGTCGGGTGAATATGTCAGGTCCCGGGGGAACGCTTTCCGCGTGGCTCACCGGTCACCACGGCAATTGCCAGCAGACCGTACCCGTGCGGTACCCACGCGCATCAATACGGTGGGACCGAAGCAATGGCCGAAGGAATACGTATCGATACCTTCGGGTGTCGGGGGGTCGTGTTAGCGTCGGGCGCATCAGAGGTGTACGCCGTTCACCGGTGATCGGGGGATCGAAGTGGGGGCTCGGTTTTTCTCCACTCCGCCCGCAGAAGCCCTTTCCGCCAGGGCGGCGACGGATTGATCATGACCGGGAATTACCCTTGACGGCGCTGGTCGGCAGGAGGTTCAGGGCGGTGCCCCAGGAACTGTTCGGCAGAAGCGAAGAATCCAAGATCATCACAGAGTTGCTCGAGTCCGCCAGAGCGGGCGCGGGGGCGGTCGCGCTGATGGAGGGGATCATCGGCACGGGCAAGACGTCCCTGCTGCGCTGGGCCGAGGACACCGCTCGCGAGCAGGGCATGGTCGTGCTCTCCGCCACGGCGTCCCCCACCGAACAGCGCTTCTCCCTGGGCGTCGTGCACCAGCTCCTCGGCACGCTGCCCGAGACGGCGGGGGGATGGGAGCGGGCCTTCGCGTCGAGCGCGGGCGACGACGGCGGATCGGCCGAGCCCGACTATCCCCTGCTCGCGGAGCTCTGCGCGGGCGTGGGCCGGGCGGCGCGGCGCACCCCGATCCTGCTGACGGTCGACTCCGTGCAGCACGCCGACCGCAAGTCCCTGCTGTGGCTGGGCTTTCTCAGCCGCCGTCTCGACAACCTGCCCGTCGTGCTGCTGGCCACCAAGCGCTGCGGCGAGCCGGCCAGCGACCAGCACCTGCTCGTCGAGTTCATGGAGGGCGTCCGCCCCGACCGTCACATCCATCTGCACGACCTGAGCCCGAGCGCCGCCTCCGACCTGGCCGCCGCGCTGTGCGGGCACGACCACGAGTCCGTGGACGCGCTGGTCGCCGACACGGGCGGCAACCCCTATCTGCTGACCGAGCAGATACGCACCGTCCCGGCGGGACCCGGTGCCGCGCTGCCCGGCGGGGCCGGGCACGCCCCGGACGACCACGCCGGCCGGACGCCGACGGACCCGCCGGACGAGCGGATGCGCCTGAAGGCGGTCAAGGAGCGCATCCTGTGCATGCTCCGGCGGCTCGACCCGCACTGCCTCGAGGTCGCCCGCGCGGCCAGCATCCTGGGTTCGCCGCTGGATCCCGCCATCCTGGCGGACCTGTGCGGGGTTCCGACGGAGGACGCCTGCCGCAGCCTGTCGCGGCTCACCGAGTCGGGACTGCTCTGCCCGCACGACATGAAGTTCCGTCACCCGCTCCTGGCCGGGCTGCTCTACGAGGACATCCCCTGCGCGGAGCGCGCCGAACTCCACCGGCTCGCCGCCCGGTTCATGTGGCGCCGCAGCGCGCCGTGCGAGGACGTCGCCGCCCACCTGCTGCGCTCCCACCGGCTCGACGAGCCGTGGATGGCCCGTCTGCTGGTCGACGTCGCGCAGGGCATGGTCGGCCGCGACCCGGCCGGGGCCCGGCGTCTGATCGAGAAGGCCCTGCTGCACGGCGTGCCGGACGAACTGGCCGCCCTTGCCGAGGGGTTGCGCATCCAGGCACTCACCGCCCTGGACCTGCCGGCCTCCGCCCAGGCGCTCACCGCCCACGCCGCCGGACCGCTTGGCCCCGGTGACCGGCTCCAGGAGGCACTGCGCCTCTCCGACGTCCTGCTGCGCCTGGACGACCTCGGCCGGGCCCGCGAGGTGCTCGAGGACGCCCGCCGGGAGATCGGCGTCCTGGACGCCTCCGCCGCCGGCCGACTGCGCGAGCGACTCCTCCACATCCGGCTCCACGAGGGCACCTACCGCCCCGGGACCGAGGACGGCGAGGGCGGCGAGGACCGGCTGGAGCGGGTGCTGCTGCTGCGCACCGCGGCGGGTGACTCCGCGCAGGCGGTCCGGCGGATCGCCGACCGGTCCCTGGCCGTGCCCCGCGCCCCCTACGGCTCGCCCACCTGGTACCACGCGCTGCTCGCGCTGCTCTGGGCGGGCGACGTCGACGAGGCCCGGCGGCACATGGACACCGAGGTGCGCCTCGCCCGCGCCGAGGGCACCGTGACGCGGATCGCCGAGGCCCTGGCCGTACGCGGACTGGTGCAGCTGCACCGCGGGCTGCTCACCGACGCCGAGGACGACGCCTGTCAGGCGCTCGACCTGCTCACCCGGGTCGCCGCCGCCGCGCACCACGTCGGGTCGCTGGCCCGCAGCGTCCTGATCGACGTGGCCCTGGAGAAGGGCGACATCGCCGCGGCCGGCGCGCTGCTCGACAAGGCCCCGCCGCTGCCCGGCGAGCGGCCCGTCACCTGGTGGCGGCTGTACCTCCTGCACAGCACGGGGCGCGCCCTGGGCCGGCTCGGACAGGCGCAGCGCGGTCTCGCCCTGATCGCCGACTGCGAGGAGGAGCTGGCCCGCCGGGGTGTCGTCAACCCGGCGGTCCTGCCCTGGCGTTCCACCCGCTCCACCCTCCTGCTGGCCCAGCGGAACATGGCCGCGGCCCGGCGGGTCGCCCGGGAGGAGACGGAACTCGCCCGCCGCTGGGGCGCGCCCTTCGCCCTGGGCCGCGCGCTGGTCGCGCAGGCGTCGGCGAGCTCGGGGATCGAGGCGCTGCACCTGGCCGACCAGGCGCTGGAGATCCTCGAGCCGGGCCCCACGCCGCTGTTGTTCGCGCACGCGCTGTACGAGGCGGGGCGGGCCCATCGGCAGGTCGGCAAGGCCCGCCGCACCCGCGAACTGCTGCACCGCGCCAATGAGTTGGGCATCTCGCTGGGTGCCGACGGCCTGGTGGAGGCGGTGCAGCGCGAGCTGCGGTACGCGGGCGGGCGGCCCGACCCGCGCAAGGACTCCCCCGAGGCGCTGCTCACCCCGACCGAGCGTCAGGTCTCGGAGCTGGCGGCGGGCGGGATGAGCAACCGCGACATCGCCGATCTGCTCAAGGTGAGCCTGCGGAACGTCGAGTCCCATCTCACCCATTCCTACCGGAAGTTGCGGATCAGCGGTCGGCACGAGCTGGCCAGGTACTTCCCGCCGGAGGAGGAGTCCGCGGCGGCGCCGGTCCTGATCTACCAGCCCCGCCCCGCGCTGGCCCCGCAGCACCACCTACGGACCGGCTGACGGACGACGGCGCCCCGCGCGGCGGTCATGACCGCCGCGCGGGCGGAGCGTCGCGCGGGGCCCCCGCTGTGGGGGGACCCACCGCCGTGCGGAGCCCGCCACTATGGGGGACCCACCACCGTGCCGAGGCCGCCGCCCGTGCGGAGCCTGCCGCCGTGGCGACGCCCGGCCGTGCGAGCCCTGCCGCCATGCGACGCCCGGCCGTGCGAGCCCTGCCGCCATGCGACGCCCGGCCGTGCGAGGCCTGCCGCCGTGCGGAGCCCGCCGCCGCGCCGCCCGGGCGGGCCCCGCCGTGTTCGCACCGCCTACGACCCGTGGGCTGCGCGCGCGTCCCGCGGTACGCGCCCCTCCCGCCGGCCCGGCGCGTCCTGCCGCCCCGCCGGCTCCCCCGCGGCGAGCGCCTCCGCGAACGCCCCGTCGAGCAGGACCCGCAGGCCGGCGGCGAACCGCTCCTGGTCGCTCATCCCGGCCAGGAGCGGGGCGACCCGCCGTACGGTCGGATAGTCCTCCGTGCCGTCCTCGTTCGCCGCCGGGCACGGGGCCAGGCCCGGCGCCCCGGCGCGGGCGGCGACCAGGTGTCCCACCAGGTACTCCCAGATGGCCACGTGCAGCCGCGCGGCCCGCTCGTCGCTCATCCCGCTCTGGACCAGGGTGTCCAGGATGAACTCGGAGAGCCGCATCGAGGTGGCGCCGAGCAGCCGCCCGTCGAGCATTTCGGCGGCGATCCAGCCGTGCTCCTCCAGGACCTGGTGCGCGCTCTGCGCCGCCTCCACGATCGCCGCGCGGGGGTCGTCCCCGGGGTCCGGCAGCTCGATCCGCCGGGACACCTCGTCGAACAGCAGGGACATCAGCTCGCGTTTGTCGCTGACGTGTTTGTAGACGGCCGCGGGGGCCTTGCCGAGTTCGCCGGCGAGCTTGCGCATGCTGAGGCCGGCCGCGCCCTCGCGCTCCAGCAGACGCAGTCCCGCCGCCACGATGCGCGGACGCGTCAGCGGCTGCATCGTACGCTCCGAGGTCGGGGACAGGGGGAGCGACATCGTCTCGTACCGAGCCCGCGTCCGGTACGAAAACACGGGCAACGAAACATGACTGTCGTGTATGCCGGACCGCCGGGCATGCCGGAGGCCCGGCCCCCTCCATGTCGGGGCCGGGCATCCGGACGTACGGGCCGTGCGATCCGCCGGTCAGGCGGCGCCGCGGCGGCCGGGCTTGAAGCCGGCCTTGGCCGTGCCGACGATCGCGAAGGCCAGGACGGCCAGCGCGAGCAGCACCCACGGGAACGACGTGGCGCCGGAGGACTCCAGGAGGAGACCGCCCACCACGCCGCCGCCCGCGACGGCCAGGTTGAAGATGGTGACCAGCATCGACTGGGCGACGTCGGCACCGTCACCCGCCGCGTCGGCGATGGCGGTCTGGAGCAGGGTGGGGGCGCCGCCGAAGGTCAGGCCCCAGGCGACCACGCCGGCGATCACGGCGACCGGCGAGTCGTAGCCGATGCCGAGGACCAGCGAGGCCGCGGCGAAGCCGGCGAGGCTGACCAGGGTCAGGAAGCGCAGCTTGCGGTCGACGAACATGCCGGTGAGCCAGATGCCGACGATCGCGGTGGCGCCGAAGACCAGCAGCATCACGTCGACGCGCTCACCGAGGCCCGCCTTGCTCATGAAGGGCGAGATGTAGGTGTAGAGGATGTTGTGGGCCAGGATCCAGAGGAAGATCACCGCGAGGATGGGGCGGATGCCGGGCGTCACGAAGATCTCGCGGATGGGCTGGCGCTGTTCGGCGGCCTGGCCGGCGAAGTCCGGCACCAGGGCGCGCACCCAGATCATCAGGGTGAGGGCGACGGCGGACATGATCCAGAAGACGCCCTGCCAGCTGGTGATCGACCCCAGGTAGGTGCCGAGCGGCACGCCGGCGGTCAGCGCGATGGGCTGGCCGACGCCGACGACGGCGAGGGCGCGGCCCTGCAGGTGCTCGGGCACCAGCCGGCGGGCGTAGCCGGCGAGCAGGCCCCAGATCACGCCGGAGGCCATGCCGGCGATGAAGCGGGCGCCGAGCGTGACGCCGTAGTTGGTGGACAGGGCGGTCACGGTGTTGAAGACGAACAGTCCGCCGACGGCGGCCAGCAGCAGCGGCCGGCGCCGCACGCTGCGGGTGGCGGCGATCACCGGGATGGCGGCGACGACGGATCCGATGGCGTACAGGGTGACGAGCTGGCCCGCCAGTCCTTCGGACACGTCGAGGCCGCGCCCGATCTGCGGGAGCAGGCCCGCGGGCATCGTCTCGGTCATGATCGCGAGGAAGCCCGCGGCGGTGAACGCGAGGAGTTTGAGGATGGGGAGCCGTTCCTCGGACGGCGCCTCGTGGGGGCGCAGTGCGGTTGCGGTCGCTTCGCTACTGCCAGTGCTGGTCACGGGAATTCTCCAGTTTGTCGCGGTCCGCCGCTCGGGACGGGCCGCGGCCATCGGTCAGACAGGGGACGGTCGGGGTCGGACAGGTCGGAAGGGGTCGGTCAGGGTCGGGGCATCGGCCGGAGGGAGGGGCGGTGCGGCGGAAGGGCGCCGCACCGCCCTGGGGCCGGCCGTGGGTCAGTGCTCGGAGAGCAGCGAGCCGTGGCCGTGGACGCGGTCCTGGATGCCGTTCTGGCGCAGTGCGTGCCAGTACAGGACGGTGTTGTTGGAGATCACGGGCTTGCCGATCCAGAACTCGGCGACCGCCGCGACGTGCGACATGGCGACGTTGGTGCCGACCTGGACGATGGCCTCGATGTCGGGGCCGTCGATCTCCTTGATGACGTCGCGCAGTTCGCTCTGCGAGACGTGCGAGATCTTCGCGGGGCTGGGCATGCCGAGGCCCTGGATGCGGACGACGTCGTAGCCGCTGTCCTTGAAGAAGCGGCTGACGGAGTCGTCGCCGACCGGAAGGTACGGCGTGATGACGGCGATCCGGCGGGCGCCGTAGGCGCCGAGCGCGGCCTTGATCGCGTCGGGGCTCATGATGACGGGCAGGCCGCCCGCGGCCTCGCGCATCGAGGCGAGGACCCGCTCGTGGGACTCGGGGCCGTCCCAGTAGCTCTCCGGGGAGACGCCGATGATCACGGTGTCGGGGTTGCAGCTGACGACGCTCTTGATCGCCGGGTGGGTGGAGTTGCGGATGCTGTGCATCACGTGGTCGAAGCCGGGCTCGTCGACCATCGAGTCGTCGCCGATGACCATGCGGCCTACGTGGTTGGTGACCTGGTGGGGGCGCAGGGCCTCCAGCTCGGGCTGGGCCGAGGTGTTGGTCGAGGGGACGACGACGCCGACCTTGAGTCGGGGGCCGAGGGAGTCGGTCATTGCGGGTACCTCTCAGGTGTGCGGGTGGTGGACCGGGACGGCGGACCGGGCGGTCACGCGGACCGGTAGTCGGGCGCCTTGATCAGCCGGTCGGCGCGACCGGTGATCCGGGGCTCGAAGACCTGGTCCTGCCAGTCCTTCTGGTCCACGGGGTGCAGGGAGATGGAGACGGCTCCGTCGTAGGTCGAGAAGTGCTCGACGACGACGTCGGACAGGGCCTTGGCCAGGCGGTCCTTCTGCTCGTCGGTGAATTCCCGGTTGTAGTACGAAATGTCCACGTGCGGCACGAGGGGACTCCAGGTCCGGTGGTTCGAAATGGTGATTCGAGAGGGTGATGCGGAAGGGTGCTCCGGCCGGCGGCCGGGCGGCGGCGTGGCGCGGGCTAGGCGGCGAGCCGGGCCCGGATGGCGGCCACCAGTTCGGCGATGCCGCGCTCCTTCAGGACGCCGTAGTGGTCGCCCTCCAGGTCGACGACCGCGGCGGGAGCGGCGGAGTAGCCGGAGCTGCCCTCGATGAAGGAGTAGTCGTCGCCGGTCGCCTTGAAGACGGTCACCGGCGTGCTCAGCTGACGCTCGGTCAGTTCGCGGAAGTTGTACTCGAATTCGTACGTCTCGCCGACGATGCGGGTGATCCGGCGGATCAGCCGCTCGTCCAGGGCGGGTATTCGGTCGTGGACGAAGGCGACGAAGCTGTCCTCGTCGCGGGTGACCGCCAGGCACTCCTCGACCTCGGGGCCGCTGATCGAGCCGGCGAAGACCGAGTAGAGGATGGTGACGTACGCGGGGTTGGTGTACGAGGCCTCCCGGCCGTGGCGGTCGGCCTCGGCGGCCCGGACCTTGGGGTTGCCGGGGCACAGCAGCAGCAGCTGCTCCACCTTCTCGCCGGCCTGCTCCAGCTGCCAGGCCGCCTCGAAGGCGACGCGGGCGCCGAAGGAGTAGCCCCACAGGAGGTACGGGCCCTCGGGCTGGATCCGCCGGATCTCCGCGACGTCGGCCGCCGCCATCTCCTGGACGGTCGGGTAGGGCTGTTCGCCCTCGTTGATGCCGTGCGCCTGGATCCCGTAGAACGGCCGGCCGAGGCCGGACTCGCGTCCGAGCAGCCGCAGGTTCATCGGGTAGCCGCCGAGGCCGGGCCAGCAGAACACCGGGGTGGTGACGCCCTCGGCGCCCTTCGGGGTGTCGTCGTGCAGCCGGACCAGGCGCGAGACGGGCGCGTCGGAGCCGTCCGCGATGCGGGCGGCCAGATCGCGCAGCCGGGGTGCCTCGAAGACGACCTGGAGGGGCAGTTCGGTGCCGAACTCCCGGTTGATCCGGTTGACCAGGGCGACCGCGGTCAGCGAGTTGCCGCCGGCCGCGAAGAAGTCGTCCTCGGTGGACACGTCCTCGTACTTCAGTGCCGTGCCCCAGACGTCGGCGAGCCACCGCTCGTGGGCGGTCGCCGGGGCGACGTAGGGGGCGCCGCTGCCCGCGGAGCGCACCTGCTCGCTCGCGGCGAGGGTCTTGACGTCGACCTTGCCGTTGGCGGTCAGAGGCAGGTCGTTCATGACCAGGACCCTGTTGGGGATCATGTAGTCGGGCAGGAAGCCGGCCAGCTCGTCCTTGATGATCTCGGCCGGGCCTCTGGTGTGGACGGCGTCCTCGTTCATGCCCTCGCTGAGGAGCTGCTCCTCGCTGACCCGGCCGCCGACGAAGAAGTACGACGGGCCGGTCCCGATCCCGAGGGAGTCGAGGATCTCGTCGATCCGTCGCGCGGCGGGCAGCGGGTTGCCCGACTTGGAGCTGTAGCCGGAGGACATGAAGCCGAGGGAGAGCCCGTTGCGCTGGAGCCGGTGCAGCTTGGCGCCCATCGCGACGTACTCGAGCCAGGGCTCCTCGGCGCGGCTGATCGCGGTGATGCCGAAGGAGGCCCGGTCGTACACCGCCTGGTTGATGGCGATGACGTGCCGGCGCTGGATCAGCTCGTCCGAGACGCGCTCGAAGGCGCCCTCGTGGTGGCGGTAGAGGCCGGCCGGCAGGTCCGCGATCCGGCCGGGGTGCGCCTGGACGTAGATCTCGGTCGGGTCCTGGCGGGGCTCGCCGTCGTTCGGGTACACCTCGAAGGTGCCGAGGTAGTAGTCCTCGTCGACGACGTCGAGGCGGTCCTTGACGGCGGGGGTGAAGCCGGCGGGGCGGATGGTGAGTCCGTACTCCGGCAGCACCTCCTCGAAGACGCCGAGCATGTGGCCGGTCTCGAACTCCAGGACCTCCTGGATGTTGTTGGCGTAGACCGGCTCGATGGCCCGCTTCTTGCCGACGAAGTGCACCCGCAGGGCGGGGCCCGTCATCTCGGTGCCGGCGATCCGCACCAGGGTGTGGTCCACGGGGTGGTGGTAGTGGACGCCCGGCTCCACACCGGCGACGCCGCTGATCTCCAGGTACATCTGGGTGGCGTACAGCGCGCCCGGCGACGCGTAGGAGTACTTCGGCAGGAGTCGCTCGTCGCTGCGGAACTGTCCGAACCAGCGCAGGACCTCGCCCAGCTGGTCGATGTCGAGTTCGTCGAGCCCGCGCGAGAGCGAAGCGACCGGCGGCGGCGCGAGCAGCTGCCGGATGTCCTCCCGGGTGACCTCGCCGCCGTCGTAGAAGCGGTAGGTCTTGCGGGCGAAGGTCTCCCGGCGCTGCCGCCGGGTGCCCTCCTTGCCGGGCAGTTCGAGGACCGGCCGGCCGGCCAGCTCCTCCGGGTCGCGCAGACCCGGGTCGGACAGCTGCGCCTTGACCTGGAGCTTGCTGGCCTTGGACTGGTGGTGGCCGCCGTGGTTGCCCTGGTCCATCAGGGCCGCCTCGCGCGGGTTGAGCTCGATGCAGGCCACCAGGTTCTGGAAGCCGGTGCGCGGGTCGTCGGTGACGACGGCGGCGGCGCGGCGGACCCAGGCGTGCTCCTCGATGGCGAGGGAGATCTCGTCCAGCTCGACGCGGTAGCCGCGCAGCTTCACCTGGTTGTCGGCGCGGCCGACGCAGGTGATGGTGCCGTCCTCGTTCCAGTAGGCGAGGTCACCGGTCTTGTAGAGCCGCTCGGTCGGGACGAACGGCGACGGGATGAATCGTTCCTCTGTCAGGTCGTCGCGGTGCAGATAGCCGCGGGCCAGCTGCACACCGCCGATGTAGAGCTCTCCGGTGGTGCCGATGTCGACCGGCCGGAGCTCCTCGTCGAGGATGAAGCACGGGGTGTTGTCGACCGGCACGCCGATCGGCACGGAGCCCGCGCCGTCCACGAGCGAGTCCGGGTCCACCAGGCACGCGGTGGCGTTGATGGTGGTCTCGGTGGGGCCGTACAGGTTGACCAGCGAGATCCACGGCAGCTCGGTCAGCAGCGACCGGGCGAGCCGCTGCGACAGCGCCTCGCCGCCGGAGAACACCCGGCGCAGGGAGGTGCAGGCGCGGAACTCGTCGAGGTCCACCAGGGCCTGGAGCAGGGTGGGTACGCCCTGCAGGGTGGTGACCTGGTGGCGCCTGACGGCGGCGACGAGCGCCTCGGGGTCACGGTAGATGCCGGGCGCGCCGACGACGACCTTCGCTCCGGCGGCGGGGGCGAGGATCTCCCACTGCGCCGCGTCGAAGCTCATCGGGGTCTTCTGCAGGACGGTGACATGGCTGCCGAGGTGGCCGAAGGAGTGCATCCAGCGCAGCTGGGACACGATGCTCCGGTGCTCGATCATCACGCCCTTGGGCTTGCCGGTGCTGCCCGAGGTGTAGATGACGTACGCCAGGGAGTCCGGCCGCGGGCCCATCTGCCGGTGGGCGAGGTCCTGTTCGGGCGGGGCCTCGACGGTGGCCGCGGCGCTTCCGACGCCGCAGTGCGGCACGCCGTCGAGGGAGGCGTCGGGGACGTCAGCGAGCGTGACGATCCGGGTGCTGGCCGGGGCGAGCGCGGCCAGCCGGTCCCGCAGGTGCTCCTGGGTCACGACGACCTCGGTGCGGCTGTTCTCGATCATGTAGCGGAGCCGGTCCTCGGGGTACTCCGGGGACAGCGGCAGATACGCGGCCCCGGCGAACAGGATTCCCCACGCCCCGATCATCAGGTCCAGCGACGGTTCGGTGTAGAGGCCGACGCATGCGTCGACCGAAACGCCCAGGTCGGACAGGTGCACGGCCAGTCGGCCGCTGGAGTCGGCGAGCTCCCGGTAGGTGAGGCTGCGGTCGTCGGAGACGACCGCGACGGCCTCGGGCCGCGCCACGGCCTGCTGTTCCAGCAGGCCGGGCAGGCAAGCCCCGTTTTCCAGGCGTAAGCCGTAAATGGGCGCAACGGACTGAACGGGTGCCAAGGTGATTCCCCCATGAAAACGATGTTGGTGCCCTGACGGACAGGGCTCTCCCCCGTGTCCACCCGTTTCTGGCGGGCGGACCGGGTCTTCGCGGCCCCGGCGACGGGGAAGTGGTCGGTCTCCCGTGCCGGACAGACGTACACGAGTCCCCGGTGCAGCGTCCGGGGCACTCGGTGCCGCGTCGACGACCTGAGGTAATCACACCTTCCCGCAGGTCGTCACGCCGCGCCATGGAATTTTAACAATCGTTCCAGAACTGCTAACCTGGCGGCATGTCACCTCGCCCCCGGAGCTTCGACCTCAACCACGCACTGGACGCGGCGATGGCCACGTTCTGGGACAAGGGGTACGCCGGAACGTCGGCCCAGGACCTCGTGGACAGCACGGGCCTCGGCCGCGGCAGCCTCTACAACACCTTCAACAGCAAGCGCGGCCTGTTCGAGGCGGCGCTCCAGCGGTACGACTCCGAGTGGACCAGCCGACTGGTGAGTCTGCTCGAGGAGGGCGACGGGCCGGCCCGCGACCGGATCCGCACGGTCCTGATGAGCGTCGTCGACGAGGAGACGGCGGAGTCGCCCGAGCACCGCGGCTGTCTCGTCGTGAACACCGCGATGGAGATGGCCGGCCAGGATCCGGAGATCACGGAGCATGTGCGCAACACCTTCACCCGGATGCAGACGGCACTGCGTGTCAGCATCGAGCAGGGGCAGCGCGACGGCTCGATGGCACGGAACCAGGAACCCCAGGCGCTCGCGGTCTATCTGCTCAACTCGATGTACGGGCTGAGGGTGCTCGGCAAGGTGAGCGACCGCGCGACCCTGACCTCCCTCGTGGACCAGATCCTGCCGCCCGCTCCCTGACCCCTCCCCCACGGCCGACCCCTGGTCGGCCTTTCTTTCGCGCTTGTTCTGGAACGATGATTCAAAATCTGGCCAAGACCGAAGGAGGAGCGGCGATGCCCGTCGCCGTCTATGTGCTCGGCCTGAGCGTCTTCTGCATCGGGACCACCGAGTTCATGATCTCCGGGCTGCTGCCCGAACTCTCCCGGGACCTCTCGGTCTCGGTGCCCGCCGTGGGCTGGCTGATCTCCGGCTACGCCCTGGGCGTGGTCATCGGCGGCCCGGCCCTCACCGTCGCGACCCTCCGCGTCAACCGCAAGGCCTCGCTGGTCGGTCTGCTGCTCCTGTTCGTGCTCGGCCAGACCATGGGCGCGCTCGCCCCGGGTTACGGCGTGCTGATGGCCGGCCGGGTCATCGCCGCGCTCGCCCAGGGCGCGTTCTTCGGCATCGGGTCCGTGGTGGCCGTCGAGCTCGCGGGCCCCGAGCGCCGCGGCCGCGCGCTGGCCATCATGTTCGCCGGGCTGACCGTGGCCAATGTCCTCGGCGTCCCGGCCGGCACGTTCCTCAGCCAGCACGCCGGCTGGCGGGCCAGCTTCTGGGCGGTGGACGCGCTGGCGGTGCTCGCCCTGCTCGGCGTCCTCTTCCTGGTGCCGCGCCGGCCGAACGGCCCGTACGCCGGAGTGCGAGCGGAGCTCTCCGCCTTCCGCAACCCCCGGGTGTGGGTGGCGCTTTCTACCTCGATGCTCACCCAGGCGGCGATCTTCTGCTGCTTCAGTTATCTGTCCAAGCTCTTCACCGACGTCGGCGGCTTCTCCGAGTCGGCGGTGCCGGTGCTGCTGACCCAGTTCGGCGTGGGCTGCTTCGCGGGCAGCGTCGTCGGCGGCCGGTTCGCCGACCGCCGTCCGCTGCTCAACCTGTACGTGGGGATCGGCGCGATGGCGCTGGTGCTGGCCCTGCTGACGGTGACCGCCCACAGCAGGGCGGCCACGGTGGTGGCGGTCCTGGCCTTCGGTCTGGCCGCCTTCTCCATCAACCCGGCGCTCCAGGCGCAGGTGATGCGCGAGGCCGGCAGCGCGCCGACGCTCGCCGCCACCACCAACACCTCGGCCTTCAACCTGGGCAACACGATCGGCCCCTGGGTCGGCGGCAGCGTGATCGGCGCGGGCCTCGGCTACACGGCGCCCGTCTGGTCCGGGGCGCTGCTCGCGGTCGCCGGTCTCGGCACGGCGCTGGTGTCGGGACTGCTGCACCGGCGGGCGGTGGCCATGGGTGACGCGCCCGGGACGCCGAAGGCACCGCTGCCCGACCCGGCGACCACCCCGGCGCCGACCGCGGCCCGGGCCCCCGCCGCGCGGCATCAGGAGGCCGGCACGCCGTGACCGCCCTCCAGGCTGAGCAGATTGCCGAGCAGACCGGGGAAGCGCTGCTCGAACTCCGGCCGGAGCCGCAGCAGCATGCCCGTCCCCGTACTGCGCTGGAGGATCAGTCCCGCCTCGCGGAGCACCTTCCAGTGGTACGAGCGGGTGGACTTGGCGCCCGGCACGTCCAGGGTCGTGCAGGCGACCTCGGCGTCCGGCGTCCGGGCCAGCCGGACCACCACACCACGGCGGTGCCGGTCGGCCAACGCCGCGTACACCGCGTCGAGTTCGACGGCCTCCAGCGCGGGGTGGAACAGCTCGACGGGCATCACGGGGCCTCTCGTCGTCGGACAGGTGACATACCCGCGGGAACGCGTTGTGGGCACCCGCGGGACCTGCCTAAGGTAAACCGGTACGAAAATTTTCGAACCACCCGCGGCCCCTCGGCGGCGCGCCCCGGACGACCCACGCGTCCGGTCCGCCGCGCCGCTCCCCCGCCGCGCCGCCCACGCGTACACCCGAACCACCCTCTAGGAGTCCGGACATGACCTCCGCACAGCCGGTCATCGCAGTCCTCGGCACCGGCATCATCGGCGCCCCCGTCGCCCGCAACCTCGCCGCGTCCGGCCTGACGGTCCGCGCCTGGAACCGCACCCGCGCCAAGGCCGAGGCGCTCGCCGCCGACGGCGTCCAGGTCGCCGACAGCCCGGCCGAGGCCGTGGACGGCGCCGATGTCGTCCTCACCGTCCTCAACGACGGCCCCCGCGTCCTGGAGGCCGTCCGGGCGGCCGCCCCGAAGCTGGCACGGGGCACCGTCTGGGTCCAGATCAGCACCGTGGGCGAGGTCGTCGACGAGCTCGCCGCCTTCGCCGACGAGGCCGGACTCGTCTTCGTCGACGCGCCCGTCCAGGGCTCGCGCCAGCCGGCCGAACTGGGCAAGCTCGTGGTCCTGGCCGCGGCCCCCGAGAGCGTGCGCCCCACCGTCCAGCCGCTGTTCGACACCATCGGCTCGCGGACCGTCTGGGTCGGCGAGGACGGCACGAGCGGCGCGGCCAGCCGTCTCAAGCTGGTCCTGAACACCTGGGTGGGCGCCCTCACCCACGGCGTGGGCGAGGCCCTCTCGCTCGCCGACCGGCTCGGCGTCGACCCCCGGCACTTCGTGGACGTCGTCTCCGGCGGCCCCATGGACAGCGGCTTCTTCCAGGGCAAGTCCGCCGCGATCCTCGGGCAGGACTGGACCCCGCAGTTCTCCGTCGACAACTCCGAGAAGGACGCCCGGCTCGTCCTGGAGGCCGCCGAGCGCGTCGGCGTCCGGCTCGACGCCACCGAGGCCGGCCACCGCCGCTTCCAGCGGGCCGCCCGGCTCGGCCACGGCGACAAGGACATGGCCGCCGGCTGGTTCGCCAGCTTCGACGCCGACGCGTAAGGACACCGGACGCCCGCCATGCTTAACGAACGCACGACCGTCCTCGTCGTCGGCGGCGGCCCGGTGGGCCTGCTGCTGGCGGGCGAGCTGGCCCTGCAGAACGTCGACACGATCGTGCTGGAACAGCACGACCGCGTCCGTGACACCCCGCGCGCCGGCACCCTGCACGCCCGCAGCGTGCAGTCCCTGCTGCGCCGGGGCGTCCTGCGGCTGCCCCGGCCCGGCCGGCTCGACCTGTGGCAGCGCACCGGCTTCCACTTCGCCGGGCTGCCGCTCCTGACGATCACCAGCCCCACGGCCGAAGGGCCGCCGATCCTAGACCAGCCGCAGTCCTCCCTGGAAGAGGCCTTCGAGGCCCGGGCCCGCGCGCTGGGCGCCGAGATACGCCGGGGCCCGCGCGTGCACCGGCTGACCGAGCACCCCGACCGGGTGGAGGTCGAGGTGCTCACCGGGGACGGTACCGCCCGCACGCTGGAAGCGGACTACGTCGTGGGCTGCGACGGGGCGCGCAGCACCGTGCGGGAGCAGGCGGGCATCCCGGTCACCACCACGGAGCCGTCCTTCAGCGGGGTGATCGGCCTGGTGCGGCTGGTCGACCCGGCCGGCGCGCCCGGCGGCTGGGCGCGCGGCCCCGAGGGCTCGACGCTGATCAACGTCAACCCACGCGGCCCGAGCCGGGTGCTGACCCATGACTTCAGCCGCCCGTTCCCCGACCGCGGACAGCCGGTGACGCTCCGGGAGCTGAGCACGACCGCCGCCCGCGTGCTCGGCCGGGAGCTGCCGATGCGGGACCTGACGTACGGCTCGCGCTTCAGCGACTTCACCCGGGTCGCGGACACCTACCGCTCCCCGGGCCCCGGCCGCGTCCTGCTGGCCGGGGACGCGGCGCACGTCCACGCCCCGCTGGGCGGCCAGGGCCTCAACACCGGCCTCCAGGACGCCTTCAACCTGGGCTGGAAGCTCGGTCTCGTCGCGCGCGGCGACGCCCCCGCCGACCTCCTGGACACCTACACCCACGAGCGGCGGGCGGTGGCGCTGGCCGTGGTCGCCAACACCCGCGCGCAGGCCGCGCTCATGGACCCGCGCCCCGAACAGGAGCCGCTGCGCGCCTACTTCGGGCGCCTGATGGAGGTGCCGGAGGCACGGGCGGCGACCGCAGGCGAGATCAGCGGCCAGAGCATTCACTACCCCCGGCCGGGCACCGACCCCCTGACCGGCGCCTTCCTTCCCAACCACACGTTCAAGACCGAGGACGGGCCGCGCACCACGGCCGAGCTCCTGGAGGACGCCACTCCCCTGCTCCTGCTCGCCCCGGACGTGACGACCGTCCCGGCCGACCTCCCGGACCGCTGGGCCGGCCGCCTGCGGACCGTACGGGTCCTGGACGCCGACGGCACCGCGCCGCCCTGGCACGCGGTGCTGTGCAGGCCGGACGGCTATCTGGCCTGGGCCGCGACGGAGACGGAGCCGGACCCGGCCGAGCTCGTCACGGAGCTGACGCGCTGGCTGGGCGCCGCCGTCTGACGAGGAGCCGCTTAATTCAGGATGTGACTTAAACATCGAGGGAAGGGCGGGTCGCGCCCTTCCCCGGGTGTATCTTGCAGTTCGGACGCTGACGAACTGGGGGTACGGTGCGAGCGACGAGTGGCCGTACGGTACGTGATCTACGGCGGGAGAACCGGGCCGCGGTGCTGCGGCGGCTGTACTTCGACGGGCCGATGAGCCGGCTCTCGCTCGGGCCGGCGACCGGGCTGAGTTCGGGCTCGGTCAGCAACGTGGTCGCCGAGCTGGTCGCCGAGGGCCTCGTCGAGGAGGCCGGCAGCGTCGACTCCGCCGGCGGCAGGCCCCGTACGCTGCTGCGGGTCACTCCCGGCAGCGGCTGCATGATCGGCGTCGACGTCGGCGAGACCCGCGTCAGGGTCGAGCTGTTCGACCTCACCCTCACCGAACTCGCCCGCACCGAACGCCCCTTGCCCGCCACCGGGCCCCGCACCAGCCGCTACGACGTCGACCTCGTCGTCGCCCAGGTCCACGACGGCATCGCCGAGGTGCTCCGTACCACCGGCACCGCTCCGGACCGGCTCCTCGGCGTCGGGGTCGGCGTCCCCGGCATCGTCGCCCACACCCCCGTCGAGGGCGCCGTCGTCCACGGCCAGACCATCGGCTGGGACGCCGTCCCCCTCGAACGCCTCCTGCGCGACACCGTCGGGCTGCCGCCCAGCGTGCCCTTCTGGATCGACAACGGCGCCCGCACCCTCGGCCAGGCCGAGCTGTGGTTCGGCGCCGGACGCGGCGCCCAGAGCGCCGTCTTCGTCCTCTTCGGCTCCGGCGTCGGCGCCTGCGTCGCCACCGACCCCCACGGGCCCGGCCGCGCGCTCGAGTTCGGCCACCTCACCGTCCATGTCGACGGCCGTCGCTGCCGCTGCGGATCCCACGGCTGCCTGGAGGCCTACGCGGGCGCCGAAGCGCTCCTCGAACGGTGGCGCGAGGCGGGCGGCCGGCCGCCCGCCGACGCCGACGAGGAGACCGCACTCACCGCCATGCTGGCAGCCGCGCACCCGGCCCATCCCGACACCGCGCCGGACCCGGCGGCGCTCTCCGTCCTGGAGGACACCGCCGAATACCTCGGCGCCGGCCTCGCCGACCTCATCAACCTCTTCCAGCCCGAGCGCATCCTCATCGGCGGCTGGGCCGGCCTCCAGCTCGGCCGGCACATCCTCGACACCGTCCGCCGGCACGCCGACCGCTACGCCCTGCGCCACCCCGCGGCCCGCGTCACCATCGACCTCGGCACCCTCGGCCCCGACGCCGTGACCGTCGGCGCCGCGATCCTCCCCCTCGCCGACTTCTTCACCCGCGGCGGCCGCCGCGCCGAGCCGGAGCCGGTGGTCGAGGAGCAGCCCGCGTGGACGACGACGGTACGGGACCGGGCCGCGAACTGAGGGGCGAGGCGCCGACGGTACGGGACCGGCGCACTGCTCGGTGCGGCCGGAGCGTTAGGGTGCGGGGTGCTTCTGCGACCTGCCGGACCCGCCGGCCTTCCCGGCCCCACGGCCCTCACCGGCCCCGTCCCCGAACCCGTTCCCGCCACACCGGCGCTGGCCGACGCCGTCCTGCTCGGGCACGAGGAGGACGGCCGCCGCTGGCCGCTCCTGGTGTGGGCGCCGGCCCCCGGCACCCGCATGGTGTCGAGCGCCGTCCTCGGCGGCGGGATCGGCGAGCGCGGCTGGGTGGTCAACGCCCAGGTGCCGCCGGGGTACGCCCGCCTCGACCCGGTCGCCCATCTGCGGGACCTGGCCGCGCGGGCCGGCCTCGACGGCGCCGGGGTGGGCCTGATGACGGCGGCCCCGGTCGCCGACCGCCGCTTCGCCGCCGACGGCGGTGCCGAGGCCGTGGTCACGGCCGGCATCGGGGTACGCGGCTGGGCGGCGGCCCCGGACGAGGGCGAGGGCGGCCGGGTCGGCCCGCCACGCCCCGGCACCGTCAACATCATCGTCTCGCTCCCGGTTCCGCTCACGGACGCGGCCCTCGTCAACGCCGTCACCACGGCCACCGAGGCCAAGGTCCAGGCGCTGGTGAAACTCGGCGCCGACGCGTCCGGCACCCCCACCGACGCGGTCTGCGTCGCCTGCCCGGGCACCGGCGACACCGCCCCCGAACCCTTCGCCGGCCCGCGCTCCCTCTGGGGCGCCCGGCTGGCCCGCGCCGTGCACCGGGCGACCCGGGAGGCGTGCGCGGCGGCGCTCACCCGGGGCGACTGACGCACGGCACGCACGGCGCACGCCGCGCATCGTTCGTGCGTCGTAAGGTGGCCACATGTCCGGTGCGACCCCTGACCCGACCGGCTACGGCATCACGACGGGCGCCGTGGCGCGGCACCTGGGCGTCTCGCCGACCACGGTGCGCTCCTGGGACCGGCGCTACGGCATCGGCCCGGCCGCCCGCGCGCACGGCGGCCACCGCCGCTGGATGCCACGGGACGTCGCCGTCCTGGAGCAGATGTGCCGCCTGACCGCCTCGGGCGTCCCGCCCGCCGAGGCCGCCCGAGCGGCACTCGCGTCCCGGCGCGACGAGGCGACGGAGGAGCACTCCGCTGCGGTGACCGTGCCGGAAGGCGAGCCGGAGCGGGACGGATCCGGCGCAGCGCCGGTGGCCTCCCCGGGCCCCGCACTCGGCGGGACGACGGCCTGGGCGGCGGCCGGGGCGAGGACCGGTCCGGCGCCGGACCCGGCGCTCCGGGAGCGGTCCGCCGCAGCGGGCCCGCCAGGAGGCCCCGCGGCCGTACCGGGCCCCGGACCAGGTCCCGGGCTCGGCTCCGCCGCCGGTACGACGGCCGTACCGGAAGACGAGCCCGTACGGCAGCGGACCGCCACGGCATCGGAACCGGCGGCCGGTCCCGCGCCCGCCCCCGCCCCCGCCCCCGCCCCCGCCCCCGCCGCAGGGTCGGAACCCGGACCGGCAGCGGGTGCGGTGGCCGGATCGGCGCCCGGGTCGGCGGCGCGCGCGGTGCCCGGTGGGCTGCGTCAGGTGTCCCGCGGGCTGGCCCGCGCCGCCGCGCGGCTCGACGGGCCGGCCATGGAGCGCCTCCTCGGGGAGGTCGTCGCCGCGCACGGCCCGGTGACCGCCTGGGAGGAGGTGATGGCACCGGCCCTGCATGTCGTGGGCCGCGCCTGGGCCTCCGCCGGCGACCGTTTCGTCGAGGTGGAGCACCTGCTCTCCTGGCACGTGTCCACGGCCCTCCGGCGGGCCCCCGGCGCCGCGCCCCCGGCCGGCACGGCTCCGCCCGTGCTCCTCGCCTGCACGCCGGCCGAGCAGCACACCCTCCCGCTGGAGGCCCTGGCGGCGGCACTCGCCGAACGCCGCCTTCCGACCCGCGTCTTCGGCGCCGGCGTCCCCCCGGAGGCCCTGGACGCCGCCGTCCGCCGCTCCGGTCCGGCCGCCGTGGTCCTCTGGTCGCAGTCCCGCTCGACCGCCCACCCGGCGCTGGCCCGCCAGGTCGCCACGACGGCCTTCGGCCTGCGGGGCGCCCGTACGACGCCCCTGGTCGTGCTCGCGGGCCCCGGCTGGACCGGCCGTGCGCCCGCCGTCGGCATGCCCCACCCCGGAGGACTGCGCGAGGCCCTGACGCTGCTGTCCCGGCTGTACGAGGATTCCGCCCGGCCCGCGAGCGGCTGAGCCGCGGGGGCCGACGGTCCGGCCGTGTCTCAGCCGGCGGGGGCGGCGCCGGTCAACTCCAGGTTCCGGCGCAGGCTTCGCAGGCCCCGGCGTGCGTGGCTCTTCACCGTGCCGAGCGGCAGGCCCGTGCGGTCGGCGATCTGCGTGTGGGTCAGGTCGCCGTAGAAGGCCAGCGCCAGGACGTCGCGCTGGACGCGCGGGAGGCGGGCCAGTTCCCGGGTCACCAGCACGCGGTCCAGGACGCGGTCGTGGCCGTGGTCGGCCTCGGCGTCCGGTCGCGGGGCGACGGCGGCCGCGATCTCGCGGCGCCGGGTCCGGTCGGCGAGCGCGTCGGCGGTCTTGTGGCGGGTGATGCCCAGCAGCCAGGCGGGCACGGTGCCCCGCTCGGGGCGGAACCCGGCCCGGCCGCGCCACGCGGCGACGAAGACCTGCTGGGCGACGTCCTCGGCCTCGCGCGGATCGCCCAGAACGCGCGCCGCGAGTGTCTGCACGAGGCCGCCCCAGCGGTGGTGCGCCTCGGTGAGACAGCGCTCGTCGCCCCGCGCGATGCCACGGCCGACCTCCTCGTCCGAGAGGTCAAGGGGATGCGGGAGATCCGAGAGTGTGGTCATGACGGCTCCTTCGCCCGACGGCCACCCGGGGACGGGCGGTGCGTTCCGCGATGCCTTCCGGCACACCCCAGCCTCGACCCGGCGAACGAGTCCGTTCCACTCGCATCGGTTGTGCATCACTCCTCTGGAGCGAGCAGCCCTTCCCGTGCGGCGCGGAACCGCGCGAGGCCGTCCGCGAGCCCGATCACCGGCTCCGGGTAGTCCAGCGCCGCCCGGTCGGGCCCGGTGAGCCGCCACGGCTCGTGCACCTCGGGCGCCCCCAGCCCGGCGAGCTCGGGGACCCAGCGCCGTACGTACGCGCCCTCCGGGTCGTACCGCCGGCCCTGCCGGACCGGATTGAGCACCCGGTTCGGCCTGGTGTCCGTCCCCGTCCCGGCCACCCACTGCCAGTTGAGCTGGTTGTTCGCCAGGTCGCCGTCCACCAGCAGGTCCAGGAAGTGGCGGGCGCCCGCGCGCCAGTCCACGTACAGCGTCTTGGTCAGGAACGAGGCGGCGACCAGCCGCCCGCGGTTGTGCATCCAGCCCTCGTGGGCGAGTTGCCGCATCGCCGCGTCCACCAGCGGGTAGCCGGTCCTGCCCTCGCGCCAGGCCGCCAGGTCCGCCTCGGCCCCCGGCCCGCGCCGCCACCGGTCGTGGCGAGGCCGGTAGTCATCGGTCGCGGCGCGGGGCCGGGCGGCCAGCACCTGGTGGTGGAAGTCCCGCCAGCACAGCTGCCGCACGAACGCCTCGGCGCCGGGCCCGCCCCGCCCGCGCGCCCGGTGCACCGCCTCGACGGCGGAGACGGTGCCGAAGTGCAGATGCGGCGAGAGGCGCGAGGTGGCATCGCCCGCGAGGTCGTCGTGCCGCTCCTCGTACGCGTCGGCGTGCCGCGCCAGCCAGGACCCGAGCCGCTTGCGGCCCTCCGTCTCGCCGCCGGCCGCGAGGCCCCGGGACACGCCCGGCACGGCCGACCGCGAGGGCGGCTCCGCGGAGCGGACCGCGCTCGGCACCCGTACCGCCCGGGGCGCCGCGAGGGGCGCGCGGAGGGGTTCGGCGACCCAGCGCCGGAAGTAGGGGGTGAAGACGGCGAAGTGGTCGGAGCCCTGAGGGGCGAGGTCTCCGGGCGGTACGGCGGTGATCACGCCGTCGTGGACGTGCAGCCGGCACCGCTCCGCCTCCAGCGCGCGGCGCAGCCGCTCCTCGCGCACGCGGGCGAAGGCCGAGCAGCCGGCCGCCATGTGCACCTCGTCGGCCCCGGCCTCCCGGACCACGGCGCACACCTCGGCCACCGTGTCCCCGTCACGAAGGACCAGCCGGCCGCCGCGCCCGCGCAGGGCGCGGTCGAGGTCGGCGAGGCAGTCGGCGAGGAACGCCAGCCGGTTGGGCGCGGCGAAGCCGGCGCGGTCGACGGCCGGGTCCCGGACGAAGAGCGGCACGACGTCGCGTCCGCCGGTGGTGGCGGCGCGCAGCGGCGGATGGTCGTGGACGCGGAGGTCCGAGGTGAACAGGACGACGGCGGCGGGGCCGTTCACGACCTCACTCCCTGCCCCTGCCCCTGATCCCGCTCCTGCTCCTGCTCCTGCTCCTTCGCCTGTCCCTGCCCCTGCCCCTGCGCTTCCGCCCGCGCCGCCTTCTCCGCGGTCCGCGCGATGTTCCGCGCCATGCCGCCGAAGACGACCGCGTGGAAGGGGGACACGCTCCACCAGTACAGCTGTCCCGCGAGCCCGCGCGGATGGAACAGCGCGCGCTGGTGGTAGCGCGTGCGGCCGGCGTCGTCGCGTTCGGCGCGCATCTCCAGCCAGGCGAGGCCCGGGAGCCGCATCTCGGCGCGCAGCCGGAGCAGCCGACCGCGTTCGATCTCCTCGACGCGCCAGAAGTCGAGCGCGTCGCCGACCCGCAGGCGCTGGGCGTCCCGGCGTCCGCGGCGCAGGCCGACACCGCCGACGAGCCGGTCGAGCCAGCCCCGTACCGCCCAGGCGAGGGGGAAGGAGTACCAGCCGTTCTCGCCGCCCACACCCTCGATGACCCGCCACAGCCGGGCGGGGTCGGTGTCGACCGTGCGGCTGCGTTCGTCCGCGTACAGGCTGCCGCCCGCCCAGTCCGGGTCGGTGGGCAGCGGATCGCTGGGGGCTCCGGGCAGCGAGGCGGAGGACCATCGGGTCGTGACCTGCGCGTCCTGCACCCGCTGGAGGGCGAGTTCGAGCGCCCGGTCGAAGGGGAGGGCGCCGCCCGGCGGGTCGGGGACGAACGCGCGGATGTCGTGTTCGGCGCACACCACCTCGTACCGCAGGGACTCGGCCAGCGGTCGGGCGAGGGAGGCGGGCACGGGGGTGACGAGTCCGATCCACTGGCTCGACAGGCGCGGGGTGAGCATGGGGACGGACACGATGAGCCGCCGCGGGAGGCGGGCGACGGCCGCGTACCGGATCATCATCTCCCGGTAGGTGAGGATGTCCGGCCCGCCGATGTCGAAGCTCCGGTTGACCTCCGGCGCCATCGCGGCGCTGCCGACCAGACAGCGCAGCACGTCACGCACCGCGATCGGCTGCACCCGTGTGCCCACCCAGCTCGGGGTGACCATCACCGGCAGCCGTTCGGTCAGATAGCGCAGCATCTCGAAGGACGCCGAGCCGGAGCCGATGACGACGGCCGCCTTGAGGACGGTGGTCGGGACGCCGGAGTCGAGCAGGATCCGGCCGACCTCGGCGCGGGACCGCAGGTGGGGCGAGAGCCGCTCTTCGGGCACGTCGCGCGGGGTGAGGCCGCCGAGGTAGACGATGCGCCGCAGCCCCGCCCGCCGCGCTTCGGCGGCGAAGGTGCGGGCGGCGCGCCGGTCGGTCTCCTCGAAGCGGGTGCCGGAGCCCATCGAGTGGACGAGGTAGTAGCCGATGTCGGCGCCGTCGAGGGCCGGCCGCAGGCTTTCGGCGTCGGTGACGTCGCCGCGGACGATCTCGACGCGGTCCGCCCACGGGTGGTCCTGGAGGTGGGCCGGGGTCCTGGCGAGGCAGCGCACCCGGTATCCGGCGTCGAGGAGCTCGGGGACGAGCCGCCCTCCGATGTAGCCGCCCGCGCCGGTGACCAGGCAGAGGGCTCCGGCGGTGTCGCCGCGCTGGGGTGGGGCCATGGCCGCTCGGCCTCCTTCGTGAACGTGTACGTGTATGCGTCCGCGGGCGGGGCGGGACGGGACGGGCGGGGTCGAGTCCCGTCCGTGTCTTCGTCCCCCGTTTGCCCTTCTCTCCCTTCCGTGTTTCCCCTTCTGTCGCTCTGTCGGATGCGCCGTTCCGGTTTTCATGGCGCGCAGGTGGTTCCATCCGCCACCATGGCGCGCGTACGGGCGGGACTCCGGTGATCCGAAAGGGTGCGGTATGAGCGGTGTGGGGCGCAGGTCGGTCGTCGCGGCGGCGAGCGGGGCGGGGCTGGTGGCGGCTCTCGCCGCCTGCGGCGGGAACGCGCAGGACGGCAAGGAGGCCTCGGGCGGAGGAGATGCGTCCGGTGGAGGGGGCGCGTCCGAAGGTACGGGCCAGGAGGCGCCGCTCGCGCGCACCGCTGAGGTCCCGGTGGGCGGCGGCAAGGTGCTCGCCGACCGGGGGGTGGTCGTCACCCAGCCGAAGGCGGGCGAGTTCAAGGCGTACTCGTCGCGCTGCCCCCACCAGGGGTGTCATGTCGGCAGCGTGGCCGATGGGATCATCGTCTGTCCCTGCCACCAGAGCCGCTTCGACGCCACGGACGGCAGCGTGAAGAAGGGGCCGGCGACCCAGCCCCTGGAGCCGGTCCCGATCGAGGTGATCGGGGACGCGATCAGGCTCGGCTGACCCGGCGGGGGGTCTTCCAGCAGCCGAGGACCTCGTCGGTGGTCGTCACGGTGGCGACCAGGGCGAGGGTGTGGCGGATCATCGCGGGCGGGTAGTCGGCCGGCACTCCCGCGATGGCGTCGCCGGGCACGACGACGGTGTAGCCGAGGTTGACGGCGTCGAAGACGGCGTTGGGGATCGCCACGTTGGCGGAGACGCCGGTGACGACCAGGTTCAGGCAGCCGAGGTTGCGCAGCAGCGCGTCCACGTCGGTGCCGGCGATCGGCGAGAGGCCGTGCAGGCGGCGCACCACGAGGTCCTGCTCGGCCACCTCGATCGGTGCGGCGACGCGCACGGCGGCGCTTCCGCTGTGCTGCTGCACGGGGAGCCGGGCGGCGGCGCGGAAGAGGCGGGCGTTGCGGTTGGCGCCGCGCCCGTCGGGCCGGCGCTCGGCGACGGCGTGCAGGACCTGCACTCCGGCCTCGTGCGCGGCGGCGACCAGCCGGGCGACATTGCGCAGGGCGCCCGTGGAGCGGGCGGCGGCGGCGAGCTCGGGCAGGGCGCCGTCCTCGCCCACGACGCCCTCCTGGCATTCGACGGTGAGCAGCACGGTCTCGTCGGGGGTGAGCTGTTCCCTGAGCCGCTCCCTGAGCCGTTCCCGCTGCCTCACGGTGTCCTCCTGCCTCACGGTGTCCTCCTCGCTGTCGCCCGTCATGGCGGCATCTCGCCTCGCGGCGGCACCTTGCACCACGGCCGCGGAGCCCCCATGATTTCTGACACACCATCAGAAATCCAGAAGGGTGCGGACGATGACCGTCGCACAGCGCCGTGGACGCCGGATCATGATGACCCCGGCCGAGCTCGACACCTTCCTCACCGAACAGCGCACCTGCCGGGTGGCGACCGTCTCCGCCGACGGGCGCCCGCACGTCAGCGCCCTCTGGTTCGTCTGGGACGGCACCTCGCTGTGGCTCTACTCCCTCACCCGGAGCCGCCGTTGGGCCGAACTGCGGGCCCGGCCGCACATCGCGGTCGTGGTGGACGACGGCGAGGAGTACGGCGAGCTGCGCGGGGTGGAGCTCTCGGGCACCGTGGAATTCGTGGGCGAGGCACCGCGCACCGGTGAGGCCTGTCCCGAACTGGACGCCCCCGAGCGGCTCTTCGCCGCCAAGAACTTCGGCCTCGACAGCATGCCCCACGACGGGCGGCACGCATGGCTGCGCCTCACCCCGGACGCCGTGGCCTCCTGGGACTTCCGCAAGATGGGCTCCCCGCAGCCTCCCGCCGAGGGCTAAGGAGCCCCCGGCCGGTCCTGCCCGGCGGCTCCCGCCTCCCGCAGGGCGTCGACCACCGCACGGATGGACGGCCGACGCCCGGCATCCGTGCGCCAGGTGGCGTAGATGTGCCGCCGAACCGCCTGCCGTACGGGTACGAAGGAGACGCCGTCCATCGTCGCCGGCCGGCCGAGACGGGGGGCGACGCAGATGCCGAGGCCGGCGGCGACGAGGGCGAGCTGGGTGTGGTGGTCGCCGGCGACATGGGCGATCCGGGGTTCGACGCCCTTGGAGCGGAGGGTGAACATCAGCCAGTCGTGGCAGAACTCACCCGCGGGCCAGGACACCCACTCCTCCCCCGCGAAGTCCTCCAGGTCCACCGTCGCGCTCCCGGCCAGCGGATGGTCGCAGGGCAGGGCGACGTCGGCGGAGTCGTCGAGCAGATGGGCCCGTTCGAGCCCGGCCGGAACGGGGGCCCGCTTGTTGCTCCAGTCCAGGACGACGGCCAGGTCGCTGTCCCCGCGCAGCACCTCGCGCACGCCCAGGTCCGGTTCCCACTCGGCCGTGTGCACCCTCAGTTCCGGGTGGGCGGCGCGCAGGGCCCGGATGGCGGTGGGGAACAGGCCGCGCATCGCCGTGGGGAAGGCGGCGATGCGCACCTCGCCGACCACCTGGCCGCGCTGCGCCTCGATGTCCGCCTGGGCGAGCTGGACCTGGGACAGGATCCGGGAGGCGTGCTCGGCGAGCAGCAGCCCCGCGTCGGTGAGCCGGACCCCCCGCCCGCTCCTGGCCAGCAGCTGCTGGCCGACCTCCCGCTCCAGCTTCGACAGCTGCTGCGAGACGGCCGAGGTCGTGACGTGCAGCCCTTCGGCGGCGGCGCTCACCGAGCCGTGCCGGGCGACGGCGTCCAGGGTCCGCAGGCGCTCCAGATTCAACATGTTAGCGATTCTACGAGAAGACCCTCACGAACTCTCGCTTGTGCTACGAAGTGCGCTCGGCCACCCTGAGGGCATGAACTGGCGCATCCGCTTCGGTGTCCTGGCCCTGATCTGGGGCTTCAGCTTCCTCCTCATCAAGGTCGGCACGGACGGTTTCGCCCCGTTCCAGGTCACCTTCGGCCGTCTCCTCTTCGGTACGGCGGTGCTCGCGGTGGCCCTCGGCGTGAAGCGCGACCGGCTGCCGCGAGGCGCCCGCACCTGGGGCCACCTGGCGGTGGCGGCCTTCCTCCTCAACGCCCTGCCGTTCTCCCTCTTCTCGTACGCCGAGCTGACGATCCCCTCGACGCTCGCCGGCATCTGCAACGCCACGACCCCGCTGTGGGGCATGGCCCTGTCGCTCGTCGCGCTCTCCGAGGACCGCCCGACGCGGGTGCGCGCCGCCGGGCTCGGCATCGGCTTCGTCGGCGTCCTGACCGTGCTCGGCGCGTGGCAGGGCTTCTCGGGCCTCGACGTCACGGGCACGGCGCTGGCCCTGCTCGCCTCGTTCAGCTACGCGGTCGGCTGGATCTACGTCCGCCGCACACTGACCGGCACCGGCGCCTCGAACCTCTCGCTCGCGACCGGCCAGGTCGGCCTCGCGACCCTCCAACTCGCGTTGGTCACACCTCTGTTCACGAGCCTCCCGGACCGCGTCGAGATCGTCCCCCTCCTCGCGGTCGTCGCCCTCGGGGCGCTGGGCACGGGCTGGGCGATGCTACTCCAGTACGGCGTGGTCGCGGAGGTCGGTCCGACGACGGCGTCCATGGTCACGTACTTCATCCCGGTCATCGCCACGGCCGCCGGGGTCGCCCTGCTCGGCGAGCAGCTGGCGTGGAACACCCCGGTGGGCGCCCTGATCGTCCTGGCGGGCGCGGCCCTGACCCAGACCCGCGCCCCGAGCCGCCGGACTGCCGCCACGGCCACGTCCCCCACCCGTACGCCTGCCCCTGCCCCTCCCCCCGCCGCCGTCGCCGAAGGACCACTGGGGAGCCGCAGCGAGGAGGGCGTCGTCCGGACGTAAGCCCTCGCCGTGACCCGCCGGGCGCGACGCCCCGGCCGTCAGCCGTAGCTGCGGGCCGGCGCCGGGCCTGCCGCGTACGCGACGGCGTCGGCGAGCGGTTCGATGTCGCCCCGCGTGATCCCCGAGACCGTCACGCGGATCGCCGGGCCCGCGTCCATCCGGAACCGGGCCCCGGGGGCGACCGCCCATCCCGCCGCCAGGAGCCGGGCGACGGCCCCGGTCTCGTCGGCGACCGGCACCCACACGTTCATGCCGCTGCGTCCGTGCGCCTCCACCCCGCGCCGGGCGAGCGCGCGGACCAGACCGTCGCGGCGCGCCCCGTACGAGGCGGCCACGACCGCCGGGTCGACGGCCCCGGTGGTCCACAGATGGACCACGGCCCGCTGGAGCAGCCGGCTGACCCAGCCGGGGCCGAGCCGCTGGCGTCCGAGGACCCGGTCGACGGTCTCCGGATCCCCGGTGAAGGCGGCGATCCGCAGGTCGGGGCCCCACGCCTTGGCCACGGAGCGTACGAAGACCCATCTGCCCCGCCCGTCGGCGAGCGGGTGCAGCGGCTGCGCGACGATGCCGTGCCCGTGGTCGTCCTCGATCAGCAGCACGTCCGGGTGGCCGTCGAGGACCGCCCGCAGTTCGGCGGCGCGCCCGGCCGTGACGCAGGCGCCGGTCGGGTTCTGGGCCCGGTCGGTGACGATCACCGCCCGCGCCCCGGCCCGCAGCGCCCGCGCCACGGCGCCGGGCAGCGGCCCTTCGTCGTCGACGGCGACCGGCACGGGCCGCAGTCCGAGCGCCGGTACGAGGTCGAGGAGGCTGCCCCAGCCGGGGTCCTCGACGGCGACGGCGTCGCCCGGCTTGAGGTGGGCGGCCAGCACCCGCTCGACGGCGTCGAGGGAGCCGGACGCGACACCGACGGGCCCGGCCGGGACCCCGCCCTCGTCGAAGGCGGTCCGCGCGAGCCGCGCGAACTCCTCGTCGACGGGCGCCTCCCCGTACATGGGGGGCCGCTCGGCGTACTCGCGCGCGACCTCGGCGAGGACCGCCCCGAGCGACGGCAGCACGGCGGGGTCCGGGCTGCCGTTGCTCACGTCCCGGACGCCCTCCGGAGCCTCGACCCGGATGGAGCCGCGGGCCGTCGTGGCGGGCGCGGGGCGCACCCGACTGCCGCGCCGGCCGTCCGTCTCGATCACCCCGCGCTCGCGCAGGGTGCGGTAGGCGGCCGCGACGGTGTTGGGGTTCACTCCGAGTGATGCCGCCAACTCCCTCATGGGCGGAAGCAGTTGCCCCGGCGTGAGCCGACCGGAGCCCACCCCCCGCTCCACGCTGGCGGCGATCTCCGATGCGCGACGACCTTCGATCCGATACTCTCCTAGCACAAAGCCAAGTATGCACTAGTGCAATAGGAGACGCAATGACGGACGCGAGGGTCACCGACACCGACTCCGCGAGGACGGGCTACGAGCCCACCGAGCGGACCGTCCCCACCCGGTCCCGCGAGCGGGCCTCGTACGACCGCGAGCTGGTCCACTCGATACTCGACGAGGCCTACGTCTGCCACCTCGGCTTCGTCCGCGACGGCGCGCCCGTCGTCCTGCCCACCCTCTACGGCCGGGTCGGCGAGCGCCTCTACGTGCACGGCTCGACCGGCTCCCGGCCGCTGCGGACGGCCGGTCGCGGCGAGACGGCGCCCGGTCTGCCGGTCTGCCTCACGGTGACCCACGTGGACGGCCTGGTGCTGGCCAGGTCCGCCTTCCACCACTCGCTCAACTACCGCTCGGTCGTGGTGCACGGCACCGCCCACCAGGTCACCGACCCCGAGGAGCTGCGCACCGCGCTCGACGCGCTGGTCGAGCAGGTCGTCCCCGGCCGCGCCGCCGACTCCCGTCCCGGCAACGCCAAGGAGCTCGCCGCGACCGCCGTCCTGCGCCTCGACCTCACCGAGGTCTCGGCCAAGGTCCGCACCGGCGGGCCCAACGACGATCCGGAGGACGCCGCGCTCCCCCACTGGTCCGGGGTGATCCCGGTCCAGCGGGGTTACGGCACTCCGGTCCCGGCCGCCGACCTGGACCCGTCGATCGCCCTGCCCGACTACCTCGCCGCCCTCTGAGGACCCGACCGTGCTGATCCACCCCTGGGACGCGCCCCACGACGAGCGCGAGTGGCGGAGCTGGCTGGCCGCCCACGACTTCGGGCAGCTCGCGGTCAACGGCGGCCCCGGCGAGCCGCCGTGGGTGCAGCCGACGCACTTCCGGTACGAGGCCGAGCCCGGCCCGTACGGTCAGGCGATCGCCCATCTGGCGCGTCCCAACCCGCTCTGGGGCGATCTGGAGCGGAACCCGACCGTGCTGCTGAGCGTGGTCGACGACTACGTCTTCGTCCCGGGCCCTTGGGCGGCCCCCGCGGGAGCCCCGTCCGAGCACGGCACCCCCACCTCGTACTACGCGGCCGTCCAGCTGCGCTGCACCGCGCACGTGGTCGACGATCCCGAGGAGAAGGCCGCCCTGCTCGACCGGCAGGTCGCCCACTTCCAGCCGGAGGGCGGCACCGCCCCGGTGCGCGCGGGCGAGGCCCCCTTCGGGCGGTTGCTGCCCGGCATCCGCGTGCTGCGCCTGGAGGTGACCGACGTACGGGCCAAGTTCAAGTACGCGGGCAACAAGCCGCGGGACGTCCAGGACCGGGTGGCCGCCCACCTCGCCGACCGCGCCGGCCCCGGCGACGCGGCAGCCCTGTCCCACCAGTCCCGCCGCCGCACCACGGCCCCGAACGTGGACCGTCCAGTCCTCTAGACCGTCACCGCCTCCGCCTCCGTCCCCGTCACGGCCTCCGTCTCGCGCCTGCGTTCCGCCGCCGTGCGGGTCTCGGCGAGGGCGAGCCCCGCGACGGCGACGAGCAGGAGCAGGGTGCCGGCGAGGGTCGTCGCGGTGAGGGTCTCGCCGAGGAGGGCGACCGCGACGACCGCCGCGCTCACCGGCTCCAGGAGCATGATCACCGAGACGGTCGCGGCGCGGACCACGGCCGCCCCGGCGAAGTACAGGGCGTAGGCGAGCGCGGTCGGGACGGCGGCCACGTAGACGAGCAGGACGAGCAGCCGCGCCGGGGCGTCGGTGTGCGGCAGGAGCCCTTCGATCGCGGCGATCGGCAGCAGGCCGACCGCTCCGACGGCGAAGGACCAGGTGGTGGTGGACAGCGCGTCCGCGCCGCCGCCGTCGCGGCCGAGCCATCGGGTGAGCAGGGTGATCGCCGCGTATCCGGCGGCGGACACCACCGCGAGGACGATGCCGAACGGCCGGACGTCGGCGCCTCCGCCGCCGAGGACGAGGACCCCCAGCCCGGCGAGCGCCCCGGCGACGGCGGCGGCTCCGCCGGCTCCGATCCGCTCGCCCATGAGCACCCGGGCGCCGACCGCGATGAGCACGGGTCCGGCGCCGAGGGTGACGACGGTGCCGACCGCGAGACCGGTGGCCTCGACCGCGGCGAAGTAGGTGCTCTGGAAGACGGTCAGGCCGATCCCCGTACCGAGGATGCGGACGAGCCGCCGCCGACGCGGCTCGGCTGTCGCGGCGGTCGCGGCGGGCGTGGCGGTCCGTGACCCCCGGCGCAGCGCGAGCACGCCCAGGAGCAGGGCGAGCCCGCCGACGCAGCGCCAGAAGGAGAGGGCGAGGGGGCCCATGCCGCTGGCCCGGAAGACCAGGGACGCGGCGGCGCCGGCCGTGCCCCAGGCGATTCCGGCGACGATCAGGTAGGTGAGGCTCCGCCCGGTGGACAGGGCGGAACCAGGAGTGTTCGACACGTGTGTTCTCCGCGTGAAGACGGGATGGGTGGTCGCTTCGCTCCGGCGCGGGCGGGCAGCGACGAACCGCTCGGGGGCCCTGTGCGGGCCGCCGAGTCCGGTCTTCGTCAGCGGAAGGTGCCGCCCGCGCTAGGCGGCGGGAGGCGGAAGAACGGTCGAGTGCATGATCGTCACCCTACGAGGTGGTCCGTCGGCCCGACAACCCGGCCTCCTCCGACACCGGCGACGAGCCGCTCCCGGCGGCCCCGCCGTCCGCCGGACCGCCGGCCGGGCCGTCGGCGGACCCACCCGCCGAGCCGTCGTCCGAGCCGGCTGCCGCCGCGCCGGCCACCGTCGCGGCCACCGATCCGCCCACCGACCCGGCGACCGGCTCGTCCCCCGTCGCCTTGGGGGTCGAGGACTGGGCGATGAAGGCGCCGACGAGGACCACGGCGCCGCCGATGATCTGCGGCGCGGCAAGGTGCTCGCCGAGCAGCACCCAGGCGAGCACGGTCGCGATGACCGCCTCCAGGCAGGCCACGACACCCGCGACCTGCGGGGAGAGCCGGCGCACCGAGACGACACCGGTGACGTACGCGAGGACGGTGGCGATCAGGACGATCCAGCCGAGCAGCAGCCAGGCGGGGGCGGCGGTGCCGTCGAGGTCGGCGTGGCCGGCGAGGACGGACCAGTCCATGCCCCACGGGCGGGCGACGACGGTGAGCACGAGGGCGCCGACGAGGAGGCCGTACGCGATGACGCCGAGCGGGTCGACGGGTTCGGCCTCGGTGCTGCCCTGGTCGGACAGGACGAAGTAGCCGACCTGGCAGCAGGCGGCGCCGAGCGCGAGGAGCAGGCCGAGCAGGTCGAAGCTCAGCCCGGACCAGACCTGGACGACACAGGCGAGGCCGCCGACGGCGAGGACGACACCGAGGGCGGCGGCGCGGGTCACCGGCCGGCGCTGGACGAATCGGACCCAGCCGAGGACCAGGGCGGGGGCGAGATATTCGATGAGCAGGGCGACGCCGACCGGGATCCGGGAGATGGAGGCGAAATAACAGGCCTGGACGCCCGCGACGGCGAGCAGTCCGAAGCCGGCGAGCAGGGCGGGCTTGCGGCGCACCAGGTCGCGGTGGCGCCAGGCCAAGGGCAGCATGACGAGCGCGGCGCCGGCCACCCTGAGCCACACCACGTGCAGCGGGTCGAGTCCCGCCTCGATGAGCGGCTTGGCCGCGACACCTGAACCACCGAATGCGAAGGCCGAGGCCAGGGCGAGTCCCAGGCCGGCGCTTCTCCCCTGAGACGCGTGCATCGGGCCATCATGACAGGAGCCGGTCAGGAGCGTGAACCCCGTGACACCTGTTGAGACGGCTCCCCGATCCGGGCCGCGAGAGCGGCCCCGTCGACCCCGGCCCGGCGCAGCACCTCGGCGGCCCGGTTGTCCGGATCGGCGGCGAGTGCCGCCAGCAGATCGAGGCCCCGGGCCCGGCGGTCGCCCCGCCGCGCGGCCCGCTCGAAGGCGCCCGCGAGGGCGGCGGCGGCCGCGGGCGACCAGTCGGCGCCGTCATTCCCGGCCGCACCCCGCAGCACGGGCAGGGCGGAGCCGGTGTCCTCGACGGAGCGCTGCCAGCGCAGCCCGTAGCCGATGGAGCGCTGGACGAGATAGCCGAGGATCCGGGCCAGCCGGTGGTCGTCCTCGAAGGCCGCGGCGGCCTCGGCGTCGGTCTCGACGAGGGAGTGCAGGAGGTGCGCGGTGTCGATCTGCCGGTCGCCGTCACGCAGGGCCCGGCGCCGGGCGCCCGCCACCACCGCCATGAGCTCCGGCGTCAGGACGTTCTCGAGTTCCGCTCCGCGTGCCGCGGGCGATGGCCGCGGCGCCCGGGGGGCGAGGGCGTGCGCGGACGACCGTACGGGACGGGGCGACCGGACAGGCAGGGGCGAGGAGGCGGGACGGGTCGACGAGGCGGGATCGCGCGGGGCGGAGGCCGGAGGGACGGAAGGCTGCACCCTTCCACCTCATCAGCCCGTGAGCGCGCGAACATCCCCGGCGAGGAGCATGTGCGCATCCCACCGGAGTCGGGTACGGGCGAGCGGTTCCTCCTCCTTGCGGATGAGATCGTGCGACATCGCCTCCCGGGGCGCGCGCCGCCTTGATCTGCGCCCCGTTCGCAACCACAGGCCCGCCCCGCATCGTCCTTCAGGCATGTTCTGGATGGTGGCCCTGCTCGCGCTCGACGGGCGGCAGTACGTCTACCGCGTGTACGCACCGCGGGAGGCGCTGCCGGCCGATCTGTTCTGGGCCGCCTTCCACTGCCACGACGAGAGCGGCGGACCGCGCGCCTCCGACTGGTTCGACTCCGCGCAGATCTGGTGGATCGACGGAGAGACCGCAGAACTGACGGTTCATCAGTATTGAATGTTCACGGCCCTGCGGCTACGTTCCGCGACACCGAAGGCCCGACTGGTACGCGTGAAGGGGTGGTCCCATGGCCGAAGTCAGCGCGGAGGCACGGATCGAGGCACCGGCCGAGAAGGTGTGGGCGCGGCTCACCGACTTCGGCTCGTACGGGGAGTGGAACGCCACCCACACGAACTTCCCGAACGGCGGCCCGGCCGACCTGGAGACCGGTGCCACCTTCGCGGAGAACATGAAGCTCATGGGCTTCCCCGCCGAGGTGACCTGGACGGTGGAGGAGCTGGAGACCGCCCGGGTGTTCGCGATCCGGGGCAAGGGACCGATGGGTGTGGTCGTCGGCACGCGCTATTCGCTCACCCCCGACGGCGCCGCCACCACCGTACGGATCGACGGGGAGTTCACGGGTGCGGCCGTCTCCCTGATGGCGGGCAAGCTCAGGGACTCGGCGACGGCGGCGCTGACCGAGTCGCTGCGCAAGCTCGCCGGCCTGGTCTCCTGACGGCCGCGCTCCGTACGGCGAGGGGCCCCGCGGCGGATCGCCGCGGGGCCCTCGTCTCGCGCCTTCCCTTCCGGGACCGGAACCGCTCAGTGCTCGTCGGCCAGGATCAGATACAGCTTCTTGCGGGCCTCGGTGATGACCTCGACGGCCTTCTGCCGCTGCTCGGCGCTGCCGGTCTTCCAGACCTGGCCGAACGCCTCCATCAGACCGAAGCCGGCCTGCCGGACCTCGTTGAGGGCCTCCCAGTCGACGCCGCGTCCGGCTTCCTCCCACGGGGCCTCGGGCCCCGCCTCGGCCTCCGCGCGCCCGGCGTCGGTGAGCGTGAACAGCTTCTTGCCCCCCTCGCTCTCGCTGACGATCAGCCCTTCGTCCTCCAGCAGCTGGAGGGTCGGGTAGACCGAACCGGGGCTGGGCTTCCAGGCGCCGCCGCTGCGCTCGCCGATCTCCTGGATCATCTCGTAGCCGTGCATCGGACGGTCCTTCAGCAGGGTCAGGATCGAGGCGCGCACATCGCCGCGCCGGGCCCGTCCGCGGCCTCCGCCGCGCCCGCCCCGGCCGCCGAAGCCGCCGCCCCAGGGTCCGCCGCCGAAAGGCCCCGGCCCGAAGGGGCCGAAGGCGGCGCGCCGCCCCTCGAAGTCACCGCGAGGGCCGGGCCCGCAGTACCCACGACCGGGTCCGTGCTGGTGCTCGTGTCCATGTGTACGCATCGCAACGCTCCTTCCATCGGGATTCATCGTTGAACTGTCGCGATGCTTCAACGATATATCGGAACACTTCGTTCGGCAACACTCCGAACCCCCGACCGGCGGCCCCCGGACCGCACCCGACCGGTCCAGCTCTCCCGAATTGGCCTTGGCCTGCGGTTTTCCGCATCCGGTACGTTCCGGCTCATGCGGATTCGAATCGTCGACGCCTTCACCGACCGGCCCTTCTCCGGCAACCCGGCCGGAGTCCTGCTCCTCGACTCCTTCCCGGACGACGACTGGCTCCGGAAGGTGGCCGCCGAGGTCAACCTCTCGGAGACCGCCTTCGCCCACCCCCTGCCGCCGGGCGGCGAGGCGGACTGGGCGCTGCGCTGGTTCACGCCCACCACCGAGGTCGACATGTGCGGCCACGCCACCCTCGCCACCGCGCACGTCCTGCGCGGCGAGGGCAGGGCGACCGGCACCGTCCGCTTCGCCGCCCGCTGCGGCGTGCTGCTCGCGACGGCCGAGCCGGACGGCACCATCACCCTGGACTTCCCGACGTCCTCGCTGACCCCGGTCCCGGTCCCCGACGGCCTGGCGAAGGCCCTGGGCGCCGAGCCGGTCGCCGTCCACGACACCGCCGCCCACATCGGCGACCTGATCGTCGAGCTCGAGGACGAGACGACGGTGCGGAACCTGAGTCCGGACTTCGCGGCCCTGAAGGTCCTCTCCGAGCGGGGCGTGATCGCGACCGCCCGCGCGGACCGTCCCGAGGGCGACTACCAGTTCGTGTCGCGCGGCTTCTTCCCCGCCGTGGGCGTCGACGAGGACCCGGTCACCGGCAGCGCCCACACCGCCCTCGCCCCCTACTGGGCCCCGCGCTTCGGCCGCGACGAGCTGACCGGCTTCCAGGGCGGCGCCCGCACCGGCATCGTCCGCACCCGGCTGCGGGGCGAGCGCACCCACCTCAACGGCCACGCGGTCACCGTCATCGACGGCGAGCTGCACGCCTGACCCCACCGCCACCCGGCCGGCCACCCGGCCCGCGACACGACGAAGGGGCGTACGGCCGATGCCGTACGCCCCTTCGTCGTCCGCTCACGTCGTCCTCCGCTCACGGGGTGGGCAGCCAGCCCACCTTCCCGGCGAGCAGCCCGTAACCGACGAAGGCCACGATGTCGAGCAGCGCGTGCGCGACCACCAGCGGCCCGACCCGCCCCCAGCGCCGGTACAGCCACACGAACACCACGCCCATGACCATGTTGCCGACGAAGCCGCCGATGCCCTGGTAGAGGTGGTAGGAGCCGCGCAGCACCGAACTCGCCGCGAGCGAGGCCGTCGGGGACCAGCCCAGGCCGTCGAGCCTGCGCAGCAGGTAGCCGACGACGATCACCTCCTCCACGACGGAGTTCTGCATCGCCGAGAGGATCAGGACCGGATACTTCCACCACACCTCCGGCAGCGACTCGGGCACCACCGTGAGGTTGAAACCGGCCGCCCGCGCCCCCAGGTAGAAGGCCAGGCCCGCGCTGCCGATCCCGGCCGCCACCAGCGCCCCGCGCCCCAGGTCCGGCCACGGCCGGGTGCGGTCGAAGCCGATCGCGCGCAGCCCGCGCGCCCCGGCACCCTCCCGCAGCAGCAGATGGGCGACCAGGACGACCGGCACCAGCGCGGTGGCGATGCCGAAGAGCTGCCAGGCGAGGTCCAGCCAGGGCCGCCCGGGCGCGTAGGAGCCGTTGAGCGTGGCCGCCTGCTCCTTCAGCGCCCCCGGCCTGGTCAGCGCGCCGACGAAGCTGATGAGCGAGGAGACCGCGCTGGCGCCGAGGGACAGCGCGAGCACCAGCAGCGTCTCGGAGCGCAGGGTCGTGCGCGGCAGCCCGTCAGGTGGCGGGGAAGCGTCCCTCACTCGTTGCTCCGACACCACACCTGTCTCCCATTCCCCATCGCTTGCCGGGTACGGGAACCCTACCTACACGGTGCCGTCCACCCCCACCGGCCAGGTGTGCACCGGCTCCCCGGTGAGCATCAGTTCGCGGTAGCGGCGCGTGGTGGCCGCGAGGGCCTCCGGCCGGTCGAGGCCGGACTCCAGGGCCTGGTGGAAGGTGTCGGCCTGCCAGGAGGCGCCGTTCACCCGCCGCCGGCAGCGCTCCTCGATCACCCCCAGGTAGAAGTCGCGGTCGCGCCGCTCGACGTGCCAGGCGTCGAGCCCGGACGCGGCCAGCGGGAGCAGTTCGTCCAGGACGAGCTTGACCGCCGGCACGGTCCCGACCCCTCCGGAGCGGCCCGGCCGCGGCCAGCGCAGCTCCGCCTCGATGCCGTGGCGGCACGCGGTGTCGAAGTTGTGGTCGGCGTCCTCGAAGGCCATCCGCTTCCAGATCGGCCGGGACTCCTCGGCGAGGGCCCGCACCAGCCCGTAGTAGAAGACGGCGTTGGCGATGACGTCGGTGACCGTCGGCCCGGCCGGCAGCACCCGGTTCTCCACCCTGAGGTGCGGGACGCCGTCGACCCAGCCGTACACCGGACGGTTCCAGCGGTAGACGGTGCCGTTGTGCAGGACCAGTTCCTGCAGCCTGGGCACCCCGCCCTCGTCCAGGACCCGCAGCGGGTCCTCGTCCTCGCAGATCGGCAGCAGGGCCGGGAAGTAGCGCAGGTTCTCCTCGAACAGGTCGTAGACCGAGTCGACCCACCGCTCGCCGAACCAGGTGCGCGGGCGCACCCCCTGCGCCTGGAGCTCGGGCGGCCGGGTGTCGGTGGCCTGGAGGAAGAGCGGCGGCCGGGACTCGCGCCACAGCTCCCGGCCGAAGAGGAAGGGCGCGTTGGCGCCGACCGCTATCTGGACGCCGGCGATCGCCTGCGCCGCGTTCCACACCGCGGCGAAGCGGGGCGGGGTCACCTGGAGGTGCAGCTGCACCGACGTGCAGGCGGCCTCGGGCACGATCGAGGCCGAGGTGCAGTGCAGCCGCTCCACGCCGTGGATGTCGAGAGTGAAGTCCTCGCCCCGGACGGCGAGGATCTGGTCGTTGAGGAGCGTGTAGCGGTCGGCGACGGAGAGGTTGGCCAGGACCGCGTCGTCCTGGGTGAGGGTCGGCAGTATGCCGATCATCACGACTCCGGCGCCGACTTCCCTGGCCTTGCGGTCGGCGTATCCGAGTCCGGTACGGAGTTCCTCGGCGAGCCGGTCGAATACATGGCCGTCGAGCCGGTGCGGAGCGATGTTCACTTCCAGATTGAACATTCCGAGTTCCGTCTGGAAATCGGGACTGGCGATACGGTCGAGCACCGGTGTGTTCAGCATCCGGGGGCGGCCGTCCTCGCCCGCGAGATTGAGCTCGATCTCCAGACCCATGAGATTGCGGGGCCGGTCGAACCGCTTCTCCGCGAGCAGCCGCGCGAGGGCGGCGAGGCATTGCTGGAGCTTTCTGCGGTAGCGCTGACGGTCGGACGGGCCGAACCCGTCGGCCACGACCTTCTCCCCCATCGAAGCGTCCCTCCCGAGTGGGCAGCCGCCACGACGGCCGCGAGCGTCACGGACGATGATGCCCCGACCCGCTGATCCATAACGCCTGCGGGGCGGACGGTTTGGCGGATAGTCTGGAGCGGGATCTCCGGAGGCAGTCCCTCAGGGCATATGGCAATGGACATATACCAAAGTCATATTGTCCCGGGAGGTGGGGTCGGGATTCGGCCGACCGGTCCGGCGGGGAAAGTGCAGGCAGACGATCCACCGGACGCAGGCATTCCACCGAATCACCCTGGGAATACGACCGAATGACGCCTTGTCAGGAATATCGGCGACCTCTAGCGGAAACACTGTGTGAACACGTGTCGTATAAACTCCGCGCACGAGGCAGAGTGTTGGCGCCCGGCCATGGGACCCATGGCCCCCCTCTCTGACCCCGTCGCTGACAGCGCCGTCGTACCTGCCCACGCTTCACCGTGTCTCCTGAGTGAGAGGCGACCCACTATGCTCCGACCCTCCCCGGCCCCCGCGCCGGCCCTCCGCAGTGTCCTCGCGGCCCTCGGATCGCCCTCGGCGGTCCGCGAGCCCCGAACCCCGGCCCTGCGGGCCGCGCAGGGACCGCTGAGCCCCGAACTGCCCCTGCCCGTCCACCTGCTGGGCGTGCCCGGCGCCACCGGAGCCGCCGGCGCGACAGGGCAGCAGCCACCCAGGACCGTGCTGGCCGGCTGGCGCTTCCTGATCAGGAACGGGGACCGGGCGATCGCCGCCGCCGACACCATGCTCACCCCCGACGGGTGGTCCTTCTCCCACTTCTTCGAGGGGCCCTACGTCACGGCCACCGAGCGGGCCCTGATCCAGGCCGAGGCGCTCGTCACTCCGTACCAGCCCCGGTTGCTGTCCGTACCGCAGCTGTACATGCTGACGCTGTGGCTGCACACCGACACCGAGGCGGACGGCGCCACCACCGAACCCGGCCCGGACGACCTCCTGGTGCCGCTCGCCCCCGCGCCGCCCGGCATCGCCGCCAACCGCCCCTACCGGGTCGCCGACCTCCTGCCCGTCATCGGACTGCGTCTCGCGCCGCCGCCCCTGCTGGGCTCCGCGGCGCCCGCCTGATCCACCGCACGCGCACCCGCGCCCCGGGACCACCGGTCCCGGGGCGCACTGCTGTCCGAGGAGGCTCCCGTTCGGACTAGCCCACTGGGACCACCCCGAACCCCCCGAAGAGAGGGGGTGGTTGACCTGAACCGCCCCTGCGGGTGATGCGTCTTCCCCGGAGAGGACGAGCTGCCGCGAAATCCCTGCGGAACGCCGTCCTTGGGGCAAGACTGGGACCGGAACCGAACCGACCTACGGGGGCGGCCATGCCTACGAAGAGCCGCAGGACATCCACCACGACGCAGCGAAAGAACCCACCCATGTGCCAGCACCAGCCCGCCTGTCCCACCGCCGACTCCGCCGACCGGGAGGCCGCCCGACGCGTGGCGCACCACCCGGAACAGGGTTGGAGCCTGCTGTGCAACGGAGTCCTGATCTTCGAGGACACCGGTGAGCTGCTGCCGGACGGGCGGATCATCGCCCCGCACCGCCCGCTGACCGCGGCGCGGGTGACGACGGCGGCCTGAGAAAAGCCCGAGGGCCGGCCCGGAGGATCCTCCGGGCCAGCCCTCGACTCATGTTCCGTCGTCGTCGCTCAGCCGTCGTCGGTCAGTCGTCGTGGCTCAGTTGTCGTACTCGTCCAGCGGAGGGCAGGAGCAGACCAGGTTGCGGTCGCCGAAGGCCCCGTCGATCCGGCGGACCGGCGGCCAGTACTTGTCGGCGGTCGAGACGCCGGCCGGGAAGACCGCCTCCTCGCGGGTGTACGGGTGGTTCCACTCGCCGCCGAGCGCGGCCGCGGTGTGCGGGGCGTTGCGCAGCGGGTTGTCCTCGGCCGGCCACTCGCCGGAGCCGACCTTCTCGATCTCGGCCCGGATCGCGATCATCGTGTCGCAGAAGCGGTCGATCTCGGTGAGGTCCTCGGACTCGGTGGGCTCGATCATCAGCGTGCCGGCCACCGGGAACGACATCGTCGGCGCGTGGAAGCCGTAGTCGATCAGTCGCTTGGCGATGTCGTCGACGCTGACGCCGGTCGCCTTGGACAGCGGGCGCAGGTCGACGATGCACTCGTGGGCGACCAGACCGGCCGGGCCCGTGTACAGCACCGGGTAGTGCGGCTCCAGTCGCTTGGCGATGTAGTTCGCCGCGAGGACGGCCACCTGCGTGGCGCGCTTGAGGCCCTCGCCGCCCATCAGGCGCACGTACGACCAGGAGATCGGCAGGATGCCCGCGGAGCCCCACGGGGCGGCCGAGATCGGGCCGACGCCGGTCTCCGGGCCCGCACTGGGCTGGAGCGGGTGGTTCGGAAGGTACGGGGCGAGGTGCTCGCGCACCGCGACCGGGCCGACGCCGGGGCCGCCGCCACCGTGCGGGATGCAGAAGGTCTTGTGCAGGTTCAGGTGCGAGACGTCGCCGCCGAAGTGGCCCGGCTTGGCGAGGCCGACCAGGGCGTTGAGGTTGGCGCCGTCGACGTACACCTGGCCGCCGGCCTCGTGCACCAGGCCGCAGATCTCGGAGACGTGCTCCTCGAACACGCCGTGCGTGGACGGGTAGGTGATCATCAGCACGGACAGCTCGTCGCGGTACTGCTCGATCTTGGCCCGCAGGTCCTCGACGTCGACCTCGCCGTCGTCGGCGGTCTTGACGACGACGACCTTCATGCCGGCCATCACGGCGGAGGCGGCGTTGGTGCCGTGCGCGGAGGACGGGATGAGGCAGACGGTGCGCTGGTCGTCACCATTGGCCCGGTGGTACGCGCGGACCGCGAGCAGACCGGCGAGCTCGCCCTGGGAGCCGGCGTTCGGCTGGAGGGAGACCTTGTCGTAGCCGGTGACCTCGGCCAGGCGCTCCTCCAGCTCGGTGATGAGCGTGAGGTAGCCCTGCGCCTGCTCGACCGGCGCGAACGGGTGGATCTGACCGAACTCGGGCCAGGTCACCGGCTCCATCTCGGTGGTCGCGTTCAGCTTCATCGTGCACGAGCCGAGCGGGATCATGCCGCGGTCGAGCGCGTAGTCGCGGTCGGCCAGCTTGCGCAGGTAGCGCAGCATCGAGGTCTCGGAGCGGTGCGCGTGGAAGACCGGGTGGGTCAGGTACGTGTCGGTGCGCAGCGCGTCGACGGGCAGCGCGTCCTCGGTGACCGCGTCCAGGGCCTCGATGTCGGCGGTGACGCCGAAGGCGGTCCAGACGGCGGCGACCTGGGTGCGGGTGGTGGTCTCGTCGCAGGAGACCGAGACGTGGTCGGCGTCGACGCGGTACAAGTTCACACCGCCCTCGCGGGCGGCGGCGACGACGGCGTCGGCGCGGCCCGGGACACGGGCGGTGAGGGTGTCGAAGAAGGCGCCCTGGGTGAGCTCCACGCCTCCGGCGCGCAGACCGGCGGCGAGGATCGCGGCGTAGCGGTGGGTGCGCTGCGCGATCTGCTTCAGGCCGTCCGGGCCGTGGTAGACGGCGTACATGCCGGCCATGACGGCGAGGAGCACCTGCGCTGTACAGATGTTGCTGGTGGCCTTCTCGCGACGGATGTGCTGCTCGCGGGTCTGCAGGGCCAGGCGGTAGGCCTTGTTGCCGTCGGCGTCGACGGAGACTCCGACGAGGCGGCCGGGCAGGGAGCGGGCGTGCTTGTCCTGGACGGCCATGTAGCCGGCGTGCGGGCCGCCGAAGCCCATCGGGACACCGAAGCGCTGGGTGGTGCCGACCGCGATGTCCGCGCCCAGCGAGCCGGGCGAGGCGAGCAGGGTGAGCGCGAGCAGGTCGGCGGCGACGGTGACGATCGCGCCGAGCTCGTGGGCCTGGTCGATGACCGGCTTGATGTCGCGGATCGCACCGGAGGCGCCCGGGTACTGGATGAGCACGCCGAAGACACCGCGCTCGGCGACCTCGGCCGGGATGCCGGCGGACAGGTCGGCGACGACGACCTCGACACCGGTCGGCTCGGCGCGGGTCTCGATGACGGCGATGGTCTGCGGCAGGGCGTCGGCGTCGATGAGGAAGACACCGTTCTTGACCTTGCCGACCCGGCGGGACAGCGCCATGGCCTCGGCGGCGGCGGTGCTCTCGTCGAGCAGCGAGGCGCCGGAGGTGGGCAGGCCGGTCAGGTCGGCGACCACGGTCTGGAAGTTGAGCAGCGCCTCCAGGCGGCCCTGCGAGATCTCCGGCTGGTACGGGGTGTAGGCGGTGTACCAGGCCGGGTTCTCCATCACGTTGCGGAGGATCACCGGCGGGGTGAAGGTGCCGTAGTAGCCGAGGCCGATCATCGGCGCCAGGACCTGGTTGCGGTCGGCCAGGGCGCGCAGCTCGGCCAGGACCTCGGCCTCGGTGCGGGCGGCCGGCAGGCCCAGGGCCTCGGCGTTCTTGATGACGTCCGGAACGGCCGCGGCGGTGAGCTCGTCCAGGGAGCCGTAACCGACCTGGGCGAGCATCTTGGCCCGCGCCTCGGCGTCGGGTCCGATGTGCCGCTGCTCGAAGGGGATGCCCTGCTCGAGCTCGGCGAGCGGGGTGCGGTTGGCGGTCATGTGCGGGGGCCTCCTGGTCGTCACGACCTGCGAGGGGCACCACGGCGCGGGTGCCCGGACGGCCTCCCCCTCTGTCATCCAAACCTGAGAGCTTCACCGGCCCGCCTGACGGAGGACCGGCTTTCACCGTCGGTGAGAGCGGATGCCGTCGACGCCCGCCCTGCTTTCCAGAGTGACCTCGTCCGCGCGGTACAGGGGCCTGAGAGATTCCGGGGAGGATTTGCTCCTTCGGCGCCTCCGAAAGGATTCTCCGGAGGACTCTCCCGCGCGGGGTCGACAGCCACAGCCAGCCTACCAGCGCCGTTCCGTCTCCCATCGCTCAAGTGGCCGACATCCCAGATGTGCACTTTCGTAGGGGTGTAGCGCAGTTGCGACCCGTTGGAGGGACCGTGCAGACCGATATCGATCCGCGCAGCCTGATCGGCCGCAAGGCCTACGACCGGAACGGGCACAAGATCGGCACCGTCGACGAGGTGTACCTGGACGACGCCACCGGAGTCCCCGAATGGGCCGCCGTCCGCACCGGCCTCTTCAGCCGCGACGCCTTCGTCCCCCTGGAGCCGAGCGAGCTGGTGGGCGAGGCCCTCCACATCCCGTACGAGCGCTCCCTCATCAAGGACGCCCCCGACTTCGGCGTCGGCCGTCACCTCTCGCCCGAACAGGAACTCCAGCTCTACCGCCACTACAGCCTCGCACTGCCTCCCGCGCCCCAGGACACCCCGGACCGCGACTTCGGCCGTCTGGCGGGCCAGGAGGAGGCCTGACGGCCGCCGGACCGGCACCGGGCGACCGGGCCACCGGCCGCGCGGGTGCCTGACGGCCGCCGGACCGGCACCGGGCGACCGGGCCACCGGCCGCGCGGGCCGCCGCCGGGGCCGTGAGGTCAGGCCGCCGCTCCCGTAGCCCCTCCCGGGACCAGCGGCAACGGGTCCGCGGGCTCGAGCTCCGGGTCGTCGACCGGAAACGTCCGCACCCGACCGGGCGCCGAGCCCGGCTCCTCGAAACGGACGGTGACCCGCCCGACGCCGCTGCCCTGCACCCACCCGTGCCCGTGGACGGCGTGCCGCACGTCGTGCCCGGCGGCCCAGCGCCGCTCCGCGGTCTCCGTGGCCGTCGCGGGCGCGGCCGGCACCGCGGCGGCCACCGCCTCGGAAGCCGTCGCCGGATCCCGCGACTCCCCCGGCTCCCCCGCCTCCCGCGCCGCCTGGGCCAGCTCCGCCTGCTCCGCCTCGGCCTGCGCGAACAGGTCCTCCTGCGTGTAGTCGGCGAGGCCGCTGACCCCGACCCCCAGCAGCCGCACGCCACCGGTGGTGTCCACCAGGTCGAGCAGCCGCGCCGCCGCCTCCTTCACCACCACCGGATCGTCCGTCGGCCCGCGCAGCGTCTCCGACCGCGTCAGCGTCGAGAAGTCGTACCGCCGCACCTTCAGGACGATCGTCCGCCCCGAGTGGCCCGACCCCCGCAGCCGCGCCACACACCGCTCCGCGAGCCGCTCGACCTCCAGCCGGATCCGCAGCCGGTCGTGCAGGTCCACGTCGAAGGTGTCCTCCACCGAGACCGACTTGGCGTCCCGCTCGGCCACCACCGGCCGGTCGTCGTGCCCGAGGGCCATCCGGTACAGCGAGCCGCCGTGCGCCCGCCCCAGCAGCCGTACGAGCTCGTCCTCGCCCGCCTCCACCACATCGGCGACCGTGATGATCCCGGCCCGCCGCAGGTGCTCCCCGGTCGCCGGACCGATGCCGGGGATGATCCGCACCGATCGCGGCCCGAGCAGCTCGCGCTCCGTGCCCGGCTCGATCAGCACGAGACCGTCCGGCTTGGCCTCCTCCGAGGCGATCTTCGCGAGCATCTTGGAGCCGGCCAGCCCCACCGAGCCGGTCAGACCGGTCGTGGCCAGGATGTCGCGACGCAGCCGCTCCCCCGCCGCCCGCGCTCCCGCGCTGTCCTCGGCCACTCCCCCGGCCTCCAGGTCGACGAACGCCTCGTCGAGGCTGAGCGGCTCCACGAGCGGCGACAGCCGCCCGAGCAGCTCCATCACCTGCCCGCTGATCGCCCGGTAGAAGGCGAAGCGCGGCACCAGATACGCCGCGTTCGGGGCGAGCCTGCGCGCCTGCGCCATCGGCATCGCCGAGTGGACCCCGAAGCGCCGCGCCTCGTACGAGGCGGTGGCGACCACCCCGCGCGGCCCGAGCCCGCCCACCACCACGGGCTTTCCGCGCAGGCTCGGCTTCGACGCCTGCTCCGCGGCGGCGAAGAAGGCATCCATGTCGAGATGCAGGATCGTGGGCGCGGCTCTCACGGTTCCGATGCTGCCCTACGCCACTGACAATCGGCCCGCACGCGCGTACGGGCCGCTCCGATCCGGGCCGGGGCCCGGAAGGTCAGACGGCCCGGTCCCGGCGCCGGCGCGCCAGCTCGTCGGCCGGGTTGTGCCCGATCAGCGTCTCGCCGGTGTCCACACGCTCGCCGTGCAGCTGTGACAGCGCCGCCTCGACGTCCCGCCACACCACTCCGACGGCGATGCCGAAGACGCCCTGCCCGCCCTGGAGCAGGTCGACGACCTCGTCCGGCGAGGAGCACTCGTAGACGGTCGCGCCGTCGCTCATGAGCGTCATCCGCTCCAGATCGCGAAAGCCCCGGGCCCGCAGGTGCTGCACCGCCGCCCGGATGTTCTGCAGGGCGACCCCGGTGTCGAGGAAACGCTTGACGATCTTGAGGACGACGACGTCACGAAAGCTGTAGAGCCGCTGGGTCCCGGAGCCGTACGCGGGCCGCACGCTCGGCTCGACGAGACCGGTGCGCGCCCAGTAGTCCAACTGGCGGTAGGTGATGCCGGCCGCCGCACAGGCCGTGGGGCCGCGGTAACCGATGGCGTCAGAGCCCACGTCCGCGTCCGCGCCCTCGTCCGTGCCGAAGTCGCCCACGCTCCCGTGAAGCGGATACGGGCCCTTCTCCCCGGGGGCACGCCCCAGGAAGCCCCCTGCCGTACCGTCGCCGCTGCTCATCACGCCGACCCTCCGTCCTTGACCTGCCCACACGAAGGTAGGCAGTCACTCGGGGTGCGTCAACGATCGCCACACTCGGCACGCCGAGTGATAATCACCCTGAGAGTGGTTTCGCGTACCCCACTCCGGGGAAAGGCTACTCGAATGCTCCGAGGGCGCTCTCCGGCGACGACCTGACGGCCTACTGGTTGCCGGTCCCGAAGTCCTCCGGCGAGATCTGGTCGAGGAACTCGCGGAACTTCTCCACCTCGTCCTCCTGCTCGTCCGGAATCGCGATCCCCGCGTCGTCGAGCACACCGTCACTGCCGTAGATCGGCGTTCCCGTGCGCAGCGCCAGCGCTATCGCGTCGGACGGCCGGGCGCTCACCTCCACACCGCTGGCGAACACCAGCTCGGCATAGAAGACGCCGTCCCGCAGATCCGTGATGCGGACCTCGGTGAGCTCCTGCCCCACGGCCTCCAGGACGTCCTTGAAGAGGTCGTGCGTCAGCGGCCTGGCCGGGGCCATGCCCTGCTGGGCGAAGGCGATCGCGGTCGCCTCCCCCGGTCCGATCCAGATGGGAAGGTAGCGGTCGCCTCCCACTTCACGCAGGAGCACGATCGGCTGGTTGGAGGGCATTTCCACCCGGACACCCACAACGTCGAGCTCGTTCACACAGCAACCCTAGGACGTGCCCGACCGGTTTGGGTAGTCGGGCCGGTCCGAGATCACTGCAGACGGAGTCCGAGCGCGGTCTGGACCAGTGCCGCGTGGAGCCGTACGGAGAGTCCGGCGAGCTCCTTCGCGGTCGCCTCCGCATGGGCTCTGGTCTGGGGATTACGGTGCCTGCGCAGCGGCGCCACCATCTGCTCGACCAGACCGGCCTCCCGGTCGGCGGCCGCCTTGACCGCCCGTAGATGCCGGGGCTCCAGACCGAATCTCCCCAGGTCCGCCACGAGCTTGGCGACGGTCACGGTCTCGGCGTCGTAGCCGCCGCCGTCCGCCTGGGCAACCAGGCCGTACGACTCCCATTCGGCGAGCTCGGTCTCGGTCACCTCCGCGGCGGCGAGCAGCTCGGCCCGGCCGATCCTGGCCGCCGTGGGCCGCTCGGCGTCCGCCTCCAGGGCACCGTCCAGCAGGTCCCGCTGGGGGCTGGGCGAGGGAAGCCTGATCTGCTCGCCCCGGGCGAGGGCGTCGAGATGCTCGCGGATCACCTTGAGCGGCAGATAGTGATCGCGCTGCATCCGCAGGATCTGGGCGAGCCGCTCCACGTCCTGCGGGCTGAACTTCCGGTAGCCGGAAGCCGTCCGCCGGGGCTCGACGAGCCCCTCGGCCTCCAGGAACCGGATCTTGGAGATGGTCACTTCGGGAAACTCGTCGCGCAGCTGGCTCAGCACCGTCCCGATGCTGAACAGCCGGTCGCCCGCGGCGGCGGTGCCGAGTCCGGCACCGCCCGTCGGTGTACGCAGCATGGACCTTCCCTGAAGGTTCTCCGGAGCGTCACACGCCCCGCTGGCTCGCGAAGAAGACGAGCCGGTACTTGCCGATCTGCACCTCGTCACCGTTGGAGAGCACGACCGAGTCGATCGGCTCCCGGTTGACGTACGTGCCGTTGAGGCTGCCGACGTCCGACACCGTGAAGGTGCCGTCCTGCCCGCGCCGGAACTCCACGTGACGACGCGACACGGTCACGTCGTCCAGGAAGATGTCGCTCTGCGGGTGGCGGCCGGCCGTGGTCAGCTCGCCGTCCAGCAGGAAGCGGCTGCCCGAGTTCGGACCGCGCCGCACGATCAGCAGCGCCGAACCGAGCGGCAGCGCCTCGACGGCGGCGAGCGCCTCGGGCGGCAGCGCCGGGAGCGCGGTCTGACCGGTGACCTCCGAGTCGTAGGCCTCGAGCCCCGAGATGGAGATCGTCGAGGTCGTCTCGGAAGCGCGCTCCGGGGCCACCCCGCCGCGCAGCGGCGCGCCGCAGTGGGAGCAGAAGCGGCTGTCGGCCGTATTGCGGTGACCGCACCTCGTACACACCGGCATGGACGCGTCCTCCTGCCGCGGCTGCCCCGCGGAGGTCTGGGTCGCGTACGGGTCGGGGACGAACCCTCCACCCGTACCTGAGGTTGATGGTTCTCCGAAACCTATGCGCGCGGCACCGGCAGGGTCAACAGAAGACGCGCCCTGTGTGCCCGGAATGTCGCCACCCGGTCCACCGACCTCATCGCGGAAGAGGGGGCGCTCGCCGCCCTGTTCCTCACCCTGCGCGTGACGCGGCGCGCGATGCTTGGCGTTGCCGCCGTCCTCGCGTCCGCTCTTGCCGAACAACTTCGCAAACAACTTCACGGGCGATTCCCCTTGACCGAAACAGACCCGCCCGTGGGGCAGGACGAACCCTGACTGAACACACCTGCCGACCCGGACATCTTCACAACGTCCGTATCCACTCGACAGTTTCCACCACGCACCACCCATGTGGTGCGGCGACCCCCCGCAAGGTCATGCCCTTGCCGCGCGACCGTCATCGACCCCCGCCTCACTGCGAGGACGACCGAGCGTAGTCAGGCCGCTTCGCAGGCCGCAAGGCGTCGACGACGATCTTCCCGGAACGCTGCACCGTGGCCGTGGCCTGCTCCTTCTCCAATGTCTGGACGACACCGCCGGGGATGTTGAGCGCGGGCTCGAGATCCTCCGGCTTGCCGATGACCTTGAAGACGTACGGAGCGGCCACCTGCGTTCCATCAATCCGCATATCGCGTCCGCTGCCCGAGAAATAGCTGTCCGCCACCACCCGCACGTCGTTGACCTGGATCGCCTCCGCGCCCGCCGCCCGCAGCTCCTGGATGGCGTCGAGGAGCATGTCCGACTCGATGGCACCCGTGGAGTCCGTGATCGTCAGCGTGATCCCCGGCCCCTCGGCGGCGACCGTGCCGGCCAGGATGCCGAGCTGCCGCTCCTTCTCCTGGGTCTGCCGACGCGCCTCCTCGGCCTGGTCCGAGCTGGACTCCAGCTCCGAGCGCTGGCTCTCCAGACGCGTCTTCTCGTCCTCCAGGCGCTGGGTCCGGTCGTCGAGCTCGTCGAGGATGCGCACCAGGTCCTCCTGGCGGGCACCGCGCAGCGCGCTGTTGTCGCTGGTCGACCGCACCTGGATGGCGAGCCCGAGACCGAGCACGAACAGCAGCAGCGCCACGATGAGTTGGGCCCGGCTCACCCGCGGCGGCCACAGACTGGCGGCCAGCCGCTGACGGCCGGTGACCCCGGACTCGGCCGCCGCCGGCGCCGAAGGACCGGCCGGCGCCGCAGGCTGCGGCTGCGGCTGAGACGGCGTCTGGCCTTGCGGCTGCGGCTGCGGCTGCGGCAACGGCACGTGCCGCCCCTGCGGCTCCGGGCGCGGCTGCGGCTCGGGCCGGGGTTGCGGCCGGGACTCCTCCGGCTCCTGCGCCGGGTTCTTGTCGTTCTCGCTCATCGGCCTCACGCCCGGAACACGTGCCGCCGGATGGCGGCCGCGTTGGAGAAGATCCGGATGCCGAGGACCACGACCACGCCGGTCGACAGCTGCGCGCCCACGCCCAGCTTGTCGCCGAGGAAGACGATCAGCGCGGCCACGACCACGTTGGACAGGAACGACACCACGAAGACCTTGTCGACGAAGATCCCGTCGAGCATGGCCCGCAGCCCGCCGAAGACCGCGTCGAGGGCGGCGACCACGGCGATCGGAAGATAGGGCTCGACCACCGCCGGAACCTCGGGCCGGACCAACAGTCCGACCACGACTCCCACGATCAGGCCCAGTACGGCGATCAAGATGTGCCCTTCCCTGTGTCGGCCGTGGCCTGCCCGGTGGCCTTCGCCCCGGCTCCCCTCGGCTCTGCTGTTCGTACGATCAGGCTCGGCGCGGCCGGCAGACGCACATCGCCCTCCGCCGAGATGCTCGTACGGATCCCGAAGTTCTCCTGCAGCGCGTGCAGATACTGCCCGTCGGCGCTGTCCTGGAACGCGGTGCTCAGCCGCTGCCCGTCGCCCACGGCGAGGATCGTGTACGGCGGCACCAGCGGCTTGTTGTCGACCAGTATGGCGTCACCCGCGGCTCGGATCGCCGACAGCGCCGTCAGCCGCTGCCCGTTGATCGCGACCGCCTCCGCGCCCGACTCCCACAGGCCGTTCACCACCCGCTGCATGTCCCGGTCGCGCACCCGCCCCGTGTCGGAGAAGCCACTGCTCTCCCGCGGCCCGCCGCCCCCCGTGTCGGTGCCCTTGGCGTCGTCCACGACGAGCCTGACGCCCGGCCCGTGGACCGGCGTCGCCCCGGACAACAGCGCCACGAGCTCGGCCTGGTCACCCCCGTGCTGCTCCAGCGCCTTGCGCTGCCGCTCCCCCACCTCGTCACGGATCCGCTCGACGTCCTGCTCCAGCCGGTCGGCCGCCGAGGTCTCCGACTCGATCCGGTCGATCAGCTCCTGCCGCTCCTTGGCCACCACCGGCGCGGACACCCGCGCCTCGGCCGCACCCAGCGTCACCACGGCGGCCGCGAGCACCAGGCCGACCGCGAGACCGAGCTTGGCCCGGATCGTACGGGGCAGGCCACCGCCCTCGGCCGCGCGCCGGGCCGACGCCTCCGCGTACCCGTCGTCGAGCGCGTGGTCGATCACGTTGTTCAGCAGCGACATGGACGCGTCCGGCCGCGGAGGGGGCGTTCCTGTGCTCCGAACGGGGGGCTGCTGCGACATGCCGCACATCGTCGCACGTCGCACGCCCTACCGCCGAATGGCCCCTCCGAAGAGCCGGGAGGTACCGCCCGGTGCCTCCCGGCTCTCTCAACCCCTACGGGGACCGGTCACTCAGTGGCCCGCGCTGTCCACCACCGCCGACCACTCGTCGAGCAGGGCCTGCGCCGAGGCGTCGTCCGGGCCCTCCGCCCACAGATGGGTGACCGCCTCCGCCGGGTCGGGCAGCACCATCACCCAGCGCCCGTCGGCCTCGACCACCCGCACCCCGTCGGTGGTGTCCACGGACCGGTCCCCGGCCGCCTCCACCACCCGGCGCATCACGAGCCCCTTGACCGCCCACGGCGTCGCGATGTCCCGCTTCAGCACATGGGCCCGCGGAATCCGCGCGTCGATCTGGCTCAGGGTGAGCTGGGTCCGCGCCACCAGACCGATCAGCCGGACGAAGGCCGCGGCGCCGTCGAAGACGCTGCTGAACTCCGGAACGATGAATCCGCCCCGGCCGTCGCCGCCGAAGATCGTCGACTCCTCCCGGCCGACCCTCGTCAGATCGTCCGGCGAGGTCGTCGTCCACTCCACCTGGGTGCCGTGGTACGCGGCGACCTGCTCGGCGATCCTCGTGGTCGTCACCGGCAACGCCACCCGCCCGGATCTGCGCTCGGCCGCCACCAGGTCGAGCAGCACCAGCAGCGCCCGGTCGTCCTCGATGATCCGGCCCCGCTCGTCGACGAGCGACAGCCTCTCGCCCACCGGGTCGAACCGCACACCGAACGCGGCCCGCGCCGACGCCACGATCTCCCCGAGCCGCACGAGACCGGCCCGCCGGCTCTCGGCAGACTCGGTCGGCCGTGATTCGTCCAGGCCCGGATTGATCGTGAGCGAGTCGACCTGGAGCCGACCCAGCAGGCTCGGCAGAACGAGCCCGGCGCTGCCGTTGGACGCGTCCACGACCACCTTCAGACCCGCCTCGGCGATCCCGGAGGTGTCCACGTTCCGCAACAGCGATCCGGTGTACGAGTCGAAGACGCTGGCCGGGAAGGACAGGTCGCCGATCTCGCCGGGGAACGCCCGCCGGTACTCCTGACGTGCGAAGACCCGGTCGAGCTTGCGCTGCCCCGCCTGCGACAGGTCCGCGCCGCGCTCGTCGAAGAACATGATGTCGACGGAGTCCGGCACACCCGGCGAGGTCCGCACCATGATTCCGCCGGCGCTGCCTCGTGCCGTCTGCTGCCGGGCCACCGGCAGCGGCACGTTCTCCAGGTCGCGTACGTCGATGGCGCTGGCCTGCAGGGCCGAGATCACCGCCCGCTTGAGCGCTCGCGCACCCCGGGAGTGGTCACGGGCCGTGGTGACGGTCGCACCCTTCTTCAGCGTGGTCGCGTACGCGCCGGCGAGCCGCACCGCCAGTTCGGGCGTGATCTCCACGTTGAGGATGCCGGAGACGCCTCTCGCCCCGAACAGATGCGCCTGCCCGCGGGACTCCCAGATGACGGAGGTGTTGACGAAGGCGCCGGCCTCGATCGTCTTGAACGGGTAGACCCGGACGTTGCCCTGCACGATCGATTCCTCACCGATCAGGCACTCGTCACCGATGACCGCCCCGTCCTCGATCCGGGCCGCCCGCATCACATCGGTGTTCTTGCCGATGACGCAGCCGCGCAGATTGCTCTGCTGCCCGATGTAGACGTTGTCGTGGACGACGGCCTTGTGCAGGAAGGCACCGCTCTTGACGACCACATTGGAGCCGATCACGGTGTGTTCCCGGACCTCCGCCCCGGCCTCGACCTTGGCGTAGTCGCCGATGTACAGCGGCCCGCGCAGCACGGCGTCGGGATGGACCTCGGCCCCTTCGGCGACCCAGACCCCGGGGGAGATCTCGAAGCCGTCGATGTCGACCTGGACCTTGCCCTCGAGGACGTCGGCCTGCGCCTTCACGTAGCTCTCGTGGGTGCCGACGTCCTCCCAGTAGCCCTCGGCCACATAGCCGTAGATGGGCTTGCCTTCCTTCATCAGCTGCGGAAAGACATCACCCGACCAGTCGACCGGGACATCCGCCTTGACGTAGTCGAAGACCTCGGGCTCCATGACGTAGATGCCCGTGTTCACCGTGTCCGAGAAGACCTGCCCCCACGTGGGCTTCTCCAGGAATCGTTCGACCTTTCCTTCCTCGTCGACGATCGTGATGCCGAATTCCAGCGGATTGGGCACCCGGGTCAGACAGACCGTGACGAGAGCGCCCTTCTCCTTGTGGAAGGCGATCAGATCGGTGAGGTCGAAGTCGGTGAGCGCATCGCCCGAGATGACGAGGAAGGCGTCGTCCTTCAGCGCCTCCTCGGCGTTCTTCACGCTCCCCGCGGTGCCGAGCGGCTTCTCCTCGTTCGCATAGGTGAGCTCCATTCCGAGCTCTTCGCCGTCCCCGAAGTAATTCCTGACGAGCGAGGCGAGAAACTGCACGGTGACGACGGTCTCGTTGAGACCGTGCCTCTTGAGCAGTCGCAGGACGTGCTCCATGATCGGCCGGTTGACCACCGGCAGAAGAGGCTTGGGCATGCTCGAGGTCATGGGGCGAAGGCGGGTGCCTTCACCACCGGCCATCACGACGGCCTTCATGTCGGAAGCGTCCTCCTTGAAGAGACGACGGTCCTGCCGACTGTGCCTGTCCGCTCAACGGGCCCTGGGGCGTCCTCGTTCATGCCGGCGCCGTTGCTCGGCAGACGGACGGGCTCAATCGGCCGCGGTATCCGCCTTCACGAGTCGACGGACCTGGACCACGTAGAGGATCCCTGCCCACCAATACAGAGTTGTACCCCATCCGGCGAAGGCCCACCCGAAAACTTCGGCGAGTGACGCCAGCCATCCGTTTCCGTCACTGAGCAGCAGCAGCGGGAACGCGTACATCAAGTTGAATGTGGCAGCTTTGCCGAGGAAGTTCACCTGCGGCGGCGGATACCCGTGCCGGCGGAGGATTCCCACCATGACCAGCAGCATCAGCTCGCGGGCCAAAAGGGCGACGGTCAGCCAGAGCGGCAGGATCTCCCGCCAGGTGAGGCCCACCAGCGTGGAAAGGATGTACAGCCGGTCGGCGGCGGGGTCGAGCAGCCGGCCGAGGTTGCTGATCTGATTCCAGCGCCGGGCGAGCTTGCCGTCGAGATAGTCGCTGACGCCGCTGAGCGCCAGGACGAGCAGAGCCCAGCCATCACTGTTGGGCCCCCCGAACTCGGGGCGAAGGATCAACCACAGGAACAGCGGCACGCCGGCGAGGCGCGCCATGCTGAGGATGTTGGGGATGGTGAGGACCCGGTCCGTTTGAACGCGAGTCTCCTGGACCTCCACCCGGGGGCCTCCTGTGGGAACGAGCTGACGATGCCCCATGACCTTACCTTCAGCCGCGAGGACCGGATGCACAGGGGTCTCCCAGAACGCAGAAAAGCCCCGCACCATAAGGTGCGGGGCTTTCCCACAATGATTGTTCGGCGGTGTCCTACTCTCCCACAGGGTCCCCCCTGCAGTACCATCGGCGCTGAAAGGCTTAGCTTCCGGGTTCGGAATGTAACCGGGCGT